>NZ_CP180550.1:2404366-3606549 GCF_047778085.1 Neptuniibacter sp. QD37_6
GAACATTCTCGCTTCGTGGCAGATCGCACTTCAGGACGTAGGGCTACCAGAGCAACAAGAGATGCATTTATCCCTTGGAGGGATCTCGAATTTGTGGGGTACTTTCTTACAATCCACATTGCCTAAATTAGCTGAGGCCTTTCCCCAAATATCGATTAGAACGGAAATCAACTCGCACTTAGAGCTTACCAGAGCACTCATCGCTGGAAGGCTAGATATGGCCGTTGTATTAGATCCCCCTAACATGGCTGAACTTAAGACTAATAAAATTGGCCAAATTGAGTTGGCTTTAGTGACTAATAAAAACGCTGCAAAATTCAGTGATATCTATGACTTAGGCTATGTTTTTGTAGATTGGGGAACCGCTTTCAACTTAAAACACGCTAAGTTATTTAAGAAACCGGTAGCGCCTGTACTCCACACAGAGCAAAGCCAAATAGCATTAGAATTTTTATTAACAAACGGGGGAGCAGCTTTCTTACCTGTCAGCCAAATAGAAAGCTACTTACAAGAAGGTCAGTTGCACTTAGTCCAAGGTGTCAAACCTGTGAAACGCTCCGTTTATGCGGTATTTAGTAAAACAATGAAAGACAATTTAAACATAGGGCCTATTCTAGAGCTATTAAATGAAGTAGAGCTAAAACCCGAAGCGACACTCCAACCTATCGAATAGAAACTAGATAACAGATTACCAATAGCAGATAGACGTACCTCGAAGAGGTACGTCTAATCTATGCACAACGACTAACACATGCAAATTCAAACTCGATTTTTCACATCGATTTATTAACCACCCTGTGGCTCGCAAGATAAGCTGGCGTGCGAGCCTTGGGTAGCTTTTCCACAAAGTGGTAGCGAGCGACATGGTAACTCGGATCAAAACCAAAGAAGTTAAGCTTCATCTGATTCAGTTCTTCGTCACGGTATTGCTGTAATGGCTTTTGCAGCTCATCTTGTTGACGTTGCAAGTTCTTGAGCGCCAGACGCTGCGCATATTCAACGGATGTAGCCAGATGCTTTGCATCGGCCTTGATTCGATTAAGAAAGCCTTCCCGGCTCTCATTGATACAAGCATCGATTAGCCCACTCTGTTCCGCTTCAGAGGCGGACACCGGTAATCGATTTTGCATCAATTGCTGCGCTTGTTCATCTCCGACTCGTTTAGGCAGGAGATAGGTCCAATATTCCGAGCCATACAGATTGCCCATGGACTTGTAATGGGGGTTAAGCACGATATTGCTACGCGCCACTACTTGGTCAGCGGCTAAAGCTAAAAAGACACCACCGGCTCCAGCATTGCCTTGCATAGCCACCATGGTTAACTGATTAGGTGAGTTAATAATCTCTAAACAGAGGTCATTCATCGCATTGATATTACACCACGACTCTTCTGCAGGACTCTCGGCTGCTTCGATCTGGTTTAGGTGAATACCGTTCGACCAAAATTCCTCTCCTCCCATTAGCACTAACACTTTGATTGGCTGGGCTTTTGCGTAGGCCACCGTTTGTTGTAAGCGCTGACATTGATCGCTATCCATAGCGCCATTGTAGAAATCAAAATAGAGATAGCCTACATCGCCTTCTTGGCGGTAACGAATCTCCTGCCAAGTAACTGTATCCGGCTGAATTTCAGGTGCTAGTGGCATTTCTGGCACACATTGTTCTTGAGGCGCCGAAGCAAGCTGCTTCGCTAAAAAGTGAGTCGCAGGCAGCTTAAAGTTAAACTCACTTTCTTCTGGGTTAACGCGTTTTAGATGGGTTACCCACACTGCAGCATCGCGGGTTTTAAGACAGATCGCACCGTCTCGAGTAGCGAGGATAGCCCCTGCATCGGCCTGCTCTTGCCCTAAGCTATGTTCAGGAAAAGCATTATATAGATAGTAATCCTGCCCACCGATTCGATCCTGCACACCCGGCGCTGAATCCGCTGTTCTGATCTTTGTTAAGATCTCTTGAGTGGAATCGTTTTGCCAGTCGATCTTACGATCGCTTTGCGCCATCAAACAGTTCCACTGCCCCAATATATCAGGCTGATCGTAATCCAGTTTTTGCGGCTTAAAGTCACCCGATAGAAGACGTTCTAGCGTTTGCTTTACTGCAGTCACTGCAGCATCACTGATCTCATTACGATAAAGGCTGCTTTTACTCGCCTTGCGCATTGGAAATCCGACTGACGCCCAAATATCGCCTGCGTCCATCTCTGAATTAGCTTCTAGGCAAGTCACGCCCCACGAGGTTTCTTGATTCAATATGGCCCAGTCAACAGAGGAAGGACCTCGATCACCTTTGATACCCGGATGAACGATAATACAGCGATACTTAGACCAGATAGATTCGGGAATCGCTCGTTTCAAAAACGGTGCAAGAATAAGTTCAGGCTTGAACAACTCCACCGCCTGTTCTGCTATTGCATCGTTGATATCAAATTCAATAGAGACATCGTGGCCGTCTCTGCGTAACTCAACAAACAAACGTTGAGTCAGGCTATTAAAGCTGTGGGTTAAAAATAAGATACGCATTAACAGATCCTCGGTAGCTGTTCACCGTTGATCCAATCAACCATACGGTTACCACCAAAGGCTGTCTGCATCTGCACAAAGCTCAAAGGATCGTCAGTCACTTCACCGACAATCGCGGCCTCTTGTCCTTTAGGGTGCGCCTTCATCACCTCTAATAGCTGCTCTGCCTTATCTGCAGGGCAGAAAGCTACCAGCTTACCCTCATTGGCAACAAACAACGGATCTAGCCCAAGGAATTCGCAGGCAGCTTGAACTTGTGCTTTTACCGGCAGCTGCGCTTCGAAGATCTGCATACCCACTCGGGCCTGCTGAGCGATCTCGTTCAGCGTGGCAGACAAACCTCCACGCGTAGGATCTCGAAGGCAGTGGATCTCAGGGACAGCTTCAACCATATCTGCAACAAGGTCATGTAGCGCTTGAGAATCCGATTCAATCGTCGTCTCAAACGTTAGATTTTCACGCAAAGACATAATGGCAACGCCATGATCTCCCAAGGTACCGGACACTAATATTTTATCTCCCGGTTTCACTTGATTCGCACCAAAATCCAATCCGCCCTCAATTACGCCAACACCGGTTGTATTGATAAAGCAGCCATCGCCTTTGCCCCGCTCAACCACCTTGGTATCACCGGTCACGATGGCCACCCCGACCTCTTCAGCAGCCTTAGCCATAGAATCTACAATGGTCTTCAGATCAGCCAGTGGGAAGCCTTCTTCCAAGATAAAACCTGCTGACAGATATTTAGGCGTAGCGCCGGACATAGCAACATCGTTAACCGTGCCATGCACCGATAATGAGCCTATATCGCCACCGGGGAAGAAGAGCGGTGAGATCACATGACTATCCGTTGCCATCACTACTTTACCGGCAGGCAAACTAAAACTTGCCTGATCATTCATCTGCTCTAGCCAAGGGTTTGAAAACGCTTGTAGGAACAGCTGATCAATCAACTGGGCCATCGCCTTGCCACCACTACCATGGGCCATCTCTACCTTGCCCTTAACCAGATCGAGCTCTGATGTATAAATCGTTTGTGTATTCATGAAAAACTCTCTAAATCAGGCTGCGGGGTGGGTTTTATCAGATGCGAAGGTATTTTCTTGGTAGCGACCATAGCTGTAATAAGCCGCACAAGCCCCTTCACTGGATACCATACAAGACCCCAAAGGGTTCTCCGGTGTGCAAGGATCGCCAAACAAAGTGCAATCCCGTGGGGATTTAACGCCGCGTAAGATCGCGCCGCACTCACAAGCTTTATTTTCTCGTGTACTGCGATACTCAACCGTAAAACGCTTTTCGGCATCAAATTCGGCAAAGGCATCTTTAATACGCAAAGCGCTATAAGGCACAACACCTAAGCCTCGCCATTCAAATGAGCGGCGCAGTTCAAAGGTATCTGCCACGATGGATTTCGCTTGAACATTGCCCTCATAAGTCACCGCGCGGGAAAACTCATTCTCAATCTCCGCACGACCATCGTTGACCTGCCTTACTAACATTAAGATCGCCTGCAACACATCCAGCGGCTCAAACCCCGCTATGACCACAGGCTTTTGATACTCTTCGGCGAAATAGTAATAAGGCTGTGAACCAATCACGGTACTTACATGAGCCGGTCCGACAAAACCATCTAAGCGCAGAATACCCAGTTCTCTAACCTCTGGAGATTCCAATATATTACTGATAGCAGCTGGGGTCAGAACGTGATTACAAAAGACGGTAAAGTTCTTCAAACCTAGCTTTTGTGCCTGTCGAATCACTAGAGAGGTCGGCGGGGTTGTCGTTTCGAAACCTATGGCAAAAAACACGACCTCTCGGTCTGGGTTATCTTGCGCAATACGCAGAGCATCCATGCAGGAATACACCATCCGTACATCCGCCCCCTCCGCTTTAGCTTTTAGCAAGCTACGTTTACGTGAACCCGGCACACGCAACATATCGCCGTAAGAACAGAGAATAACTTTATGCGTAACCGCCAATTCGATGGCTGAATCCAAGCGATTAATCGGCAGTACGCACACCGGGCAACCTGGGCCGTGAATCATTTTCACATTGCTAGGTAGCAGATCAGGAATCCCATAGCGGAAGATTGCATGGGTATGTCCACCACAAAACTCCATAAAGTGATAATCCCGATCAGGATCGACCTCTTTAGCAATTTTGGCTGCAATCTCTTGAGCTAGTGCGCCATCGCGATATTCATCAACATACTTCATTGTGATGCCTCTATCGCTTGTTGCTGCTCAAGTTCGTCTAACTCTGCAAACAACGCTAAGGTTCGAGCAGCTTCCTCTGGATCAATCTTATTCAGTGCATAGCCTACGTGCATAATGACGTAGTCTCCTACAGCCAGATCGGCAATCAGCGCTATATTGATCTCTTTTCTCACCCCACCTATATCTGCAATTGCAGACTCGGTATCAATAATCTCTTCAATACGAACAGGAATGGCTAAACACATAGCGACTCTCTCTCATTATTCTTGTTCTTGCTCTTGTCGTTCTTATTTTTGTTTTGACGAGCCAAGTTAGCTCGTTCTAAGGCGATCTGTGCTTGCCCTAGCGATATAGAACCGTCATTACATGGCAGTTTTTGTGCCGTAATCACTTGTAAATTTTGAGCCTCTAACTGCTCGGTGACCCCTTGAAGTAGAAGCTGATTTAAAAAGCAGCCTCCCGCTAATACCACTTTATTGATCCCTTCTTTTACTGCGCTATCAGCCACCCAACGCGGTAGCGCTGTGATTAGCTGTTGATGAAACAAAGCTGCGCCGTACCCTTGATCCTCACAATCAAGTAAACGGACAAATAATGGCTCTAAATTTAAAGGAGACTGCTTCGTTTCAATCAGTAATGCTTCGTTCGGCCATGGGTGTGATTTAAGGTAACGATAAGCTGCTGATTCAAGCGCCATGGCCGCTTGTGCCTCATAAGCATTTATCTCTTTCAATCCTAGTAAGGCAGCCACCGCATCAAATACCCGCCCTGTACTGCTGGTCATCGGTGTATTGATATTTTTCTGTAACAACTGGCTGATCATAGGAGCTGCTTTGTGGTCACCAAAACGAGCTTCAATCTGCTCTGTTCGATCTAACTGAAACAATACACCTGAAGCTACCCGCCACGGTTCTTTTGCAGCACTGTCTCCTCCGGGTAGAGGGATTGGGTTTAAACTAGATAGACGCAGATAATCTCCCCTGCTAACCTTGAACAGCTCTCCGCCCCAAAGCGTGCCATCATCACCCAAACCCAAGCCATCTAGGGCTAGACCAAGCACAGGCTCTTGAACACCACACTCTGCCATCACTGCAGCAATATGGGCATGATGATGCTGAACCTGCAACATTGGTATCTGATGCTCTTGGCTAAACCGTTGAGCAAATCCAGTGCTGTAAAACTCAGAATGAAGGTCGGCAACCACAAGATCCGGTTGGATGTCCAACATAGCGCTTAGTTGCTCGACAGTATGATTGAGCTGGCGGCAACACTCAGGGTTATCAAGATCACCTATATACTGCGATACGTATGCACGATTACCTTTGGTCAGGCAGACCGTATTTTTAAAGTATGCTCCAACCGCCAAAACAGAAGGTAACTGCGCATCGGTTGCAAAAGGTAACTTAATATATTGCGGCGATAACCCTCGGCCACGCCTGACCAGCTCACCACGTTGCTCAGCAATAATCGACACTACAGAATCATCGCAACGGGTGTGAATATCACGATCATGCATCAGGTAGCCATCAGCTATCCCCTGCAGTTGAGTTAGCGCTTCTGCGTTGTCGATTACTTGAGGGTTGCCACTGCGGTTTGCACTGGTCATCACTAGGAGTAGATCCTGTTTTTCCGCGATCCAATGAATTCCTTCTGGGCTGCCAGCTGCTCTGTGAAACAACAAATAATGTAGAGGCGAATGAGGTAGCATCACACCTAGCCACGCTTGATCAGGTGCTAACTCTTCAGGTAATGGCTCTTTAGAATCGAAAGCCGGCTTTTCGCGCTTCGGTACGAGACAAACAGGCGCATCCATCGCTTTGAGTCTTTGTACCCGTTGATCCGTTAGCTCAACATAGGATTGCAAAGATTCAGGGTTAGCCGCCATGACCGCTAAAGGCTTTTCATCGCGATGTTTACGCTCTCGTAACCGTCTAATTGCTTCTGGGTTTCGAGCATCGCAAGCCAGATGGAAACCTCCCACACCTTTTATCGCAACTATTTTGCCCTGTTGGATCAATACAATTGTTTGTGCAACTGGATCATCACACTGCAATTGTTGCCCATCTTCAGCATAAAAACTGAGTTGCGGGCCGCATTCACCGCATGCAGTAGGCTGGGCATGGAATCGTCTATCCACAGGATCGGTATATTCCGAATCACAACAATGACACAACCGGAATTTCGCCATAGTGGTATTGGGGCGATCGTAAGGCAAAGCCGTGATTAGACTGTAGCGAGGGCCACAGTGAGTACAATTAATAAACGGGTATAGATAGCGGCGATTGTTTGGATCGAACAGCTCACTTAAACAGTCCTGACATACCGCAGCGTCCGGTGTAACAGAAAGATCGAGTTCTCCCTGCTCACTCTGAATGATTTTAAACTGGGTCAGACCTGTTTCTATTGCAATAGAGCTAACATCTAGAGATTCTATCTCTGAAATCGAAGGTTGTTCAGACGTCAGTTGAGCAACAAACTGATCAAGTTGAGCCTTGTCGGCTTGAGCAAAGATCGTCACCCCTTTTGGACCATTCGCCACAGATCCGATCACCCCAAAGCGTTGCGCGAGGTTATACACAAAGGGACGGAAGCCAACCCCCTGTACTTGACCTCGAATTTCTATATGCAACGCTGAAACTGCCATACTCATGCTCTGATCTTTTAATGGAAATCTTTATTCAGGCCATATCGTTCCAGCTTGGAGCGAAGTCCAACTCGGGACAATCCAAGCTCCCTTGAAGCCTGACTTTTATTCCAACGATGACGAATAAGTGTTTCCCTTAAAATACGCTTTTCCAAGGTTTCGATACGCTCTTTTAATGTGCCATCCAAGCAAGCCAGCACTTCTGTCTCGGCAGTCTCTTCAACCGGCGCTGCACGTAACACACGAGGACTCAGCAAATCCGCGGATAACCACTCATCCTCTGCTAACACCAACATGCGGCGAATCTCGTTCTGCAGTTCCCTAACGTTACCCGGCCAGCAATAACGGCGCATGCAATCTAACGCTTCGTCAGTAAAACCTTTTGCTGGCTTATCAAACTCTTGAACCGATTTAGCCAAGAAGTCTTCAGCTAATACAGGGATATCCATAGCTCTACGCTCTAATGCTGGCAGTTCAAGGGTAACTTCGGCCAATCGGAAGTATAGGTCCTGACGGAATCGGCCTGCTCTGACCTCTTCTTCTAGATCACGGTTGGTAGAGGCCACCACGCGAACATTTACCTTTCTACGCTGGTGTTCGCCTAGACGACGAACTTCTCGTTCCTGTAGAACACGTAACAATTTCACCTGAAAAGCGGGGCTAATTTCACCGATCTCATCTAGAAAAATCGAGCCGCCATCAGCGCGTTCAAACAAACCAACATGATCTGTAATCGCCCCAGTAAACGAGCCCTTCTTATGCCCAAATAACTCTGAAGCTAACAACTCATCCGGCATAGCACCGCAGTTTTCAACCACAAAAGGACGCTCTGCTCGTAAACTGTTGTAGTGAAGCGCTCTAGCAAACAGCTCTTTACCGGCACCGGAAGGCCCAGTCACTAAAACCGAGACATCATAAGGGGCAATTTTCGCAGCCTGTTCACACAGGTCGTTTAATGGACTCGTCGAATGTCTGCGAATTTCATCCAATTGGTAAGTCTGTTTGAGATGCTGTTTTTTCTCTTTAACATTTTGCTCTACTTGAGAAGCGGAGTGCCGCATCTCCATCGACAGTAGTTCATTTTCATTCTGTAATTCATACAGACGACAAGCTCCACGAAGAATAAGCAGAAGGTTGTCTGGGTGCCAAGGTTTAGTGATGTACTGCAAGATTCCGGCTTCATTTAAGCCTTTAATGATATCTTCAGAATCGGTGTAACCGGATAGGATTAGTCGTGCCGTTTGTGGCCAACGCTCACGAACCTCAGTTAAAAACTCTACACCAGTCTTCCCTGGCATACGCTGATCACAGAGAATGGCATGAAATGTATGTTGCTCTAGCAGATGAAACGCCTGATCCGCACCTGTCGCTGTCAGAACATCAAATTCTTCATCTAAGGTACGCTCTAGCGTTTCTAAAGAGCGCACCTCATCGTCTACACAAAGTACTAAAGGTCGTTTTCGAGTAGGCATTAGAGAAGGGCCTCAAACTGATGGATTTCAGACTTCAGCTGATCAATCCGTGTCTGAATCATCCCTTTTCGATTTTGCTCTAACCATTCCTGCCACTCCTGCATACCCTCGCCAGACTTCGCAGACAGTTTTAGTACTTTAATTTCTGGATTTACTTGGCGCGCAAATTCAATGCATTTTTCCACGTCAAAATCTAAATGCGGTAGCAGATCCGTCTTATTCAGAATCATAAGATCAGCAGCATGGAACATATCTGGATACTTGAGCGGTTTATCTTCACCCTCGGTCACAGACAAAATAGCGATCTTATGTGCTTCACCAAGATCAAATGCTGCAGGACAAACAAGGTTGCCGACATTCTCAATAAAGAGGAAACCACCTTGCAGATCATCTAAGTTATCTAACGCATGACCTACCATGTGAGCATCTAAGTGACAGCCTTTACCCGTATTAACCTGTACTGCAGGCACACCGGTTTCTCGAATGCGGTCAGCATCATTAGCGGTTTGCTGATCACCTTCAATCACCGCAACTTTGCGCGATTCTTTTAAGCGATTGATAGTTTCTGTCAGTAGCGTTGTTTTACCCGAACCCGGACTAGAGACTAGGTTGAGAACAAACAAGCTTTGCGCTTCAAAACGCGCCCGATTAATCTGCGCATAGCGATCGTTCTTACCTAAGATATCCTGTTCAATCTGCACCATACGGCTTTGACTCATATCCGCTACATGGGCATGAGCTGGGCCTTTGCCAAAATGCAGATCTTCACCTTGCTTCTCGATCACATTATCGTCATGACCCTGATGATGCTTATGCTCGCTATGAGAATGATCATGATGAGCACCCTCATGATGAGAATGCTCATGTGTATGCTGACCGTCGATCTTTACATTGCCTTCAGCGCAACCGCAAACAGTACACATTATTCCACCTCCAGCTCTTTAATTCGCATCTCGTCCCCTTGGACGACTTGAAGTTGATAACTGCCGCACTCAGGGCAACTATCGTAGCGTTGGCTAATTGGAACGTTTTTCAAGCACTGCATACAGAATGCCTCACCAGGTATATTTATTATTTTTAGTTCAGCACCCTCAGCGAGGGTACTACGCGTTACCGCTTCAAAACAAAACGTTAACGCTTCTGTTTCTATCATTGATAAAGGGCCAAGTTCTAGCCAAACAGTTTTTACTCGATCGTACTGCTGCTCTTTGGCTTGATCTTCCAGCACTTGGACAATGCCTTCCGCAATCGACATCTCATGCACGATTAATTGACCTCAACTTCATAAGCTACACATGGGTCTACTGATAATATTAGTTTACCCACCAGATCCGCTGCTTTATCTTCCGGAACCCTAACGCCTTCAAGCATACTGACCAGTGTTCCTTGCGGATGAAAATTCCACTCTGTCGGCGCAATAATACGATACTGATCGATTTGCTCACCTTCGTTATGACGGCTGATGTTCACTCGATGGATTAAAGCGCCTCTTGCAGCCTCAACCCAAGCAAAACCGGGTTTATCGGATCTGATAAGCAGTTCATCATCGACCTGTAAAAGCCGATGAGGCATCGCCTTTAACTCTAACAACAATGCCAAAAATCTCTGAGCAATGGGATTGATCGTAAGTAGCCTCGATTCTTTAATCATTGAACGCTTACAATTACGTGTCCAGATACTTGTTTCAAAACAACCACCCTCACCTTGAGGCAAGGCACAGAAGCGTTGCCCCTTCTGCTTCAGTTGCCAATCCAAGTAGTCACTCGACAAGTCCATTTCTGGACAAGACGGTCCTAGATTAATGCCATCATATCTATCACTCAGATCTGCAACCGCTTTTCCGATAGGGTGTGTCTGGCTTTGCGCATATACCGCTTCTTTAAACTGCAGTTCATCAGGCCCTGTAAAGCTTTTCAACATACCCTCGAGCTCACTAATAAAACGCGGTAGCGGGAAACGCTTTTCCGGCATAAAAGGATTTAACCGCAAACACCAAGACAGCCGTGTTCGAAAGTCAGCAAACCAATTTAAAAGCTCAGGCAAATTTAATAGCTTTTCGCTGCCCAACCAATCACGCCCTAAACGCAGACCTAGCTCTTTTGTCGTTTCCGCAAGCAGTAATAATTTACGAGCCTGCAATACATCGGCATCACATGTTTTCCCTTGTACCGATTCAATCGCTGTTAATGCTGCAATGGTTTGAGCACAACTGCAGAGACTGAACAGTAAAGGAACTCGCTGTACTACCTCTTTTGGGCTTTTACCTTCTAATAGACGCGTTAATTCAGTAGGTCGCGAGGACTTAACATTTACGTTGCGAATACATCCGTCGAGATAATCCACCCCCACATTGATTTTACCTGCAAGATTAAAACTACCGTCCATAGAGTCACCTAAGGCTCGTCTGCAAAGGCTGCAGTCATAAATTTACGTCGACTTAGACCTTCTTTGCTTTTGGCGCGAACGACACTCGGGTTGTCAGTTCGCTCTTCCTGTTCTCTTTTTTGCGCTTCTTTAGCTAATTGCAGATCAGTCTTGCCACAGTTTTCAGTATTCAATACTGCTTTCAGCACCTCTTCTGCTATAAGAACCGCGGCCTCTTGATCAGCAAACTCAAGCATTGGAGAAAACAGAGAACAACTGCCGTACGCCCCTAAGGCCTCACTTCCAGCATACAAAAATTCATAGCTTCCAGAAGGCAGCGACACAATCTTTTTGCTCCCCACTTGAGCCTGATCATATTCTGGCTTTTCTTCGGAGATCAGAATCAGGTTCATACACCAAGGGGTAATCAGTACAGCTAAACAACTTCCTTCAAGAACAGAGCCTTCAACAACATCTACTTGCAAAGCGGAGTTATAAAACTCCAACTCAGCCATAGTGAGAGCAGCCTCTTGATAACTAGCTTTCAGTTGTTGAAATAGATCCACCGCTAATCGTCCATCACCATAAATTGGTCTTTTTCACCATCGCATTCAGGGCAGCGCCAATGATCAGGAAGCTGACTAAAAGGTGTACCAGCTGGGATCTGCCAAATATCATCCCCTGCTTCTGGGTCGTAAACATGCCAACAAATTTTGCACTCTAGGCGTGCATCATCAGCTATACGATCACTGTCTCCTAAGTAACTACCTTCGAATCCTTGATAGCTTGTCATACCAGAACCTCACGGATCTCAATCAAGCGTTCATACGAATCATTTAGATCTTCTGGGGCCGCGCAAGCAACTAGAGGAATATCGGTGATTTCTAAGGTATCTAGAATCAATTGATCGGTACTGTTGAAATACTGAACTCGCCATAAGCCATCAACACAAGTTGAGGTGATACGGCAGTTACCATAACCACGCGATAGGATTGTCACTGGGCCTTGCCCTACAACTTGGTCCAGATAGCTGTGATCTTGTGGTGAAAATGGCAGGAGCGATAGATTAATCACATGTGGTGCTTCAGGTTTTTCAGCTTGCGTACTGTAGACCAATGAAGCCTCGGCGATTTCAATCAAAACAGACGGAGCATTCAATACACCATCTGGAATCTGCAACTGCTCGGCATTCAAAGGCTGAAATGATTGAAAAGCTTGCTCTCGGCTGACAGAGGGCACATCCGCAACTTCGATCGATTCACGAATAACATCGCCGTTTTTATCAAATTCTCTTAAGCGCCATACACCCGCTAACACCGTTTCTTGTGCTTTGATCTCTGTCTCACCCGATAGAGTCAAACTGACTTCACCCTCGCCCAAAATCTGGTTAATCAGATCCAGATCAGGTTCTGGCATTGCTGATAGCAACATAACAGGAGGTTCATCACCAATGCGATAGGTTTTAAGGTGATGTTGTAACTGCTCCATCACAGCAAGTGCTTGAGGACACTCCGCTGCCTGCTCAGGTTCTGGCAAGATTGGAATATCATAGCTATCCATTTCTGAAGGCATCTTCATATAGTCTAAAACCATATCACCTTCTTCTTGGCTACCCGGCCCCATTGGAACATTGACTAGAGGGATACCATTGTTTTCCATATTACTCACCTTTTACTGACCACAAGCAGATTGAACAGGATTAACCACCACAGGTATGCCAATACCCGGATCACGACGGGGTTCTAATGCAAGAATGCTTGGAATTTCGGCAAGATAGATATCCCAATCTTGAACCTTACTGATGGTTCCTAAATAACGCCCTTCTTTTAAAAACACTAAGGAGGGCCAAACGGTAAAGTTGTATCGCCCTTGAACCTTCTTTTCATACTCAGGTGCTATAATCGCAGGCGTTAGCTCAGGAAAACGCTTTACCAACTCAGGAAGAATCACTGCAACATCATTACTTTCTGGGAAACGATGAGCCTGCTCTGTACAGAACAAAACTGTGTATTTTTGATCTTTAATGAAACTCTCAAAACTCTCTTCATTAAGGAGCGGATAGCCCCTTTCAACAATCAACTGCTCTATCAGTGGAGAAGTCATATCCAGCTCTCTTATTTTTTATTCTGTAGATGGGGTGGCAACTGCGGGGGGTGCTCGATTAAATCAGAAAACAACCGATCAACATCAGCGGTATCCCCTTGCATAATGGCTTGAACAGCAGTGAGTGCGTTGCGAATTTCTGCAGCCCTTTGTTCGGTCAATACCTCACGAGCAGCCCCCAGAAAAACGAGAACCCAAGTGCCTGCAGGTTGGTCACCTAATAGGGACAGATCGATACGCTCAATCTGGTCTCCATTTTCACACTCCGCCGATAATCCATCACAGCATACAATTCTCATTGGTATGCCAAGACACATTAACTGGTACCTTCGGTCGACTTAATAAATCGTGGATCACCCTGTCGAAAAGCTTCATATTCAGATGGTCGACCACCCTCATATGAATTTAATCCCAACTCACCCGGGGCCAACTCTTCAGGAGTGCAATTATCGCCCATTGGCTCAACCCCTAATTTTTTAAGGTAAGCTAGAGCGATCTGAATGGCAGGCTCGATTTGAACGCGAACAGATTCACGCAGGCTGCCGCCAAAGTCTTCTAATTCAACTGGCTGGCAACCGATGAGGAGCAAGTGCTTTGGATAGCTGCCTGTAAACTCAGCCATGGCCAACACTTCTTGAAAACCAGTTTGATGAAGGCTCATCTGTTTAGCCCCCATAAACTTAGGCACGTCATCATCATGTATGACTTTTAACGTACCCGGTTCCAAACCGTAGTCGATGGCATCAAACACGACAAGCACATCAGCAGCTTGCACATGTTGCACAAGGTAGATCCCTTGCGTTCCACCGTCCATTAACTTGGTTTTATTTGAAAAGCGGTAGTTTTGATTCAGCGTTTCGACACAACGTACACCAAACCCTTCATCCGCCCAGAGGATATTGCCTATTCCGAGGATAAGCACTTTTTTATCTTGATAGAGCGTATCTTCTATCATTTACAGCACACCCGACTCTGTCTTTAAATTATTTTTGTTATTGCAGAATCAATTTACAAAGAATGTGCCAAGTCATTAATAATGAATCAAACGCCCGTGACGCCTCACTCTCAAGCAAACAGACAAACAGGAAACACAAGCCAACCAGAATAAAACCTTTCAATTTACAACAAAACCGAAAACTTACTTACCACCCATAGGGTTTCACATAAGTTATTGGTCGTATAACATCCAGTTCTGCTATACTGTCCTTCGATTTTTTTGCTGTTTCGGAGTGATCAATTCCCACATGACTGAAGATGAGTTATTCAGTCGGCTCGCTTCACTTTCATCAGAGCAATTGGACGCCATTCATAACAAGCTGTTACAGAAAGTAGAACAAAAGAAAGCTGAACGAGAGCGACTTAAAAAACTACCCCCGCGAAACTCCAACGACTTGGAAGCACTCGCAGATATACAAGGTTTAGATTTAAGCTCACTGCTTCGCGATGCCAAACGCTATTCCTAAAATGGCATCTAATGAATGTAACGTGATAGTTTGTAGCAAAACGATTTTCACGCTTTATCGCGCATAAAGCATTTACACGATTTATTTCTAGATACAGGACATTTTCCATGGGTCTTGCTGATAAAGTATTGGCTGTTAATAACGATCTCCCTATTCGTACTGATCTACCAGTCCATAGCGGCAAAGTTCGCTCTGTTTATTGGTTAACAAAAGAAGACAGCCAACGCCTGATCAAAGAGAAAGGCTACAACGTTCATGAAGGTGCTGAACTTGCAGTCATGGTGATTAGTGACCGCATTTCTGCCTTTGAATGCATCTGGACAGGTGAAGGCGGCATGCAAGGCGTACCTGGCAAAGGCGCTGCGCTAAACGCAATCTCTAACCACTGGTTTAAACTGTTCCGAGAAAACGGTCTTGCTGACAGCCATATTCTAGACATCCCTCACCCACTGGTTTGGATTGTTCAGAAAGCAAAACCTATTATGATCGAAGCGATCTGCCGTCAATACATCACTGGTTCAATGTGGCGCGCATACGCAAAAGGCGAACGTGAATTCTGTGGCATTCAAATTGCTGAAGACCTAGAAAGAGATCAAAAGCTACCTGAGCTGCTTATAACACCATCAACCAAAGGTATTCTGAAAGGTGTTCCGGGTGTTCCTGAGGTAGATGATGTAAACATTACTCGTAATGACATCGTCAATAATTTCGAAGCATTCAAGTTCCTGCAAGCTGATGATGTTGAACAATATGAAAAGCTTTTGAAAGAAGGCTTTGAAGTAATCAGCGGTGAACTAAGCAAGCTCGATCAGATCTTTGTAGATACCAAATTTGAGTTTGGTTATGTCACTGATGCTGAAGGCAATGACAAGCTTATCTACATGGATGAAGTTGGCACGCCTGATTCCTCTCGCATTTGGGATGGAGAAGCTTATCGTGAAGGCGAAGTGATCGAGAACTCAAAAGAGGTTTTCCGTCAGGAACTGCTAAACCACTTCCCTGACTCAGATATTCTAGTAAACAAAGACCGTATGGAAGAGCGCTATGCCCTTGCACGCGACAACGAGCTGCCAGCTGCTTTGATCCAAAAAGTTTCTGACACTTATGTAGGTATTGCTGAAAAGATTATCGGTCAAAAGCTACAACAATCTGATAATCCTAAAGCGGAGATTATTGAGATTCTGCGCGATGAGTACCAATTGATCGATTAATCATTTGTTACGATCCCAGCTCGAAAAAAGGCCGCTTACTTTAAGCGGCCTTTTTTCGTTTTAGTTCAAGCGTACGCAATTTTTGCCATCGCCTTTGGCTCGATATAAGGCACTGTCAGCTCGCCCTACCCAACTTTCAATACTCTCACCTTTAGAATATTGAGCAACACCAAAACTACTGGTCACAGCTTCAGGCAAGCCAAAGTCATATTTTTCTATCGCCCCTCTAAACTTCTCTGCTATAGCTCCGGCATCTTGCAGGTCTGTTTCTAGCATCAAAAATAGAAATTCCTCTCCACCCCAACGCCCAAAACGATCCGTTTTACGAGACTTAGCTGATACCAACGCTGTTAGCTCTATTAACACTTTATCGCCTTTAACATGCCCGTAGGTATCGTTTATCCCTTTAAAGTCATCAATATCAAAAAATATCAGCGATAACTTCCAATCATGGCGCTGTGCCAACGAAGTAAACTCTTCAAGCTCAGTGCGCAGTTTACCTCGACTTAAAATCCCTGTTAATGCATCCTTTTCAGCAATAGTCTGGAGCATTTTGTTGTAAGAAAGCATATGAAGATAACGATATAACCCAAGACCTGCCAACACAGCAACAACCGCTAAAATTCCCCACAACAAGCGATAATCAACAGAATGCTTATGTTCGATCTGAGCCCAACGTCGATAGATATTTTTATGCTCTTCAGCAGAAATAGACGCAATCGATTTATTTATCGCATTCATTAAATAAGGAGAGCTATCTTGACCAACTGCAACACTGATATCCCAGTTATCGCGTAATTGATCGCTCAACACTATATTATCTATCTGTTGTGAACGCAGAACATGGGTAATGCTGGTGTGCCCTCCAACAAAACCATCGATTTCACCGGAGAGTAACATGCGAATACCCTCTCGATTTTCTCTGACCGGTACGATTGTCATACCCGGATAACGGTCACGCAAAATATCATGAAACGCAGATTTATCGACCACACCTATGGTCATATTAGGCAATGACTGAGCATCACTATCAGCCTTTAAAGCAACAACAGCAGGAACGCTCAAATAGGGATGAGAAAATTCTAGATAACTACTGCGATTGATCGTCTGCATCGCCCCAGCAATAACTTCACATCTATCTGTTTTCGCATACTGAATAGTCTCACTCCAGGTTTTTGTGGGTATAACCTCAAAGGGTATATTCAAGTTACCCAAGATCAACCTGAGATAATCAGCCGCCATTCCTACATGTCCGCCATTCTGGAATGACTCGTACGGATACCAATTCGGATTAACACAGACCTTAACTTTGCCGCGATTTTGAATATAGGCCAATTCAGCTTGGCTTAGACGAAAAAGATTACTAGGTGGGCGGTAGACAAAATCAGAGAAGTCATAGCCAAGGAAAATACTACCAGTGATGAGATAGACCTGAGCCATCTCGTTGAATTTATTCACCGATAATGTGCCAAAATTACCATCCTTATCAAAGGCAACTTCCTTAAGTTCTTCTCCCTCAAAGACCAAGGCATCGATACTTTTTCCTTGAGAGTTATAACTATCAAAAATAACTTGGGCAGTTTCTTGAATATTATCAAAGGCATACATCCAGCCTTTAATCGATGCACGATAAAACTTATCGACAATTTCAGGCCTTTTCTCAATGTACTCGCGGGAGGTAAATAGAATATCCGAATACATATCAAAACCGTAATCCTTAGGATGAATGATATTGTACTCAACCCCTTGCTGATCCATTAAGTAGGGCTCATTAGAAATATAAGATGCTATTGCATCTGTTTTGCCATCAATCAGATCTTGTACATTATAGCTATGCTGCTGCTGTTCGAAATCGGATAAAGTAATACCTGCCTGCAATAGCATAGCAATGATTTCACCGACTTTTTTAGCATCATTGGTAATCATGATCTTCCGATCCTTCAGATCGGACGAAAGTAATATGTCTGAGTCCTTTCTGCTTAAAAGCATCAACGGTGACTGCTGATAGGCAGCAAACATTGCAACCACGTCAGCACCCGCATTTTTATCAATCAATAACGAGGTACGCCCTACCCCAAATTGACTATTACCCGATGTAACTTCCCCTACCAGATCGATACCGAAATCAAACTCTTTCAGTGAGACATCTAGACCTTCTTCTGCATAGAAACCTTTTTCGATCGCCATATAATAACCGGCGAATTGAAATTGATGTTTCCATAACAACTGCAAACTTATTTGTTCTTGGGCGTGTACAGAGGTAACGAAAAAGAAAAATAAGATCACTCGAACAAAAGTGCCCATTGAGTATTCCTTAGACAACAGTAATGCGCTTTTTCTAGTGTAGAACAGACAAAAGTAAATAAAACTTAGCAAGTTTAATTTCTTTTTAATTTTATCACCTCCATCTGATTAGATGTATTGCAGTGATCTCTATTAACTGTAGATACGTCTTACTTAGCTTCTTTATTGAACACTAACTAACTGCATGAAAAACATACAGTTCCTACAAAAATTAATACAAAAAATGATCAGTATGTTAAATATTAAAGTATAAACTTAATTAATTGTTGTAATAAAAGATCTAACGGCTATAACTATAATAACAATGGATGTAAACAGTAGTTGGATTACTGTTTGGTCTGTGGGGGACCAGCCAGGGATCGAACTTGATTGTTCATGGCATTATTGATTTTTTCTCCGAACGTCGTGGGGACATATAATGTTATTAAGCGGTTTGAGCATTCGCACTAAGCTCGTTCTTACTTCCATACTCCCGGTTATTGCTGTAGCCATCATTATCGCCACCTCTCTGTATGAACTAAAACAGTCAGACGATGGGGTTGCGCGTATCTATGAAGACCGAGTGGTACCTCTTGAAGATCTAAAACTCATCGCAGATGATTATGCGGTTTTTGTTATCGATGCCGTTAACAAAGCTAATGCTGGGATTATGACCGGTGAAGAAGCTTTGAAAGGCGTTAAAGACGCACGTGCCGAAATTTCTGAAAAGTGGCAGAAATATATGGCCACTACACTTACTGCTGAAGAAGCACAATTAGCTAAAGAAGCTGAAACCCTATTTATAGCGGCAAACCAATCTTTGGATAGACTTGAAAGCGCTATGGGCTCAATGAGCAGCGGTAACATTGCCGGTCAGCTACAAGATTTCGATGGCCCGCTGTATGACACCATTGATCCAATCAGTGAAAAAATTGCAGAACTAATTAGCCTTCAGCTTCGTGTAGCTTCTGAAGAGCGTGAAACCATCAGCGATGCTTACGATACAGCAATCATAGTCATGGTCGCTTTGGGCGCAGCTGTTGTAGTCCTACTGAGCATTCTAAGCAAATTGGTATACCACTCTATCCGTAATCCGCTAGATGCGCTAAGCCAATCGATGGATAAAGTGGCTAGCCAATCAGACCTAACCGCTGACGTACCAGTGCAAGGTAACGATGAACTCACTGAGATCAGCTCGAACTTTAACAAGATGTTAGGCCACCAGCGCAAGCTGATTGGTGATATAGGTAATGCAACTCATCAACTAGCTTCTGCAGCGGAACAGATGTCTTCAATTAGCTCCCAAGCGAACCAAAGCATCAATAACCAGCGCCTTGAAATTGAGCAAGTAGCGAGCGCTATGAACGAGATGGTATCTACCTCTCAAGACGTGGCAACCAATGCTGAACATGCTGATAGCCAAGCTCGCATGATGCTTGAGCAAGCCTCACAAGGTAACGAGATCGTATCCGCAGCTGTAGCCTCTACAAATTCTCTTGTGGGTAACGTATCGCAGGTTTCCGAGCGTATTACCGCAGTTGAGAACGACAGTGAGAGTATTGGCTCGATCATTGGCGTAATCAACGATATTGCGGAACAGACTAACCTTCTGGCACTGAACGCTGCAATCGAGGCGGCCCGTGCGGGTGATCAAGGTCGAGGCTTCGCCGTAGTAGCGGATGAGGTTAGAACATTGGCGCAGCGTACTCAGCAATCTACTACCGAGATTGAAAACGCAATTGAGCGCTTACAATCCGGTACACGAACTGCTGTATCCGCAATGGAACAGAGCCAGCGCGAAGCAGAACAAGCGGGTAGCAAAGCATCTGAAGCCGGTGATGCACTGCAAGGCATCTCTGAAGCCGTGGGTATGATTACTGATATGAATACTCATATCGCCTCTGCCAGTGAAGAGCAAACCAGCGTAGCCGAAGAGATAAACCGATCGCTCGTTGCTATCAATGACGCTTCGCAAGAATCAGCAGACGGTGCAACTCAGATCTCAGCAGCCAGCGAGCAATTATCTCGCCTATCTGTCGATCTGAATGGAAAAGTGAGTCAGTTCAAGATTTAATATTTCTGACTCAGCTACTGAAAGCGCCCTATAATCAGGGCGCTTTTTTATTTGTAGGGATTAATCTATGCAACTATTTAACGCCTATCACGCCCACATATATTTCGATGAATCTACATACACCGATGCCGAAACACTTGTGCAAAAAGCGAGCGAAGCGTTAGAGGTAAAAGCAGGTAGGCTTCATCAAAAGCCGGTAGGCCCTCACCCAACAGGCAGCTGCCAACTGAGTTTTAGTAGCAACCAGTTCGCGGAAGTTGTCCAATGGCTGAATTACCATAGAGACAATCTCGATGTCCTTATTCACCCAGTGACTGGGGATGACCTTAAAGATCACCGTGATTACGTCATGTGGTTAGGAAAATCTTACGAAATAGATCTATCTATCTTTATTGAACGACAGAAACAATCTAATCCAGCGTTGCAATAAAAGCGCGCGCACGCTGCTTGCCAAGCTCGATAAGTGGCTCAGCTTTATGGAATTCCAAGATACCGCAGGCATTTCGAGGGATTTCAATGACGCCATTTGGCGGATAAGCCGCTAACTTCTGCCGAGCAATAGTTCCCTGCATGGTATCGAAGGCCTGATGAGCAACATCGTACATACTCAATGAGCGACCTTCCTCTTCATCTGACTTATATAATTTTTCGACAAAGCTATGCACCCGCTCTTTGAAACTAAGATCCGTTTCCTCTTCATGTCTCTCTTCAATAAAGAGTCCATGTTCAACAGCGCCGCCTAAATTTACTGCAAAGATCTGATCGGTTTGATCATTAAAGCAAGGCGCGATAGGAACCGGATTTAGAATCCCGCCGTCAACAAGGAAAGAGTCTCGATACGGTACGGGAGAGAAGAACATCGGTAACGAAATAGACGCCCGGATCGCATCAAAAAGAGATCCAGAACTCATCCAAACCTCTTTTTCATCGTCGATATCAGCAGCGATTGCAGTAAATCGAATAGGCAGATCTTCAATTTTCCAATCGCCGACTAACTGGACTAAGGTGTCCATTATCTTATCGCCCTTCACAAGGCCATCAGATCGCCACGTCAAATCGAGCAAACTTAGGATATCCGTCTTATCAATCGCCCGGACCCAAGCCTCAAATTCAGCTAATTTTCCAGCAGCGTATACCCCACCAATCAAAGCGCCAATAGAACAACCGGAGATCGATTCAATCTTATATCCAGCTTGTTCCAGCTCATGAATAATACCTATATGAGCTAGACCTCTAGCACCACCGCTACCCAGTACTAAGGAAATTGACTGATCTTTCATAAACTAAGCATTCCTTACTTCGATATTATTCCGAAAAACACTATGATCTATTCACAATGAAACAGTTTTAATGAACCGTACAGACCATACAAGGATCGAAAGAACGAACTATATGCTGTACAGACACTGGTTCTTTTTCTCCTTCGTGAACAGGTGCTCCTACTAAAGCTTGCTCTAAAGCCCCTGGGACAGATTGCCCATCTCTCGGTGAGAAATTCCATGTTGTAGGTGCAATGATTTGGTAATTACTAATTTTGCCTTTTTCAACATTGATCCAATGGCCCAAGCTTCCCCTTGCCGCCTCAATCATACCTACGCCTGAACCCTCTTTTGGCATTTGCCCATGGTGGCAGAATTCAGCCTGCGGATTAAGTTGCGTTGCCCATTTCTGCATTTGAGGAATCACTAGTGCAAGCTCCAGCAATCTGGCAATAATACGATTCTCAACATTACCACCAGAACGGTTAACAAGGTCAGAGATAAGCGGATGACCATTAATAAGCTGCCGGGAAAGTGCGCCGACTTCCATGACTTGGCGATTAAATCTTGGTGCTTTACACCAAGTGTAAGCGTCTTCATTAGCAAGAGACGGGTTAGTTTTACCCTCTTGAGGTGGTAATGGTTCGGGCTCAGATTCCATCCAAGAGTATGCTAGGTCTTCTGTGATAGAACCTGTCGCTAATACGCCTGTCTCTCCATGAAAATTTACCCCCGATTTAAACATCGGCTCGCCCTGTAGGGGATAATTTCCATAACTTAAAAACTGGTTAGTGCTGCGGCCTAAACTTTTCAGCTCTAAATCAGCACTTAAATGTAAGAACGTTCGGAAATCGCTCTGACTCCAATGCTCCTCTGAATACCATTGTTCCAGCGCTGATAGAGAATCTAACTCACCGATCTCTTCAAGATCTGCACCAAAGAGCTGCTCTTCAAGAAATCCTCTAAACGCAGACAAAATAGTTAGCAGTCTAATCCTTTCTTGAGATTCGATTGGTTTCGTTGTCCCACCTGGCTGAAGGCTTAAGGTATGTGGCCACTTACCCGCCATCAATCCCATCAGATGCAGAAACTCAGCTCGAGCCGGAAGCATAGCGCGTGTTGCTGTACCCGTTTTAGCTTTAAATCGCTTACTCACAGTCGAAAACCAATCCTCACCTGCATAAATATCGCGACTAAAATCAGGCATAAAGAACAAGTAAAAGTGGGTCAGCAGATCCGTCATATTTTCGTTAGCTAACACGAGGTTGGTCGCTAGCTCACCATTCTCTGGCATTTCGAGCTGCATCATATCCGCTAATGCTCTGGCACAAGCGACTGATTGACTTACCGAGCAGATGCCGCAGATACGTGGGGTATATACCAACGCATCCATCGGATTTTGCCCGTGCATAATCCGCTCAAACCCTCTAAACATAGGAGAGTTCACCCGCGCCCCACTAACCTGCCCATCAGCAATATCTAAGCTAACTTCTAGATCACCTTCCACACGATTGAAAGGCCCCACAACAATTCGGCTCATATCTAACTTTTTCTCTTATGGACTGTGGGTGGGTATATAAGTGTTTCCGAGGTCGCATTCTTACGCAGACGCTCCGGCGTCGCAGCTTTCGAAAGAGAGGCCAAAGCGACAAACCAAGCCTTTGGCATATCTGTAGGCAACCCAACTGGAATACCGGCAACTTTCGGAGTCTGCATAAAACTATGCATAGGCTCTTCAAACTCGGGCGCTGTGCAATTAATGCAAGCATAACCACCTTTGGTGCATGAGCCCTCACCATTCCAAGGGCGAGTATTACAATCAGCATGCGCTTGAGTACCAAGGCACCCCATATTTTCCATCATGCAGCCTAGGTCACCGGGGGTTTCAGCACTGGCTTTGTACTCATAGAATTCATTACGACTGCAACCATGATGTACTAAATGATCTGCATACATTCGAGGACGGCCAAATTGATCTAAAGCCTCTTCAGTGTGCTCTCCTAACGCCAAGCTAATCAAGGTTTCTGTTACCCAGTTAGGATGCACAGGGCAGCCGGATATATTGACCGTATTGAAACCAGAGGCAGAGCGATATTCAGCCCCTAAAATGCCACCAGGGACTTCCCCTTCAAACTGTAAACCAGCAGCATCTGTAATATTATCGCCTGCTGCTGATATGCCGCCATAAGCTGCGCAAGAACCAATCGCGACTGTATATTTTGCTTTCTGCGCCAATTTTTGGACCCAAGCCATCATCGGCATATTGGTGCCGCCTAACATATGAAATCGGCCTGTACCTTCAGGTCCTCTGGGCACAGCCCCTTCGATACACAATGCATCTAGCTTGAGTTCATCTGCGAGGATATTTTCTAAAAGTTCAGTCACTTCTGAGCCTGTCTCTTCACTCAGCGATGGGTGCCATAGCAGATTGATATTGGCGGCTTTGAACGTAGAGATTAAATCGGGCGATTCAGCATTCAGGAGCGACATAGAACAGCCACCACAACCCGCGGATTGAAGCCAAAGAAGATTAAACATCCTTCGCCCCCTCAGTTGGTAACACTAAAACAGCCATTGCCCCACCCTCATCGCGGTTAAAGATGCGTAGTTCACCGCCATGCTCTGAGACGATGCCATAACTGATCGACAAACCTAAACCCGTACCCTGACCAACAGGTTTAGTGGTAAAGAAAGGGTCAAACAAGCGAGATAAATCATCCTCACAAACACCCGGCCCAGTATCACTGACCTTAAATTCGACTCTGTCGTTAAATGATTCTGCTTCTAGGGTTAAACATTGCTGCTCACAACCTTGCATGGCATCAACAGCGTTTTGCACGAGATTCACAACCACTTGGTGGATTTGGCCAGAGTGCCCAACCGCTTTTAGGTCTGAAGGGATAAGATCAACAACCTCTACCGGCTGTTTACTCTCTTTAATAATCCAGTGCAGCGCCGTTCTGATCACATGAGTTAGATCGAACACAGTTTTCTCTGATTCTTGGGTTGAAGAGAACTGTTTAAGATCATTCACGATCTCTTTAACTCGGTCAGCTCCCTCCATAGTGCCAGCCACCAGCGAGTTAAGATCGCGGATTAACTTATCTAAACGTAGCTCTTCACGCATCTCTTTGAGTTTGTCTCGAGACTGCCCCTCGTTGATCGCATCGAAGTACTGACTTAATCGATCGGTATAGCGCTGCAAAGCATGCATGTTGCCATAAACAAAACTGATCGGGTTATTCAGCTCATGGGCTACACCGGCTACCAAGCGACCTAGAGAGGCCATCTTTTCTGATTGCACCAAACGCTCTTGCGCCAACTTAAGTTCGGCATGGGCACTATTGAGCTCGATATAAGCTTTTTGTAGTTCGCCTAATGGCCGCCCGATTAACACCATACCGACAAGACGTCCACGATGATTTTTACGTGGCGAGCAGTTCATTGAAAGCGGTACAGAACCATCTATCCCCTGCAGTTCGATCTCACAATCACGCACGGGCTGAACACGTACCTGATTAATCAAGCCGTTAACCTTTTGTAAAAAACGGGGATCAACTAGATCGGTAAAGTGATTGCCAACCAGCTCTTCACCTAACTTGCCTGTTAACATCTCTAAAGCGCGGTTAACTTGTTGTATCTGTCCTAAATGGTCACACACAATCAGCACATCACTCATAGAACTCTGAACACTATCCAGAAACTGCTTATTTTCTTGCAGTTCAGCATTCTTCTCTTCTACTTCGACTTGAGAATGCACAAGATCAGCATACGCCTCATCCATTTTTCGGATGACACTAACCCAAGCGTCATCAATACCCGGATCCAGCTGTGGCATATTATTCTTATCTGACATAGTGGTTCTTGAACTCACAACTCACTTACCTTGAAGCAAACTATACCATTAGGATTCCTATTCCTGCTGGCACTTAAGGCAATATAGGGATTCAGGTCGCGCACTTAATCTCGCAAATGAAATCAACTCACCGCAACCTTCACAAAATCCATATTCTTCATTATCTATTTTGTGTAAAGCGTCTTCGATCAACTGGATACGCTCCTGGCACTGACATAGGTTTGCCTTCGCCATACTTTGCTGTTGCAAAGCATCACCTCTGGATACACGGCCAAAAGCTTGTTGATCGAGATTCACAGGTTCCGCAGCATGCTTTAACGCAGATGCTTCCTCACCCAGCTCATCTCGTAACTGATGGAGCTGTTTAAGTAATGTATCTACTTGAGTTTCATCAATAAAATCAGCCATACACGCCTCATACGAATCCAGCTTCAATCAACCTAATATACAGTTTAAAGTTTTAGCAATAATACGGGTAATACTTATATTTTAAGATCAGTACAGCGTGGCATAAATAATTCATATTAAAAAGACTGAATTACCACGGAAAGGGATAGGTTTGAAAATAGAGAGGAAAGGAGAAATTTTGTAATCACTACCGAAATACAGCAGCAGACTCTGCCATATTTCGATAGAAAAGGCTCAATGTTAGATTATTGAGCTAGAAGCACTTCAACCGCTTCTTTTAGAGCCGCTTCATCACAGTCAGTGCAAGTACCACCTTTTGGCATAGCACCTTTACCCTGAATAACGGTCTGAACCATTGCATCGATACCGGCTGCACTGCGCTTATCCCACTCTGCCTTATCACCTGGTTTTGGCGCGTTACCAACACCTGCCACATGACAACCTTTGCAATGCTTATCGTAAACAGCTTGACCATCAGCCTGAGCGCCGAAAGAAACAGCTACCAACAAGCCACAAGCGATACCCTGAACTAACTTACCCATAAATCCACCTCACTGAATTTTTAATTTTCATTCAACAGTAAATTCGTTAAAAAATCCTTGATCCAGCGCATAAAGACTAAAAGGTCTGTTCAATTTTTTATTACTTTCATCCTGTAGGTGAATTTTGGCGCTAAAACATTTTATGGTAGCGTTGAGCCAGTACAGGGATAAAGTGAGCTATTTCCGACTAACGCTAAGCACTACATATAAATGTCAAAGAAGTAGTCCCTTTTTAGGCAGAGAGCTAACGCTCAAGCACCCTAAACAACTTCACGTTTAATGGGTATAGACATACACCTTGCATCCAAAAAATAATATATTAAAACTAAATTTCGCCCGATTTCATCGAATATTCCGAAGTAAAGCACCTATAAAAACTGTTCAAAACAGATTTATTCTAAGCAAATATACTCCAAACCAAATCAGAACATTGGAGTGTAGTCATGAAAGCCATTTTGAAATACCCATTAGAACTCTCTGACAAAACCCAAACTCTGACCCTAAAAGAAGGCTTTAAACCCGTTCGATTTGAGTATGTAATTTCGGATCAATCACTTTGCTTATGGGTCGAAGAACCACTGCTCAGCTCCATTCCGTCACAACGTTTTAATTTCAAAGTAAAAAGAACGGGCGAGCCGGTAAATGATCAGTTCTCTTATCTTTTAACCGCTCTGGATTCTTTTGGTCCAGAGGCTTATCACCTATTCATTGTAGAAGAAAAAGCAACTGAATCCAGACAGACACCGACTGTGCTAAACACAGTCCAACATTCAATTGCCTCTTAAGCACTTCCCCTTTTGATGAGGGTTATACTTATTTATCATCTCTGAGTTCACGACCAAGGGTGAAACCGATTTATGAGTAAGTATAACCTTCGTCATCTTTATTTCTTTTGGCTGGTCGCCAAGGAAGGTTCGATTGCCAAAGCCAGTGAGATTGCAGATTTAACGCCGCAAACGATCAGCAGCCAGATTTCTTCTCTCGAAGAGTCCATTGGCGGTCTTCTATTCACGCGAAAAGGCCGGAATTTGCTGATTACTCCTTTAGGAAAGCAAGTCGCTCGATACGCCGATCAAATGTTTAACATTGCAGAGGAGTTAGATCGTTTTCTGGAGGAGAAACCACAAAATCGCCCGATTAACTTAAATGTTGGCATCTCATCATCGATCCATAAACTCATCGCCTATCACCTGATCGAACCTGTTTTTGAGATTGATCAAGAAGTGACGCTGAATAGTACAACCGGAATCCCCTCTCAACTGCTAACACTGTTAAGCCAGAAGAAAATCGATCTGTTGCTGACTGATGAACTCCCTGAATACAATTCAGATTCCAATCTGTTCATCTATAAACTCGATTCATCGACCGTATCATTGTTTGCAGAGCCCCAAAAAGCAGCCGAGCTACGCGAGAACTTCCCCATCAGTATGGATAAACAGACCTTCTTATCCAATGCAATTAATGCCCCTTGGTTTGCCCAACTGATACAGTGGTTTGAGGAACATCAAATAAGGCCATATGTAAAAGCTCAAATTGATGACAGTGCGTTAATAAAAGTCTTCGGGTCTAAAGGGCATGGGGTCTTTGCTGCTCCAACAGTCATAGCTGAAGAAGTCTGCCGCCAATACGGCGTTGAGTGTATTGCAGAAATTACCGAGGTAACTGATGACCTATACGGAATTACGCGCAGAAGCAGCTCAAGCAATCCAACGATCAATGCAATATGTAAACGAAACAAATCACTTCAAATCTGAGATTTTAATATACATATAACCTATTGATTCTCTGCACAAAAAAGCGGCTCATATAGAGCCGCTTTTTTAGAATCTAACTACTTGATTATGCACTTAGCTCAAGTAGTAGTTTGTTCAAACGCGCAACGTAGCTGGCTGGGTCATCTAGTTGTGCACCAGCGGCTAGGCCTGCTTGATCGAATAGAACAGAAGCTAGATCACCAAAGCGGTCTTCGTCTGCTTCTTTATCTAGTTTTTCGATCAGTGGGTGCTCAGGGTTTACCTCAAATGTTGGCTTAGTGTCTGGCACTGCCTGACCTGCTGCTTCCATAATCTGGCGCATCTGAAGACCCATATCCTGCTCACCAAGAACAAGACATGCTGGAGAATCAGTTAGACGGTTGGTGATGCGAACATCAGCAACTTTTTCACCTAGGCTAGTTTTCAAACGATCAACTAGGCCTTCTAGCTCTTTAGCTGCTTCTTCCTGCTCTTTCTTCTCTTCTTCTGTTGCTGTCTCTTCTAGGTCTAGCTGACCTTTAGTGACGTCTTGGAAGGTTTTCTCATCGTAGTTTTGAAGCTGGCTCATCATCCAGTCATCAATACGATCAGTCATCAGCAGTACTTCGATACCTTTCTTGCGGAAGATCTCCAAGTGCGGGCTGTTTTTCGCCGTGTTGTAGTTATCCGCAACAACGTAATAGATCTTGTCCTGACCTTCCTGCATACGCTCGATATATTGATCCAGAGATACATTCTGCTCTTCGCTGTCAGCATGAGTAGAAGAGAAACGCATCAACTTAAGGATCTTCTCACGGTTACCGTAGTCTTCCGCAGGACCTTCTTTTAGAACCTGACCAAACTCTTTCCAGAACGCAGCGTATTTTTCTTCATTGTTCTTACCCAGTTTGATTAGCATATCCAGTACACGCTTAGTTAGTGCACTGCGAAGCTTATCAACGTTAGCATCTTTCTGAAGAATCTCGCGAGATACGTTTAGGGATAGATCTTTAGTGTCGATAACACCTTTCATGAATCGTAGGTATAGAGGCAAGAACTCGTCCGCCTGATCCATGATAAATACACGTTGTACGTATAGCTTAAGGCCTTTTGGCGCTTCACGATTCCACAGATCGTAAGGTGCACGCTCTGGCACGAACAATAGGCTGGTGTATTCCATGTTACCTTCAACGCGGTTGTGCGCCCAAGTTAATGGATTGCCAAAATCGTGAGAGATGTGCTTGTAGAACTCTTGATACTCTTCTTCAGAGATCTCTGATTTGTTGCGTGTCCACAGCGCTGTTGCACTGTTTACTGTTTCATCTTCTGGCTCTTCAGCAGCGGCTTCTTTCTCTTCACCCTCTTCACCGAAGTTAGGCATCGCCTCTTTCTGCATGATTACAGGGATAGAGATATGGTCAGAGTACTTACGTACCAAACCACGCAGTGCGAAACCGTCCGCAAAACTCTCTTCACCCTCTTTTAGGTGAAGTACGATGCTAGTACCGCGGCCCGCTTTTTCGACTTCACCAATAGTGAATTCGCCTTCACCTTCAGAGACCCAGTGAACGCCCTGCTCTGTAGGCAAGCCAGCTTTACGCGTGAAAACTTCTACTTTGTCAGCAACGATGAAAGAGGAGTAGAAACCAACACCGAACTGACCAATCAACTGGCTATCTTTGTTTTGATCGCCCGTTAACTGAGATAGGAATTGTGCTGTACCCGATTTAGCGATCGTACCTAGGTGTTCGATCACATCATCGCGGCTCATACCAATACCATTGTCCGCGATAGTTAGGGTCTTAGCTTCTTTATCAAAGCTGATGTTGATCTTTAGATCGCCATCGTTTTCATAAAGCGCGCCATTTGAAAGCGCTTCGAAACGCAATTTTTCTGCAGCGTCAGATGCGTTAGAGATTAGCTCACGCAGAAAAATATCTTTATTTGAATACAAGGAGTGAATCATCAAATGAAGCAGTTGCTTCACTTCAGTCTGGAAACCGTGAGTTTCTGTACGCGTTTCAGTAGTCATCAACACTTATCCAATATGTCTGTTATTTCTAAAACTACAGCGCTGCCCTAATGCAACAAAACTGTAGTGGAGAACTTGCTGAACCTTAGCAAGCTCTCCGCCAATAACTGGAATATTGGGACGTGCTAGACCTTTTCAAGCGTAAAGGGAGAGGTTTTTAACTTTTATTCTCCTGCACTCATCATCAATGTTTTGAGAGTAGACGATTTGAATTCACGTCGATAGAGCACGAATACAACGCCGGCCGTCAGCCCCATAAAGATCCATGGATTGATAAACCAACCCAAGATCGCCAAACAGAAATAGTAGGTACGCAAACCAAGGTTAAAACTGTTCGCGGCCATTGAGGTCATTTTAGCAATACGATTAGAGTGCGCATCCGCCTGCTGCTGAGAGATGTGCTCTTCGGGCGCAGGGGCACCACCAATCATGATTGAAACAAATCCATACTGACGCAGACTCCAGGTAAATTTGAAGAAGGCGTAAACAAACAACGTAATCAAAAGAAGGATTTTCAATTCCCATTCTGCACGCGTCGCGTGGAAGGTAAATGGGATATCCGCCACCACATCAATCGCTTGTTGAGTAGAGCCTAGTATGGTCATCAGACCGGCAAGTATCAGCATGGTGGTGGATGCAAAGAAGGATACGCTACGCTCTAGATTCGCAATCGCCGTTGTATCGGCAATTCGCACATCTCGGGTAAGCATGCGTGTCATCCACTCTTTTCGATACATATGTAAAACACTGGCAAGGCAAGGCGTTTCATAACTGCGTTTACGTGCGTAATACATATAGCCTTTGAAGCAGATCAAAAACCATATTAATGCCAGAAGGTTAAGCCAGTTATCCATTACAAACTGGGAGATAGATGACATCTATTCGATCCTGAGTAGAAAATTAATCGTGCAATCTGAAACAACTCATTGTAAAACAAGTCACAATCAAAGGAACCCATAAATCCTTGGAAACAAGAAATCGATGTATATAGATATTGAAGCCCTCTTCTGGATCACCTTAATCATCTTTGCGATGTATCACTGGTGGCAGTCACAAAAGATTAAAGAGGTCGCACTTAGATATACCCGTAGGCAGTGTAAGGAACTTGAGTTACAGCTTCTTGATGACAATATTAACTTGAGAGGTTTTTGGCTTAAACGCGATGCTAAGGGACAGATCAGGATCTGGCGCTCATATAATTTCGAGTTTTCCTCAACAGGCGAAGAACGTTATAGCGGAAGGGTCGTAATTTTAGGCAAGGCAATCACCGACTTTCAGCTTGATCCCCATCGTATGCAGTAACCCCGATCAGCTCCACAGCCCTAGTATTAACATCCATATTACTAGGGCTTTTAATACATACCTTTATATGTACTAGCTCAGACCTGATCTGACAGTTACCCGTTCTTTCCAGTGCTACTGTCAGATTAGATTTGGGCTAAATTCTTTTCAGCCCAAATCTGTTTTCCATCAAGCAATGTTTCCAGTGGCGTTCTGCCACAGCACATTTTCCCCTGATGAGTTCGTTCATTGTTGTAATAATCCAGCCATTCGTCCAGATCTTTTTGCAGTTCTTCCAGTGAAGCATAGAGCTTTTTACGGAACGTAACCTGATAAAACTCGTTCAATATCGTTTTATGGAAGCGCTCACAGATACCGTTAGTCTGTGGGTGTCTCGCTTTGGTTTTCGTGTGATCAATATCGTTGATGGCGAGATATAGCTGGTAATCGTGCTGCTCAACCTTGCCACAGTATTCCGTGCCTCGATCAGTCAGGATACGCAGCATAGGCAGCTCCTGAGCCTCAAAGAATGGTAATACACGATCATTCAATACATCGGCTGAGGTAATTGGGGTTTTCGTCGTGTAGAGCTTAGCGAACGCTACCTTGCTGTACGTATCAACAAAGGTTTGCTGATATATCCTGCCAACCCCTTTTAGATTACCCACGTAGAACGTGTCCTGAGAACCCAGATAGCCAGGATGATGCGTTTCTATTTCACCGCAGGCTTCGTCATCTTGTTTCTTCTTCTCAAGCGCAGCCACTTGGTCATCCGTCAGAATGATACCTTCACTCGCAACCTTTGCTTCCAGAGCCGAAAGGCGCTTTTTAAAGTTTTCTAAGTTATGACGTAGCCAGATGGAACGAACACCACTGCCCGATACAAACACGCCAGCTTTACGCAGTTCGTTACTGGTTCGGGCTTGGCCATGAGCGGGGAAAGCTATCGCGTGTTCAATGACAGCGTTCTCAATCTGCTCATCTACACGGTTTTTGACATTGGGCGTTCTGCGAGATCGGTTGATCAGTGAATCAACACCGCCTTCCTCAACAAGTTCCTGATAGCGATAAAACGTATCACGGGAGACACCCATTACTTTGCAGGCTTTTGAGACGTTTCCAAGTTCTTCCGCAAGGTTGAGTAAGCCTGCTTTGTGTTTAATGATGGGATTGCTAGTATGCAACATGAGAGTTACCTTTGTTTTGATTTAAGATTTCAGCACCTTTATCAAAACGGGTAACTCTCTCTTTCTCAAGAAGATATGTCAGATTAGGTAGAGACTAATTCACTTTATAAACTAGGGTTGTATAACCCTTCTATCATATAGGTTGATTCAGCCTCATCGGACATCATTTCTCCCGCCGCAGTTGGGTTCATTTCAAACTGCCTATTTATGGAATCCATATCTGTCATCATTTTGGGAGTATAGCTTCCAGACGGGTTAAGAAAATCACTGATAAAGACTTCACTTTGAGCGACTTCATTCATCTCTCTCTCGGGCAGAGCATAAGCCCATAGCAGGGTTCTTGCTTGCGGATTAAGCAAATTATGAATCATTGCATCTTGCTGCGTGTGGGCTGAAGCGACACTAGGGATTAATAAAGAAAGTGCTAGAGTGGTTCCGAGTAAAAGTTTCATAATCAATACTCCGACGCAAATTACGCGCGCTTTATATCGACTTCGTTCCTTCTCCTATTCCATTACATCCAAGGGCATTAGTTGCACTTATATGGCAAGCTCAAGGAAGATTGCAGGAAGACCTACCAACTTCTTTTCCTGAGCGCTTTTATAAATATACGATTTACCGCTTAAATTGGACCATAAAGAGCGGAAATAATTCACACTGAGTAAATTTCAGGCATAAAAAAAGCAAGGCCTTAGCCTTGCTTCTTTTCAAACTGAATATCAGCTAAGGATTAAACCTTAACGATGTTCTCAGCTTGTGGACCTTTCTGGCCTTGAGTTACAGTGAACTCAACTTTCTGACCTTCAGTCAAAGTTTTGAAGCCGTCGCCTTGGATCGCAGAGAAGTGAGCGAAAACGTCTGGGCCGTTTTCCTGCTCGATGAAACCAAAACCTTTTTCTTCGTTAAACCATTTAACTGTACCAGTAGTAGACATATCTATAGTCCTATATCTTTCAGAGTAATTTTTGCCCTTTTACAGGCGGATTGTGCTGGAAGTGCTGTGATTACTTATGAAAAACAGGACGAGGTACTGATAGAACTTCGAAATGGTGTACATAAATATACGGCTTACTTTCAAGCGATCTTCATTCTATAGAGCTATCTATGGAAAGGTCAACGATTTTTTTCCCTTAAATTCAATCATTTCAATCTAATTATAGAGATATGAATGAATCGTAATAATTGAGTCGCTTTTACCCCTCTTTACTTAGCGAAGAGGGGTAAATTTGGGTTGTAGCACTAATTCTTAAAGGCGGGTTGTTAACAAGCTCTGGATCATTACGAGTTGAGCATCCTTCCCCATTCCTTTCTGCTTGATATCAGCTTTAACTATGTCGCTTTTCAAATACGGCGTATTCAAATCAGCGATCATAATTTTTGATTGATCAACTACCGAACTTCCTTCCGCATTAGCCTGATGCTGGACATCAGCAGTGCGCGCTGCAGGGCTGTGAAGATAATTGATCATTTCCTCTTGTTGATCTGCAAAACCTTGTGCTGCAGGAATTAGAAGTACAGCCAATAACATACTTTTATTTAACGTTTTCATAACACACCTTCTTCTTTGGATTTGATTCAACATAAATGCATATACATGCTTTTATGTTAAAAAATTATTTAAATTTTCTTTTGTATCCAGCCACCAAGACTGATTTTCTAAACGCTGAAGCCACTCATGTAGATTGCTGTAGTCCTCGATAGGGATCTCAGCCTCTCGCCAGAACATCAATGTAGAGGCAACAGAAATGTCAGCGATGCTAATATCATCTGAAATCAGAAAATCCTGCCAAGATAATTGCTGATCTAAAATTGCTGCATATTTTTTAAAAGAGTTATCCAGTGCAGCTAACCTTTCTTCATCTGACGCTAAGCCCCAAAAAGGCCGCATCACACGATGATGTGCAAAACCGCTACTGGCAGCACTCCACTCAGACGCTTGCCAATTCAGCCAACGCATCACTTCAACCTCCTCTAGGAAGTTTTTCGCCGACAGCGGCGAGTTATATGCCTTGGCCAAATAAAACAAAATTGCATTAGATTCCCACAGTACTTTGTCCTGATCCTTTAAGACGGGAATCGTGCCATTCGGGTTTAGACTCAAAAACTCTGCCCTCTTTTGCTCACCTTTATTCAAGGTGATCAGTGTTAATTCAGGTTCAATCTGTAATTCAGCCAAAATCAAGCTGACCTTGATTGCGTTACAAGTTAAAGGGTAAGTAAAAAGCTCCACAATTATCACCATGCATATACATGTATTCATGTGTAAAAATTAGTCCAATTTCACAACGGTATCACTCAAAGAAATCAGCTGCTCACTTAACTCTGGCCCTAATTCCTTATAGATTTTCTGCTGCGCTTTAAACCATTGCTCTCTTGCCTCAAGAAATTTAGCTTTTCCCTCGGGCGTTAAACTCAGGTTTTTCTGACGTCTATCCGTCACGCTAGGTATAGATGAGAGGTAACCCTCTCTGAGCAATGGTTTTAAATTTCTAGTTAAGGTTGTCTGGTCCAAAACTAAAATACTCTGTAGCTTTTTATTTGTAGCTACATCTAGTTCATGAACAACATATAAGATACTGAACTGCCCACCCGTTAAACCTGCCTCAGCTAAATACTGATCATAGATTCGGTTTAGAACCCTGACGGCCTTCCTTAAACTGAAGTTAAGGCACGGGAGCTTTTCTAGTCGCATTATGTCGTTTTGAATATCCATGGGATTAATTATATATGCATATACATGATAATCAACCTCTATTACAAAAATAGTTTTAAGAGGAGCAAGTCAGGCAGATCCCTCCCGCCCATTCTGGAGGAGCTTCAGCATAACGCTCAAAAGCTGAATTATCCTGCATCGGATTTTTCAGTAAGGCCATTAGATCATTAACTAAAGTAAAGTCACCATCCGTCGCAGATCGAATCGCTTCTTCGGCCATATAGTTACGTAGAATGAATTGAGGATTAACCGAGCGCATTTGCGCTTTTCGAATCGGTTGGCTCGCTGGCTCATTTTCCAAACGCTGTTCGTACTTCAATAGCCAAGGCGTTAAAGCTGATGGATAACTGATCAGCTTCATCAAATCAGCAATCGATTCATCACTACCGTCAAAATTAGAGAGAGTTCGGAAGAATCGATTCATATCGACATTTTGTTGCGCAAATAGCTGCAACAATTCTCGCACAAGCTCACTATCACCCTGCTCATCTGCCTGTAAACCTAAACGACGTCTAAATTCAGTTAGCTCTGCTTTTTTATATCGCTCGGGATAGCTATCTAATAGCGCGATCACATCATTCTTATCAATCAATGTTAATAAAGCCTGACCGAGGCAGGACAAATTCCACTGCACAATTTCAGGCTGGCGGTCAAAAGCGTAGCGGCCTTTATGATCATTGTGATTACTCACGAGCTTCGGCTTATAGGTATCCAAAAAGCTGAACGGCCCATAATCGAAAGCTTCTCCTAGCAACGACATATTATCTGTATTTAAGACAGCATGAACAAAACCATAAGCTTGCCATTTAGCGACTAATTCAGCGCTGCGCTGAATAACCTCTTCGTACATCGCCTGATAAGGCTGATCAGCCTCTTTAAACTGCGGGTAAAAACGCTCTAAACAGTAATCTGCTAAAACTTTTAACTCATCATGCTGCCGGGAGTAATAGAGATATTCAAAGTGACCAAAGCGGATATGACATTGAGTCACACGTAAAAGAGCTGCACAAGATTCCATCATGCCATCACGCATCACTTTCTCTTGACTGCCAACCAACGCCAACGCGCGAGTGGTTGGAATACCAAGACCAGACATAGCTTCACTGATCAGATACTCACGGATACTGGAACGCAGTACCGCTCGGCCGTCACCAAAACGAGAGAACGCTGTTTTACCTGAGCCTTTAAGATGAAGATCCCATCGTTCCTCTTTACTGTTTACGACTTCTCCAAGTAATAGGCCGCGACCATCGCCCAATTCAGGGTTATAAACCCCAAACTGATGACCCGTATATTTCATGGCGAGAGGCTGACTGCCTGGTAATAATGCTTGACCACTGAAATATTTAGCCAGATCCGCAGACTGGACACTGTTAGCATCCAAATCCAGCAAAGTCGCAACATCAGGGTTAAATGCAATTAAAAAGGGATCATTTAATGGAGTTGGTTCTATCTGTTGATAAAACAGATTTGGCAACCGCAAGTAGCTGTTATCAAAGTTGAGGTTTTCAAGCGAAGCCATAATGATAGTATCCCTTTACTCTTGGTGTAGACTTCCTATTACCCTAGCATTTTACTCAGGTACTATCATCCCCTCTCTTATAAGGTTATTTTCACTGCTATGACTAACACCTCAAACAGCCCGAGTTACCAAGAGAAGATCTGGCAGATCGTTGCTATGATCCCAGCAGGACAAGTAGCTACCTACGGTCAGGTTGCAGAACTGGCGGGGTTATCAAATATGGCTCGTGCAGTGGGCAGAACACTAAGCCAATTACCTAAAGATACACAATTGCCTTGGCATAGAGTTATTAATGCTCAAGGCAAGATATCTTTCCCACAAGATAGTGAAGCTTACAGCCGTCAAAGAGAACGATTAGAAAATGAAGGAATTAGCCTGATCAAAGGTAAGATCAGGCTGAAGGATTATCGCTGGCAACCTTAAAAATGCAGTACCGCTATTTTTAATGGGTGTTGTCCGTCAGCAGACGGAAAATCAATTTCAGGTTGTAGCAACTCATAATCCACAACAGGCTGTCCTGCTTTATTTGCACAACGCTTAACCAGATCTAACCACTCATCCATCTCTACTTTGGCAACATTGTTAGTACACACCAAGGTTCCACCTGGTTTCGTCGATAATATGGATGGTTTTAAAACGCTTTGATAATCACGAATCAGATCTACCGTGCCAAAAGGGCTTTTCGCCCAACGTGGTGGATCTAGATAAACCAGATCAAATTGTTGTTCATCCAGCTTAAAGTACTGACGAGGCTTCTGCCCCCTCTTAACACGCTGCTTGATTGGGATGCCTGCAAACTGTTTTGCTGCGGTAAAGAAGTCACTTTGAATAAACTCAATACGATCTTCAGAGAGCTGATTAAGCTCGGCGTTTTCTCTACCTACATCTAGATTCCGCTCGGCAAAGTCAACATTTACCACTTGTGATGCTCCTGCAGACGCCGCACAAACACCCACACCGCAGGTATAGGAAAACAAGTTTAGGACAGATTTATCTTTTGCATTTTCTTGAACGTAACGACGGCCTACACGCATGTCTAGAAACAACAGAGGATCTTGCCCCGCATGCTTGCCCCTAACGCGGTAATTAATACCCAGTTCCTGACCAACGAGTTCTAGCCCTCGTTTATTGTGTTCATCTTCACGACGTGAGTTACGTGCGCTACGATCGTTATATACCACCTCTTCTATGTTAAATAGAGACGCGTAATGATCACTGATCAGGTCAACTTGATCCGTCGATAAAGCTTCATGAAAAGTTTGAATTAAAAGCTGCGGACCATAACGATCAATGGTTAATCCGGATACTCCCTCATTCGTACCATGAAGTAAACGATAACAAGTAGTACTCTCCTCTTGCAGTTGTATCAGAAGTTCGGCTCGATGTTTATCGGCGTTCTTCATTAGAGAGGTTAGATCAGACATGAGGAGATTCCTAAATAATGTAGGTGGCGATTGTACTCTGTACCACCCACTAAGGCGACCTAATCAATCCCTTCACTGGCTCAAAAGAATAGCCTTTCAGCTTTTCAATAAACCAATTCACCCCTTTACCCTGTTTTCCTTTATGCCAGGCAAGATGCACGGGGGTGTTTTCGCGATAATCCGCCAGCGAAAGCAACTCAAGATCACCGCTAGCTACCTGGGTTTGGATCAAATGCATCGGCAGATAACCCACACCCAGACCACTGATCTGAGCGGCTACCTTTTTATCCATACTGGGAACGGTAATTCGACTCTGCCCATCCAGCAAACCGGTTGATCGGACAGGCAAGTTTCGTGAGCTATCTGCCACCACAACCGTTGGATAGGCATTGATCTGTTCAAGGGCGATTGGCTGTGCAAGCTCAGTTAGGGGGTGACCTTTATTCACCGCAAACTCAAACACCACATCCCCCAGATGATGAACCTGAAATTCAGTCGAAGGGGCCTGACCAGGGGCACCAATGACAAAGTCACAGCGCCTTGAATTAAGAGCATCCCAACTCCCGCCTAATACCTCTTCTAAAATATTAACCTTAACTCTGGGTTGTAATTCCTGAAACTCGGCCATCAATTCATAGACGGGGTCGCAATTGATCAGACTGTCTATGCAGATTGTTATCTCTACCTCCCAACCCTGCACCGATTGTTTCGCCAGTGCCGTCAGCTCTTCGGTTGCGATCAAAATCTGGCGCCCCTGCTCCAGAATCAACCGTCCTACGGAGGTCAGTTCAGCTTTACGTTTAGAGCGATCAAAGAGTTCGACCTGCAACTCTTCTTCTAGCTTATTCACGGTATAGGAGATTGCAGAAGGCACACGATAAAGCTCTTCAGCCGCAGCGGCGAAACTCTTCCTTCTGTCGATCGCATCCATAACCCTCAGCGCATCGAGTGTAATCGGCGAATACATAGTTCAAATAATTTGATCTTTTAGATCAAAATTCTCCGTTATTTTTATCAATAACACCTGTTTATCATGGATCCATCAATCAAACCAAGTGATTAAACAAATACTTTTGAGGAATAAACGATGAACAATGCACTGATCAAAAACCTACTAGATAGCAAAGCGGGCTTATCAACACTGGCGCTACGCATACCTGCGGGCATTATCTTTATGGCTCACGGCGCACAAAAATTATTCGGCGCTTTTGGCGGATACGGTCTCGAAGGAACCGGTCAATGGATGGCATCTATTGGTCTGGAGCCCGGCTACCTGATGGCACTCATGGCGGGTAGCGCTGAGTTCTTTGGCGGCCTGGCACTTCTGATTGGCTTATTGATCCGCCCAGCCGCTGCAGTACTGGCGATCACTATGCTGGTTGCTATCTTTACCGTCCACTTCAGCAATGGCCTGTTTATGAGCAATAACGGCTACGAATTCGGCTTAGCTCTTCTGGCCGTATCCGTATCACTGCTTTTTAGCGGCGCAGGTCGACTGTCGGTCGATGCAATCATTCGTAAACAACTTGCATAAATTCGCCAAAACTTAATAGAGGGTGCCCCACCCTCTTAAACGACCGTGGCTCCATTATGATTACTAAAAGAAAACACCATGAGCGTGGCTTAGCTGAATATAGCTGGCTGAAATCACAACATACATTTTCCTTTGCTCACTACTACGATCCCAAACATATGGGTGTTTCAGCACTCCGTGTGATTAACGACGACATCGTTAGCCCTGGCGCTGGGTTTGAGACACACCCGCATCGTAATATGGAGATCATCAGCTATGTGTTGGATGGCAAGATAGAACACAAAGACACAATGGGATACCACACTGTTCTCAACGCAGGTGATGTTCAGGTCATGAGTGCAGGTACCGGAATTTTGCACAGTGAATACAACCCTTCAGACAGTGCAGACCTGAACTTTCTGCAGATTTGGATTCGCCCCGACACAACAGAGACCGAACCGAGATACTTTGAAAAGAATTTTTCTGAAACAAAGGGAGTCACGCTGATCGTTTCACCCTCGGGAGAAGCTGACAGCCTTGCAGTTCGACAGGATGCTTATATTTATAAACTGAATAGCCATCATGAAACGCTGGATATTCCCCTAGCAACAAACAGGACCTATTACCTTCATTTCGCTAAAGGCGAAGGGGTGATCAACGGATTAAAGGCAGTAAAAGGCGATGGCTTCACACTCAATCAGGAAAGCCAGATTGACCTGAAAGAACTTCTGTCATTTGAAGCCCTGCTATTTGATCTGCCAAAAGAATGAGCCGGAGCCGGAGCCGGAGCAGGAACCGGCTCATTCTATTTTTCTGTTCGACACCAGCACTCTGCAAGGTGATCATCGACCATACCGACGGCTTGCATATAAGCATAGATAATGGTCGATCCGACAAATGACATACCCCGTTTCTTCAGATTTTTTGAAATCGAATCACTGATCTCAGTGGTCACAGGGACCTCTTCAAATTTTTGCCAGTGATTCACAATCTGCTTGTTATCGACATAGGCCCACAGATAACTTGAAAACGAGCCAAATTCTTTCTGTATTGCGCGGAAGGCTAGCGCATTTTTGCGCGCTGAATAGATCTTAAGTTTATTGCGGATGATCTCCGGATTTTCTCGCAGCGCTTCCAACTCTGCGTCAGTCATGTTCATAACTTTTTCGACATCAAAGTTATAAAAGGCTTTGCGATAGCCTTCTCTTTTGCGCAAAACAGTTTCCCAACTTAGGCCTGCCTGAGCACCTTCAAGCATCAACATTTCGAAGAGTTTTTGATCATCATATTCTGGAATACCCCATTCATTATCATGATAATCGGCATAAAATTCTTGCCCTGGTTTATTGCCAAAACAACGCTTCTTGCCATCTCTTTCCGATATTTTCATAAGGGCTCCTTATTAACGTCCAGACGCTTAAAAGCGACCTAATTCAGCCATCTTGGCAGCGACAGCCGCAAATTCAGGCTTATTCTGCAAAATTTCAGTTTGAGTCAAACCTTCAAGTTCATGGGGAAACACTAACCAATCATGACTTTTATGCACATAAAAATCAGGTTCTGAATCTGTTTGATTATTTTCAGGCTTGTAATAAGGAGTCGCTATTTTGATCTCTGGCGTGTTCTTCTTACACGCCGCTTTTATCTCTTTAATCGTTTGCGAAATGCTTAACCCCGAATCATGCACATCATCTACGATAAGGAGAGAATCCTCAGACTCTAAGCGCTTAATCAAGTAAGTTAAACCATGTACTTTGATCTGTCGGCTGCGCTCACCTATGCCTGTATAAGATGAAGTTCGAATCGCAATATGGTCAGATTTAACTCCTAGGCAAGCCAACACCTCCTGTACCGAGATTCCTACAGGCGCGCCCCCTCGCCAAACACCGACGATGTAATCAGGTCGGAAACCACTCTCGAAAATCTGCAGCGCCATCTGGGTAGAATCTTCTAACAACTGCTGAGCGCTTATATAAACTTTGTTCATCGGCCCTAGTTCACTCACTAAGAAATATGAGGGGTATCATAGCCTTTCATTTTCTGTGTGACGATCACGGCATTCACTATTTATAGCAGTATTTATATGCCTAAAACAAAAAAAGCCACATCCTGATGTGGCTTTTTGAAGTTTACGATCAAGTTTAACGCTGAATATCTAACTGCCTTAGACGATCGATCGCTTCTACTTCACGATCAATGTGATCCATCTCTGATTCAACATCAGAGATGTAATCAATGCTATCGCGTACTTGTTGATCTGCTTGCGTAGAGGACTCAACTAAACTCTGCATCTCAGTACTTAAGTTCTTCGAACTATCTGAGATCTGCACCATAAACTCTTCAGTATCGGTGATTGTTTCACGGATGGAGCTGATAGAGCTTGTTACCGCATCAACTGTTTTACCTGTTTGATCCAAGCTTTGCTGGGTATTATGAGAAAGCTGACGTACTTCATCCGCTACTACGGCAAACCCGCGACCAGCTTCACCTGCTCGTGCTGCCTCAATTGCAGCATTCAATGCCAAGAGGTTGGTTTGATCCGCAATGCCCGAGATAACGTTCAAGATGGATAACACTTCTTCTGAATTATGTTTCAGATCTTCAACCTTCGTGTGCAGAGCCTGACGATCACTGCTCTGAGTTTCTATATCTTGCGAGAAGCCAAGGAATCTTCGCTGGATATCATTCAACACACTACCTGTACTTTGTGCATATCCTGCAACTTGACCAAAGCTATCGACCATTTTTCGTAACAATGGACGATATTCACCCATGCATTCAACAAGGTTACTTTGCAGTTGGTTAATCTGCTCCAAACTATTGATACGAGAATTTAAGAAGTATTGACGGAAATTACTGTAGTGGAACGGAAATTTATCCGCATACTCATCTTTGAACTGTTCGCCTGGCTGTACTTTAAAGAAGAACAATGCAGTTAGCGTTTGGTTCATATGCACACCCAGCAGCTCACCAAAGGTTGAGAAGCCCGCTACTTTGACATCGTCAAAATCATGCACTTGCGACAAATTCATCGCATTGTTTAAACGACGCAAAACGCAATCATTTGCTAGCATCGCTACAGGCTTACCTGGTTTGCCATGCATAAAGTTACGGAAAGATTGACTCGTACTTTGCGCAAAGTCCTTAGCCTTAACCAAAAATAGACGGTCACCAAAGTCCAAGTCACAGAAGAAAGCGATACTACCATCAGCTTCGTTTATACCTGCAATTGAACGTACAAACAGTTCACCACCAATCTCTACCGCAAATGAGTAGCCATTCAAAGCATCACCTAAGTTAGATGCCGAACAGTTAAAATGTTCACATAGCAGATCAACAATGCTGGTTAGCTGATAGTTGCCATCCTTAATAACAGATTTAACTACACGAGAATGTACATCGGATTCTGCAATAACAAAGGAGGTAGGCGTTTTTTCAAAGTTATGAGACTTAAACACTCCATAACGAGTATTTTCAGCTAACTTAACAAAGATCACTACAGCTTGGTTATGTGCGACGCGATCACCGTCATAAACCAACGCTTGCTGGAAATCTAACTTACCACCAGCTGACCCCCCAACGAAATAACATGGGAATTCACCACTTTCATACAAACCTTGCATGAAAAAGTTTTCACTTGCTGATAAGCCATCGAAGAATGTCAGCGCTAACGTATCTTGATAGTTAATGTCGAAAGGTACATTAACGCGACTAAATTCTGCGGCAAGTTTATTAACACGCTCTTTGCGCGTCATCGTTACATTGCCAGATCTAATATCTTCACAATGAAGAGGAATGGAACTTATGTGAACATCCGCGAAAACAGCCTGACTATAGCTTTGAACTACGATGTGATCCCAATGATTATCAGCGTCGTGGTAAAGGCTAGCACCGCAGGAACTCAATTCCCCCGCAGTCATGATACCGACAACTTTAGAGACATCTGGCAAAGCAGATTTTAGCTGGCGAACAGTCCCTTCAAAATCCAAATGCGGTGAGATAAAGGCTAAAACAAGTGCAGTAGATGAGCCTTGGAAATTCAAGGATTCTAGATTTTGTTGAGATATCTCTCTACTACTTAGGGACTTAACCTTAATGACATCGCTATCAGCAACAGTGTTTTTTGAGGTTTTATTACGGCCAAACCAAGACATTCTACTTCCACCCTTTTGCAAAAAACGCCGCTATTTTTCTTAGAAAAAAGACGTTTCAGCAATATATAACTACAAATCTTTACAGATTTTTCTGCACTTTATCGAATTAAAGCTATTCAAGGGGCTTTTAAACAACCGCGACAGAACAAAACGATACTTAAGCAGCACCCAAACAAACCCAAAGCACTAGTAAGTTATAGATCCTTACTCTCTTTTCGTAAAGTAACCATAAGTAATCAAAGGGTTTTATTGAGAGGGGAAAGCAATAAATAATTCATCGCATTAAACACGATAAAACAAATAGGTATTGTTACTAAAGCTTTATCCAACGGGGGAGCTACGATTATGAATAAATCCCTATCCACCGTTGCCATATTGCTCTTTAACACTAGGAGCGGATTCATAATAAAGTGGGTATTCAATCGATACTCATTCACTCTGAAATAAGAACCCTATACAAGCCTCAAACAGCGCCAAGGGATCTTAATAGACTAACAAAAACAATTTATGGCTTGGTCAAGCAGCTTAAAAAGCTGCCCCATTAACCATAAACCAAATTCAAGCAACACAAATTTAATCTAATCTAAGCCAATTTAAACTCCCCAACTAAGCGCTTCAAACGGCTGCTCAGTTCAGACAAGCGAAGATTAGATTCTTGTGTTTGGCTAGCGCCATCAGCATTAACCTGTGCAATCTGATCAATACTTAAAATACTACGATTAATCTCTTCAGATACTTGTGCTTGTTGTTCTGAAGCAGTCGCTATTTGAGTATTCATCTCTGTTAGATGGTTAACCGAAATAATAATACGCTCTAGAGCTGCTCCTGTTTCCGCTGCCTGTTCAACACCGCTAGCAGCTATGACCCTACCTTTATTCATCACATCCATCGAACTACGGGCATATCCTTGTAGATCAGTAATGATGGTATCAATCTCCTCAGTAGAAGCTTGAGTTCTTTGTGCAAGATTACGTACTTCATCAGCCACGACAGAAAACCCTCGACCGCTGTCTCCTGCACGGGCGGCTTCTATTGCTGCATTTAAGGCTAGTAAATTTGTTTGGTCAGCAATATCTCTAATGACTTCGAGAACAGTCGTTACTGAATCACTTTGCATATTCAGTCTTTGAATAACCTGATTTGCTTGCTCAACCTCAGATGCTAATGCATTGATCACATCAATGGTTTCCTGTGTGACTCTTAGACCTGTTTCGACATCAGTTTGCGCTTGATGCGTAACGGCCAGCGCTTCACTGGTACTACATGCAACTTGCTGCACAGCAGCCGTCATCTGATTAATTGCCGCTGCTGCTTGGCTTGTGTCTTGTTGTTGTTGATTAATTGAAACCTGAGTTGTGTCCACATTTTGAGATAGTTGCTCAGTAGCCTCGGCCATTACTTTGGTTGATTCAGCAACATCACTAACAGTATTTCTAATCTTATTTACAAAAGTATTAAAACGACTCGACAATAAAGCAATTTCATCGCTGCCTTTCACTTCTAATTCAACTGTGAGATCACCACTGCCACTGGCGATTTCTTTCATATGTTGTGAAATGCGACTAATAGGGTTCGCAAGTGAACCCGCTAGCTTCAAAGCAACAAGAACAATAATGATTAACGAACTAATTAGCAGAGAGCCCAACAACCACTGCAAATCGTATATAGGGGCAAACGCCTCAGCTTCATCCATTTCAGCTAATAAGGCCCATCGCAAACCTTGAATAGTAACCGGTGTATAGGAAGATAAAACTGGATTGCCGTTGTAATCGATAATGATGTTTGTGCCGGTTTTTTGAGCTAAAGCGTCATTCGCGGCTTGAGTATCAACCTTGCCTTTATCTGGATTTGCGAAAGACGCTAAAACAGTATGGTAAACAGGATCCAAAAATGAGTCAGATCGCATTAAATGATCGGGTCCGACCAAATAGGTTTCTCCAGTCTCACCTAAGCCATTACGTTCTCCCATAATGCTGTTGATATCTGTAATCGATAACTGCAAAGCAACTACCAGTTCGATAATCCCCCCAGCATTCTTAATAGGTAGCGCTATAAACGCTGCTGCGGCACCATTTGAAGGAGCATAAGGAGCAAAATCAGTAATACCAAACTGTCCAGATCCTAGTACTTGTTTAAACAAGCGTGCTAAATTTGAATCTGCATAAGCACCTGTTATCAGGTTAGTACCAAAATCGGGCTCCCTCTCTACCGTATAAAAAATATCTCCCCGAGGATTAATCAAAAACAAATCATAGTAACCACCTTGTTTTTGAAAATTCGAATACGCTTGGTCCGAGGAAGCGGATACCTTGTAGGGTTCAGGATCATCTAGCTGATTAGGCTGCCTTAAACGTACAATTTCAGCTAGCTGATTTAGATCAATCTCCCTTTCTGCAAAATAGTTCTCTATTTGCCTCTTTTTGATTTCTCGTATACCTGTGAGCTGTTGATAAACTGAACTTTCAAGTGCATTACTACTATCAATAATCGCTACACTGATAGCAATCAACAAGGGCACAAGCCCCATCAAAAGCAATGACATTAAGATTTTTTTACGAATAGTGAGTGAGCGGAACATCACACAGCCCTCCTTGCAACAAATTTAAATCTACATCCCTGCACATTTTGTGCGTGCTCCATGCACTGTAGACCAAATAAAGTAAACTGCCATTTTTAATAGTTAGTCATAACAGTTCTAGCTTGAATTAGATTCATAGCCAAACAACTACACTTGTAACCCATCTAGAATCACAAATAGAGTTGATCAAACACATAACATGCATTATAAATACATCTAAAAGATATCTTTCTACTACAAAAATAAATACAGCGAGGATGTAAAATGAAACTCCTATCCACTATGGCAGCGGGACTGTTAACGTCTACTCTGTGCTGGGCAGCTCCAGGCGATCAGGTTGATTTTCCTGCGGACTATAAAACCAATTTCACCCCTTATTTATCCCTCAACCGCACTCAAAATCATGACCAATACATTCGCCTATATATCAACAATAAGGGTCTGAGCGGCACTCAGGAAAATGGGCAATTACCTTACGGTTCGGTGATTGTTGCAGAGGTCTATAAAGCGAAAAAAGACGCTGACGGTAATGTTCTTACCTCTAAACTGGGTCAACGACTTAAAGATAAATTTGCGCTTGTCGCAGTAATGGAACGCCGCGAAGGTGCTGCCGCCGAATACCCAGAAGGTTTAGGTAACGATGATTGGGATTTCGCAGCATTTAAACCTGATGGTAAACGCGTTAACAAAGATCTAACTGCTTGCGCAGCTTGTCACGCGCCTTATAAAGACAGCCATCACCTCTTCTCTTACGAACATATCCTTACAGAACAAGCGATGAAGTAATCCACCTGTTATAGCGATATTCTAGACCCTGATTTTATCAGGCACTATGCTTGAATCAGGGTTTTATTTTTCATAACCAATCAGATCATTGTGTAAACAGATGGATGCGAAAAGCGCTCAGGAATATTGTTTATCCCGTCCGGAATCAATGCTGGACTTCCCCTTTATGCCAGATGTTCCAGTATTTAAAGTCAAAGGAAAAATGTTTGCATTGTTAGGACAGTGTGGAACGACTGGAAAAGAACTAGGACCTGAATTCGCTAATCACCACTTCCTCAATCTAAAATGCGATCCAGAAGAAGCCATCATGCTTAAGGATATATTTCCTGAAGTACTTAGCGCTTATCACATGTCGAAAAAGCACTGGATCAGCGTCGTCTTAAAAGATTCAATGCCAGCTAAAGAGATTGAACGCCTTATCGATCGATCTTACGCCTTGGTCGTCAAAAGTCTTAAAAAAAACGAGCGTATGAACCTAGAACTTACTTATCCACTAGAGCAACTCTACCGATAGTAATCCTTATAAGAAAACAAACCGCTATCGCTTTTTCATTTTCTTTTATGGGAGCTAGACTAAAAAGAAAAGATCGGCTTTATGAGCAAAAATCTGTGCGTCCTATTACTATTAGCCCTAGTGCCAATTTTCGCCAATGCATGTACTTTGACTATGGGTTACCGCACCAGCGAGAGAGTACCCTTAATCCAAAAAGCACCCGATAATTCAGGCCTGTACAAAGATCTCTATTCGAAAGCTAGCGCACTAATCAACTGCACTCTAAGGATCGTACGGCTTCCCAAGAAAAGAATTCTTCACGCCATGAAAGATGGCACTATAGACTTTTATCCTGGATTTAACTTCTCTCTAGAACGCCAACCTTATACCTTCTATGTTCCAAATGGACTGACTACAGGCCTTAAAGTTATATCTCTTAATAAGAGTCCTGAGGTTAGGAGAATAGAGGATATGCGAGAGCGATCTATGTTAGTTCCCAATGGCAGCCCTACATATGGGGCTGCTGAAAAAGGGGTCATCGTAGTCGTGGTGGAGAACTTAGAATTGTCGCGCGCCATAGAAATGCTAGAACAAGAGCGCGCAGACTATTATCAATACCAAAGCGATACCATTCGTTATTATCTGAAAAGAAATCCCAATTCGAAAATTAAAATACACCCTTGCTGCTCTGCAGAAGAACCAATGTACTTAGGTTTTTCAAAGCTCTCTCCACACTACCAACGCGTAGATAATCCGAAATATAGATCCGATTTAGCGTTAACGATTAATAACGAGCCAGATAAGCTTTTACCTGAAAGCCTGCCGTATAAGCTAGAGAAATCACTAAAATATCTCGATGATTCAGGCTTCATCGATAAACTGGAGAAAAAGTACTATGAATAGTACCCATCAGACTATATAGGTGAGCGATATCAAACGAGTTGTTTCGCTAACCAAGCAGCATAGTAAGTTGGAGCTAAAGGCTTAGAAAAATAGTATCCCTGTGCAATATGGCATTTATGCCTAATTAAAAACTCCAACTGATCCTTAGTCTCAACACCTTCTGCCACCACCTCTATGTTCAATGCCGCTGCCATAGAGAAAATTGCATTTACAATCGCTATATCACCCTGCTCAAATGGCAAAGTATGGATAAATGACCGATCAATTTTCAAAACATCAACAGGCAACTGCTTAAGATAGCTCAAAGAAGAATAACCTGTACCAAAGTCATCCATCGCAATAGAAACACCGAGTGTTTTCAGTTTGTTAAGAGTACTTACAGAATGCTCAATGTTTTCTATGACTGCATATTCAGTAATCTCTAGCTCAAGCTGCCCTGGGTCTATATCAAAGCGTGTCATTCTCTCCAGCAGATAATCAAATAGGTTAGCGTCTTTAAGCTGTCTCGGAGAAAGGTTTATAGCAACTTTATGTCCAACGATTCCCTCCTCTTTCCATTCAGCTAACTGCTTACATACTTGAAAAATTACCCAATAGCCTAAGTCGCAGATAAGGTCGCTCTTTTCTGCTATCTCTATAAATTGATCTGGGTGATAAACCACCTCGCCATCATCAAACCAGCGAATCAACGCTTCGGCACTGTCATAAACATACTTGCCATCTTGTATTCGAACTTTAGGTTGATAGAACAATTGAAGCTCGTTATTACTCAGCGCTTGCTTAAGCTCTTGTTCAATTCGCTGTTGAGCCTGCCTTTGCAGTTCTATATCAGAGGAGAAAAAGCGTACTTGCCCTCGACCAGCTTCCTTAGCCTGGTACATAGCAGTATCCGCCTGAATGATGAGGTCTTTTCCATTAATGGAGTCATTAGGGAAAGTAGAAATACCAACACTCGCTCCCGGTTTTATTACATGACCATCAATAATAAAATCTTCACCGGCTTGCGCAACCAGATCATCAGCGAGACCAATGAGGTCAGTGGCATCGTCAAAATGAGTCACAATTACAGTGAATTCATCGCCACCAATTCGATATAAATTATCCGAATCCCTTAAACGCTTTTTAAATTTTTCAGCAGCACTGATAAGTAGTTTATCCCCGACGGCATGCCCAAACTGGTCATTTGCCCATTTAAAGTTATCCAAATCTAAATAGAGTAATCCCACTTTAGATTTTTCCCTTCGTGCACGTTTAATCTCTTCATCTAAACGCATCAAGAAAGAATGACGATTAGGCATATCAGTCAACGAATCGTAATAAGCTAAGGCATGAAGCTTTGCTTCCGACTCTTTTTTATCTGCAATATCCGATAAGACACCAACATATGTAACCTCATCGTCTTGGCGCTCTACCCTATTTAGATTCAACCAGCCAGGGAAAGTACTTCCATCTTTTTTCCGCCCAATAACCTCACCCGACCAACTACCTTCGTGAAGAAAGTTATCAGCAACCATGGCTCTAAAATCCACACTACTATCGTCAAGAGGTTGGATATCAGGAAGCAAACCTAAAATCTCGCTTTCTTGATAAAAGGTTATTTTGCTGTAAGCAGGATTAATATCGACTAAGCTGCCGTACTCATTGGTTACAAACACTGCTTCATCTAAAGAATCTAAGGCTCGTTGAGCTACTTGAAGTGAGCGCATGGGGGATACAAGCGCAAATCGTAGAATGATATAAAGTGAACCTACAAACAGCAGACTAACTACCGCTACTTGAGTAATTTCCACGATAAGATTTTGGTAGAGGCTTTCGGTTAAAGCTTTATCGCTGTAACTTACCTCCACATTACCGATGCTAACCTCACCACTTTTTATCGGATAGCGGATTCGGTTATCAAAGCCAGTCCAAACACCAGCGTGCTTTTTCTCCTCAAATTGGCGGATCTCACCATCAATTTTGATTCGGCCCATATAAAGGTGACCAAAATTCCCGTAGACCTTGATCCCCTCCACAAAGGGTGAAGCCATTTCAGAATCTAAAATAGCGGAGGCTAACTCTACGGAATAAGTTCGATCATAAGCTTTTTTATAGACGTTCCAGATTGTAGGCCTAACCGAGTTAGCCACGCGCTCTGCAACCGAGTGGCCTCGCTCTTGCAGATTGCTCTGCATTAATTCGAAAGCAACGCTAAATCGCACGATCACAAAAACAGTCATTACCAAGAAAGTGATTAAACTCAGAATGACAAGGAGACGAACGGTCAGTCTACTAAACATTATTTATCGTATGGCCCAAACCATTGATAATAGTTGTTGTAAGCGTCCTTGAACTCTTGTTTTTTCTCAATGATTTTCTTACTCAATGGATCTCGAGAAGCGTAGTCTTCTAAGATACTATCAGACACAAGTCTCCAACGCTCAATATCCTCGGGGCTCCATGTATTGATATTAAAATCATTAGCTAAGAATAGATTAAAGGCCTCAAAATCTTCCGTCTTCGCCTTCAACGTAGTGGTTAAAGTATAGGACTTAATTGCCGTTTCAAGAATAGCCTGCAAATCGGGTGGTAATTCATCGAAGGCCTCTTTGTTGATTAGGAAATCAGCGAGTACAGATGGTTGCCAGATTGCAGGGACAATTGCATGCTTACTAATATCATGCAAACCAAGATTCCAAGCCCCACCTGCGGTGGTCCACTCCACTGCATCAAGATCACCATTTTCCAGCGCAGGGCGTATCTCCTGAGGTACAGTTGGAAGTGTATAAGCACCAGCAGCTGCAGCTAAAACTTCGCCTGGTAAACCTGGTCCGATACGAATTTTTTTAGCATGAAGATCATCTAGACCTGTAATCTCAGTTTTCGACAATAACCCGAACTCCATTCCAGCCCACCAAGCTGGACGCCACATTAAACCATCAGGGCTTGCTAGTTCATTTGCTAGTCGTTGACCTTCTCCGGCATAAAAAAACATCATCGAGCCATCAAGGTTCATAAAATCAAATGGCCCAGCATTCATCAAAGCCCAAGCTGGATGCTGACCTGACCACCAATTCGGCCAACCATTCCCCATTTCAACTCGACGCTCTTTAACCGCATTATAGATATCTGGGCCACCTGTAATTACACCACCAGGGTGAGCCTTAATAATTAAACGCCCAGCACTCATCGCTTTGACATTATCAGCAAAACGCTTGAGCTCTTTAAAATCAATGCTGGTTTCAGTCGCCTGTGACTGCAACTGCCATGTATATATCTTTTCTTCTTTCTCAGTACAGCCAGAAACTCCCAGCAGTAACAACATAGAAAAGAAGGATAGAAGAAGGAACTTTAAAACCTGATGAAACATAATCTACTCCAGACAGACTATAACTTCACAACTGCAATTGGGTTCAAAATTAACTATAGAAACTAATGCGCTTCTGTCTATTCACTGTATTTCTCAAAGTGTAATAGGAATCTAGTTAGCATTATTGGTATCACAGTCACCTTATTAATCATAGAATTATTAACTAACAAACCTCTGCACCCCCCCTTTATTTCAACAACTTAAGATCTAAATTATTTTTATAATCGACGTTACTATAAAGTGCGCAAACATTATCAAATAGAGTTCCTTTAGCATGGAGGTAGGAGGAGGCACATGAAAAAAAGTACCGAAAACAACTACAGACGTCGATTATGTAAAGTAATCGACTATATCTACGAGAATCTGGATAAGGATTTAGATGTGAACATTCTGGCTGATATTGCCGCTATGTCTCCCTACCATTTCCACCGGATCTATCGAAGAGTCGCAGATGAAACCATTAACGCTACGGTACGCCGTCTTCGCCTGCAAAAAGCAGCCTCAAAACTCATTCGGACTGATCACTCGATACTTGCCATTGCACAGTCAGTTTCCTATACCAGCTTAGAAGCGTTTAGCCGCGCTTTTCATAAGCAATACGAAGCGGCGCCAAGTGCATATCGAGCAGGCCATCAACAGCATTCACCTCAGGAAAAGAGTTTTCATGCTGATATCCCACATATAGCTCAGGAGCAAGGAAACATGTTTGATGTCGAATTTATTAATCTAGAAAAACAGGGCCTGATCGGGTATGAGCATCAGGGGGACTACATGAATATAGGACAAGCATTTGAAAAACTGTTTCTATTTGCCGGAACTCATAATCTTGTCACCGACAAAACTCGTTCGTTTGGTATCTACTACAATGATCCGGGCAGCATACTAAAATCTGAACTACGCTCCCATGCCTGCATGACCATAGAGACACCTCTTAGAGAAGCCGATACAAACCCACCAGAATATATAGAAATACCCGCGGGTAGATGCGCAACCATTCTATTTAGAGGCCCCTATACAGAGCTAGAAAAACCGTATGATTGGTTCTTCGGAGAGTGGCTACCACAAAGTGGTATGGAAGCAGCCAACTTTCCTCCCTTCGAAGAATATCTGAATGATCCTAAAAATACGCCGCCATCAGAACTACTTACGCGCATATATTGCTTAATAAATTAAATAAACACATATAGAGCAGGCTTACTCCGTATTTATAAGCCTGCCCCACACAAATTCAAACAAGCGTTTACAAAACATGAAATTAACCTTTATTTTCAAAAGGTTATTTACTCCCTAAAGCCCCTCAGAAAGCACCATAAAAACAATACCTTCGGTTACTTATATGGTTCCTAATATAAAGTGATCATCGATTGATCACTTATGAGCGAGAATTCGATATAACCTAATTACTAAAGGGTCTAAGTACGATGGTTGTCACTAAGATGTCTGTTACTCACAAGTTAACAGCAATCATCCTGTTATTACTCAGTGTTAGTATCGCTATGAAGGCATACGACCTCTGGGAATACAGAGCAGATTTATTACAGGAACGAAAACTCCAATCCAATCATGCTGTCTCTATGGCATACAGTATTATTGATCATTTCCAACAACAGCAAGCTGCAGGTGTTTTGAACCAAACCACCGCTCAAACACAAGCGCTATCAGCCCTTCAAGCGATGCGCTATGACAATGACAATTATGTATGGATCAATGACCTTGATGCTCGCATGATCATGCACCCCATCAAGCCTGAACTTGATGGCAAAGATATGAGCAGTTTTAAAGACGGCCAGGGCAAAGCCCTATTCACAAATATTGCTAATACTGCACGTCAAAATAACGAAGGCTATGAAGATTATCTGTGGCCTCGCCCAGGTAAAAGTATCGCTGTGGAAAAAATTTCCTACTTCAAACTTTTTGAACCATGGGGCTGGGTGATCGGCACAGGCGTCTATGTTGATGATGTTGATGCCAGTTTCTATTCAAGACTAACTGAAGCTTTCATCTTCCTCGCTCTAGTTATTCCTATGGTTGTCTGGCTTACAGTTATCATTTCACGCTCTATCACTCAGCCATTAAGTCACATGACCAAAGTTATGGAGAATGTCGCTAAAGGCAAACTAATGGCTCGAATTGATATTAAAAACCAAGATGAGCTGGGAGATGTTAGTAAAGCGATCAACCATACCCTTGATATCCAACAACAGCTGATTCAAAAGCTGACTAACTCAAGCCACCATATTCTGAGTTCGGCTGAACAAATGGCTTCAACAACTGAACAAACTTCCGCGGGCGTTAAACAACAGCATGGTGAGACTCAGTTATTGGCAACAGCTATGCAAGAGATGTCAGCAACAGCACAAGATGTTGCAAACAATGCCCAGCAAACTGCAGAGATAACAGTGCAAGCAGAAAGCACTGCACGCTTAGGAGATGAAATAGTTCGAACAACAATCTCTGCAATTAATGATCTAGCTGCGCAAGTTCAGTCCCAAGCCGATGTGATTACTAAGCTCGAACAAGACACGCTACAAGTAGAAAGCATTCTAAGTGTTATCCGAGATATCTCTGATCAAACAAACCTCCTTGCCCTAAATGCCGCGATTGAAGCAGCACGAGCAGGCGAGCAAGGTCGAGGTTTTGCCGTAGTAGCAGACGAAGTCCGTGTACTAGCAAAGCGTACATCTGAATCAACTGATCAGATTCAATCATTGAACGATCGCCTGAAAAATGCCTGCCAAGGTGCTGTCAGTATGATGGGTAATAGTCATTCTGAAGCGCAAAACTGTATTGATCGTGCGGCCTCTGCCGGTGAGCATCTCAATGACATCGTACTCAATGTGCAGCAGATCATGGAGATGAACAGCGCTGTTGCAGAAGTAGTCCAGCAACAAAGCCAAGTAGCAGAAGAGATGAGTAATAACCTCAATAACATCTCGATGATTGCGGAACAAACTCAAGGTGGCGCTACCCTGACAGCGAATAATAGCGAACAGCTCGCTTCTCTAGCACGAGAGCTACGTCAACAAGTTCAGCACTTCCAAGTGTAATACTTAGCGAGTGGTAATGGTGCAATGCCATTACCACTCCTTATTGTTTAATCCCTATTAATCTATTTCTTCTCTTAAGATTCTCGAACACATCAACTCCCCTCTATCTTTAGCTCTCTAAGGCTGTTATAAAAAAGAGGATGCTAATTGAGCCCAATAAAAAATAATAATAACGAGAGTCTGGCATGCGATGCTTTTGGTGTTTTTTACTATTAATCCCTCTTCAGCTCCACGCTGAAACTATTCAAATGCTCAACTGGGACGCCTACCTAGATCCTGAAGTAAAACAAGAGTGGGAGAGCAGCACTGGTCATCATGTTGAAATAATTAAGTTTGATAGCGATGAAAAACGCGATGCCCTTCTACTTGAAGCACACCAACATAGTATCGATATCGCTGTTGTTGATGAAATTGTTGCGGAGCGCTTCGGTGAAGAGGGAAAATTCGTAGAGATCAACGAGAAAAACCTACCAAGCATTAAATTCATGGGTAATTTTTGGCGTGAGCGTTGCGGTAATTATGCAGTACCCTATTTTTGGGGAACATTAGGTATTGTTTACCGTTCAGATAAAGTAGCTCCGCCATCATCTTGGAAAGATATAATACAGCCCTCCGATGAACTTAAAGGCCATATAGGTATGCTAAATGATTATACCGATCTTTTAGCACCTGCCCTTTTTATGAATGGTGCTCCTCTTAATACGGACAATTTAGAGATTTTAAAAAACACCTTCAACACACTAAAAGATCAGGTGGACTATGTACTGACATACGACTATCCCATCACATTCCTTGAGTCCTCTCCAAAAGCAGACCAATTATATCTGGCTGTTGGATATGGCGGAGATCAAGTAGCAATGAATGAGAAAATAGGGAAAGAGGGTTTATGGAAATACGTTGTTCCTGAAGAAGGAACTGTCTTATGGGTGGACTGTTTAGCAATTCCCTCTAATGCCAAACATATCGAAACAGCTCTAAATTTTATTGAATACTTAAACCAACCTAAAGTTGCAGCAAAGAATGCAGAACGCCTGCACTACGCGACCCCAAATGATGCTGCCATACAAGAACTATCCGAAGATTTTAGAAACAACCCCGAAGTATTCCCAAGCCAAGAGATTCAGAATAAAAGCGAACTGTACGAGAAATTAAGCAACGAAAATATAAAACAACGTCTTCGAATCACGAATGCTATAGTTAATATTCATGAATCTAAACAAGCGCGCTAGCTTTCTAATACTGCCTATTATTTTTTTCAGCTACACGTTAGCCGCCTTGGTTGCGTATGAACAGCAAAGCCAATCGATCCAAATATTAGAACAACACAAACTCAATCTACGTTTAAGCGCGTTACACTCCGAATTTTCGACCTATGATCGTTTTCTAGACGCTTACCTTGTTTCATTACTTGAAGGGGAAACTCTAGAAAACTTTATTCGGGATACTAGCAATATATACCGAGATAGGATGTTAACTAACAACTTGGAATCAGCTATTAGTCGCTATTTCAATAACTTAACAGAGTTTGTTTCTTTAGCCGTTTTAGATGAAAGTAATAACGTGGTGTTTTATATAGAAAACAGCACCGATCCGTTTTCAACCATTCGAGAAGAGCAACTACGTCTAGCTGAAAAAATCAGTACTGAGAAGAAACTCAATATGTGGGAGCACCACTTTCAAACCTCAGGCTCCATAATGCAACAAGGGATTGCGATCGATTCACGTACCCTTACCACCCCATTACTCATTCAACTGGAAGATACATTTAAAGTCATTATCGCTGCAAAACCGAAAGCATTTGATTCTCTTTTGCGGGAAGTTCAAGAAGAATTCCAAGCAATTGTCGTATTTTCCGATAAATACAACCGCCCCCAAACCAATAAGCTATACGCCAATGCCCTGCTCAAAAAGAATTACTATTTGAGTATAACGCCCTCACCAGCTTATTTAGGTAATCTGCTTGCCAATCTGAAACAGCGTTTACTCTTTATTGTAATTTTAGGTTCATTAATTACCTTCACCCTACTCCAACTGCTGATCAAAAAATTCATCACTGCGCCTATTTCACAATTGGATCAACAATTAACAGAGATCACAACTCACGAACGGCAGAATATTGATGCCCCACAATCAAATGACGAAATTGGGCGCCTCGGACGTAAATTCCATAATCTCTATGAACAACTGCATCAGTCCTATCAAAAAAGCCACCTGCAATCCCGAACTGATGCGCTGACTCAACTGCCCAACCGAGCAGCCTTCTACGACACGGCATCTCATCAAATAGCAGAGGCAGAAAAAACCGAAAGTCTGATAAGTTTGATCTACCTAGATTTAGATAACTTCAAGTTCGTAAATGATAAATATGGTCACGAGGTGGGAGATAAATTACTACAAGCAGTGGCTATACGTTTAAACAACATTATCAATATCACCGCCAAAAAGTACGATACGAAAGCTCCCCAAGCCTTTCGCCTCTCTGGGGATGAATTTATTGTACTGTTGCCCAATGTATCAACCGAACAGGCTCTAAAACTTTGCGAAAAGATCTTACATCTTTTCGCCGACGGTTATCATTTTGAATTAGGTCATTTCCCTGTTACAGCCAGTATCGGTTTAGCTACCTACCCTCAAGATGGCCATACACTCTCTCAGCTGATATCAAACGCTGATTTAGCCATGTATCAGGCTAAAAAATCAGGTAAAAATAAACAAGCTGTCTATTCAAAAGAGTTAGCAAAGCGGGATCGTCAGAGAAAAGAGGTTGAAACAAAATTAAAGAACTTAAATCCAGACAAAGAATTCACTCTCAACTATATGCCTATCATCAATCAAGATGGTTCTATTAAAGGCTGCGAAGCGCTACTACGCTGGCATTCGAAAGAACTCGGCTTTGTACCACCTGACCTGTTTATTCCAATAGCAGAAAGCACCGGAATTTTTGAAAAGATTGATCTTTGGGTTGCCAGTAAAGCTCTTAATGACCTATCTGAACTGTGTAACCTTTTCGGCAATCAGTTTGAGCTTTCTATCAATATATCCTCAGCCGAAATTGGATCTGAAAGGTTTATAAAAACTCTTAAGGAACTAAGCATTAATAGCCAGATCCCGCTAAATAAAATTATTTTAGAAATCACGGAAACCTTCGCCTTAAGCCAAGAGCAGAATGTGCTGGGTTGGCTCAGTGAATTACAGGATCTGGGCTTCCAGATTGCCATCGATGATTTTGGCACTGGTTATACCAGCCTTATGCAGATGGTTGATTACCCAGTAGATATCATCAAATTCGACCGAGAGTTGGTTAACCGCATTACCCTGCCCAAGAAGCAAACATTAGCAAAGGCCTTGGTAGACCTATGTCATTTCCAAGATATTACGGTCGTTGCAGAAGGGGTCGAAACGCAGGATCAACACAATCTACTGAAAGCTGCAGGTTGCGATTTTCAACAGGGCTATTACATCGCCAAACCTATGCCCATCACAGAGTTAGAAAGCTGGTTAACAAACTACAATCTATAATTGGTAGATAAGATTTTTCAGTAAGGATAATAGTCTTCCCCTCCCTACTCGAGGGTATTTATTCAGGCATTAGTCAAAATGAAACTGCTATCTCCAATCTTTGTTATTTTAGCGCTAACAGTCAACTACGCTATAGGTTCAGAACTCGAGGTAAATCTCACAGCTGGTGAATATCCTCCCTACCAAAGCCAAGAATTGAAACACTATGGCGTAGTCTCCCGAATCGTATCTGAAGCCTTTGCTTTAGAAGGTGTACAAGTCAACTTTACATTCATGCCTTGGAAGCGAGCGTACCCCTCGATTTTAGAAGGGAAACTAGATGGCGTGGGCTACGCGACCAAAAAAAAGAACGAGAAAAATATTTCTATTTCTCTGAACCGATTTTTCAAAAGACACGTGTTTTTTTTCATCACATAGATCACTCCTTTGACTGGAATACTATTGATGATCTGAAAGGGCTACAAATTGGGGCGTTATCTGGATATGCCTACAATGACGAATTCGATCTAGCGGCAAAACAACAAATAATTACTGTACAAAGGGTAGAAACGCACCAACAAAATATTGGAAAGCTAATATTAGGCAATAGAATCGATCTTGCTATTAGTACCATCAATCAAGGTTATGACGTCCTACAAAGGGCTTATCCGCAGGCTAAAAACTTAATCACCTACCACCCTAAACCACTGCATTCACCCAATATGCATCTAATGCTTTCTAAGAAAATAGAGAAAAACAAAGACCTCATCGTTTTATTCAATAGAGGTTTAAAAAAACTCAAAGAAAGCGGAAAGCTGGAACAATACTTTAAAGAATCACAGCAGGGAGAATATTTACCTTAACTCCCCACTTAATAAAAATTTTCGTTTTTAACTTTTAAACGTGATCACTGATAAGCTTCAGTCCCCCATAGAGGAACTGTAGATAGGCTATGTTTATAACTGCCTGACGTCTCTTTGGTCGAGTAAGATACGTACATCAATGTACGTGATTGAGGATCGTAAATTCGACGGATTTTCATCGATTTAAAGAAAATGCTTTTCGATTGTTTAAAGACCACTTCACCGGATTTAGATTTATCAATCTTCTCAAGCATCGCTTTATTGATCACGCCAGTACGACGACAAGCAATCGATGAATCACTCGGATCAGAAAAATCCAGGTCAGCTTCAATACTCGCCACATGACAAGTCACACCTGTAACAATAGGATCAACTAACACACTAATTTTAATATCCTTAGTGGTTAAGACACCCAGTGAAACATCCCCTACTTCCTGCTCATCACTGCAACCAGACAACCCTATAATAGCTACTATCAACAATAATTTTTTCATCTTCGTCCCTAAATACACAATATCTAATAAGTTTGCCTGATTTTTCTATAGCCAGCCTTAATCTTTGATGTTAAATCACGTCACCGTCCCATTCAGACTAGTTGCTTGTTCATGCATTGATTCAGCTGCCGCTTAGTAGCGTTATCTTACTCATTTAAAGTTCGCGCGTAGAAGCTCATTTACTTTGTGTTCTAACTACTTAGCTATAATAAAGTAAGTATTTCAGCTATCGATAGTGGCCTTTCAGAAATAACTTTGAGAAAAATATGAAGTTTTTGTTTCCCCTAGTTCTATTTATAGTGACTTTATTTCCTGTAGCTAATGCTGACGAAAAAACAATCATTATGGGCTACAAAGCGATTGCTAAACCGCCTTTGATTGGTAGCAACGGGGATAACTCCGGTCTTTATTTAGATCTATTTCAAAAAGCAGCTGAACGTATCGGCTATGAGCTAGTTGTTGTCAGAATCCCCAAAAAACGACTTCACTTTGAGCTAGCTAGGGGGACTGTAGATTTCTACCCTGGCTCCTCTTTTTCTCAAAAGAGAACGGGCTATCTGTTCTATTTACCAAACGGTCTACAAACGAAAGAGGTTCTAATAACCCTAGATAACCAAGCTGAAATTGAATCAATGGATGAAATTGAAGGCCGGCTGATTGTTGAACTTTCAAGTAGCAAACTCGAATGGGACCAAATCTACCCAAAGTTAACCATCTCAAAGATGGGCAAGCTTTCTATGGAAAAAGTAATAGAGGCGCTTAAAACAGGTAGGGGGGACTTCTATATTGCTGATATCGAAATTGTGGACCACTACCAAAAACTTAATGGCTTAGAGAGTTATGAAGATATTGGGATAAAGATCCATCACAATGCGATCAACCAAGCTTTTATACCAATGAACATGGGGTTCTCTCGTAAATCCAAACTATTCTCGGAATACCCAAACCCAAGCTTTTCCCCTGACGCAGATATAAGCATTGAGAACTTTTATACCATAGTGGACCAAAATTCAGTTGCTTATCAGTTTTACCAAGCATTAGATCAGCTTAAACAAGAAGGGTACACACAAAATCTATATGACCAGTACTTTAAGAAAGTTCAGGAAGTAAAGTAGTGAGTTAATCTGCATGTACTCTAGAAAAATTCAAATTTAAAGTACGCCCCCCCTTAATAGCTTTTGGAAAATGAATGGCCATAAACTAAGTTTCGTTGATGACCATGTATGAAACCAAATAAGAAAGAAATAGGTAAATTTACTAAAAATAACTCTGGTTAAAAGTGACTACTACTTGCCCCTAGGCCATTTGAGTTTTTTAAGTATTTCGATACTTTTATCGGTTATTTCATCGCAATTTCCTGTCATATAGGCCATCGTAATAGCCCCTTCTTGCATAATACAAATTGCATCCAAAAGATCAGGATTATCCTTTCCTAAATACTTCTGGATTAAATTTCTAACCTCTTGTTTGTGGTAACCGCAGTATTGAGAAATTTCACATTCAGCATCACTGAATTCGGCTGATGTATTAATGAAAAAGCAGCCTCGAAAATCTCCTAGTTCTGCTTCCAAGCCCTTAAACCAACCATTTAATGCATTAAACACAGCTTCAATTACATCTGTTTCAGATTGAGTACCAACCAGTTTTTTCTCTAACCAAGCCATAAAGTTGTCATGCCTCTGCTCTAAGGCTGCCAACACCAATGCATCTTTACTTTCGAAATGATTATAAAGGGTACGTTTAGCAACCCCTGACGACTTTAAAATTTCATTTATACCGATGGAATTAATGCCATTTTTGTAAAAAAGCTTTAACGCAGTATCAATCAGTAACTGCCTCTTTTGACTCATTGTTATCTCCTATCAAAGCCATTTTATCTTGGCAAAAGTAGTACGGTTTGTCTACCGGTTACTAGAATCATAAACGGCGTTTTAGGGCTCTTTCCAAACGACCAACCTGCCTGTTTGAAAATTTGTATAAAAAATTGATTGACACAGGTAGACCAACCTGTCTATTTTATTAAGTAGACAAAGCGTTCTACTTTAGGGAGGGATTTATGAATCAGGTTGTTTCAACTCTATTCTGCGGATTTAACTTATCTTCAGTCAGCACATTATCTAAATTTGCTAAATCTCGGCTAAACAAGGCAGTGATCTCCAGCTTGATATGTGGTGCCTTAATCTCTCCTGTTTCTAAAGCAGAAATTCGTAAAACAATACCCCAACCAAGTTTTGGAGCATCAACTCCATTTACAGGACTGTTAGCGGCTTACTGTTTGCCTGTTCGTCCTAACCTTCCCTCAAAACCCAACATTCAGTTAGAACCAGAATTCGTCGAGGTTCATTTAATGCTGATAGAGGAAAACCAAATGAAATTTACAAAAGCACTGAAAATGGCTGCTACAGCGGGCGCACTATTAATGAGCAGTATGAGCTTTGCTCAAGCAATCAATATTGGAACCAACGATTTAGCGATCAAAGGTTACGACCCAGTTGCATATTTCACACAAAACCAAGCGATTGAAGGCTCAGCTAAATTCACCGCAACGCATGAAGGGGCGATCTATCGTTTCAGTAATGAATCAAACCGCGATCTATTTAAAGCAAATGCAGCTAAATACGCTCCACAATTTGGTGGTTACTGTGCAATGGGTGTAGCACTTAACAAGAAGCTAGACGTAGACCCAAGTGCTTTCTATATCAAGGACCACAAGCTTTACCTCAATTTAAATAAAGATGTGCAGAAAAAATGGCTGACTGATATTCCAGGTCACCTAAAAACTGCAGATCGCATTTGGCGTGGCATTGAAGACCTAACAATCGCTCAAGCAAACGCAGAAGATTAATTAACAGTGCCCCCGTATTTACATGAGTTCAAAGGAACAGGAGAAAACCAAAATGAACAATAAACAACATGTAGCAACAACCGCTCTAGCAGTCGCTCTTTCAACCATTGCGACCCTTCCCTCTGCTCACGCTGCAGGTAAAGAAAAGTGCTACGGCGTTGCACTTGCGGGCCAAAATGATTGTGGCAATTTAGCCGGCACACATTCATGTGCAGGCCAGTCCAAAACCGATAACGACCCAGGTGAATGGAAACTTGTCGCAAAAGGTACGTGTAAAGAGATGGGAGGCCTATTGAAAGCTGAAGCTAAAAAACGTTACGCCGAACAGCAAAAATCGTAATGAAATACACTCATTAGGAGAACAAAGATGTCCTGCCTCTACACGGATAAATTTACCAAAGAAACCTGTAAAGCGATGGTCGGTGTGGGTTTACGCCACCAGCATTATAAGGAGGCATTACTCGGAACATCGTCCATTGATTTTGTAGAACTTCATGCCGAAAACTTCTTTGCCGAAGGAGGCATTATCCCTGAACTATTAAACGATATTGCACAACAGTATCCAATTAGTTTGCACTCTACATCGATGGGTCTAGGTTCAGCAATTGGGATAAACAGAGAGTATCTGCTGCGCTTAAAGCGCCTGTCACAGCAGATTCACCCCATTTTAATCTCTGATCACGCTTGCTTTACTTGGAGCCACTTAAATGGGAAATCAGTGCACGCAGGAGATCTTTTACCGCTTGAGTTTACGCAAGCAAGCCTAAAGGTTATGGCGGATAATATTGATCAAGTACAACAACTACTCGGTCGGCAAATCCTAGTAGAAAACTTGTCCGCATATATTACTTTTCCACATTCACAAATGAGCGAAACGGAATTTCTCTCACAATTAGTACACTTGACCGGCTGTGGGCTGTTATTGGATCTGAATAACTTACTTGTTAATGCCCATAATTTCAGTGAACACCCCGCTTTAACTAATGCTGAAGACTGGATAGATCAAATTCCCATAAACGCCGTAGGTGAAATTCACCTAGCAGGCTATACCTCGATTAAGCAAGGTGAATTGATCATTGATGATCATAGCCAGCCCGTATCAGACGAATGTTGGGCGTTATACCAAAGCACATTGCAATTAACAGGTCCGGTTACGACCCTTATTGAATGGGATAACGATCTACCCTCCTGGCATGCACTATTAGCACAAGCAGAATACGCAAAATCAATCATGCAAAATATCACTCTTCCAAAAGAGGAGTTTGCCCATGCTATCTGAACGCACTGCTTTAGATAACCGCCAAGCAGCACTTATCAATATGATATTCAGCGGCATTCAGTCTTCCACCGAACATCCATTCCACCCTGAGGAACAAGGAATTCAAATCTATAGAAACAACCTATTAATTACCGCAACCAGAGCCCTGTGTATGAACTATCCAGTAATTGAAAAAATGCTTGGACCTAAGACCATGAGGCTTTTAACTCAGCAGCTTCTAGAGATAGAACTACCTAACAGCGGTGACTGGGCGGACTTTGGTAAAAGCTTACCAGCTCTAATAAATAAAGGCCCTTTGCATCAAGAACATCCTTATTTGGAAACAACCGCAAAGCTTGAATGGCATTTAAAGCAAGCGGCGAGAAGCACAGTAACAAATCTTGATATTGCTTCACTTTCTCACCTCTCCGACACCGATTTAGGCAAGGTTTATATCCAACTAGGAGAAAATATAAACCTGCTTACAAGTGCCATTAGAGTTGATGAGCTTTGGCGACTCCATCAGCCAGGCAGAAATAAAGACTTACTTAACAGTGAAAGCCTATTAACTGTTCTCATACCTCAAGATAAACCGTACTGGTTTGTGATCTACCAAAAAGACCATCTTCCCTGCATCAAATCAATCTCTGAAGCAGAGTATCGATGGTTCTCAGCCATACAATCTGGCCACAGACTTTCTGATCTTCTAGAGCAATTCCATCAGTTTGACTTTAGCCAATGGTTATCTGAAGCCATTGAACAACAATGGCTAAAAAAACTCTGCAAGCGATAAGATAAGGAGCTCATAATGATTCACTGGATTAGAAGCACATACCAAAACTATTTAGACCACGAAAAAGTACTCAATAAAGCACATATAGTGGCATCTATATTTTCTCGGTTTTACATAGCCCAAGTATTTTTCAATGCAGGTTTAACCAAAATACAGGATTGGGACACTACGCTATTTCTTTTTGAAGAGGAGTATCAAGTACCTTTCCTGTCATTTGAACCAGCTGCTGTTCTTGGAACCATGAGCGAGCTAATTCTTCCCATATTATTATTTACAGGATTATTAACTCGCGTTGCAGCCATAGGACTATTTATCGTAAACCTTGTCGCTGTCATTAGCCTGATCGAAATAGCTCCAGCCGCACTTTATTTGCACTACATTTGGGGCCTTCTTCTAACTCACATCATCATTTACGGTTCCGGCCCTATTGCACTCGATAATGTGGCCCGAAAAATAAATCCGAAAATGCACATGAATAAAGAAATACTCACCTAGAACGAACTAGGCACAGAGGAAGTAAAAATTCATGCTTCCTCTTATATCCCTACCCAGAACTAAACCATTACACAGGTAAAAAAATTATGCCGATAGACAGTAGGAGTAACTTTAAAAGTGTAGCCCCTTTCGACAGCAGTAAACTGGCTATAATGACTCCCAATCAACAACAAAGGCTACGGGATTTACAAATAAATGTTGGGCAAAAGTTGGTTATCAAACATGATCTAGAGATCATCGCTTCTTTCAGCACAAATGGCTGGCGCCACTTTAAAAACGCTGATGATGTAAAGAACAGCTATTCTTTAATGACCGATCTAGAGTTAGTCGAAAAGCTAAAAGAAAAATACGGTAATTCACTCTCTATTTTTGAATACCCAAGGAATGAAAGACCGACGCTCGCCGAGGTTTACAAATAGTACGTAATCTCTATTTATTAGGGCTACCTATGTATCTACTCGAACCTGATTTCGGCCTTCTGACTTCGCAATATATAAGGCCTTATCAGCTCGGCATAAAAACGCTTGGCTATCCTCACCTGAAATATATTCTGTAACACCAAAACTTGCTGTAATCACTAAATTCGGTTCACCTTCATATGCTCCTATATCCAGTCTGATCTTTTCTGCTAGAACTATAGCTCCTTGTTGATCAGAGTGAGGGCAGATAATAAGGAACTCCTCCCCACCCCAACGACCGACAATATCACTAGCACGTACTCCCTTTTTAATTAAATGAGCGGTAGCAACAATGACATCATCACCTGTTTTATGGCCGTAGGTATCATTAATCATTTTGAAATGATCTAAATCACACATAATGATAGATAAAGGTTTTTGATAGCGTTTCACTCGTTCTATCTCCAAAAGCATTGCATCATCAAGCTTTCTTCGATTATGTAAACCTGTAAGTTGATCAGTTACTGCCAACTTACTAATCTCATCCGTCGCCTCTAGAATCCTTTCTCTCATACGTCTAAATTCTAGAAAAAGCTCCCCGATTTCATCATCCCTTACCAACTCAGGGGAGAGATCACTTCTTGCCTTTTCTAAGTTAGAAAAATTTTTCAGCCGTTCTTCAAGTTTTAGTATCGGATTCAAAACTAACCACCACAGCACAGCCATGGTGCTTAAAGTCACGAAGGCTGAAATGATAAGAACCAACCCCGCTATACGAAACACATACATTCGTAATTCAGTATTTATAAACTCTACATCTAACCTCATAGTGATCTGACGACTGCCAACTTCCGGAACGTCTAAAAGCCATTGAATATCTAATTTCATATTCTCTCGCTGGTAATAACTAGAACGACGTAAAGTTAAATTTGAAATCGGGCCTACCCCCTCTAAGTCACCAAAATTAATCTTTGACTGTTCGTTCTCTTCAAGTCTAAAACCAAGAATATTATCCATGGAGAGAGAAGCGGTTAGCTGTTCAATTGAGCTCAGATCGAAAGGAATAGACCGTTGAGAAAAAATATTATTGACGACAAGATCAGCCAACTGCTCTTGCTTATAAACCAGCTCACTTTCACGTTTAAGGTAGGACGGGACGAGAACAAGAATTTCTATGACAATAAGAGATAAGAAAACAAAAAAGGCTATTTTTCGGGCAAGTTTAGATTGTAAGGCCGCAAGCAAGGACGCTACAAAACTATTCCTTTCCATTTACAAGTGCCCTCTACAGATGCCTACAGTGGGTGTTATAAATCTATGATATTCAGACGGTTAGTATAGTCTATTCAGCTGTAGTGCTATGATTTTCTAGATCCTGATATCTAACTATTAGCACTATAACCAATTTAACACTTACCTCATCAATGCGGGCTAAATCTACGAGTAAGCGTATTTAACAATGGGTAATATTCTGGGTCGGATGAGATATTATTGTGCCCAGCATGATCAAACTCGTAGATAGTCGCTACATCATCGGAAAAACTGCTGAATAATTTCATCGCACTCTCTTCAGGTATCACAGCGTCCTCCCCTGCAAGTAGAATAGCGGTTTTTGATTTGACCGCAGGAGCATATTGCCAAGATAAGTATTTATCTTTGAGTAACAACGATACAGGGAGTCCCCAATAGCGCTCACTCGCCACGTCCTCAATGCTACTGTACGGCGTTATCAAGATAAGTTGCTCAGGAGATTTTTCAGCTGCTAATCGTGTAGCGATACCTGTTCCTAAGCTTCTCCCCATCAGTACCATTTCAGTATTACCCTTGGCAACGTGTTCATACAACACAAGAGCATCTTGATAAATGGGCTCTTCTCGTGGATAACCATCACTACCATACCCCCTGTAATGCATGAGATATAAAGAGTGTTCAGGGAAAGTTTGCTTAAACTTAACTAGGCGTTGCGAAACATCTTCAGCATTACCCCCAAAATAGATAAGCGCTTTATCACTGTTCCTCTTTTCAATGGTCACAACAGTATGACCCACTTCTGTCGGGATCAGCAGAGTATGCTCTTCACTATTAACTTTACGTTCTTGAGGGAAATAGAGGAGGTTTTCTTGATTAAAGTAAAGAACTGCGCAAATCAGTATGTAACCAAAGCCACCTAAAAATAATAATCTTAAGACTGCTTTTTTCATAAGCCAAAACTCGTCATGCGTCTTTGAAGAAGATTAATTAGACTCATTCAATCAGCAAAAGACTGCTACTCAACAATCATGTGCTTGTAAACGCTCTTGAACATCACCAATGTTAAATCAACTTGTGCAAAACACTCGATGCCCTTATAAAAAAGAATTCTCTGTATGCTGAATTCGTAGTCGTTAGCACACCCTTCACCTGAACACTGTCAGTATAACCGGCAACAGCAGTCAAATTTTGATCTGCTTAGTTACAGCTCTCGGCAAATTTACATCAATTGTAAAAAGGTAATAGTGGAATAGTCCCACTTTTCTATACAAAAAAAGGGAGATCACGGCGATCTCCCGAAACACGCTAAGAAGAACCTTAGCCTGAGGTGGGGATGAATAAAAATACCCGCCAGTTAACCCGCTCTACTTGAGGGACATAGAGCGAGTTTCAGTTTTAACCGATCATGCTGATGCAAAGCGATGTGACATCATCAACATGACCGACTGGCAGCAAAACCCTGGCGAGCAGAACTTTCTAGCTATTACAGAGTTGAGCTTGGCCCAAACACTTCGTAATGAAGCTGCTCTTCAGGAACATTTAAACCTGTTAACTGTTGATGGATCGCATGCATAAATGGCAGTGGTCCACAGAAGAAAAAATCTGCATCAAGTGAACAGTACTGCTTAATTTTGTCAGCAGTAATATAGCCATGATGGTCATAATCTTTGCCTTTTTCTGCACCGTAAATATCTTCATAGAAAGTAGCAGTAGAAAGATTCGACAGATCATTTTTCAGCATATTGATATGCCCACCAAATGCATGCACATCTTTAGAACGGGTACCGTGTAACCAGCTAATTTTTCGAGAATCTCGTTTTAAAATAAGCTCATTAAGCATGCTTAATACGGGCGTGATACCCACACCTCCGCTAATCAGTACAACAGGCCTGTTATTGTCTTTTACAAAGAACTCGCCACCAGGCATATGAACAGGAACGATATCCCCCTCTTCGACCTTGCTATGTAGATGATTAGAAACCAAACCATCTGGCGTATTTTCATCACCACTAGTTTCTGCTTTTACCGAAATTCGATAGACATCTTCACTATGAGCGTCAGACAAGCTGTATTGACGGATCTCGGTAAACTCTAGATCGGGATCCTTGATTTTCACGCTGATAAACTGACCCGCTTTATATTTAGGTAACGGTTTGTCATCTAGTGGCGCTAAATAGAAAGAGGTGATTTCGCTACTCTCTTTTACCTTCTTCACTACGCTGAAGTCTTTAAACCCTAACCAGCCTTGATCCTCTAGCGAGCTGTCATACAGATTAGCTTCCGCTCCGATTAAGATACTGGCTAATAACTCATAAGCCTCAGCCCAAGCATCGATCACTTCATCAGTGGCAATATCTTCACCTAATACCTCACGAATCGCCTTTAATAGGTTTCGACCCACAATCGGATAATGTTCTGGTTGAACATCTAAGCTAAAGTGTTTCGCTGCAATACGGTGCACTTCCGGCCCAATGGCTTCCAATTTATCAATATGCGCTGCATACGAAGGAATTGATGATGCTAGCGTGGATTGTTGGCGACCGTTAGCTTGGCTCACCATGTTAAAGACATTTTTAAGCTCCGGGTTCTCTTCAAATAAAAGACCATAAAAGTGCTTGGTCAGATCAGTACCTACTTCTTGAATAAGCGGAACAGTTGATTTCACGATGGCTATTGATGTTGGGTTCACAACTAATACCTCTTTGCCGCCTTTTAGATGTATTTTTAATACATCTTATAGATGGACCATTAAGATGTAAATACAATACACGTTATAAATTTCAGGACGATTTCAGAATTTATAGAAAAAAGTCTTTTAAATCAGAAAGTTAACCTGATTATTTTTAACTTTAATAGCTCAAATACCCTAAACACCTAAAGGCAAAGACTAAAAAGGAACGAATTGATCTACGGATGGAGCAGAAATTTCTTACTTGAAATAACATCATATTGAAGAAGAGGATAGATTCTTGAATAACGATAACTGGGTTAAACCCACCCTTATAAGATCATCCATCATTGCCATTGTTGTAGGCACGCTACTCAACCTAATTAATCAGGGCGATCAGTTTTTTGCTGGATACTATGTTAATTGGCTCAAAGTGAGCCTGACCTACTGCGTTCCCTTCTCGGTATCGCTATTTAGCAGCTGGTTAATCATCCGTAGTCGGCCAGAACCAAAACCTTGCCCAGAAGTAATAAACCATCAACGCTTAGTTGGGAATGAACTGAACTCATTAACCAACTTTGCCCAAAAAGTGCTAAGCAACGCGACCAAGGTAAATATAGCCTCCACTGAGCGACTCGCATTTTTACAGTCACTCTCCACCAGCATTAATTCCTCTATAAAAGAATTAAACGGTATAGGCCAAACGCTAGAAGGGAGTGAAAATGACCTTGGGGGGATTCAATCTAATTTCGGAAAACTGATGGATCAAACCTCTCTACTAGGTAACGAAATCCATCAATTTTCCGATGCCTCGCAATCGCTTAAACATGAGATCGCGCAATTTCTAGCGTCCTTTGAAGGTATCTCTTCGCTAGCGTCTGCAATTACAACCACCTCAGAGCAAACTAACCTACTTGCCCTGAATGCTGCTATTGAAGCAGCTCGAGCAGGAGAAGCAGGTAAAGGCTTTGCCGTAGTAGCTGATGAAGTAAAAGCACTGGCACAGCATTCGCGCGAAAATGCACAGGATATCGATCAGAATCTAGAAAACCTGAAACAACATGAGATCCGTCTTAAAACTCAACTAGAACTGATCGAGCGCACAGTAAACAACTCACTAAAAACCGTGAGTACAGGTACAGAGAATGGCATGTCTTCTTTAACCGATGAAACACTATCTAAAATCGATACGTTATTCAGCCATATTCAAGCAATCAATGAGCGCACCTCAGAAGAGCTAGAAAACTTCCAGGAGATTTCTCAACAATTTGAAGCGGTGATAGGCGATGCACAAAAAGCGATTGATGGCTCTGCAGCCAACATTGCGTTTGGGGCGTCGATGGTGGATCTGAGTTCTACGATGTCATCTAAGCTCAAGATCGCTTAGATTGAAAGATAACTTAATCTGACAGCGCACACAGGGGTGAGCTACTGTCAGATTAAATTGGGGAGTTAATCAGCCTTAGTCGAAGATGCTAAGGAACAGCTCCCACTTACTTGGCTTCGCCTTCTTGTGATATTCCTTACGTAGTTCATCCACTGCTTCAAGCTGCTTCTGAACCTGCTTTAGGTTATCCGTCGTCGCAACTGGAATCCCATTTACCAGCTGTTCTACTTTTTTCAAACCTTCAAGAGAGATCACTTTGCGCTCAGGCGAAAAGTCATAAGCCTGCGCGTTTTTTAGATGATCTTTAAAGATATCCATTCGTTGGTTAAAACCCTCTGCCGAGCTACTCACCATCGCTTCTTTATACTGCAGACGCATCTCTTTCATGGTCTGTTTTAAAGTTAGCGGGTTACCTGCACTTACATACCCACTTGTTGTGAACATCACAGCAACTAACAAAGAACTAAATAACGTTTTAAAAGCAGAGAACTTCATAAAAAATCAACCTACATAACATCAAGATATTTACCGAGCAGGTAATATATCAGATCTGACGATTAGGCTGAATCAAAGCGTAGTCATGTTAAACGCGCTTCGAGATCGTGAAGCTTGAATCGGAAAAGTAAAATCCTGCGTCCATGCAGATATTATCTGGTTTAGTACAAGGTATTTTTAACCCTATCTTCGATGATAGCCTCTACCTTTTTTACCTCTTCGGCTGATTTAGACGGATCAATCTGTGCCATTAGAATCTTACCCAAGCTTGGCATGATATTCCGATCAACTCTCGATTCAGCTTCCCATAACTTAGAACGCGTAATCGCTTTAGCACAGTGAAAGTAGATCTCTTTGATAAAGATAACGATGACGGATTTCGGCAACTTACCTTGATGCTCACAGCGCTCTAATACAGAAGCATTCGTAACAATTTTGGCAGTGCCATTAACACGAAGACATTCACTAAACCCAGGCACTAACACCAAAAGTCCAACATGTGGGTTCTCAATAATATTACTTAAGCTATCTAAGCGATTGTTGCCGGGGCGATCTGGGAGAATAATCGTACTGTCATCCCAAATTTGAATAAAACCAGCATGTTCTCCCCTTGGCGAGCAATCCATGTTGCCTTGATTATCCGATGTAGCGAGCAACATAAAAGGCGATAACTCTATGAATTGCTGACTAAATTTATCAAGCTGAGTCTTTTGCTTTTTAATCACTAGCTCCATCGGCAGACCATATAACTCTCTAAGCTTTTCTACCGAATCAATCTGTTCAAATTCCATAATCCCCTCCCCTTAATATCAGATTTAGACTAGGTATCACCATTCATCTTCATCTTGATAGTTGACTAGAATACTATGGAACCATAACATGTAAAAGAAATACATTTAATGCTATATAAAGGTATGCCTATGTCATCTCTACTAAAAAGCCTGTTTAAGAAAGATAAAGACGTTGCTGAAACTGCAACAACAAAAGAAGCATCCGCTGTAGAAGTAGCTGCTAAAGGTGATGGTAACAGTAAAGAATCGAATGAGAAGAAAGGTAAACACGGTCAGCCAGGTGTGTGCTGCGGCTCATGCTCATAAAACTGTACTAACAATGCGGTAACCTCGGTTCCCTTAGCCGAGGTTACACCCTATAAATACGATAGATGCAGCGATAAGACTGCAAGGTACCCTCAGCCTCTTAAAAGAACGCGAGTTAAGATGGACTTGCGATAGAGGTTTTCTGGAATTTGATGTTCTATCTTCGCATGCAGTTCTGGCAATCTTGACCAATGCACACCCTGCTTATGATGATGCGCTGTATGGTAACCAAGGTTTCCAGTTAGGCGATTAAAAAGTGGGTTTAGATTATTGTAGGAAGCTTCAAACTCATTATCTGTATCCAAACCAGAGTGATGTTCATAAGTCACATAGGAGGTAAACAACAAACTGGTAATCATCGGTAAAACAAACAACAACAAGCCCGCAACAGGGTTATACCAAACCAATACCGCAACAATAGCGAAGGTAATTGCGGTATAAGTCAAAAAGGTAGACAACTGCTTAGGATGCTTTTTACCTACTTGATAACCGCGACTATAGGCCGTTAAAGCAACATTCAATGTGTACTCAATAGCCCCCATCTGCTTTCCATCTTTTCGCTTCCAACGACTTTCATCTTTCTCTTGATCAAGAAAGTTAAGGTGATGGCCTAGAACATGGTGTAAACGCCATAAATGCGTCGTTACCCCGGTATGCAAAGCATAAACAAACTCTAATACGCGATTTAGAACGTTATTTCTAAAAGTGAAAAGGTGTTGATGGTGGTGATTCCACGCACAGATCACCCCTTTTGGAATGATCATCAATAGATAGTAAAGCGTCAGCGCAATAGGGTCACTCACTGTAAAGTAAAGTACAAAATCAATTACAGTCAGGCTCAAGATAATCAACACTGGCAAGCAGTCTTCTTTATACCTAAACCCGAGTAAACCACTATCTTTCATAAGAGATATCACGCCGAACTAAAATTGGCTGACAAACATAAAGGAAACAGCCTTAACTGTATATAAGAAATACTAACAACACCGCTGAATAAGCCGGGTTATTGATCTAAGTAAACATTCGACTTTATTAGTTAAAACTGTTCTTCAAGCCACTTAGCGAAGATTCTCACTTGGTGGGCATCTTCAGTATAAGGCGAGAGCCGGTAAGAATAGTTATAACCCTTAAGCCGTGGCATCCCTTTATCTTCAACTAACCAACCTTGCTGACAGGTACTTTCAGCCAGCACATCACTGATCAGTGCATACCCCTGTCCAGCTAACGCTGCTTGTAATGCAAACTGCTCCTGATTAAAGCTACGAGCAGTATAAGTTAATTCATCGAAATGGGGTCTCCATTCAATATTAGCGAGGAAATCATCTTCCCACTCCGTAACAAATATATTGGGATTATCTGCTAGCTGATCTAAGAAATCCTGTCTGGCATAACAAGCTAACTGTTCTTGAGCTAACAGTCGTTCCTGCGGATCATCACTCTCCAAGCCATAGCGTATCGCTATATCAATTCTCCGATCATGCTCTAGCTCCACCAGCGTATTACTCGCACAGATTTCGATCTCGATATCAGGGTATCTTAGATTAAATTCGGTAAGGCGTGGCGCCAGCCATAAACTCGCAAATGAGGTACAGCAAGAGATCGTCACCCTGTTACTCGGTGTTTTAATCTCCTCTAAACACATATGCAATTGATTGAGTACAGAGAGAGAGGTCTCAGCTAACTTCGCCCCTTCAGGCGTGAGCTCAATGCTCCGTACCTTACGTTCAAACAACGTCACATTTAACTGCGTTTCTAAACTTCGAATCTGATGCGACACTGCAGTGGGCGTGACATTAAGCACCTTAGCCGCTTGTTTAAAGCTCAAATATTGCGCAGCAATGGCAAAGGTTTTGATCGCATTTAATGGTGGCAGCTGACCTAACATGATCTATACCCAAACCTATAGATGAATAAAACTTACTTATAAGCAGCAACTATTCGTTTGTCAATCTAGCGACCGGAGCGGGAAAATCAGCCTAAATAAAATATTCACGGAGTTCCCGATGCCAACCATCCTACATATAGATGCCAGCGCACGAGGCTGGCAACCCAACGGCGAAAAACATCAATCTATTTCACGCCATATAGCCCACATTTCAGTAACCACCTTTAAAAAAATGATCCCTAATTGTGAGGTTATTTATCGGGACTTAGCCAAGAAACCACCAGAATTCATCAATGAACAGTGGATTGCGGCATGCTTTTCAGAAGTACCTACAGCTGAACAGAATAAAGCCTTAGAGCAATCCGACCGATACATCAGAGAGATAGAACAAGCAGATATCATTGTGCTCTCATCACCTATGTATAACTACGGCATGCCCGCGGTATTAAAGGCATGGTTTGATCAAATCATACGCATAAATAAAACTTTCTCATTCGATCTAGCTAGAGGTGATTGTCCACTTGAACCTATCCTCAGTGGTAAGCAGCTAATCCTATGCACATCCTGGGGCGAATTTGATTTTGCAAAAGGTAAGGAACGAGCCCACCTAAACCATTTATCACCGCATATTGAGCAGCTCAGTCCTTATCTTGGCGCTGAAAAGTTCCATGAGATCAGCAGTGAGTATCAGGAGTTCTCGGATCAGCGTCATAAAGCATCATTAGAAGCGGCGCAACTTAGAGCTGTCGAACTTGCGCAATCCATAGCCGAAACCTATGCAACGACTATGGTTTAGAGTTTTTTCGAAATAGTTACACCTAATTTTGACCAGCGCCTTTAAACAAGGCGCTTTTTCGGAACAGATACGCCGCCACAACTAAATCAAACGAAATACACATAACGGCATACCACTCAGGTGCAAAGTGTCCACCTGCTCCAACTAGATGCAATCCACCATCCCAAACGGGATGCATTAACCAACCCAGCGCTAAAAAATGAAGTCCAAAGCGTTTAGCCAATAGGTAGAAACTACCATATACCAACACGCCAATGGCTTCGATAAATAACCAAGTCGTACTCGCACTATAGAACACAGCAAAACCTATATAAATTAGCGCAGCAACGACTAGCGCTATACCAAATATATTAATCTGCTCTTGCTCTTCTCTACCTTGTGCGAACTTAATTAAGAGTCCAGCGCCCGCTAAACCGAATATTAGCCACAGAATCGTATCGATATGCTCCATATAGCACTTACCACCAAACGGTTTACATATTAGAAAATCAGCTAAAACTTAGCTTTAAGCTTATTAACAAAAGCTTCTACACGAGTTTTGGAAGCTTTTTCGCTTTTATAAAACGACAGCATCTGGAATTTACAGCCTTTAGTACACGCACCTAACAAAGCTATTTTAAGAACCTTCTTAACCGGTTGACGCAAGATGAACAGATCGACCCACCATGGCGAACCCAGAGTAGTCACCACTTTCACCTCTTTAAGATTATCTAAACGCGGCTGAATAGCGCCCAGATCTTTGGCATGATTGTAAGCGAAACCCGGTGCCCAAACCCGATCAAACCAGCCTTTTAACATTGCCGGAAAACCAAACCACCAAGTAGGAAAGATCAGTACTAGGGATTCAGCTTCTTTCAATTGCTGTATTTGCGCTTTTAATCGAGAGTCATCAAACTGATCTGTATAGTAACTCTGACGCTCATCCTCTTTAAGCGCGGGCTCAAAATCCGATTCGTAAAGGTTGAGTAGCGTAATCTCATAGCCCTTTGCGGTTAAGTGCTTCACCGTTTCATCACAAAAATGATGGCACAAGCTATCCTTCAACGGATGGGTCAGAACTACCAAACACTTCACGTAACTCTCCTTAACTTATTACAGCGATGCGCAAATCCTAGAGCGATCTGGATGTTATTTACAGTCGTTAAAGCACAAGAAAAGCGTTAGAAATAGTGACGGGGAGAGGATAAATTAGAAAAGATATATTCGGTGAGAATAGTGACTTCCAAGAAGGCATTAAAAAACCTTACATTCGGTAATAAACCCGAATGTAAGGTTTCGCTATTTAATCAAAGATTAAACGCGTTCAAAGATTACTGCGATACCCTGACCGCCACCAATACACATAGTTACCAGTGCGTACTTGCCTTCGATACGCTCCAGCTCATAGATAGCCTTAGTTGCAATGAATGCACCAGAACAACCTACAGGGTGACCTAATGCAATTGCACCACCGTTCGGGTTAGTTTTCTGCATATCCAAACCTAGACCTTTAGCAACCGCAATCGCCTGAGCGGCAAACGCTTCGTTAGACTCGATCACATCCATATCATCCAAGCTCAAACCTGCTTTTTCCAAAGCGAGCTTAGTTGCTGGAATTGGGCCTTCACCCATAATCTCGTTAGATACACCCGCCACTGCGTAAGACTTAATCTTAGCGATCGGCTTTTGACCCGCTGCTTCAGCAGCTTCTGCAGAAGCTAGTACGAAGAATGCAGCACCATCGTTAATACCCGATGCGTTACCCGCCGTTACCGTACCGTCTTTCTTAAATGCTGGACGCATGCCTGCCAGTTTCTCAGCCGTTGTGCCTGGCTTGCCGTGTTCATCCGTATCGAAAACAACTTCGCCTTTACGTGTCTTCTGCACGATAGGTACGATCTGAGACTTAAAGCGACCTTCTTCAATCGCAACAGCCGCACGACGTTGAGATTCAGCAGCTAGCTCATCTTGATCTTGACGGCTGATATCCCACTTTTCTGCCAAGTTCTCAGCAGTAATACCCATGTGACCTGCACCAAATGGATCGGTCAGTACAGATACCATAGAATCCAGCATGGTAGTTTCACCCATGCGAGCACCAGAGCGCATCGCTGTGGATAGATAAGCACCGCGAGACATAACCTCTACACCACCACCGATACCGTAATCGCAATCACCTAGCATGATCTGCTGAGCAGTGGTTACAATACCCTGTAAACCAGAAGAACATAGACGGTTAACCGACATCGCTACAGATTCCATCGGCAGGCCTGCCTGAATCGCAGCAACTCGTGCTACATAAGCGTAGCGAGATTCCGTAGGGATACAGTTACCTACAGTCACGTAGTTAATTTTCTCTGGGTCAGCACCTGAACGATTAACCGCTTCCTTCATTACCTGACCTGCCAGCTCAGCCGGCTCCATAGTACTTAGGCTTCCGCCGAATGCACCGATTGCTGAACGTACAGCACTAAGAACTACAACTTCTTTAGTCATGATTGATCATTCCCCATATTGTTATATCGCCCGTAACTTCACGCAGAAATTAACTACCGGCTTATCGTTGTCCCATCTTTTTGAATAAGTGAGCAACAGCTCATTTAGGCAAATCGAATAAACACAATATCACCGTGTTGTGAATAAAAAACAATCAACCATAGGTATAGGGGGCTAATGACTAATGGTTAGCCATTATTATTTGGCTAACCACAAAACAGACATTCAAAAGATATGAATAAAAAGACTTAATCTGTGTTTACAGATAATTGCGCCTAAGAGCGTTTAATACATCTTCAGATTGAAGTTCTTTAAATGCTTCGTTTAACTTTTCGATAGACAGTTTATCTCTACTTTTTTTTGAGATTTGCACCCATGGTGTATTTTCATTAACAACCAAAGGATCGCCAAACAAATTTCTATCTTCATTCAATTGCTTCGCAGCACTCAGAATGGGATCGATTGGCCCTATAATGCCATCAACTCGTCCCCTTTTGAGCATCTTTACACCCTGAGCAAAATCGACTGTGCTGTACTTTCTAATTTCAGGGTCGTTATCAATTTGGGCACTGAACTTTGCCCCTCGTAGATAGGCAATTTCCTTGCCTTTCAAGCTATGCACAGATTCAAACGTTGTTCCCTTCAATCCAATAACCACAGTCTGAAGAGCAGGTAAAGGAGCTACATAGATGACATATTCTTTTAACTCTTCATATTTAAACATGATAGTCATATCAGCCTTACCCGACTTTAACTCCCTGATTATTCGACTATAAGGCGCAACTGAGTTTTCAGGATGATAGCCAGCCTGTTCGACCAACATATTTGCCATCTCATAATAGATACCGCCCGTACTCGACGGGCCTTCAATACCATAAGGGGGAAAGCCAATAGTCCTGATAATAATTGGCTCAAGGCTCTCAGTAGAGAGAGATTTTGACTCTTCTACTAATAACGAGTTCTCAGCTCTAGCGAAGCCCTGAAGGAACAGTAAAAGAGAAAAGAAAATGAATACGTATTTCATACTTTCATTTTAGACCTATTCAAAACGACGCAATATATAGACCCTGTCTAAGTGTTAATTAAATACTGGGTTTCTCAAGTTCCTGAACTAGGTAACTCGCATCTTCAGCTTTTTCCACAAATATCCGGCTTGCATCAGCTAAAGCCTGATTATAAAAATGAGGTCCAACCTCTTTAGCAAAGAAATCGATCAAAAACTCTGCTTCAAAACTACCTATATCCTGATCCAGTTCATCAGCAAAATACCGCTTAATCTTACGCACCATGCGATCTGTTTGATCTTGAGATAGCTTTATATCTTTCATAAGTCCTTTGCTTTCTAGCTAACAACAACTGAGATGAACAATCTTAATCCATCCAAGGGCAATAAGATTTAATATATTGATCCCGCCATACTAACCTGTTACGAAGATTAATAACGCAAATGCATAAAAACATTCCCACAGAGTGACTTTTGCCATTAGCAGAATGACCAAACTAACTGAAAACGATGAAATCGATGATACTAGGGTTCTCGCTGCCATAAACGATTTACCCCAAGTCTATTGGAGCAGCAGAACAACATCTGAAACGTTCTCCAGCCATGATAATTTCCAGCATCAAACTTGAGCAATCACACAGAAAAAAACTAGGTACATGCACTTTATTTGTGCACCTCTCAGCTCATCATGACCAATAGCTAAAAGACTAACAAAAAAATATAGATTTCTTTGTAAATATACATATTTTGAAACAATTATTCTGTTATATTCAAAAACTCTAAAAAATAAATAAACCTATATTTTGCAATGACTTAGCCTTGAAAAGCCATTCGAAAAACAAGGTTTATAAAAATTATAAACTCACAAAAATCACAAGTGCATAATTAAGAATGGGAGCGCATTTAGATGTTGCTAAGCTCACTCAAAATTTCTTCGCGGATAGCCCTGTTAGCAGGGATAAACTTATTACTTATTCTCACCTTAGGTGGTGTTGCTACTTACCAGATGAACAAGATTGGTATCGAGTTAATCGAAGTAGCAGAAGAAGACCTACCAATAACCAATATGCTGTCAAAAGTGGCTCAGCATCAACTAGAGCAAGCCATTCTTTTTGAGCGCAGCCTCTCTTACGCAACCGCAATAAAGTACGGTGACGATCGCTCACAAGAAATGCTGACGACGACAAAGGCATTCCACTCTTTGGCAGATAAAGTTGATCTGGAGTTCAAGCAACTAGAAGAGCTACTTGAGCATGCGATTACCAAAGCACATAGTGCAGAAGCCAAAGAACAATTTGAATCTTTACTGACAACAATTTTGGACATAGACAAAAACCACGCCAAATATGATGAACTGACACTATCACTATTCCAAAAGGTAAAAGATGGTTACGCCGCATCTGCAATTGCTTCAGCCGACCATATTTTTGAACTCGAAGATAAAATCGATCACGAATTGGTAGATGCGCTTGATCAGATTCAAGCCTTTACCCTTGAAGCCACTCAGCGTGCCGAACACGACGAACTTAAAGCACAAAAGCTGATCATGATTATCTTTGTGGTAGCTCTAATTTTAGGCGTATCCCTAGCCTTGCTTATCTCCCGAACCATTACTGGCCCTGTGAGCAATATGCGTGATCGCCTGCAAGAGATCTCTGATGGGGATGGTAACCTGACTGTGCGTCTACCTGTAACAGGTCAAGACGAAACAGCTGAAGCAGCTGCTGCGTTTAACCGCTTGATGGAGAAACTCGGCAACATGGTTAGCACCATCCGCTCTACGTCGACTCAACTGGTGCAACGATCAGAACAATCTATTGTTCTAATGGATACTACTCGTGACCAAGTCGAACAACAAAAGCGTGAAACTGAACAAACCGCCACAGCCGCAGAACAGATGTCGGGTAGTATCACTGAAATTGCGCAATCGACTGACCATGCAGCAGAACTTGGCCGCGATGTACTAGAAAAGGTCCAATCCGGCTCTGGAATCGCTAAGCAAAACCAACAAGCAATCGAACAGCTTAATAGCAATGTCGAAAGCGCATCTATTCAACTGACTTCACTTGCTTCTGAAACTAACCGCATCAGTGAGGTATTGGATGATATCCGCGGAATTGCAGAACAAACTAATCTACTTGCTCTTAACGCCGCGATTGAAGCAGCACGTGCAGGCGAATCTGGCCGTGGCTTTGCGGTCGTAGCTGATGAAGTACGCTCTCTTTCTCAACGTACTCAATCCTCCACAGAAGATATTCAAGAGCTGTTAGAAAACCTTCAATCTGCAACCAATGGTGCTATCTCTGTAATGCAAAAAGGCCAAGAAAACGCAGGTCACTGTATCCAGCAGGCAAATCATACGGCTGCTGAACTAGAAGAAGCATCGGCAGCAGTAGAAGGTATGGCAGCAATGAATACTCAGATTGCAGCAGCGGCTGAAGAACAGTCAGCGGTAGTCAAAGAGATACACGCTAGCCTCTCGAGTATTACTCTTTACGCTAGCAGTACCAATGACAGTGCCAACCAGACCTCTCATATCAACAAAGAAGTGAGTAACGAGCTACTACAACTAAACCACTTAGTATCCGAACTAAGGACTTAAGCAACCTAAGGCTAAAGCCAGATAAACTCTTTTATGAAGTTATCTGGCTTTTAGCTAGTGGCTGCATAGAGTGTTAGTTGAGTTAGCGAAGCGTAACCCAACAATTCAAGAATTTTCTCGACAATAATAATTATGGATACTCACCACGAGTAAGCGCATCCATATACTTATCAAATCGACGGTGGCGAGTTTCAGGCTTTTTAGCACTGCCCAAACCATGCGCTATGACATAACGCCTTGATTTAGTCAGCGTTTCATAAAACGCTTTCGCCTCTAAGTTACTTTCTAGCGCTTGAATAAAATCCTCAGGCACTTCCATTTCGCTGGCGGTATAAGCATTTTCCCAGCGACCATCAGCTTTAGCCGTATTGACCTGGACCATCCCCGTTTCAGTCATACGACCTTCACTAATCAAACGCTCGGCATGATCTCGGTTTCGTTTCGACCACACACTTTTCGCTTTCCTTGGTGTAATCCGTTGCAGGTAAGCTTGTTCATCAATCGACTTTTTAATGCCGTCGATCCACCCCCAACACAGCGACTCAATCACTACATCATCCCAAGTCACGCTCGGAATAGCGCTTTTCTTTTTATAGATATTTACCCATAACTCAGTTTCAGAGGCATGGTTATCTCGCAACCATTGCCCCAACTCTTCAGCGGTAGCAAAGGACTTAACTTTCTTGGGATCAGGTTCGGTCATAGGTAAAGCTCAAATATTGAAGAGTTTTGAAAATCAGGATCTTACGGAGTTTCACTATAGAAGTGAAATAGAGTCTAGACACTGAATTTTACTACCTTCAATACTGCAAACAATGAGTTCAATCAGATAAACATTGAGACTAGATATTAAAAGGAATGAGCTACCTTAAATCGAATATTACGGCTCTAAATCAAGCGCATCTAATACGGCCTTGAGTTCGAAATTATATTGCGCTATTTCAGGGTTATGGGTTTTAGAGAACGACTTAAAGTTAATTTTCTTCCAATTATTTTTTTCAATCAGAGGAGCATAATCTTCAAAATTTTCTTTCGTAATCAAGCTCATATTTGTTTTCATCTTAAGCCCTTCACTATCCATAAAGTCATGGCCGTTCAAAAAATCATAAACAACGACCAACGCCCAAGCGCCCTCCATAAAGTGACCTCCAGCTGTCGCTTGAATTTGGTTAAGGTCAACACCCTCTACGCCTTCTCTAGACCAATCAACACCGCCCACAAGAATGTTTTTCCTATAGTTTGGAGCGAGCGTTGTTAATGCATCAAAAACACCTAAAGCCATACCGTCACTTGCTGTCCACACTGCATCTACATTGGGGTAACGCAGGATAAGCTTATTAAATGTCCTACGTGCACGGCCTCTTTCCCAGTTAGCCCTCACAATTTGGAGCAAATTTGTTTTCGAATATTCTTCAATCGCTCGTTGCAAGCCTCGTTCTCGTTGAATACTGGCTGAGGTACCGTAAGGGCCACTAATCGCAACCATATTCACCGCACCGTCCTCAGAAGATTTACTGCTACGTTGTATCAGGTATTTAGCTAACTCGTAGCCAGCCATTTCATCATCCGGAAGCATTTCACCAATGTAATTTTGAAAATACTGTCTAGGCGATCCTATGGCCTTATCCAGAATAGCTGAATTTTCGATGAGCACAGGCACGCCCGCCTGTTCAGAAAGTTTAAGAATTCTTGCGCCGCTTTCTTTAACGCTAATCGCGATAATTGCGTCGAGTTGAGGAGTTGGAAACAGTAGTTCCCTCGCCTTCTCATGACCTAATAAATGGTCATCATTGGCTTCTATTATGTGTAATTCGACACCCAAATCATCTGCAGCTGCCTGCATAAAACCAACAACAGGCCCGTAAAACATGTCATCTGCCGTTCGAGAGATAAAGTATCCAACTTTGAATGTTTCAGCATAAGTGGCTGGGGCTACTGTGATTAATGATAAGAGCAAGAAAATTAAGCTGAATTTATGTAGTAGCTGGAACATGTCGTGCCTCATATAAAATGAATCACTTCACTGTGAAATGGTGAGGGCTAACCAGCTAAAAAGTAATGAGTTTCGGGTTGGAAGCCCTTAGGGCGTATGGACTTTAATTGGGAGCTAGATAGACAAGATTGAAATGCAGAGTTCATACCTTTCTATTTTGTGAGTCCTTTACAATTACCCATATCAGTTATACGGCCATCTACAACGTTAAGTATTGTGAGTGTAGGCTGGGCTGTCAAAAAATTAAGGAATTAAACAAGGCTCTATTAGTGGCAAGAAACTCTGCCAAAGATAAAGGACGATATCAGGAAAACCTGATAGAGGTAGGTCTGGATCCTCTATCTATACTACTACCGCCTTGTAACTAGTTTTTCATTTTGTCTAAAGAAACTAGACTTAAAAGAAAAGATCGGCTGTATGATCAAACGTTTTTGTATTCTATTAATAGCGCTAACTCCGATTCTCGCCAATGCATGTACTTTGACGATGGGCTATCGCACCAGCGAGAGAATGCCACTTATCCAAAAAGCACCTGATAATTCTGGCCTGTATAACGATCTCTATTCCAAGGCGAGCTCTCTCATTGGTTGCAAGCTGGAAGTAATAAGATTGCAAAAAAAACGCATTCTTCATGCAATGCAGGAAGGTATTATCGACTTTTATCCCGGGTTTAACTTTTCCTTAGATCGCCAACCTTACACTTTTTATATCCAGAACGGTCTGACCACAAGTCTGAAAGTTATCTCACATATTAAAAGCCCTGAAGTAAACCATATAGAGGATATGCGAGGGCACTCAATGTTAGCAGCCAACGGTAACCCTACGTTTGGAGCAGCATCTCATGAGATAACAATACGAGTTATAGAAAACCTAGATTTACCACGTGCACTAGAGATGCTTGAACAAGAGAGAGCTGATTATTACCTTTATCAAAGTAATACTATCCGTTATTACCTTAAAAAATATCCAAATACTAAAATTAAATTACATCCCTGCTGTTCCGCAGAAGAACCTATGTACTTAGGTTTTTCTAAGTTATCTCCACATTATCAACGCGTCGACAACCCTAACTATAAATCTAATTTACCCCTCTCCATCAATAACGATCCTGACATACTCATACCTGATAGTCTGCCCCATAAACTACAAGAAGCATTAAAATTCCTTGATGATTCAGGATTTATCGATCAGCTTGAGAAAAAGTACTATGAATAATATCCATCTCAGCACTGCATGATAAAAATTACGGAGGCCTCCCGTAACCTCATCCTTTCTAAAAGGCTTAGCTGCCCACTGAACTAAGCGTTCACGCTCTAAAATTTCTATTGTTTGGCAATTAAATAGCTAAACTTCTAAGAAGCACTGTGCCTTTAAATGCATGACCAGAGAGGAACCCGTTGTGGAAACTGAAGGTTATCGAATTCAGCTACCCGCTGGCGCTGTGATATTTCAGGAAGGCGAAGCCGGTGACCGCGCCTATATTGTAGATAGTGGTTTAGTTGGCGTTTCTACAAAAGTTAAAGATCGTGATCTTCGTTTTGCCATCGCCCAACACGGCGACATTCTAGGGGAGATGGCTCTGATCGATGATGGCGTACGCACAGCAACGGCCACAGTATTAAGTGATGCTGAGTTGATCGTTATTCCAAAAGAGTACATTCACCGCTTAATTGGTACTGCAGATCCAACCGTCAACTTGCTGATGCAGATCGTACTGCAACGTTATCGAGAGATGAAAGGCCATTTTGATACCGTCTCTGCAGGCGGCTCAATTGACAGCATCGAAGTAAAACCGAAATTAGAAAACGACCGCCTCAAAGAACAAACCGAGATGGCCGTTCGCCGCGTTACTGAAGAGCAACGCTTACGTGAAGCCTTAGATAACAACGAGCTTCGCCTGTTCTACCAACCCATTGTCGATCTACAAACAGGTTTAATACTCGGCTGTGAAGCACTTATCCGCTGGCAAGATCCCGATCGCGGTCTAGTACCGCCTATACAGTTTATCGCCCTAGCCGAAGAAACCGGCCTGATCGAACCGATCGGTCACTGGATCTTTTCCGAAGCTCACCAAGCAGTTAAGGAATTTAACCAGCTTGCTGATAAAGCTAATCCATTCTTTGTCAGCGTAAACCTCTCTAGTCGACAAATAGAGACCGATGCACAAGTTGAAGCACTAACCGATCATCTGTTGGATAACGATATAGAGCTGACTCATCTCAAACTTGAAATCACCGAGACCCTATTGATGTCAGATCCACTGCGCATCTCGCAGGTACTGACAGATTTCAAACGTTTTGGCTGTAAGATCGCATTGGACGACTTCGGTACCGGCTATTCCAGTTTCAGCTACCTTCACCGCTTCCCAATCGACAGCATCAAGATCGACCGCTCGTTTGTCTCCACTATGGCCGAAAACCCAACCAGTAAAGCCATTGTTCGTACGCTTTGTACTTTGGCTGAATCTTTGGAGATGAGCACCATCGCAGAAGGGGTTGAAGAGGAAAAAGACCAAACCATGCTACAGGCCTTTAATTGTGATTTTGGACAAGGTTATTACTACTCAAAACCTATCCCTAAAGATGAATTTATTGTCTTAATTCAGAAACAGCTCGGGCGCTAACTAAATCAGGCTGAATACGACCTATGAACAAACATCTGAATAAAGCGATTCTGCGTTGCAAATCAGTGATCTCTCTACCAGAGATCTATCAAAAGATCACAGTAAAGATTGATCAAGCAACGACAACCAATAATGAGTTAGCAGAAATCATAAAACTGGATGCAGGTATCTCTACCAAACTACTAGCAATTGTGAACAGCTCCTTCTATGGCTTCCCAAGTCAGATTTCCACCATCTCCCATGCGATATCACTGGTCGGCCTAAAGGACTTTCAAAACCTTGTTCTCGGCTCCAGCGTGGTGAAACAGTTTGAAGATGTTCGAGCTACAGGCTTTCCCATCAACGAATTCTGGGACTATAGCCTACATGTAGCCATTGCTGCTAAAACACTCGGAAAACACTGGGCAAACCGAAAGGAACAAGAAGAGCTATTTATCGCAGGCCTGCTGCACGATGTCGGTAAACTCGTTATAGCCCAAGCCTGTAAAGATCAGTTAGAAGAGATACAAAAGATCTGGCCAAACCAAATGCCACTACAGGAACAGGATTTTATCGGATTTGATCATACCGAAGCCGGTGCCGAATTGATCCGCTCCTGGAACCTACCCGAGCTTCTATCTACCGCGGTAAAACAACATCACGAACTGGATCAAACTAATCCGCCAGAACCGACTGTTCTCTGCGTTTATATGGCTAATGCTATGGCCTACGGTGACGAAGAAAAAATCAAAGCATCGCTAGAATTATGCAATCAGTATGTGGAAAACCCGGTTACAGAAGAAGCTCTGTTAGAGATGCAGGAAGCGGTCACTGAAGAGAAGAAATCTCTGATTGGGGTTTATCTGTCGAGTTAGTCATCTTTTAAAGTGGGATCAGATTTCTTTTGCAACAATTTGGATTAGAGGGGTCAGCTTAGAATCAATTTTCATGTGCAGCCCTAATATTATAGGTACTTAAAATCGTGCTAATTTCGCCTTTCTCTTTTAAGTAGCGAATACTGTCATTTAGCTTATCCACTAACTCTTTACTCGTATTTTCCTTCGAGAATCCGATGTAATAATTGATCTGCTCAACACCCAATGAATACTCAGCACCATCAATTTCTAATGCTTTAATCTGGTATTCACCCAAATCTCTGTTCAAGTAAACGGCATCAATTCTTTTAGCCACCAGCTTCTTTAGATTCTGACCGTTACTATTGGGTAGCATTTTCACATTAATGGGTTCGAGGCCCTTTTCCTCTATGTCTTCACTTAAACGCTCAAGTGAATAAGAGGTATTTGAAGGCCCAAAAACACCTACCTTCATTCCCGAAAATGACTCGATAGAGTTGTATTCTTTAGCCTCATTTATGCGGGTAAAGAACCCGTATTCAGTACTCATCAACGGTAGGGACCAATGTAACCATTTATCTCTTTCCTCGTTCCAGCCAAGAGGAAAGTTGGCATTAACGTAGCCTTCCTTTAAGAGGGCCTTCGATCTCCGATTCGGATGTAGAAGGATCTCTATTTCAATCTCAGAATGAACTGAAATTTTCTCTACGATTTCAACAAAAGGTCCTGAAATTCTGCCTTGTTCAACTGTGGTAAATGGCGGGAAATCCTGAACACTGATCGTTAACTTATCCGAGATGGCATTCGCTGAGAAAAGCAAGAATAGACATAAGACTGCATATTTTTTCAAAAGCATAACTGACCCTAAACTAGCGGTATCAACTGTATGTTGGTGATCTAGCAAAACAGTAAAATCAGTACATTCCCCCTGATCGATCCCCAAACATATTTGATTAAACTTTGGCGATAAACACCTAATTTCAGGATAGACGATAACTTAGGGTGGATTATATTTTTGCCCCACTTGATAAAGACACATAACTGACCACTAAGCTACCTATAAGGCATTATCCCTTACTCTATTCTGATTTATCCTGCCCAGCTTTCCTCAAACCAGCGTTCTAAAAAGCTAATACACAGCTTAATTTTAGGTGGCGTCAGTCGCCTAGCAGGATACATGGCATATAGGGTTAAACGTGGTCTTTCTACGTTACTAAGTAGCTCCACAACCTGCCCTTCGCGAATTGCATTTCCAGCAATAAAATCAGGAATGAAACCGATACCTAAGCCACCTTTCACGACATCAAGCATAAAAGGCGTGCTGTTCACGCGTAGATTGCCACCGACCTTTACGCCCTCACCAAGCGGCCAGATATCCTGACCTCTGAAATAGCTATAGATAAAACAGTTATGTTCCGACAGCTCTTCAACCGTCGTAATTGGGCCCTGTTCTTTTAAGTAGTCTTCAGATGCACACACCTTATAGCTAAATTCCATTAGCGGCTTACCGACATAACCGGAGTCAAACGCACGGCTTGCGGCTCTGAAGCCAAGATCAAATCCATTTTCAATCAGATCAACGGGCGCATCATCAAGATGGATATCCAATTCGATGTCAGGATACTCACGCATAAAGTCTGCAAAGACTTGGCTTAGATGCGAGATACCCAATGCCATGGGAGCATTAATTTTTAACTTCCCACGGGGCAAATCTTGCGCCCCTTGGACAAAGCTTTCAGCGTCATCAATGCGCTCTAAAATCTCATGACAATGGCGCAAATACCCCTCTCCTATAGTGGTTAGCTGCAACGATCGGGTAGATCGGTGAATTAACCGCGCGCCGATTTCAGTCTCTAGCCGACTGATCTCTTTACTCACCATCGACTTAGACAAGCCAAGCTCTTCGGCGACTTCAGTAAAGCTCCCCCGCTCTGCTAAGCGAATGAACAGCGACATTGCCCTAAGTTTATCCATAGTAGTTTCCAATATGTAAACAGTACGTTCATATTGTAGATATATATGAAACCTAGCAAGTCATTTATTCTGATTCTGTCTTTTACGATCTGACCTAATCAGGAGAAACCTATGTACACCTTGTATTACCTGCCAAACGCCTGCTCACTCGCGACGCTGACTGTTTTGTTAGAGATGGATGAGCCTGTCAGCCTGATTAACAAAAATAAGGTTACTGACTTCTCAGCGATAAACCCTGTGGGTAACGTCCCCGTACTCATCGATGAAGGTAAAACGCTGAAGGAAGGTGCAGCCATCATGCTTTACCTATTGCGCTCTAAAGCCAACCAGCTTTTTCCTCAAGACAAAAATGACCAGCAAAAAGCGATTCAAGACATTATGTTTGCCAATGCGACAATGCATCCCGCCTACGGCAGACTATTCTTTATCTCCCAAAATATGACCGAAGGACCTGAGAAAGATAAAGCCTTAAACGCCGCCGCTAACGCCATCAACAGCCTATGGGAATCGGTAGAAGTTCAACTAGAAAACCACAGCTATCTCGGCGGAGAATCCGTTTCAGCAGCTGATATTATGCTGGCCGTTTATTCACGTTGGAGTGAGTATTTTCCAGTTAAGATCAAACTGGGTTCACGTACCACAGCTATGCTAAACAGCGTTATGGAAAGACCGACCTTTAAGCAAGCCCTGCTGATGGAGGCCGAAAATGACAACTAACCCTGCAATAGATGATGACTTCGTGATGATTCATACCATCATCAATAGCTATTTTACCGGTTTGTATCAGGGCAATAGCAGCCAACTGAAAGCGATCTTTCACCCAACGGCCATGCTAAAAACCCCAGGTAATTACCGCTCTCTAGAACGCTGGCTTAAAGATGTCGAAACCCGAGCAACTCCTGAGGCACTTGGACAACCATTTAACTTTAAGGTCCTGTCCATCGAGATCATGCACGATCAAGCAATGGTCAAACTGGAATGCCCATTATTCGATTATTTCTATATCGATTTTTTAGGCTTACTAAAGGAACAAGGCCGCTGGTTAATCGTGAACAAGATGTATACGGACATAACCAAACAACCAACGTAGCTGCCGTATGAAGCACCTACACAGAGAATGTTCTGACCAGCAACTCATCAGCAAGAGTACCCAAAATGCCATACGTAAATATCAAAATCACCGATGAAGGCGTGACCCAAGCCGAGAAAAAGGCCCTGATCCAAGGCACCACAAAGCTATTACAAGAAGTCCTAAACAAAGACCCTCAATCAACCTTTGTTGTCATCGACGAAGTACAAACAGACAACTGGGGAATCGGCTACGAGACTGTCACTGAGAGAAGAAAGAGATAGTCGGGTTCATTAGAACTCCAAAACAATAAAACCGGCATATAGCCGGTTTTATTATTGATGGCACTCAGTTGGATGCTTAAGAACTGAGTTAAAATTAACTCTGCCCCCAATTGTCCTTTATCCTTTTGATAAAGTAAGAGTCCCATTTATTCTTCCACCTACATTTTCGTTCATAGGTTCTGATACTTCCGCTTCCTGCATGTCAAAATAATCCATAATTTTGGATATCCATACAGGCTTAGTTTTTGAAATATGGCCGGCATATTTATTCGCAAACCTCATTTTATTATCATCTTTTGAAAAGAAATCTTTCAAAACTTTAAACTGAGATTTTTTAAGATCAAAAGCTTGACAAGAAGAGTAACTCAAGTCATCCACGTCCATTTCGTGTAATAAATTATCTATCTCTTCATACTGACTTCGAAATTCTTTAAGAGTTTTAAGAAAAACATGACCTTCCAATGCATCTTCGATTACTGTTACCGGACTTGCCCTCTTATCAGTAACTCTAACTAGATCAACATGTTTATCTATACATAGTAATCTCATAGCTGACAAATTATTACAGCCATCTGAACTGAAGTTAGTCATCACATCATCAGTATCTACAACACATAGAACTTTACCTTTATTCTTTAACTCCCTATCAATATCATTAATAGCAATAAACATATATTCAAATAGCTTTTTAACTTGATTTGCCCCACCTAAAGGAATAACTTTCAATCTTTCATCATCAATGTAGTTTTCAATATATACTTTATCAGTTGAACCTTCACAAATAATCCAATTAAAAAAGTCTTCAGATTTAATTGAATGATATATAGACTGAACAAGGTCATTCATACTTTTAAGGTCTATCGATTTTGGAATCACCCTATCTTTCTGATTCCTATGCTTTATACTTTCTTTATAGTTATATAGAGGGATAATAGAAGTAGTTATCATATCGTCCCTTTCCAAGTGAATAGCATTACCGATCGAAACTATTGGCATAAACCCATACCAATGAGTAGCTACCATTATCTGGCTACCTTCTTTCGCCATACGCTGTATTTTTTGGTACTGCTCAAAACATGATCCAACATCTAATGAAGCCTCAGGCTCATCAAAAGCAATTATTACACTCTTTGCTCTAACTGCATCTTGTTCGATAAAGGACGATGCCAAGTCAACTAATGACTTCCTCTTTTCACCAGAACTTAAGTTTTTAACTTCAATATCACCCTGATCTGAAATTTTGTTCAAAACTCGAGTTGCAAAAAAAGCTTCGACTACCTTTTCCCTAACATCTTCCTTTGTTAGATATCCATCTTTGCCTGGAAGCCTTTTATATCTATATCCGTCTAGCATCCCTTCTATTTCATCAAGAAAAGTATGTAATCCTTTATTAATCTCAGCTATCAAAGGTGGCGGGAAATGTTCTGCTATTTTCACAGAAAGTTCTTTCCCCATAAGTTTCTGAATCCCTGTGCTTTCAAGCCTTGTAAATTCAGCAGCATTAACTTCTGCAGGTATGTATATATAAGCCAGTTTAGACAATACATCTTCAGAATATAAATTTCGATCTTTCCTTACGGCTTTCTCTAAAGACTTTTCATCTTTATTATCTTTTCTTATCTGAGTATCAATAAGCTTAGATATATCTTTATCAAAAACAGTAAAAAACGAATCATCCATTTCGCTTTGCTTACCTGCGACTGCCAAATAAAAATTATCATTTTCTAGGTTAGAAAGCACTTCATCTCTATGTCTTATAAAATCTTCTACTATTTGCCTCTGTGAAGTATTAAATTTATCAGGTGATATATTTCTTAAGTAATCATCAACAACTTCATATTTTTTCTTTACTAAATGATCCTTTTTTATTTTCTGAAAAGAATCTTTTCTAATTAGGAAAATTCCTACCACATGAGCTGGAGAACCACTTCTTTTACCCTGATTATTTATATTCCATTCCGCTCTATTAAATAAACAATTAAGGCTTTCTAAAATAGAGCTTTTACCAGCCCCGTTCTCACCTATTAGTGCTGAAAACCTCTCACCCTGGCTCAAGGGTATATACTTATTCCCTTTAAAAGTTTTAAAATAACTAATAAAAACAGACACTAACATATCAACTTCCCTTTTAAGCCTATAAGCCTTTTTGTAATTTTTATAACAGCGAAATTTCCTCGATTCCTTAAACCGAGATCTTGCTCAACTAGATTTAAATATTCTTCTGATAGTATCCCGCGGAGCAATCCATTTAAAAACCATAAAAAACAGTGGTTTACTACATTAATTGCTTATCCTTTGATCTAAATTCTTATACTTCAGTAGATACCTGCCTCCACTGGTAAGACGTTTTACCTCACACACAAAAAAAACCGGCATAAAAGCCGGTTTTTAAATCTTTTTCTCTAGCGGCAGGGCCGCGTCCTAAAAGCGAAGCGTTCTCTAGCTGCGAAGCAGCGTCCTAGCCACTATAAGCGAAGCGCTCTAGCAACTAGCCACTGATTCACTTATGCGCCAAAGCATCCTCAGCCTTACAAAGCCCCACCTTCGCTTTCTCCTCTTCCAGAATTTCTTCTGGGAACTGGGACATAAAGCAGCAGCAGATTCCTTCGCCAATCATAGTGCGTGGGCCTAGTGGGTGGCCGATATGCTTGTACACACCATGCGAATGACCATGCTCGTGAGAATGGCCGTGTTCATGGCTATGTGAATGCCCATGAGAGTGCCCATGAGAGTGCCCGTTCGAGTGATCATGATGATGACCATGTGAATGATCGTGGCTATGATCATGACTGTGGCCATGCTCAGCGTCTGGGTTGAATTCAGCATGGTGGTGATGAACATCCACTTCACCAGCAGCCAAACGGCGCTGGAAGGATTCCATTAAGGTTTCATCACCTTGTGGCAGATCATCCAGAATTTCACGCACACGGATCTCGAAAGCATCAATCACTTTGTCGTGATCGTTTAGGTATGGCGTTTTGATAAATTCGATCGCTTGGTTTTCTTCTGCCACTTTATCCACATAACCGAAGATGCGTTTGATCAGACGGCCTGTGAATAGGAAGTAAGGTGCCACTACGATCTTCTTGAAGCCGAGCTTCATTAGACGCTCAAGACCTACGCCAACCGATGGGTAAGTTACGCCAGAGTAGACTGTATCAGCCCAACCAAAGCCCATGTTCTCGTTAACGATACGGGTTAGTTTTGCCGCTTCGGCATTGGCTTCGGTATCCGAAGTACCACGGCCAACAACCACCAGCATAGTGTCGTAAAGATTCTCTGGTGGGTTTTCTGGGTCTAAACCTAGAGATTCATAGATACGCGCCTGAAAGGCTTCGATCATTGCTGGGTGAAGGCCTAGCTCTTTACCGTAGTGAACGTTTACGCCTTCGTTCTTTTCAGCGTAAGTTGTCAGTACAGAAGGGATATCGTTTTTAGCGTGGGTTGCCGCAAATAGCATACCCGGCACGGCGTAGATATCTTCTACACCTTGCTCTAACAGGGAGTTAAGCCCCATATGAATATTCGGTGCAGAAAACTCTAAGAAACCATACTCTACCGGCATATCAGGGAAGCGCTTTTTTAACCCTTCCGCAACACGGCCAAACTCTCTTTCTGCATCTTTGTCACGGCTACCGTGACCACACACCATAATACCTTTTTTAGGCACAGGGCTTTCTCCAATCATTCGTAAAACACATTGTTATTGTACGGACTTTTTAATCAAATATGAGCCCGTTTATAGATCATTCCAGTGTAAGTAATAACTCACTTATAACCCGTTTTAATTTCTCGCACTGGTCTGCATTTCGAGTATCGACTAACCCACTGCGCAGCAAACAGTTTTTACTATCTCCCTGTGCTTTATCAACTGATAAATCACAGTTGAATTCTTCATCCAGAACAAGGCGGATCAGTATGCCCTGCTCGGCTAAAAATTGGTAAATCTGCTTGGCTTTTTCAGCGTCCAATTTAACCGTTAGAAACAGGCGATCGCACGATAAAAGCTCTGCATTAAATGTCCTAAGCAATGGCTGCCAAAGCTCTAAGGTTGCTTGCGCATTTTGGCTAATTTGCTGCCTAGCCTCGGCCTGCCATTTAGCATCATTCAGCGCTGCGATGGCCACAGCTTGTGCTGGACCATTTACCGCCCAAGAGCCTAGTTCCGTTTGTAACTTTTGCAGTATCTGTTGATTAGCAAAGGCAAAACCCAAACGAATACCGGCTAAGCCAAAGAACTTACCGAATGACCTCAGCACTAGGATATTACCTAGCTGCTCAAACCGATCATAATCGCTTAAAACGCTCTGTTCAGGGCTTAGATCAATAAAGGCTTCATCCACAATAAGATAAGCGCCCTGCTGCATCTGCTCTGCCCAGCGATAGATCTGCTCTGGGGTAAACTTAAGCCCTGTTGGATTATTCGGATTGATCAGTAACAGGTGCATCGCAGAACCTGAATTTAGCTGCTGTTGGATACGTTGCTCAGAGGCAATCTGATCAGTTGCTGGATAATAATTCAGCTCTCGCTTCTGCTGTTGCCAGCTATAGCGATGTTCTTGGTAACCACAATCGGGTAGCAGGATCGGTAACTCTTGCGACACTAACGGTAGCACTGATGGCAACAACTCAATGATCTGCTGCGTGCCATTAGCCGCCACGCCCTCAGCGCCATAGTAACTTTTAACCGCCGCTTTAAATTCAGCTGATTGATAAGGTAACTGCTGAAAGCAATGTTCGCCTATCTGAGGTACAGGGTAAGGTACTGGGTTGATACCTGTGGATAGATCCAACCATTCCTCTACCGGAATACCGTATTGCGCAGATGCCGAGATCAGATCGCCACCGTGAATCAAATCACTCAAGAGCTCACCCCTGAGGTAATCGCCACCGCTAATGCCAGTGTTACATAAAGGCCAATACCCCACAGCATGAGTACGCGGTTCACCAAACCACAGGCATCCTCGATACTCTTTGCCGAAGGTTGATCACCTTCTACTGGGCCGAGTGGTGGACGCTGCTGAACTTCACCGTGATAGATCGCAGCACCACCTAGCGAGACATTAATCGCTCCAGCACCAGCGGCCATCACAGGGCCAGCATTTGGACTCTTCCACGTTGGTGCTTGCTGCTTCCAGCTATCCAGTGCGATCTTGGTTTCACCTACTAGTGCATAACTTAGGGCAGTAAGACGTGCAGGGATAAAATTCAACAGATCATCGATACGCGCCGCACACCAACCAAAATGCAGGAAACGTTCGTTTTTATAACCCCACATGGCATCCAATGTATTACTCAAGCGATAGAGCACCACCCCAGGGATACCTAAAAGGCAGAACCAGAAGATTGCCGCAAAAATCGCATCGGCACCGTTCTCTAATACCGATTCAGTTGCTGCCGAGGCTACGGCTTTTTCATCTAGCTCGGAGGTATCGCGGCTAACAATCATCCCTACAGCGGTGCGAGCGCTATCCAAATCACCTTGATTAAGCGGTTTAGCAATAGCTAAAGCATGACTGAGTAAGCTCTGCCAACCGATCGCTAAGTACAGCACTACCCCGCCCACTACCGCAGAAAAAACCGCCGAACCTGACAACAACAGATCAATAATCAATGCGGCGCAAGTTAACGGTATAACAGCCAATAACCAAGCAATAATACCGGATCGCTTCTGTCTGTTTGTGGCCGCAGTCCCCTGATTTAATCTCTTCTCTATCGCTATGGCTAAATTGCCAAAGCCCACTAGCGGATGGAATCGCTTAGGCTCTTTGAGGAAGTAATCTAACAGCAGCGCGATTAATAAACTTAAAGCAATGCTCATGCAGGTTCCCCAGCCTTTTCATCTAAGCCATCTGCTTCTAACTCAAGCAGGCTAAGTATCTTTTCTAATGGCATAACCACTTCGACTTCATCCGCTAGACGGTTGATCTGCGCTTCACGGAATGCTGGGTAGTCAAAGCTATTCTGTTGATCCAAACCAGCCCAATCTAGCCACGCTTGCAGTAGTTCGGGTTGATCAAATACGCCGTGTAGATAAGTGCCAAGCACCTGATCACTTGGATCACGTACACCGTCGGTGTGGATAACACCCTCAACATCCAACTCAAATAGCGGGTTATCTAAGGCTTCGCCGCTACTAATACCGGCATGGATCTCGTAACCTGTCACTGGTGTATCTGTACCGCAAAGCACGCCCTTAACATTACGCAGCATCTTATTACCAGTCAGCGAGGTTTCCATCGGTAGAATTCCCAACGCTTCGCTCGACCCGGCTGAGGATTCGATCTGCTCTGGGTCGTGAATCCACTCCCCTAGCATTTGATAGCCGCCACAAATACCGATCAGCTTGCCGCCAAAACGCAGGTGACGTTGAATCACTTTGTCCCAGCCGTTCTCTTTTAACCAGTTAAGGTCGCCACGGACATTCTTACTGCCCGGTAGAACGATAAGGTCTGCCCCAGAAAACTGTTGTGGATCACGGATAAACTCGCAATCCACTTGAGGATGCATTCGAAGCACATCAAAGTCGGTATGGTTACTGGCACGAGGATAGATTGGTACAACCACTTTAAGTTGCTGCTCACCGTTGCTCTTTTGCTGCTGATTAACCGCGTCTTCCGCCTCGATATGCAGATTCATCACGTAAGGAATTACACACAAAACAGGTACGCCGGTTTGTGCTTCCAACCAATCCAACCCCGATTGCAGCAAGCTAACATCACCGCGGAAGCGGTTAATCACAAAGCCTTTAACGCGGGCTTTTTCAGAATCAGACAGCAGTTCATAAGTACCCAATAGATGAGCAAACACACCACCGCGATCAATATCCGCAACAATAATTACCGGGCAATCCACTGCCTCAGCAAAGCCCATATTAGCGATATCGTGCTCACGCAGATTGATCTCAGCAGGACTACCCGCCCCTTCAACAATCACGGCGCTGTATTTCTCTTGTAGCTGGGTATGGCTTTTCACCACTTCGGTTAGCAGCTTAGGCTTAAACGCGTGGTATTCAGTCGCCTTCATATTACCGATGGCTTTACCGTTAAGAATCACCTGAGCACCAATATCACTGTTCGGTTTTAGCAGCACAGGATTCATCTCTACCGAGGCTGGTAGGTAACAGGCTTCAGCCTGCACCGCCTGAGCACGACCGATCTCGCCACCCTCTGCAGTAACCGCACTGTTCAGCGCCATATTCTGTGGTTTGAACGGCGCAACAGAGACTTTATGCCGAGCAAGAATACGGCACAGAGCAGTAACGACGATGCTTTTACCGGCATCCGACGTGGTGCCTTGAGCCATTAGGGTGTGCGGATTTTTAAAGGTGCTCATTTAATTCTCTTTGTTCCTGTAGGAGCTCACCCTGTGAGCGATACTTTTCGGCCAGAGGGCTGGCCTCCTACATGGCACTTTCTTGTTGTTCATCTAATTCAAGCAATAAATCTTGTAGCTTCTCAGAATATTCCCCCGGCTCTTGCCATAAGCCACGCTGAGTCGCTTCGAGTAACCGTTCTGCCATCTCTTCTAGGGCATGGGGATTGTGCTGCTCTAGGAACTCGCGGTTTTGTTGGTCAAACACCAGTGCATCACTGACCTTTTCGTACTGATAATCGGCGATCAAGTTAGTGGTGGCATCGTAAGCAAACATATAATCGACGCTGGCGGTCATCTCGAACGCGCCTTTATAACCGTGTTCCTGCATGGCATTGATCCATTTTGGATTGAGCAAGCGGGAACGAATTACACGGTTCAGCTCTTCTTTAAGGGTGCGAATCTTGGGCTTTTGCGGATTAGAGTGATCGCTGTGATACACCTGTGGAGCTTCACCGCGATAGACTTCAACCGCATTGCTCATACCACCTTGGAACTGGTAGTAATCATCGGAATCGAGCAGATCGTGTTCGCGGTTATCTTGGTTCTGTACCACCGCTTCCAGTTGCGATAGCTGATGCCGGAATGCCTGCGGTGCAGCCACGCCATCACCTTTTTGATTACCGTACGCGTAACCACCCCAGTTTAGGTAGGCCTCTGCCAGATCGCTTTTCTGTTCCCAGCAGCGCTCATCGATCAAGCCCTGCAAACCCGCACCATAAGCACCTGGTTTACTGCCGAAGACACGGTAACTCGCCTGACGTTGCGCTTCCTCCGTAGACAAACCTTGATCGAGCAGTTCCTGCTCACGCTTGCGGATATTCTGCGCGATCGTGTTGCTCTCACCCGGTTCTTCCAGCGCTGCAATTGCTTGCACAGCTGAATCATAAAGCTTCATCACATTAGGGAAAGCATCACGGAAGAAGCCTGAAACTCGCAAGGTGACATCGACGCGCGGTCGCCCTAATAGCTGTGAACTAAGTACCTCAAAATCCACAACACGATTCGAGCCCGGTGCCCAGATAGGTCGAACGCCCATCAAGGCAAAGGCTTGTGCTATATCATCACCGCCGGTACGCATAGTCGCTGTACCCCAGACCGATAAGCCCAGGGTACGCGGATAATCACCATGTTCCTGTAAATGACGCTCGATCAGCGCTTGCGCAGAACGTTCACCAATCGCCCATGCCGCCGGAGATGGGATAGAACGGTTATCCACCGAGTAGAAATTTCGCCCTGTGGGCAGAGTATCCAAACGACCACGAGTTGGTGCGCCACTTGGGCCCGGATTAACAAACTCACCACCTAAACCAGCGATGAGCGATTGAATCTCAAGCTCGGCACTTTGCAGTAAGGCCTTGTGGATAGTGGCACGGGCGTACGCCAGTTGTTTTGCGGTTCTAGGTAGATCACTTAAGGTTTCTAACGAGTTATCTGCCAAGACATAGTCTGTTACCAACTGAGCCGCGAATAGCTCCAAACGTTCACGAGTATCCGCCTCACTGCGCCAATCATCTTCGCTAAGTTCAGCAAGTTGCGCTGGCTTTCCACCTAACCAGTTTTTACTGCCTGCTTCTAGCGGGTCGAAAAGATCTCCGTCTAGCTCGGAACCAACGGTCAGAGTCAGATCCTGCACTAAGTTATGTAGTATGCCCTGACTGTCGGGATCATCACCCCGTGGCAGACGTAACAACGCCACTAAAGTGTCTGCCAGTTTTTCTGTTTCAGGCAGTTCGCCCAAACGATGCAGACCATGACGGATCTGCGCCTCTTTAATATCACAAAGGTAAGCATCTAGTTCGTTGAGTACAGCATCTTCATCATCGGAAGTTTGACCTAATTCTTCTAACAGATGGGTATTTTTGACCTGTTTTAGGATCTCATCACGCAGCCACTGCTGACGTTTATCATCCATCCCCATCGCTTGGTAATACTCATCCACCAGCCCTTCCAATACGGCCATTTCACCGTAGGTTTCGGCACGAGTCATCGGCGGCATAAGATGATCAATAATCACCGCTTGGGTACGGCGCTTGGCCTGCGCACCTTCACCGGGATCATTAACAATAAAGGGGTAGAAGTGCGGCATTGGCCCTAGAGCGATATCCGGCCAACACTCTTCAGATAGCGCACTGCCCTTACCCGGCAACCACTCTAAGTTACCGTGCTTACCTACATGCACTACCGCATCCACTTGATAGCACTCTCGCAACCAAAAATAGAATGCTAGATAGTTATGCGGTGGGATCAGATCAGGATCATGGTAGTTCGCTACCAGATCGATGTAAAAACCACGGGCAGGCTGGATACCGATAAAGGTTTCACCTAAGCGAATACCGGATAGCATCAAGCGGCCATCACGGTATTTAATATCCTGCTGTGGTTCACCCCACTGATCGATCACCGCTTGTTGGCAGACTTGCGGAAGCTTGGCAAAACAGCGCTGATAATCCTCCAGCGACATACTCTGCCAGCAAGGCAGGTTGTGTAGGGTATTCGGGTTGTTCGTTACTGCACCTAGCAGTTCCTGAATCAGGGCATCGCCATTTTCAGGAATATTCTGCAGTGGATAACCGGCTGCTTCTAACGCTCTTAGAATATTCACCGCAGAAGCTGGCGTATCTAAACCCACACCATTACCGATACGGCCATCTTTGGTTGGGTAGTTTGCCAAAATTAGCGCAATGCGCTTTTCAGGATTGGGCTTGCGTGCGAGCTGAGCGAACCTAAGCGCTAACTGCGCCACAAAGCCTGCGCGTTCTTGATGGAGTTGATAACGCACCACGGAAACTTGGCTGCGTTCATCAAAGTGATCTTCGGTCTTAAAGCTCAATGCACGGGTATGCACCCTGCCATCCATCTCTGGCAAAACCACCTGCATGGCAATATCGCGGCTGCGTAGACCTTGCGAGTGCGTTAGCCAATCATCTTCGGTACTACTGGATAGCACCAACTGCAGAACAGGCACTTTGCGCACAAATGGCGAGTAAAACTCACTCGGCTGCGAACACAGATCGGGGCTTGCTACTGTATTGGAGGCAAATCCCGTGCTGTTGATAATCAGGTTGGCACCGCTCTGTTCTAGAAGTGCATTCACTAGCGCTAAAGATTCCGCATCTTTAAGCGAGGCAATCGCGATCGGTAATGGTGCTAAACCGTTGCTTTCGAGCTGTTCGATCAGTTGATCAAACATACGGGTATTGCCACTTTGCAGATGGCTACGATAGAACAACAGCAGTGCTACCGGCTTATCGATATCGCACTGGCGTTGTTGCCACTCTGGAAAAGTCGCTGCCTGCACAGTATTTTTTGGCGTGTTTTTAGTAGCCGGCAGATAGATCATGCATTTAGGTAGCGGCCTTGGCTCATGCCATAGACGCTCTGAATGCAGATATTGATCTGTTAAGCAGTTCAGCAGTTGCAAACTGTTATCCACACCGCCTTCACGCAGGTAGCGCCAGATCCGCATCGCTTCGCTATCGCTTACCGAACTAGCGGAGAACAGTTCTGGATCGGGGGTATCATCCCCCGGCACGATAATTAGCGTGCGGCTGCTATCGGCTTGCGCCCATGCTTGTAGGCGTTCGAAGCCATATTGCCAGTAACTCGCACCACCTAAGAGTGACAGAACAACCACTTTAGATTGCTCCAGCACTTTATGCTCATACAGATCATAAGCAGCAGGTTTTAGCAGCTGCATCCAGTTGGCTAGGCGCACCGAAGGTTGATCTCCCCCTACACCTTCAATCTGCTCATCCGCAAAAAGACACGCAGCATCAGACAGCGCGGCAAGCGAGCTATCGGCTGCAGAGAAGATGATCATATCGGCCGGTGTCTGGTTTAAGTCGATGATGCCTTCATCATCGACAAACCCGCCCGGTTGCGCTGCTAATAGGTGCATAAAATCAGTCGTTAGTTGCTAGAAGCCAGAATTAAACTAGAGCTTCTTCAAGCGCGGTTTTGATGGTTGCTTCGTCGATGCCTTTGCCGATAAATACCAACTGAGTTTTCGGCTCATCGTTGCCCCAAGGACGATCGAAATACACATCCAAACGCTTACCTACCGCCTGCATTACCTGACGCATCGGCTTGCCCGGAAGTGCCGCAAAGCCTTTAGCACGGTAGATGTTAAAGTCGCTTAGTAGACCTTTAAGAACGCTTTGCAATTTTTCACTGTCCACTTCGCCAATAGAGATGACAAAAGAATCAAAATGATCGTGGGCGTGGTCATGATCGTGCCCATGATCATGGTGATGATCGTGGTGATTATGTACCGCTTCGATACGCTCTTCTGTTGCACAATCTAGGCCCATCAACATCTCAAGATCCGCTTCACCGTTGCTGATGTAAGAGGTCTTCACTTCAGCAGGCACTTTGGCATTTACAACCGCTTCTACCTGAGTGCGCTGCTCTTCTGCGAGTAGATCGTTTTTGCTTACAACAACTAGGTCCGCAGCACTTAGCTGATCTTCCAGAAGCTCTTTCAAGCTTGGATCATGATCTAGGCTCTCATCCGCTAGACGCTGTTCTTGAACTTTAGCTTCATCATTTGCGAAACGACCAGCTGCAACCGCAGGACCATCGATTACAGTGATGACCGCATCAACGGTGCAGTACTCTTTAATTCCCGGCCAGTTGAATGCCTGTACCAGCGGTTTAGGTAGCGCAAGACCACTGGTCTCAATCAAGATGTGATCGATATCATCACGACGCTCAACTAACTGCTGCATTACAGGTAAAAACTCTTCTTCTACTGTGCAGCAGATACAGCCGTTCGCCAGTTCGTAGAATCCGTTCTGGTCTTCAGCCGTTGCCGCCGACTCATCTTCACAATCAAGAGGACAGCTACGTAGCAAGTCAGAGTCGATATCCAACTCACCAAACTCATTTACAATCACGGCGATACGCTTGCCCGCCGCTTGCTTCAAAACACTAGATAGCAGTGTTGTTTTACCGCTACCCAAAAAACCTGTTACTACCGTGGTTGGAATCTTATTCAGTTGCATAACTGTTACTCTGTTGTCTCTTTTACAAGTTTTGCTTTGTGTTCTTTCTTGCGGAATACGTGAGCCTGATCCTTGTCGTACAGATAGGAATCGGCAAAATCTTCGGTATCCAATACATGACCGACCAGAATCAAAGAGGTGCGGGTAAAGCCCTTTTCGCGAACTTTAGCGACAATATCACCCAAAGTGCCGGTCACTTTGTCCTGATCTGGCCAAGAGCTGCGATAGCACACAGCTACCGGGCAGTCTTCGCCATAGTGCGGAATCAGCTCTTCAACAATCTTATGGATGCGAGTTACTCCCAAGTGGATCGCCAAGGTTGCACCACTTTGCGCCAGTTGCGGCAAACGCTCACGCTCAGGGAACGGCGTCTTACCTTCGTAACGGGTCATGATGATTGTTTGGGACACACCTGAAAGCGTCAGCTCTTTCTTCAGGTAAGCCGCTGAAGCCGCTACCGCACTAACACCCGGAATCACTTCGTAATCGATCCCTTCAGCTTCTAAACGGCGGATCTGTTCACCTATTGCGCCATAGAGCGATGGATCACCACACTGTAAGCGTGCAACGTCCTTACCCTCTTTATGAGCCTGAATAATATGATCGGTAATCTGATCCAGATCGATCGTAGCGGTATCGATGATCTTCTCCGCTTTGCCTTCAACCGCTTCCAGTACTTCACGAGGAATCAGAGAACCGGCATAAAGCACCACTGGGCACTCCTGTAATACGCGATGCCCTTTCAGGGTCATTAGCTCAGGATCACCCGGACCTGCACCGATAAAGTAGACTGTCATTTCGTTTCCTTAATTATTGGATTTGTAGGTAGAGATATTTTTCTCTGACAAGGCGAAAGCGCACGCAGAAGCAGAGTTTACTTCCAGTAAATGAGCATTCGAGTACGCTTTAAACGAAGTCAGAGGGAAATAGATCACATACAAACCTATAATTTCTTCGAGTAACCGCGCGGCGTGTACACCCACTCTTTTGAGCCATTGACGATATGGCGAGATTCGCTATTACCGACGCTTACTAGTGTGAACATATCTACATCTTTAGCATCCAGCTCACCTAAGGTAATAATGCGGATCGATTCATCTTCACGCGTTAATTGACGACCTAGTAGCACTGGCGTTTCCGCTGGGCGATACTGCAACAAGATGTCGCGAGCATGATTTAGCTGCCAATCGCGTTTTTTAGATACGGGGTTGTAGAAAGAGATTACAAAGTCACCGCTACCTGCACTGTGGATACGTTTCTCGATTGTTTCCCAAGGGGTTAACAGATCAGAAAGCGATACCGTACAGAAGTCATGGCCCAACATTGCACCAACGCGGCTGGCACCCGCCTGCATTGCCGAGATACCTGGGATCACTTCGATATCCACATCTAGCCATTCAGGATGATCTTCTTTGCCCTGTAGCTGTTGATCCAGAAGCTCAAATACCAATGTTGCCATGGCATAGATACCGATATCGCCACTGGAGATCAGTGCAGTGGTTTTACCGCTTGCCGCCAGATCTAACGCTAAACGCGCGCGACCAATCTCTTCGCCTAAAGGCAGATCATGGTGTTGTTTGTTATCACAAACGTCACCCAACAGATCTAGATAAAGACCGTACGCCACTAGATCGGAACTTGCTTTGATCGCTTCCAAAGCTTTTGGCGCTACAAGCTGCGCATCACCCGGGCCTGTGCCCACTACAAATAGTTTTGACATTAATTATTCATCTGCCGTTATAGCTTCTCGCAATCGCGCAAGTCGCTTTCTTCGTTTTCTGTTTATTCAAGACCAGCTCAGGTTGTTGCCCAGTTTGCCGCTTGGCACTCAATAGGGCTGCTGATTCCGCTACGCCATAAACACCGACAGTGTTGAACACATACTCGGATCGAGTGCTCAGCAGCGGTTCCATCTCAGATAGCTGGTTTTTATCCCAAGTCTGATAAGGCTTATCGAGCTTTTCAGCCAACTCAATTAAGCCAACCTCGTCTGCTTTGATATCGATGCTGCTGATAGAACTGACCTGATCTAAGCTCAAGCCCGACTGTTGCAGACATTCCAGCAACAACCGTTCTAATTCATCCACAGGGCAGCCACGTTCGCAGCCCATGCCCACGCTATAAACTGGATTTAGGTAGCCGTTAGCTGTGGTAATCACCGGCTGCGCATTTAACAGCTTAGAGACTTCTAAAGCCCAGTTATTAGCGCCCCCTTCGTGACCTGATAACAGCGGAATTACAAACTGCCCTTGTTCATCGATCACTAGTACAGGCGGGTCTTGATATTTATCCTGTAGCACCGGCGCTAAACTGCGCATAACAATGCCAGTGGCACAGATAAAGATCAGTCGCTCACCATTTATGAAAAACTCCTGAACTTGCTCCGCAAAAGGTTGCGGTTTATACGTCACTTCCGCTTCAATCGTGGATCGAAGTCGCTCAGCAAGATTCTTCCCAGCCTCTGTAAGAGCGATGATCTTGGTTGTACGAGAAGCCATTAGCGGCTATTCCTCTGACTACGGGTAATCACAAACAACGAAAAGTAAGGGCCCGCTTCTGCTTCGAGTTCACTAGCATCGTTCACAATGCGTTGATTATCGCGGCCGATATATTCCAAATACTGGGCATCCGCAGTGCGCCCGCTCTCAGCCAGTAATTTAAGTAAACGAGGGCGTGCCTGACCCGCTTTCATAATCACCAGCGAATCATTTTGTTTAAGCGCGGCAAGTATCTGTTCATCAGTATGGCGACCACTCACTACGCAAAACATCTCTTTCAGCATGGTAAGCGGATGAACTAGAGTAGCTGCTGCGGCATTTACCGAGGTGATGCCCGGTACAACTTCGCAGGTAAACCGATCTTGTAAACGTTCCAGTAGATAACTGAATGAGCCAAAGAACAGCGGATCACCTTCACAGAGGAAGATCACATCTAAGCCCTGCTCTAACTGTTCAGCAATGGCCGCCGCACCTTGATCATAAGCCTCATTCGCTTTGTTGCGATCCGTAGACATCGGCATATAGATCGGAATACCCGATTGCGCTGTCGTCGCAGAATAGATGGCATCGGACGCGATGTTCTTCGCTTGTGATTCACCTTTGTCATTCACCAGATAACTGATCACATCAGCGCTCTGGATTAGACGCCATGCTTTAACCGTCAGAAGTTCGGGATCACCTGGCCCTACACCAACACCGATAAAACGGCCTTTCACCAGATTCATACAACATCTCCGGTTTTAACAAACTTAAACAAATTAACCGGTAAGTTCGGTCGATACATCAACTGCCCTGCTAAGGTTTCACCACGACTGACGGCCACTTGGGTGGTTTCCAATTGGCTATCTTCAGCTAACGAGCGTTCTTGCCAGAACTGCATCAATAGCTGTTTGGTATTTTCAGTTACCGCACTCGCCACCAGTACACCACCGATAGGCAATAGAGCCCATACTTGGGCTAGCAATTGAGGCAGTTCACCATCACTACCACCAATAAACACCTTGTTTGGAGAGGCTAGCCCTTCCAATGCTTCAGGCGCACGCCCTTCAACAATTTTAAGATTGCTTACCACGCCAAAACGCTGGCGATTCGCTTCTAAGCAACTTAGGCGATCTGGGTGATGCTCGATCGCATTCACGGTCGCTAGCGGCTGCCAATAAGCAAGCTCAACCGCTACGCCACCACAACCAGCACCTATATCCCAAACCTGGTCATCACGGCTTAACTGCATCAATGAGAGAATCATAAGTCTGACCTCACGTTTACTGATCATCCCTTTACCCGGTTTATCTGTATCAGTAATAAAGTGCTGATCAGGAATACCCGGAAACTCAGGTAGGTAACCTTGATTTGAACCCGGTTCGATAAGGGTCAGATGCAGTGGATCAAACTTATGATCTGCTTCCACTAACTCCGATGCAAAGAAACTACGAATCTGCTCGTCTGGATAACCTAAGGTTTCCAATACGGTCAGCTGTGCTTGTGGAAAACCTGACTCAACACAGTGTTGAGCAAGCACCTGAGGATAACTTTTACTGTCTGTCAGGATCAGCAACGGCTGGTTCTGGCGTAAACGTGTTTTCAGCTTTTCAACTGGACGACCGTGCAGGCTTAATACTTCTAGATCCTGCAGGGCCAGACCCAAACGGTGGCAGGCCATCTGTAAGCTCGAAACCGCTGGATAGAATCTCAAATCTGACTGGGAAAAATAGCGGCTAAACCAGCGACCGATGCCATAAAACAGTGGATCACCTGAGGCTAGAATCATCACTGATTTTTCTTCAGCAATCCCCCCCTCAACCAGTGTTTTAAGTTCAGCTAGTTTTGGCAGTTCCGTGGTAGCTTTATCTGATGGCATCAGCGCTTTGATGGTCGACAACTGACGCTCAGAACCGATCACCAGATCAACTTGCGCTAAAGCCTGCTGTGCATCCGAAGACAGCTCAGCCAGATGAGAAACACCTAAACCAACTACGTGGATCATCAGTAATACTCCCCACGATTACAGCGCAGTAGCGCATTACAACTGGCGGCTGATACAGCACTACCACCTTGACGACCGAGCAGCGTTATACACTCAATACCCAGCTGTTCGTGAACATCCCACAATGCCTGCTTCGATTCAGCAGCACCGACAAAACCCACCGGCATACCGATAATCAACGCCGGTTTATCTGCACCCTTTTCGATCATCTCTAACAAACGAAACAATGCAGTAGGCGCATTGCCAATCACCACGACACTGCCGGCCAATGAATCACACCATAGTTCTACCGCTGCCATAGAACGGGTCTCACCCGTTTTTTTTGCCAATTCAGCGGTACGTGAATCATTCAGATAACAGCTAGGTAAACGCTGAATCATGCGTTTAGTGATTCCCTGACGCACCATCTCCACATCACAGAGAATTTCGCACTCTTGAGACAGCGCAGCCATGCCAGCTTCACAGGCGTTTTGACTGAAGCGCACCTGTTCAGCCAGCTCAGGCATACCTAAGCTGTGCACAATACGCATCACAACTTGTTGCTGCTCACGATCGAAGTGGCTTAGCTCAGTTAGCTCGCGAATCTGTCGAAAGCTATCTTTCTCTATCGCCTGTGGATTAATTTCGTACTCAAACGCCACGCTGTTTCTTACCTACTATTATCTAGACTCGTTAACTAGTGTTCTGACGGCTTCTACACAGTCATCTATATCTCGGAATATCCGATCCGTTTCAGGCAGTTCTGGGCGCTCTAACATAAATACCTCGACACCTAGCTCTCTGGCAGCACTCAACTTGGCTTCTGTTGCTACGCCACCACTGTTTTTACTGATCAGCAGGTCAATCTGATGGTGCGCTAACAGTGCCTTTTCATCCTGATGATTAAACGGCCCAATCGCTTTTAACCATTGCATGCTTTCCGGTAGTTCAGCTTGCGCAGGTGCAGCTGTGCGGAATACCTGAGTCTGACCATTACGTTGTGCATAAATGCCAAACTGATCGATCACCGCTTGGGATAACTGCCCCGCCGTTAAAAACACTGACTTATAGCTCTCTGCAGCCGCAACCAGTGATTGCATATCAGCAAAACTACGCCACTTATCGCCCTGCTGCGCTTGCCAAGCTTCACGGTGGAAACGCCAGCAAGGGACACCCAACTCTTTAGCAGCACTTACCGCAGTAGTGCTCATCGTTTCGGCAAAGGGATGGGTCACATCTAGAAGAAGACCAATCTGCTCCTCTTTTAGATAAGTATCCAATCCACCGTATTGGCTAAAACCACCAGAGATCACTTCGCAAGGTAGCTGCGGAATTCTCACCAAGCCAGCCACGCTGTAGATCACGCGGTTATCACGTAATAGTCCTTGCTGATCAAGGCCTTTCACAACTTTGCGCGCATCTGAGGTGCCCCCGAGAATCAGGATATTCACTGCTGTTCTCCATTCAGGCTACCAGATACATTTCGGTTAGAAGCTTTACCTTGAGCATGCCCCACAAAGTTGCCTTTTCGATCCGTGGCCCACACTTCTATCTCAACCTGAGGTTGGGTTTTATGCACAACCTCTTCTGCAACTAACAACGCCTGAGTACATACCGCTTGCGCCAGATCGATCTCGGCTTCCTGACACAGTTTCAGCACTTCCATACTGGTGTTAGCGTTATGAATTTTGTCCAACAACGGCGCATTAGCACCCAAATTCTCAGCCAACATCGCCATATGTTGAAAATCGATGCTAGAGCTACGGCTATTCAGATCCATATGACCGTTCGCCAGTTTGGTCATCTTGCCAAAGCCGCCACAAATACTGAGCTTATCAACTGGCTCTTTGCGCAGATGCTTAAGCAAAGCGCCAACAAAGTCGCCCATCTCAATCAGGGCCATATCATCCAAGTTGTAGTGCGCTTTGATCGCAGCTTCACTGGTACTGCCGGTCGTCGCAGCAAGATGCTTGGTACCATTTGCCTTGGCAACATCCACCCCTTGGCGGATCGATGCGATATACGCGGCACAAGAGTATGGCCGAACAATGCCAGTTGTCCCTAAAATCGATAAACCACCGATAATCCCTAGACGTGGATTCATGGTTTTAAGGGCAATCTGTTCGCCCTTTTCCACACCCACAGCAACCTCAAAACCACCTTCGTAGCCATAAACATCAGCAGCTTTTTGTAGATGCTCAGTCATCATCTTGCGCGGCACAGGGTTGATCGCAGGTTCACCTACCTCGAGCACTAAACCTTCGCGCGTCACTGTGCCTACACCTTCCGCAGGCTTAAAAATTACACCCGGTTCTTTAGTCAGCCTTAGTTCGACAAACACAGTCGCACCATGGGTGACATCAGGATCATCACCGGCATCTTTAATGGTTGCGGTGCGAATACCCTGCTCATCTTCTAGTTGTTGATAAGCGATTATCTCCAGTTCTACCAACTGCCCCCGAGGTAGCAACACTTCTACATTTTCTGGCTGCTTATTGGCCAAAAGTGCTTGAGAAGCAGCCACACAACACGCAGTCGCACAGCAACCGGTGGTTAAACCGCTGCGCAACTCTGGCTGTTGATTTTCGCTACTCTCTGGCCACATATGAGATCCTGCTATATCTATTTGAGCATCTGCAGCGTTCCCACAAATGCATGCTAATTTATTCGAACGTTCGCCCTAAAGGGTTGAGCCCAAAAAATCGGTACTCTGCGTTTTTCGTCGTTTATTTAGAACCACCAAACTTCTCTCCTCTTGCCTTGATTACCGATTTTTTGGAGCTCACCTGCAGCCCTCAAATAGATAACGCAGGATCTTGCTTCCCTCTAACCTTCCAGGTTACCGCTAAAAATTGCGGCGATCGCTTCTGGGTTCGACGCAAAAAACAGGTGTAGATAACTCGCAGTCAGCCCTTTCTCTCGGTAGATCGCTTCGCCCGGTGCTGGGTGACGCTGGCGACGACCATGTCCTACCGGTTCCGGTGTATCTGAACTACGCGAACGGTGATGAGCATGCGCCTGAACTTCGCCTTCAGGTAACATCGCCGTTTGCATACCTTGGCAACCGCGTTTACCGCGCATCGCACCATGGCCTTTCATTATTCCAGCCATAGGACGGCAGTTATCTTCTAGATCGGTAAGATCTTCAAGGCAGTAGAGGAAGCCGCCACATTCAGCCAAAATTGGTTTACCCGCTGAATGGAACTCACGGATCTGCGCCCGCATAGTTTTGTTGTCCGATAAAGCTTTAGCATGCAGTTCTGGATATCCACCCGGTAACCATAAGCTATCAGCTTCGGGTAATTCCGAATCATGTAGTGGTGAGAAAAACTTAAGCTCCGCTCCCATCTGCTCTAGTAAACGCAAATTAGCATCGTAGATAAAACTGAACGCTTCATCCCTAGCGATCGCTATACGCTTACCTTCCAGCAGCGGTTCAACCTCGAGCAACTCTGCACTAAAAAACTCTACCGGCTCAGGCAGGTCAGTAATCTGATTAACTGTCTCTAATGGGCCTTTGATCCACTCGGCACCCAAACCAAAACGTTGCTCTAGCTCGTCATAAACTTCTGTGGCCTGCACTAAGCCTAAATGACGTTCCGGTAAGGCAACCTCTGGGTCACGCGCCAATGTAGCTAGCAGAGGCAAAGATTCAGGCAATGCATCACGAATCAATTGAGCATGGCGCTCGGTGCCACAGTTATTGGCGATTAAACCGGCAACCGAAATATCAGAACGATAGTTAGCTAAGCCCATCGCAATCGCTGCAGCAGTCTGTGCCATCCCTTTTACATTCATCACGATAGCAACAGGGATATTAAAACGCGCAGCTAAGTCTGCACTGGAAGGTTCGCCGTCAAACATGCCCATAGCGCCTTCAACCAAAATCAGATCGGCTGTTTTTGCTGCTTCATAGAGCTTTTGCTGGCAATAGTTTTCGCCAGCCATCCATAGATCTAGCTGCTCGACATCCTGACCACTCGCCTGAGCTAAGATCTGTGGATCGAGATAATCAGGGCCGGTTTTGAATACACGAACCACTTTGCCCTGATCACGGAAATAACGTGCCAGTGCTGCTGTGATGGTGGTTTTACCTTCACCCGAACTCGGTGCTGTTAGAAACAGCGCGGGGCAAAGTACAGATTGCTGTTCAGCCATTAGAATTCGATCCCAGCCTGCGCTTTGACTCCAAGACGGAATGCATGGCGTTCATCGCGAATACTGCTGATCGTATCAGCGATCTCTTCTAGACCTTCAGGCATTACACGACCGGTAATCATGACGTTCTGATTCTTAGGGCGATTCTGTAAAGCTTCGATAACTGGTTCTAGTGGCAGATATTTGTATTTGAACATATAGCTCAGCTCATCAAATACCAGCATCTCGTAGCTATCGTCTTTAAGGTATTGCTCGGCTAGCGCCCAGGCTTTTTTGGCCGCCTCAATATCTTGAGTTTTATCCTGCGTTTCCCAGGTAAAGCCATGGCCCATGACATTCCAGTCGATCAACTCATGATCACGGAACAGCTTATATTCGCCGGTCTCAGTACGACCTTTCACAAACTGGATAACCGCCGCTTTTTTACCATGACCGACACAACGTGCCATAGTGCCAAACGCAGAGCTACTCTTACCTTTACCGTTACCTTTTAGCAAGATAAGTACACCGCGCTCTTCAGTGGCTTGGGCGATACGCTTATCGATCACCTCTTTCTTTTTCGCCATGCGTTCCTGATGCGTTTTCATATCGGGTTCTTATGCTCCAGATAAAGATAGGTAAGTTGCATTTAATTCATTGGCGAAACGACGGCCTTTGCCTCGTTTCACTTGGCTGAGTTCGGTATCGATCCAGATCAGATCGCCACCTAAATCAATGCCATTTAAAGAGCTACTGCTGCGACCATCGCTTAAAACATAGATTGCAACATCAAGCTCTGGCTGTTGTTTGCGCAGCTGCTGTAGATAAGTTCGCGCTTCAACAAAAGCTTCGCGCATAGGTGTACCACCACCGGCACCGAGTTGATCTAACCAACTACGCAGCTCTTTCGGTGCTCTAATTCTAGAAAGCAGGTTTTTAACCTCAGTATTGCCAAATCCAAACAGAGCGATCTGCTCACGATTCAGATACGCCTGCTCAGAGATCTGCAGCACAGCAGCTTTCGCATAAGCAAACCCCTGCGCTTGTAGCGTAGAAGCTGAAGTATCTAACAAGACCAGATGTAAGCGATCTGAGCTTTTGCCCTGCTTCTTAAACTGCAGCGCCTTCGGTGGCCAGTTAGGTAGGCTGCTCATTAATGTCTTAAACCAGTCAGGACGACTGCTCAGTTCTGATGTTTGCTTAATGCCCTGCTTCTCGTGGTTGTGAGTCATCAGATCAGGAAGCTCTATTGCCGTTTTCTCAGCCGTCTTTTGTTGTTGCGGCTTCATCGCACCCCACTCACCTTCGCCTGACTGTTGTCGATGACTATCGTCAGGGCGTTTAAAGCCTTGCTGATCTTGCTTAGGCGGTGTTGGCGGTTGCTGCGGAGGGTTCTGCTCAGGCGTAACCTTACGGCGATGCGCTAAAACTAATTCCTCCACTGCATCGATATTCTGTTTTGTTACTTCTTCTTGCTGATTAAGCGCCGCATGAGTCAACGCTGCTCGGTACCAAACAATATCAGCACGCAAGCCATCTACCTGCGCTTGAGCACATCGTTCAGCAATATCTAAACGCAGATCATCAGAGCAGGTGACTGTTTGTAGCTTTTCACGAGCCGCTAAAATCTGATCAACCAGTTCAGTTTGCTGAGCAGCATATTCAACAATAAAGGCTTCAGGATTGCGATCAAACTGCTCGCGACGTTTTACAATCTCGACCCGCTCAAGGGGCGCATACTGGTTACTTAGATTTACCGAGAAACCAAAGCGATCGTGTAACTGTGGGCGCAACTCACCTTCATCCGGGTTCATTGTGCCAACCAATAAAAACTCAGAGCGGTGGCTATGACTTATGCCATCGCGCTCTACGCGGTTAACGCCAGAGGTAGAAACATCTAACAATAGATCAACAAGATTATCGGGTAGCAGGTTCACCTCATCCACATAGAGAACCCCACCATGGGCTTTACTCAATAGACCAGGGCTGAACTGCATCTTCTTATCGTTCAAAACCTGTTCTAGATCCAGCGTACCCAACAGCATCTCTTCGCTAGCACCTAACGGCAGCGTCACGAACTCAGCTGCGACTAGGTCATCGCCTTCAGCTTGCAGATGATCGGGCAAAAGATCTGCCATACCACGTGCCAATGTAGATTTAGCACTACCACGAGGCCCACTGATCACCACCCCACCGATAGCTGGGTTGATCGCTGTAAGTATCAAAGCAAGCTTAAACTGAGCCTGCTCGCATACTGCTGTAAATGGAAAATGAGGCTTACTCATTCTGCTACCTATTAAATGTCTCTAAATCTAGCAACTACACTCTAGCGACTACAATCTAGCTGCTAGCCACTCACATCTGATTATTGCTTAGGCCAGTGGGCATGATGTTCATCTATGACGAACTTGTGTTTATGCTTCTGCTTCGGATGATAATGGGGATGCACATGTGGCTCTGGCCCCTCCCATCCTTCGTGTTCATGCTGATGATGCTCATCATGTACATGGGGGTGAAGATGGTCCATCTCTGGATGCTCATGCCATAGATCATGCTGATCATCTTTCTTCCAAACCAACATCGCTGCAACCAGCGCTAGCGCTGCCAATAAAGCTAAACCAAGAAAAGCACCGTCCATACCCAATCGGCTACCTAGCCATCCAGCAAGCAGATAACCTAACAACCACATACCATGAGTCAGAGCAAAATTCGCTGAGAAATAATCGTTTCGATCACTTTCTTGGCAGGAGTTTCTGACTACTCGCCCGGTTGGAATAAGGATCAAACTTGTACCAACACCGATCACAAACCAGATTGGGAATAACCCCCAATACCCTGGACCACTTAACCCTGCTAACAGAGCAACAACCAACAACCCTGCTCCAATAAACATTACCGGGCGGTCATGAACATTCTCAAGCAGTTTAGGCAATATAAACGCCGCTATCATTGAGCCTACGCCTGCTGATAGCATCAGCAAAGGCACCTGCTCTTCGGATAAACCCAACACCGCACGCACATAAACAACTGTGTTTACGATGATCATCGCACCAGCAGCGGAAAGCGCTAGATTGAGCAACAACACCGCCTGTAAGCGTGGCGTTTTAAGATAACTACGCACCCCAAAGCTAACCTTTTTCCAAACACCACCGCTGCGATCGCTCACTGTATTTGCTGGAACAACCGCTAGTAGAAGGAACAATGCAGCGATAACAAAACCAACAGCATTCAACTCGAACAACAAGGCATAGCTAGTAGACAACAGTAAGAAAGCCGCTAGCGCAGGGCTTAATAAGCTCTCCATCTCCATCGCTAAGCGCGATAAAGATAACGCTCGGGTATATTCTTTTTCATCGGGCAATACATCGGGCAATAACGCCTGATAGACCGGAGTGTAACCTGCGGCCATCGCATTAAGCAGAAACATCAATAGAAACAGCTGCCACGCTTCCTGACAAAACGGCATTAATGCCACCAGCGCCGCTCGGCCAATATTCAACCCTGCCAACCATCTCTTTCGTGGTAACTGACTGGCATAACCACCCACCACGGGCGCCACACAAAGATAAGCGACCATTTTGATTGCTAAGGCTACACCTAAGACCCAGCCAGCATCACTAGGATTCAGATCAAACGCCAACAGTGCCAAAGCAACCGTAGTCAGCCCTGTACCCACCAACGAGACTAATTGGCCAAGAAAAAGCCAACGAAACGCAGGATTACTAAGGGGCTGAAAAATTTCCATTAAGCGCTTTCCAACTGCGGCTCAGCAACTGTTACAGCATTCAGTTTTGCATCTTTTAATCGCACTTCGCGAGTAGCCAGTTGGGCAATAAAATCTGAATCATGAGAGATGATGATCATCGCTTGTGGTAAACCAAGCAGCGTATCAATCAGCCGTTGACGCGCTTCCGTATCTAAAGCATTACTTGGTTCATCTAAAAGTAAAACTTCAGGCTTCATTGCTAGAACCGAAGCCAGTGTGATCATACGTTTTTCACCACCCGATAGCTGGTGAGTAATTCGCTCTTCAAAGCCTTCCATACCCAATGACGCCAACGTGTCGCTGGCTATCTTTAGTGCTTCTTCACGGCTTTTGCCAAGGTTGAGTGGGCCAAACGCTACATCTTCCAAAACCGTTGGACAAAACAGTTGATCATCTGGATCTTGAAATAGGAAGCCCGCGCGCGCGCGTACATCGATGAATTGCTTTTCTTCACTCCGCGTTTCACCAAACGCCCAGATCTCTCCGGCTTTAGCTTTCTTTAAGCCTACAAGTAGATGCAGCAAGGTGGTTTTGCCTGCACCGTTAGGACCGGTTAAAGCCACTCGTTCCCCTGTATGAAGGGCAAAATCGACGTTATCTAAAACCACTCCACGACGTGGATAGCGATAACTTAAACCGGTTACTTTAATTAGTGCGTTTTGCTCACTCATAAGAAATTCAATCCGGTCAAAATGCAAAGAAAAGGCACAAACACCGCTAAGAAGCGGTAATCTTCACTGCCCAAGCGCATATCATCAAACAGGTAAAACTGGCCTTTGTAACCACGGCACTTCATCGCATCCATAATTCGCTCAGAGCGCTCTAAAGAATGCACTAATAACATGCCAATTAGGTAACCAATCGAACGCCAAGTATGCATATCGGTACGAAGCACAAAGGCACGTGCCTGCATCGCTCTGCGCATCCGTTTGTACTCTTGTCCGATCACTTCAAGATAGCGCACCGTGAACAGCATAAGGTGTACAAGTTTATCGGGGACTCTAAGATGCGCTAATGCATGTCCTAATGTGGTAGCACTGATAGTTCCCACTAAAGCAAGCAACGCCAATACCACGGCATGAGCCTTCAATAGAATCATGAGGGCATGAAAAAAACCCTCTTTACTCGCCGATAAACCAAACAAGGTAAACCAGGTTTCTCCGGGAGTGGTGAATGGCAGCAGGATAATCAAAAAGATCATAAACATATCCATCGCGATCACACGTCGAAGGGTACGTTTAACATTTAACTGAGCGAGCACCGCCAACATAAAGCCAGCGATAACGGCTGTAGTTAAAACAAAGAAGTTGTGGGAAAGCACTGTCGCAAACGCAAACAGCGTCACTAAGATAACACGCATGCGCGGGTCAAGGCGGTCAATCAACGATTGATCGTGCTTAACCTTCTGCCCCTTCCATGAGGTGCCGCTATGCTCAAGAAACTGAGGCATGTTCCTTTTCCTGCTGTTTCTCTTTCTGACGTTGACGCCACCAGATACCTAAGCCGCAAAGTCCAAAGATATAACCGATACCACCCATCACATCTTGTAAGCCCGCTTTCTCTTTATAGGCAGCCAATTCCTGACGCAGAGGTTTAACCTGTTTTGCTACCGCTTTTTCGATCATCGCCTGCAGCGCTGCTTGATCACCATTGAACTGCGGAGTTTCACCACTAATGCCCGAAGCACTCATTGCTACATTACCGCCGGGTAAGCTATCTGGCAGTTCATCAGCTGGCAGGGAGATTTCAAGCACATGACCTGCACTCAGATTGGCAAAGAAATGATGATCGATTCGCTGCTGAGCCGAAAATACAAACAAACCATCAGCATCAGTTAAGATCTTACCGAGTTCATTACCAGCCGCATCAGATACGATAATTTCCGTACCTTCTTGAGCCATATCACCATTAGAGAAACCTACTTCACCTTCAATCGTGTTCCCAATAGCATAAACACCACCGACAACATTATGAGCATGCGCACCTGAAGAAATCAGGGCAAATAGGAATACAAGTGGCGCTAATAACTTAGCCATAAGCGCGTTCCTCATCGAGACCAAAGAATTCAGGCTTCACCTTACGAATCAGCAACACAGCTGCCGCAGTGACAAAGCCCTCTACAATCATGACCGGAATATGCGCAACAAAGGTCGCTTTAGCTGCGAGCAAGAAAGCCTCGCCCGAAAGCATTAACGAAAATGCCACCATGATAGTAGTTATAACAATCGAACCTGCGCCACCGATAGCGCCCCAAGTGGCTGCCACTTTAGGTGACTGCGAACCAATTCCATGCCGGCAGAGGTAATACACCAAAACCGCGGGTAACGCGATATTGACTGCGTTCACCCCTAAGACGAGGAATCCACCGAAACCAAAGAACACCGCCTGTAGAAACAGGGCAACTAATAGCGCAGGGAAAGCGGCCCAGCCAAGCGCTAAGCCGATCAATCCGTTCAGGATAAGATGCACACTGGAGAAACCAATAGGCAGGTGGATATAAGAAGCGATAAAAAAGGCGGCTGAAAGTACGCCTACCTGAGGAAGATGATCATAATCCATCTTCTTCAAGCCTAAGCCTACCCCAGCTACTGTCAAAGCAGCACCTGTTGCTAATACCGAACCCGACAAAGCGCCATCTACAATGTGCATCTTGGTATACCTAAATTATTTAACTGAGTGAGCCTGAACCCAAATTACAGCATCTTGGGATAGCTCTTTGCCTTTATGCTCTTTATCAGAGCCAACACCCAAGGCACAGAAACCCCACTGGCCCGCTTTAGGGATACCAAAAGTAAAGGTACCGTTCGCGTCAGCAAAGATTGTTTGTGTGATAAATGCGTCAGCTGGAACTTCCATATTAGCCTCTTTTGCGAAAGCGTTAGCTTTCATATCAGGCTCATAGTTTACGTATTCCACTTCAATCTCGGCGAATGGAACTGGCTTACCTTCACTTTTAACAACGCCGGTAAACGTACCGCCTTCATAGATCGCGTAAGGCTTTGTCAAAGGAACAATCTCGGCCTTCAAACCAAAATCTTCATTCCAATCTGTTGGCAAGCTGCCGACGTTCACGATGGACTTCGTGATCTGCTGAATATAGATATCTTCAGATTCTTCAAAATAAGGTGCCATTTGATGAACAAATACGTAGTCACCTAGACCGCGTAGCTTCACATCAGCTTCGAAAGAGGTACCGGTATTATCAGCGCTGGTCCACTGAGATGGTTTAACAGAATCTAGCAACTCTGTTTTCTTACCTTTTTTGATTACATAGAACTGTTCAGTCGCTTCAACCTGCATCACATGGCCACTTTCCGCAGGGTGGGTAAATGGCATTTTTAGGTTGATCTGACCACCACGCTCACGCAGTAATTCTGGCGTATAAACCATTTGAAAGTGAGCTGATGCAATAGAAGAATAGAGCGCAGCGCCTGCTGCTACTGAAAACGCTAATTTTTTAAGCACAAAAAAATCTCCAACATAAAATATTGTCGGAGTTGGGAGGATAAGTATGTTTAGACAAACCAAACAATTACTCGGTGAAGCCCTCCGCAACACCACGGTAAACAACTATTAGGCTGGTATCCGGACTCATCAGCGAAGAAATTAACCTTCAATCAACTTACCTTCCCATATCCAAGATACAGTGGCATAAAAGCTGATATAACCAATTTACCGTTGCGGGGGCAGTGTTGGGATCGCTATTGAATCCTGGCTCATAAGCTCACCAACTTCCCGGGCTATGAAAATTGCTACCCGTGACCTCATTTGGGCATCAATTTCAGCCTGTACAAATGTACGACCTAATAAGCGCACAACTCTACCCGCCATACCCCTTATTTGCAATTGAGTTCTATTCCAGTGGTCATGAATAACGTAAATATATAAATCCCAACTACACTAGAGGTTAAGCACCTTCTTTTCGGAACTAAAAACAAGAACGCCAAGCATTAAAGAGGGCTCAAAAATATGTTTGCGCATAAACCCTTCTCTCTCATTGCTCTAACCGCTTTGCTTACTTCCTTATCTTTACAAACACAAGCTGGCTGGTACGCCAGTTTTTCTACCGAATACCAACCCGAAGCACAAAGTGGCCACTATGCTTACAAACCTTTACTGCAATTCAATGAAGGCAATTTTGGTACTTACCTAGAGTACGTATATGTTCCAAGGAATGGGCTGGATAATGGTCAAAATCTAACTTGGCAAGTTGAATACACATGGCAGCTAAATGAAAACAGCATTTTTAAACTAGTTCATGAATTTGACCGTGCTATAGATAGTGACACCAATAGCGCCGAGCTCACTCCCATGTACTACACCACGTTTGATAATGGCTTAATGGCAGGATTTGAACTGGAGATCGATTACTACCTCGATGGTGATTTTGATATCTATGAGATCGAGATTGAACCCACACTAAAATGGAGCCGAAGCCTAGGCGAAGGCAAACTCAACCTCGAGCTAGAAGCCCCAACAATGCGTCTATATAGTAGCGATGATTCGATTAAGGATTTTGAATTCGAAGAGGTACTCCCTATTATTGGCTACGATCACCCTCTCTCTAAAAACTTAACCTTACATACCCTGCTAGAACTTCCCTACGACCTTCAGGAAGATGATTTCGACACCATAATCACAATTGGGCTTGGAGTTACCTTCTAGCCCTATTTGCCTTTATAATCCGTCCTTTTGATCCGAATAAGGCATCTTCCATGCTCTATGTACTTCCTGAAACAACAGGCGACATTATCGTCCTGCAAGCGAATGACACTCTGACAGCAAGCGATTACACCGAAACATTCCTTCCACTGTTTGAGCATGTAAAGAACACGCATCCTGAAGTTCGTCTGCTAATTACTTTTGCTCCAGATTTCTCAGGTTTTGAAGTCGGTGCATTATGGGAAGACCTAAAATTCGGCGCGGAACACGCCAATGATTTTTACCGTATAGCAATCGTTGGTGATCCTAAATGGACCGAATGGATGACTAAGGTAGGCGACCTGCTAACCCAAGGTGAAATGCGCCACTATAGAATGACTCAACTACTCGAAGCACTTCGTTGGATTAACGATGAAGATGAAGACGAGGAAGAAGAAACGCTATATCCGTTCGGCGGATAACGAAGCAGCTTGAACAGTAAGGGCCATCTCATAACGGCCCTTTTTTAAGCTTAAGAACTAGTGCACCGTCAGCATGCCACTAGAAACCATTTGCGAATACAGGGCATCGCGCAGCTCTTGGGGCATATCGACAAAGTCCAGATTCCCGTACAGAAACACCTCTTCTAAATCTATTTCGATCACTTGGGTATCAGGCGCTACCTCAGCTTGAGGTTTGGCATCGTCTAATCCAGAGGCTTTTATAATTTTATATATGGTTTTACCGTCTTTCTTTTCCATCTTGGCCTCACTTACTACATAGAACTATTCACACAGTATACGCCCATAAGGCAAAAGCCAAACGCTATAAAGCAAAAGACCGGGCAATACCCGGTCTTTTTAGTTACAAAATAAAGAGCCTGACTTATTTTGTTTCTAACGATGAAGCCACTTGTGCTTCAAAGTATTCGCGAGTCAATTTGAATACAACTGGGCTCAATAGCGCCAGAGCAATCAAGTTTGGAATAGCCATCATCGCGTTAAGTGTATCTGCTAGTAGCCATACGAAATCCAAGCTGATCAGCGTGCCTAAAGGTACAGCAATGATCCATAGGATGCGGAAAGGCATAATTACTTTCACACCAAATAGGTATTCAGCACAACGCTCGCCATAAACACTCCAACCTAGGATTGTAGTGAAAGCAAAGATCGCTAGAGAGATAGCAACAATGTAGTTACCTACACCCGGTAACGCATCAGCGAAAGCGGCAGATGTTAGTGCTGCACCTGATACACCGTCAGTCCATACACCAGAAGTAATGATAACCAAACCAGTAATAGAGCAGATGATAATTGTATCTAGGAATGTACCTAGCATTGCGATTAGACCCTGACGAACTGGATCCTTAGTTTGAGATGCAGCGTGAGCAATCGGAGCAGAACCAAGACCGGCTTCGTTAGAGAATACACCACGTGCCACACCGAACTGGATCGCAGCCCAAACAGCAGCACCAGCGAAACCACCTTCAGCAGCATGTTCAGTAAATGCATAAGTAAAGATAAGATCTAGAGCAGCAGGGATCGCATCAACGTTAATTGTTAGAACAACTAGACCTGCAACAAGGTAGCTGATTGCCATCAATGGAACCAAAGCACCCGCAACCGCACCGATACGCTTAATACCACCTAGCAATACAGCTGCAGTAAGTACCATCAGGATTACACCAGTTACCCATGCTGGCATCTGGAAGTTTGCTTCTAGAACATCAGCAACAGAGTTAGATTGAACTGTGTTACCAATACCGAAGCCTGCGATCGTACCGAAAACCGCGAAAGTTGTACCCATCCACGCCCATTTTTTACCTAGGCCATTTTTGATGTAGTACATTGGACCACCAACGTGGTTGCCATTCTCATCAACCTCACGGTATTTAACCGCCAATACAGCCTCAGAGAACTTAGTCGCCATACCTACTAGTGCAGTACACCACATCCAGAACAGAGCACCTGGACCACCTAGGAATACAGCTGTAGCAACACCGGCAATATTACCAGTACCTACCGTTGCAGACATTGCTGTCATCAAGGCTTGGAAAGGTGAGATTTCACCGGAGCCTTTTTCAGATTCAGCCGTATTTCGGCCGCTCCACATTAATTTAAAACCAGTGCCCAATTTCAAAATTGGCATTAGTCTCAAACCTAGCTGTAGGAACAAACCTACACCTAAAATTAGTACCAGCATCATTGGACCCCAAACGATGCCGTTAACCGCACTTATAAATCCGGTCAATGCTTCCATTATGATTCCTCTATATTGTTTTTTTCTTCGAGGGAAAAATAACTGCTCTGTTATTTTTTAATTTTCAGATAGCTAATTCCTAAGGGTTTAACCCTAAAGGTTTCAGCCACATCTTAAACACAGCAATCTGCTCTTTTTCTCTTCGTAGCGAGACGGGGCTTAGTGTGCTCGCCTGGCTCTTTGACATAGAGGGGATGCCTGAACATCTGGCTATATATCAAACAACCTTATCCTGCCAAGGGTAAGTAGCCCAGCAGCCCCCACCTCTTTGCTACGAATAGAATTGCGCATTACGATATGCTAAATAAGCCAGAAAATGGCTTTGAATTAAAAAAATAAACAGTGGTATCAACTACGAATTTCTAAATTAGCAGTGAAATAAACTATTTAAGAGGTAGATAGGGTTATTGAGGCCATAAAGCCCGAGAAACAAGAAGAAAAAAGGTGCAAACCAGAGCCCTGATTTTGCACCTTCTATAGAGGGTTACGAAAAACTAAACTTACCGATTAACATTAAACTTAATAGGCAGCTCAAGCGTTTCACGCACCTCTTCCATCACAATGTAGCTCTTAGAGTTCTTAACCCCTGGCAGAGTCAAAAGCATATCCCCTAAAAGCGCACGATATTCGGACATATCGTTTATACGTGCCTTTAACAGGTAGTCTGCATCACCCGAAACTAAGTGGCACTCCAATATATAAGGCAGCTCTTCAACCGCCTTATTAAACGTCTGGAATGCATCTGGTGTTTGATATGAGAGAGATATCTCTACAAATACCAACATATTGTATTCAAGCAACTGTGGGTTTAAGCGGGCATAGTATCCTTCTATATACCCTTCTTTTTCCAATCGCTTCACACGCTCTATGCAGGGTGTCGAACTTAAGCCGACTTTCTCTGCAAGATCAACGTAACTAATTCGCCCATCGTTTTGCAAAGTACGCAAAATGCTTACATCTAAGCGATCTAGCGTACGCTTCTTACTATTTGTCATGCATTGATATCCACTATGAAAGTAAAATATGCAGGTTATTATTCTGTATTATAGCCAAACTTTAGCGCCTTACACTGACAAAAACCAAATAAACTAGTGTTTTCTCATTAACATAAAAAATACGAAAATGAGGTCACATTATGCAGGTACTGGTTTTAGGTGCAGGAGTGGTTGGCGTAACGAGCGCTTGGTATTTAGCCAAGGCTGGCCATAAGGTAACTATAATCGATCGACAGGTCGATGTCGCGTTAGAAACAAGCTACGCCAACGCTGGCCAGATCTCTCCTGGTTACTCTGCTCCTTGGGCCGGACCCGGTATTCCCCTAAAAGCTATTAAGTGGCTAATGCAAGATTTAGCGCCATTTATGATCAGCGGACGCGACGTTGATACGCAAACTCTCGCGTGGATGACCAAAATGTTATCCAACTGCACAGAAAGCGCTTACCACACTAATAAAGCCCGCATGGTTCGCCTAGCTGAATACAGCCGTGATTGCTTTATCGATCTGCGCAATGAATTAAATATAGACTACGATCAGCGCACTAAAGGTACCTTGCAAGTGTTTAGAACTGATAAACAGATGCAAGATGCCCAGAAAGATATCTCTGTTCTAGAAGAGAGCGGCGTAGATTTCCAAAGCTTAGATCGCGATGGCTGTATCGAATATGAACCTGCACTTGCTAACGTAAAAGAGAAGATCGTAGGTGGCCTTCGCTTACCAGGTGATGAAACTGGCGATTGTTTCAAGTTCACCAACGCCTTAGCTGATGAGTGTAAAAAGATGGGTGTCGAATTCATTATGAAAACCGACATTCTGAATATAAACACTGAAGGCGATCAGGTTGTAAGCGTTTCCACTTCGCGCGGCACCATGACAGCCGATTCTTATCTTGTTGCACTAGGTAGCTATTCTACCCCTGTACTTTCTAAGATCGGTCTAAAAGTACCTGTGTACCCAATTAAAGGCTACTCACTAACACTGCCGATTATTGATGAAAGCAAAGCGCCAACATCTACAGTGATGGATGAGACTTATAAAGTTGCGGTGACACGTTTTGATGATCGTATTCGTGTTGGCGGTACTGCCGAGATCGCGTCCTATAACAAAGAGCTGGAAGAGAAGCGTAAAGCTAATGTTGAGTTCGTTGTTAACGATCTCTTCCCTGGCGGCGGTTGCACAGAGAATGCTGAGTTCTGGACGGGCTTACGTCCAATGACACCGGACGGCACACCAATTTTAGGTGAGACTCAATTTGAGAACCTATTCCTTAATACAGGTCACGGCACACTAGGTTGGACCATGTCGCTAGGCTCGGGCAAATACGTGTCTGACATCATCAGCAACACCGCTCCAGATATTGACAAAGAAGGCCTATCGCTAGCGCGCTACGCCTAAATACTGATCACCCTATAACAACTATTTTCGGAGAACCGGCTAATCCCACTGTCCGGTATCTCCTTTTTTATTACAGGCTCTTTTCTTTAAAGGAAACGAACATGCAAAAAGTTATTATCTCCACAGACAAAGCACCTGCAGCGATTGGCACTTATTCACAAGCAGTTAAAGCGGGTAACACTGTTTATATCTCTGGTCAGATTCCATTAAACCCAGCAACAATGGAGATGGTGACCAAGTCATTTGAAAGCCAAGCAGTTCAGGTTTTCGAAAACCTTAAAGCTGTTGCTGAAGCTGCAGGCGGTAACTTAAACGACTTCGTAAAGATCACTGTTTTACTTTCCGACCTAGAATATTTCGCGCAAGTTAATGAAATCATGGCGAAATACTTTGAAGCCCCTTATCCTGCTCGCGCAGCTTATGCAGTAAAAGCGTTACCAAAAGACGCTGACATAGAAATTGAAGCTGTTATGGTTGTATAAAACCAACCAAACAAAACTATCTGAACCAACAGTCCGGAGTGAGTATGGCTAGAGCAGCCACAGCAACCATTAACTTAGATGCTATTCGACACAACTATCGCTTAGCTAAATCTGCCGCCCCCGATCAGGGAGCATTAGCCATTATCAAGGCTGATGCCTACGGTCACGGCGCAGTTAAAGTTGCACAGGCCCTAGAAGATGAAGCCGATGGTTTTGGTGTTGCTTGTATCGAAGAAGCAGTAGAGCTTCGCGAAGCGGGCATCAACAAACCAATCCTTTTGTTAGAAGGCTTCTTCTCAGCCGATGAACTGAACTATATCTCTGATAAAGAGCTATGGTGCGCTATTCATAGCGTGGAACAGATCGATATTCTGGCTAAAGCTGATATAGAGAAACCTATTAGCGCTTGGCTAAAAATGGATAGTGGCATGCACCGCTTAGGTGTTAAGCCAGAAGATTACGCTGCTGCGTTTGAAAAACTGTCTCAGCTAGATCAGGTCAAAGAGGTAGTTCTGATGAGCCACTTCTCATCTGCTGACGAGCCTGAGCTTTCAGCCACCAATGAGCAGATCCAACGCTTTGATGTAGTAGCCGCGACTTTAGATGCAGCTGTTAGCCTAGCAAACTCAGCAGGCACACTCGCGCATGAAGATGCCCGCAGAGATTGGCAACGTCCTGGCATTATGCTGTACGGTGCAACGCCATTTGCTGAGTCACAACCACTGGCCGATCAACTGCAACCAGCGATGACCCTGAGTTCTGAAGTGATTGCTGTGCGTGAACTTGAGGTGGGCGAACCCGTTGGCTACAGCCAAACTTGGAGATGCAGCCGCCCGAGTAAGATCGGCACAGTTGCCATCGGTTATGCCGATGGCTATCCGCGTCATGCTAAAAGCGGCACTCCGGTTTTGGTCGACGGCCATAAAACACAGATCGTTGGTCGTGTGTCGATGGACATGCTGGCAGTAGATCTGACGGATATCCCAACAGCTAATGTTGGCAGCCACGTGGAACTGTGGGGAGAGAACCTTCCTGCGACTGAGATAGCCAAGTGCAGCGACACTATCCCTTACACCCTATTTACCGGCATTACCCGCCGCGTACATAAGAAATATATTTGAGAACACAATGAGTATTGAACGTATTGAATCTACTGATCGCATGAGCCGCATTGTTAAGCACAACGGCACTGTTTACCTTTGCGGTCAAACTGCTGGCGAAGCACAGTGGGACATTGCAGAACAAACACAGCGCTGCCTAGATAAGGTTGATGACCTACTTGCTAAAGCTGGCAGCAGCCGTAATCAGATCCTTTCTGTAACCGTTTATATCCGCGATATGAAAGACTTCGCAGCAATGAACACTGTATGGGATGCATGGGTTGCTGACGTAGAAAAACCAGCACGTGCATGTGTTGAAGCGCGCATGGCCCGACCAGAAATTTTAGTAGAGCTATCTGTTACAGCGGCTTACTGATTAAAAAAGGGGATCAAATGATCCCCAATATTCGCCAGAAAACTCTACTCCAGCTGCTACTTTCTTATTTTACGATCTACTTAACTGCTATCTATAACCCCCCTTGGGTTAACTTGGCTGGATCGAGTAATTTCTGTAACTCTTCCACCGATAGATCGGTGTTTTCTGCCGCAACTTCAACAACAGGTCGTCCCTCTTTATAAGCTTGCTTAGCAATCTCAGCCGCCTTCATATAGCCAATAATTGGATTTAGGGCTGTCACCAAGATTGGGTTACGAGACAGTGCATGATTTAGCTGGTCCTCATTCACCTTAAAGCTCGCAATAGCTTTATCCGCTAGCAGGCGACTTACGTTGCTTAGCAGCTTGATGCTGTTGAGCAAGTTGCTCGCCACTAGAGGCAACATCACGTTCAACTCAAAATTGCCCGACTGGCCTGCTACGGTAATAGCAGCATCGTTACCAATTACCTGAGCTGACACCATTGCTGCTGCTTCTGGAATAACGGGATTCACTTTACCCGGCATGATGGAAGAACCAGGCTGAAGCGCTTCCAATTCGATTTCACCTAGACCGGCTAGCGGGCCAGAGTTCATCCATCGTAGGTCATTGGCGATTTTCATCACAGAGACAGCCGTCGCTTTCAGTTGACCAGACAGTGCAACCGCGACATCTTGTGAGGCAATATGTGCAAAGAAATCATCTGCAGGGGTAAACTCCAAACCGGTAAGCTGGCTTAGCTCTGCATTAAAGTTTTTAGCAAACTCAGGATGGGCATTAATACCTGTACCTACGGCGGTGCCGCCCTGTGCAAGGCTTTGCAAAGCTGGCTGAATCTGTTTTAGGTGATGGATATTTTGCTTAATTTGAGTCGCCCAACCGTTGAGCGGTTGACTCATCCGAACCGGCATCGCATCCATTAGGTGAGTACGCCCCGTCTTCACAAAACCATCCACGGCTGCAGCTTTATCCTCAATCACTTTCTGTAGATATTCCAACGCTGGTAACAGCTGCTCTGATAGCTCAACTGCAGCACTGATATGAATACTGGATGGGATAATGTCGTTACTACTTTGACCACAGTTGATGTGATCATTTGCACCGACATTGTCGCCATAAATATCAGACGCAATTGCAGCCAATACTTCGTTAGCATTCATATTGGAGCTTGTACCAGAACCTGTCTGGAACACATCTACCGGGAAGTGACGCATCAGGTCATATTCTTTCAACAATTGCTCAACCGCTTGAGCAATCGCACTACCCATCTTCTCTGGAATTTGATCTAGTGTGACATTGGCTTTTGCTGCCGCAGCTTTAGCTTGCAACAAAGCACGAATAAATGCCTCTGGCATCGGCTGTCCACTCACAGGAAAGTTATTCACCGCACGCTGCGTTTGGGCTGCATATAAAGCATCAACAGGCACTTCTAGCTCACCCATACTGTCTTTAGCTACACGTGTCTTACTCATCTTATTTATCCTTATTTTTCCTGACTGTGGTTAACGGCTTAGACCTGACTGTACGTAATGACAGGTCATGTTCAGCTCATACTTAAGCTTGCCCATCTTGATTATTTGCAAACAGCCGCGCCAATTGGCCAAGGGGCTTATTGATGTTATCTAGGCAGCAACAACGCCAATAACTCGGTATGAGTTCGTCCGCCACCGTATCTAACAATAGACGGAACTGGCGTTCATAATGCTGCTTCAGCGATTCCACACTCTTCTGCCGACATGTATCTATATCCAAGTAATGACTGATCAAACTTGGATTATCCGGTTCTTTTGCAAAACGTATCTGCTTCTGGACATGTTGCAGATATTCGTTAATTGGCGAATCAAACTGAGCCGTTTGCGACATAAAAACAATCAAATCTAAATGATAACCACTATCACTATACATTAGATTTAATTCATCGCAAGACGGATTCAACAATAAACTAAAGAAAATAAGATTAAAAATGATTCTCAATAATATATTATGTTATGACATAACATTTAAGAGGTGAGCAAAAATGAAAAAAGGTATCCACCCTGATTACGACTACGTTATCTTCCGCGACACCAGCTGTGGCAAAGATTTTCGTATCCGCTCAACCGTAAAATCATCTCAAACCGTTGTTTGGGAAGATGGCAATACATACCCTTTTGTCACACTAGATATCTCCAGTGCATCGCACCCTGTGAATTGCCCCTAGTTTGCTAGACATCTCTCAGCCATAGAAAATGGCTTTAAAAGAGGTGCTTATGAGCAACAAACGTTTCGGCAAACACGCTCGCTAAGTGAATGAGGTCTTCTCATGCAAGTATTAAGCTCTTTAAAAACAGCTAAAAACCGTCACCCTGACTGTCAGGTGGTAAAGCGTCGCGGCAAGCTTTACGTGATCTGTAAATCAAACCCGCGCTTCAAAGCCCGCCAAGGCAGCGCAAAAAAGAAACGCTAACCTCGAGTTAGCGTTTCTTGTGTATATAGGTCTACCTAACTATCTTTTTAAGGAACCCCTTAAAAAATAGATAGTTAAATGATCGTTCGCTGTGCGCTTGTATTAACGGCCCTGCTTTTATCTTGCCATCTCACATAAGTAATGCACAAAGCAACTGTGCTAACATCCTGCATCAACAAAGATCTTTTCGTTTTAAGTTTACTGTAATTGATAAACAGTCGATCCATTCATCACAACTGCTTTATAGACTTGGGTTCCACATTCAAAAAACATCGAGTTACCCAACGTTTTAGATATACAGCCAGCTGGCAAAGTATTTAAAATTCCTGCAGGTTGCACAACTACGTAACTGACTTGGCCTGGTACTTGCTGATACAGAACACCGTTACAGTTTTGGTAAGCTATACCTGATATAACCTGCGTATAACAACCACCCGGCAAAACTGTAACCTGCTTTGCATCTCTTGCCTCATCACGACGATCCATTCTGCGTGCTGTTCTTCGAGCAGCCTGACGAGCGTCATCATTATCCTCCCAATCAGCCCGAGCAGATCCATCTAGATTCACCCCATCAACCTTAGCATCTACCACAGGTAACGCCGCGGTAAACACAGTAGCTGTCAGAGCAATTACAAGATAACTTTTGATGTTCATGACCTTTCTCCAACTCAGTAAATGATTAAGTTGGAAAAATGATAAGCCGAGCAATTGAATTGCGATATACCGGAAAGTGCATACTAGAGTCAGCAAGGCTGGCTGCATCTTGATAACTATGGAAAACTATTGATCTTCAAGTAAGCCAGCTACCAGAAGTAAACGCATCAACTGAGCAACACTTCTCACGCCCAATTTATGCATTACTCTGGAACGATGGATCTCAACTGTACCCTGAGCAATTCCAAGATCGATGGCAATCACTTTATTAGCACAACCTTGGGCGACAAAGTGCATTATCTCTGTTTCTCTTGTGGTCAACGAATCTAAGCGCTGCTGGACTAAGGACTTCTCAGCAAGCTCTTCTCTAGATTGTTGATCACTTAAAATTGCCTGTTCAATTTTCTCTAGCAACTTCGCTTCACGGAAAGGCTTTTCAAGAAAATCCAAAGCGCCTTTTTGAATGCACTCAACCGCCATTTCAACATCACCATGACCAGTAATGAAGATTATCGGGATTAAAGCCTTTCGCTTAATCAATTCATCTTGTAGAGCTAATCCGCTCATACCTGGCATTCGAATATCTAAGATTAAACAACCCGGTTGTTCAGCATTAAAAGCTTCTAGAAAACTAGTGGCATCGATAAAGTCTCGCACCTCATAGCCATCAGATTCAGCCATCATGCGAATCATATCCCTAAGCGTGGAATCATCATCGACTACAAAAACAGTACCTTTCTGATTTTCTGTCATGGCGCTTACTCAACGTCCTTTTCTTCAACAATGGGTAGACGGATAATAAATTCCGCCCCTTTTGGTAGATGGTTCGTGGCAGTTAACTTACCTTTCGCAGCTTCGATTAAGTTTCTACAAATAACTAGCCCCAATCCCAAACCATTTTCCTTCGTAGTTCTGAAAGGTTCAAATAAGTGCGCTTGCATTTCGGTATCAAAACCGGGGCCATTATCGAGTACGGATAAGCAGATATGCCCACCCTCCTTATACATATTCAACTCAATTCGAGCATCCGCTTGATGTTCTAACACCTCTACAGCATTGTTAATCAGGTTTACCAACACTTGCTGCATCTGGGTACGACTCATTTTAATCCGAGCCGTTTCTATCCCATTAAATTCCAGATCCACACCAGCTTGCAACGCTCGGTGGGACATAATATCCATACTTTCTTGGATAACGTCCGCGAAATTAATGACCTCTTCTTTTACAGCCTCACGACGGATAAAAGACCGTGTACGCTGAATAATTTTGGCAGATCGTTCTGCTTCATCGCCAATTTTAGTAAGGCATTCAAATAATTTGGGATCTGCATTCTCCTGCTTACTTAAGCGCAAGGCGATATCAGAGTATCCCATAATGCCAGCGAGCGGTTGATTCAGCTCATGGGCTAGCCCTGTAGCAAGCTGCCCCATAGTACCTACTCGCTCTAGATGCACAATTTGGCTTTCAGCTTCCTGTCTTTGATTAATCTCATGAAGCCTAGCTTTGTTTTCCTCTTCTATACGATGGATCAACTGGTTAAATGCATCAGCGAGTTCATCTAACTCATCCTCTTGTTCATTCTGAGTTCGATCTAGATGTAAAACAGGTTGATCAGCACCCTCTTCCTGCTGCTTCATAAAGTTGATCATTCTCAATAAGTGTTGACCTACTAGGCTACGAAAAAGGATAAACATAAAGAAAACAACAAATGCTGTTTTAAAACCATTTTTGATAAGAATAATATAGAGTTGACCAAGCATATGGCTGAAGATTGCGTCGATACTAACAACTAGCTCTATAGTCCCAAGTTGTTTCTCTTCACGCTGGATATTTATGGGGTAGGTTCTTGAATTTATAGATTCATTGGCAACATAATCCAAGCGTTCCCCATCAGCCAAATGCAGTTTATTAGCATCAACAAATTCTAACTGATTGATCCCTTGAAGCAGCTTATGCAGTTGCGCCCTATCTTCTTTCCATATTGATTCTGCAATCGCTGGAGACATGGTTGTTTCAATAAATTGCGGCACTTGATCTAACTTACGAGTCAATTGACGAAATTCAAAACCAAACTGAATAACCGTGAGAATTAATGTCACCAAGGAGCTAAACAGTACCACTCGTAGGACAAGCTTTCGGCCCAATTTATATTGAAAAAATCCCATTTCTGAATTCTTTACCACGACTTTAACTCTACTTGTGCAAATCCCATATGGGTATATGCATATTTTCGGTTTAGACCCTATTTCCTACTATAAAAATAACTATTAAACCTAGGATCAGTCTTGTGAAAATAGCATTGTCTACCCAGCAGATAGCCCCTGTCTATCCCAGCAAACCCGTACACACCGAGAACAGGCGCATTGGTATTCCAGAAAACAGAGAGAATACGGAATTCAAGGAAGTTTTACTGAAAGCTCATCAAATAACACAAGGAAAAGAACTTGTGGAGATATATCGGCATGTCACCGAACGGGCATCGGCACTGCATAACGGTGAGACAAAACCAAGCGAGTTAGAGATTTACTAGTATGATGGCAGGCGCGAACTAAATATCAGACATCATTCAGCCGCGCATAGTTTACATATTACAGTCTAATGGAGAGTTGGAGGCTCTTTAGGCTCATCTGGAACGATGATATGACCACTGCTATCAAGTACTAATACACCATGCTCCACACCTAGCTCCAACATCTGCTGCAGCATCATTTGAGTAAGGTGAGCACTAATGATCAAGCCCGCAGGTGGATCACCTTCGAATAGATCTTCATCTATGAGATCTTCGGGTCTCAGTCCTAATAAAAGTGGGTTCTCAGCAACCAGTGGCGCTATCTCTTCAGGAGCAAACACAGAGTAATCAGATGAAATATCTAGCGCTTGCTGATAAGCATCTTTATTACGGGAGTTTTCCTGCAATGCATCTAAGAATGCGGATTCCGCTGCCGAAAAAATGCCGGAGAGTTTACTAGCACCACCTAATGCGATATTACGAGTAGCCACCTCAGAAGTACTGTAATCAACATCGATTGAGTATTGAGAGTCTTGATTCAACTCTTCCTCATCAACCAAGACATTGCCCTCTTCATCAATATCAAGCCACTCTCTTTCGACAGCAACAGCTAATAACCCTTCTAAAGCTGCAGCTAAAATATTGCAGCAAATAATAACTCCGACAGATGGATTTTCACTTTCTTGGCGGTTCATGATCAGATCACCTGCTCGTGCAGCAAGTAAAGTCGGATCTTGTTCAATAATCTCAGCAAGCCTATCCGCTTCAATAAATAGAACCTCATGACACAAACGTTCTGCTGTTAGATAAGGTTCTGAACAACCATTTGCCTGCATTCGTGCCACATATTCTGCACGCACATCTTCCAGCAAGGCTGTCAGTAATCCACTCATAAGGCACCTAATTTATAAATTAATTTGCAAGATTAGCATTTAACACTAAGGTTACTATGACAATGGTCGATTGTTACTAAGGAAGCAACAAAAAAACTTAAGGAAATCAAAAAATGCGCGCATGGAAACAGGGCTCAGACAAACCGATCGAAGAGGAAGAAGGCAGTATCTATATTTTGTCGGACAATTAGAGCCAAGAACGCAGCCTGTCATATTGGGTAGTTATCGACAGGCTTTCTTCTAGTGAAGCGTCATACCTATAGGTGAAACACCTTTCTTAAGCTCATCAAAACGCTCACGCAGATCAACCAGTTTAGTTAAACCATAATCCTCTGGTGACTTTGGCAGTTCGAACCAATCCAATGCCCAGACGCGCGTCATTAGCTCATACTCACCAATCAATGCATCTAGGTAGATCATAACGGCTTCAACCCGTGGATCCATATCCAGCACTTTTGGCGCATCTTCCAGATAGATCTCTAAATGAAGACGCTTTTCTACGATCACTATGCGGAACCAAAAATCTGAAAGTTCACAGAACTCATCGCCAATATTGATCGTAAGCGGCACAGGGTCATAGCGATTATTAAACGCTTTAAACTCAATACCTGTAAGGTCTGGAGCAGCACCAATCAGGCTCAACACTGACTGAATGGACTCAGGAAAGCCATCGCAACCGAATACCATTTCGATCGCCCCATCCTGATCTTCATCACTTTGAAAATGGAACGTAAGGTTACGATCAATTTTTTGCAACTGCTCACGATACTGAGTTAAAAGCGGCTCAGCATCAAAACGGTCATCACTACGACTGGATAGCAGCTGCTCAATTGTATCCTGCAGCTGTTCCCAGAACGAGCTTATCTGTTTTCGATCTAAAATCATTAGCGAGGGTGCTTATTACTTCGTGCGGTAAATCTTAAGTACGTGGTACGACCACACCTGTTTGACCTTGATATTTACCATCACGGTCTTTGTAGGATGTTTCGCAGACTTCATCACCCTGCAGGAATAGCATCTGAGCGACGCCTTCATTAGCATAAATTTTTGCAGGTAATGGCGTAGTATTCGAAAACTCAAGAGTAACGTGCCCTTCCCACTCAGGCTCTAAAGGTGTGACATTAACAATGATGCCACAACGCGCATAAGTACTTTTGCCTAGGCAAATAGTTAATACATCACGCGGGATTTTGAAATACTCAACAGTACGCGCTAGTGCGAAAGAATTTGGTGGAATAATACAAACATCCGATTGGATATCGACAAAGCTACCTTCATCAAAATCTTTAGGATCAACTATGGATGAATTTATGTTAGTGAAAACCTTAAATTCATTTGCACAACGAACATCATAACCATAACTGGAAGTACCATAAGATACGATGCGTGAGCCATCCACTTCGCGAACCTGACCAGGCTCAAAAGGTGAAATCATATCTTTCTCTTCCGCCATGCGACGAATCCAGCTATCTGCTTTAATGCCCATTTTAGCTTTCCATCTGAGTGATAATTTCGAGCCGGTAATTGTACCTTTTTTACGCATAAGGGACAAAAAAAACGGCCTCAGTTGAGACCGTTTTTGATTGAAGGGGGATTCAATTCATTTCTGTACATTCTTTCGGCAACTTCAGTTGAGAAGATTAGCGGTCTTCTCATATTGCTCAGCTAACCAAAATTCAGCTGCTGTTTGCCCTTCATCACGCAGAGTATTCGCCTGACGGCGAAGTTCTGCGGCCATCTCACGCCGAGTTAAAGCGGAAGGTTTGGGCTTCATCATTTTTATATTTGCGGTTGCTCTATAATCCATCGTTCATCCCTTTACTTATTTTTATAGTGTTCATTATTTATACAGCTTGAACTTTTAATTGTAGACCTCTTTTCTGAATCCACCCAAATAAATGTCTAAAATTTGATCAGAATCAATTTATAGATCGAGCATGAAAACGGTGTTACAGGACAAAACTAAAAAGAAAGGTAGAAACAAATAAAGCCCTATAAAGGGCTTTATTAAAGAGTCAAAACAGCGATCAGCTATTTATTAGTCATCTTCAACGATAATGGAAGGCACGCGGATATCATTATCTGCGTTATGCTTTGCAAGTCTCGCTGCTAAAGTACGTGCAACCGTACGATAAATCTGCGCGTGTTCACCTTCTGGATCTTCAGCAACCGTTGGCGCACCTGAGTCAGCTTGTTGACGAATCGTAAGTGCTAGCGGTAGCTTCCCTAATAATTCTGTTTCGTACAGTTCAGCAATCTCAGCACCACCACCATCACCAAAAATAGCTTCTGCATGACCGCATTGGCTACAAATATGAGTACTCATATTTTCTACAATACCCAATACGTTGATATCAACTTTACGGAACATCTCGATACCTTTTTTGGCATCAAGCAGAGCGATATCCTGTGGTGTTGTAACAATCACTGCACCAGAAACAGGTACCTTTTGAGACAGCGTTAATTGAATATCACCGGTACCCGGTGGCATATCAATAAATAGATAATCAAGATCCTGCCAACGTGTCTGTGTTAGCAATTGCTGTAATGCACCAGCAGCCATCGGACCACGCCACACCATAGCAGTATTATCTTCAATCAGATAACTCATCGACATAGATTGAAGGCCATGAGCTTCTACAGGGTTAAATGTTTTTTCATCATAAGGCTGCGGGCGAACGCCTTCAGCAACACCGAGCATCATACCCTGACTAGGGCCATAGATATCCGCATCCAAAACACCTACTTTAGCTCCCTCTGCCGCCATTGCTAGCGCCAAGTTAACCGTAGTCGTTGATTTACCAACACCACCTTTACCTGAAGCGACCGCAATAACGTTTTTGACGCCTTCCATAACTGGAATGCTGTTTTGGCTAGGGCTCGCCGAAATATTGTGACCCACAGTAATATCGCATTTATCTAAGCCATCAATCTCTAACAGTTTAGCCTGCAGATCCGCTTGTAATTTCGAAGCAACACCTTTGGATGGGTAGCTTAATACTAACTCTACGCTAGCTGTTGACCCTTCTGCCTTGATTGCCTTTACAAAACCAGCAGATACCAGATCGGTTGCTGCAACTTCATCCTGAAACTGACTTAAAACTTGGTTAATTTGCGCTTCAATATTTGACACTTTTATACCGCCTAAAAATTTCTACTTAACTCGGAATAAGCCGAATTCGATGCTCTTCAATAATAACCGAGTAATTTAGTGGGAATAATGCATTTTAATACTTTTGCTGTCCAGACTTTTCCCTGTAAAGCCTCCCTTCTTTAGCAGTTAGAAAGGAGACACTTGCCCAGAATACCTACAAACAATATCAATAATGCGTGCATTAGGTAGCACATTGCTCCGCCAATGTTTTCGCACTACAAAAATCGGTTTTACCGCTACCAAGCACAGGTACTTCAGGCACTGCATAAATTTCTGAAGGCAGCGTTAAAGGAGGCATTCCACCTTCTATTAGCTGATTTCTCATTTCAGAAGAATCATGGTCACCTTCAACCAACAAGATAACCTTTTCACCTTTTTTGTTATCGGCTAAGTTCACTGCCACCAGTGGTAACTCAGGTGCATTCAACAACTCTCTGACTTGGCCTTCAACAGAAGTTAAGCTCACCATTTCTCCGCCAATTTTGGCAAAACGACTATAACGGTCAACAATAGTCAGGAAGCCGTCTTCATCGACATGACCTTTATCGCCACTAAGGTACCAACGTAGACCATCCATCTCGACAACAGCAGCTTCAGTCTTCTCACGGTTATTAAGATAACCTTGCATAATCTGAGTACCACCGATCAGGATCAAACCATCTTCACCTGTTGGTAGTTCTTCAAGTGTATCAGGATCAACAATACGGAACGTTGATCCAGGTAGTGCCATACCGACTGTTCCCGGCTTATTACCTACCTGAACTGACCACCAATCCGTATCTAATGAATCAGGTAAGTTTGTGCTGGCAACCGGTGTTGTTTCAGTCGAACCGTAACCTTCAACTACAGGTACATGGAACTTACTTTCAAATAGATCTCGCACCTTAGGATCTAGTTTCTCAGCGCCTGCGACCACAGTGCGCAGTGATTGGAACATCAATGGGTGAACGCGTTTATTACGTGCGTACAGTCGCATAAATGTCGACGTTGCACACATTAGCGTTGCCTTATAGCGAGCTACACCTTTACCTATTTTCACAGCATCGGTTGGATCTGGGTGACAAACTACCGGCATATCTTCGATCAATGGCATAAAGCAGGTCACAGTTAGACCAAATGCATGGAATAACGGCAAGGTTGCCATAATGCAGTCATCATCTCTCACATTAAGAACATCAGCTGTCTGTCGTAGGTTAGCCATGATATTACGATGGCTAAGCATAACCCCTTTAGGTGCTCCTTCACTTCCAGAAGAGAACAAAATCGCCGCCGTATCTTCAAGCTCAGAAGGCTTACATAATAGTGTTTGCAAAATGAAGGTCGGTGCAAGACTAACCAAACCTAATGTGAATATAGCCTCCAGTTTGCTTATTTCAGCTTTAATCTCTTCCATATAAAGCACACGACGGCCTTCAAAAAGACTCTCAATATCGATACCGCGAGCATTTAATTTTTTAACAAACTTCTTCGCCGTAACAATCGTTTGTACCTCAGCTTGCTCCAGAGAAGATTGAAGAGCAGGCATAGGCGCTGTGAAGTTAAGATTTACAACAGTTTTACCTGCCATCAATGAAGCAATATTCGCAATAGCACCGGCACTTGATGTTGGTACCAACAAACCAATATTTTCACCTTCAGTTCGGGCTATACGCTTTTTAAACAAAGCACAGGCGGTTAATAACTTGTTATGACTAAGAGGACCACCATCAACATCGGCGATGGCGTAACCTGAACGCGACGACTTCATACTGCGAACAAAGGCTTGTGGTATTGTCTCCAACGTTTGTGTGTATTGATCCCATGTATGGATCGATAGCTCGAAAACCTTTTTCTTCACTTCTGCTGCGGTACTGCTGATAGGCATCTGAGCACCAAACGCTACAGTGACATCACGCTTTCCAGATTCGTTACGAATCTCTTTCATTTTGTCGGTCGAGCGAGAGAAACGACTACCCCACAAACCCCGCATATAGAAAGGAACAATCACACCTTGGGCATCGACACAGGCTCTTTCAAAACCACGCTTAAACTCACCTAACTGGCCTAAGTGACTAATAGCGCCTTCAGGGAAAAGACAAACCACTTCGCCTGCACTGATAAGTTCCCCCACCTGCTCCAATGCCTGACGACTCTTACCCTTTGAGATAGGAATAACTTTATAGATATCCAAGAACCAACGTAGATACCAACGCTCATAGATGCTTCGTTCCATGACAAAATGGATATGGCGTGGACAAGCCATCTGAATGATCGCCCAATCCAACCAACTAATGTGATTACCCAGCAAAAGTGTTCCTTTACCGGACTCAGGTAAGTTCTCAAAACCTAAGACCTGAAGTTTGTACTTACGACGAAACAACATCATCACCAGTAAACGGATAAATGCCTGTGGCAAAGTAACAATCGCAAACACTGCACCTACAACACCAATCACAGCCAGAAGGAATAGAAGCCACACCCCATCAACACTGTTCCAAGCGAAGACTACTGTCATCGCTAGGAAACCAAGCATCATAAGGTTTTGAATAAAGTTACTACCTGCTAATACACGTCCACTTTCTGATTCACTGGCATGAAACTGAATCAAAGCATTCAATGGCACACACAATAACGCGCCAAACAAGCCAATTGCGAAGAACACAGCGGATTGCATCCACATAGAGCTAAGTTGTGGCAGTAAGATTAAACCTACCGCTACACCGGTAGCGCCGACAGGGATCAAACCGACATTGATGTAATGTTTAGAAAAGCGTCCGACCAAGATTGAACCGAACAATATACCCACACCCGCAAGCGCCATAGTGCCTTGAATCACAAATGTATTGCTCTGTTGTAGATGCTCTTCTGCGAATGCTGGAAATACAGCCAACATAACTTGGCTAATAGACCAAAACAGGGACAAGCCAATAATTGCTAGCCAGATTGGGCGTTTACCTTGTAGCAACTGAATGTTGTTTTTAAGTATTTTTCCTTTTAAGTAAGCCGATTTATCAAACTTAGCAGTTTGATCTGTTTCACGTAACTGCGGTAATTGATATGCAAGATACAACTCAATCAAGGCACCAGCGACTAAGATCCAACCCAATGGCGCATTTTTAATAAGACTTTGTTCTGGCGTAATTTCGTTCATGCCTTCTAAGCGCATTTCAAATAGCAATGAAAACACCACAATTCCGCTAAGGATTGCGATCATGGTGACAGACTGAATCCAAGCATTACCTTCACTTAGATTATTTGTCCCCACCATCTCTTTGATATAGCCATACTTAGCCGGTGAGTAGAATGCACTTTGCAAAGCAAGAATGAAGGTAAGCGCAAACGCAGGAATAAATAACCCTATGTAATAACAAGCGGTTATTAACAAGGTTATGCCAACTGCACCCCATGCAGATAAACGCATGACATTGTTCTTAGGATATTTATCGGCAAGAAAACCAGAGGGGGTAAACAACATAATAAATGGTAATAGGATTAAGCCATTCACAACTGCGGTCAGTAAAATTTGTAGATCGCCCTCATAGGCTTTGAACAGGGTATTTTGGATAACAATTTTATGCCCTAAGTCTACAAATGCATTGATAAATGCCACGCAAACAAAGGCAATAAATCCATTTATTTTAAGTAAGTCTTTCATGTTGTTCTCCAACCCAATTCCGCATGCTTTTTTAGCAGAATACAGGGTAGTAGTCTGCTCTATCTTGTAAGAACGGCTGTTCACCACCAACCGAGATACTAGAAATATATAAGATCCGATTCTTAACATTTGGAACTACAATAGAAGTAGCGATATTTAATACTTCTGGTGAAAATAACCGATAATTCGTAACAGTCTCTAATAAAAAATACTATTTTTATGACATAACGCTGCCTACCAAAGTATCGCCATAAAATAATTGTATTGTCCCTACTTTTAAAGGCAGAATAGATCCATACTGATGTTTTGAACGGTAAACAAAAATGATAACTTCGTTCAGTAAACCTCTAACAATCATATACTTAGTCTTATGCTCATTTCAGGCTTCTGCAATGAACGTAACCTTCATCAATCCTGGTAAACAGGGCGAAAGGTTTTGGGATATGGTTACGGAGACGATGCAAGCGGCAGCCCATGACTTTAATATTAATCTTGAAGTCATATACGCTGAACGCAACCGCGTACATATGGCTGCTTTAGGAATCAAAGCCACTCAGCGAGAAATCCCCCCTGATTATCTAATTCTGGTTAATGAAGAACAGGCCGCTGAAAAAATTTTACTAGCGGCTGCAGAAAAAAACATAAAAACACTTATGCTACTAAGTGACTTTTTACCAAAGCAAAGAGATCGCGTAGGTTTTCCCGGCGGTAAGTACCCGAATCTTCTAGGCGCCATCACCCCCGATTACTTTACTGCGGGAAAGCGCATGATGACTGCGCTATTACACTGCGCAGAACAAAAACAGCATAAGAAACCCTACCATGTTCTAGCGATTGGCGGCGATCAGCTAACGCCGGCCTCAATTGGACGTAACGAAGGAGCGCTCTCTGTTATTCAAAAACACAATGAATTAACACTGGATCGCTTTCTGTACGCTAATTGGAACCAAAAAGATGCTGAGCGACTAACACGGAAGTATCTGCACTGGGCTCAACAAAATCAGATAACCCCCTCTGTAATCTGGGCTGCAAATGATCCTATCGCTTTTGGCGCAAAAGCAGCATTAGAGGCACATAACTTAAAAGCTGGAGAAGATGTATGCTTAGTCGGACTTAACTGGTCCTCAGAAGGTCTAAAGCTAGTGAAAAGCAGGGAAATGCTTTTAACTGATGGAGGGCATTTCCTTGGTGGCGCCTGGTCTATGGTATTACTACATGATTACCATCAACAGCAACTCAAAGGGGTTTATACGCCTATAGGTGATATCCGTTTTCAGATGCAAGGCATTGATAAAACCAACATCGATCTATACTTATCTCATCTAGGCAATGAGCAATGGAATAAAATTGATTTCACCCAATTTTCTATTTCCAATGAAGATAGATCTAGCAACTATGACTTTTCCTTAGAAAAAGTATTCAGTTCTATTACACAATAAAAATAAGGTCGTACATGCTATCTCACTTACGATCACTGCAAGCTAAATTACTTCTGGTATTAATACCTGGAGCATTGATCGCCTTATTAATTTCCTTTGGCTTTTCTGCATACCAAACCTCACAGCAACTTGAGCAGCAGCTACAGGAAAAAAAAGACAGTCTTCAGAGCTTACCCGCCAGTTTGGCTGTACCCCTATGGAACTTTAATACGAAAATTTTACAAAATATTGTTGGTTCAATGATGCTCGACCCGGATTTGCTGAAAGTCGAAGTTCGGGATGAAAGTAATAACATTGTATATGAACAACAATCTGATGAATTGGGGCATGTGGATATCGCCTTTACCCTGGAAGCCCCAATTATCTATAGCAATGCCCATATCACCCAACAAGCCGGCACCATGATAATCATAGTCGGTAATACCCGTTTACAAGCCAATCAGCAACGTGCTTTAAACGAAACCCTAATCACCCTATTAGTCATGGTTATAACGCTGCTAACCACCGTATGGCTTATTTATTATAAATTACTGGGGGGACCTATACAGGCCATACTGCAGGCTATCAAAAGTAGCAAAGGCGATGCTTTTTTTGCGAAAGTGCAACACACATCTAATGATGAGTTAGGCGAAATTGCCAGTGCATTTAACGATATGCAAAATAACATTGAAGAACATCACCTTCGTCTGAAAAACAGTGAGTTACGCCTGAGAACGCTGTACCACTCTACACCATCATTAATTTTCAGCTTTGATCAGCAAGGCATGATCAAAGATGCCAGTGATTATTTCCTGCAAAATCTAGGTTATGATCGAAGGGAAATTGTCGGCCATATTTTAAGCCACCTTCTCTATGATCAAAAAGATACAAACCAAATAAAAGACTGTATTCAAACTCTGTGGCTGAAGGGGAACTTAGCCGAATACCCTATTAATATCAAAACCAAGTCAGGGCAGAAAATGGAAGTCCTGATGGATGCAACCCTTTCCGCCAGTGACTCCTATCCAGGAGCATTAGCCGTCATTACTGATGTCACCAGCCTTAATCAGGCAAGGAGTGAACTGGAATATCAGGCCAATACCGACGCCCTTTCAGGCATAGCAAATCGCAACCAATTCCAAAAGCACCTGCAATTACTATTTGAAAACAGGCAAGAATGTCAAAGTCCTTTTGCTCTATTTTTTATAGACTTGGATCATTTCAAAGCAGTCAACGACACCTTCGGTCACCACGTCGGTGACAAACTAATATGCGCAGCAACCAAACGCATTAGCTCTCAGTTACGTAATGATGACCACATCGCTCGTTTAGGTGGAGATGAGTTTGCAGTAATACTGCAAAACCTCCAGTCTCCAGAAAAAGCTGAAGAAATAGCCAGTCGGATAGTCAGTAAACTGGAAGAAAGCTTTCATTTATCGGCAAGTGATATCTATATTTCTGCGTCAGTGGGTATTTCCATGTTCCCTTCCGATGCCGACAATCCAACCAAGTTAGTACAAAATGCAGATATCGCCATGTACCGTGCAAAAGAGGGGGGGCGTTGCCGTTATGCCTTTTACACACAGGAGCATAATCAACATATTCAACAACGGGCTAGGATAGAAGCGCTATTACGTAGAGCGATTGATGATCAATTACTGGAACTGCATTACCAGCCTATCTTCAACCTTAAAAATGCCCAAATCACCGGCGCAGAAGCTTTATTAAGACTTCGCAACGGTACAGAACTTATTTCTCCAAGCGAATTTATTCCCATTGCCGAAGAAACCGGCTTAATCGTGCCTATTGGAGAATGGTGCATACAACAAGCCTGCCAACAACAGGCCCTCTGGCGTGAAAAGTTAAAGCCGAATTTTTACTTATCTGTAAATGTATCCATACAGCAGTTTCAGTCCAGCCAATTTATCCACTGTATTAAAACTGCAATCGAAGAACATCAAATACCTCCAGCAAATCTCTTAATCGAGATTACAGAAAGCCTGTTACTGCTTGATAACCAGGCGAACCAACGCATATTCAAAGAACTTGGTTCACTTGGCTGTAAGATTGCCATAGATGACTTTGGTACCGGCTTTTCTGCTTTAAGCTATCTGATGAAATTCCCACTAGATATACTAAAAATAGATCGCTCTTTTATCAGTAACTGCACTGATGAAGGGGCTTACCACGGACTAGTCGAAGCGATTATTCAAATGAGTAAAAGTATGCGGCTAGAGGTCATTGCCGAAGGTATTGAAACCCAAGAGCAATTAACAGCTCTTCGTAAAATTGAAAGAAAAGTGTACGCTCAGGGGTACTACTTTTCTAAACCCCTTAACGTAAAAGAATTTGAGGATAAATGGGCCTCCCTTCAACAAGAGGCCCATGAGAAAATTTTGGTTTCACCTAAACGTTAAGAACGTTTACATTGGTTCTTAACGGCGACTTAAATACACACCACACTCAAGATGATCGGTATAAGGGAACTGATCAAAAATCGCAAAGCGCTTTAACTCATGTGTTTGCGTGATAACTTTTAAGTTTTCAGCCAATGTATCTGGGTTACAAGAGATATACAGAATATTGTCATACTCTTGAACTTGCTTAACCGTATCATCATCTAAACCAGAACGCGGTGGATCGACCAAGACTGTTGTAAAGTTACATTCGTTCAATCCAAGATCTTTAGTACGTCGCTTCTCTACTGCACCACTTAATACTTGAGAAAACTCTTCTGAACTAATTCGAACCACATCAACGTTATCAATGTTGTTTTCTTCAATATTAAATTGAGCTGCTCTTACAGATGTTTTCGATATTTCAGTTGCAACAACGCGTCTGAAATTTTGCGCCATTGGCAGCGTAAAATTGCCGTTACCGCAATATAACTCAACCATATCTCCACCGGCATTTTGCGTAGCATCCAATGCCCAAGAGATCATATGACGGCACACTTCGCCGTTTGGTTGAGAGAAACTGTTTTCGACCTGCTTGTAGATATAATCGCGGCCATTGATATCAAGCTTTTCTATTACAAAATCTTGATCCAATAGAATTTTTGTTTTGCGTGAGCGACCGATTAGCTGAATGTTATATTTCTCTTTAAGTTCACGCGCAGCTTCAGTCCATGTTTCATCGATAGGACGATGGTAAAGCAAAGTTACCAGCAGTTCGCCACTTAAGGTACTTAGGAAATCGATTTGAAACAGCTTTCGACGTAACACTTCATTTGGGCGAATGTCTTCAAGCAAATTAAACATAACTTCTTCAATTCGTTTAGACACCATTGGGCAGTGATCTATACGAATACGAGCATGTTTATTGCCCTTTTCAAACATCACATAGTAAAGGTCATCATCTTCGTGCCAAACACGAAACTCACAACGCATACGATAGTGACTTTTTGGCGATTCAAACACCTCTATCTCTGGCAAATCAAAATCAGCAAACTGTTCAGCAGTTGCTGCTTTTTTAACCGCTAATTGCGCTTGGTACTTTTCGGGTTCAACAACAGAGATAGACATTCATGCCTCAAACAAAGAACTTAAAACAGAGAAAAGGGGGATAAATCCCCCTTGATAAAGACGCATATTCTAGCAGGATGATAAGTTAGGCAAAACTACTCTTCACCCCTCCGCAACCTGGATGAGAAAATTTATAGCGACTCGCCAATTGCTGCCAATGATTTACCTTATCTTCCAACCCCAAACGCTCCAAATAGTGATAACTCAGACGACTAGAAATCTGACATCCAAGCACGTTGGTCACATTAGGTAAAATAGCGTCCGCAACATGCACAGCAGTTAGTGCCGAAAAATCATCAGATTTGCTAGATGAAGGGAAATGATGAAACAGAACAGTTTCAATGACGGCAGGAGAAATATTCCAAAGCGATAACAAATATGCACCCGCTTCTGTATGGCTGACACCCATACGCATTTTTTCCACAGCATATAGAGGCTGGTTAAGATCTGTCGCCTCCTGCATAACCTTTTGATAGCCTTCTGGATCATGGGTTGCGAAGATCAACATACCAAAATCTTGTAATAGAGCAGCCAAAAATGCTTGATCAGTTACAACTGGTGACGCTTTTACTGTACGACAGATCTCACGTGCCAAGCCGGCAACTAGAACAGAGCGGTCCCGTATATGGTCAAATGCAAAGCTACTCCAACGTCCATCCTGAGGAAAATGTTCGAATACCTTGTTAGTTAGCACCAAATCCCGTACTTCACGCACACCAAGCAAAGACACCGCTTCTTGCAGACTACTTATGTTACGCTCTAAAACAAAACAAGCCGAATTAACTAATTGTAAGATTTTGGCAGCCATCGCCATATCTTTTTCGATAATCCCTGCAATTATACGAGCATTACTTTTTGGAGAAGATAAGGCCTCGTTGAGCTCTACATAGATATCAGGCAGAGAAGGTAAAACCTTAACACTCCCCACAAGTTCACGCACTTTATCTTGCCCTAGAATTCGTTGTGCTCTCGCACTCTCAGATATTCCTTCACCTAATTGCGCTGGCTCGATGTCTAACGGATAAAGTCGATGACAACATTCAGAAAAAGCGACTCGTGTAGACATACTCATAGGCTTATAAAGACCTACCCTCATTGAGCCTGGTTGAATATCGATAAGAGTTCTAAGGTGAACTAATTCATCTTCTGCTTTAAGGCCACCTAGGTTCAGCAGGATAATGGCGTAGGTTTCCTGCTGTGCAAATTTAAGCAACTGCTCCCAATCCGGGACCAATGTGACTGCGTAATTTAAAAACCCTTTTAGTTCGCTTAAATAAGCTTCAGCATCCGATTTGTCAGAACAGAGAAACAGAGCCTTATCCAGCTCTGCATTGTTTGTATTCATAAAATCACTTTTGGCTGAACACGGGATCTGAACATTAATGACCCTGTGTTCCTAAGAGTTTACATCTCCCTTAACCAACACCGCCTGCAAAAACTCCATCTATCCCTGCAGACCGAACAGTCGATACAGCTTACTTAAGTATGAGCATTTTTCCTAATTTTTGTAGGGTTATATTTATTTCAACAACACTGCTTGTAGCCTGGTGTTCTAAAGTAGTTCATTGTTAGCGGAAAATTGTTGTTCACAAGTCTATTTTTCAATGCTCCGAACAGGTAAATCTCCACAAATTTTCGCCTATTCTTAAAAAACACTCCTTCTTCAGTTAACAGAACTTTAACTGTTCATAAAATCGTCCAAAACGCGTAGAATCTGCGGTCTATTTTTTTAATGATTTTAGGTTTTCAGGCAGATCATGACTGACAGCAAACGCAAAATTCTTGTAACAAGCGCCCTTCCGTATGCTAATGGCCCTATCCATCTTGGTCATTTGGTGGAATATATCCAGACTGATATCTGGGTTCGCTTCCAGAAGCAACGTGGCCATCAATGTACATATGTTTGTGCTGATGATGCTCACGGCACGCCAATTATGCTCAAAGCTGATCAGATGGGTATTTCACCGCAAGAATTGATCGATAAAGTAAGCGAAGAGCACCAGCGTGACTTCTCTGGCTTTATGGTTGGTTTTGATAACTATCACTCTACCCATTCACCTGAAAACCAGCATTTCTCCTCGAAGATCTACACAGCTTTACGTGATGGCGGTCATATTGCTAAAAAGACTATCACTCAGGCATATGATCCAGAGAAAGAGATGTTCCTTCCTGACCGTTTCGTTAAGGGTGATTGCCCTAAGTGTGGCGAACCAGATCAGTATGGCGATTCCTGTGAAAAATGTGGTGCTACCTACAGCCCTGTTGAATTGAAAAATGCGTACTCCGCAGTTTCTGGTGCGAAACCAATTGAAAAAGAGTCCGAGCACTACTTCTTCAAACTAGGTGATTTCGAATGGTTCTTACGCAACTGGGTAGATAACCATGTTCAGGAACAGATGATTCATAAACTGAATGAGTGGTTCGAGTCCGGCTTACAAAACTGGGATATTTCCCGTGATGCACCTTACTGGGGTTTTGAAATTCCAGATGCTCCAGGCAAATACTTCTACGTATGGCTAGATGCCCCTATCGGTTACATGGCCAGCTTTAAAAACTGGTGTGATAAGAACGGTGTCGATTTTGACGAATACTGGTCTGAATCATCAGAAACTGAGCTATACCACTTTATCGGTAAAGATATCGCTTACTTCCACACCCTATTCTGGCCAGCAATGCTAGAAGGTGCAGGTTTCCGTAAGCCAACAGGAGTTTTCTGTCACGGTTTCTTAACCGTTGATGGTCAAAAGATGTCTAAGTCTCGCGGCACGTTCATTATGGCTGAGACATACCTTAAGCATCTACGCCCTGAATACCTGCGTTACTACTTTGCAGCTAAGTTAAGCTCAGGCATCGATGATATCGACCTAAACTTAGAAGACTTCCGTATGCGTGTAAACGCAGACTTGGTCAACAAAGTTATCAACATCGCTTCTCGCTGTGCTGGCTTTATCAAGAAGAAGTTCGATGGTGAAATGGCACCTGCTCTATCTGAGCCTGCGCTATACCAAGAAGCGGTTGCTGCTGGCGAAAACATTGCCAACGCTTATGAAAATCGCGAATTCGGCAAAGCTATGCGTGAAATTATGGCGCTTGCTGATAAAGCTAACCAGTACATCGACAACGCTGAACCTTGGGTACTTGCTAAACAAGAAGGTCAGGAACAAGCGGTACAAGATTGCTGTTCAATGGGCATCAACTTGTTCCGTGTCATTCTGACTTACCTTGCGCCTGTACTTCCGCAAGTTGCAGAAGAAGCTCAAGCTTTCCTAAATGTTGAGAATATGGCGTGGGATGCTATTGAAGCTCCTCTACTTAGCCATAAGATCAATAAGTTCAAGCCGTTGATGCAGCGTGTAGAAGAAGACAAAGTAAACGCAATTATCGAAGAGACTAAAGAAGTCTTGGCCGCACTTGCTGCTGCGACTGAGCAAAGCTCCAAAGCAGATAAAGGCCCATTAGCTGACGAGCCAATCGCTGATACTATTGAGTTCCCAGATTTTGCTAAAGTCGATCTGCGTGTTGTACGCATCGCCAAAGCAGAACATGTTAAAGGCGCGAATAAGCTTCTACAGTTAACGCTAGATTTAGGTGGTGAAACACGTAATGTCTTTGCAGGCATTAAATCCGCATATGCTCCTGAAGATCTAGAAGGTAAGCTAACCGTGATGGTTGCTAACCTTGCTCCTAGAAAGATGAAGTTCGGTGTTTCCGAAGGTATGGTTCTGGCAGCGGGCCCAGGAGGTGAAGATCTATGGATCCTCAATCCAGACGAAGGTGCACAACCTGGTATGCGCATTAAGTAATTCAATAAGGGGGCAGCTATTCTGCCCCTTTTTTCTTTCCGCTCTCAATACGCTTCCCCTCGCCCTTTAATCTTCAATTTCTTCAAGTTTTATCACTTCACAACAACTTAGCTACCCAATTTCTTTTTCATTGAAATTAAAGGGTTATATTTCAAAGCAAGAAGGTCTATGCTGTTGGATAAGGTCTTTTGCTAACCATTAAAGATTGGCTAACACACCTTAGATACCGACGATTTTTTTCAGGAGCAGATATGCCGTATAACGAAGAGATCATGCAAGAATTGAATGTATTGAATATGTTTAACCTCGATACAACGCAAGAAGGTATTAAAGTTCACTCCTCCGCTAAACCCGAGATTATTGCTGCTACACAGCGCCTGTTTGATAAAGGTTTAGTCACGCAAACCGATGGTGGATATTTAACACCATTAGGGCACGACGCAGCTGAAAACAGCCAAACGCTATTGACCATACTATTGACCGAAAGTCGCTTATAGTTCACAAAAATAAAGGGCCTTCCGGCCCTTTATCTATTTGTTAATGCCTCAGAGACCAGCATCTGGATGAGTAGCTATAAAGTGCTCCATAACTCTACGTAGCAAAGCTGCATGTTCATCATCACCTTTCCTTTCAGCCTTAGTGATGTCATCCAAAATAATACGCTTAATAAGCTTCTCACCTTGGTGTTCTACCAAATAGTTACCCATCGCCATAGCTATGATAGGGTCAACATGTTCATGCTCAGCAATCGCGTCTACTTCAGATGCAGATAGGCCGCTCATTTCCAAACACTCTTGATAAGTTAACATGGCTAAACACCTCTTCCTCATTGAAACCTAAGTACATTCTTGTACATCCTTGCCTAAAGGTTTTCTAACCTTGGCACTTTCAGTGTAAATCAAATAGCCAGTTCCGGTATTCGTGAATGGATAAAGATCAAGCAAGGCTGATTGAGATCAAACTATTGCAAAAATTAAACAGCACTCTAATATCCAACTGCAGATAACACTTGAATTAGAAGGCATAAAAATGACCCTAAATGAATTTCTTCAGCAACTAGATAACAACCCTGAACTTGATTTTGAAGACACTATGCAAGTGATCTCAGATAACTATGAATTTTCGCCGACAGCTTTTTCTAATGGCGATGTTCAGAATGAGGTCGGGCAAAATGAAGGTAGCTGTAAGATCTTTGCATTTGCACAATTAAACAATTTAGACAAAGAACAAACGTTACGCTGCTTCGGCCGTTTTTATCAGGACGTATTAAATACACCTGAAGGCGATGATCATGGAAATATTCGTAACTTCATGAAAACGGGTTGGGAAGGCATTTCATTCAGCGGATCAGCTCTATCATAAAGTTTAAAAAGCACCCCTGAATGGGGTGCTTTGAATTCCAGTGATACTAACTTATTAAGAGTTATCTACATCCAGATTATTATTAGCCAGTAGGCCAGCTATTATATCTGCATCTGTGAGGGTTCCTCCCTGAGTCAGATCCATATCTTTCAATACGATCTGCTGAGTAACTCCACCTGCATTTACACCATTTGGGTCAACATCGATAGTGGTATCAGTTCCGTCAGAGCTGAACGATAGGAAGTTTTCCAACGTTGCTTCAGTTTCACCATCAAGCATATCTTTCAGATCCAACACATCATCAACAGAACCACTAACAAACCCGGTCTGGAAATCAGCGATAGTATCTACCGCTGGGGCTACATCTGTACCATCATCTCCTGCATTCCAAACGAAGGTATCTTCTCCATCCCCACCGATTAGCAGATCATCACCGGCACCACCAATCAGAATGTCATTACCACCCAAACCAAACAGTGCACTGTCACCATCATCGGCGGTTAGAGTTTCGGCATTATCAGTACCAACAATGTCAGGCAATACTGTGACATTCAACGTACCGCTATTGGTATCGCCATCCGCATCAACAACATCAAGGGCAAAGTTCATATCAATGGCCGTACCATCGACATCCACACCTACATTGATGCCGGAGACGTCAAAGCCTTTAGTTGGGTTAGTAGAATTAGGGTCATCATTGTTCAGTACTTCCAGTCTTTCAAATTCAGACTCACCGGTAACTACCACGCTGTATCCCGACAGAAGGCCATCTACAGATACCAATATATTTTCGGTAGCAAGGGCCTGCGGATCAGAACCTGCGTACACTTCGATATTCGCATCATTCAGACCACTAACTACAAATTCATCCAGATCTTCATCCCAAACAACTTCTTCTATGACCTGCCCCAAGTCATTCAGAACTACAACGCTGGCAATCCTAACTCTTTCGCCATTAACATCATCAAAGTCAGCACCTGTTGTGGATGCAAAATCCGTTTCATCCAGCACAGCCTCAGCGTCACTCAGGTCATACACCTGAACCTGAGCACCAACTCTAGCCCCCGACTGGGTCTGTGACACAGTAAAGGACGCCACTGAATCGCTGTAATGGTCGGTAAATGACATAGTCGAGATATCATCCAGATTGGCATCACTGCCATTTCCAAGATCTTCTGCAGACCCCGGAACTTCAAGGCCGGTTACAAAGTCAAAGCGCATCAACTGACCTGGGTCGATGGCATTATTACCGGTACCCAGACCGGTCTGACTGGTGTTAACCGAATCGGTACCCACAACTTCACCGGTCACCAGAATATCTCGCGACAAGCCTCCTTCTGTAAGAGTACTACCTTCCAGGCCATACCAATCGTCGCTATTTGGCTGTAGGCCGAGGAAGCTAAACGCCTCACCCGACCCATCATCAAGTTTCTGGAACATGGTTAAGGTGTAAGTATCGTTTGCTTCGGTTCCGGCATCCGGATTAAGCACTACGGTAAAGACTAAAGCACCATCCTCATCTCGGGCCTCGATAGTGTGATTATTGTTCGTCAGGCTCAGGGTGATAGTCTGCCCCATCACGGTCGTTACACCCGCCAATGCTCCAACATTACTCAAACTAAAGGTTACATCTTCGGTATCCCCACGGTCGGCACCAACAATTTCAAAGAAATTCAGCTGTTCCGTGGTCGCTCCGGTGCCGGTATTACCAACCAATCCTTTAGTTGGAGAGACTACGCCAGGCTCGTCATCCAGAATATTAATTGTCAGGTTACCTTCCGCTTCACTGCCACCAATGCCATTTACGGTCACCGCTATGCTGTCATTGAACGCGTCATCATCAACAGTGTCATCACCACTTGGTATGATGCTGTCGTTATCAATGGTCGCATCCAAGGTATAGGTATACGCGATAGAACCGCCCAGCTCAGCTGCATCACCATCGGTTGGTGTGTAGCTGTTCAGGGTCAGTGTACCTTCGCCGGTATCGATCTCGGTTGTACCATCCAAGGCCTGCAGATCGGCAAGGGTCAGGGTAATACCACCAATTACCACATCATCAATACCATCGCTCGCGCTGACACTGATCGTGCCGTTAACACGCTCCGAGGAATCCGAATCATTGGCTTCATCACCATCAGCATATTCTCCGGAACCGAACGGCAATCCCGCTTCATCAACCTGTTCAGTGCCGGTGAAGCTGATGCCCGCTGTGTCATCCACACCCGTGATGGTAATGGTCAGTGTTGTAGTGTCTTTATCTTCATCCGCGGTAGATCCATCGGTAGAAGCATCCGCATCCGCCAGGGTATAGCTGAAGACATCATCCAATGTATCAGCTGGTACGGCTGGGTCTTCTCCTGCGCGGGTTGCTCTCCATTCAGCGCCTGAATCGCTGCAAAGCCAGCTTCAACCTGATCAGCCAGAGCATCTGCTTCATCGCGTGCTGCCACCAGATCATCATATTCCGGCTCACCATCATCCGGACCGTATGCGTCAAGGTTGTCCTGAGCGGTATCCGCTGCGGTATGCAAGGCTACTGCCATGTCATAGGTATATTGGGTATAGGTGTAACCACCTGTGCTGCCCATGGTTAGCGTACCGTAGCTACCGTATAACGTTGCACCGACACCATCGTCGATCACGACATTTGATGCCACCGAGCCCACCGCTACTCCGTAAACCGTTGCATAGCGGTCAGCACCCTCGGTGTCAGCACCCGTACCATCAGTATCATTCGGATCAGCTGTAGCGCCTGTAATAACATTACCTGAGATAGGTGCCGCATCTTCATCAATCGCATCAACGTCCGCTATCGCATCCGGCACATCATCAAGTACTTCAATTACCAGATCATCTTCCGCCAGACTGCCACCAATGCCATTTACGGTCACCGCTATACTGTCGTTAAACGCGTCATCATCAACAGTGTCATCGCCACTTGGGGTGATACTGTCATTATCAATGGTTGCGTCCAACTCGTATGTATAAGCGATAACACCGCCCAGTTCTACGGCATCACCATCGGTTGGTGTGTAGCTGTTCAGGGTCAGTGTACCTTCGCCGGTATCGATCTCGGTTGTACCATCCAAGGCCTGCAGATCGGCAAGGGTCAGGGTAATACCACCAATTACCACATCATCAATACCATCGCTCGCGCTGACACTGATCGTGCCGTTAACACGCTCCGAGGAATCCGAATCATTGGCTTCATCACCATCAGAATATTCTCCGGAACCGAACGGCAATCCCGCTTCATCAACCTGTTCAGCGCCGGTGAAGCTGATACCCGCTGTGTCATCCACACCCGTGATGGTAATGGTCAGCGTTGTTGTATCTTTGTCCGCATCCGGTTCCAGATCATCTGCAGACTCAGCATCTGCATCCGCCAAGGTATAGCTGAAGACATCATCCAATGTATCAGCTGGAACAGCTGGGTCTTCTCCCTGCGCGGGCTGCTCTCCATTCAGCGCCTGAATCGCTGCAAAGCCAGCTTCAACCTGATCAGCCAGAGCATCTGCTTCATCGCGTGCTGCCACCAGATCATCATATTCCGGCTCACCATCATCCGGACCGTATGCGTCAAGGTTGTCCTGAGCGGTATCCGCTGCGGTACGCAAGGCTACTGCCATGTCATAGGTATATTGGGTATAGGTGTAACCACCTGTGCTGCCCATGGTTAGCGTACCGTAGCTACCGTATAACGTTGCACCGACACCATCGTCGATCACGACATTTGATGCCACCGAGCCCACCGCTACTCCGTAAACCGTTGCATAGCGGTCAGCACCCTCGGTGTCAGCACCCGTACCATCAGTATCATTCGGATCAGCTGTAGCGCCTGTAATAACATTACCTGAGATAGGTGCCGCATCTTCATCAATCGCATCAACGTCCGCTATCGCATCCGGCACATCATCAAGTACTTCAATTACCAGATCATCTTCCGCCAGACTGCCACCAATGCCATTTACGGTCACCGCTATGCTGTCATTGAACGCGTCATCATCAACAGTGTCATCACCACTTGGTATGATGCTGTCGTTATCAATGGTCGCATCCAAGGTATAGGTATACGCGATAGAACCGCCCAGCTCAGCTGCATCACCATCGGTTGGTGTGTAGCTGTTCAGGGTCAGTGTACCTTCGCCGGTATCGATCTCGGTTGTACCATCCAAGGCCTGCAGATCAGCAAGGGTCAGGGTAATACCACCAATTACCACATCATCAATACCATCGCTCGCGCTGACACTGATCGTGCCGTTAACACGCTCCGAGGAATCCGAATCATTGGCTTCATCACCATCAGCATATTCTCCGGAACCGAACGGCAATCCCGCTTCATCAACCTGTTCAGTGCCGGTGAAGCTGATGCCCGCTGTGTCATCCACACCCGTGATGGTAATGGTCAGTGTTGTAGTGTCTTTATCTTCATCCGCGGTAGATCCATCGGTAGAAGCATCCGCATCCGCCAGGGTATAGCTGAAGACATCATCCAATGTATCAGCTGGTACGGCTGGGTCTTCTCCCTGCGCGGGTTGCTCTCCATTCAGCGCCTGAATCGCTGCAAAGCCAGCTTCAACCTGATCAGCCAGAGCATCTGCTTCATCGCGTGCTGCCACCAGATCATCATATTCCGGCTCACCATCATCCGGACCGTATGCGTCAAGGTTGTCCTGAGCGGTATCCGCTGCGGTACGCAAGGCTACTGCCATGTCATAGGTATATTGGGTATAGGTGTAACCACCTGTGCTGCCCATGGTTAGCGTACCGTAGCTACCGTATAACGTTGCACCGACACCATCGTCGATCACGACATTTGATGCCACCGAGCCCACCGCTACTCCGTAAACCGTTGCATAGCGGTCAGCACCCTCGGTGTCAGCACCCGTACCATCAGTATCATTCGGATCAGCTGTAGCGCCTGTAATAACATTACCTGAGATAGGTGCCGCATCTTCATCAATCGCATCAACGTCCGCTATCGCATCCGGCACATCATCAAGTACTTCAATTACCAGATCATCTTCCGCCAGACTGCCACCAATGCCATTTACGGTCACCGCTATGCTGTCATTGAACGCGTCATCATCAACAGTGTCATCACCACTTGGTATGATGCTGTCGTTATCAATGGTCGCATCCAAGGTATAGGTATACGCGATAGAACCGCCCAGCTCAGCTGCATCACCATCGGTTGGTGTGTAGCTGTTCAGGGTCAGTGTACCTTCGCCGGTATCGATCTCGGTTGTACCATCCAAGGCCTGCAGATCGGCAAGGGTCAGGGTAATACCACCAATTACCACATCATCAATACCATCGCTCGCGCTGACACTGATCGTGCCGTTAACACGCTCCGAGGAATCCGAATCATTGGCTTCATCACCATCAGCATATTCTCCGGAACCGAACGGCAATCCCGCTTCATCAACCTGTTCAGTGCCGGTGAAGCTGATGCCCGCTGTGTCATCCACACCCGTGATGGTAATGGTCAGTGTTGTAGTGTCTTTATCTTCATCCGCGGTAGATCCATCGGTAGAAGCATCCGCATCCGCCAGGGTATAGCTGAAGACATCATCCAATGTATCAGCTGGTACGGCTGGGTCTTCTCCCTGCGCGGGTTGCTCTCCATTCAGCGCCTGAATCGCTGCAAAGCCAGCTTCAACCTGATCAGCCAGAGCATCTGCTTCATCGCGTGCTGCCACCAGATCATCATATTCCGGCTCACCATCATCCGGACCGTATGCGTCAAGGTTGTCCTGAGCGGTATCCGCTGCGGTATGCAAGGCTACTGCCATGTCATAGGTATATTGGGTATAGGTGTAACCACCTGTGCTGCCCATGGTTAGCGTACCGTAGCTACCGTATAACGTTGCACCGACACCATCGTCGATCACGACATTTGATGCCACCGAGCCCACCGCTACTCCGTAAACCGTTGCATAGCGGTCAGCACCCTCGGTGTCAGCACCCGTACCATCAGTATCATTCGGATCAGCTGTAGCGCCTGTAATAACATTACCTGAGATAGGTGCCGCATCTTCATCAATCGCATCAACGTCCGCTATCGCATCCGGCACATCATCAAGTACTTCAATTACCAGATCATCTTCCGCCAGACTGCCACCAATGCCATTTACGGTCACCGCTATACTGTCGTTAAACGCGTCATCATCAACAGTGTCATCGCCACTTGGGGTGATACTGTCATTATCAATGGTTGCGTCCAACTCGTATGTATAAGCGATAACACCGCCCAGTTCTACGGCATCACCATCGGTTGGTGTGTAGCTGTTCAGGGTCAGTGTACCTTCGCCGGTATCGATCTCGGTTGTACCATCCAAGGCCTGCAGATCGGCAAGGGTCAGGGTAATACCACCAATTACCACATCATCAATACCATCGCTCGCGCTGACACTGATCGTGCCGTTAACACGCTCCGAGGAATCCGAATCATTGGCTTCATCACCATCAGAATATTCTCCGGAACCGAACGGCAATCCCGCTTCATCAACCTGTTCAGCGCCGGTGAAGCTGATACCCGCTGTGTCATCCACACCCGTGATGGTAATGGTCAGCGTTGTTGTATCTTTGTCCGCATCCGGTTCCAGATCATCTGCAGACTCAGCATCTGCATCCGCCAAGGTATAGCTGAAGACATCATCCAATGTATCAGCTGGAACAGCTGGGTCTTCTCCTGCGCGGGCTGCTCTCCATTCAGCGCCTGAATCGCTGCAAAGCCAGCTTCAACCTGATCAGCCAGAGCATCTGCTTCATCGCGTGCTGCCACCAGATCATCATATTCCGGCTCACCATCATCCGGACCGTATGCGTCAAGGTTGTCCTGAGCGGTATCCGCTGCGGTACGCAAGGCTACTGCCATGTCATAGGTATATTGGGTATAGGTGTAACCACCTGTGCTGCCCATGGTTAGCGTACCGTAGCTACCGTATAACGTTGCACCGACACCATCGTCGATCACGACATTTGATGCCACCGAGCCCACCGCTACTCCGTAAACCGTTGCATAGCGGTCAGCACCCTCGGTGTCAGCACCCGTACCATCAGTATCATTCGGATCAGCTGTAGCGCCTGTAATAACATTACCTGAGATAGGTGCCGCATCTTCATCAATCGCATCAACGTCCGCTATCGCATCCGGCACATCATCAAGTACTTCAATTACCAGATCATCTTCCGCCAGACTGCCACCAATGCCATTTACGGTCACCGCTATGCTGTCATTGAACGCGTCATCATCAACAGTGTCATCACCACTTGGTATGATGCTGTCGTTATCAATGGTCGCATCCAAGGTATAGGTATACGCGATAGAACCGCCCAGCTCAGCTGCATCACCATCGGTTGGTGTGTAGCTGTTCAGGGTCAGTGTACCTTCGCCGGTATCGATCTCGGTTGTACCATCCAAGGCCTGCAGATCAGCAAGGGTCAGGGTAATACCACCAATTACCACATCATCAATACCATCGCTCGCGCTGACACTGATCGTGCCGTTAACACGCTCCGAGGTATCCGAATCATTGGTTTCATCACCATCAGAATATTCAGCTGAACCAAATGGTAAACCAGCTTCATCCACTTGCTCATCACCAGCAAAGCTGATATCAGTGGTATCATCTTCCCCAGTAACTGTAATCGTTAGCTGTGCTGTGTCTTTATCCCCATCCGCATCTTCCAGGGTATAACTAAAGACATCATCAACCGTATCTGCAGGGATTCCTTCAGGGTTTTGCTCATCCGCTTCCTGAGAACCATTAAGAGCCTGAATCGCGGCATAACCATCGGCTAGCTGTTCTGCCAATGCATCCAGACGAGCCTGCTCATCCGCATCACCACCGTCGTAGTCTTCTGCAGCCGATTCTGCTGCAACAACCATGTCATAGGTGTATTGGGTATAGGTGTAACCACCACCCTCACCTAACGTCAGGGTACCGTAGGTACCGTACAGCATATTACCTACATCGCCAGATAGGTCTTCTTCGGTTGAACCCAGTGCTACTCCTACAACTTTGGCGTAGCCACCGTCACGGTCTGCACCCTGAACATCTTCTTCAGCATCTTGTGTATCAGGGGTGTCGTCGTTACCTGCGATAACATTACCGGTTGCCGCTGCACCATCTTCAGTAACACCGTCAAAGTCATCTATCGCTTCTGGAGCATCATCATGGATATTGATACTCAGGTTATCGCTGTCATTGCTGCCACCAATACCCAGTACCGATACCGCAACACTGTCCGTCACGATTCCATCGGTTTCTGAACCTGGTTCACCGTGTGTCTGAGCTTCATCCAATTCATAGATGTAGCTCACCTGACCGGAATAGTCTTCCTGATCCGCATCCCAACTGAAGCCTGTGATAGTGAGGGTACCTATGCCAGTGCTACCCACATTTACCGCGGTATCATTGGTTGCCAACAGTTCCTCAACAGTAAAAGTAACGCCATTGACCGTTATGGACTCAATACCATCTGTGGCTGATACACCAAAGGTACCTGTATCTTGCTCAGAATCATCATTGTCCGGCACGCTGTCGGCCAGCTCGTCGCTACCCGCTGCCAGACCGGCTTCGTAAACTGTACTATCTGGGCCTTCTGCAGATACCGTTACTTCAGCTGAATCATCCGCACCATTAATGGTGATCGTTAAAGTAGCCTCACTTTCATCCTCGGGATCAAGGTTATAACCATCGTTTATTACATAGGTAAATGTCTCAACAAGTGGCTCGCCGTCTGCTGTGAGACTCTGAATTTCTGCACTATCATTATCTGTTAGGGTATAGGTGTACGATCCATCACTATTAAGAGTTAATTCACCATACATCCCCTCTAGCGTTTCACCTGGAGCCGCCTCTGCACCCTCAAAAGAGAACGAAATAACAGAGGGAATATCTCCATCCTCATCAATATCAGCAACATCACCGGCAGAAACACCTGCACCACCGATAACATTACCTGTTGTTTCAGGGAAACCTTCTTCAGCATCATCTTCTGTAACAGCGTTCTGATCATCAAATGCTGTTGGGGTTGTATCATCATCAATAATGGTAACGGTTTCTGAACTTGCATCAGGGTTGATCGTGGCATTTACCGCATCAATCAAGACGATCTCAAATACGCCATCGCCTTCAGCCAGGTGATCCTGAGTGATTGTGATCGTTACCGGAATTACTGTAGTGCCTGCAGGGATGGTTTCCGTTACAACTAAACCACCGTTAGTCCAATCCTGTGGATCTTCCTCTGAGCCATAATCAGCCGCGCTATTATCAGAAAGAATGTTGAACTGATACGTCACCACAACATCCTGATCAAACACTTTGTCTAGAACCAGATTAAAGGTGACATCACGAGTTTCTGTGCCATCACCAGATTCAGTACCTTCAAGCACCAAAACACCCTCAGGAGAAAGCACTACAGGTGTAGTTTCATTTGGTAACTCAGGGTTTTCCGGATCTTCTGGATCGGAAGGTGTTTCAACGACAACTTCAACCTCTACGGAAACACTCACTACCGGAGGCTCTTCAGGATCAGGCCCAGGTAGTAACTCTTCCTCAGGCTCCTCAAAAGTATCTTCGAAACCTATAGTGTCATAACCAGCTGTGGGATCTACTTCTTCAGCTGTACGGGTAATATTTACGGTAGAAGAACCTTCATTTCCACCATCACCTGCAGCAGGTTCACCTCCTGCTGCAGTTGCTTCACCTACTTCAGTAGGGTCAACACCGGCTAAAATTGCAGCTTGTATCGCTTCAGCTTCCGCTTCGGCATCAGCATTTGCTTGATCAAAGAACGTTTCCCCAGCTTCTTCAGCTGCGGCGGCCTCTTCTCTTGCTAGCTCAACAGCGTCTTCAGCATTTTCTGCGACTTCTGCAGCTAACGCAGCATCAAGAAATTCAGGGCTTACTGCATATTCACTTGGGTCAATATTATCAATTACTGAAAAGGTTTCACTCGACACCAGCCAAACTTGCCCTGATTCCAATGCAACTAACTCAGCATTGTTTACATCTATTTCAACTGAGCCATCTTGTGAAACTTTGATTAAATCATCTTCATATACAGGATCACCTAAGGCGAGGGTTCGCTCCGAACCATCTGGACTAATCGCTACAACCTTACCTGATATTTGAGATACAGAACCTATAACTACACTCATGACCACCACTCCCATTTTTTATTCGTGGTATTCATCAATGCGTACTGAGAAATAACTATTAATAACAGCCGCAGAACTAAGAATTTTTGAAACTCTCAATATCAACGTAGTAACAGATGTTAAATCTGCCTATTGTACCGATGGACAATAGATCAAAAAAACAATCAACAACCTATTGTTTTAAATAGTTTTAAGGAAAGTAATTTTTTACAAGACTTACAATAAAAGCAAAAAAAACGCCGGCATCAGCCAGCGTTTTTAAAGTGAATATAAGCTTTAAGCCAAACTGTCGTCGGCAACCTTATATTTAGGATCTTCAATCACATTCACTTCAACCAAATTACCCGCTTTCTTCATTAGCGCACGGCACTCTGGGCTTAAATGACGAAGGTGAAGCTCCTTACCCGCTTTTTCATAACGCTCAGCTAGCGAGTCGATTGCTTCGATACCTGAATGATCCATAACTCTGCAATTCGCAAAGTCTACGATCACCTCAGGTGGATCCATCTTAGGATTAAATTGATCACGGAATGTCTGAATTGACGCAAAGAACAACGGTCCGTTAGGCAGATACACCTTAGTGTCGTACTCTTCACGTACTTCAAATGCCATATTACTTGCGTGTTTCCAAGCAAATACCAACGCAGAGATAATCACACCGACAATTACCGCAACCGCCAGATCTTGCCAAACAGTTACGCCTGTTACTGCGATAACGACGATCAGATCGGAACGAGGGATCTTGCCCCACAGACGCAAACTAGCCCACTCAAAGGTTCCAATTACTACGATGAACATAACACCAACAAGCGCTGCCACCGGAATAATTTCGATTAAGCTTGAGCCAACCAAAATAAAGGCAAGAAGGAATAGTGCCGCAGAGATACCCGATGCACGGCCCAAACCACCAGAATTGATGTTAATCATACTCTGACCAATCATGGCACAACCGCCCATACCACCAAAGAAACCAGTCGCTACGTTAGCAACACCTTGGCCAATACATTCTTTGTTGCCACGACCACGGGTTTCTGTGATCTCGTCAATCAAGGTTAACGTTAGTAGAGACTCAATTAGGCCAATCGCAGCTAAGATCAACGCATAAGGAACGATAATTTTAAGCGTTTCTAGATTAATTGGAACCATCGGGATATGGAATTCAGGGAAGCCACCAGCAATGGTTGCAGCTGGGTTACCCGTCATATCTGCAAGCACATCTTGTACTGTACGAGCATCTAGATCTAGGCCAATAACCAGCAGCGTCACTGTAACAATCGCAGCAAGCGAGGAAGGAATAATACGCGTGATCTTAGGTAGGAAATGAATAATTGCCATAGTTAAGGCAATCAACCCCAGCATTAACATCATCTGCTCACCTTGCAGCCACTGCAAGTTACCTTCAGCATCGGTAAACTGGAACTGCTTCATCTGGGCAAGAAAAATAACGATTGCCAAACCATTTACAAAACCAAGCATCACAGGGTGCGGAACCAAGCGGATAAACTTACCCAAGCGGAAGATACCAGCCAAAATCTGGAATATCCCCATTAGCACAACGGTGGCAAAGAGATATTCAACCCCATGCATTGCCACAAGGCTAACCATCACTACCGCCAAAGCACCAGTAGCGCCAGAAATCATACCTGGTCGACCACCGATAGTGGCAGTAATCAGTCCGACCATAAACGCTGCATATAAGCCAACTAATGGCTCAACACCAGCAACAAACGCAAAAGCTACAGCTTCAGGTACCAGCGCCAAAGCCACTGTCAAACCTGAAAGCAGGTCGCTTTTTAGCGATTGTGTCTTAGACACAAGCAATTGGATCATTTATCACCTCGGGTAGACACTGGTTCTTTTTTGACCAGACCGTGTAAAAGCGCGCGAGTATAGCAAAAGCAATGGCTAATTTCAGGAATCAGGGACGAATAATCCCTAATAGTTTTTTTCGCAGTAAAGAAATGTTCGCGGATGCAATATCGCTAGCTAATTTTGAAAGTTCTGGAAGGTCTTTAACCTCTTGAATATCAATCAATTCAGATAGGTTTTTCCATGCATCAGGCAATTTATCGCAATGCGACATCATGCCGCCATCTTTATCTGTGGCAAGATATTTTACTCGACCAATGCCCGCAGCGAGTATTCGGGCACAACACATGGGGCAAGGTTCTAAAGATGTGAGTAGCATTAGGCCAGATCTGGAGGAATAATTTGGATAGGTTCGTTCAAATTCATCGATAACACACATCTCGGCATGAGCAGAAGAATTGAACCCCACAGAGAAAACCTGATTACCCGCTTCCGCTAATATATCGCCTTCCCGGCTGATAAGTAGAGCCCCAACACCATAGTTCCCTTTGTCAGAAGCATCCATAGCCAATTGGCAACAACGGAGCGCCCAACCGTCCATACCACAGGTATATTCATGGCTGTATGTTGCTAAACGAACTCTGACATTATCGATGTTTACTTCACTGTCCAGCATATCACCCTTAGGCATATCCATTGCTTACTTCAGTTACCTAGTATGGGTTAATCAAAGCCAAAGGGCTAACTAAGAAGGATCGAGTAAATTTAATTGCTTAGGCTGCTGATCAAACATAGGTTTTAATTTATAACCAACGCCCAACAATCGCACTGGACGCCCTCCCCGATTAAACGCATCAATTAACAGCTGGCGAAAATGAGAAATCTCTGGGATGGAAACAGCATGTTCTGCAGTGGTTTGGATAAAATCAAAAAATTTAACTTTAACAATCACTCCTGTGATTTGTTTATCCTTGCCATGCTTTTCAAACCGTTGAGCTAACTCCTCTAATAATACTGGTAATTTATCTAAACAGGCATCAACATCACCCAGATCATTTGCATAGGTATGTTCAACACTGATTGACTTCCTAATCCGACTGGTCTGTACGGGCCTTTCATCAATACCCCTAGCTAGCTCAAACAAACGCTTTCCAAACTTACCAAAGCGCTCAACCAACTCGGCTAATGAACGTTTGCGAAGATCTAAACAGGTGGAAATACCCATCGAGCCGAGTTTTTCTGCGGTTTTCTTACCTACACCGGAAATCTTATCTACCGATAAATCATCTAGAAATTCAGTGATTTGAGCAGGTTGGACAACATATAAGCCATCAGGCTTATTCCAATCACTGGCAATTTTGGCAATAAATTTATTCGGGGCAACGCCTGCAGATATAGTAATACCCACAGTTTCTTTCACCCGTTGTCGAATATCTTCAGCAATATAAGTTGCACTTCCCTGACACAAATCCGTTCCAGTCACATCTAAGAACGCCTCATCGAGAGAGAGAGGCTCGATGATATCTGTGTAGTCTCGAAAGATATCCATGATCTGCCTTGATGCTTCTCGGTATTTATCCATATTGCCATGTAAAACTGTGAGACCAGGGCATAGCTTCAGTGCCTGAGCTGTGGCCATAGCTGAACGCACCCCAAATTCCCGAGCAGGATAGTTGCATGTTGCGATGACACCACGACGAGATGGATCGCCACCAATCGCCATAGGAACGTGCTTCAATGCTGGGTTGTCTCTCATTTCAACCGCAGCAAAAAAACAATCACAGTCACAATGAATGATTTTTCGTTGCATAAAAACAAATACTGTTTATTTATACAGCTATATTATTTTCATTTCATCGAAAAATCAAAATTCTTTGCTAAGCTGAAAGTTAAAGGCTTTAGGAATTCTGGGTAGCTCTCTCTCTTCCTCTATTAAACTACCCAGAGTTCCTCCTTCATCCAAATCAGAGAATTTATATGGATAACGATCCTCACGGCTCTAGCACACGCTCAGGGAAAGACAGACGAGAACTCAAGGACCGGCGCTCCGAAGTCAGGTATGAACCTGATAACCCCAATCGCCGAAAAAACTCAGGTCGCAGAGAGGAAGATGGAGATCTTTGGATCAAAGCATTGAATGAAAATGACACTGAGGGGGACTAGTTGCCTTGTCATAAAACCTTAAACCAACAGTCAAAGGTTAGTCACACTCCTTCCCTATATTTTTCATGTTATGAACATACATGAAAATACTTCACAGACAGCGGCGCCTGTTCTCAATGTAGAACAAGCTGTAATTAATAAGTTTCCAGACTTTGATTCTAAGCCAACACCTTTTAAGCGATCTGCACTGCATATGCTTCGAAAGTTGGTGCATGAGAAAGAGATCAATACCTTCTTAGCTAAAAACATAGATGCCCATGGTTTCGAATTTATTGATCGTGTCTTGGATTACTTTAACTTTGGTTACAGCATCAGTAATCACGACCGAGCTAATATTCCTTCGTCTGGCAGAGTAGTGATCATTGCTAATCACCCACTCGGCGCACTCGATGGCTTATCCTTGCTGAAACTGGTTGGTGAAGTTCGTAGAGATGTAAAAATTGTCGCTAACGATGTTCTTATGAACTTTGACCCTATCAGCAACTTATTCCTGCCTGTTGATAACTTAAAGGGGAATACACGTAAAAAGAACATCGAAAGTATTGTGGATGCACTTCGACAAGAACAAGCAGTAATCGTCTTCCCTGCCGGTGAAGTTTCACGTGCTGGGATTACAGGTATCAAAGACGATAAATGGAACAGTGGCTTTCTGCGTATAGCTCGCAAAGCCAACGCACCAATACTGCCGGTTTTTATTGGTGGTAAGAACTCACCACTTTTCTATAGCGTTTCTTATCTGAATAAGAACTTCTCTACCATCATGTTAGCGCGTGAGATGTTCAAACAATATTCAGTGACAATACAAGTTAAAGTTGGAGAAGCCATACCGTACAGTCAAATTGATGCAGTGCCAATTTCTACAGCAGAAAAAACCAAACTGCTAAAAAAGCACCTCTATCGAATTGCAAAAAATAAGAAGCCTCTTTTTATCACTGAGAAAACCATCGCACACCCTCAAGATCGCCAAAGCATTAAGCAAGAACTACGCGATGCGGAGTTACTCGGTGAGACCGCTGATGGCAAGAAAATCTATCTATTCGACTTCATTAAAGATTCAGCGGTCATGCATGAACTTGGTCGTTTAAGAGAGATCGCCTTTCGTTGTGTTGGTGAAGGCACCGGCGCTAAAAAAGATCTTGATCACTATGACCAGTACTACCGCCACATCATCCTCTGGGATGAAGAAGAATTGGAAATTGTCGGGGCTTATCGATTGGCAGAAGCAGCAAAGCTTAAGGATCAACCAGAACAGACACTCTACAGCAGCGACCTATTCCAATATAACGATGATATGCAGCCTTATTTCTCGCAAGGTATCGAACTCGGTCGAAGCTTCGTACAACCGAAATATTGGGGCAAGCGTAGTTTAGATTATCTTTGGTACGGTATTGGTGCATACCTCCGCAAACACCCAGAAATTCGTTACATGTTTGGCCCAGTCAGTCTAAGTAATAATTACCCAAAGGCTGCTAAGGATATTCTGGTTTGGTTTTATCGTCATTATTTCACAGATAATGAAAACCTCGCTAGCTCCGTTTCCCCATATGGAATCGACGAAGTTACTGAAGAGCACATGAGAAGCCTCTTCGACGGAAATAACTACAAAAGTGACTTCAGTATTTTAAAAGAGCAATTAGAGTTTATGGGTGTAAACGTCCCAACCCTGTATAAACAATATAGTGAGCTGTGTACTGAAGGCGGTGTGCGTTTTATAGATTTTGGCGTAGATCCCGACTTTAACTACTGCATCGACGGTTTAGTTTTAGTGGATATTAGCTACGTTAAAGAAAAGAAACATAAACGCTATATTGGAGAATAACCTCGAAGATTATTGGTTAACGCACTTGTTAACTCAAGGATGTAAACCATAATTCCTCTGGATAATTAACCCTAGGGTTTAGATTTCAGATCATCAGGCCTCATCCAATAGCGACTGTTATTGATTGGTGTATCTCTTGGAAGCAAAGGATTACTAATGGCGATTATATTTTTTTCACCCCACTGGGTTAATGGAAACAACGTGGACGTGATGGGATGTTTCTTGAGTAATTGATCAAACTCTCCCGAGTCAATAGCTCTTTCTAATCCCAATTCTAATCGTTCAGCTAATTTGAGATTGCCTTTGCGGACAAAGAAATACATTGGAAATGGGTAATAAACTATCGTGTCAGAGAACAAGCGTAGATTAGGGTATTTCTCTCGACGAGCAAGAAATTCGGGACCTCCTTCATGAATTCCCCGAGGGAAAAAATCACAGCGACCAGCGGCTAATTGTCCAAACATCAACTCATAGATCGGCCCTCTCCTGACATTGATACCAGCACTTTCCAAAATATCTGAATCGGGCCAATGTCTGCCTTGGCAAGCAGTATACTTTCTCAAATCTTCCAATTTTTTAATGGCTTGAAATTTAGCTTTAGAATCTTCCCTAATAATACTTAGCCTATAACCAAGCAAGCCTTTCAGAAGCGGTATTCTGATAGCAGTATATTCTTCTTCTCTATCGATCGAAGTACCCGCCCAATACACATCTATAATTTCCCCTCTTTTCAATTCATAAAAAGCTCGACCTTGCTCCATCCTTACGACATGCGCCACTTTACTTTTCCCGTACTCAGACGAGGTGTTATCCAACATTACCTGAAGCAACGTTACAAAATAGTTATGGCTTACATCAAAATCTGATTGAGGAGGAATTGTTCTTAATTCTGTGGCCGAGACTCTAGGAGAATAAGCGGAATATCCTACGATTAAAGTAGCACCGATCAATACCTGACTTAATAACTTTTGTAGAGACACCCTCATCCCAACGCAACTCTCGCAAAAATCTACTCAGTAAAATCCAGAGGCTTAACTTTAATGCTTTAAAACTAAGTCTAGCTGGATTAACCAAAAAAGCCGCTTAGTAGAAGATACTAAGCGGCTTTTATAGTCAGATTAAATCTAAAGGTAGGAGATTACTTTTGATTAGGCGCTTTTACGTCCATCTCTGTATTCAATTCAATACCTTGAGGTTGAAGGTTCAAAGCCAATTTAACTTTCATATCCATGTTCTTAAGCGTTTCCAGCTGATCAGTCAATTCTGGATCAGCAGCCATTTCCATGACTGGTAGCAGTGGCGTTAACATCTTTTTATAGTCCATTGAGAAGTTTAATAAGCCATTACCCGAGATCTTTTCAGAACCCAATGTATCAGCCAAAGCCTGACCACTCTCACCTGCAAAGATAACCAAGTGCTGACCTTTAAGTGCCAACATAGGTTTTACGTTCACTTCTGGAGGCATCGGGACCATAGTCGACAAATCTATTGCAGAACCATCGTCAGGTAACTGGATTGCCGCTAGAGGCGGTGCAAACGACTTCGCCATATCAAACAATACTTTTGGATTTTCAGCAGACAGAGAAACGATCCCTTGCAAAGAATCCAGCTGTGGCGCATAACCTTCAGTTTGCAAGCTGAAGTCCTGAATAGCAGCACCAATACCTTTGACTCCTTGAGCTAAACCCGTAAACATCGCTAAAGCCGCTGGGTTAGACTGTTGCACACCCGCTTGCATCTCAGCTAGCGGCGTACATTTGTAGGTAGGTTCGAGCATGTTACTCCAAATAGAAGACAAACCAGTACCAAGCTTGTTGGCATCAAGACCTAACCCTATCCCAAATACCTGGGCATCATTTAGGTATGATGGGATATAGCCTTGAAGAGAAGCTAGTGCATCCATCACAACTTTATTTTTACTTTCTACAACAGTTGAAACACGCATAAAACTACGTTGTGGCGTAATCTGGATATCATCTGCGCTACGCGCACCAATCACAGTACGTGGCCAATTTGCTGCAATAGCAGCCATCTCTGACTGACATTCTGGATTACGCACATCCGCTAAGCCATCAGGATCACCTCCTGCTACCATCGCTTTAGTCAACATACTTGCCAACGTATTACCATTTTCAGTAGTAAATGCTTTAACTAACTGCTGATGATCGATATAAGAGATATAGTTCTTAATAAAACCATGTTGCGTTGCTATCTGCTCAACGGTACCTGCCTGTTGTAATGACTGTGCTGGCTTTGCTTGAGCTAAAGCAATATCAATCGTTTTAGCATCATTGACATGTGTATTAATTGTCCACGTAGCCCAGCCATCTTCGAATGCAACAAGCACTTCGAATTTATCACCCTTTTCATTATTTTCTAGAGTGTAAGCGCGGTATTGAAGTTCACCAGAGGTACGCAACTCGTGTTTGAAGCCGCTCTCTTGTTCTGCTTTATCTAACGTAGCCCATAAACCCTGAGCATCCGTTACTTCATAACGAACAACTGGAATAAAGCCTACAGCATAGACATACATTCTCAGCTCATCTGGTAGACCAAATGTTTTTTGAAATTCAGCAGGAGAACCTGCTGCTTCAAAATAAGCTTTTATCAGGCTTGAGAAGAAACGTTTTTTCGGATCGGTTTCATCATCTAATGCATCTAGTATTTCTTGAGGTGCTTTTGCTTGAAGTGAGCTCGTTGACTGAAGGTAGTTTTTAAGCGGGAACGGTTCTAGCTGACCAGAGAAGAAAACCGTATCCGCAGGCACATATGCCAATGGTGATTTAGTCGTGGCAGTAATACCACCATCTTGTTGGGTCAGGATGTAGCCAACTGCACCGGCTGCTACAACTGCACCGGCTATAATGACATTACGCACCTTACAAAACTCCTTTTATAAATTTTTTAGATCTTAACTGAACTGATTCAAACTGTCGTTAGTCTCAGAAGAAAATAGGAATAATTCTTACTAAGGATTAGACCAAGCGATTGATATACATATTTTTTATATTGTGTTTAATTTTTGACCGCAAATTTGGCTTACTTATGAAGAAAGATAATGACCTAACAACACTCTCTTCTAGGAAAGAACTAGATGAGTTTATACAACTCGCCAATGAACTAACCCCTGCCAATTCCAATGCTCAAGGGCGTATTCTATTTGCCTTAGATGCCACCGCCAGTCGCCAAGCCACTTGGGATCACGCATGTCACTTACAAAATCAGATGTTCTCCGCCACCAGCGAGGTCGGAAACCTTGCTGTGATGCTTTGCTATTTTCGAGGCTTTCAAGAATTCCATCACAGCCAATGGATAAACCAACCTGTACAACTCAGCCAGATCATGGAGAAAGTCTCTTGTGCCGCAGGCCATACTCAAATCAGAAAAGTACTGCAATTAGGAATCGACGAAACACGAACAAAAGAGGTCAAAGCCATTATCTATATTGGTGATAGTCAGGAAGAAAGCACAGATAAGCTAACCTCTCTAGCAGGCCAACTTGGGTTGCTTAAAACCCCAGTTTTCATTTTTCAGGAAGGTTCTGACTGTCGAGCAAGGCAGGCTTTCACTGCCATCGCTCATCTATCAGGCGGCGCTTATCACCACTTTGATCACCACAGTTCTGGGTTGTTGAAGCAGCTACTGATAGCCGTTGCGATCTATGCCAGTCAAGGTAAACCAGCATTTCAACACTATATTGAAAATAAAGGGCAAGCAGCAAAGCATCTACTGGAACAGTTACGGTAAAATAAACAACTTAGTTATTATGATTTTTTAGACATCAGTAAAGGTAAATTGTGAATCCCATCAGTTTAGTAGTTTTAGCCGGATTAGGTTTTCTTGTGTTCTTTTGGCTGAAGACACTTACACCGGCAAAGCGAACGCGCGCAGTCATCGCTATTGTTTTAGTCATTGTCTCTTTATTTGTGCTGTTAATGGCTCTAACCGGTAGGCTTCACTGGATTGCAGCCGTAGCAGCGGGCTTACTCCCTTTTGCACGCAGACTTTTTCCAATCTTTATTCGTTTCCTTCCTTTCATTAATTATTTGTATAAAAAGCGTCAGAGCCAAGCTAGCTCGGGCAACGTTTCAAAAGTGGAAACAAAGATTCTGTCGATGCGTTTAGATCACGATTCTGGCGTGATGTATGGCACGGTAAAACAAGGACCACTACAGGGCAGTGAACTGGGGGAGTTAAGCGAACAAGAATTTATTCAATTACTTCAGTACTGTCGTCAACATGATGGGGAATCTACACGCTTATTAACAACATACTTAGACAAACGCTTTGGAGACAGTTGGCGCGAAGATGATATCCCGGATAACGAAAGTTATAACAATCACACTCATCATGGGGCGATGAGTCGCCAAGAAGCTTTCGATATTTTAGGTATCTCACCTAGTAGTAGCAAAGAGGAGATTATCGCCGCTCATCGAAAGCTCATGCAAAAGATGCATCCTGACCGCGGGGGAAGTGATTATCTGGCAGCTCAGATTAATCAAGCTAAAGACGTTCTTATTAACGATTAAATTTTCGATACAAGCGTTCGGGGCCCGCTCTTTCTAATCGGAACCCCGAATGCCCAAACGTAGAGCTATAACCCTTCAGTAACAAGCCACCTTTTTTATCCTTTTCGAACACAAGGATTTCATTATCTTCTCGACCATCAATATCTACAAAATGAATAACTACTCGGCCATTTTTCATCAACTGCCAAGAACCGGTTTGAACGATTAACGGCTGACGGTTACGATAATCTTGAGTTAAAACTGCTTGTTGGTCGCTTGATAACTCAAGGGAAATATAACGCCCTTGTGATCTCAATCCAGGTAGCTCTATTCCATACAGTCCAGGAAGAGTTCTTAGATCTAACTTGCCTTGTCGGGCACAGCCCTCTAAGACAGTACCATTTAACACCATCTGAGCCGTATATTCGTATTCGATTCCATAACGATCCTGACATCGTAAACGATCCACATTTAAACTCAGACTATAGTTCTTAATACCTTTTAGCTGGCTACTCCATTCAATGCTACTTCCAAACTTAATAGGATCTGATAGAGGGAAAATCAGCTGTTTTAAACGATCGTACCTTTGAACATAGATGCCATCATCCCGAACATCTGCAATCCATAATGGCCGATCACCTGCAGCCCGATATTCATTGCCCGACAATTCGTAACTACAAGTAGACTGATTTCCACCTATCAGATGTATCTGATAAACCTCCCAAGGTTCACCTGGTGCAATATGAGAGCCACTCATCTCTGCATAAAAAGCAGGCTCTATGGAGTTATCCAACTTTCGCTCTAAACGGCCGGTGTAATCATTAATCAGCTCACGCTTGTTAACATAGCAAGGCTTAAAACTAAGTCCTTGATCAGTCATGTTCACTATACCACGACGAAACAACGGACCTTCCTCAGAGCTGAATTCTGAAGGTTTTTTCTGACAACCTGTTAGAGTAATGATCACTAAAAAAACTACAAAAAAAGGGAGAAACGAGAAGTATTTACCGGTTATCATATTAACTATTGCGAGATGCGGATCGAATAATGATAATAAGCGAATAGAACAAGGAGGGCAAAATATGGCGAGGCCAGCAGAGTTTGATCGTACTGATGTCTTAGAGAAGGCAATGAATGTTTTCTGGAGAACAGGTTACAGTGCAACATCAGTAACCGACCTTGTGAATGCGACCAAACTAAAACCAGGATCACTCTACGGTGCATTTCAAAGCAAACGGGGTTTGTTTTTAGAAGTTATAGACACCTATGCTGAGCGCAGCCTGAATAGGGTTTCAAGCGTGATGGAAGATGCTGAAACACCTTTGAAAGGAATCGAACAGTTTTTTAAATGCTTCTGTGATGATCTAGTACATGACCGCCTTGGCAAAGGCTGCCTGATGGTTAATACCATGCTAGAACTTGCTACAGAAGATGATGAGATCAGAGAACGCGTGGGTGGTTACCTAAGCCAAGTTGAAACCTACTTTACTAACACGCTAACTCAAGCTCAGAAACAAGGATTGTTGGATAAACAGCAATCACCTGAGGACCTAGCAACATACCTAATGACAAATATTTGGGGACTTCGCGTTTTAAGTAGCAAGCGTCCAGATCAGTCTAAATATGATGCAGTCATCACAAATATGCTTAAGGCACTTCACAGCCCATGCCATTAACAACGACTAACACTTAAATAAAAAAGCACCGATTTACGGTGCTTTTTTATTTGTATAAATCTACGCTTATTTCACATCATAAGCACAACGAAAACCGATCGATCCGTAAACACTTCTGCCGCTTACCGGTGGTTTCACATTACGAAATGAGCTTCTCAAATTAGCTTTATTTTCATCCCAAGAACCACCACGAACAACTCGTTGACGCCCCTGCTCAGGGCCAGAAAGGTCTCCACTAGCATAGCGCTCAAGACCATTTTTTGCGTACCAATTCATAGTCCACTCACCGGCATTACCATGCATATCATGTAAACCATAAGCGTTTTCGACGTGACTTCCTATGGACCAAGTACGGTCTTCACCGCAACCGTCAGGTTCATTTGGGACAGACCCCATCGTTTTGCCGTCATCAAGAATAGCATGCTTGCAACTTACTTCTTGGCCCCATGGGTAACGTGTTAGCGTATTAGCTCTAGCTGCTTTTTCCCATTCTGCTTCAAATGGTAAACGCCCTCCTTTAGCTGTACAAAAGTCCACAGCCTGTTGCCAATCAACACAGTTAATAGGGTGATTTCCGCGTCCCTCTGCACCTAAATTACAATATTGGTTTCTCTGATGGTCTTTGGGCCTAGTGCAATTTCCAGCCTCAATACATGCTTGATAGTCATCAACCGTTACTTCATGTTTATCAATCAGGAAAGTGGGCACGTGCACAGCTATGCCTCCTGGCTTACCTTCATCATTTTCACAGGCATTATCCCCCTGTGAACATCCCATCTGATATTTACCTGCATCAATCTGGATTTTACTGGATTCTGCGAATACGCCAGAAGTAAAACCACTGAGCAACACTGCTACGCAGCACATGTTCTTATTCATGCCCTTTCCCCTGCTTATATACATTCTTATCTTTATCAAGCGACAAAGGTCTCTCACCTTCTAAAGGTAGAGCAGAAACTCATCAGATAGTTTCAACAAGAGCAGTATTATTTTCTTCGACATAGTACTGACTACATACTTTGTTCACTCGCTGTCGCCAAAAAGAAACCACATAACCCATTGATTTTATTAAGTTTGAATAATTAATAACCAGCCCACTGTCTCTTATTGGCGACAGATATCACTCCTTTTCTAATCTTTTTTTAGCCGCCAAAATACAAAACCCACAAAAAAACACATAACCCATTGTTTTAATTATATTTTCAAAAAGTGGCACACCACTTGATATATCCCTAGCGAATTTAAAATTTATGTTATTACCCGATCTATTTCGTAAAGGAGAAAAATATGAAATCTGCAGCACTTACTCTAGCGTCCATGCTTTGTGTTTCTACTATCGCTTTTGCTGAAGAAACAAAACCTGCTGAAGTTGTTAAGGACGTTCAACCTGAAGTGATGACTCAAGAAGCGCCAAAAGTAACAAGCATTTTCGAAAAACTAGATGAAAATAAAGATGGCAAAGTTAGCCCTCAGGAAGCGCAGGTTTCTCCAGCGTTGGTAAAAGGCTTCAATAAAATTGATGCCAACAAAGATGGGTTTCTAAGCCCGGATGAGTTTTCTCAGCTACAAGTTGAGGCAACAACGTCTTACGTAGTTTCTAAGAAACTATTCGTTTAAAGGGTTCACTTGTTGGTATAAGACTAGCCCCACTGATTCCGAGACAGCCTCAGTTCAGTTAGTCGAATACCAGCAGGTAACAAGTTGATTCAGAGCATCCATGTCCACAAACATAGCCGCCAGCTCTGTTTTGACACGGCCGGTGATCAGGATTATCCCGGCCGCCCCTTTTGATAAATACCCCTGTTATCCACACTAAATGGAGACTACCCAATTAAGGCGTAATTGATGGATAATACTCATACACTTGTTTAACTATGATTGTTTAATGACCAAATCGACTCGCCAACCTTGGCGGCTCAGCTCATTGAAGCAGCTGGTACTTCTATCCTTTTTGGTTGTCGTTACACCTTTCGGCATCCTTATTTTTTACGCTACTGATGCTCTTGTAGAACAGTCGGCGCAAGGCCGTGTGCTCGCTCAACAAGCTTTAGAAGTCACACGCAGAGGCCAACAACTCGAACGATTAGCCGAGGATATCACCCGCTCTGCAAGGCAATACCAAATTCTAGCTAAGCCTGAAATTCAAGAACGTTTAAATCAGTATTTGTCGGAATACAGACAAGCGCTGATAATCCATAGCTTCCTGCTTAATGAGCAGAAAAAAGCTAACGAGATCACTGAATTGCTCGAAGGTATTGAGCGCGCTCACCCAATTGAGGCTAATTCACTACTCAGCCTCACGCGTGTGGTTAACGAACAGATCGACTTAGTCTTAGATCAACGCTTACAAGCGCTTAACGAAACCGCGCAAACAACACAGACTAAATTAAGTACCTTGGCGATTGTTCTTCTCGGATTAGAAGCCCTGTTAATCCTATTTTTTAGTTTTAAAATTATCCGTCCAGTTAACCGGATCGCCGCGCGCTTACAAGCATTAGGTACCGGCGAAGAATACATCGGTGCCAAAGTTGGTGGGCCGGATGAATTAGTTGAGTTAGATAGACAACTGGATTGGCTAACTGAACAACTAGCCGAAGTAGAAAACGAGAAGCAGCGTTTTTTACGCCATATGTCTCACGAATTAAAAACCCCGTTGACCACGCTGCGTGAAGGATCTGATCTTCTAGCAGAACAGGTTATTGGCGAACTTAATACCAGCCAACTTGAAGTGGCTAATCTGCTGCAGACCAACTCACGTCAATTACAGTCTTTGATTGAGCAACTCTTGGACTACAGCCGATTAAATCAGAATGAACCGGTTAACTTCCATCAAGTACATATACTCCCGGTAATTAACGAAGCGATTGAGCCTTTTAAGCTATTGCTCGAACAAAAGAAGATGCAGGTACAGTTGTCACAAGAAGATATCGAATGGTTTACTGACCGAGCAATGCTTATCCGTATTATCGGCAACCTAATATCTAATGCGGCGCTCTATGGAAGCTCCAGTGGTCGCTTGCTGGTTAGCACCAACGTACAAGCAGATTATCTGGTAATAGAAGTGGGTAACGACGGCCCCATCATTCCAGATGAAGATATTCCACACCTATTTACACCGTTCTACCAAGGCCAAAATCGACGCATTGGGCCTGTTAAAGGCTCCGGTATCGGATTGAGTATTGTTAGAGATGCCGCAGACTCATTAGGTGCCCACGTCACATTACATAGCAATCAGGATAGCTTTGTCAGCTTCCGTGTCAGCCTGCCAGTTAAAGAGCTTAGTACCCATGATTAAATACGCTCCACTTATCTTGTTACTGTTTCTTCAAGGGTGTGAATTTGTACCGACAAAATCACCTATGCCTGAACCAGAAGTAACAGAGAAGCCAATCTGTCGTATCAACGAAACACGACTTAATCAGTTACAAGGAATTGAAAGCCGCTTTTTACAGAAGCCTGATCAGCGCAGCAGCATCATGCAGCGAGCCATTCGCAGTAAAGACAGCGCCCTCTTAGCTCTACTTCTATCAACACCGCTTTCTTCAACAGAGCAATTACAGCAAGCCAAACGTAATTTTTCTAAAATTGTGCTCTACCCTCACCCATCCTGCCCTGGGGATCGTTACTTAGATATTCGTAACCAGTTCGCAACCGCGTTGCTATGGATGCGAGCGGAGCAAGATAATTTGTTAGAAGAGAATCGAAACCTGCAGGTTAAAATCGATGCGCTCACCCAGATTGAAACCGATCTAAACAATGAGCGTGAGGTACAGGAATGACCCCTCACGTTTTATTGGTAGATGATGATGCATCCCTACTAAAACTACTTTCAATGCGCTTAGAAGCCAGCGGATTTAAAATCAGTTGTGCGGAGAGCGCTGAACAAGCTCTAGAGATCCTCGATGACCAGATCGATCTAGTCATCACTGACCTTCGCATGGAAGGTATGGATGGCCTTGCCCTTTTCCAACAGCTGCAACAACGCTCTCCGCAGTTGCCGGTGATCATCATTACTGCTCATGGTTCAATCCCAGAAGCGGTAACGGCAACTCAACAAGGTGTGTTTGGCTTTCTCACCAAACCTATCGACCGAGACCAGCTGTTAGAAACGATTAATGCGGCCCTTGCGGGTACGAGTAGATCCGATAGTACATGGCGCAAAAATATTATCTGTCGCAGCCCGATTATGGAGAGCTTGCTACAGGAAGCAGAACAGATCGCAGGCTCCGATGTTAGCGTGCTCGTTACAGGCCCCAGCGGTAGTGGTAAAGAGCTATTAACCAACGCTATCCATCAAGCAAGCCCTCGCCATAAAAAACCGTTTATTGCGATTAACTGTGGTGCGCTACCAGAGCAACTTTTGGAATCCGAACTGTTCGGTCACGCCAAAGGAGCCTTCACTGGAGCAGTCAGCAAGCACGAAGGTCTTTTCCAAGCAGCCAACGGCGGCACTTTATTTCTAGATGAGATTGGCGATATGCCGCTATCTCTTCAAGTTAAGCTCTTGCGCGTTCTGCAGGAAAGACAAATTCGACCTGTGGGTTCTACCGAGACAATTCCTGTCGATGTGCGTGTCATATCTGCCACTCACCGCGATCTGGAAGTGGCGATGCAAGATCAACAATTCCGAGAGGATCTGTTCTACCGCCTTAACGTGGTGAATCTTCACTTACCACCGCTTGCAGAACGGCCTGAAGATATTCCGCCTTTGGCTCGCCACTTTGTTGAGCAAGCAGCAGCGAAGCATAACCCCAAGGTAAAAAATATCTCCTCAGATGCGCTTCAGGTTCTAGCCCAATCAGCGTGGCCGGGGAATGTCCGCCAATTAGAGAATGTTATCGAGAAGGTAACGGCATTAAGCACAACACCGGTTATATCTGATAGTGCCGTTAATCGAGCTTTGGTCAATCAGGATCAGGTGATCCAGAACTTTAACGACGCACGCGCTGATTTTGAAAAGCGCTATCTCAGAAAGGTATTACAGATTACCGAAGGCAATGTCTCTCAAGCTGCAAAAATAGCGAGAAGAAATCGTACAGACCTGTACAAACTATTGAAAAAACATGGTTTAGAAGCTGCCGATTACAAAGCCTAATTAGACAAAGAATGCTCTTTGATTTGGTGATTAAAGAGCTTTCTTACGCGCGATGATAAACACTTCCATATCTTTATGGCCATAATGCCATTGGCTCTCAATGCTAAAGCCAGCGGCTTTAATCTCATCGGCCAATTCATCTTCCGTGATCACGAATAGATCAGGCATTAATCCGAAGCACTTACCCACTGGTACAACCAATTTAAGAAAGCGCATATAAGAACCGCCCAAACAACCGGTACTACTCACAAAAACGCCACCGGGTTTTAAGATCCTAGCAGCTTCAGCAATTACCGCTTGCCAGTTGGGAATCAAATGAATCACATTTAAGCCCAAAACCACATCAACGCTTTCAGTCTCAGCATTGAAATCATTCAATGTCCCAAGATGAAAATCAACATTCCCTACACCTGCTTGATGCGCTCTTTCTCTCCCAATATCCAACATATTTTCGGAGATATCTATGGCATCAATATGGCCAACAAATGGCGCATGATGGATAGCAGTCGTACCTGTACCACAGCCAAACTCAACCACACGCATATCAGAAGAAAAGTAACTTTGCGTTTCCATTAATTTCTTTTGATACATCGCTTCATTGGGAACTGCTTTTTGCGAGTACTTTGCAGCAACGCCATCCCAAAACTTGTCTGACTCTATTTTATTCACAGGCTTGTTCATCTATCCCTTTCCTTTGGGCTATTTTAAAACGCGGACTTCAAAATAACGTAGATGCCCGACCATGTAAAAGTCAGTCATTTCTGGATTAACACTCAAAGGTTTGATTGCGCCGAAGAAGCCCTCCAATTCTTACAAACCTCTAAATTCTCAACTATATTTTATTACTGAATCCACATAGAGGCAGTTAGCGACTTAATTCAGTTTCGGCCTTGATCTGGTCAGTAGTCATATCGAATAGATAGGTATGTATATGCGAGTTAAAACGTGTTTATTAATCTGCACATTAAGCCTTCCAGCCTTAGCACAAGATGATATAAACATGGACGCAGTAGAGGGTGAAAAATTCGATTCCGATTCAGTGCATTTATTGACGATGCCCTACCCTCCTTACACGGAAATAGTTGACGGCAGAATAACCGGAACGTCAGTAGAGAATATCCGTTGTGCTTTTGAAGCGATGCCCGAAAAGGTTGCAATACACGCAAGGCCTTTCAATCGAGCAAAACTGCTCACCAAACAAGGTAAAGCCGACGGTTTCTTTTCAGCATCTCATAAAAAAAGCCGAGACGCTTACGCAACCCATTCGGGAGCGATAGAAACCCAAAATTGGACGTTCTTCCAACTGAAAGATTCCCCCTTTGACCCAGAATCTGAAGAGTTTAAACAGGAAGCAGTAACTACCAGCTTTTTGGGATCAAACATGCACAGCTGGCTTCAGAGTAATGGCTATAAAGTTACCGGAAACCCACCGACGAATAGTGAACAACTGCTCTCAATGCTTATACATAAACGGATTGATGCTTTTTTGATGAATGAGCAAGCGATGGATCATGCGATGACTGACAAACAGAGAGCGATGACCAAAAGGAAAGTAATTCACAGCCACAATTTAGGTGTCTATTTTGGCCATCATTTCCTAAGACACAACCCGGGCTTTTTAGAACGATTTAATAGTGCCTTAGCTGTGTGTACAGAAGGGAAATTTACTCACCGTTCAGAAGAAATTTCACCTGCGTACCTTAAAAAGTAGAACTGTATTGGTAACTGGATTATTGCAATAAAGTCGATAAGTATCGGGGCAAGCATTATTTAATCGCCCCGATGTTTTCAACGAAAAAACTCAAAATACGACTATTATTTCACAATCGTTAACAACACCTGCCCAACAGAAATACCAAATTTTTTCATCTTTGACTCGTTCACAATCACTGACGGTGAAACCCGATACATCTTGTCATCGATAGTCAGATCGATAGTGCCATCTTTATAAGGCGCTCTAAGAACATATTGCATAAACAACGCATTGCCACTGACCAGAGCATTTGCTGGCCCAACCACATCATTAGCCTCGGCAATATAATTGCCCAAGCCATCAGGTGTCAGCGTCCAAACCCGGCGTTGTTTTTCACCATCATCAAAAACAAAATCTTCTTCCAATACACCAACACCCTCTCGCCAATAAGCTTTGATGTCGGCATTGAAATGGCGAATCACTTTTCCTGACCAATCCTTTACTACGCCATGGGCAGTAAGATCACCATCAAAGAACTCCTCTAAAACTAACGCAGGATCCTTATCCTTGTACTCCTCAATATTGATAGAGGAACACCCCGTTAAAAATAGAGGGCCAATAAGAAATAAGCGGAAAAGAAAGTTTTGAACAGTCAAGTTGATACTCCGTATACATCAGCAATCATTATTTATATATACGGGTAAGTTGTATTTTGGATTGTTGAGTAGGACTATAAATCGTCCAAGAAGACTGACGATTTATTCAGATTAAGATGAATTCTTTTAAACTTTCGTGCTCATTAACTTTTCACTACCACTAAAGCCAAGACGGGAATATAAACTGTGAGCATCATCTGTCACCAGAAATTGGAATCTATCTTTCCAACGCGGATCGTTAATCATAATTTCAGTTAACCATTTCCCCAGCCCCTGACTTCTGTATTGCTTATCAATAATGACATCAGCCAGATAAGCGACTGAAGCGAAGTCGGTGACCACTCTGGCAAAGCCTATCTGCTTTTCACCTTTAAAGAGTGAAAAACAAACGCTGTTCTCTATCGATGTTTTTATGACATCAATAGCTCTCTCATTTGCCCAGTAAGATTGCTTTAGCAGAGCTTGGACGCTTTCAAGCTGAACCTTTTCCCGTTCATCGTAGATCTGAAAACCACCTTTTTCATACTTCATAAGAAACCCCATTTAAAAATCATAAAAAAACAGCCATGAAGGCTGTTTTGATAAGTTACTCTCTTAGACGTTCAACTCTCGCTTACTGATAATCATCCGGTAGCGTAATACCCATCGCATTGGCTTCAACCTGGGCTTGTTGCTGAAAGCGCTTACGCACCATCGTTCCTTTAGGTTTAGTCAGGTAGAACAGCCATTTACTAGCGATTTCAGGTTTCAGATTATGCTCTTCACCCCAGCTTTGGATAAACGCAAACAGCGTGTTATCACTTTTATCAGGTAAGGCTACTGCAACAGGTAGATCGAGTTGCTCTCCTGCTCGTACTCTCCGACTGATTACATCATAGTTGTAGCGAAAGTCTGGAAAAACATCGACTTCAGCTTCTGTGCGCAAACGAAACCAACCCGTTGCTTTACCGGCATGGTAGATCGCTGGATGGGTCCATTTGTGTGTCGAAGCTTTATCCGCATTTAGGCACGCTTCTTCGTAAGCGTGCTTAGTTGCGGGTAAACCATGATCGCCAGTTTGGGTACGAAGTACATCAAGAAACTCGGAAATCGTCGGCATCCATGCGCTGTGCTCTTTGCAATAATCAATTGCAGCCACCAGCTCGTGTTCGGTATAGCCACCAAGGCTAAGTGCCCATTCACGTTTTGCGATACGGATTTCGTCTTGGGTCTCAAAACAGCTCTTAAATTTATGGCCATAGATCGCCATAAAACGCGCAAATATCATATTAACCAGCGTTTTGACTTCGACTGTTAGCTCTCGCTGAGCAGTTTTTGTTCCCTGCTCTTGGTTACCAGTCGGTGTCCTTGATGTCCATGATTGCTGCGGTAACCCGTTGTCGTTTTTCGCGAGTATCTCTGCGGGGGTTTTCATGGCTGAAACCTTTGCCTTGTTGTTCGTTATTTATACGTTGTTGACGTCCATCCCTAGTTTGCTTGTTAATCCACTCCCTTTTTACCCAAGCTAGGAATTTCTGATCCCAGTTGGTTTCTTTACGGTCTTTATCTAACCAGTAAAGCACAAATTCATCCAAACATGTTTGTGCAAATTGTGGCGATATATTATGCCGCGGAAGCAACGCATAAAAATTGTCGGACGGTTGCCAATTCAGCTCCATTCCTTGAAGCTGTTTTTTACGCTGCTCTTGTTTATTAAAGCACACTTGTAACTCATCAGAGCGGCCATTATTAACCTGCTGTGCTTTTCTCGCCCAACCTATGCTGCCACCAAAGGTCGGAGCAGGACCAGGGTTAGGGATATTCTGTGGCTGCACTGCTGGCGCTTGATCAGGATAGTACGGCGTATCCTTCATCTCTGGATACTGATCCTGTGGATAGCCTGATTGTGCAGGTTGAGTTTGTGGGTGATTTTGCTGGTTATAATTCGATTGTGCATAACTCGGCTCAGATTGCTCAACCTCGACAGGCAGTTCTTCAACCTGTGTCGGAATCGTTTCCATAACCGGTAACCGACTTACAATCTCAACATCACCTTCAGGCACGTCATCAAACGATGCTTCAGAGACTTGCTCTTCAACAACAAAGCGGATTCTTACACGGCCATCATTAGCGAATGCAGCATCAATGATATTTGCACTGACTAAAACGCTGGTTAATTGAGCTAACCGCTCTTCGTCCCAAAACTCACCTAACGCAAGCCATTGTTCACGAGAAAATATAAGTTCTGGCGCTTGTGCTGTATCCGTTACATTTTGGAGACGTTCTACCCTTTGATGATAGAGCGTCAACAATACAGCTGCTTCAACACCTACTTCCTTGACTAAGGATGGGTATAGCAAGATAGGTGTTTCAGAAAAAACATAACTCATGAATATGTAATCTTACCTAAACAGATTTGGCATTTCGTTAACCGAATACCATAAACAAAAAAGCCGCAGTGATGAGCCGCGGCTTGTGACCATCAAACGTGATTAGCCATCCTGTGCAAAACGTTCTACTGCGCGTAGTACATCTCGACGACTAATCTGGCCGATTAGTTTACCATCTTTTACTACCGGTAAACGACGGCGTTTATTATTAATAAACTCTTCCGCCACTTTTATGATGTCGGCATCATGATTAATGGTGAAAACCTCTTCCGACATATAGGTACCAACAAGGCCACCCATCTCTTCTTCGTGGTAGGTTAAAGTCAGGATTGCTTTTAGACAGTCAACTTCTGACATTAAGCCAATAAGCTTGCCATTTTGATCGACTACAGGCGCGCCTGTGATTCGGTATTCGAGTAGCTGATTAATCGCATCAAAAAGATCGGTTTCAGGGGTAAAGGTGATTAAGTCTTCACACATGTAATCCTGAGCTTTTACGGATCTTAGCATTACCATTCCTCCATGGCCGGCAGCTTTAACAGGTTTGGAAACATCGACCTGCCAAACCACCCAAACAAGGTAAACCGGTATCGTTTTCAACCGGGCTACCTCTATGTGTACACCTAACAGTGGCAACTCGCAAGCGATCAGATCAAGGTTAAGCCCGAAGAAAATAGGTTAACGTGCAACGGGCTAATACCTTGTAGGGAGAAGAGCTAACTTATGGCCCCTAAGCAGTTTATTGGATTTTTGCGCAATTTAAATAATTAATTGAAAACAACCGTTTTATTACCTTGCACTAAGATCTTATCTTCCAAGTGCCAACGCAAACCGCGAGATAACACTGTTTTCTCGACATCACGCCCTAAACGCACCATATCTTCTGGCAGATCGCGATGACTGATACGCACAACGTCCTGATCAATGATTGGACCTGCATCTAACTCTTCAGTCACATAGTGACAGGTGGCACCGATCAGTTTTACACCACGCTCATGGGCTTGATGGTATGGCTTAGCACCGGCAAAAGAAGGTAAGAAGCTATGGTGGATATTAATGATGCGATGAGCATATTCAGAACAGATGTCCGACGGTAAGATCTGCATATAACGCGCAAGTACAACTGTTTCCGCCGAGTGTTCGCGAATTAAACGGCTAACTTCCTCAAAGTGAGGCTGTTTATTCTCTTTATCCACAGGCACATGATAGAAAGGAATATTATGCCATTCGACCATGCTGCGTAGATCGTCGTGGTTGGAGATTACACAAGGGATCTCACAGTCTAGTTCACCTTCATGGTAACGATAGAGTAGATCAGCAAGACAATGTGCTTCTCGGCTTGCCATCAAAATCACACGTTTAGGGGTAGCGGAGTCAGTGATATCCCAATCCATATTGAAGGATTGCGCTATCGGAGCAAAAGCAGACTTTAACTCTTCGAGGGAGAAAGGCAGCGTTGCCGCACTGATCTCTACTCGCATAAAGAACCAACCGGTTGTGCTATCAGAGTGTTGGTTTGCGTCAGAAATCGAGCCACCATGACTAGAGATAAAGTTACTTACCATCGCCACAATGCCCACTCTATCGGGACACGCCAAAACCAGCCTGAATCTACGTTCCATTTACGTAAAGCTCCGCAAGAAAATGTGAAGCTTCATTCTAACAGCAGTTATTTCTCCGGTGGAATTGCCTAGCTAAGTATTCTTGCCCTAAAACAATGATTATTGGCTTTACTTAACCAAATAACTGATCAGATGCAGCTGCGCAGCGGAAATCATTCCGATGTAAACCCGATATAGCATGGGTATACCACGTCAGTTGAGCACGCCCCCAAGCTGTTAAAATATCAGGATGATGATTTCGTGCTTCTGCAAGTTCCCCAACCTTGTTGGTAAAAGCTAACGCTTCGACAAAGTTTGCAAATTTGTAATTACGTTGCAGAGTCGGAACACCTTCTAATTGAATCACCTGCCAATTAGGTAACGATTGGAGGAGCACTTCTATTTCAACACCTGTTAGGGCTTGGCTATCTTTATGGCAGCTTTCACAAGCTTCTGTAGCTAAATCCATCATGTCACCTCATAAAATCACTATTCCGTCGTTCTATATCAACAAGGTTTTCCATCCGCTTAATCACTCATATACTGTAAGTGATACTGGGAAAAGGGAATATCAAAGATGTCAGAACCTATGGCCCCTTTAAGCGCTTGCCGACTTGGGTTAGATACGCATCAAGAACCCACGATCTACCTTCGTCATGATAGTCCAGTTTGCCGCTCTGAGGGATTTTCTGCCCTCTCTCGGGTGATGGTTCGGACGGAACGAAAACACCTGATCGCTACCCTCAATATGGTAACAAGCAACCTTTTAATGCCCGGTGAGATCGGTTTTTCTGAATCTGCCTGGAAAAGAATGGAGCTGAGAGAGGGGAATTCTGTTTGGTTATCTCACCCTAAACCCGTGCAATCCCTCTCCTATCTGCGCGCTAAGGTATTTGGTAGCGAACTCAGTCAAGAACAACTCCGTGAAATCATCGATGATATTGTCGCAGGGCGCTATGCCGATGTGCACCTAGCCGCGTTTATTACGGCCTGTGCATCAGACAAACTAAGTATTCGAGAGATCACCGATCTAACCCGCGCAATGGTCGACTCTGGCAGCCAGATCGAATGGGGCTTACCTCAGGTTGTGGATAAACACTGTGTTGGCGGTTTGCCCGGTAATCGCACAACCCCCATTATTGTTTCGATTCTAGCAGCTGCCGGATTAACCATGCCGAAAACATCTTCACGGGCCATTACCTCTCCTGCCGGGACTGCCGATACCATGGAGACTTTAACTAATGTCAGCTTGAGCCTAGAGCAGATGCGCTCGGTAGTTGAACAAGAAGGCGGCTGCCTAGCTTGGGGAGGATCAGTGCGACTCTCCCCATCTGATGATCTGCTAATCCAAGTGGAGCGTGCTTTAGATATCGACAGTGAAGGTCAACTGATTGCCTCAGTGCTCTCTAAAAAAATTGCCGCGGGTGCTACTCACGTTGTGATTGATATTCCGGTCGGCGAAACCGCTAAAGTTAGAAGCCAAGAGTCTGCTCAAGCGCTTGCGGATAACTTTAAAGCAGTCGCCAGCACTCTCGGGCTAACGGTACATACACTACTAACCGATGGATCTCAGCCTATAGGTCGAGGCATCGGGCCGGCTCTTGAAGCACGGGATATTTTATCAGTGCTACAAAACAAGAAAGATATGCCCACAGACTTACGGCAGCGTGCCGCAGAAGTTGCAGGCGCCATGTTAGATCTGATCAATGATTTGCCAGAGGGCGAAGGTTATAAACAAGCCCTTAGGATTTTGGAGTCTGGGGCGGCTTGGGAGAAATTTCAGGCGATCTGTAAAGCTCAGGGGGGTCTTAAAACACCACCTATCGCGCCCTACCGTTATGAATTAATTGCCCAGAAAACGGGCATCGTTGATCAAATTAATAACCGTAAGCTCGCTAAAGTAGCCAAATTAGCCGGTGCTCCAGCCGACTTAGCAGCAGGAGTAGATATGCATTGTAAGCTAGGTGATAAAATCGATCTGAATCAACCTCTGCTAACCATCCATGCGGAAAGCTCAGGCGAGCTAAGTTACGCCGTCGATTATTTAGAAGATCATTCGGATATTATCCACATTATTGCTGGAAGGGAGCCTTCATAAAATGCAGCCAATTCTATTCAATTTAGAAAGTGATCATGATCTTGCTCAATCCCTAGCAATTGAGGTGGATGCAGAAGTCGGTAAGTTAGATCTGCGCAACTTCCCTGACGGCGAAAGCTATCTACGTGTGTTAAGCGAGTGCCAACATCGCTCAGTCATTGTGCTTTGTAACTTACACCATCCCGATGACAAAATACTCAAACTCATTTTTCTAACCCATACACTGAAATCCCTAGGAGCGTCTCGCATCGGGTTAGTAACCCCTTACCTCGCTTATATGCGCCAAGATAAGGCCTTTCATCCAGGTGAAGCGGTTTCATCGAGACCTTTTGCTCAACTGCTTTCAGAACAATTCGATTGGCTTGTCACCTTAGATCCACATCTCCACAGATATAATTCCTTAGATGAGATCTACAGCTTAAAAAGCTCCGTAGTGCATGCAGCACCCATGATTGCTGATTGGATAAACCACCACATTGCACAACCTCTGCTCATTGGCCCTGATAGTGAAAGCGAACAATGGGTGAGCGAAGTTGCGCATTTATCCAAAGCGCCTTTTCAAGTATTGGAGAAAGTTCGCCATGGGGATTACTCTGTCGAAGTGTCAGTGCCTGAAATCGAACAGTGGGAAGATCATACTCCCGTGTTGGTAGACGACATTATTTCAAGCGGTAAAACCATGTCAGAAACCATTACCCACCTGCACCAGCTTGGGTTAAAGTCCCCGACTTGTATCGGAGTTCATGGTCTGTTTTCTGATGATGACTTTAATGCACTCGCTATAAAAGCCAAGATCGTTACCTGTAACAGTGTGCCTCACACAAGTAATGATATTGATATTAGTCATGCGTTAAGCCAAGCCATACTGAAGTGGATCTAAATGTGAAAAGCTATGTTGCCGATGATCTGGACTGTTGGCTTGATCCTACATTTATAAATCCAAACGAAGCCGAATTCTTTTACACCTCACTATATGGAGAAGTATCTTGGCAACAAGATAAGATCCGAATGTTTGGCAAATGGGTCTCCATTCCGCGCTTACAAGCCTTTATGGCTGATTCCGGCATAACTTATACCTATTCCGGTCTAACCTTAGCCGATAACCCTTGGCACCCTGTCGTTGCGGAGATTAAAAAGCGCGTTGAAGAATACACTGAGACCTCTTTCAACGCCGTACTCATAAATCTGTATCGCGACGGTAATGACAGTATGGGCTGGCATAGGGATAATGAACCGGAATTAGGCGACAACCCGAAAATAGCCAGTGTTTCTCTAGGCAGTAGCCGACGTTTCCTATTAAAATCAACCGCTGATCAACGCCACGAACTCATCCTCCCCTCTGGATCTCTCTTATGGATGGGTGATCAAATACAAAAACACTGGCAACACAGTGTCCCCAAAACGAAAAAAACACTCTCCCCTCGTATAAATCTCACCTTCCGTGACATGAAAATTTAATACAAATCAAAAGATTAGCAGTGGAATAATCTGGTATAACTAATATATTCACTAATATTTGATATAAAGACTAACTCATTTAACTACAGTAAGTTATACTGCCGCGCACTTGAGTAGAGCCGGGCAATTTACCCAACCTTTCATATGGGTTTGCCTAAGTAATAAAAATAAGTTAGCTGGACGAAACTTAAGAGCCATTTTTTGATAAATTTCTATTCCACTGTCATCGCAGTCGGGTGAGGCTTTACTGCATAAAGATGACATGGAATCGACCTATTCGGTTCGTGCACAGTTAACAAAAAAATATAAGAATAATTAAGATATACAAATGCACATCGATGCACCTGAACAAGACGCTGTAGAACAGGGTCAAACTAGCGCAGAAGAGCTAAATACAATTCTGCGTTTGCAGAACCAAGTACTTGAAGAGATCGTTTTAGACACACAACCCGACTCCATCTTTACGTCGGTTTGTCAGTTTATTGAAAACTGTGTCGCGGATAGTATCGCTTCAATCATGCTGTTGGATAGCAACAATCGACACCTGTCCATTGTCTGCGCCCCTAGTATTCCTCAAGAATCTCTAGCACTACTAAATGGTTTAGTCCCGAGCCCAAAGGCTGGGTCCTGCGGTACAGCAGTGTATACGGGGAGCCCCGTTTATGTTTCTGACATCGAACAGGACGACTGCTGGCAAAATTTACAAGATGTCGGCCAAGAATTAGGAATCAAAGCCTGTTGGTCTTACCCAATCCGCATTGATTCTGAACATGTTGCGGGCAGCATCGCTATATCTAGCCCCAAACCACGAACACCGACTGCATTTCATCACCAGCTTTTAGAAGCAGCCGCAAATATCATTAGTATTGCACTCAAGAGACTAAAGGCTCAACAGTACTTGGAACATTCAGAAAACCTTTTGCAGAACATCACCAAAGCGATGCCCGGTGTTGTCTACCAATATCGATTAACGTCTGATCTCAAGCAAGAGTTTATCTACATCGGCCCAGGGATAGAGCAAATTTCTGGTGTAACTGCAGAAGAAGCGACCGAAGACTTCCGTCAATTTTGGAAACAGGTCCACCCCGAAGATCAACCCAGCCTGTGGGCAAGTATTATTCACACTAGTCAGCATAAACTGCCGTGGTCACATGAGTTTCGTGTATTCCACCGCAACGGTGACCTTCGCTGGGTTCGAGGATCTTCCCTACCAGATACCTCTAATAAACAAGATCCAACTCTTTGGAACGGGGTTTTACTCGATATTACGCCTGAAAAAGCCTCTATCGAGCAACTACGTTTAGCCGGCATCGCCTTTTCAAGCACTAATGAAGGGATCATGATCTCCGATTGCAACAATAAAATTATTGATGTCAATCGCGCCTATACCGATCTCAGTGGCTACAGCCGCGAAGAACTTATTGGTAAAAGCCCTTCCCTACTTAAGTCGCCGCGGCACGATAAAGATTTCTTCCAAAACATGTGGGCCGCTCTTGCAGAAGAGGGACACTGGCAAGGCGAGATATGGAACCGCCGTAAAAATGGCGAGGTTGCTCCCCACTGGGTAAGCATTAATGCGGTTCACGACCCAGAGACGCACGAGCTCACTCACTTTGTAAGTGTGAATGCAGATATTAGTAATATCAAAGCATCTGAAGAGAAACTCTCTCACCTAGCGCACCACGACCCACTAACGAATCTGCCTAACCGATTGTTGTTTGGCGCTCGTTTAGAGCATGCTTTAACCCACAGAGAATCCAACGAAAAAATTGCCATGTTGCAGCTGGATCTCGACCGTTTTAAGCATATAAATGACAGCCTGGGTCATAAATATGGCGACCAACTGCTGTTACAAGTAACAGAGCGTTTAAGCAAGACTCTGAGCACTCGAGACACCCTTGCACGTATCGGTGGAGATGAATTTGCCATCTTACTTGAAGAACTCGAACACGCGGCAGATGCTGCGACTATAGCCGATGCTATTGTCGAAGCGATGGAGCAACCCTTCCAATTAGACGGAAAAGACTACTTCACAACAGCAAGTATCGGTGTCGCACTCTCCCCTGATCATGGTGATGACCTGGATACTGTGACTAAAAATGCAGATATCGCGCTTAATCAGGCTAAAGACTCAGGTCGAAATAATTACGCATTCTTCCAACCAGAACTATCGGAAACGGTTGAGGAGTGGATCAGACTAGAGCCTGAACTGCGTAAAGCTGTTTCGGAAAAACAGTTTGTTCTCTATTACCAACCACAGATGGATGCGACTGGTGAAAAAATAATTGGCGCTGAAGCTCTAATCCGCTGGGAGCACCCTGAAATGGGTCTAATCCCACCGGGACAATTCCTATCCATTGCAGAAGAGATCGGCCTACTGACTAAAATGGGTGATTGGGTATTAGAAGAAGCCTGTGCACAACTTTCTCGCTGGAGAGAAGCAGGACTGACTAACTTCCGTTTAGCTGTCAATCTAGCGAGTGACCAGATCACGAAACAAGACCTTCCCTCAGAAATTAAAACCTTGCTGGATAAGTACGATATACCAGCTGATATGTTAGAACTAGAAATACTAGAAACCTTCCTACTCGATCATGAGAAAGAAGCAACTACAACGCTCCAAGCTTTAAGACAGCAAGGTGTTCATCTCGCTCTAGATGATTTTGGAACAGGCTATTCTTCGCTGCGCTACCTTAAGCAATTACCGATTACCAAAGTCAAAATTGATCAATCCTTGGTAAGAGATATTCCAAGCGACCCTGACGATGAAGCGATTGCCAAAGCAGTGATTCTACTTGGCCATACCTTGGATCTCAAAGTCTGTGCCGAAGGTGTTGAAACAACTGCACAACGGGCATTTTTGGAGCAAGAGGGATGCGATCAGCTCCAGGGCTTTTTATTCAGTAAACCGATCCGACAGGAACAATTTACTGAATTACTGCTAGCCCAAAAGCGGATTCAAGAAGTCGAATACAGTTAAAGTCCTTTAACCCACTCTAGTAACCATGGTTCTGCTTCCTCTAGTGGAGCCATGGTTTCACAAGCATCAATCACTAAATTATCCCCAACTCTTTGCGATTTAAGCTCTTGCATTAAACCATCCATTAAATAGCCAGCTTCAGCGAAGGTATCGTAGGAGCTATCACCTAAAGCAATCACTCCATATTTGACGGTGGACATCTGCGGCAGCTGATCTTTTAACTGATCGTACAGGGGTAATAAATTATTCGGAATTTCCCCCTGACCGGTTGTTGATGTACAGATTAAAACCACTTCAGTTTCAGTTGTGACAACCTGATCAATCTGCGGATTACGTAATAGCTCCACAGAGTGTTGTAGCTCAGTTAATTTTTGTGAGCACATCTCAGCTACATCAAGCGCATTGCCGTATACTGAACCTACTACCACCTTAATTACTGCCATTTAAAATCCTACTGTACATACTGATCGATGTACTTTATTTCGATAGTGAATGTATAAATATATTCACCATTCTCACCGATTTTCTGGCAATAACCAAGCTGACTCCTACACTGAGAGAGTAGATCTGTTTATCGGAGGGGATAAGCTATGGGTAACGAAAGTCTTTCTAAGCTACTTGATGAATGGGAAGGTCGCGCGCGCAAAGTTAACGGTCGCAAAGAAGAACAGCTCTCCATCTATAAAAGCGATTCGATCAAACTCGCAGCCTTAGCCAGTATGTATAAGCTATCTAAGGACGATGTCGTCGCCACCTTAATCCACGAGGCATTGAATGAGCTGGAAGCAAAGATGCCCTATATCCAAGGAAGTAAGGTAATAAGAATTGAAGATGGTGAAGAGATTTACGAAGATGCAGGCCCTATGCCTCGCTATCTAGCTGAGCAAAAAAAGGTACTTCAAGCTTCTTAATGGCAACACCTTCACCATAAAAAATGCCGCAAGGAGTGGTGGCTTGCGGCATTCTCTAGTACATCAAGCGGTGCACTTAAAACAGCTAATTAAAGCGTTTTAAGGTAAGCGATCAGGTAATCCTGCTCAGCTTTATCTGTAATCTCAACGTGACGCATACGAGTACCTGGTACAAAGTCATCGTTACCTGCCACCCACTTACGCAAGTTTTCTTCATTCCAAGTAATATCAGAATTTTTTAGTGCATCAGAGTATGCAAAGCGTGGAAGTGCTGCTGCTTTACGGCCAAAAACGCCAATTAAACTAGGACCGAAAGCATTTTTACTTGTATCTAGTGAGTGACAAGATGTGCACTTGTTAAAAATCTCTTTACCCGCAGCCTGCATCATCGCTTCGTCATCAGCGATAGCAACAGAAGATAGAGATACAGATAGGCTCACAGCAAGTGCAGAAATCATTTTAGTTTTCATCATTCATTTTCCCCTAAATGAATACTTCTTTTACAAACACTCTACTCCTGCTGCAGCGCACAAAAATTGATCTTGCTCAGTTTTTTATTCACATATTTATAAAACAGATAGAACATACGAACCTAGATCAATAAAACTTAATATAGCAGCAACTTATTTAGTAAAAACAGTTTGCTGCCGATATTTCAGGCACAAAAAAACGCAGCCGAAGCTGCGTTTTTATTACAATACTAAATGCTGATTAAGCTTGTTTAGCAATAATCTCTTTCCACTTAGCTGGGCCTGTTGTGTGAACAGACTCACCAGACGTATCTACCGCTACAGTTACAGGCATATCCTTAACTTCAAACTCGTAGATTGCTTCCATGCCCATTTCAGGGAATGCAAGTACTTCAGCGTTAGTGATCGCTTTAGATACTAGGTAAGCAGCACCACCCACAGCCATTAGGTAAACAGCTTCGTTGTCTTTAATTGCGTCAATTGCAACAGGACCACGCTCAGACTTACCAATCATGCCCAGAAGGCCTGTGCTTTCGATAACCTGACGAGTGAATTTATCCATACGCGTAGACGTTGTTGGGCCAGCGGGGCCTACAACCTCGTCACGTACTGGATCAACAGGGCCTACGTAGTAGATGAAGCGGCCTTTAAGATCAACTGGTAGCTCTTCGCCATTATTTAGCATCTCTACCATTTTCTTGTGCGCTGCATCACGACCTGTCAACATTTTACCGTTCAACAGAATCGTTTCGCCTACTTTCCACTCTTTAACTGCTTCTGGGGTGATCTCATCAAGATTTACTCGACGTGTGTTGGAACCCACTTCGAATGTAACGTCTGGCCAATCATCCAAGCTTGGTGGTGTTAGAACCGCTGGGCCACTACCGTTCAATGTAAAGTGAGTGTGGCGAGTCGCTGCACAGTTAGGGATCATGCATACAGGTAGTGAAGCGGCGTGTGTTGGGTAATCCTTGATTTTGATATCAAGAACAGTGGTCAAACCACCTAAGCCCTGAGCACCTATACCTAGATCGTTAACTGCATCCATGATTTCTAGACGTAGTTCTTCAACACGGTTCTGTGGACCACGCTCACGTAGCTCGTGAATGTCGATTGGATCCATTAGGGATTCTTTCGCCATTACAGCTGCTTTCTCAGCAGTACCACCAATACCTATACCTAGCATGCCAGGTGGGCACCAGCCCGCACCCATTGTTGGTACTGTTTTAACAATCCAATCAACGATACTGTCAGATGGGTTAAGCATCACCATCTTAGATTTGTTTTCAGAACCACCGCCTTTCGCTGCAACGTGAACTTCTACTTCGTCACCATCAACAATTTCATAGTGAATTACCGCTGGCGTATTATCTTTTGTGTTCTGACGCTTGCCTGCTGGGTCAGCAAGAATTGAAGCACGTAGAACATTATCAGGATGCATGTATGCACGACGAACACCTTCGTTCACCATGTCCGTTACATTCATTTCAGCATCCCAAGTTACGTTCATACCTACTTTCAGGAATACTGTAACGATACCTGTATCCTGACATAGAGGTCGCTTACCTTCAGCACACATACGGGAGTTGATAAGGATCTGCGCCATTGCGTCTTTTGCCGCTGGGTTTTCTTCCTTCAGGTAGGCTTCGTGTACGCCTTGAACAAAATCAAGCGGATGGTAGTAAGAGATAAACTGTAATGCATCAGCAACGCTGCTGATGAAATCGTCTTGGCGGATTACGCTCATTCGGAGACTCCAGTAAAGCTTCTTGTCATAAAGGATCAGGGAGTTAAAACTCAACCATGCTTTGTGAAAACACGCCTGACTCATACCCATTTACTCTCTCTTAAAGGAGAGTTTTTACTGGAAAGGGAGTATACACCAAAAGTACCGCAATAAGGTGTCGGGCATTGGTAGTACTCACACAATCTTTTTTACTACTTAATGTAGAAACAAGGTGTGATAGCGTATTTATCTGACCTCAAAAAAGGAGCGCAGAGCAGTAACAAATGCCAAAGATCAAAAAGGAGCGCCCTGTCGCTTTGGTGATTGGTTGGCGCGCCCCCTTATCTAAAGCCAATAGCTTCAATGGCTTAATCACAAAGGGAATGGATAACAATACCACCAACGCAAAAGGCATAGAGCCGTTGATACTCAAAGCCAAGCAGCCTAGATAAATACAGATCATTAGAGCCTTATACAACTGAGAGGCTCGAGCGTAGCCAATCTTCACCGTTAACGTTTTGATCCCCGCCGCTGTATCTTCTTCGAAATCGCGTAGTTCGTTACTCAGCAGAAGTAGCGAGACAAACAGAGACACAGGGATAGAGATCAAAAGGGCCGAATGCGATAGCTCTTTGGCCAGCACATAGCAAGCACCGCTTACCATCAGAACACCCATCAACCAAAACACCAAAAACACCGCTAAACCGCGACGCTTGTAGTTTATCGGCTCCATCGTATAACCAAGCGCGCCTATTATTCCGATAACTGAGAACAGCAGAAGTAACATCCCAGATACAGCAATGAGGTAACAAGCGATGACAGCCGCAAAGAGAATACAGCCTAAACCCAGATTAAAATTAAAACGGATCTGCTGTTGTGAAGCTGAAGAGAGTTGAAGATTGGGCTGGGAAAGGTCGGCGTAGTCATTAATTAGATTAACCCCAGCTTGCAAAAGCAAACCCGCCATTAGGATTAAGCTCGCGAGTAAAGGATCGCCAAAGCCTTCGCGATAGGCACTCAAAATACCTGTTAGACAAACAATCAAAGCAACGCTGAATGAAAACGGCCTCAACGCATGCCTAAACAGGTACTTCTCGGCGATCATCGCATTTACTTCTGACTGCTGTACTCAGGTGCGTTTGGTAGATCACGCATCAACAACGCGTATTCTGGATCAGCATTCAGATTCATAGGAATCTTCATGACATGTCCAGAACCTGGCGCAACATCAGCAGACTTTCCTTTCTTATCGATCATCTCATCAAGTTTGAACTTGTGATTACCTTGAGGCGTCATTAGCTCAAGTGTATCGCCTTTAAGGAAGCGGTTTCGTACATCAATCTCAAGCATGCCATCTGCATAACCAAGCACTTCACCCACAAACTGCTGGTGTACGCCTACAGAGTTACCTGTTTCATAGTTCTGATACTCATCATGAACGTGACGACGGTAGAAGCCTTCGGTATAACCACGGCTCGCTAGGTTTTCTAGCTCATCCATCAAGCTCATATCAAATGGGCGACCGGCAACTGCATCATCGATCGCTTTACGATAAGTCTGTGCAGTACGCGCTACATAGTAGTGTGACTTAGTACGACCTTCGATCTTCAAAGAATCTACACCAATTTCAGCTAAACGGTGTACGTGCTGAATTGCTCGAAGATCTTTAGAATTCATGATGTAAGTACCATGTTCATCTTCAAAAGCAGGCATATACTCACCCGGGCGAGTCTCTTCCTGAAGCAGGAAGATTTGATCGGTTGGCTTACCTTCACCCAATGCCGGATTTACTTCTTCCGCATTTGGATCAAACTGTTCCACTGGTACTACGTCACCCGATTCATCGACTTTCGCTTCGTGAGCATCATATTTCCAGCGGCAACTATTGGTGCATGTACCTTGGTTTGGATCACGCTTATTAATGTAACCAGATAGCAGGCAACGACCCGAATAAGCGATACAAAGCGCACCGTGAACAAAGACTTCAATCTCCATCTCTGGGCAACGCTGTTTGATCTCTTCTACTTCATCAAGAGATAGCTCGCGAGATAGGATTACACGCTCAACCCCCATAGAGTGCCAGAACTTAACCGCAGCCCAGTTCATGGTATTCGCCTGAACAGACAGATGAATCGGCACATCAGGGAAATGCTCTTTCACTAGGTAGATCAAGCCTGGATCAGACATAATCAATGCATCGGGTCCCATCGCAATCACTGGGCGCAAGTCATCGATGTATGTTTTTAGCTTACTGTTATGAGGCAGAATGTTACTTGCTAGGAAGAACTTTTTACCCAACTGGTGAGCCAGATCGATCCCTTCTGCTAGGTTATCCATATTAAAGTCATTGTTACGCACACGTAGACTGTAACGAGGCTGACCGGCATAAACAGCATCTGCACCGTAAGCAAATGCATATTTCATATTTTTCAAAGTCCCTGCAGGGGACAATAGTTCTGGATTTAGCATAGTAATGAAGGGACTAGTTAATAAGATATGAATTAAAAGTTAAAAGATCTGTTAAGCCAGATCTTTTAAAGGAATCTCAAACAGCGGCGTGTAGATAGAACCATCTTCACCCGGCTTACTTTGAAATAGCACCACCGAATCAGCCAAACTGTACATATCCAGCGCTGGCCACTCTTTTGGTGCTTTAAACGTATTTTTTCCTGGCAAACGGCCTAAGGTCACATGAGGTTTGAAATCATCTTCCTCATACTTAAGGCCAGCCTCGGTTGCCACATTGATCATCAACTCATGCAGCACCTGCAATTCCTCATGCAGATCAGGTAAAGCAGCAACTAAAGCTAACTTTTTGTTAACTTTGTAATATTCCGCTTTGTTAATATGTACCTGAAAGGAGCTAAAGTCAGCCAATTTCTCGCGGGCACACTTTTCCAACTCTTCAACCTGATTAAGATTGATATCACCTAAGAAACACAAGGTAAGATGATAGCGATCGGAATCCACCCAATTGATTTCTGTTTTGCGGTCAAACTCGCATAATGTATCAGCGTGATCAGCCAACCAACGTACAACAGAATCAGGTAGCGTCAGTGCAAAAAAAGCACGGATGTTCATAGAGGCTTACTATATCCCTATTTTTTTGAGGAATAGCGTATTCTGCCTTCAAGATGACCCATTGGCAAACCCTGAAGGCAGAATCTAACTATCATTTATGCTGCTCTATCTTTGTTCAAGCAGCAATTGCATATTGTTTAACTTCTGACGAACTTGCAAAAGGTCCTGATTTAACTGGCGGCGCGTACCGTCAAAGGCACGGATAGCCTGCTCGTTCACTTTCACTTTACGCTCTAGATCAGCGTTACTTTTGCCTTCCAACTTAGCGATACGGTCATTTAACATACGTTGAGTTTTTAATAGATCATCCATCTGCTCTTTCGCCAACTCATTTGTTGTACGCATTTCCGATTCAACTCGTGAAGTAAGCTTAGTCAGTTTCGCTATTTCTGCATCAACAGTTTTCTTTATGCCTGAAATACTCACCAACTCTTTTTTCTGCTTAGCAATCTGAGACTTTAGGGACTTAACTGCTTTTTGTTGAGTCTGCAGGTTTTTCTTCAATGCAGTCAGCTCTTTTGCCTGCTTTTCAATAAGTGGCTTATTCTTTTTATGAGCAATATCCCACAACTTAGCAATTTCAGAATCTAGCTGTTTGTCTTTCTGCTTTAAAGCTGACTCTAACGAGGACACATTGCCTTGAAGCTCCTCACCCGATTCAGCCGCACCCTGCTCTGCTTCTTTCAACAAAGCTTCTAATTGAACAATCTGTTCCTGTGCTTTTTCAAACGTTGCCTGTTGAGATTGATACATTTCAAAACCAAAGTAGCCAAGTACAGACACCGCAACCACTAAGATAACCATCACTACTGATTGAACAATACCTCCTCCTGTTGAGGCTGGCGCTGACACAGAGGCTAGTGAATCACCAGATCGAGGTCGCATAGCTGAAGACGCAGAGCGGTTTTCACCAGCAGGATCGGCAGGCCCAAAATTTGGTACTTCAATATTGTCGTCGTCGCGGTTCATGGCTATCCATATACTAACTAAATTGAAATTCCCGCTATTTTACGCGGAAAAAAAAAGCCCCGCAAAAATGCGAGGCTCTTTAAAGCTTAAATAAGCGAGGAGGATGATGTCGGGTAAGGAATAACCATTGCTGGTTACCCCTCCCCTAAGAACCACCCGTGCGGCTTTCACCGCAAGCGGCTCAAGCCTTTAAAAGCCCATATTCAAAATATGGACCGGCAGAATTATAAACTCATTTAATTTAATTGGGTGGGAGCGAGCGCAAAGGATTACGTTCCATTCTCTTTGAGAGTGTCCTTCAGGTTTAACCCGTAGGGTCCCAAGATCCTTTCTTCCAGTTAACTCTGCTCTCATTACAGTCAACCCCAAGGTGACAGCCCTAGGTCGCCCCCGTCATGTTTCTGCTATTAAGCCGAACCAGATAGGAGGAGCATCCCGCTAGCTCCCTTCTTACTTCCCCTTTCAACTGGAACCTGACTCTGTCACGCCAGACGCAAATAGGGGAAATTCAAAAGTTTGGTGAACATAAGCACTTCCATTTTAAATAACCCATTTAAGGGACTAAGAAAACTTTAATTGAGTTCATTACACCGAAAAACTCACGTAACATCAACTACATGAAATTGTCGATGGCAATTTGGATGCAACAACACCAAGTTAGCCAGATTATCACTACCGCCCTTTGTTCGATGCAGTATATGGTGGATGTTCCACCCAGTCTCAAACGTGATGTACTGATTGCACATCGGGCAGCGTTTCTGCTGACGTTTCCAAAGCGTATAGGTTTTCCGTTTGCCCTGTTCTGAGTTTCTCCACCTGTATTCAAGCCGTTGCTCGAAGTAGGTTTCATAACTCGGGTCATACGGATTCGCTTCCGCTTTGATCTTGGTATGTCGCTTTATTGGCGTGTCCATTGCGTATAGCAAGGTAGCGCGTTTGCCGCTGGGATAAACAACAGAGAAGGACCACTTTCGTTTTCCAACGACAGGGAAGTATTTCTCTTTAACCCAGCGCTTCCGACGGTTGAGATGCCTCCGTCTGCACCACTGCCATAGCATTTTCCAGATACGGTAATCCAGATAGTTATAGGTTTCTTTAGCAACCACATGTCTATGATAGTTAGCCCATCCCCGAATAATAGGATTTAGCTTATCTATCAACAGCCATGCGGGAACCGTTTTGTTGCCTACAATTATTGCCTTAATCTTAGCCAGTACCGCCTTTAAGTTTTTATGGCTTGGCTTAATCAAAAGCTTTGCCCCGTACTTTCTGACGTTCTGCCCAAGAAAATTGAACCCGTATGATATATGCGAAACAAGCGTTTTTTCCGCTGATAAAGTCAAACCTCGCTCAGCCATAAAGGCCTCAACAACAGGTTTTACTTCGTCCACAAGCAGCTCTTTCGAGATGCCTGTGATCACAAAATCATCGGCATAACGGACCAGATTAACTTTCGTTTTGTAGCTGGCTTTGGTGTTTTTCTTCCCAAAGTGGGATTCAAGCACCGCTTCCAAAGTATCAAGCGTCCAGTTGGCCAAAACAGGCGAGATTATCCCCCCTTGAGGGGTACCTGCCTCCGTCGGATTCAATCGGCTGGATTCCATGTATCCTGCCTTTAGCCATTTCTTGAGAACTACCTTATCCATAGGGACATTGGCAATCAACCAGTCATGACTAATGTTATCGAAACACCCCTTTATATCGCCTTCCAGCACCCATTCAGCAGACGATTTACGACTAAGATTGACGAACAATTGCTCAATCGCATCTGCTGTGGACCGCATAGGACGAAACCCATAGGAATTTCGGTCTGCACGAGTTTCAGATACTGGTTCAAACGCAGACAGGTACAAAGCCTGCATAGCTCTATCCAGCATCGTTGGTATTCCCAGCGGACGGCGCTTACCGTTCGCTTTCGGAATATAGACTCGACGTAGCGGTTTCGGCTTATAGCCTTGTCGCTTTAACCGAAATACAGCATTCCATTTGGTTTCGGGAGTGTCCCAAGTTTCGCCATCGACACCCGCAGTCTTGCGACCGCGGTTTTCAGTGACACGTTTAACAGCAATAGCTTTAGCCGAAAAGGAGCGAACCAACATTCGCTGGAGCTTTTTCACCTGCCGCCATTGTTGCTCTTTAGCCGCCTTCGCGATCCGTACCTGTAGCCCCCTCACCCTGATATGACAGGCTTCCCAGTCAATATCGTGCCATCCTGTAGCTAGGTGGGAAGACGCAGGTACTGATAGTTCAGAACTCATCTTGCAGTCCTCCTAGAGATTTTGAACACCCCTGATTGACTGAAGACATAGCTACCCCAAGGGGATAAGACTACATCCCCACAAGGGTATTCTTGGGTTAGCGTTACAGCAGAGCTGTTACGCCTGTTTGATAGAAAGCTTTACAAAGCCTTCACGCGATTAAAGACCCGTTGGAAGTCTGCGTGCTTTCACACTAGGGCAAATCTTGAACCCCTATCCCGGCCATTACAGCCGAGCATTCGCTTTTTCCAACATCCTCTGCCTGCATTTCCAACAACATTCCTCACGGTTTGCCTGCCCTAAGGCAGAAATACAGGTTTACCGAGTTCCAGATCTATCACATGAGCGGGTTAGGTTCTGCCTATTCACCGATGACTTTAATGTCAGCGTATTCCCAGATGTAAAAGGAATAACCAGTCATGCACCTTTTTGGTCGAAGCCTGCCAGCTACTTTGGCTCCATGCGGTTGACGGTGTTTATTAGCAGTTCACATATGTTAACCATACCACTCAGCCTAGCCCCTTATCCGCGCGTAGCTCGCAGAATCTGACTGTCGCCTCACGGCATACAGACACCACAGAACCGTGGGGGTACATTGTCAGGGAGCTCCGCACAACGTCGTTACCAACGATGCACTACCCCTAGGCTACAACTAGCTGATTAGTCGGTCTCTCTTCCATTAATCTTTATGATTTCTGGCGAGACAATGATAGAAATGGCTTACGCACAGAAGTAGCGTAACAACCATTAGAAAGATATCTATATCCATTCAAATCTTTGACTGAACGTCATATAGATTAGGGAGTGGATATTGGACTGTGAAAGCACAGTCCAACACCAGCATGGCCCTAGGGCCAACCGATATCAGACTGCAATAAGCCCGATATCGGTCTTAGGATGACTATTTTATGGGATTCAAGCAGAGGCACACACATGGTGCCCGCGAGAAGTAGTACCCAAAAGCTAGCTACTTTTGCGACTCTCGTCGCACTACATCATGCCGCCCATACCGCCCATGCCGCCCATGCCGCCCATATCAGGCATGCCTGGCGCACCACCTTCAGCAGGCTTATCAGCAATCATTGCTTCAGTTGTGATCATAAGACCCGCAACAGATGCAGCCGCTTGTAGTGCTGAACGAGTAACTTTAGCTGGGTCTAGGATACCCATTTCAATCATGTCGCCGTATTCACCTGAAGCTGCGTTATAACCGAAGTTACCTTCGCCTTTCTCACGGATGTTAGACACGATTACGGAGCCTTCTTCGCCCGCATTACCAACGATCTGACGTAGTGGAGCTTCTAGTGCACGGAATGCAAGCTCGATACCTACAGACTGATCATGGTTATCACCTTGTAGTTCTTTAACTTGATCCATCGCGCGGATCAGAGCAACACCACCACCAGGTACTACACCTTCTTCTACTGCAGCACGCGTTGCGTGAAGTGCGTCTTCTACGCGGGCTTTCTTCTCTTTCATCTCAACTTCAGTTGCAGCACCAACTTTGATTACAGCAACACCGCCTGCAAGCTTAGCTACACGCTCCTGCAGTTTTTCACGGTCGTAGTCAGAAGATGTTTCTTCCATCTGTGCACGAATCTGGTTAACACGTGCTTCGATGTTGTCAGCAGCACCGATACCATCAACGATTGTTGTGTTTTCTTTAGTGATAGAAACGCGCTTAGCTTGACCTAGCTGCTCAAGTGTCGCTTCTTCTAGTGTAAGGCCTACTTCTTCAGAGATCACAGTACCGCCAGTAAGGATAGCGATATCTTCTAGCATCGCTTTACGACGATCACCGAAACCAGGCGCTTTAACAGCAGCAACTTTAACGATACCGCGCATGTTGTTAACTACTAACGTTGCTAGCGCTTCGCCTTCTACATCTTCAGCGATGATTAGAAGAGGACGAGATGCTTTAGCTACGTGCTCAAGGATTGGCAGTAGTTCACGGATGTTAGAGATTTTCTTGTCAGCAAGCAGGATGAATGGCTGCTCAACTTCAGCAGACATGTTGTCTTGGTTGTTGATGAAGTAAGGAGATAGGTAACCGCGATCGAACTGCATGCCTTCAACAACATCCAACTCATTATCTAGTGCTGTACCTTCTTCTACAGTGATAACACCTTCTTTACCTACTTTACCCATCGCTTCAGCAATGATCTCACCAACCTGTGCATCAGCATTAGCAGAGATAGTACCAACCTGTGCAATCGCTTTGTTGTCTGCACATGGAACAGCCATATCTTGGATCTGAGCAACAACTGCAGCCGCAGCTTTGTCGATACCGCGCTTAAGATCCATTGGGTTCATGCCTGCAGCAACAGACTTAAGACCTTCGTTAACGATCGCTTGAGCTAGTACAGTCGCAGTCGTAGTACCGTCACCCGCAACATCGTTTGCTTGAGACGCTACTTCTTTAACCATCTGTGCGCCCATGTTTTCGAACTTGTCTTCAAGCTCGATCTCTTTCGCAACAGATACGCCGTCTTTAGTAACGGTAGGTGCACCGAAAGACTTATCTAGAACAACGTTACGACCTTTAGGGCCCAAAGTAGTTTTAACTGCATCAGCTAGGATGTTTACACCGTCTAGCATGCGCTGACGAGCATCGTTACCAAATAGTACGTCTTTAGCCATTTCCTAAAATCCTGTAATCAAATTCTTAAAACAATTAGATAAAGCGAAAAGTTCAACCGGAAGATTAGTCTTCCAATACACCGTAAATTTCGCCTTCGCTAAGAATTAGTAGCTCTTCACCGTCAACTTTCACAGTGTTAGCGTAGCCACCAAACAATACTGTATCCCCAACCTGAACAGTCAGCGCTTGGCGCTCACCATTTTCCAGAAGACGACCTTCACCCACAGCAATAACTTTACCTTGGTTTGGTTTTTCCTGTGCAGAACCTGGAAGTACGATGCCGCTTGCAGTTGTAGCTTCTTCTTCGTTACGACGAACAACTACACGGTCGTGAAGTGGACGAATTTTCATCTGTTCTTTCTCCTGATCTTTATCTGATCAAAATAAACATGTTTGTTTGGAATCGGGCCGAACAACTCTTAGTTGCTTTCCCCTTTGAAATGCTAGGTTGGGGCATAAAAAATGAATTCAACACTAGCCAACAATTTTTTTGCTTAAAAATTAATCCTTGCGCTCAAACTCACCGTCAATTACATCATTTGAACGGATATTCCGATCTTGTTGCTCATGGGCATGATGACTCTGTGACTGATGTTGGAAAGGGTCATTCGCATAGAATTGCGCTGAACTTTGATGTTGCTGCTGCATGGCTATCACACTAAAGCGGCTAAACAATGTTTTCGCAAACGCTTTACGCGTAAAAGGAAGCAAACAGCTAAAACCAATCACGTCTGTGACAAAGCCTGGTGTAACTAAAAGAGCACCACCGACAGCAAGCACGATACCTTCTACCATCTCCTGGCCTGGAATCTCACCATTCTGGGCACGCTGCTGCGCTCGTGCCAGTGTAGATAAGCCTTGGTAGCGCAACATATTTACGCCTATAAATGCAGACAACAGTACTAAACCAACTGTGTTCCACGCCCCAATTGCTTCACCTACATTTATAAGTACTGTGATTTCAATAATAGGGATAATGATGAACAGCAGAAAAAGAAACTTCATTTATTGCCTCAAAAATAATCGATCACTCTATAAGAATAGGACTCATTATAGAGCTTCTAAACAGGTCCTACCTGCCTAAATTTAAACTGGTATTGATCTAGATTTTTTTACTAAACATACCCTTTTCTTTTTATGGTCAGACCAAAAAATTTCAACCCTAAACCACCATTTTCAGTCTAATTTTCACATTTTAAGTGCTAAAAAATCGTCTAAAAAAAAACCAATACCAAAGTACTCATACTTTTTGCACTGCGAAATTTTTATTTAAAAACATACAGTTAGCATCTGCAAAAAATCAAAAAAATACCGGTCATGAGTATATTAAACTTATTGATAAATGAATCTGTGGAGCAACAAGTAGACTTTTTTGCGAAAGCGGGATAAGTTTAAATTCTGCACAATGACGCAACGCACAAAAAAGAGTCAAACCGAAGTAAGGTAATCCTAAAATGGAACTCAAAGATAAAGTAATTGTTGTAACTGGTGGTGGCCGTGGTCTTGGTCGTTCAATGGCACTTGAACTGGCTGAACAGGGCGCAAAACTTGCTCTAGCTGACCTAAGCCAGGAAGATCTAGATACGACTGTTGGCCTTTGCATGGAAAAAGGCGTCGAAGCACGCGCTTACATCTGCAACGTAGCTAAAGAAGACGAAGTAGAAAAACTATTCAATGACGTTGTAGCTGATTTCGGCACACTACACGGTCTGGTTAACAACGCTGGTATCACTCGCGACGGTCTATTCATGAAAGTTGATCGCGAAACTGGTAAAGTTGTTAAGAAGATGTCTATGGACCAGTGGAACCTGGTTATGGATGTTAACCTAACTGGTACTTTCCTATGTGCTCGTGAAGCTGCTGCTCACATGATCGACCTAGGCGTTCCTGGTTGCATCGTAAACATCTCTTCTATCTCTCGTTCAGGTAACATGGGCCAGACTAACTACACAGCAACTAAAGCTGGCGTAGAAGCAATGGCTGTTACTTGGTCTAAAGAGCTAGCTCGCTACGGCATCCGTGCTGCTTCCATCGCTCCAGGTTACATCGGTACTGAGATGGTTATGAGCATGAAGCCAGAAGCTCTGGAAAAAATTGCTGCCGGCATCCCAGCTAAGCGTCTTGGTAAGCCAGAAGAAATCGCTAAGACTGTTACGTTCATTCTTGAGAATGACTACGTTAGCGGTCGTTGCTTCGAAGTTGACGGCGGCCTACGCGTTTAATCTTCCAAGCTTCATAAAAAAACCGGCTTTCGCCGGTTTTTTTGTACCTATCAATAATTGTTATTAAGCCCCAATCACTCCGCCATCTTCGCGTGTTATCACTACAATGGTTGAACGCGGCTTACTGTCACCACCAGCAGGGAAATGCGAAGGCTTACCCTTCTCTCCTGGGTCCTGAATCCCTACAAACATAGATTTTTGATCTGGAGAGAACGTCAACCCCGTCACTTCGCTGGCAATGGGTCCTGTTAAGAAACGATGAATTTCGCCCGTTTCTGGATCTGCACATAACATCTGGTTGTTACCCATACCAGCAAAATCATCGGCATTAGAGTATTTACCATCAGTCATGATCCATAGACGGCCACCTTTGTCGAAACCTAATCCATCCGGGCTATTGAACATATTTTCGGTAGTGATGTTACTACTACCTGCTAACAGCCCTGCTTGATGAATGCTTGGATTGCCCGCGATCAGGAACAGATCCCAACTGAATTCAGCAGCCGTATGATCGCCATTCATTGGTGTCCAACGTACAATCTGTCCGTACTTATTCTCTGCTCGTGGATTTGGTCCACCTACAGGCTGATCCTCTTTCTTGCCCCGATGCTTATTATTCGTCAGCGTACAGCAAGCACTTGATTTATTAGGATGCACTGCAACCCATTCAGGTCGATCCATGGTCGTTCCACCCACTTGCGTTGCTGCTAAACGTGTGTGGATAAGTACTTCTGCCTGACTGTTAAAGCCATTCTCTGGCGTTAATCCATTCTTACCGAAAGTGAGTTCCAGCCATTCGCCTTTGCCTTTCAATTCACCGTGATCAGCACTGAACTTAGCCACATATAAAGTACCATCAACTAGAAGATCACGATTTCTACTCTGGTCATTGGCATCATATTTACCTTTTGACACAAATTTATACAGATTCTCACCGCGCTCATCATCTCCCAGATAGACCACAACATGACCTGAGTCATCAACCATGAGAGCTGCATTCTCATGTTTAAAGCGACCTAGCGCTGTACGCTTCAGCGGCTTAGACTCAGGATCCATCGGGTCAATTTCTACCACCCAACCATGGCGATTCGGCTCATTTGGGTTTTTAGCTAGATCAAAACGCTGATCAAACTTACTCCATTGATAACGCTTATCTACCGCTTTTAATCCGTAGCGTTTTTGTTCAGCCGGGATGCTATGAGCTTCATCCTCAGTACCAAAATACTTATGGAAGTTTTCTTCGCAGGTTAGATAAGTGCCCCAAGGCGTTTCACCATTGGCACAGTTATTAAAGGTACCCAATACCTCACGACCTGTTTGGTCGGCAGCCGTTTTAAGCAGATCATGCCCTGCCGCTGGTCCCGTCAACTGCATTGGGGTATTTGCAGTAATGCGACGATTCAATTTTCCACTACGATCAACGACCCAGCCCTGAGCGGTTTGTTGAATTTCAAAAACAGACACACCGTGAGCATTCTGTGCTTTAAGCACATCATCAGCGGTCATCATGTCACCTTTGTGGTCATACAAAAGATCAGTGTTGGTGTATTCGTTATTAACAGCTAATACTGCACGATCGCTAGATAAAGGAAACAATGACATGCCATCGGTATTATCACCAAACTGCAGTGCCTGAGCAGACGCCGGCGCTCGTCCTGTTGGATCAAATTCTGGTGCACCCTCAAAGATAGGGTCTCCCCAAGAGATGAGGCTTGTCAACTTATAGCCCTTTGGCACAACCACTGTATCTGCTGTGCTACTGGCAATAGGCTCAAACCCGATAAGCGTACTCTTAACTTGAGTTTGGATTGCAGCCTGTACAGAGTTTGCAATAGGCGACATACCGATAAAAGCACCTAAACCAAGCGCGCCAGCCCCAGTCAAAAAGCCACGACGGCTAACCGCTTTATCTGTTAGCTGAGTAAACTCTGAATCTTGTTCCTGATTTAAATTACTGCATAGATCATGTGAATTGTTATAGCTCATAGTGATTCCACTAAAAATCAAAGTGCATCTTTTTGTATAGCCCTACGCTTGGGCACCAGAAATCAAAGCTAGTCCTACTTAATGACATATCAATTAACGTTAAATGAAGCTATTGCTAAGAAAAATTTATTCAACAACATCTATAAAGAGAAACAGGTTAACTTTAGGGCAAAAACAAAACAATCGATCAAAAATAAACCACACATTAAAAAGGCGTTTCAAAACAGCAATATCCACGCAACAAAAACTTAAAGAAAATAAATTCCAGCACAACAAAAAAGAAACATTTCTGAAATAAAACCCACCTATTATTGCGCCGCAACAACGAATTAATTTTTCAAGGCAATAATTTTGAAAGTTTTAAAATCCATTTTATTACCAACTTTAACTGCAGTTTCATTAATTGCTACAAATCACTCTTACGCTAATAACTCTCTTTTATTAGGCGAAGGGGTTAATCTAATTGCAGTTAATGGCGAAGAAATTAATTCAGACAGTTTATTCAGCAGTAGTACAAAGCATAATCTGCCAAATGGTTTAAATCAGATCCTCGTTGATTTCACTGCCGAAATAAAAAAAGGCGATGACTTTGAACTAGAGAAAACTAAAGCCTTTGTCTTACTGTTCGAAAGCAGTGATACAAAAATTACTTTATCAGCACCGCTGATCGAAAGAATCAAAGATTTAAAAGAGTTCGAAAAGAATAAGAATTGGACATTAAAGAATAGCGCCAATAAAAACATCAGCTATAAGGTCAACACTATTGAGAATAGTGGATTCCAATTAAGCCGTGATTTCGAAGAAGAATTAGAAAAATTCAACAGAGGCAACTCTGTTGCTGCTTTACCAAAAAGCAAAATAAATATCCCAAATAACATCAATAACAAAGAAACAAAAAACGATGTTATTAAAAAAGAAAATATGGCAATGGAAATGCTTATTTACTGGTACAACCAGGCAGACCTTAACACTAGAAAATCATTCAAAGAACTTATTAAAAACAAATAAGTTTCTACAAGTTTATAACCCTATACTAAAACTCCTTGGAGAGAAGACATGAAAAAGCTGATCCTGGCTTCTGCTATTGCTGCTATTGCTGCTATTGCTGCTAACACTGCTACTGCAGCGACTGTTTATGAAAATAAAGGCCTGACGTATAAAATCAAAGGTGACTGGCAGGTTCAGTTGCGTGACAACGCTAGCAAAACTAAAGATACTGAAGTGGAATTTGATGATTTAGAAATCAAAAACACTATCACTTATGATCTAGGTAACGACCTACAAGCATTCGGTCAGGTAGATTTCGGTTTCAAAAACGAAGCTGAAGGCAAAAATACAGAAAACCTAGAAGAAGCTTACCTAGGCCTAAAAGCTCACAACGTATCTGTTGCTGTGGGTAAGATGGATAAAGCGATTGATGATTTCGCTATCGAAGGCATGATCGAAGAATACACTGCTGAATCTATCTTTGATGCAACGGGTAGCACTGATGGCGATGACGTAATTCGCGTTGATGCGGAATTCGATAATGTAACACTAGCTCTATCCCACGAACTAGAAGCAGATGGCGAAGGCAGCGATGACGGCGAGTCTACTGAACTATTCGTATCTGCTGATCTAGGTGTTGTTACGCTAGGTGCTGGTTACCAGACGCTAGAAAACACCAACACAGGTGACGAAGAAGACAAAGATCTTTGGGGCGTGAGCGCACAGTTCGATGCAGGTTTCGCTGAGTTTGTAGTTGACTACGGTGAAGCAGAAAATAATCTTTCTGCTAACAGCGATGAAGAGTTCTTCCACATTGGCGCTTCTTTCAAAGCTTCAGCTACAACTAAAATCACAATTGGTCATTCTGAACTAGAACGAGATGGCGCATCTGACAAAGAACAAACTTACGCTAATGTTGTGTACAAGTTCCCAGCTCAGAAAAATGTTCGTCTATTCGCTGAGATCAGTGACGTTGATGAAGATGGTCAAGATCTAGATATGGATGTTCTTGCTGGTATCCGCATCAAGTTCTAAGAAGTTTAAGCATAAACTTGTCCCCCCCTTCAGACAAGTTTATGCTAAAAACTTTGGGCCCAGTTTTTACTGGGCCTTTTTAGTTGCTATAGATCTATTCGAAAGCGACAATAAACGCCTACTACACGGAAGGCGTCATATATGTCATCAGTTGATTCCAAAACTGAATCTTGGCTCGATACAGCTAAAATCTATCTTCATCCTAGAGCAATCACACTTCTGTTTTTTGGTTTCTCTTCTGGCCTTCCTATTTTGCTCGTTTTTGGCACTTTATCCTTCTGGCTTCGTGAAGCAGGCGTTGAACGGAGTTTAATCACCTATTTCTCCTGGGTTGGTTTAGCCTATGGCTTCAAATGGCTTTGGGCTCCCTTAGTTGATCGCTTAAGCCTCCCCTTACTTTCAACTTGGCTTGGTAGGCGCAGAAGCTGGTTATTGCTTTCGCAGATCATGCTCATCATAGGTTTAACCGGGCTTGCCTTTTCCAATCCCCATGAAAACCTTCAATATATGGCGTTGTTAGCACTGGTCGTCGCTTTTAGTTCCGCGACCCAAGATATAGTCATTGATGCCTACCGTATCGAATCAGCTGGCGAACGCTTACAAGCAGCCATGGCCGCTACTTATATGGCCGGCTACCGTATTGCGATGATAGTGGCAGGTGCTGGTGCACTGGCGATCGCAGCATGGACCTCAATTTCACCAGAAAGCTATGACATCAATTCTTGGAAGTATGCCTACTTAATCATGGCATCCTTAATGTCTGTCGGAATGATGACTACGTTTTTAGTAAAAGAGCCAGCTTCTGTTGAGATGGACACTGAAACGCTTGAGCAACAACAAAAAATTATTGAATTTACTCAACGTAATGCTCACCTTCCCAATTTTCTATCTCGCTTCTTAGGCTGGGCTTATATAGCGATTGCTTGCCCATTTATCGACTTTATACGTCGTTACGGTATGCAGGCCCTTCTTATTCTTGCGTTAATTGGTACTTACCGAATTTCTGACGTTATTCTTGGAATTATCGCTAATGTTTTCTATGTCGATATGGGCTTTACTAAGGAAGAGATAGCGCAAATCATCAAAATTTATGGCGTAGTTATGACCATTGTCGGCGCAGGGCTAGGCGGTATTCTGGTGAATCGCTTTGGCGTGAGAAAGATCCTGTTCTTAGGCGCGCTGTTAGTTTCCCTCACCAATCTTCTATTTGCTTGGCTAGCCACTTTAGGTAATGACACTACGGCACTTACAATCGTTATCTCGCTGGATAATCTGAGTGGCGGTATTGCTACAGCGGCCTTTGTCGCCTATCTATCTAGCCTGACAAATATTCAATACTCAGCTACACAATATGCTCTTTTCAGTTCGATGATGCTGCTATTCCCTAAATTTCTTGGCGGCTTCTCTGGTGGCTTTGTCGATAGCTTTGGCTACCCTTGGTTCTTCACTGCTGTTGCGATCATAGGTCTACCCGTATTGATATTGATCTGGATCAGCCCAAGAAATAAATAGGAATCATTATCATTTACATTCATATAAATCTGGGTTACTCTTCTTAGCACTTAACAAGGAGGGATATACCGATGACTTATATGATTGATGCTTGGTTTGAACGTAACAACCCTTACCTGAGAGTCATTCACCGCTCTACGGGGATTTCAGTCGTTAATTGGCAAGGCGATACGCTAACCAGCAAATTACAAAGCGGAGCTATCTGCGTAGATGACTTTGAAGCTACACCTTCGCAGGATCTAGTAAAAGAGATCTTTCTTCTGGATTGCTTGGAACAAGATTAGTCAGGTGAAAACTCATTCACCTGACTTTGTTGAGGCAGTAACAGGTAGGTTTAGTCGCGGAAGTTATTAAACTGCAGAGGTAATTCCAGATCTGCTTCGCGCAGCATTGCCATTACACTTTGCAAGTCATCGCGTTTCTTGCCTGTTACTCGCACCTGCTCACCCTGCACCTGCGCCTGCACTTTTAGCTTGGCATCTTTAATTAATTTTACAATTTTCTTAGCCAGTGGCTGATCGAGGCCTTGCTTAAGAATCACTTCCTGACGTGCACGCATATTCGCTTTTTCTGGATCTTTAATCTCTAAGCAACGAATATCGATTTTGCGGCCGGTCATCTTAGTTTTAAGCACATCCATCATCTGCTGCAGCTGAAAATCAACTTCTGCCTGCAAAGTCACGGTAGATTCAGTTTGCTCAAACCGCGCATCAACACCTTTAAAATCGTAACGCATCTGAAGTTCACGGTTAGACTGATCAACAGCGTTGGTGACTTCGTGCAAGTCTAGTTCAGACACAATATCGAATGATGGCATGAGGCTTCTCCCTATTTTTTTGCCGATTCTAGCTGACCTTTACCTCCATTTCACGTCACAATAGAGAGATAATAGGATCCACAATGCTGAAGATTAAGAGAATTAAGTATGAAAGAGAGATGGTACATACTTGGCGCTGGCTCAATTGGTAATTTATGGGCCTGTAATCTGATATCTGAAGGTTACTCCGTCACTCTTATTTTACGTAATTCAGCTAAGCTTTCTCGATTTGAAGCAAACCATGGCATTCAATTAGCTGATCAAATGCATAGTTGCCAAGCTGAACTACCTAATGATTCGTCGTTAATCCAACGCCTGATTATCACAACTAAATCTACTGATACTCAAGCCGCTTTCAACTCGATCAAGCATCGACTTGCCGATGACGCACATGTTGTTGTGCTGCAAAACGGCATGGGCAGCCAGCAATGGATAACAGATCAATTACCAAACGCTGAAGTTGCATGGGCTTCAACAACAGATGGTGCATGGTTAGAATCTGAATTCTCTGTTGTATACGCGGGCAAAGGGATTACTCGTATCGGGTCACCTGGTAAAACGCTCGATTGGTTAGAACAATTAAACTGTGGTTTCTTAGATTTACAACCTGATCCAGAAATAGCTACAACCTTGTGGCGCAAGCTAGCTATTAACTGCGCTATAAACCCTTTAACTGCGATCTTTGGCTGTAAAAATGGCGAGTTAGTTAGCAACCCTAACTATCTAAATGAGATGGTATTAATCTGCAATGAGGTAGAAAAGGTCGCAAATGCACTTAATTTAGAGCTGTTTGATGGCCCTTTAATTGACCATGCTTGTCAGGTAGCTGAATTAACCGCAAATAATTTTTCCTCGATGAACCAAGATGTGAAACATGGCCGTATAACAGAGATTAATCAGATCACCGGCTATCTATGTGAGCAAGCAGACAAACTTGATATCACGGTCGATATTAACAACTACTACCTTGAAAAAATTCGGGAACTACATCCTCATCCTGATACCTAATCTAGTAGTTTCTATCTATAGGAGCAGTAATGAGTAACAGGCTTAGTAAGATCTATACCCGTTCAGGCGATCAAGGCCAAACCGGATTAGCAAATGGCGAACGTGTATCTAAGACCGATCTCAGAATAGAAGTGATCGGCACGGTTGATGAACTTAATAGTGCTATAGGCATTGTCATCGCGAGCCTGCCTTCAGATGAATCAATTAAGAAACTGCTGCAAACCATACAGCACCAGCTATTTGATCTTGGCGGCGAGTTAGCAATTGCAGACCCTAGCTATGTCGTTATTACTCCGACAGAGATAGAATACCTAGAGGAACAACTGGACCTACTGAACTCAGAGGTACCGCCTTTGAAGGAGTTTATTCTCCCAGGAGGAACACTTTCAGCCAGTTATACCCATTTAGCGCGTAGTATCTGCCGACGCGCTGAAAGACGAATCATAGCACTACTTCAAGATGAGTCAGCTCAGGTAAATCCTAACTCTGGTATTTATCTAAATAGGCTGTCCGATCTGCTTTTTGTGGCAAGCAGAATAGTAGTGTTAAGGCAGGGCGGTGAAGAGATTCTTTGGCGATCCAAAGAAGTTAGATAATACAACTCACCTAATGGGAGTGATAAATATGAGAGCGCTGTTTTTTTCTGCGTTAATGCTACTAACACCTGCAGTTTTTGCTGACTGTTCAACAGATCAAACCATATGTGAAGCTAAATGTTCAGTAAAACACTTTACCGACGATGCTGCTGAACTAGGCTGTAAATCAAAATGTGTAGCTCAACGCGCGATGTGCTCAACCGAATCTGGTGCTAAGACCGTTGTAGAGAAAAGTGGTGAGGTAATCGAAGATGGCGTTGAAGTGAGCAAAGACGTTATCGATGATGGTGTTGAGATCAGCAAAGAAGCTTGGGAAGACACTAAATCATTTGTAAAAGGCATGACTGAATAGTCATGCCGTTTGTCTAGCTTTACTGTCAGCGTACATTAAAGCTAGGCGCGTTTGTGTAGAAAACTGGTTAAAAGTATTAAAGTCCTCTTCGGACACTGGTCCACGCCCTTTTAAGCGATCTGCATACAGCATACCAATTACCCTTTTCCCCATAGTAAGTGGTATCAATACGAAGCCCTGACATCCTACCTGCTTTACAAAGTTTGGCGGCAAGCGCTTATTCCACCCATCTTCATCTAGATCATTTACCAACAAAGTAACTTGCTTAGCCAAGACCTTAAAGAATAGATCGTCCGCTTTACCCGACTTGTCCCGTTCAAAATAAGTTTGCAAAGGATCAAGCTCTTTCCCTTCAATAATTTTTACCGATAGATGCGTATTGGATTTGCTAAGCAGACAAAGCATGCTGCGATCAAACTGACCGCATTCGCCGATCGCTTCTACAACTAACTTAAAGACTTCGTGAATCTTACCATCCGCTGCGATTAACTCGGTCAATCGATTGAGATAACTCAGCTGTTTTGAGTTACGTTTTGACTCGGCAACAACTTCTGTAGACTGCTCTGATACGCTTTCAGTTTGCTCAACCTCCTCTAACTCCACTTCATTGTGGGCCAAGAAAGCAAGCTGGCGTACCATATCATCCTTAGCAACATTTCCACTTTCTGAGTAATCAGGAATTAGCGAACGAGCCTTCAAACCGTAGTTACGGCTGACTTTAGCAACCCGTTGGAAACACTGTAGCGTAATTTCACCAACTTCATCAAAAGGGATATCTCCAGCAAGAGAAACGGCATCCACAACCTTATCGTAAGGCTGTTCGTTATTTTGATCCTGCCCATATAGCTGCTGTACTAAACCATGACTGAGCGTAGGTAAGGCAGATAGCATATCGCTTCGCTCATCAATATTCCCTAAATCCAAAGGGGACATTGTATTTAAGATCTGTTTTGGGTAACCCCAACCAGCAGCAAGCTCCCTACCCAACTCACTAAAGCTCATACCTAACACTTCAGCCTGAATTCGCGGCCATTTTTTCTCACCTCGTTCCTTTAACCTGAGCATTTTTCGATACTGCTCTGGCAAGGTACAAGCAACCATGATCTCGCCCAATCCAAATAACAAAGAAGCCATATAAGCCTCTTCTGGATCGACTGATTTCCGGCTTTTCAATGCAAGTTCCTTAGCCATGTTGGCACTCAAGAACTGTCGCATCATCATCCCAGGCACATCTAAATCGGGATTTTCGTCATGAAAGCTTTCAATTAATTTAAGAGTTAAACTGATATTTTTAATCTGATTAAACCCGAGTAAGACCACCGCTCGGGATACAACCGTAATATCACCTTGACCTCTTTTGTACGTAGGTGAATTAGCCAATTTGATCAGTTTGGCTGATAAGCCCGTATCTTTCATGATAGCCATAGCCAAAGCCATAGCATCGCTTTCTTCTGACGCGCTAATCTGCTGTATACGATTGACCGTAGCACTAAACACCGGCAGATCGCCTAAACGATCAAGGCTTCGATGAATATTTTTAAGTGTCTCGGTGTATTTCATTAATATCCCTATGCGACTGATCAAAAAGGAGAGCGAATATTACTACTTAGTAGCTGAGGCCAACACTGTTTTGTATCATAATCAAACCTCAGTTTAGAAAAATGAGCATAATCTATCGCTATTTTACTCCATTGATCGGCTTCCATACCAAGTAAGCTCCCAATAAGGCCACGAATAACGCCACCATGAGTAACAACTAACACCTTTTTTTCTGATAATTGCAGCAACTGTTCTTTAACCTTAGCTATTCGTTGCTTAAATTGCTGAATAGTTTCGCCATTTGGTGCCGGAAAATCCTGCGGTGCTTGCCAAAAATTATCTGCCGCTACAGGGTCTTCGCTGTAGACCTGCTCAAAACCCACACCATCCCAGTCCCCAAAATCCAGCTCTTGTAATTCATCCCAGACTTGCAATTCAATCTGCCGAGTATTAGCTAACCAACGGGCACTCTTTAATGCCCTCTGTAATGGCGAGCTAACAACTAAGTCCCATTCACCATTAGCTAAAACAGCTTCACAGGTAGACTGGCCTTTTGCAGACAGAGGGCTATCCGTTCGACCTAAATAAACACCTTTAAGTTCGGGTTCACCATGCCGGAACAGATCTACAAATAGAGTTTTCAAAAGAAATCCTTATTATGGCTTCAGTCCGACTTTTCACTTACACCGGCGCTAGAGAAGGTCGCCATCTGTTTATGAAGCAAGCAAGCCGTTTGAATAACACTTACCGCTGTTGCAGCTCCGCTGCCTTCGCCAAGGCGCATATCCAACGCTAACAAAGGCTCAGCAGACATGGCAACAAGTACTTTATGATGAAACTTTTCCGCTGATTGATGTCCAAAGATCATCCACTCTTTAGTTTGAGGGCAAATCATACTGGCCATGTATGCAGCAGCAGTGCTAATAAAGCCATCAACAACAACAGTAATACCCTCCCTCGCTGCCGTCAGGTAAGCACCAACCATCGCAACAATTTCAAAACCCGCTAAGGATCTTAGCAGCTCAAAAGGTTTATCAGCTGTGCACTGATGAAGCTTTAGTGCCTGATCAATCACAGCCGTTTTATGTTCGAGCGCATCACCCGATACACCAGTACCTGCTCCAACCACCTCTTGAGCAGTTAAGTCCATCGCAGCCGCTAATACTGTGGCAGCCACTGTTGTATTCCCAATCCCCATTTCACCAGCAATAAAGAGCTGGGCCCCAGCCCTCTTTGCTCTTAAGACCGCTTCCTCACCTACATTTAATGCATTAACTAGCTGCGCATCACTCATCGCTCGTCTCTTCGAAATATCAGCACTTTGCGAAGCGATTACTCGATCAAGCACATTACGATGTTCAACAGGCACCACCGTCCCTAAATTAATCACTTCAAATTGTGCTTTCAGTTGCTTAGCCAAAACGGCGATTGCCGCGCCGCCTTCTGCAAAATTTAGAATCATTTGCGATGTGACTTCTTGTGGGAACGCAGATACATTCTGGGCAGCCACTCCATGATCTGCAGCAAAAATAGAGATGCTTACACGATCTGCCGAAGGTAATGACTGTGCTTGCATTGCAGCCAGTTGCACTGCAATTTTTTCCAACACACCTAAAGAGCCAGGAGGTTTAGTTAGATTTCCTTGATGAGATAAAGCGGCTTGTTCTGTTTCAACGTTTAAAGGTTTAGCTTTCAGTTGCGCCCATTCCTGCAAGTTCACTTATTATCTCCTTTGACAGCCATAGGAATACCCGCCACTGTTAACGTCACCACTTCCACCACTGCTGCCAAATCTTGATGTAATCGACCAGTATTATCTTGAAATTGACGACTCAATTCGCCCATAGGGACAATTCCCCAACCGACCTCATTCGAAACCAATATTAGATCTCCGTCAAAGTCATTTACAGCTGCAGTAAGCGCCTTCATACCTTGCCGCATGGGTTCCAAGCCTTGTAATAACAGATTGGTTAACCAAAGGGTAAGGCAATCGACTAAGACGGTTTTTCCTTTACCACTCAAGCTATTGAGCGCATCCGGCAAGTCGAAAGGGATCTCTTGTATCTCCCACTCGCTCGGTCGATTCTGACGATGTAGTTCAATACGCTGCTCCATTTCCGAGTCTTGTGCTTGAGCGGTAGCAATATACACAACAGGCTGGCCCGTGGCGGTAGCTCTTTCTTGCGCCACCTGACTTTTACCCGATCTGGCACCACCTAAAATTAACTGTCGCACTGATATCCCTCGTCAAAAACTCATTGTCAGATCAATAAAATGAACGTTAACACTTCTTTAAGATGTATTCCTAATACACATTTAATGATTCTTAGTGTAGATTATAACACTGCTGATATAAGCGGCGGAGAGATCCCATGATTCAACTACAAGAAAGACGCACCCCTTCACCCTTTTCACTCTTTAATTTGGCATTTCGCCCATTTTTCTTAGGCGGAGCACTCTCAGCCATACTTTTAATGGCTGCGTGGCTGGTTATCTATAGTGGTGGCATTCAGCCTCACCACTATAACTATGGTGTATTCTGGCATGCCCACGAAATGCTATTTGGATTCTCTTTAGCAATCATCGCCGGTTTTTTAATGACCGCTGTAAAGACATGGACTAACGTACAAACACTTTATAGCTGGCCTCTCGCGGCACTTTTTTTACTCTGGTTTAGTGCGCGCTTAATGCCTTTATTCCCAGCGATCGAACCTTGGTTAGTAGCTGTCACTGATTTAGCCTTCGCGCCTATGGTGGCCGCTTGCGTGGCTTGGCCAGTTATTAAGTCTAAAAACTATCGTAATTTGATGTTTGTGCCGCTCCTGCTTGGCTTCTTCATTGCCAATCTACTCATGCACCTGCAACTACTTGGCTACACTGAGACAACAGCAGCGAAAGGAATCCAACTCGGCCTATTTTTAGTCATCATGGTAATTAGCATCTTAGGCGGGCGAGTTATTCCATTTTTTACCGAGCGCGGAGTTGAAGGCGTCAAAGTAACAAAACATGCTTGGCTGGAAAAAACGATTATTCCTCTGACTGCAGTATGGGTTGTTTTAAGCCTAACAGGGATTGAACCCCTTATGATTGCTATAAGCTTGCTGTTGGGAATAGCTAACCTAATTCGAGTAGCTGGTTGGTTCGATAAACGAATCTTTGCAGTACCCTTGGTCTGGATTCTACAGTTCGGCTATTTCTTCGTAGCACTGGGTTTTATGCTGTACAGCCTAAGCTTACTGGATCTAATTAGCACGTCGATTGCCTACCATGCATTTGCGGCAGGCAGCATTGGGGGATTAACACTGGGAATGATGGCGCGTGTTTCTTTAGGACATACCGGTCGACCTCTTAAAGTCGGACCGCTCATCATTACTGCCTTTATATTGATGCTATTAGCCGCAGCAGTGCGACTGAGCATAGGGCTATTACCTCTTTCTTACCTCACAACGCTGCACTTATCAGGTACGCTATGGATGCTCGCTTGGGTGCTTTTCCTGATTATTTACACCCCAATCCTGATAAAGCCTCGCGTGGATGGCTTATATGGATAGTCCAGCCTTCGATTTATTCAGCTACTAATAAAAAATACGGCTCTAACATAGAGCCGTATTTTTTTAACCAAACTATCGATTGCTTAGCTATTAAGATCTACAACCACTCGGCCTTTAACCTGACCATTAGTGATACGTTCAGCATAATCAGGCAACTCATTTAGCGCGATAATTTGAGCAATATCGCCCACAGCATTATCTGGTAATTGAGCTTGTAGTCTTTTCCAAGCTTCTTGACGACGCTCATAAGGACACATCACCGAATCAACACCTTGCAAGCGAACATTACGAAGAATAAAAGGCATAACTGTTGTTGGCAGCTTGAAGCTTGCAGCTAGACCACATGCAGTCACAACACCGCCATAATCTGTTTCTGATAAAATGCGACCTAGGATATTATCACCCACAGTATCAACCGCACCGGCCCAGCGCTGTTTCTCTAGAGGCCTTGCTGGCTCTGCCATCTGTTCTCGACTAACAATTTCTGAAGCACCTAAGCCTTTCAGATAGCTCTCAGTTTCAGGGCGACCCGTAATAGCTGTCACTTGATAACCAAGCCCAGCCAATATTGCTACTGCAACACTACCTACACCACCAGCGGCACCACTAACAATGATAGGCCCCTTATCAGGAGTTACACCACCCTCTTCCAGAGCCATGACACATAGCATGGCAGTTAAACCTGCTGTACCGATCTGCATAGTGCGAACAGGATCCATACCTTCCGGCAGAGGCACTAACCAATCTGCATTGAGGCGCGCATACTCTGCAAAACCGCCCCAATGGTTTTCACCTACACCCCACCCTGTCAGTACAACTTTATCGCCTTTTTGATAACGATCATCGGCACTCTCTTCTACTGTGCCGACTAAATCGATGCCCGGAACCATAGGGAAGTTCCGAATAATTTTGCCCTTGCCTGTAATAGCTAAACCATCTTTATAGTTTAACGAGGAGTAATCGACTTTAACCAAAACATTCTGCTCTGGTAATTGATCCAAACTCAATTCTGCCACTTCTGCTACGGTCTTACCGTCGTTTTGATTTAACACGAGCGCTTTGAACATGCCGATCTCCCAACCTATTTATCTATTTGTCATACAAATATAAAATAGATTTTTATATGATACAAGCTATGATGTTTTAGTTTATGTAGAATAGCTTATTCCTAGTATTAGCAATCCTATGGAGTTGTACGTGAATCTAGAAGTAGCCCCTATAAATAAGTCCAGCTTGTCTAAACAAGTCGCTGATCAATTACAGGAAGCGATTTTAGATGGCTCGCTAAAAGCGGATGATCGCCTCCCTACAGAAGGTGAACTGGCAGAACGCTTTCACGTATCACGCCCAACGATTCGAGAAGCGCTCAAGCGCTTAGCTGCTAAAAACTTAATTCGTTCACGCCGTGGACCTACTGGCGGCACCTTCGTAAACCACCTAGGTGCTGAAGAGCTTAGCGACCAGATGACCACAGCTGCGACACTTTTTGTCAGCATGAATCAAATATCTTTGACTGAAGTGAGCAGCACTCGATTAGAGTTAGAAAGCTTATGCTGCCAACACGCCTGCGCTAATAGATCCGAACAAGACCTAGAAAAACTGCGAGCTGAATTAAATTATCAATCCAATACCAATATCAGCCCTGAAGATTTCTGCGCGGCTGATGTTCGCTTCCATCGCGCCATAGCCGATGCAAGTGGCAACCGTATGCTGAGCTTTGTGATGTATTCATTGATCGAGGCTCTACAACCGGTTGCGAACATGATTGCATACCGTTTCCGTGAAAGAGAAATTATCTTAGGGCAACATCGCAGACTACTGAGTGCGATTGAAGATCAAGATATCAATTTAGCTAAAGCTATCATCAAAGAACAGATTGAGTATCTCGATCTATTACATTGTGAAGCGCAGTCCTCCCATCAAGAAGCGGCGAAACAAAATACTTTAAAACGATAAGCCAGCTAAGTTCGACCAATCTATAGTTCATTTATCCACGGATAAAGCCGAAAATTATTTATAATAGGCAGGGATAGATAATTGATTTATCCTTGCACAAAGCTCGCAAAGATCCCTTGACGCTGTACCTTATACAATAGACTCAGGCTATCTTTGTCAGCTCCTAATTCATCTTAAAATGCCAAGTTTATAAGGAGTTTTTGTGGAAAACGTTTGGCTTATTAGTATTGCAGCCCTTGTTGTTGGCGCCGTAATTGGTTTTTTGATGGGACGTTCTGGCGGAGGCGTACAACGCCAAGCAGAACTCGCTGAAAAACTAGAAAGCACCCAAAAAGAACTAGACAGCTACAAGAGCGAAGTGACTGAACACTTTGAAAAAACCGCAGCGCTAGTTAACAACCTGACTAACAGCTACAAAGATGTTCACGAACATCTTGCTACTGGCGCACAAGGCTTATGTCAGCCAGGCAGCGTTGATCTAGCCATTGAACCCTCATTGACTCCGAAGCTAGAAAGCGAAGCAGAAGAATCTTCAGCTGAAGAAAAACCTGCTACCGAAACAGAACAAGCAGAAAGCTCTTCAGAACCACCTAGAGATTACGCACCTAAGTCTCCAGAAGATGAAGGTACGTTATCTGAAACTTTTGGTTTGAAAGAAGAACAAGAAACAAAAGAAGAAGAGAAAGCCCCTGCTGATGCGCCTAGCAATATAGACGCAGAAACAGCAGAGCCTAAAGCGAAAGCTTAAACCGGATTATCTATATCGATAAACTGGTGCTGAAGCCCAAATTTCAGCGCCAGTTCCTCTCCTAATGCCTTAGCACCATAACGCTCCGTTGCATGATGACCTGCAGCAAAATAGTGAATACCATTTTCTATCGCACTGTGGAAAGTTGGCTCTGAGACTTCACCAGAGATAAAAGCATCCAAGCCCTGTTCTATCGCCTTCTCTATATAGCCTTGAGCACCACCCGTGCACCAACCAATCTTTTTAATAGGATGATCTCCGCCTTTAATCAGCAAAGGCTCACGTTCTAGAACCTTTTCTATATGATCAGCCAATACCTCTGCAGACATAGCTTCAGGCAACTCTCCCGTATTCCCAATACTGCGCGGATTACCAAGCTCTAAAGCACCAAAGCCTTCAATATCTAAAAGCTTAGCCAACTGGGCATTGTTACCAATCTCAGGGTGAGCATCTAATGGCAGATGATAAGCAAGCAAGCTTATATCATTATCTAGCAAGGCTTTGATGCGACGTTTTTTAATTCCTGTAATACAGCTATTCTCTCCTTTCCAAAAAAAGCCATGATGAACTAACAAGACATCAGCCTTTTCATCGATAGCTCTGTCTATCAAAGCTTGAGAAGCCGTTACACCAGATATAACTTTGCTAACATCACTTCGCCCTTCCACTTGTAGACCATTCGGACAGTAATCTTTAAATTGGTTTGGCTCTAAGCGTTGTTCTATATATGCGATTAGATCCGATAGTTTTACCGACATTCTTCTGTTATCCATTCACAAAGGGAATATTCATCGTATAATTCTAAGCTTGTTTATGGCGTTTCGACTATACATTCATGCGTAAATTTAACTTTCTTTTCTGGCCTATCCTCTCAGGCGTGCTTGTCGCTATTCTCCTGTTGCAAGTCTTTCCAGATCTATTAGATAGTTCAAACTCTACCATTGAGTTCCGTGAAGCCCGCAACAACACTGCTCCACAAGGAAATATTGGCCCTGTCTCTTACGCAGATGCTGTAGAAGTCGCTGCCCCTGCTGTTGTTAACATCTACACCCAAACCGTTGTTAGGCAGAATGTGCACCCTCTCTTCAACGACCCTTTTTTCCGTAACTTCTTTGATTCCGACAGCATTCCACAACGAGAGCGCGTGCAGTCCAGCCTAGGCTCTGGCGTAATTCTAAGCTCTCAAGGCTACATAGTTACCAATAACCACGTAATTTCAGGCGCCGATAGCATTATTGTTGCTTTGAAAGATGGTAGAGAAGCTGCCGCAGAAGTGATCGGTACAGATCCAGAAACAGACTTAGCCGTTTTAAAGGTCACATTGGATAACTTGCCAAGTATTACACTCGGTCAAACTGAAAATTATCGTGTTGGTAATGTAGTCCTAGCTATCGGCAACCCATTTGGTGTTGGGCAAACCGTAACCATGGGTATCATCAGTGCTACCGGCCGCAACAGTGTAGGCCTGAATACCTATGAAGACTTTATACAAACAGATGCGGCCATCAACCCGGGTAACTCTGGCGGTGCTTTGATTGATGCCTTTGGCAATCTAATTGGTATTAATACCGCAATTTTCTCTAAATCAGGCGGTTCCCAAGGTATCGGCTTTGCAATCCCATCAGACCTGACCAAGCAAGTTATGCAGGACTTAATACAGCATGGTCGCGTTGTTCGCGGTTGGCTGGGTATTGAGATTCAAGAGCTTACGCCTAGTCTTGCTGAATCATTTGGCCTTAAAAAACTTCAAGGACTTATCATTGCAGGCGTATTCCGTAACGGCCCAGCCCATATAGCAGGCCTGCAACCCGGTGACGTAATGCTGACCATCAATGACAATCCTATTTTGGATGGCCGTAAATCCATGACTCAAATAGCCCGTCTTCGACCAGGTCAGGTAGTCACCGTTAAAGTTCTTAGGGAAGGTAAAGAACTCTCCTTTGATGCTAAAATTGGCGAACGCCCTAAAAGCCGTAACTAACCCTTCATTACAAAGCAAATAAAAAGGGCCGCCATTTCTGGCTGCCCTTCATCAAAAAGTCGTCTAAGTTTTTCAATTAAGACTTAATACGGTATTCCGCTGAACGAGCATGCGCTGTAAGGCTTTCACCGCGCGCAAGTACTGATGCAACTTTACCCATTTCAGAAGCGCCATCTTCAGAGAACATGATCAAAGAAGAACGTTTCTGGAAGTCATATACACCTAGAGGAGAAGAGAACCTAGCAGTGCCAGACGTCGGTAAAACGTGGTTAGGACCTGCACAGTAATCACCTAGTGCCTCAGCTGTATAACGTCCCATAAAGATCGCACCTGCATGACGAATCTTAGGCAATAACGCTTCAGGATCTTCTACAGACAATTCCAAGTGCTCTGGAGCGATACGGTTTGAAACTTCAATCGCTTCATCCATATCCGCAACCTTAATCAGTGCTGCACGTAGACGTAGAGAGGTTTCGATAATCTCTTTACGCTCCATGGTTGGCAACAATTTATTGATACTGGCTTCGACCGCATCAATAAAATCTGCATCAGGTGTAACAAGAATTGGCTGCGCATCTTCATCATGTTCTGCTTGCGAGAACAGATCCATTGCAACCCAATCAGGGTCAGTCTGGCCGTCGCAAACCACAAGAATTTCTGACGGTCCAGCAATCATATCGATACCAACAGCGCCAAATACCGCACGTTTCGCTGTTGCCACAAAGATGTTACCTGGACCTACAATCTTATCTACTTTAGGTACAGTTGCTGTACCATAAGCTAGAGCGGCAACCGCTTGTGCACCACCAATACAGAAAACGCGATCAACGCCTGATAAACATGCAGCTGCAAGTACCAGTTCGTTAACCTCACCGCCCGGTGTTGGTACAACCATGATGATCTCTTCAACACCCGCAACTTTGGCTGGCATTGCGTTCATCAATACTGAAGATGGGTATGCAGCCTTACCGCCTGGGACATACAGACCAACGCGATCCATTGGCGTTACTTTCTGACCTAGCATAGTGCCGTCGGCTTCAGTGTACTGCCATGAATCAACAAGTTGACGCTCGTGATAGCTACGAACACGCTCAGCAGCAATTTCCAACGCTTTACGCTGATCTTCAGGAAGATTATCCAAAGCTGCTTGTAGACGCTCTTTGCTCATCTCAAGCTCAGACATCTCTGAAACAGACGTATTGTCAAAACGATTGGTGTACTCAACAACCGCTGAATCGCCTTCTTGCTCAACACGCTGAAGGATCTCATTAACAATCTGATTTACTTTTTCATCAGATACCGCTTCCCACGCAAGCAGTTTGTCCATCTGCTGACGAAAATCAGCCTGAGTAGAATCTAGACGTTTAATATTCAAATCAGTCATGATTACGCTTCTCCATCACGGCGGGCAATTGCATCAGCTAATTTATCTAAGATCGGTTGGATCTGACGGTGCTTCATCTTCATTGAAGGCTGACCAACAACCAAACGTGAGCTGATATCCGCAATTTCTTCCATCGGCTCTAGACCGTTAGCTCGCAAGGTATTGCCTGTATCTACGATATCAACGATACGGTCAGCCAAGCCCATTAGCGGTGCCAATTCCATAGCGCCATAAAGTTTGATGATATCGACCTGACAACCCTGTTTAGCAAAGTAGTCACGGGTCACATTGACAAACTTACTAGCAACTTTCATTCGGCCTTCAACTGGCTTAGCCCCTTTCATACCTGCAACCATAAGCTTGCACTTAGAGATTTTCAGATCCAAAGGCTCATACAAACCAGCAGCACCATGCTCAAGCAGAACATCTTTACCTGCGATACCCATATCCGCGCCACCGTACTCAACATAAGTCGGTACGTCTGTAGCACGAATGACAACCAATTTGATGTTGTCATGGTTTGTATCAAAAATCAGTTTACGGCTGCTATGAATATCCTCTGCCGGCACAATGTCAGCTTCCGCCAATAAAGGCAGAGTTTCTTTGAGGATACGTCCCTTGGACAGTGCAATCGTTAGTTGCTGCTTCATAGCGTTCTATATACCTGTTTAACCTGGAACACGCTTAATACGTGCGCCTAATAACTGTAATTTTTCTTCAATACACTCGTAACCGCGATCGATGTGGTAGATACGATCAATTACGGTGTCACCGTCTGCAACCAATGCAGCAATAACCAAACTTGCAGAAGCACGCAGATCTGTTGCCATAACAGGCGCTGCCTGTAGACGCTCAACCCCTTCTACCACTGCGGTATTGCCATCAATATTGATTTTAGCGCCCATGCGAATCATCTCTTGCATGTGCATAAAACGGTTTTCAAATATGGTTTCTTTTAGAATACTGACGCCCTCAGATACCGCATTCATCGCCGAGAATTGCGCTTGCATATCTGTTGGGAAAGCAGGATAAGGTGCTGTAGTCACGTTAACTGCTTTTGGACGCTGACCTTTCATATCCAGCTCAATCCAATCATCACCTGTAGTGATATGTGCGCCCGCTTCTTCAAGCTTTTGCAGAACAGCATCAAGAATTGCTGGCGATGTATTTTTGATCTTTACCTTACCGCGCGTTGCCGCTACAGCGGCTAGGTATGTACCAGTCTCAATACGGTCAGCAACCACAGGGAATTTACAACCGTGCAGTTTCTCAACACCATTAACAACAATGGTATCTGTACCGTGACCAGTAATGTCCGCACCCATCGCGATCAAACATTCTGCTAGGTCTACCACTTCAGGTTCACGAGCAGCATTCTCAAGAATACTCTGGCCTTCGGCCAGCGTTGCCGCCATCAGAATGTTCTCTGTACCTGTAACCGTTACAGTATCAAAGAACACTCGGGCACCTTTTAAGCGACCATTGGTTTTAGCACGGATATAACCGCCTTCAACAACTACGTCTGCGCCCATTGCGCGTAGACCTTGAATATGAAGATCGACTGGGCGTGAACCGATAGCACAACCACCAGGAAGGGATACTTCAGCTTCGCCAAAGTGCGCCACCATAGGGCCCAGTACCAAGATTGATGCACGCATCGTTTTTACTAGTTCGTAAGGTGCAACCAGTTTATCGATTGTGCTGGCATCAATTTCTACATTTAATTTTTCATCAATAACTAGCTCAACACCCATACGACGCAAAAGTTCAAGCATCGTCGTAATGTCATGTAAGTGTGGCAAGTTACAAATTGTAACTGGCTCAGACGCTAACAAAGCAGAAGCAAGAATAGGTAACGCCGAGTTTTTAGCACCGGAGATGCGAACTTCACCTGTGAGCTGCTCGCCACCTGTAATAATAAGTTTATCCATGGTCAATCCAGTAAAAGGCGTTTAGTTCTGGGAAGCTTCCCACTGCGCAGGAGTGAAAGTCTTAATAGTTAGAGCATGAATTGTTCCATTTGCGATATGCTCGTTCAAGCAAGCATATACAAGCTGCTGACATTTCACCGGACGCAGCCCTTCAAACAGTTCACCTACAACGGTTACCTGAAAATCACACCCTTCACCTGCGGTTGTAACTACACAGTTCTCAAGTTGAGATTCCAGAATCTGCTTAACCTGTTCAGCCTGCATGCAAAGCTCCCGATAGAATACTTCTAGATAAAAATAAGGCGGAAATAATACCGGATCATGACAAAAAAGGCGATGCTAAGCATCGCCTTATTCCAATATCACTTAATACTAATCAATTTGTTAGATCTTCAAGCCCAACCAATTTCGCAATACCCTGCATTTCCACAGGCAAGTTGATCGGCTCAAGTTCTAATTGATTACGTTGGGCGGATCGAAGACAGCACAACCAGAAAGATAAAGCAGAGCTATCCACCGCTGTAACCGCGGCAAAGTCAATTTGCGCCTTACCTTTCAAATCAGACAATAGCGACTCGACTTGCTTACGTAATTGCATGATTACAGGGAATTTTAGCTCCCCCTCAATCGCAATTAGCTGTGCTGACTTAATGCTAGCCGTTGTCATTAAGCATTTCCCTTGTCAGGATCAACCTTGTCCTTCCAGCTAGTAATAACTTTATCAACGTTATTACGATTACGCTGCATCAGATCTGCAAACTGGTTTTTAAAACTCAGTTTAATATTCACACTACCATCTAAAACAGCGTTAACCAATTTCCACTCATCCGCGCTCTTTTTCATATAATAAATCAGCGCAAACTTAGTACCGTCTGCAGCAAAAACGTTTACAGTAACAATTTGTTTTTTCTCGTCAGGACTTTTCTTACGAGGCAGCACCATTTCGTAACGCTCGATTTTGAATCCTACCAATGCTTTAGCATAAGTTTTCAAAAGAGTAGTTTTGAAAACATCACTAAACTGCATGCGTTGCTCTTTTGACGCTCTTCGGTAGTATTTGCCCATTACACCTTTTGCGATGTAATCGAAGTCTACTACCGGGGAAAGGATCGTATCGATCTCAGAAATCAACTGATCTTTCTGCTCTTCCTTCAAAAGCTCTTCATTTTCTAGCAATTGCAGAACATCAGATGTAGCACCTTCAATGACTTTACCCGCTTCTTCCCAAGAAGCCTGTACTGCAGTAACACTAAATGACAATGCGAAAGCTACGATCGCAGCCAAGTGCCCTAATCGTTTAAATACCTGCTGTATCATAATTACTCACTCGCTTCATTGAAAAGGAATTTACCGATCAACTCTTCTAGCACTAGCGCAGATTGAGTATCTTCGATAAAGCCACCATCACTAAGATATTCCTCTTCGGCTCCAACGGTAACACCGATATACTGTTCACCTAACAACCCTGCAGTTAGGATGGCCGCAGAACTATCAATGGAAAGAAAATCAACATCGCCATTAATTTCCATAGAAACTTTAGCAACCAACTGTTCCGTATCTAGCTCAATGTTTGTTACTTTACCAATAGTGACACCAGACATTGTTACTTTTGCTCGAGGTGTCAGACCACCAATATTTTCAAAGCGGGCATAAACAGTATAAGTATTGTCACTTGTAGACATACTCAAACCACTTACGTTCAACGCCAATCCTACCAACGCCAAAATACCTGCCAAAACAAAGGCACCTACGCTGATCTCCAAGATCCGCATACGCATATTAAAGTTCTCCAAACATTACTGCTGTAAGAATAAAATCTAGGCCTAACACCGCAAGGGATGAGTAAACCACTGTTTTCGTTGTAGCCTGACTTATACCTTCCGAGGTTGGTATACAGTCGTAGCCTTGGAATACAGCAATCCAAGTTACAACAAATCCAAAAGCAACTGCTTTAATTAAGCCGTTAACAACATCTTCGTAAAAATCTACTGAGTTCTGCATATTGGCCCAAAATGAACCCTCATAAATTCCTAACCAATCAATGCTCACTAAAGCACCACCGTAGATGCCTACGATTGCAAATATTGCCGCCAAAATAGGCAAGCAGATAAAACCAGCCCAAAAACGCGGCGCTATGATGCGGCGCAGTGGATCAACTCCGATCATTTCAAGACTAGAAAGCTGTTCTGTCGCCTTCATTAAACCGATCTCGGCGGTTAAAGCAGATCCTGCTCGCCCTGCAAATAACAGTGCAGTAACTACTGGCGCTAATTCTCTAACCAAACTCAAGGCCACCATCTGCCCTACGGCTTGTTCAGACCCGTAATCGACAAGAATTGTATAACCTTGCAGTCCCAAAACCATACCTATAAATAGCCCCGAAACCACGATAATAATCATCGATAAAACGCCAACAAAATATATCTGTTTCACCAACAAAGGGAACATCATTAGTGGCTGAGGTTTCGCTATCAATGATTGAAATAGAATTATAGTTGCACGACCGAACGCAGCTAACCTGCTCAACGTAACATGCCCTAATGAAGCCAATTTATTCATTTCAGACCACCCTGTAACAAATCATCAGCATAATCGCCTGCAGGGAAATGAAACGGTACCGGACCATCTGGCAAACCGTGCATAAATTGTTTCACCTGAGGTAATTCAACTTCTCGTAACTCCTCTGGCGTACCTTGAGCAACTACTTTTGAATCAGCGAGAATATATACATAATCAGCTATACCTAATGTTTCCTGAATATCATGTGAAACAATAATGCTTGTATGCCCTAAAGAGTTATTAAGATGCCTGATAAGGTTAACGAGCACCCCCATCGCGATAGGATCTTGACCTGTAAATGGCTCATCATACATCAATATGTCGGGATCCAATGCAATTGCACGGGCTAATGCAACACGGCGAGCCATACCACCTGACAGCTCGCTCGGCATTAATTCGTTAGCTCCACGCAAACCTACCGCATGAAGTTTCATCAATACGATATCTCGAATCATATCTTCAGGTAGGTTCGTGTGTACGCGAAGAGGAAAAGCTACATTTTCAAATACGCTCATATCGGTAAAAAGAGCACCGCTCTGAAAAAGCATCCCCATACGTTCTCGAACCGAAAATAGATCGTTACGGCTTAATTCTGGGATATTTTGACCATCAATCGAGATAGAACCAGTATCAGGTTTCAACTGACCGCCAATTAATTTCAGCAGTGTGGTTTTACCGGTACCTGAAGGTCCCATAATTGCAGTAATTTTCCCTCGAGGGATTTTAAGGTCGATATTGCTATATATAGGCCTTTCACCGCGAGCGAAGCTCATCTGCTGAATATCGATGACTACATCATCAAACTGATTCATAAGATTCCATTTATAACACGTGCAAAACAGCTTAAGTCCGTTCCACTGTTCAGGATTTATTCAACAACCCCAACTTTGGGGCCGCAACTATACCATTTAGATATAAAAACAGGAATATTTACCTCTACTTCCTTATTGTGCCGATTTAAACAACAACAGCATTCTGTTTTAATAGCGTCCTTCATCTAATACTGGAACATATTTTCTTTATGCTTTACCCAATTTTGGCACTAATGGCCGGCTTAGTTTTATTGGTCTGGAGTGCAGATAAGTTTGTAGAAGGGGCTGCAGCGACAGCTAAAAATTTTGGTATGTCACCGATGCTTATCGGTCTGACAATAGTTTCTTTTGGTACCTCAGCTCCCGAAATCCTAGTTTCGATCATGGCCTCCACATCAGGATCTGGAGATCTTGCAATAGGTAACGCCCTTGGTTCCAACATTGCCAACATTGCACTAGTACTTGGTATCACCGCACTCATTGCACCTTTACCGGTAAAATCTGGCGTTTTACGAAAAGAGTTACCCCTTTTATTAGGCGTCACCTTACTTGCCGGCGTTATTCTTTTCGACCTACATCTAAGCCGCATGGACGGCGTGATCCTGCTAATAGCCTTAGCAGCATGCCTATACCTATTTAATCGGTTTCAAAAAGATGCACCTCAAGATGAACTAGCGGGTGACCAAGAAGAGTTACCTGAATTAGAAACAAAAAAAGCGATTTTTTGGTTAATAACCGGGCTCACTGTTCTAGCTGCTAGCTCAAGGTTACTTGTATGGGGAGCTAGTGAAATCGCCTTCGCAATGGGCGTGAGTAAGCTTGTTGTAGGTTTAACAATCGTAGCTATAGGTACCAGCCTACCTGAGCTAGCTGCATCCGTGGCAAGTGCATTAAAGAACCATCACGACATCGCTATTGGCAACGTAGTAGGCTCAAATATTTTCAACCTTGTTGCAGTAATGGCTGTACCAGGACTTATAGCGCCAATTGGTATGGATGCAATAGTTCTGCAACGAGATTATGTTGCCATGCTTGGGCTAACTTTCACGCTTATGGCCTTTGCCCTATGGCAAAAACCACCTTCCATCAGTCGATTTGAAGGCAGCCTGTTAGCAGCTGCCTATGCAGGTTATCTGGTCCTGCTATACACTATGACCATATCACAATAGACAGTATAGGTTTCTGATGTCACTACCTGATTTTCTCAGCTCAGCAAGACGTACCATTCAACTTGAAGCTGAAGCCGTTTCAGATTTAGTTAGCCATCTGGATGAGAATTTTATTCGCGCCTGTGAACTAATGTTTCAATGCTCCGGCAGAATCATTGTTACAGGTATGGGAAAGTCAGGCCATATTGGCAAAAAAATCGCCGCGACCTTAGCAAGCACAGGCTCACCATCTTTTTTTGTTCACCCTGGAGAAGCTAGCCATGGCGATCTGGGGATGATCACGTCAAACGATGTGGTTATCGCCCTTTCTAATTCAGGCGAAACAGCCGAAGTCGTTACCATCATCCCCCTTTTAAAAAGGATGAAAGCTCCGCTTATTAGTATTACAGCTAACGCTGATTCAACCTTATCCACAGCTTCAGACGCAAACCTACACATTGGCGTTGAAAAAGAAGCCTGCCCTCTTGGCCTAGCGCCAACCTCAAGCACTACTACTCAATTAGTGCTCGGAGATGCATTAGCCATAGCCTTATTAGAAGCACGCGGTTTTAGCGCAGAAGATTTTGCCTTTTCCCACCCTGGCGGCAGCTTGGGTCGCAAACTACTCCTAAAAGTAAGCGATATAATGCACGCTGATCAGGATGTGCCAGAAGTGGCGTCTGGAACGCTTTTACAAGAAGCGCTCTTAGAGGTCACTCGCAAACGCCTAGGTATGACCACAATCGTAGATAAAGACAGAAAGTTACTTGGTATATTTACTGATGGCGATTTACGCCGAGCCCTAGATCAGAACGTGGATTTAAAGCATACAATTATCGATGACGTTATGACTCGCCAAGGCACTACGGTTAATAGTGAAACATTAGCTGCCGAATGCTTACAAATCATGGAAGCAAAAAAGATTAATGCACTCATCGTTACAGATGAACTAAATAAGCCAATTGGCGCGCTTAATATGCACGATTTACTCAAAGCAGGTGTCATTTAATGACTGGAACAACTTCTTTAGAGAATATTACACTTGCTGTTTTTGATGTAGATGGCATTTTAACTAGCGGACAGCTTCTATTTCTTCCAAACGGGCAAGAGATTAAACAATTCAATACACTGGATGGTCTCGGCCTAAAGCTATTGATGGAAGCAGGTATTGAGACTGCAATTATTACTGGACGCAGCTCCCCACAAGTAGAACGCCGCAGCAAATCACTGGGTATCAATTACCTATATCAAGGTCGCGAAGATAAGCTAGTTGCTCTAGAAGAACTGTGGTCTAGCACATCACACAATGCATTAACAACCGCTTATATTGGAGACGACTTACCAGATCTGCCTGCCATCCGTCATTGTGCATTTGGTGCCAGCGTTCCAAACGGGCATAATTTCGTTAGACTACATGCCGATTGGTGCAGCACGCGCAGAGGCGGCGAAGGGGCTGCTCGAGAATTTTGCGAGCATATCCTTGCAGCTCAAGGTAAACTTGAGCAATTACATGCAAAGTACCTATAAAAGTCACTGCAAATGCCTGATCTAAGTAGTAAATTACGCATTATCATCGCTGCTGCCATTTTGATCCCAATACTTCTGTATTGGGGCTTTTCAGGCTCGCCTCAAGAACACAGCTCTGCCAAAGCACCACTATCTGAAAAGATGGATTATTTTGTCGACCAAGCAGCTGTAAAAGAATGGGACATAGACGGTAAACTCAAGCAAGAACTCACAACACCTCGGTTAGAACACAACCCAAAAGAGAGACAAAACTTTCTGATTCAACCTAAAAGTAATCATTATCGCTCCGACAACTCGGTTATCAACATCTCATCACAAACAGGAACCGTCCAAGATGATAACAGCCGAATAGACCTTGCAGGTAATGTCAGAGTTATTGATAATTCAGATGCGCAGTCGAGCAACACACTGACTACCGAAGCTCTGACGATTTATCCGAAAAAAGACATTGCAGAAACAAACTTACCAGTGAACTTAGAAACAGAACACAGTCTAATGAAAGGCACTGGAATGGATATTAATTTCAACACCCGCGTTTTCAATTTACACTCTAGGGTAAAAGGAACACATCAAAATGTTGATTAGGCTATTACATACGCTTGTTGCACTTTGTGTGATTGCATCGAATTCTGTTTTCGCCCTGCCTGACGATCAAGACAAGCCTATCTACATCACAGCAAATTCTGCCAGTATTAATGACACCACAGGCATTACCACCTATAAAGGTAATGTCATTATCAAACAAGGCTCACTACTAATCGAAGCAGCCCATGTAGATATGTACAGAGCTAACGGAGATGTAGATAAGCTAATAGCCAAAGGCTCACCAGCTCATTTTCGCCAACAGCAAGAAGTTAATGGTGAATTCACTGATGCTTGGGGCAAACATATGGTTTATATGGTTAGTAAGAAAGAATTGACCATTACCCAAAACGCCAAAGTAATCCAAGCTAAGGACACTTTTACGGGAACCAAAATTGTTTACGATTTGGACAAATCAATCGTGAATGCGTTTGGTTCAGCATCTACGAATAGCAAAGAAAAAGGCCGTGTAAACATGGTCATTCAGCCCTCTAAGAAGAAATAAGGCCTGCGTTAATGAGTTTATTGGAAGCGCGAAACTTAGCTAAGCGCTACAAAGGACGTGAAGTTGTTAAAGACGTCTCACTTAAAATTAACAGTGGTGAAATCGTTGGACTTTTAGGGCCTAATGGCGCCGGTAAAACCACCTGCTTTTACATGATAGTTGGCCTGGTTCAAGCAGACCGTGGTCAAGTCAAAATAAAAGACAAAGACATCACAGCTCTACCAATGCATGGTCGCGCTCGAGAAGGTATAGGCTATCTACCTCAAGAAGCCTCTATCTTTCGAAAGCTATCTGTACGAGATAATTTACTGGCCATTCTTGAAACACGGAAAGACTTAGATAAACAAGCAATCAAGACTAAAATGAATGAGTTGCTGGAAGAGTTCCATATCACTCATATCCGCGATAGTCTTGGTATGAGTCTGTCAGGTGGTGAACGTCGTAGAGTGGAGATTGCCAGAGCCTTGGCAACCGAACCTGAATTTGTACTGCTAGATGAACCTTTTGCCGGCGTAGACCCTATTTCGGTCAACGACATTAAACAAACAATCCGTCATCTGCAGTCCAAAGGCATCGGCATTTTAATAACAGATCACAATGTTCGCGAAACATTAGATATCTGCGAAAGCGCCTATATTGTTAGCGAAGGCACTATACTTGCTAATGGCAAGCCTGATGACATTATGAATAATGAAGCAGTGCGCAATGCGTATCTCGGTGATCAATTCACCTTATAAAACAAGGAATAGCGATTAGATGATTGTAGCCTCCGGAGTTAGTGCCACCGTATTATGAAACAAGCGCTTCATTTAAAAATTGGGCAACAGCTCACAATGACACCACAATTGCAGCAAGCGATTCGCCTACTGCAATTATCAACACTGGATCTCCAGCAGGAAATCCAAGAAGCACTTGAAAGCAACCCGATGTTAGATGTATCCGAGGATGACAACACACCGGATGCGACATCAAATGATCAGGACAACAATCTAGACTCTCATCAAAGCGCTGCTGAAGAACTAGAGAGAAGCTCCCCTGCTGAACAAGATTTCGATGACACTCCCGCTGTAGAAGATAATTGGAATGAAAGCATTCCTGAAGAGCTGTCGACAGATAGTAACTGGGAAGACACATATCAATCTTCCACACCTACTTTAAGCAAAGAAGATATTGATTCTTTTGAATCGAACGATACTGCAGAAGAGACATTGCAAGATCATCTTCACTGGCAGCTAAATCTCACACCGATGAGTGATTTAGATAGGCTCATTGCCACCAATATTATTGATGGTATTAACCCTGATGGTTATTTAACTGTTCTCCTTGAAGAGATTCATGAACACTTTTTAGAGCAAAATTCTGAAGGGAGCGATGAAGTTGAACTTGATGAAATAGAAGCAGTACTTCATCGCATTCAACAATTCGATCCGGCCGGCATTGCTTGTCGTGATCTCAGCGAGTGCTTGGCCATACAGCTTAGTCAACTTCCATCTGATACACCCTGGCGCACTGAAGCTATCAAAGTAGTCAATCAGTACATCAAGCTTCTAGGCACCCACGACTATCGCCAATTAATGCGAAAAACACGCCTCAAGGAGCCACAGCTACAGCAAGTTATTCAGCTCATTCAGAGCCTAAACCCTAAGCCTGGCGCTAGCATCAGCCAAACCGCTGCCGAATATGTCATCCCTGATGTCATCGTAACTAAACAACGCGGTGTGTGGACTGTTAACCTAAATCCAGAAGTTTCGCCTAAACTTAGAATAAACTCAGGTTATGCAGGCTTAGTTAAGCGGGCTGATAATAGTTCTGATAACACCTATCTGAAAAACCATCTTCAAGAAGCACGTTGGTTTATTAAAAGTCTACAGAGCCGAAATGAAACACTTTTAAAAGTGTCGAATGAGATCGTCAAACGACAGTCCGGTTTTCTAGATCATGGCGAAGAAGGCATGAAACCAATGGTATTACACGATATAGCAGAAGCCGTTGAGATGCATGAATCAACCATTTCTCGTGTAACAACACAAAAGTTTATGCACACACCTCGTGGAATTTTTGAACTTAAATACTTTTTCTCCAGCCATGTTAGTACAGCGACCGGTGGCGCAGCTTCATCTACAGCGATCCGAGCTCTGATCAAAAAGATGGTTGCAGCCGAAAATACAGCAAAACCTTTGAGCGATAATAAAATCGCACAGTTCCTAGATGAACAAGGATTCAAAGTAGCTAGACGTACCATTGCAAAATATCGTGAAGCAATGGGCATTCCTCCTTCTAATGAAAGAAAGCGTCTGGTTTAATAAAGAGATAATAAATAAGGACGGCGGCAAAACGCCTCCACTAATGTAGGAGAGACCTATGCAGATTAATATTACTGGACATCATGTTGAACTGACTGATTCAATGCAAAACTACGTCCTAGAAAAAATGCAGAAAATTGAGCGTCACTTCGATAATATCACCAATGTTCAAGTAACACTAAGCATCGAGAAACAACGTCAGAAAGCAGATGCCGAGATGCATGTCTCAGGCGCACAGCTTTTCGCTACGCACGAGCACGATGATATGTATGCTGCAATTGACGGCCTAACAGACAAACTAGACCGTCAAGTTATCAAACATAAAGAAAAACTTAAAAATCACAAATAGGCCTCACGCTACAACGTATTATGTTGGTCCATGAACTATTAACCCCCTCAAGCACCCTTTGCGGTCTTGAGGGGAGCAGTAAAAAACGAATTCTGGAAAAAGCATCTGAAATTATTTCAGAGCAGAACCCTGACCTAGAAGCATCTTGCATCTTCAACGGTTTGCACGGTCGCGAGAAATTAGGCAGTACAGGCATAGGCGATGGCATAGCTATACCCCATTGCCGACTTGCTGACTGCAACGATGCTAAAGGCTACTTAATAAAATTGGCTCAACCTATTGATTTCGATGCCATAGATAGCAAACCGGTAGATCTTTTGTTTGTTCTTTTGGTACCAGAAGATACTACGTCTGAACACTTACAAACTCTTGCCGCGATTGCTGAGCTATTTAGTCAGGAGAGTGTACGAGAACAGTTGAGAAGTGTTGAAGATAACGAAGTACTCTATCAGGCAATTTGCCAACTTAGTTCATAGGATGTGAAATGAAGCTTGTAGTGATAAGCGGTCGATCCGGTTCCGGCAAAAGTACGGCTCTACAAGCTCTAGAAGATATAGGTTTCTATTGCATAGACAACCTTCCAGCATTATTGCTACCTGATTTAGTCCAGCAGATGAGTAGTGAACCCAGTCACCCTGATCGCATAGCGGTCAGCATAGATGCGCGCAATCTACTCAGTAACCTATCCAAATTCCCTCAAATTTTGCTGAACCTTCGCCAAGAACGCTGGGCAGAATATGAAGTAATTTTTCTCGATTCATCCGAAGCTACGCTATTAAAAAGATACAGCTCAACCCGAAGAAAACACCCGCTTTCTGATGAACATAAGAATCTACAACAGTCTATCCAATCAGAATCTGTATTACTGGAACCTATTGCTAGCCTTGCTGATATTCGAATAGATACAACGCGCCTATCCCTTTATGACTTGAGGGATACGGTCAAACTCCGTGTTGCTAAGCGAAAAGAGCAAACTCTTTCCGTACAATTTGAATCCTTTGGCTTTAAACATGGGGTTCCTCTAGATGTCGATTTTGTATACGACGTCCGTGCGCTCCCTAACCCCCATTGGATCCCAGAGCTGAGAAAATTTACAGGGCAGGAACAGCCGGTTCAAGACTTTCTAAACAATTCAGCAGAAGCAAACGAGATGATCAGTGATATCACTGATTTTCTATCTCGCTGGTTACCCCGCTTTGCCGAAAATAATCGCAGCTATATAACAATCGGCATCGGCTGTACTGGAGGTCAACACCGTTCGGTTTATATAAGCGAACGTCTGGCTTCCCATTTCTCACAACACATGGATAATGTTCATGTCCGCCATAGAGAATTGAGTTAACCCCGATGCAAGAAAAAGAACTAGAGATCATCAATAAACTAGGTCTCCATGCTCGCGCCGCAGCTAAGCTAATCGGTGTTACTTCACGCTTCTCTGCTGATATCACTCTCATCAAAGATGGCCGAGAAGTGGATGGAAAAAGCATAATGTCCGTTATGATGCTTGCAGCGAGCCAAGGTACAATACTCTCAGTTAAAACTAACGGTAGTGACGAAGAAAGCGCCCTCATAGCTATCGAAGAACTGATCAATAATCGCTTCGACGAAGACGAGTAATAATTTTTATACTTATCATTGGGTTATCCCCGCCTTTACAATCCGCTATAATCAACGCGTTAAAAGACATCCTAGTTTTCACAGCATCGTGACGAATCATTAGCGACGGCATCCTATGGCGCAGACAGAAACAAAGTCGAATCTGGACAAGCTCAATGAAGCACTCGATTGCGGTGAATTCCGTCAGATTCGATTTACGCTAAATCGTGCGCTTCGCCCGACCGAAGTAGCCCGCCTAATTGAAAAATCCCCGCCAAAAGAGCGTCAAATTCTATGGAATTTGATCTCAGAAGATCTAGAAGCTGAAGTATTACAACACCTAGGGGATGAAATTCAGGCTGATATCTTAAGCCGTATGAATTCTGAAGAGGTTTTAGCGCTTACAGAATCACTAGATTCAGACGATATGGTTGACATGCTTCAGCAGCTTCCAAATCGAGTGATGAAAGAAACCCTGCGGATTATGGATAAGCAAAACCGCCGCAGAGTTGAGCAGCTACTATCCTATCCCGAGGATACAGCTGGCGGCCTGATGAACACGGATACAACCACTATCCGTCCTGATATCAGCGTAGAAACTACTTTACGTTATATCCGTCGTCATGATGAAATCCCTGAGATGACAGATAGCTTGATCGTTGTAAGCCGAAAAGATTCCTACATTGGACTACTACCGCTAACCAAACTGCTAGTGTCAGATCCGTCTATCACGATCCGTGAGATCATGAATACGGATATAGAACCAATCAATGCCGGCATGCCTGATGATCAAGTTGCCTCACTCTTTGAAGAACATGATTTAGTTTCAGCACCTGTCGTTGACGATGATGGTAAACTTCTTGGCCGTATCACAATCGATGACGTAGTCGATGTTATCCGTGAAGATGCAGACCATTCCCTGATGAGTATGGCCGGCCTGGATGAGGATGAAGATACTTTTGCGCCAGTATTGAAAACGACTCGACGCCGAGCTGTTTGGTTAGGCATCAATCTACTTACAGCATTTATAGCCTCCGCCGTTATTGGTATATTTGAAGATACGATTGAAAAAGTCGTAGCTTTAGCAGTTTTAATGCCGATTGTAGCCTCCATGGGCGGTATTGCAGGCTCGCAGACCTTAACACTTGTAATTCGTGGGCAAGCACTAGGACACGTTGAACGATCGAACGCCGGTTGGCTGTTAAACAGAGAGATCGTCGTAGGCGCCCTCAATGGTATTTTATGGGCGCTGGTTATCGCTGTGGTTGCCACCCTCTGGTTCCAAGATATGAATATAGGCATCGTTATCGCTCTGGCCATAGTGATTAACCTCATAGCTGGCGCTATAGCAGGCACCCTACTGCCTATATGTCTAAAATCATTGGGTATAGATCCTGCGCTAGCAGGCAGTGTACTCTTAACAACTATTACTGATGTGGTTGGATTCTTTGCCTTTTTAGGTCTAGCCACAGTTTTCTACGCCTGAGAAATTACATGAGCGAAAACGACAATTTTGATCACCTGCAGTCAGAGTCTGAAGAGGAATGGCTGAGTAAAACTGATGTTAAAAAGCAGATGCATGCGCTGCAGGATTTGGGTGCAAAGCTAACGAAACTCAATAAAGAGCAACTCGATAAGCTTTCCTTAGATGACCGCTTACGTAGTGCAATCGATGAGTTTCACCGCATTAAATCTAATGGTGCTCAAAAAAGACATCTGCAATTTATTGGCAAACTGCTACGTACTGAAGATAGCGATGAGATAGAGCAAGCCATCGGACTATTCGAAGCAGGCCATCAGGCACATACCCAAGCATTCCATAAATTAGAACGCTGGCGTGACCGACTGATAGGTGAAGGCAACAGCGCACTTCAAGCCTATGTTGCTGAACATGAAAATGCTGATATCCAGCATTTGCGCCAATTAATTCGTAACGCTCAAAAAGAACAGAAGCTGGACAAGCCTCCTGCAGCAGCCAGAAAACTGTTTAAATATTTACGTGAGGTAGACGGCGTTTAAAAGCCTGCTTTAGACCTATGCTGAATGACAGGCATGGCATCTCGCCTGTCTTGCACGTCTTTTAAATCAATATCGGCCAACACTAATCCTTTACCAGCTGGCTCTCTAACCGCAAGCACCTCTCCCCAAGGATCCACAATCATCGAATGCCCCCAACTTTTGCGGCTTGGACTGTGCTCTCCTCCTTGATTAGCTGCTAGAACATAGCATTGCGTCTCAATAGCTCGTGCTCTAAGTAAGACTTCCCAATGAGCTTCTCCAGTAACATAGGTAAAAGCAGAAGGAACTGTAATAATTTCTGCACCCATTTGGCGTAATTTCTGAAACTGCTCCGGAAACCTGAGATCATAACAAATTGCTAGGCCGATGGAGCCGAATGGAGTATCAACGGTTACAAGACCACTCCCCGCTTGAATAAAGTCTGATTCTCGATAGGATGCATGAGCATCAGCCACATCAACGTCAAAGAGGTGAACTTTGTTATAAGATGCTGCTAACGATCCTTGATTGTCAAAAACTAAGCAGCTAGCCCAAACTTTATCCTTTACTTCATCAGCTCCCTGAGTCAATACAGGCACACTTCCAGCCACAATCCAAAGGTTATATTTCTTTGCTAGCAAAGATAATAGACTGTGAATTCTTTGGGTTTTAACTTCATCCCTAGCCAAATCGATAACCGCACGAGAATCCAGTAGAGCAAAGTTCTCCGGCAGGAGTAATAATTGCGCCCCTGAATTAGCAGCTTCCTCGGCGAGAAACTCAACAGTTTCTAAGTTTGTATCAACACACTCCCCTGAAACCATCTGGGCAACTGCTAATTTAGCCATCATGAAGCTCCAAATCCGCCTTAGGCTGCTCTTTTTTCTGATTTAAATCTATATCGATTTCCGGATTACCCCAGTCACCGCTCATACGGTATTTCACTGTAGTGAACTTAGCCAAAGGATCACCAATTAACTTATCAAAAAGGAAAACCGCACCTGCTACTTGCGGAGCACCGAGCAGTACACTGACTAGAGGGATGTTATCTGTTACAGGTAAAGCGACTTCAATCTCTTTATCTACCGTTTCGTTCATTAAATTCAGGCTGCCGCTCATAGCCATATTGGCAGATGGCCCCCTCATAATGAAAGGTGAGGCTGTATGTGCTATACCATTTTTTATTGAGTAATCTGCTTTCATCTCATCAAAAGCAACACCGGTCTGAACGAGATCCGTGAAATCTAATCGGAGTCTTCGCCCTAATGATTGTAGATTTAAAATACCGAAGATACGGAGAATATTACCGGAATTACCAACATCAAGTAGACGTCCATTCTTGGCCGTAAACTGCATTTCACCATTCGACTTTCCCACTTCAAACTTCCAGGGTGCACCACTCCATGAAAGCTGCAAATAGGCATTCAAACTTTTAGTTTCAAGCGCATCAGAGATACCCCAGGCATCGAGAACTTTACCAAAATCCTGACCATCCAGCTTTACCGTAAGCTCGGAGAGCTCTTTACCATTTTTGTCCCACCGTAACTCACCTCGTACAGAAGACCCATGCATATTGCCTGAGATATCTTTCACTACAGCCCCAGAAGAGGTTGGCCTAAGCATAAAACTCCAACCTCCCAGCGGAAGCTTATTTAGTTCGAAGCTGTCGACACTGAAATCCAACTTAGGTAATACAGCAGGGTCTACTGGTGGCGTTACTGCGGTAACGCCCTGCTCACTATCACTTTCATCCTTTACGATACGGAGATGACCTAGTTTTACCTTATAAGGCTGGCTCGGATCTTCTGGCATCCATAACTTGCCGCCGACTTGAGGGCTATAAGCCGTAAGCATCCACCCACCAACATCAGGAGCAAGGTTTACTTTTAACTTATCCAACACAATATCTTCAAAGCTAAATTGATCAATCTGCAAATCAACCTCTTGTAATAAACTATCAGATTGGCCCGATGATGAATTATCCGCTTTATTCTCAGTAAAACGTGCAGTTTTGAAAAATTGTTCCAGCTGATCATAATCAAGCATCGCTACACGGCCATCAACCCAAACCCCCTGAGCAGTTGGTAGAGTCGGCTTTGTGCCACCTAAAGTAAAGCGACCGCGAGATACCTGATTATTTCTATTTAGCATTACCCCACGTAGCTGATTACTTAAATTAAAACGCACAACACTTCGATCATCTTTGAACTGTCGCCCTAAATCACTGATGATGGTTAACTGACTGGACTGAGCAGCGGTTTTTGCAAGAGGTGAAGGCGCAGATAAGGCGATACCTTTTAAATCACTCTTAATAACTAATTGATTACAGCTTTTTCCAGGACACATATCCAAACGTGCATTATAAGAAAGCTTACCTTGGGCGACCCTTAAGAGATCTAAATCTAACCACTGTCTCAAATATTCCGCTTGGACAGCACCATCAATCTCAATCGCCGTTTTACGACTCTGAGTTTTGATAGAAGCTGTTATGGGTTGCTCAAATAATCGTGCTTCAAGCCTTTTAGAAGAGAGACCACTGGCTGAGCCATAATTCACCAGGCCATTAATACCTGAGAAATCTATCCCCTCTTGTTTAGAGTAAAACCTTCCTTTTGTAATTGCGGAATTAACATCAACTATTGGCGTTTTATTACCTTGAAGGGGTAAATCTATCTCGATACTCGTTGCCGTGTTGCCTTCCATTTCCCACTCAGCTAACTCATCACCTACTTCTTTTCGTAGTGGACTCTCAGTAAGCAAACTCTCTACATCTTTGGTTGGACCTGTAATGCGGCCTGTTATGAGTAGTTTTTCAGTAGAAACTGGCAGGTGCACCCAGGCAAAATCGATATCAGAATTGTAGATTTTCCCGCCTTTTGCCTCAGCAGTTAATTCACCATTACGGAAGAAGACAAAGCTATTCGCTTTTTTAATTGCAGGCCAATCCGGTTGATATTCAAAAGACGCTTCGCTCAGATCAAAAAACATCTGCACACTAGGCAGTTGATAATCATCTAACCGTGAACGGGTCACCCCGTTTAATACAAATCCCGCTTGATTGATATGTCCATTCTGTATAGCTGAGACCAGCCAATCATAGGTTTTTACGCCTACCTCCTTTGGCGGTATATAGTACTTTGCATGCAAACCATCGCTGTTTTGCATACCAATTTGTAAGTTTAAAAGAGGCTGCTCATCACGCGAAAAAGGTAGGTAAATACTGAAACGCCCCGATGCAGAAACACCTTCATTTTTCAGATGCAGTATTTGAGAGGCAACAACTACACCGCTATCTTCGAAGCGCCAACCTATAACACCATCAGCATGTTGATACTGCCAGCGGTAATCAAACAACGTAGGGTATTGCATGATGAAATCATCGCTTTGTAGATGAATTTCTCCTCCAGCAATATCGGCTTTTAATAATCCGTTAATTCCTTTTAGCTCAGGCACATCACCCCAAGCATCAATACCTACATTGTTAAGGTCCGCAAGTAACTTAAAATCTGATAACTCAGCATCTTTGTCCCAAGACACCAATAAGTTTTCCAGAATCCCTTCCGCCGATAGCGTATCAACTACCTGAATAGCAGATATCGGCATAAAAGGCTGCTTGATGACCAAATCAGATAGTCGCTGTAAGTCGATACGATCGATCATCAACTTATTGGGTTTGATCTCAGCCCCGTTTCGTGCGAGATCCAAGCTCATACGCGGCAAGGTGAATTGCTCTTCAGCAGCGCCAATAATCAGATCAGTAATCTGCAACTGAAAGCTATGATCTCTTCGAACCAGCGCACTTTGAACGGCAAACTGCTCAAATACATACTCTTGATAAGCAAAATTCTCAATCGAGGTTTTAGCTGTTAGGTAGGCTAATTTTCCTTTATAGCTTTGCCCCCAAATTTCCTGCTCAGCTTGCAAACTATCTAACTGAACACCCATGAGGTTTAACCAAGGATTTAATAGCTGTTGATCAAGCCCGGAAAACTTAAAATAAAAGTTAGCTGCTTTTTTTGCAGGATTACCCTCAACTTCAGCAACGAACTTCAGATCAGCTTTACCCGACGCAGTAACGAGATCCGCATCAATTTTTAGCTGATGTAACACACCGTCATGCTGAAGGTTTAATTGGATCGGCTCGACGATAATCTCATCGCCATTTTTAGGAACAACTACAATACGCGTATCTTCGATATTGATTTCACGCTGCATTAATAGAAAAGACAAAAGGTCAGAGCTCTGATGGGAATTAGAGCCTCCTTCACTTTGTATTTCTGATGAAGCATTTGTAATCGTTAGAGCTTTAGTATCTAGAGCAACTCGGGTTTGATCGTATTTTAGCGTCAGACCTTTTAGATCAAACTGCGAAAAGACAGGCGTTAATGCCCTTAGCGATGCAGCAGGATCAATGGCCACAAGACCCTCCAGCAAACCAAAAGAAGCTCCTGTTTCTGCTTCTATTTGATCTACCGATACACCACGAAGTGAAATGACTGGCTGCCAGCCTCGCCACTCACCTTCGATACTTGAAATATGAACTTGTGCGGTGAGTTGTTCAGATAAACCTTGTTGGATATCTAGACGATACTTATCAACATCCTCTACTAAGATTTTGATGCCGAACAGCAAAAGCACCACAATTGCTGCAAACGCAGCAAGCCCCCAATAAAGGAACCAAAAAAGAGAATGTGCGTGGCGTTTCACTAGCGATCCTTTTAAGTTTTAGCGCAATACAACATCAAAGTTTTCAGCGTTATACATAGGCTCCACCTGAAAACGAATAGTCTTTCCAATAAAGGCTTCTAATTCAGCCACATGGTTGGATGCATCATCCAACAAATAATCGACGACTGGCTGTGCCGCTAACACTAGATAGCTATCGGTATCATAGGCCCTATGTTGGCGAAGAATCTCACGGAAGATCTCATAACAAACCGTTTCAGGCGTTTTAATTGACCCCCGCCCCTGACATTCACTACAAACATCGCAGAGGACCTGTTCCAGACTTTCACGGGTGCGCTTACGGGTCATCTCAACCAAACCAAGATCGGACACACCTGTAACTTTACATTTCGCATGGTCGCGCTCCAGCACGCGTTCTAGCGTTCTAAGTACCTGACGTTGGTGATCAGCATCTTCCATATCGATAAAGTCGATAATGATAATACCGCCAAGGTTACGTAAGCGAAGCTGACGACCGATCGCCGTTGCAGCTTCAAGGTTCGTTTTAAAGATTGTTTCTTCAAGATTGCGATGACCAACAAACGCACCTGTATTCACATCAACAGTCGTCATCGCTTCCGTTTGGTCAAAAATCAGGTAGCCACCTGACTTCAGTTCAACCTTGCGGCCTAAAGCCCTTTGTATCTCCTCTTCTACATTAAAGAGGTCAAAAATAGGCCGTTCACCCGGATAATATTCAAGCGTATCAGCAACTTCAGGCACCAGCGTTTTTACAAAGTCTTCCGCTTTTTGAAACGTCTCTTTGGAATCAATTCTGATCTTCTCTAGACCTGAATGCGCCATATCTCGTAGCGCCCGCATATTCAGCGGTAGATCTTCATAGATGACACTTGGCGCTTTAGCTGTTGCGATTTTCTCTTTGATCGAAGCCCATAAACGTCTCAAGAACTGAGTATCCGCCTCCAACTCCGCTTCTGCAGCACCTTCGGCAACTGTCCGTAAGATAAAGCCCGCTGGCTCACCATCATCGGGGGATACAAGCTTTTTCATGACCGCCCGTAATCGATCGCGCTCTTCCAGATCTTCTATTCGCTGCGAGACACCTACATGGCTGTTGCCAGGCATACACACCAGATAACGAGAAGGAAGAGAAAGGTGAGTCGTTAGGCGAGCACCTTTAGTACCAATTGGATCTTTAGTCACCTGAACAAGCAACGATTGACCTTGACGAAGCACTTGAGCAATAGAGGTATTGGCCTTTTCTTCATGTGTGGCACTTTGAGAAAGCACCTCTTCTACATGAATAAATGCAGCACGTTCTAAACCAATATCGACGAATGCAGCCTGCATCCCTGGTAAAACGCGTACAACTTTACCTTGGTAAATATTGCCGACAATACCTCTACGATGAACACGCTCTACATATACTTCTTGCGGCATCCCATTTTCGATAACCGCAACCCGAGTTTCCATCGGTGTAAAGTTGATCAGTATCTCTTCGCCCATGCTCTATCCTTAATTCTCTTCCAAATGCCAGATGCGAATGCCCGTCTGCACTAACATTTCAGCTGTTTCTGTCAGAGGTAAACCCACTACTGCAGAATAGCTACCCTTAATTTCTTCAACAAACACAGCGCCAAATCCTTGAATACCATAAGATCCAGCTTTATCTTGCGGCTCACCCGAACGCCAATAAGCTTCACACTCAGCTAGCGAAATTGGCCGAAAACTAACGTTGGTTGTGACTACCACAGATCTTGTTTGTTCCGCAGTCACTACCGCAACTGCGGTGAGTACTTGGTGAGTATTACCTGAAAGCCTTTGAAGCGTTTCTATTGCTTCATCTTGATCCGCAGGCTTTCCCATAATCCTACCATCAAACACAACGGTAGTATCAGAACCTAACACTGCTTTAGAGCCATCAGTTAAATCAAAGCAAACTTGCGCTTTTTCAATTGCCAATCGCTCAACATAGTCCACTGCTAGTTCAGCATCTCTAACATCTTCACAGATATCAACTGGCTTTACAGAACATTGCACTCCAATCTGATCGAGTAATGCTTTTCGTCTTGGGGAAGCTGAGGCAAGAATCAATTCCATTTAACAACCTTCCTTTTAGCGTATTCGGAATAAGCGGCGAATGCCGCGTAAAAAAACAAACAACCATGGCCATAGCAAGCCACTAATAAGGCAAGGCAGAAGGAATATCAAACTTTCACCTGTATAACCGGTGAACGCCTGCATCCAATGAAACAGTAACTGATTAATACCCACCAGCACCATCACCATCATAGCCTGTTGCACGATGGGGAACATTCTAAGTCTTTGATGTAGAAGCAATGTTAAAAAGGCAATTATCGTCAGTGATAGCGCATTTAGACCTAACACACTGCCTTTAATAACATCTAAAAACAAACCTAAGAAAAAGGCCATGCCCATGCCAACGCGATGAGGTAACGCCATGACCCAATAGATGAGGATCATCGCTATCCACTCGGGGCGCGCCCATTCAAGGTAGTAAGGCAGAGGCATCTGGCTCAGCATTAGGCCGATCAGAAAAGTGGCAAGGATAATTAGTCCACCACCTGAAGCAGCAGGCGACCCAGGCGTCACTCACTCACCTCTTGTGGCTGGGATTGGTATTGAGCTTCATCAGGCTCAACTTGAGGTTCAGGCATTTTCACTAACAACAGATGACGGGATTTATCCAACAACGCCGTCGGCTTAATGGTCACTTTAGTAAACTGCTGACCAGGATCTCGAATCACTTCAGATACAATCGCAACAGGGTAGCCACGCGGGAATCGCTGAGCCAAACCTGAAGTAATAACCAAGTCGCCTTTTTCAATATCTGCCGTATCCGGTACATGATTGAGCTCTAGCTCGTCTAACTGACCCTTGCCAAGAGCTATAGAACGGAAACCATTGCGATTAATCTCTACTGGTAAGGCGTGTCGAGCATCAGTAATCAACATGACGCGGCTGGTATAATGGGATATTTCTGTCACTTGTCCCATCACACCACCAGCATCCAAGATCGGCTGTCCAATCGTTACCGCGTTTTCACTACCATGATTAATAATAACTTGGTGCTGGAAAGGATCAGGGTTCACACCTATAAGCTCAACGAGTTCAACCTCTTCATCAACCCTTTTACTACCACGAAGCAATGCTCGCAAGCGATTGTTTTCTTGACGAAGCGCGGCATTTTGCTGGACTTTACGCTCCAGCTGTAACGCCTCAGATTTGAGCTTTGCGTTCTCTTTTATTAGAAGACTACGATCCACTACAACATCTGAAACCTCACCCGCCACTCGGCTTGGAATATCAACAATCCACTGCAAAGGCGTTAGAAGTAGGGATAGATAGGCGCGACCTTCTCTGACTTTAGCTGAATATAGATCAGCAGCCATCAGCGCAAAGGCAAAAATAACCAGAAAAAAGAAAAAACGGCCAGAAGATCGGCCAAGGAATATAGTCTTAATAACTCACCCCCTGACATATATAGATATGTCGGAGGTAAGTATCAAAGATTAGGCTGGAATCAATATCACGCATGAGTTAATCATGGCTAACTAGCTCGAAGCCATGCTTATCCAATAGCTCCAGAGCACGACCACCACCACGCGCTACGCATGTAAGAGGGTCTTCAGCAACGATTACAGGCAAACCTGTTTCTTCGCTAATCAAACGATCAATATTACGCAATAGTGCGCCACCACCGGTCAGAACAATACCACGCTCAGCAATATCTGAAGCCAATTCTGGTGGGCATTGTTCCAATGCACTTTTAACAGCCTGAACAATCGCAGAAAGCGGCTCTTGAAGCGCTTCTAGGATTTCATTGCTATTAAGTGTAAAACTACGCGGAATACCTTCAGCCAGGTTACGACCACGCACATCAATTTCGTGCATTTCGGAAGATGGGTAAGCAGTACCAATCTCTTGCTTGATACGTTCAGCAGTAGAGTCACCAATCAAGCTCCCGTAATTACGACGCACGTAAGTAACGATGTACTCATCAAAACGGTCACCGCCGATACGAACAGAATCCGCGTAAACGATACCATTCAAAGAGATAACAGCAATTTCGGTCGTACCACCACCGATATCAACAACCATCGATCCACTTGCTTCATCGACAGGCAAGCCTGCACCGATCGCAGCCGCCATAGGCTCATCTATTAGATAAACTTCACGTGCTCCTGCCCCCATCGCCGATTCTTTGATCGCACGACGTTCTACTTGGGTAGATTTGCAAGGCACACACACCAAAACGCGTGGGCTTGGTGTTAGGAAATTAGTGTCATGAACTTTACTAATGAAGTACTGCAGCATTTTTTCTGTCACATGGAAGTCGGCAATAACGCCATCTTTCATTGGACGAATAGCTGTAATGGAACCGGGCGTACGACCCAGCATGCGTTTTGCGTCAGCACCTACTGCAGCGACAGATTTTTGATTACCAGTCTGGCGAATCGCGACAACAGACGGTTCATCAAGAACAATATCCTTATCGCGGACATAAATCAGTGTATTTGCAGTGCCCAGGTCAATGGACAGATCGCTGGAAAAAAGACCACGAATTTTCTTGAGCATGTACAGGGAGTCCTAAGAAATTCTGCAGGTATAGCCGCTATATCCTGAAAACACGTAACTCTAACAACGGTAGGCGCTTTGAGCAAGGCGAAAATCAGTAAAACTACTTAAAAACACTGGCTAAATTATCTTCATGAAGCTTTGGCGTTATGGTAACGTACATCTTTAAGTTTTTTCCCTTTATGCATTCTCATAAAACCACCCCAATAAGCGAGAGTAAATTATGTCTCTGGATCGCTCTGATGTGGACAAAATCGCCCATCTGGCGCGCCTTCAAATTGAAGAACAGGACACTCCTGAATACGCGCAAAATCTGACAAATATTCTGGATCTGGTTGATCAGATGCAGGCCATTGATACCACTGATGTATCCCCGATGGCACACCCTCTGGATGCTGTACAACGCTTACGCAGCGATGACGTGACTGAAGAAAATAACCGAGAGCAGCTACAGTCTGTAGCACCTGCTGTAGAGAACGGCTTGTTCTTAGTACCTAAAGTTATTGAGTGATACCCATTCAGCCAGAATATTGATTAAGGATAAGTATTCCATGTTTGAAAAAACACTTGCCGAATTAGCTCAAGGCCTGAAGACGGGTGATTTTAGTAGTGTTGAATTAACCCAAGCCTACCTAGAACGCATCAAGGCTGAAGACGGTAAATACAACAGCTACATTACAGTGACTGAAGAACAAGCTTTAGCTCAAGCTAAAGCAGCAGACGAAGCTATTGCCGCGGGTACTGCAGGTGCATTTACCGGCCTACCGATTGCGCACAAAGATATCTTCTGCACACAAGGCGTTCGCACAAGTTGTGCATCAAAGATGCTTGATAACTTTGTTGCGCCTTACAACGCGACTGTTATTAACAAATTCAATCAGGCTGGTGCGGTCATGTTGGGTAAAACCAACATGGACGAATTTGCCATGGGCTCCTCCAACGAGAGCAGCTTCTACGGTGCAGCTAAAAACCCTTGGAACACTGACTGTGTCCCAGGTGGCTCATCTGGCGGTTCGGCAGCTGCCGTATCAGCGCAACTAGCTCCTGCTGCAACAGGCACAGATACAGGTGGCTCTATCCGTCAGCCTGCTGCGCTTTGCGGTATTACCGGCCTTAAACCAACTTATGGCCGTGTTTCTCGCTTCGGCATGATCGCATTTGCGTCCTCCCTTGATCAGGGTGGTCCAATGACTAAAACCGCTGAAGATGCGGCGATGATGCTAAACGTAATGGCCGGTTTCGATAAGCACGATTCCACTTCTGTAGATCGTGAAGTGCCAGATTACACAGCGGACCTTGAAAAACCTCTAGACGGCCTACGCATCGGCCTACCAAAAGAGTTTTTCATGGATGATATGGATTCCGATATTGCTGCACATACGCAATCAGCGATTAAAGAGTTTGAAAAGCTTGGCGCAACAGTGAAAGAAGTCAGCCTGCCAAATACAGCGCTATCTATTCCTGCTTACTACATTATCGCGCCTGCAGAAGCCTCTTCTAACCTGTCTCGTTTTGATGGTGTACGTTACGGCTATCGCTGTGAAGACCCAGTTGATCTAGAAGATCTATACAAACGCAGCCGCGGCGAAGGTTTCGGACCTGAAGTTAAACGCCGCATAATGGTTGGCGCTTATGCTCTATCTGAGGGTTTCTACGATGCCTACTACAACAAAGCTCAGCAGATCCGCCGTTTGATCCGTGACGACTTCGCTAAGGTGCTTACTGAAGTTGATGTCATCATGGGCCCAACAACACCTCACCCTGCTTTTAAACTGGGTGAAAAAACGTCTGACCCAGTAGCGATGTACATGGAAGATATCTTCACTATCTCCCTAAACCTTGCAGGCCTTCCAGGCATGTCTGTTCCTTGCGGCAGTGTTAATGGTCTACCAACAGGTCTTCAGATCATTGGCGACTATTTTGCTGAACAGAAACTGCTAAATGTTGCACATCAGTTCCAGTTGGCGACTGATTGGCATAAACAGACACCACAAGGCATCTAAGAGGTTTATTTACTATGGAATGGGAAGCGGTAATCGGGCTTGAGATTCACGCCCAGCTAGCGACAAACTCCAAAATCTTTTCCGGTGCCAGCACAGCGTTTGGTGCCGAACCTAATACACAAGCGTGTGCGGTAGACCTAGCACTACCAGGTACACTACCTGTATTTAACGAAGAAGCACTGCGAATGGCCGTAAAATTCGGTCTAGCTGTAGATGCCGAGATCGGCCGTAGATCGGTTTTTGACCGTAAAAACTACTTCTACCCTGATCTACCAAAAGGTTATCAAACCAGTCAATTGTTCCACCCTATCGTAGGCGTGGGCCACATTGATATCACTCTAGAAGACGGTACCGAAAAACGCATCGGCGTAACACGTGCCCACCTAGAGGAAGATGCGGGCAAGTCGATTCACGATGAATTCCCGGGTATGACAGCCATCGATCTTAACCGTGCCGGCACCCCGCTTCTTGAGATCGTATCAGAACCAGATATGCGTAGCGCAGAAGAAGCCGTTGCCTATGTGCGCAAGATTCACTCGATTGTAACCAGTCTAGGTATCTGTGACGGTAACATGGCTGAAGGCTCTTTCCGTTGTGACTGTAACGTATCCGTACGCATCAAAGGTGAAGAAGAATTTGGTACGCGTACCGAGACTAAAAACATCAACTCTTTCCGCTTTATCGAAAAAGCAATCACCGGTGAAATCGAACGCCAGATTGACCTGATTGAAGATGGCGGCCGAGTAGTTCAGGCAACACGCCTGTATGATGCAGAGAAAAACGAGACCCGCGAAATGCGCTCGAAAGAGGAAGCGAACGACTACCGTTACTTCCCTTGCCCAGATCTGCTGCCAATCGAGATCGATGACAGCTATATCGAAGCAGTACGCGCTTCTTTACCTGAACTTCCGGACGCACGTAAAGCTCGCTTTATCGAAGAGTATAAACTGAGTGATTACGATGCGATGGTACTTTCAGGCGATCGCACTATGGCTGAGTACTTTGAAACTGTAGCTAAAGCATCTAAGGACGCAAAATTAGCAGCCAACTGGGTCATGGGTGAGCTATCTAAAATGCTTAACCAAAATGATACGGTTATCGCTGACAGCCCAGTATCAGCAGAGCAACTCGGCGGCCTGCTTGCACGCATTAAAGACAACACGATCTCTGGCAAAATTGCCAAGCAAGTGTTTGAAGTTATGTGGAACGAAGGCGGTAGTGCAGATGATGTCATCGAAGCAAAAGGCCTTAAGCAAGTAACAGACAGCGGCGCTATCGAAAAGATAGTTGATGATGTGATTGCTAACAGTGGCCCTCAGGTAGAACAGTATGTAAATGCTGAGCCAGAGAAACGCGGCAAGATGATTGGCTTCTTTATGGGCCAAGTAATGAAAGCCTCTCAAGGCAAAGCCAACCCTGGCCAAGTTCAAGGTATTCTAAAGCAAAAACTAGATGCACTTTGCTCTTAAGCAAACAATCTAGCAAAACTAAAAATGCCGTGCTTAGCACGGCATTTTTATTTGCACCTCAGCCAAAAAAAAGCCCATCCGAAGATGGGCAAAAATTCCTAGCATGTATACATCAATCAAAGGCGCTCAAATTAGAAGTCGAACGTTTTGCTGATTGAGAAAGCAACTGTGTTAGAACCACCTAGATCATCGTCTGGATTGATGTAAGCAACGTTCATATCTAGACCTTCGTAAGTTAAGCCATAACCTAGCTCTACGTAATCACCTTCGTAATCTTTACCGAAAGAACCGTAAGTTAGGTAAGCGCCTTCATATTCACCTGTTAGCGCAACAAATGAGTAGTCAGCTTCAGCAGTGCCAGAAGGCTGATCTTCTGTACCTAGCGTTACCTCAAGATTCAAAAAGCTGTAACCAACATTTAGGTTAAGCTCGTGATAATCAGTTTCAGCTTCAGTGTAAAAATAACCTGTATAACCAATGCTGTACGCGAAATCTCCAGCTTCGCCCGCGTAACCACCGTAGATATCATACTCAATATCTTCGTCAGCCAAGTTAGTTTCACCTACAGCCCAGATACCAGCATATAGACCATTATCTGCTTCGTAGTCGATACCGCCCATCATAGTTGGGCCATCAGAGTAATCCACACCACGGAAGTAATATTCGCTCATCGCGCCAATATTCGCAGACAGACCTGCTTCAGCCATAACAGAAGCAGATAATAAACCCGCAGCAATCAAAGATTTAGTGGTAGATTTAACCATGATGTTGTCCCCTCAAAATAATATTACATAATTACCACCTATAAAGCACAGCACATGCCAACTCAAAATAATGCTTACAAAACAAATAGTTATAAAGAACCCACTTAGTATTGAGCAACTACAATCAAACCTATGCACCAAATTCGAACTCTATTTTTGTGCACATGCACCAAATATAAGCACATCTCAATATGTATGCTTTCGATATAATCAAACGATCTCAAAAAAATGATCGCATCATGCAAGAGCAATCTATTCTGTAGAATCCGAAAACAAATAAAGATAACTACTAGAAAGACTTTCTAAAGTGAGAATTAGGTAACAATGAAATCTAACATCAGTTTTCATTCCGCTGTCGGTAAAGAACTTCAATCACCAGATCTTGGGCGTTTCTATAAACGAAATGGCCATAAGGGGCGTATTCAACTCAATGATCATTGTATTTGGTTAACCCTGGAAGAGGAGATAGTCGCAGCAACTAGGCTTTCAACTATCACAGAGCAGAACATTACGGAATTAAGTGAATTAATAATTCTGAGAGGCTTATGGGTAGGAAAACAACATAGGGGGCTAGGACTAGGCAGCTTATTATTAAATAAGATCCTTACTCAGCAGATAACGCAAGAGGTAACTCTTTATTGCTTTGCCTATGAGAGCGCAATTCCCTTCTACAAAAAACATGGTTTTAAAACCGCCACTGAATCAGCACCCTCTTTTCTACTGCAAAAACAAAAAGCCTATTACAATAGAGGTAGTAAAACTCAGCTTATGGCTTACAGCAGATAAGGTACATCTGTAAGTTCACATTCAATGAAGACACTTTGCTCTAACCAATCTGCGACTGAGCCCGCTGAATCAGATAGAAACTCTCCTATATCTTCAGCAATACCCGCAGGGAGAATCATAGGGAAAGGAAGTATTTCCCCCTGATGAGTTGAGATAACCGTCATATGGGGCAATCTTGCTGAATGGTCCAAAAGTTGCGAACAATGTTCGTTAGTAAACCGATCGTCGGCCCTAGATAACACTAAGAAACGTCTATCTGACTGCTCCGATAGAACCTTATGTAGTTCTGACAAAAATCCTTTCGGAGAGGAGTCTACATAAATAATCGGTAAGGAAAAATCTTCAATTTGAGGCTGATGCCTATCAGCCAGCAATATAACCGAGGTGATTTCTTGGGGTAACTGCTCTAACACATACTCAATATAGGGCAAACCAATATCGTAGCGCATCGCTGCAGAGCGCCCTTCGCTGTCTAAATCACCTCCGACAAAAACTATCGCGTTAACTTCCATCTGTTAAATAAACCTCAGGGTTAGGTTAATTCCATTATAAGTATAACCAGTGGCTATGATTTCGCTTATTTTCCAGCATGAGAGGTTAACCACACTGTGTTCTTGGCATAAGATCACTGGTAGTATTCCGCTTATTGCAGCCTCACAAGGGCCTGCTGATATCACACATTGTGTATTTAATTATCTGGTTGCGATCCAACCTAGAGGTAAATCCTTATGACTGTTTTTGTTAAAAAGTCACTACTCTCTTCTTTGATAGTCAGCCAAGTCGAAACGCTTCAATTGTTGGATTGCTAAACCTTAAAGTAGTTGTTGGTAACCCTTTCAGCTTTTCTCAGCCGAACACCACCGAATCTGCTTAATATCTTTTACCAGTAACACCAATACTCTTTCGAACTCCATTCATTGGACGATAGATAAGCTTCAGGAATTGTAATGACTATTTTCAACCACCCTGAATTCGATCAACACCAACAGATCGTCTTCTGTAACGACCAAGAAACAGGCTTAAAAGCCATAATCGCTATTCACAACACTCAACGCGGCCCTGCCCTAGGTGGTTGTCGGATGTGGAATTATGCTAATGACGAAGAAGCCCTAACTGATGTACTGCGTTTATCCAAAGGGATGACTTACAAATCAGCCTTGGCCAACCTTGCCTTAGGTGGCGGAAAATCCGTTATCATTGGCGACCCTCGCCAACACAAAAGCAAAGAACTCTTGGCCGCAATGGGGCGCTTTTTAGAGCAAACCGGCCATCAATATATAGCCGCAGAAGATTCGGGAACATCCGTGCCAGACCTAAAGATAATGGGGCAATATACCGCAAATGTTGCGGGTGTAACTGATCATCCAGGTATTGATGGCCAACCCTCTAACGGCGATCCATCACCGGCAACAGCATACGGAACATTTATAGGTTTAAAAACAGCAGTAAAGCATCGACTAAACATCACTGATCTCAAAGGACTTAAAGTCGCGATACAAGGTGTTGGGAACGTGGGGTTCCGTCTAGCTGAATACCTCCATAAAGAAGGCGTCGAGCTATTTGTAAGTGATATCAATCCAGAGCAGGTAGAAAAAGCAGTTTTAGAGTTGGGAGCTAAGGCTGTCCCACTAGAACAAATACTGCTGCAGGAGGTTGATGTAGTCGCACCTTGCGCATTAGGTGCTAGCTTGAATGATGAAACCATCCCACAGATCAAAGCAAAAGTTATTGCCGGCGCAGCTAATAACCAATTAGCACGGCCCCATCACGATCATGAATTACATGAGCGCGGCATTCTCTATGCGCCAGATTACGCCATCAATGCAGGCGGAATCATTGATATATCCTATGAGCGCAGTGGGTATGATGCGGAAAAAGCCAAAGCACATATTGAAGGCATCGGAGATACGCTCAACGAAATCTTTAATCGTTCGACAAAGGAAAATCGCCCTACGGGTGAAATTGCAGATGAACTTGCAGTGGAACGTTTGAGCTAACTCTAACCATCAAGCTACACCCAGAAGCTGGCATTTAGCGATGTCAGCTTTTTTCACATCCCTCTTTTTTGTTTCACACTCCCTTTTAAGAATCAGGGTCAGCTCCCCCCTTCCTCCCCATAAAGCGCTACAATTTTATTGATCTAGATCAATATTTATCTCGTACAAAGGACAAATACAGTTAGGGGTAACATTATGATTTCTGCAGAAGCTGCTGCCGTTCGAGACCAACTCATAGAAAAAGGATTAGAGACACCCACCATCAAATCCCCACTGAGCCAAGACGAAAAATACGAACGAATCAAAGGATTTATGACTGAGGTTGCGAGCACCTTAGGCTTAAATCTAGAAGACGATAGTTTACGAGAAACACCCCATCGCGTAGCTAAGATGTATGTTTATGAGATCTTCTCTGGTTTGGATTATGAAAATTTTCCAGCGATAGCGATGATCGAAAACAAAATGGATGTGGACGAGATGGTCAAAGTCCGCGACATCAATCTCGTAAGCTCCTGCGAACACCATTTCGTGACTATAGATGGCACAGCAAAAGTAGCATATATCCCTAACAAAAAAATCATCGGCTTATCAAAGATCAACCGCCTCGTTAGATTCTTTAGCCAACGCCCGCAAGTTCAAGAAAGGCTTACAAAGCAAATTCTTATTGCACTTCAGACTCTACTAGAAACAGATAACGTTGCTGTTTCTATCTCAGCAACACATTACTGCGTCAAATCTCGCGGCATCATGGATGTCAATTCAGTAACTGAAACCACTGCACTCGGCGGCATCTTCAAGACTAACGAACGTACAAGAGCAGAGTTTTTAACATAAGTAGGTGATAGCGATGAAACTTCAGATAGAAGATATACATGACCTTGAACCGATAGATAAAGTCATCATTCACTCTCTCGATTGGATGCTTTATCAAGTGACAGTAGAATCAGAAGGACAAGAACGGCCCCTATATCAAGGGGACTCTCCTTTTAAAAGTCGCAGTCTTCTTGAGATACAAGAGATCTTTCAATTTGTGGATGTTGAGCACTACACACTTCGCAGACCCAACAGCGCTTATGACGAAATGGTCGGACAGCCTCCAAGCTTTTTCCCAGATAGCTTTAAACCCCCTCTACCTTGGAAACAAATTGCCGACACACGTCATTAATACGGATATCATAAAAGATGGTAAACAAATCAAAACCAATCCTTATCACCGGCGTAGGCAAACGTATCGGCTTCGCATTGTGCAGGCATTTTATACAGCACGGCATCCCTGTTATTGGAACATACAGAACCTATTACGATAATTTAGAGGAGATCTCTGATGCCGACCTGATTGAGTGTGACTTTTATAAACAAGAAGACCTCAATCGTCTTATCGACCATGTAAAAAGTAACTACACCAGCCTCAGGGGCATTATTCACAATGCTTCAGACTGGCTCCCTGAAACCAGCAAACATTCTCCTGAAGACATCTTCAACAAAATGATGATGATCCATGCTGGCGTTCCTTACCAACTTAATTTGGCACTAAAACCCCTGCTAGAAAATTGCGAATCTACTACCGACATCATTAATATTACTGACTATGTAGTGGACAAAGGTAGCGATAAACATATCGCTTATGCTGCGAGCAAAGCGGCACTTAGCAATATGACCTTATCCTTTTCATCTCTGCTCGCACCAAAAGTCAAAGTGAATGCTATTGCGCCTTCCTTGATTATGTTTAACCCTGAAGACGACAGTGCCTATAAAGCCAAAGCGTTAGACAAATCTCTTTTAAAAATTGCGCCAGGGACTGAGGAGATTATTAAAGCGGTAGATTATCTGCTGGACAGCAAGTACATGACCGGCAGAACACTGTCTTTAGATGGTGGCAGGCATATCCGTTAGATAATTGCGCATTAGGGGAGTATCTCTGCACCATTCCAAGCAAATACTCTCCCGCTATGTTCAGGACGTAGCGTCTCTAGGACACCTAACAAATAGCTAGCAGATTGCTCAGGAGTAAATAATTTTTCTGCTGGAACCTTACTCTGAAATGGCTGGGACAACATTGTGTTCACCGTGCCCGGGTGCAAACCCACAATGATAGATTGAGGAAGTTTTCTCTGTGTCTCTATCGATAAGGTTTTTAGAAGCATATTCAGAGCACTTTTACTGGCTCTGTAACCATACCAACCACCTAAGCGGTTATCACTGATACTGCCCACTCGTGCAGAAATCACAGCAAATACAACTTTGCGCTTTTTATTAAGCAAAGGAACAAGCTGCTGCGCAATTAACATAGGCGCTGTCGCATTAATATGGAAAAGCTTTTGGAAGTTTTCCATATTAATCTGGCTGAGACGCTTTTCAGGCTGAGTTTGCTCATCATGGAGGAGTCCAGAACAAACCAAGACCAAATCAAATTCTATACTCTCTAGAAACACGCCCAATTGAGAAATGCTCTTTTCCGAATAGAGATCAACATAACCATAAGTCACCTTGTCGTTGTGTAACTCTATTGGCTTTTCTGCTGACAAGCGTGAAAAAGCAAATATATGCCCAACATCCGGATCTTGGAGAAGCCGCTTAATCAGTGCTGATCCGATCCCACCTGTAGCGCCCATTAACACTACATTTTTTAGTCTGTTGTTTACACTGTTCATATAAACTAATACGGCGTAAACACCTGAACCGATCAAAGGGTTCTTTCGTAACGGACGAATAAACCTGTTGTGAACAAACACTATGTTGCAAGAATCAAAAGCTAAACCGATCGTATTTTTCGACGGTGGTTGCCCTTTATGTAAAAAAGAGATTCATCATTACCAACGAGTAGATACTGATAGTTCTATTGAATGGGTCGATATCTATCTAAATCCAGAGCACTTATCTGATCACAACATAGAACTAAATGCAGCGATGGAGAGGCTTCACAGTATTAATAGCGATGGAGAAACCATCACAGGTGTCGCAAGCTTCCTCTTAATTTGGGAAAACCTGACGCGTTATAAAAGAATTGCTAGTTTAATAAGGGCCCTAAAATTAGAGCCCTTATTAGAGTTTACCTATACACGCTTCGCAACATGGCGTTTTAGAAAACGCTGCAATGATCAATGCTCACCAATATCGAGAAACTAATCGATTCATATCAATTGAAGCATTAAAGCGTGTCGCCATGAGATACAACCCCACCAGTTTTCGATGAAGGAAAAGTATATCCGGTGGTGGTGAATGCCATGCATCAGGGTCACTGCTAATCGAGAGGCCTTTATCTCTAATTTTCTCCGCCAATTTCGAACCTGAAAAATCATAGTTTCCTTTGAACCTCAAAGGCTCAGTCGCAAGAATAAAGATGTCCAAAACGACATCGAGATTTTTTACTTCCTTACCCTGAGCAAAAAAACCTAGCTTATCTAATGCTGAGGCCAATGCTGTACGATCTTCGGCAGTAGCTGCGTGCAATGCTTTTTGATAGTTATCAACAAAAGAAGGTTCAAACTCACGCGTCGCCCCGAAGTCTAAAAGCACTAACTGTTTGCTCTCTAGGTTATAGAGTAAATTAGCTAAATTAGGGTCTGTTTGCACACAGCGATAGTCTAGAAATTCAGCAAAAAACAACTCCATCATCAAAGACATCACGCGATTCCGCTCTTCTTGAGAGGCGTAAGCTAATTTCTCTATAGGTTGCCCCTGCATATAACTCATACAGAGGATTTCATCGGTCGAAAGGTCCTCATGATATGCAGGGAACATCAACTCTTCGCGCCGAGAGAAGGCAGCCATGTTCGCAGCGTAATTTCGTAGTTGCTGACCTTCATGGCGATAATCCGCTTCAAGCTTTAATTGTCTCCGAGCGTCATCAACCAGTGGGGTTAGATCTAAGTCCTTGGGAAGCAAGCCGCTGAAACGTAATAGCCCGAAAACATTATCTAAATCACTATCGATACTCTCTCTGACACCAGGATATTGGATTTTTATCGCGAGTTCCCTGTTATCGAGCGTTAAGCCTTTATGGACTTGTCCGATCGAAGCGGCTGCAATTGGCTTAAAACTAAAACGCTGGAATTGATCCTGCCACTCATCCCCCCAATTTTTTTCCAGTACATCTAATAACTGAACAGCTGGCATAGTGACCGCATCAGCTCTTAATCGCTCTAGCAATACAGCCATATCAGGCGGAACTAAACTCCCTGCATCCATCGAAAGTAATTGCCCAGCCTTCATAGCGGCACCACGCATAGTGGCCAACTTATCTGCTAGCTGTTTTAAGTTTTTCTCGGAGATAAGGAGATCTCTTATTGCTGGTGATTTGCCTTGCATCAGCTCTTTACCACCATCTATCAGCATATTTCCGGCAACTTTGCTTGCTAGAACCCCTAACTTACTTAGTCGTGAGATCCTTGAGATAGGAACCGCTTTTGTATTTTGATAAAACAACTCATCCATTAGGTAAATTCGCCTCAATGAGATTAACCAAGCCTTTATCTGAAGGCCTAGTGAAGCTTTTGAAATTAGCGATTAATTCGCCTTCTGGGGAGATAAGGTATTTATGGAAATTCCATCCGGGGTACTGCCCATCAGCCAAACTTGCTAAGTGCTGATAAAAAGGATGAGCCTTGCCCTTAACAGCGTGCACTTTCTCAAACATCGGGAATTCAACGCTGTAGGTTAAGCGACAAAAATTAAGGATCTGTTTTTCAGTACCTGGCTCTTGACCGGAAAAATCATTAGACGGAAAACCTAGTACGACAAAACCCGAGGAATTATATTTTCGATAGAGCTTCTCAAGACCATCATACTGTGGCGTAAAAGCACATTTGCTTGCGGTATTAACCACGAGTATGAGCTTTCCAGAATATGCTTCGCATAGGTTTTCGTATTGATCTTGACCTAGTCGTTTAAAGCGATAGTTAAGCAGACCTGGACATGCCTGACCTTGTTCAGCTTCAACAACCTCTGCTGAGGCCGGCCTAATAAACAAGAGCGAGCAAAACAGAAACATAATGATTGAAGATACAGCCCAATTCATAGCCTTGCTCCGGATTCCTTTCCTAATGCATACGAATAAAATAAGCATACGGATTATGCAACCGAGGCATAGGACATAAATTGAATTTCTAGTAGTCTGCCGCGAAATAGATTGCGAGAATTAAAACTACAAAATAGAACAAATATAAAAGTGCTTAGAAACGAAAAAAACGACTTAGAATTAACTAAATAGGCTTAATCTGAATTTGGTAGCGGGAAATGGATATGAACCAACGACTTTCGCCCGGGGTTACAAGAGTTGATCCCGACGAGCTACTAAACTGCTCCACTCAATTACCCATATTCCAGATACGAAAAAGCCGACTTAGAACTAACTAAACCGGCCTAATCTGAATTTGGTAGCGGGGGCTGGATTTGAAACAACGACCTTCGCCCGGAGTTACAAGAGCTGAGCCCGACGAGCTACCAAGCTGCTCCACTCAAACTACCATACCCCAGAAACGAAAAAACCGACTTAGAATTAACTAAATCGGCTTAATCTGAATTTGGTAGCGGGGGCTGGATTTGAACCAACGACCTTCGGGTTATGAGCCCGACGAGCTACCAAGCTGCTCCACCCCGCATCAACGTGGCGCGTATAATATAGATGCTTACCCTAAACCACAAGCCTTTTTTTCAGATTATTTTCAAATAGATAGAAAGCCGCACTTAAGCGCCGTCTTCAGCCGCTTCTCTCAAAGCCCGTTCTCGGCGTATAAGCTCTTTTTGTAAACTTACGACTAACTCAGATAGAGCCATATGAGCTTTATCTGACAAACCTTCAAATTCAGCGCCACAACGACCTTTGCCACAGAATGAAACCTTTAAGCGCGGTTTTAAGCGGTATTTTTTATGCGTTTTGAAAAGAATAGCGACATCTTCTAAATAACCGGAAAAGGTTTGATCTGTCTTAAAAGCAACGCCTGTTGCAGAAATATCTAAAAGCTCAACCGTCGTCTCGCCAATCGTCATTTTAACCTGACCACTTGAAGCAGCTCGAAAAGCTTGGCGGCGATTTTCCTCTTCAGAAAGTTCTATTTCTATATCGATCTTCACTGTGCTGCCCTTTTCTCAAGCACAAATTCTAAACGGCGGTTTTCTGCTCGCCCTCGTAAAGTAGAATTAGACGACACGGGCACCGAGTCGCCATAACCCGTCGCCGTAACTCGATCCACTTCTAAACCACCACGCACCATATATCGAAGCACATTGGTTGCACGTATGGCAGACAAATCCCAGTTGGAAGGGAATCGTGGTGTTTGGATAGGAATATTATCGGTATGACCATTAATACTCAGCTTCAGAGCTGGGTTTTTCTTTAATGTAAGAACCACAGAATCCAGAACCGTCATCATCTCCGTATTAAACTCAGCAGAACCAGACGGAAAGAGTACATCCCCTTTAATTTTGATGGTCACCTTGCCATCCTTAGGCGTTCCGACTTCAACCGCATCGGTAGCCGCAGCAATTTGAAATTGCTGATTAATTTCGTGAGTTAATTTCGTCAACTCCGAATCAATCGCTACATTTTGTGGTTCAGCTTCATTCTCGTTCGGCTTTTCAGCTTCTTTGTCTGCAATGTCTGTCGCAGGAAGGGATTCTTCAATCTCCTCAGGTATCTCAGTTTTAACTGGGGCATTATGAGGCAGATCAATAATACTGTTCGCCCCATCCTCACCCTGAAAAGCATCATTAAGAGATCTGATTGTTTTTTCGAAACGTTCAGCTTCGACACTTGATAGAGAAAACAACAAAACAAAAAATACCAAGAGCAATGTCATTAGATCAGCAAATGTGTAGATCCAACTTGCGCCCTCTTCTTCCTCTACCAGTGTTTTCTTAGAGTTCATTTAGATCTCCCGACTACTTTTTCTTGCCAATCGCTACTTTTTTTCGCTTAGCAGCAGGAATATAAGACGAGAGCTGTTCATATACGTGCATATAATGATCATTAGTCAGGATACTAATGCACCCTTCTCGTATAATTTCTAAGTTAGTTACTTCAAGCAAAGTTCTAGACTTAAGCTTCCCAGCAATTGGAAGGAAGACCATGGTTGCTAATAGAGAGCCGTAAAAGGTTGTTAATAGTGCTACAGCCATAGAAGGGCCAATTGCTTCAGGATTATCCAAAACACTCAGCATTTGGATTAGACCAATAAGAGTTCCCAACATACCAAAAGCAGGCGAGTACGCTGCCATTTTTTTAAATACATCTTGCGTAGCATGATGACGAGATACTAACGAATCGATTTCGTTTTGAATTGTATTTCGAATGACTTGTTCTGAAGCAGCCTCAGCCAAGAGCATACATGCTCGTTTCAAAACAGGAGACGAGCTCTCGACATCACCCAGCTTTAACAAACCATGGCGGTGGCTAATACGACTTAACTCTAGCATCGTATCAATCATCTCCTGTGGATTTGTTTTATCCTGAGTAAAAACAATAAATGCACCTTTAAAAGAGTTAAGCACATCCTTGAATTGCACCGTCAACAAAGTAGCAGCGATAGTCCCCCCAGCAACAATCATCATGCCTGGGACATTCACAAATACATCTGCACTTCCCCCCATGACAATGGCAGAGATAATTAACGCTAGGCCCGAAATGATTCCCAACAGTGATGCAAAATCCATTAGATCTCTCTCTTTAAACTACGCATTGCTTATGATCTGAGGGTACAATCTACACTCTCTTGAATCAAAGTACATTACATACCCACAAAAAACGTGATGATACCTTCTAACTTATCAAATGCTTCGCCACGTTGTTATATAGGCCTAACTCAATGGCAGCATGCGGCATGGCAAGATAACTTCCTAGAACGCAATAGTCATATTCATGTGTTAAATGCTTATTCGCGCCATTTTAGTAGTGTAGAAGGTAACTCAACTTTTTACGGGTTACCCAAACAAAGTACCGTTGAACAGTGGTACACAGAGTCTTCAGATCAATTTCGTTTTTGCTTTAAATTCCCACAAAAAATAAGTCATCAACGACAACTCACCCACTGCAAAAATGAAACCCAGCAGTTTTTCGAGCGGCTCGCTCCGTTGCAAGAGAAACTAGGTTTACTCTGTATACAACTACCTGCTGCATTTGGCCCTGATTCTCTAAACGATCTTGAAAACTACCTAAAATCACTCCCGGCCGATTGGCAGTATGCAGTAGAAATTCGCCATCCCGAGTTTTTCCAAAAAGGAAATGCCGAGCAACGACTCAATCAACTGCTGGTTTCTCAAAACTGTAATCGCATTAGTTTTGATACCCGTTCTTTATTTGCTCACCCTGCAGAGGATGCGGTAAGCCTTAAAGCGAAAGAACACAAACCTCAACTCCCTGTACATGCCATATCAACAGGGCATTCCCCTATGATTCGCTTTATTACACCTTTAGATTGGCAATGGGGAGCCCCTTACCTTGATCCATGGGTTAGTAAAGCTATAACTTGGATGCAAGCAGGCAAAACACCTTATTTCTTTTTCCATACACCGGATAATGCCGAAGCGCCGCAACTGGCTGCTTACTTTGTGGAAAAGCTTGAAGGCACACTACCCAGCTGTTGTTTATTCACGCCATGGCAAGAACAGAACAGGCAACAAGACACCCTGTTTTAAAACAAGTCTTATATTAGCTTCAGCTATTTATTAAACCCAAAGATTTATTGTCCCCAACGACTGTGGCTCTGTAATAAATAAGCCAACTCTTCTGGTGTTGAGCTCCGCCCTATAACTTCATTCCGATGTGGGAATCGACCAAACCGCTCTATCTGCTCATAATGCTGGCATGCAAAGTCTAACCAGTTTTCTACTTGTAGTTTCTTTTCGCCTGCCACTTCTAACAACATCTGCTCAAAACTACTAACACACAACTTTTGCATTTGCAGGTTTTCAGCATGTTCTAAAGGCATATAGAAAAAGGTACGTTCGACAATCTCTAACGCTTTATCATATCCTTGGGTTCGTCCGCTAAGACATAGTTGTAAAGCCTGATTATCACCAGAAAATGCGTCAGCAGAACCTCTATAAATTGTGCGGGTAAATTGATCTAACAACAGAATTAACGCCAGTCGTCCACGCGGTGTTTCTGCCCAAGCATCTAAATCACCACGTAAAGCCTGACGAACTTGATGACCAAAAAGCTCATTGATCAAGCGATCATTTTCAGGAGAGCCTGCCCACCATAGTTCTGAGCGATCACAGACTGTAAAACCGTCATCTATTTGACCGAACCAAAAACCTAAAACTTCATCAATCTTTTCAATCATATAAAAATCAATAAGTTAAAATTACAGTTTTAAGGGTAGTCTATTTTGAGGCTAATCAGTCAAAACATCGCTGTTGAATAAAGAGTTCCTGATAGAAAAAACCTTGTACGTAGTCGATACCTAACTTTATTGCCGTTGCCAAATCTTCAGCAGACTCGACCCCCTCCAATACAGTCTTTTTACCACTAACACGCGCAAAACTAATGACACTTTTAATAAGTAACTGCATATTCTCAGTCAGATCATCACGTAGCCAACTCCGATCAAGCTTGATGTAGTCCACTTCACTAAGAATGTTCATCGCAATCATGCTACCAGGCGCACCGACATCATCTAAGGCAATCGCAATGCCCTGTTTTCGCATCAGTTCAGAAACATCATTACTTATTTTGGCATCATTGACGTCAGTATTTTCAATCAATTCAATAACTAGATCGGTATTTCCCTTGAGCAAGTTAACCATCGCATTTTGACCCGAGCCATCCGCATCAGTACAAACGGAAAAAGCATGTGGGTCAAGATTCAAAAATAGCGCCACACCCGCTGGACGATAACGCATCTGTAAACGCTTAAGTTGCAACTCGACTTGCGCCAACATGAGAGGACTGTCGTGCAAAACTTGAAAAACATCTAAAGGCGGAATTGCTCGACCATCTGCATGATAAAAGCGCGCCAATGCCTCATAACCAAGAATATCCCCCGTATGTGCATCTATTAAGGGTTGATATTCCACACCAAATCTTTGCTGCTCAACTAAATCCAATAACTCTAAACTACTACCGCTGACAACATTCAAACTACAATTTAGCAAAGCACACATTCCAGAAATCTAAACAATAATCAGTATCAATTCGATTAGCAAATATAACAAATATTCAATAATTTCTCTAGCTTCATTTACGTTAAATAACTATCAACGACAACGTACCTTGGGTTAGTAGGTTTGCAGGTATATGGAATGGGACAATATAAATATTCTGCTGTTTTCTTATCACCAGCGAACCGCTACATTAGTGGAAAGACCCAAAGCTAATTAGGATCAAATTATGCAGCGTCTCATTTTAGTATTCGTGATTATTTGTATTGGCGTAGCTGGATATCTGTTTATACAGAAGGAACAAGCTCCAAATACCATACAAAATACTGATACACAGTCTAAATCATCCACCCAAAAAGAAGCTCGCCAACATATTGACCGCTTAACTTCGGGGCAGGAAAGTCCGATTAAAATTGAGCAAGCGAGTAATTTTGTAACGGCTGATCAACTGCTTAAACTCCCAGCTGTTAAAACGTCGACTCAAGCGGAGATTTTGGAAGAAGCCGAAAGCCCACAAAGGAACGGATCGACCGCAGAAGCGCAAGGTGAAACCTTTGCAGTGAGCAGCCATCTGAGCGTGATAAAAACAGGCAAGAACGAAAAAAATACTAACGTTACTGTCGCAGATACAGCCTTAGTCTCAACGCAACAGATCAAACTGCTGGAGTTATTAGATGATCCCGATAACTCTGCACAGAAAGTCTACTTTATTCATGCCGTTAATGAGGGGGATGATGAAGGCTTATGGGGAATCATCCAACACGGCCTCATGCGTACCTTTACTGAAGGACTTTCTTTACCGGGGCTGGGGGAGAAAGTATCAGTAGATATTCCGAAAGACGCAGATGAAGCTTTAGGTGATAAACGTAGTTCCTTTTTAGGCCAAGTATTAAAAGCCAAAGTAGATCAAACCTATATCTACAACTATCAAAAAGGGATCTTAGGTGAGAACCCCAATTTAATTAAACCAGGTCAGCAGTTAGTTATTGTTACATTTACAGAACAAGAGCTGATCGGTATTTACCACCACTTTATCAACCTGTAAGGCACTGCGATGATCGATTTATACACTTGGGGAACACCAAACGGGCGAAAGATATCCATCATGTTGGAAGCTCTTCGTCTTCCCTATCGAGTCCATCCAGTTAATATTTTCGAGAAAGAACAATTTGAACCTGCGTTTAAAGCGATTAGTCCAAATAGCAAAATTCCTGCTCTAGTCGACGATGAAGGTCCAAACGGCGAAACCGTCCAACTATTTGAAAGCGGCGCAATTTTAATTTACTTAGCTGAAAAAGCCGGTGAATTTATCCCTTCAGACCCACAAGCCCGCCTAGAGTGCCTACAATGGTTAATGTGGCAGATGGGTGGTTTTGGTCCGTTCTTAGGGCAAGCGCATCACTTTAATCGCTTTGCACCTGATGCTTCAGACTATGCCAAACAACGTTACAACAACGAAGCCCAGCGCTTATGGCAAACTCTCGATACGCAGTTATCAAATAAACAGTTTGTGATTGGGGAAGAGCTTTCAATTGCAGATTTCGCCATCTATCCATGGGCTATGCGTTATGAGTGGCAACATGTCGATCCTGACAAATTTCCGTTTGTGAAAGCTTGGATGGAACGGATGGGCCATATTGAATTCGTCCAGAGAGGAATGCAGATTCCATGATCGCCAGCCGTATCATTGGCCATAGGGGAGCTGCGCATTTAGCTCCCGAGAATACTTTAGCGGGTATTCAGATGGCTGCTGAATGCGGTGTTACTTGGGTTGAACTCGACACCACCCTTCTAGGAGATTCAACGCCTGTTTTATTTCATGATGAGCATCTAGATCGCTGTACTAATCAGCAAGGGCCATTAAGTGCTCTAAGCTTCGATGCCTTACCTTTGCTGGATGCTGGCAGTTGGTTCCACCCGGAATGGATAGATGAACCTATGCCCCACCTTTCGGATGCATTAAGGCTTTGCCAAGAACTGCAACTGGGCCTGAATCTGGAGATAAAACCTTTCGATTTAGAGCCGGATCTCGTTGCAGAAAGAGTCTTTGAGCAGATCAGCGTCTATTGGCCTACACCCGAAAAGTTGATTATCAGTTGTTACAACTTTGACCTGCTGAGCGCTTATAAGGCACTAGACCCTCAAGCTCAGATTGGACTTCTATATGACCACCTCCCTGAACTTTGGCAACTGAAAGCCGAGATGTTAGAAGCGGTTAGCCTACATTGTGATGCCAACCTAATCACCCCAAGTGATGTAAAAGTGATCAAACAAGCAGGGTACGAACTCTACTGCTATACCTGTAACGACCCCACTCAAGCTGCAATTCTTTTTGACTGGGGTGTGGATGGAATTTTCACCGATAATCCGCCGTTAATGCGATCCTGTATCCCCTCAAATAATCTAAACGAAGCCTTTATATCCCTTTAACTAACAAGACGGTTTTCGCGGTAATCGGTCAGCGCTTGTTCTATCTCAGTCATTGTATTCATCACAAAAGGACCATACTGGACCACGGGTTCACCAATAGGCTTACCTGCCAAGATCAACATACGGCTATCACTTTGTGCTTTGATAACAACGCCTTTACCTTCAGAAAGTTCGGATACTTGGTGTGGATCAACAGGCTCTCCAGCCACCTGAGCTTCACCTTCAAAAAGGTAGATCGCAGCGTTATGGGACTCTGGCAGAGCCAACTCAATTTCTCGCCCAGCTTCGAGCTGCAGGTCACAATACATTGGTTCAGTAGCACTGTTTTGCACAGGCCCTTTTAAAACTTGGCCTTCCAAATTTATTTCACCTGCAACAATCTTCAATTGATAGCCTTCACCGATCAATTGTGGCACCTGTTCAGGCTCAATATTTTGATAAGCAGCCGGTTGCATCTTTTCTGCAGCAGGTAGGTTTATCCACAACTGAAAACCACGCATCAAACCGTCTACACGCAGAGGTCGTTCTTCATGAATCACCCCTCTGCCAGCTTTCATCCATTGCACACCACCCGCTCTTAGATCCCCTTCATTTCCCATATGGTCACGATGGATCATGTGCCCATCTAACATATAAGTTACAGTTTCAAAGCCACGATGGGGATGAGGTGGGAATCCAGCCAGATAGTCATCTGGATTCTCTGATGAAAACGCATCCAACATCAGAAAAGGATCAATCCGAGTAGCCTCGCTTCTACCTATGCTGCGCTTCAACTTAACTCCAGCACCATCCATACTGTCTTTTGCTGGGATAATACGTTTAATACTGCGTAGATTGTCTAACTTACTCATAACTACTCCCGACCATGTGGTGCAGTTAAATCAAATTCTGGACCAACTGAAATCACACCCGTCGGATTAATGGTACGATGACTGCGGTAGTAGTGGTGCCTAATGTGATCCATATCTACCGTTTCGGCGATATTAGCCATCTGGTAAATCTCGCGTAAATAGCCCGATAACGCTGGATAATCTGCAACTCGATGCAAATCACATTTAAAATGCGTCACATACACAGGATCAAAACGAACCAAGGTTGTGAATAAACGCAGATCAGCTTCAGTAAATTGATCGCCCACTAAGAACCTCTGCTGTGACAGGCGCTCTTCCAACTGATCCAAGGCTGTGAATAACTCAACTACAGCAGCATCATAAGCACTTTGCGACGTAGCAAAGCCTGCTCGGTAAACGCCATTATTGACTGTGTCGTAGACCCACTTATTGACCTCATCAATCTGAGCACCAATGACTTCAGGGTAAAAATCACCTGCCTTTGCGCCAATATCATCAAAGGCACTGTTAAGCATGCGAATAATTTCTGAGGACTCGTTATTCACAATCGTATTGGTCTGTTTATCCCATAAAACTGGAACAGTGACTCGCCCGCTATAGTTTGGCCTTGCTTGGGTATACACCTGATGTAAATAATCATGTCCGAATAAGCTATCACCCGTGCTCGCCGCAAAATCACTCGCAAACGACCAGCCATGTTCAAACATGAGCGGGTGTACGACATCAACCGAGATATAATCTGTCAGCCCTTTTAACTCACGCATAATTAGTGTGCGATGCGCCCATGGACAAGCCAGAGAGACATAAAGATGGTAACGACCCGCTTCAGCTTTAAAACCGCCTTTACCACTCTGCCCAGCGCTACCATCTTTAGTTACCCAGTTACGAAACTGTGATGCGTTGCGAACAAATTCACCTTTATTGCTCTTAGTGTCATACCACTGGTCATGCCACTGACCATCAATCAACAAGCCCATTGCCTATCTCCATAATTAGTGGATAGCAGCAATCTGCTGGTTAGCTTTAGCTAAAGAGCTTTCGGCTAAATCACCCATGCTTAGCCCCTCAGCATAAATAACCTCACTCTCACTTAGGCCGATAAAGTTAAGGAACTGCTGCACAAAAGGGATCTGAAAGTCATGGCCCTGATCACGATATAGACCACCACGTGTAGCCAATAGGTAAACGGGTTTACTTGCAATCAAACCAACCGGTCCCTGCTCGGTATATTTAAATGTCACTCCTGCACGAGCAATCAAATCGAAATAAGCTTTCATCTGAGTCGGTACGCCAAAGTTATACATTGGTACGCCCATCACAATCTCATCTGCAGCTTTTAACTCTGTAATAAAGAGATCTGAGCGAGCAACAATCGCTTGCTGTTCTGCACTACGCTCATCAGCAGGTGTGGATAATGCCGTCATAACAGCCGCATCAAGATGCGGAACATCTTCGGCAACCAAATCACGAACAATCACTTGGCCTTGTGGATGCTTCTCTAACCACTGCTCAATAAAGTTGTCAGCCAACTGACTTGATTTACCGCCGTTCCCAAAAATGCTGGATTTGATATGTAGTAATGTAGCCATCGAATTCACCTTAAAAATCTGTTCTTTCGTTCTTACAGATCTGTCTCTGTAACTGATGGGATCATTCTCTTATTTAATTAAACGATTAAAAACAGCTATAATTCGCTCAATTTAATCGAAAAATTAGATAAATAATGCCTCAAGTTACTCTGGAACAATGGCAAAGCCTCATCGCGGTGGTCGAAAATGGCGGCTACGCAACCGCAGCTGAAGCGATGAACAAAAGCCAATCCTCCATCAGCTACGCAATTCAAAAGCTAGAGAACACCCTGAGCGTACAAGCCTTCAAGGTTGAAGGTCGCAAAGCAGTTTTAACTGCCGCAGGAAAAACCCTCTACCGCAGAGCACGGGTTTTAGTGGAAGAGGCACAACAGATGGAAAATTTAGCGAAGCAGTTTGCAGAGGGTTGGGAGCCGGATATTCGCATCGCTATGGATGCCTTGTTTCCAGAATGGCTCATGCTAGATGTGATTGCTGAATTTACTCAACAGAGTCCCCTGACTCGAATCGAGTTTATTGAAACAGTATTAAGTGGCACCGATGAAGCCTTGCTTAAGAAAGAAGCCGATATAGTGATTGGATCACGCATACCTCCAGGTTTTATGGGCGACCCTATTTTAGATGTCACCTTTGTCGCCGTTGCCACACCCAAGCATCCCCTTCATCAGCTTAACCGCACTTTAGATCACAAAGACTTACGCCTGCATCGCCAGTTAGTCATTAGAGATTCCGGCAGCAGGGATGTCGATTCAGGCTGGCTGGGTGCAGAGCAGCGCCTAACTCTGAGCAACTTTACAACCTCAATCGCCGCTGCCTGTCGTGGCTTAGGCTACGCTTGGTATCCAAGCCTTAAAATCGAAAAGGAGTTAGAGCAAGGGCTACTCAAACCACTCCCTCTTAATGCTGGAGCAAAGAAAAGTGTTCAGCTATGTATGATCTACGCGGAGGGGGATTATGCCGGACCAGCGACGAAGCTGTTCGGACAATTATTGCAACAACGCTTACAAAATTTGTAAGCGTTTCCCTTTAACATTCCTTGCTATAGCTTTCTGTCTACTTTTGTTTCACTACTTTCAACTTGCTTAAACTTCCGAATTAAATCGGCTAATTTTGACTTTATTGATTTAAGTCGGCGCTAAAATTATTCAACAGACTTAATATGGTACAAATATTCAAGAACAAGGCTTCTGAAAAAGCTGTAGTCGGAGCTAGAACATGATTCAGTCCCATTTAAATCAGGATAACCAAGAACTAACCATCTCGATTGGTGAGCGGTTCGATTATTCAGTCCATAAAGCTTTCAGAGACGCATATCGTGAGATCACCACACCTAAAACCCATATTGCTATAAATCTATCTTCTACTCGGTATATCGATAGTTCAGCTTTGGGCATGCTCTTGTTAGCTAAAGAACATGCAGAGGGTATAAATGGGAAAGTAACCTTAGTTCGTCCTTCTGAAACCGCTTTCAAAATACTTAAATTAGCTAACTTCGATCAGCTTTTTACAGTTACATAAAAAAACTAGAACTTACTTTTCCAAGTCCCGATCAATGAGTGAGAAAAGGAGTTCTCAACTTAACAGCCTAGCCTTACAACAGGCTCAGTCCTGACTCTCCTCATGTTCCAAGCAGATAAGCGTAATCTCTTTTTCAGACAGTAGCTCTTGCGTTACACCACAAAAATAACCGTCCTCCCGCTTCTGATTATGTCTGCAAGTTATACATTGCCCAAATGAGCGGTAGTTGTTTTGTTTTTGCAATAGAACCAATAGGCGGCACAACAGATCGGCTAGTTCAGTTTCCTCTGCCTCTCCCAAATTAGATAGCGATTGTGTCAAAGCAGTCGATGGCAACAACAGATCTAAGGTCTTCTGACCCTTGTCAGTCACCTTGAGATGAGTAACACGCTTATCGTTAGGATCAGGTGACTTTTCAATTAAGCCTTTATTCTCAAGTACTTTTAGACTTTGAGAGACTGTGCCTTTAGTAAGCCCTAGATAATCAGTCACCGCTTTGAGCGTATCCGAGAAGCGATTACATAGAGATAAATAGAGCAAGGCATCGAGCTGAACTGGCTGTAAACCCAGTTCATGCAGTGCTAAACGGTTTTCCGAGCGAAGTAATGAAGTGATCCGCTCCAATAAAGTTTGGACGCTAAGTAAATTCATAAGACAAATAGTATCGACTCAAAACATAGTTGACAAGACAAAAAACTCAGCGCAAACTAAATATAGTTTCGACTCAAAACAATATTCAGGAGAATATCATGAAACTTAGCCATCTCGTTTTAACCTCCATCTTTGCCCTACCCGCGGTAGTTCAAGCAGGTTCCGGCCACCATGGTGGTATTCAAGCAACATCTGGCAACGCCAATATGGCAGCGTTTGACATTGTTCACGCCAAAATAACAACCGAAGGCAATGTGGCAACGTTCCATATGGCAGTGGATGGAAAAGCAGGATCAGAGCGACCTAAAAAGATTGGTAAACTTGCCGAATCTGAAGTCTATTCATACGTATGGCCGACAAATATCGACAGCTACGAAGTAGGTTTTGAAGCCGAAGCTGGCATTCTAGCGCTTGCGGTAACCGCTCACCCTGATTTTGACGACACCCCTTTATATGATGAGAACCAAGATGGCGAGACAGGTAATGATGGTTGGGACTGGCACAGCCATTGGGTAGTGTTAAAACCTAATGATCTATGTGGTAAAGGAGCCTTGGGAGTGGTTGATATCCCTAAAGGAGAAAAACCAAGATTGCCAAAAACTTGGCCTGGCCTGCCTATTTTGTTGGATAGTCCTGGCTGGCAGCCAACATTCAAAGATGGCAGTTTAGAAGTGAAAGTTGCTTTTGATAATGCACAAGCGATCCAAACAGCACAGTTTGATGGCGTCACCTCTGCCCTGCGAGTAAATCAAAGTGTGCACGCACCACTGTTATGCGTAATCAATGTAATGGACGTAGCTTCAGGCGATCTAAGCTTACCTGGAATTGTTAACCAATAAACGACAAGTAAAACATAAAGGGAGGCCACACCTCCCTTTTGTAGTTATTTAGATAGATATTTAGGCAGCTGTTGCTTTCGCCACAGATAATAAACGGCCGGCAACAGAATCAGCGTTAACACTAAAGCACTCGCCATACCGCCAACCATCGGTGCCGCGATTCTTTGCATGATTTCAGCTCCCGTTCCATCTCCGTACATAATCGGTAACAAGCCTGCGATCACGGTAGCAACTGTCATCAGAATTGGTCTGACTCGCTTACCAGCGCCCTCAGTTATGGAGTCCTGCAAAGCTTGAAGAGTAAGGCCTTCTGGCATCTCTCGACACTTTTCTTCGTAGGCTTGGTTAAGATAGACCAGCAATATCACACCTATCTCGACCGCTACACCCGCCAAAGCGATAAAGCCTACGCCAACGGCAACAGAGAAGTTGAACTGGTTTAGATAAAGCATCCAAATCCCGCCTATCAGCGCCAATGGTAGCGTCCCTAAAATCATTGCCACTTCCGCAAATCGGCGAAAGCTAAGATAGAGAAGAACCACAATGATGGCTAAGGTCAGAGGGATTACATAAGTCAGACGCTCTTTCGCACGGAGTAGATATTCATACTGCCCTGACCAGTTAATCGAATAACCAGCTGGCAACTGGACTTGCTCAGCCACGATCTTTTGCGCATCAGCGACATAAGAACCTAAGTCTCGTCCCTCAATATCGACATAGGTCCAGCCATTAGGCCGAGCATTTTCACTTTTAATCCCTGGAGGCCCAGCCTCTATCCAAATATCAGCAACATCCGCCAAAGCGATACGCGCGCCTGTCGGTGTGACCAGTGGTAACAAACGCAGTTGTTCTACCGAATCGCGGTAAGCTTGTGGATAACGCACATTGATCGGATAGCGTTCTAAACCTTCAACGGTCTCGCCAACATTTCTGCCCCCAATAGCGCTGGTAATCACTAACTGAATATCGGCAATATTAAGACCATATCGCGCTGCTTTTTGACGTTGGATATCGACCTTAACGTAACGCCCACCCGCAACACGCTCGGAATAAACAGATGAGGTGCCCTCAACATCCTCCAGCACCTGTTCTAGTTGCTTACCTATATCTTCAATTACTTTAAGGTCAGGCCCGGCAACCTTTAAGCCAACTGGAGTTTTAATCCCTGTCGCTAGCATATCGATACGGGTTTTAATCGGCATCACCCAAGCATTGGTCAGTCCCGGCAATTTGACGATCTTATCCAACTCTTTGGTCAGTTTTTCGGTCGTCATTCCTTCACGCCACTGCTCACGCGGTTTCAACGTGATAAAGGTTTCGATCATGGTTAACGGCGCGGGGTCTGTCGCGGTTTCCGCACGTCCAATTTTGCCAAATACACGCTCAACTTCAGGCACCGTACGAATCAACTTATCCGTTTGCTGCAGTAGCTCTCGCGCCTTACCAATCGAGATTCCTGGGTAAGTGGTTGGCATGTACATCAGATCGCCTTCATCCAGAGGCGGTATAAATTCGCTACCAATTTTATTAACAGGCCAAAAACCAATCACCGTAACCGTTAACGCCAGAACAACGGTGAACTTAGGCCAATTTAGGACTAAACGAATCACCGGCACGTAGATCGCTTGGAGAATACGATTCACCGGGTTCTTACTTTCTGGAAGCACATTACCGCGGATACAGTACCCCATCAGCACCGGTACTAAGGTAATTGCAAATCCCGCTGCGGCGGCCATTGCATAAGTTTTGGTATAAGCCAAAGGCGAGAACATACGTCCCTCTTGTGCTTCCAAAGCAAACACAGGGATAAAGCTCATGGTAATGATCAACAGGCTGAAAAAGAGTGCTGGTCCAACCTCTGCTGACGCCTCCGCGATAACCTGCCAGCGGTTTTCATCTGTTAGCGGTCGACGCTCAATGTGTTTATGCACATTCTCGATTAGCACAATGGCACCATCCACCATAGCCCCGATTGCTATGGCGATCCCACCCAAAGACATAATGTTGGCATTGATCCCTTGGTAATACATGACGATAAACGCCGCCAAAATCCCAATAGGCAGACTGATAATAACCACCAACGAGGAGCGGAAATGGAACAGAAACAAGGCACAAACAATAATAACTACGACAAACTCTTCTACCAGCTTCTCAAATAAGTTATCCACTGCTCGATCAATCAGGCCTGAGCGGTCATACACTGTGACGACTTCTACACCTTCAGGTAGGCTACGTTTGAGCTCTTCTAACTTAGCTTTGACTCCCTCAATCGTTGCCTGCGCGTTTTCGCCAAAGCGCATCACGACCACACCACCGACAACTTCGCCTTCACCATCAAGTTCAGCAATGCCACGGCGCATCTGAGGCCCGATTGTCACATCAGCTAGGTCTTGCAGTAATAGCGGCGTGCCTTGAGATGTCGTACCCAGCGGAATATTCTTAATCGCTTCCAAACCATCTAAATAGCCACTCGCTCTGACCATATATTCGGCTTCGGCCATCTCAATGACCGAAGCACCGCTCTCTTGGTTAGCGCGTTTAATCGCCTGATTGATATGCGATAACGGTACATCAAAAGCGCGTAGTTTTTCCGGATCTACTTTGACTTGATATTGCTTGACCATGCCACCGATAGGAGCGACTTCTGATACCCCCGACACGGTCTGCAACTCATACTTTAAAAACCAATCCTGAATACTGCGTAGCTGGGCTAAATCATGCTGCCCCGTACGATCGACCAATGCATAGAGGTAGACCCAGCCTACCCCTGTGGCATCAGGCCCAAGCTGCGGTTTAGCACTATCAGGCAAAGAAGAGCTAACTTGGCTGAGATACTCTAATACTCGGCTACGCGCCCAATAGAGATCGGTGCCTTCGTCAAAAATCACATAAACGTATGAATCCCCAAAGAATGAGAAGCCACGTACTGTTTTTGCGCCCGGTACCGACAACATCGCCGTCGTCAGTGGATAAGTGACCTGATCCTCTACCACTTGTGGTGCTTGGCCGGGATAACTAGTTTTAATAATTACCTGAACATCGGAGAGGTCTGGAATAGCATCAATCGGCGTGTTTTTGACTGCATAAGCCCCCCAACCAATTAAAATCACCGTCGTCAGCAGAACAAAAAAACGATTGTGTATCGACCAATAAATTATCCCTTTGATCATAGTTTACCCCCAGGGATGCTTTCTGGGGCTTTAGGACGCGGCAATATAAAATCCGTTAGCTGCAAGTCGCTCATATTTGCACCGCGTAAACGGATTTGTACCGAGCCAGCATTACGTAAAGCCTCTAAATCTAAGGATTCATCAGCTTTAACCTGCATCAACATAGCATCCTGCTTCCACTCTCGAATCGCTTCATGTCTGACCGTTAAGAGGCGTGATTTTAGATCCACCTCTTCAACTGTTGCGCCAACCCACACTTCATCAATCAGCCCCATGGCCGGTGGTGTCAGGCGTAAGAAATCAGAACTGATACTGGACTCGGAATCGAGCATAAACTGAGCCGATGTAACGACTCTATCTTCTGGGAATAAACCCTGAATAATTGCAGTGCGTCCAGCCATACTCGGACCGGTTTTAACTTCAACCGATTTGTACTTACCCTCTCCTAAAGCCAGAACAATTCGGTCTTGAGCGCCGGTTTTGATGACTGCTGTATCCGACACATTCAGCATAGGTTTGGTCGGTGCAGACTGGATAGCTATCTGAGCAAACATATCCGGTTTAAGCAGCAGACCAGGATTATCGAAACGTAAACGGACATTCAGCGTGCGCGTTTTTTTATTAACCGTCGGATAAACATAATCGACCTGCCCGCGCCAGATTTCCCCAGGCATAAACGCTAAGGTCATTTCGGCTACATCGCCCTTCTGTACGGCGCTGCCTTGGCGTTCAAATAGTTCTGCGGTCACCCAAACCTGATCTAAAGGCGCGATCGTCAATAAACGGCTATTAGGCTTAATATACGTACCTCTACGCAACGAGATCTGGTCGATATAACCTGATACAGGCGCATAGACAGGTAACTTTTGTAGAGGCTGGCGCTGTTTATTTAAAGTTGATAACACAACCTTAGATACGCCCAGCGCGACCAATTTACTTTCACTGGCATTACTTAAAAACCGATTACCGCTGCGTAAGGCTGCTAAATACTCTTCCTGAGCATTCACCAATTCAGGGGAATACACCTCGTATAGTAGCGCCCCCTTTTCAACATATTCACCTTTGACGCTGACATTAACCTGCTCAACCCAACCAGAAATACGTGAATGGATATCGGTCATTCTCTCCTGATCAACCCCGACATAACCCACGGTTTTTAACTGCGCTTGCAACGGACTAAACAAAACCGATTCTGTGCGTACAGAAAGATTGTTTTCAACCTCTGGGGAGATTGAAATTGTCCCTGGTGAATCACCACCCGCTAGATCCTCTTCATAAACAGGTACTAAATCCATCCCCATAGGAGAGAGCCCCGGTTTATCGCGTTTATAGTTTGGATCCATCGGTGCAACCCAATATAGGGGCTGATCATTTGCGGCGGTTGAGGAATCAGCGCTATCGGCTTTTTGCTGAGACAGAAAGTAGCCGGCCGAAGTCCCAATTAACAAAGCTCCTATTGTTAGCACAGCCTTATTCATTGTTCATACCTCCTTGAGCTGGATGAGCGTTGTTAATCACCATTGGGTCTTCACCTGCAAAGTAGAAATTCACCTTCGCTGTCGCCATTGCTACTTGATGTTGCAGAAGGATCTGTTGCTGTTGAGCTTCGAGTTCTTCCATAGCTGCAATAGATACAACTTTAAAACCAGACTCCGCTGATGCGTATGCACGCAATGCCGATTTTCGTTTGGCTGATAACTGCTTTAAGTAGGCTTGGTTGTAGATGGCTAAGCGCTGTTCATAGCCTTGTAGATTAGCCTTAGCGATAGCTAATTCGGCTCTTAGCTCACGCGCTTTAAGGAGGTAAATCGCTTTGCTGGCTTCCCGCTGCTGTACTGCAGCACGGCGATGCTGATCTTGCCGCTTTTCAGGGAACAACGGCAGATCCATAGTCACAGCAACACTGAAGAGATCTGCTCGGTCACGACCATTATCATGGTCAGCGCGATAACCGTAATTTGCATCGAGCTTAAATGCTGGCTTGTAAGCCTGATCCGCTAGATCAACCGCTTTATCCTCAATCGCAATGTTCTGTTTCAGTATCTGAATCTGAGGATGTTTTAAGATCGATCGATCTTGTTCTGCCTGTGTAATTTTGCCTGATACAAGTAAATCTAGATCAAAACCCGTAGCGATAGATTGATCAAAAGATTCAACCGTTAACCACTGCTGTAAGACTCCTTTTTGAACCTGAATCATCTGTTCTAACTGCAGCATGCGGTCTTTCAGTTGCGTAAGTTTTACTTCAGCATCCAATACCTCATGACGTAAGGCTTTACCCGAGCGGTAATTCGCTCGACTCACGGCTAAAAGTTCGCTAAAAATATGCTGTTTAGCTTTAAAATGGGCCAACTGCGCTTTTGATTGATGCAGTTTTAACCACGCCTGAGAAACATTAAGCTTCACATTAGCAGTACGCAGCTGGCGTTGTAGTGGGCTTTTCGCCGCTTTTTGCTGCCACTGTTGTTGTGACAATTCCAAGCTTTTACCACGAGAAAATTGTTGTGAGACACCGAGCTGTAGCTGGGTCATGTTCTCTTGTTGGAAGTCAAAACTATCTATTGGCAAATTTGCCAACCCAAGCCTTAATTTCGGATCAGGCAATTGAGCGCTCGCAATCGCTTTAGCATGCAGCGCCTGCTCCTGATACACACTGCTTTGATTCCAATGATCCGAACTAAGAGCATTCTGAATAGCAGAATCCAAACTCAATTCTGCTTGAGTAATGCTGCTGAAAGTCAGCAGACTAATGATAAATAATGGGGATAAATGCATAGATCCTGTCCCGTTGATACATCAAAACACCACCAAAATAGGCGGTAACCGATATAAAAAGGGTCAGGAAATTAATTTAAGAAAACAGCCTGTTGCAGGTGTAGCCTCGGCACACCGGAGATACGACATCGTTCCCTAACAAAGGAATAGCCGTAAGAAAGCTTATTTGCAGTTGCCAGCAGGACACTGAACAGCAGAACAACACCTGAAAGCAAGTATTGCAAGAAAAAGGTCATATCAGGAATAGCATCTGCAACCGGATCAACAACGGGATTAATACTCCAATCACAGCCCTTAGGTTGACCATCACAATGAGCTAAGGATGCATTTTCGACAGGCTGATCAGACGACATACCCAAGTGCATACTGTGATCGACTTGATCTACGCCCGATCCAGCAGAACTCATTGATACACTTCCAGATGACGAACCATCCGCTGAGCTGCCAAATAGATTGGTACAAACGCCAGCGGAGCAATACAACACAAAAAACAGCAAGCTAAAAGCCGCTATCAATCTGCTCTGTTTGCTTATGGGGTAAGCTGTTTGCATTGAATTAACCAGTCTAAATTTGGAGCCACTGTAACGTAAAAACGAGGGTCATTCTATAGAGGGCTATATACCAATAAAGTTCCAAGCCAAGATATTAACTTTCAACCGAGTCTTTTAAATAAGAACCACAAAGACTATTCGGAGGCTGCGGCCTCTCAATATAGAACCCTTGAAAAACATGGCAGCCGGCTTTATTTGCCATAATTAACTGCTCTTTTGTCTCCACACCTTCCGCAATAACACGAAGGTTATAAGCTTTAGCAATGTTGATTACTGCTTCGACAATACACTGACTTTTACAGTTAGCTGCCAATTCCTGAACAAAAGAGCGGTCAATTTTCACTATATCTATTGGCAGATCTTTTAGATAACTCAATGACGAGTACCCTGTACCAAAATCATCTAAAGCGATCTTAATACCTAAATCTCGAATCTTTTGTAAACGGCTGACGGCAAACTCAATATTTTCTACGGCTACCGTTTCAGTGATCTCTAAGCAGATATTTTTAACATCTGCTCCAGCCTGTGTAATTGCCTCTTTTAATGCTGGAATCATATCTGCCTGATAGAACTGCAATGGGCTTATATTGATTGACAGGTACCAACCTTCTCGCCAAAAACCGCTTTTCTTCCACTCCACAATCTGTCTTGAGCATTCACCTATCAGCCAATTACTCACAGGAACGATCATGCCACTGACTTCTAAACTCGGGATAAACTCTATCGGCGGGACTAAACCCCGTTCGGGGTGCTGCCAACGGATCAACGCTTCAAAGCCAAATACTTCACCTCTAACATCGACCAAAGGCTGGTAATGAACACAGAACTCTTCTCGCTCAAGTGCGGAGTGTAACTGGCTCTCCATATTCTGCTGTTTTTCAACAGCCGCAGTCATATTGTGGTGATAAAACGCATACCCATTACGGCCGCTTTCTTTCGCGTGATACATAGCTGTATCAGCAAATCGCATAAGGTCATCAATACCCTTATCAGCAAGAGGATACTGCACAATACCGATGCTCGCTCCGATACGAAGCTGATGCTGTTTAACCTCTATAGGCTCCGCCAAAAGCTCTAACAGTTTTTCACACACATGTTCGATATCTTTAGTGACTTCGATTTCATCACCGTCAAAGGATTGTAGTAGGATGACAAATTCATCTCCGCCTAATCGAGCGACGGTATCACTAGCTCGTACCTGTTTAGTCAGAATATCAGCCACTTTCTTCAATAACTGATCACCTACACTATGCCCTAATGAGTCGTTAATCGTTTTGAAGTGATCTAAATCGATAAACAACAAACCATTACATTTACCATTTCGCTGGCTATTCGCTAAGGAGAGTTCTAAACGGTCATTGAGCAGAGTACGATTAGGAAGCCCTGTCAGACTGTCGTGGTTTGCCATATGGCTTATATGGTCCTGAACCATCTTCTGTTCAGAAATATCTGTCGCGGCAAATAACACTACAGGTTCAGAAAAATACTCAAACGGCGCAGCCTGCACAGTATAGTGCATAGTTTTCCCGCTTTTATGAGTCCAAGTAAAATCACTAATCTCCGCTTCGGTTTGGTGAACCTCAACACAGCGACGAATCGACTCGAGTTCAGCTACCTCTTCAATATAGGGATGGAGAGTGAGCAAAGCATTACCAGATATGTCCGCTACTGGCCGTTGGTAAAACTCAGCAAACTGACGATTCGCAAATAAAATATCGCCATCTTTATTTATCGCCATGATCAACTGCGGCACCTGATTGATCAATTGAGCTAGGCGGGCTTCACTCTTAGATAAAGCTTGATGACTCTCCCTCAATTCATTCACTAAGTTATGAACTGTAGAGATAAACTCATTACCCGCATGATTTAACAAACCTAATTCCGTGTCTTTATGGACTACAGGAACTTGCAGCTTTACCTCTTTGCTAGCATTGAGATCGACACTCGCAAACTGACTGGCTAGTCTTGCCAACGGTTTAGTTAAAACAACGTGGAAAATAGCGATTAGGCAGATGGCGAGTAACACGTTACGCACTAAGCCAGCAACAAAGATGGTTAAAGCACGCTCAAAGAATGGCTGAAACGCTTGGTCTTTATTGACGACCACTTGTAGCTTGCCAGGTGCAATATCGACAAAGCCAGGCGCTTGTAGGTCAAGGGTATAGGTTTTATGGGCACTGGAAATTTTTTCCGTGAGCCAAAGCGTAGAAGACTTCTTTACAGGATCAGGAACCACCTGTGATGCCAACACCTCTCCTAATTCATCCGAAATTTTCACCTCGGAAATAAAAGAATATTGCATCAAACCAAATACCACTTCTTTGGCGAGGGTATGGTCTAGTGTATGAACGGCACGCGTCGCTGGAGGCTTACTGGCATTAAGAATTTTATGGATAGTTTTATCAAACTGGCTATCTTGCACATGGAAGTCTTCCAACACTTGCGCAGTCGTCAAAACTAAGCCGATAACAAACGCCATAACGACCGAATATTTAGCCAGCCTAAAAGCTAATCGCTGTTTAACTTTGAAAACTTCTGACATCCAGATTCCACTGTCTTAACTCTTGCCAGTGAACAAACTCCCTTAATAAGCCAATATCAGCTTAAGAGCCCTCACTTCAGCATAGAATAGATATACCGCTTTAACGTCTTTTTTTATGTTTTTGACGCACTTCTAAACAAGACTGTATAAGACTCGGATCGCGCTCAAACATCCATGGATGCGTAAGACTTAGGAACAGACTTCAAATTTCAATGTTATGATTTAGTAACTTCCTAGTTAATGCTTCATCTAACTGTAATAAGTCTTCATCCTGGATTTCAATACAGGCACAATTATTTGCTTTTAGAAGCTCTTTTTTACGCATCTTAGCAGATAGTTCAGTAGCAGTTACCTGATCTCCCCAATATTCGACATAAAGATGATACTGAGGCAGATAAAAATCAGCATAAAGCTTCTCAGGGAACGGCAAACGACGCTTATAAGCATGTGCTAATCCGGAGAAATATAGCCAATTATCAATTAAACGCTCGGCTTCATTTGCAACTTGATGACCATCACAACAGCGAAGCTCTATATCATTTAACCCCATCTGAACTTCTTCGATCCAATCGGTCAACACTTCATGATCTAGAGTTGAATCAGACCATAAAACATAAGGCACACCCGTGGATCTGTTTTCCCGTTGATGGGCACCATTTTTTTCACCTAACGAAGTTACTTGCCAACCTTTTTTATTAGCACGAATCCAAGCTATCTCTTGAAGAACCTGCTCCAAGGCAGTACGACTCAGTGAAAAGTGCTTACTTAATTGGGAGAGACTGAGTAAACCAGCATCAGGGCTGGATAACGCTTTATGCTCCGTAACCTCTCTAGGCCAAATGATATATCGACCAAATTTCTGGCTTTCACGGTACTTACCACCTTCAAATTCACCTTTAGCTGTAAGTTTCCACGCTTCATCCTGACGCTCGATCCAGCCTAAGACTTCTAACTCAGCAAACATCTGTTTTGTCGTTTTCTTAAGCGCCTTAGCTAAGGCTGAAGTCGATAAAGTTACAGGTATTTCAGACATTCTGTTATCCAAACCGAGAGTAAGCAGTTAACATGATTAAAACATTATGTCAGGAAAAGCACTCTAAAATCGCTTTATAACTTATATTTTTCAACATGCTAAAGGCCCGTAACTCAAACTTAAGGCCTAACTAAATCCACTTCTGTTCTAGTCTAGATCTGAGATTACATATAAATCATCAAATACCCTGGCAGCGGTTAGGAAGCCCTTCCCCTAAAATCAATTTCTAACTTTGGTAATCAACTTCATACGGATAATCAAGCTAGCGTTATCGGCTATAAGCGGCCATAACAGGTACAAACTTACCGCGTTCGCAATTTTACAACTATCCTTACTGATACAACCGTGGCAGAACCATAAATAGCTATTCCTCGGCCCGAAGGTTATCACTACATCCGAGTAAGAGCACTATCCGATGATAGCTGCGCAGGTGCTTGGGGTGTAACACAGGAATTTGCCCCTCCTCCGAGTGATAGTTGGGTTTATGTATTTGTATCATTTGTACTAACCATCTTGCTGTTATGATTAAACGCCGATTACAACAAGTGATAATTCTGGGATTAGTCTTTCTCAGTATTGTGATCGGCTACAATAGCTCTGTACTCCAGCGTATCGATCTGATTGCCTATGACATATTAATCACTCAAGACACAGCTAATCCTCCTGAAAACATTGCAATCATTGCCATAGATGATGCTAGCCTATCTCAATTAGGACGCTGGCCTTGGAGCCGTAGTGTCCATGCAGACTTGCTTTCACAATTGACTGCTGCCAAAACCTCAGCCGTGGCCTTTGATATTCTCTTTTCTGAGACAGATAGTCAGAAAGGCGATCAAGATTTTGCCCGAGCAATCGCCCAACATGGCCGCACAATCCTAGCCATGGCGCCAAAGAAAACACATAACCCAGAAGAGATAAAAGAACTACTCCCGATCCCAACATTAGCAGCACCCAGTGACGGTATAGGTTATGTTGATAGTAAATTAGATTTAGACGGGATCTGTCGGCGGGTTTACCTCTATGCAGGTTTAGGCGATCCGCATTGGCCAACATTAGGGCTTGCCCTTTACCAAAGCTCTTTAGAAGCGCAAACCGATCTTCCTTTTAAGAAATCTGCGTCCCCATCAGGTTCAGGTTGGCTTCGCCAGATTCCCTTTTTAATTCCTTTTTACGGCCCACCTGGAACCATCCAGCGCTACTCATATATCGATGTGCTTAACGGAACAGTAGCTTTAGAGGAGCTAGCAAACAAAACAGTGTTAGTTGGAGCCACTGCATCAGGTATAGGTGATGCGATTAGCACACCTGTATCTGGACAACATCAGCGAATGCCAGGCGTTGAATTAAATGCCAATATTGCAGCGGCTCTAATAGGAAAACGCTTTTTATTTGAACTCACACCTACCGTCAACCTACTTATAACGCTGGGCCTTGCACTTACTGTTTTACCCTTTATGTATCTTTTGCCGCGCCGTTATTACCCACTAAGCATACTTTTTGCCATTGGGGTAACCATAGGCCTAACCATCACCTTATTTAATGAGCTAAAACTATGGTTCGCACCTACAGATGCGCTAGCCCTACAAGTTTTATTCTTTATATTCCTTAGCTGGAAACGCTATAACGCCTCACAGCAACAGATCACAAAGCTCAACAAAGAGGTATATCAACAGCTGAATTTTGATCCGATTACTCATCTCCCCAATCGAGAGATGATAAAAAGCCAACTCGATAAAGCGATAAGTGAAGCGCAGCAAGGCGAAATCATCGCTTTTCTAGTTATACAACTGAGTGGTATTAAAGAGGTAAAGAACCGACTCAGTATCTCGGCAGGTGATAGCGCACTGAATATAGCCGCTCAGCAAATCAAAACTGCCGCGGGATTCCATTATCCGATTGCATGCTTAGGGGGGATTGAGTTTGCTGTTATGCTGCCTCAGCAGACTGATCACAGTAACGCTGAGCAAATTGGGCGCCGATTACTACAGCTACTTCACTTGCCCTGCCAATTAGAAGATCAACATTTCTTCTTTAAACCGGCCATCGGTATCAGTTTGTATGCACAAGATGGCAGCGAAAGCCAATCTCTGATCAATAACGCCTACACAGCTATGAAGAAAGCAAGATCAAACCCTAAACGGAAACTCTGCTTTTACTCATCGAGCCTGAAACAACAAATTCTCGATGAATCTTCATTGGTTGCCGATCTCCACCAAGCCTTAAATAAGGATCAATTTGAGGTTTATTACCAACCTCAAGTGTTGAATTTAACCGGAGAGATTATCGGTTTAGAAGCTTTACTTCGCTGGAAACACCCTACTCGTGGACCAATATCTCCAGCCATTTTTATCCCAATTGCTGAGAAAAGCGGATTAATCATCGATATTGGTGAATGGGTTATGGAAACCGCTTGTTACCAAGCTGCGGCATGGAATAAGCAAAATGATAAACCTGTACGAATAGCTATAAATTTTTCGGCTGTGCAGTTTCATGATGATAAATTGATCGAGAAAATAGTTCACATCTTAGATCGGACTCAACTACCTCCGGAGTTACTGGAAGTCGAACTTACCGAGTCAGTACTGATGGAAGATCATCAAGAAACGATAGCCACACTGAGTCATTTAAAAGAGATGGGCGTACAGATCGCTATTGATGATTTTGGTACGGGTTACTCCTCTTTGAGTTATTTCAAACAGCTCCCCTTAAATCGGATTAAAATCGATCAAAGCTTTGTCCGCGATTTGGATGAAAGCGCGGAAAGTGCTGAGGTAACCCAGGCGATTATAACTATGGCTCGAAGCTTGAACCTGCAAGTCATTGCAGAAGGTGTAGAGACCCAGCAACAACGAGGTTTCCTTCTAACCCAATCCTGCGAAGAGCTCCAAGGATTTTACTTTAGTAAACCGCTTCCTTCCCGCGAGATTACCAAACTCATAAACCAATCTCTCTATCTTACCCCTGATGATAGAAGCCAGAAATCTGATTGAACTACTTTTATTATTCGACCGTTCAACGTATATATAACGGGTTAATTCTGGAGATTGGAAATGAGTCAAAACGTTCTACTCATCTACACTGGCGGCACAATCGGCATGCAAGCCTCTGATAAAGGCTATGTCCCAATGAGTGGATTTGAGGATGTCATGCGTAGCAGGTTGGCACACTCTCACCATTCAGCCCTTCCTAATTTTGAGATGATTGAACTAAACCCGCTCATTGATAGCGCTAATCTTGAACCATCGCACTGGAATAAGATTGCCGATTTAATCATCCAAAATTACCAACATTATGATGGCTTCATCGTTTTACATGGTACCGATACCATGGCTTACAGCGCATCCATGCTGTCATTTATGCTTCAAGGATTAAACAAGCCTGTAATTTTTACAGGTTCGCAAATCCCCCTGTCCCAGTTACGCAACGACGCTCTGGATAATCTGATCACCTCGATGATTCTGGCGGCATTTCATCCCATCCACGAAGTTTGCATCTATTTTAGCGGCAGACTATTACGCGGAAACCGAAGTAGCAAAGTAAAAGCTACGGGACTTGATGCCTTTGATAGTCCTAATTTTCCTTGGCTCGGACAGATCGGCTTACATATTGAGTTACACAACAGGCTCTTTATTCCTGCCGAGAAAGAGAACTTTGTCTCGCCAACCTTTGATCCTAAAGCGGTTTCTATCTTGCCGATCTATCCCGGAATCTGTGGACAACTAGCATCCAGCATTCTCGAAAGCGAAGGATTAAAGGCGGTAATCCTAAGAAGTTACGGTGTTGGCAACTTACCCGATAGCAACAAAACCTTATTAAACGCCTTACGTAAAGCTCACGATAATCAGATTGTGATTGTTAACATTAGCCAATGCCTACAAGCAGATATTCTCCAAGGACAATATGCCTGCAGTGAAGCGTTAAATGAGATAGGTGTTATTTCTGGGGGGGAGATGACCTTGGAAGCGGCGTTCTGCAAGCTTCATTACCTGTTAGCGACCAATGGATCCGTAGAAGATATTCGGAAGCAATTTACTAACAGCCTGTGTGGCGAAATCGATACTGATTAGCGATCAAGGAATTTCAATCTCCTCCAGCCATGCTTGCTCATCAGCTTCTAAATAAACCTGTTCTAGAAGCTCTACGGCCCAACGTTCCTGTTGAGCAATGCTTTGCAACATAGCAATCGCCATCACCTTCACTGCAGGCACAGGGCTCCAAATAGAAGCATTAAGACAACGCCAATGATTGTTATCACGTGTTTTGGGGCGTTCAATCTGTTGTGTGCAAACATCACAAATCATTATGCAATGTTCAAAATTGGGTTCATTCTCAATAGGCGGAACTTCAAATATCCCTAATTTGACCCCTTGAGCATTGCACAATTCACAGTGAGAACTACAACGGCGCACCAAGTCCTTACCAAATAACGATAAACCATGATGCCTCTCCTGATATCTTGCGTGACCTCTAGACATAATACATCTCCTTCTCCTTCCCTACTTAAGAAATAGCATAAACACTGTTATATGAAAGAAATATTGACGAATGTTTCAGCACCTTAAATAACAAGGGGCGATACCAATATCGGTATCGCCCCTTTCTGCCGGATGGATACTCCGACTAATCGGCCTTCTCAGGCAAAAGGTCTATCTATGTCATGCAGCCTGTTGATGATCCCAGTGCAGGTGAATAATCTCGACTAACGCTTTTGGGCAATGCTGCCGTATCAACTTATGAGTTTCAGTCATTCGTTCTGCGGGAATATCCACCATGACCAGCACACCCCCTTGCTGTAAAGCATGCTTATACTTTGCTAACAAATGTACGGGCGTGTCTTCACCAACCAGCTTTCCGAGCCATCCTCCTAAACCTATTCCAAGGATGCTACTTACTACCACGGTACCACCGCTGACCACTGAGCCAACCGGACCTAGTACTGTGGTTGCCACAAGGCCAGCTGCGAGGCCAAAACTGCCTCCTGCAACCATGCCCCAATCTAGATCATTTTCACGTTCTGTTGTTTCTATGTCGGTCGCGGCGCGCGCTGATATTTTCTCGATTAGAGATTCATCTTCAGCTATAAAGTGAATAGACTCGTCTTCGATCCCAACCGCCAGAAAGTCAGCCACAACAGAATTTACTTGTGACACCGTAGGGGCGAGAAACACTAGCCTTCTCATGACCCTTAACCCTAAAAAACAACACTTTTAGAGTATAGTTTATACCCTTTTTTCTGCTGGTGATTAGCGCGATTTGCACCGTATAATGCTTGAAATTTTTTCACGCAGAGGATTGGACAATGCTGCACATAGGGACCCCTTTATCAACTTCAGCTACCCGTGTATTAATGTGTGGTGGTGGCGAACTAGGTAAAGAAGTTGTCATCGAATTACAGCGTTTGGGAGCGGAGGTTATCGTTGTAGATCGCTACCCAAATGCGCCAGGAATGCAGGTAGCTCATCGTAGCCACGTTATCTCCATGCTAGATGGCGAAGCACTTCGTAAAGTGATCGAAGAAGAGAAGCCAGATCTTATCGTTCCAGAGATCGAAGCGATCGCGACAGATACACTGGTTGAGCTAGAAAACGAAGGCTTCAAAGTAGTACCTACGGCTCGTGCAGCTCAACTGACGATGAACCGTGAAGGCATCCGCCGCCTAGCTGCTGAAGAGTTGGACATTCCAACGTCTCCATACCAGTTTGCTGAAACCTACGAAGAGTACAAAGACGCGATTACAAACGTGGGGATCCCATGTGTTGTAAAACCGATTATGAGCTCATCTGGTAAAGGTCAAAGCACGATTAAATCAGAAGACGAAGTAGAAGCAGCTTGGCAATATGCTCAAGAAGGCGGTCGAGCTGGTAAAGGTAAAGTGATTGTAGAAGGCTTTGTTGATTTCGATTATGAAATCACGCTTCTAACCGTTCGCCACGATAACCAAACAAGCTTCTGTGAGCCAATTGGTCACGTTCAAGTGGGTGGTGATTACCGCCAATCTTGGCAACCACAAGAGATGAGCGACAAAGCGCTAGAAGTCTCTAAAAATATCGCAGAGAAAGTGACAGCAGCACTTGGCGGACACGGCATATTTGGTGTTGAGCTATTCATCAAAGGCGATCACGTTTACTTCAGCGAAGTATCACCTCGCCCACATGACACTGGTATGGTAACGATGATCTCTCAAGATCTATCCGAATTTGCGCTTCATGCACGTGCAATTCTAGGTTTGCCAATCCCGAATATTCATTTCCACGGCCCTTCCGCATCCAGTGTAATTTTGGTTGAAGGTGAATCCAAACAAGCACGTTTTGGTAACCTTCAGCAGGTACTTGCAGAGCCTAACACTCAACTACGTTTATTCGGCAAGCCTGAAGTAACAGGCCAACGCCGTATGGGTGTGGTACTAGCGCGCGACAATAGCGTGACTGAAGCTAAAGAAAAAGCAATTCGTGGTTCTACCGCGATGAATGTTGAGCTTTAATAGTTCAAATTTTCCGAATTAAGGCAGATCTTGGTATCTGCCTTAATTTTATGGAACCTTTAGAGTTTCTGGGTAACTAAGTACCACCGCTAAAAACTATTAAGGATAAGCGAAATGGCTGAACCCAAATGTCCAGAATGTAAGGTAGAAGGCATTGAACACATTGTCTCTAAAGACAGTACCGAACAAGCCAAAGACAACCATGCTTGGTTCCAAGTCGCTTATTGTGACAGCTGCGGACATATCTACGGCGTATTTGCTAAACACACCATTCCAGCGGGCAAGAAAGGCCCACAACTGGTCCTGAACCACTAAGAAGAGATAGACCTAATTTAGAAAATAATCAGGTGCATGATTCCTCTGACTGTCATCCCAAACAAACCACCATATACGGCATATCTAATGACTTGCCCGATACGTTTGCCGGCAGCAGCAAAGATAGCGACACCCAGTACGTCTAGAGGATTGGTTGCAAAACCAGCCATACGGTTCAGTTCATTGACGGTGATTAAACCCTGATTGACCAAATCAATGGTTACACCCATAAAAGCCGTACCACCAGCAATAAACTTAGTCACCAGCGGAAGTACTGTGGCTTCAGGCAAACCGATCAAACCCAAAGCAGGTGCTAGTGCCGAGCTTAACAAACCAATCGCTCCAGTTACCTTTAAGATATTGACGAAGCAGATCGCTAAAATCAGCATGGGTAGCATATCGAGAACAAGCTTCATCCCCTCTTTACCACCTTCGCCAAGTAGCTGCATAACCGACTTTTTACTGCCTGCATCCGCTGCTATCTCAGTTTCTTGAGTATCTGGATCAGTCAAGTTTCGCGTTAAAAGGTAATAGGTAAACGCTGCAGCGGCTAAGCCCCCCACAACAGAGGTAAGCAAGGTCACACCTAAATCCAAACCAACTGCGCTTAGTGGAAAAGTCGCATTAGCTTGTGACATGGCTAACACCATCGCTAATGTAGCTGCGATATAACGGCGCGAAGTACCGTTTTTATCCATTAAAGTTAAGGTGGCTAAAGGTGCGATAAAGCTGACAAACAGTAGCTTTAACATCGCCAATACACCTAGGCCTGGAATACCAAAGATGCGAGAAACTGGGGCCAACATATTAGAGATCCAGCAAAGTACACCTTTCGCCTCTAACAGCTTCATGAGTGACAACATCACAACCATGATAGGCAGTAGGATATACAGCCCCATATCTAAGCCAGAACGGCCAGATTCAAGAATTAGCTCAACAATTTGATCCACGGGGGCAAGGTCTCTAAAAAGTGGTTAGGCCGGGAATTTTACCTAGCCCTTACCCCTTAAACCAGCTATTCCTAATATTTTTTGTCAATTGGTAAGACCAATATTAAAGATCGTAAGGTTCGATCTGGAAAGCTTCCATGATGTAACCGGAGGTAGCCATATCATTGCTGACGGTCTCAGTGTTAATACGCCCTGTTACCCAAACGGCATCATAAAGGTTTTCCACATGAGTACCCGGTTCAAAATTGACGTGAATAATTTGGTTCGACGGTGGCGGTGGAACATGGATACAGGCTCCAAAATAGGGAACCAAAAAGAAGGTCGTTACGGTTTGGCCTTCAGATTCCAGAGGTACAACATAACCAGGAATCCTGATCATTTTGCCATCGACCTCAGGAACGACTGGAGCAGACTGCATCGCTGACATCATCTGATCCAACAACTCCTGCGCTTTGGGATCAAAATCATCGATCATGGCCATCTCATCAGTGATACCCAAAAGCTCATCTAACGAGAAGTCCGCAGGCATTAACTGTTCCCACTCAACCTCTTCTACTTTCTCACCATTCAGCATATTTGCTGTGGTCGTATTACTTAACGCCAACAAAATTAGGCTAAATAGCCAAACGGGGAATCGCCCACTGAGCATTACACTCTCCACTAAATTTTAACTGCTACACCATCCGCTAGGGATTGTTTGTACGCTCGATATCCAGGTACAGCACCAACCACTGTGCCAGATACCAATAGCACAGCAATGAGCTGCCATTGCCATAAGGTAGGCCCAGTAATACTTAACCAAACACCAAATTCTGTCTGGAGCCAAGGTGCTAATAATAGCAAGTTTAAGTACAACAAGAGCATGCCCAATATAATACTGATCGCTGTAACGAGAAAAGATTCCAAAATTAGTAAAGATAATATTTGCCAGAGACGCGCACCAACCGAACGAAGAATCGCTATCTCCCTGCGTCTCTCATTAAGGCTGGCTAACAGCAAGGTCATCAAACCTAGCATGCTGGATATGATCACAAGGCCAGACACCACCAACAATGCTTGTTCTGCCAAAGAAAACATCTGCCATAAGGACTGTAAGGCCAACCCTGGAATAATCGCTTGTAGTGGTTCTTTTGAGTATTGGTTGATGGATCTTTGCAGGTGGAAAGTAGAAAAGCGGGATTTTAGCCCAAGCATAAACGCCGTGATCTGCTTTGGCTGTAGCTCGCTTAGTTGCTCTTCCGTGTAAGCCCCGCCCGATCCAGGTATCTGAACCCCTGCTTTCCAATCGATATGAATCGCTTCTATAGCCGCTAAACTCACATGTAATGTTTGATCTACGGGGGTCCCTGTAGGCTCAAGAATACCTACGACCTTAAAAGGCTTATCATCATGTTCGACCAGAGAGGCGTTACCGCGACCATGAGCGATCACAACAGAATCGCCTACCTTGTATTGCAATTTTTCCGCTACATCAGAGCCAATGACAACATCAAACACTCCTTCAAACTCTTTGCCTTGCTCCAAAGCTAAAGGTTGTTTTTTGCCGTAACGAAAGTACTTAAAGTAATCAGATGAAGTTCCTAACACTGGGTACCCACGATGGGAATCACCCAATGAAAAAGGAATGCTCCAAGCAACCTTTGAATGACGACTAATCGCCTGATAGCTACTCCACGAAAGATTATTGGTAGCATCGCCTAAGCGGAACACCGAATAGAGCAATAAGTTGATGGAACCACCCTTAGCCCCAACTATCAGGTCGGTACCAGATACAGTGGAGGAGAAACTGCTTTTAGTTTGAGTCCTCAGCGTGTCTACCGCCATAACCAGCATGATACTTACGCTGAGCGATATAACAGTCAGTAAGATAGTACTCTTACGATTGAGTAAGCTCTGCCAAGTTAAACGAAATAAGATCACAACGTGAAGCCCCCATCAGTACTGGGAACTAATCGTTCAACCCTCGAGAAGTACTGCTCTAAATTTGGATCATGACTCACCATCATCAAGGCAGCCCCAACCGATTCACACTGCTTACATAAAAGCTGCATAAACATATCTCTATGTTCAGTATCTAAAGCAGAGGTTGGTTCATCTGCAATGATAAGCTCAGGCGAGCCGAGCATCGCCCGAGCCACAGCTACACGTTGCTGTTGACCTGTGGAAAGCGCTAGAACCTTTCTCCCTGCGGTAAGACTATCCCCCAAACCTAATTCCTGCAGAAGATACTTGGCACCTTTGGTAACACTGCCGTATTTTTCATCAGCTCTGGCTTTACGCGAGCTAGAGAAATGGCAAGGTAACGTAACATTGTCGATAAGATCGAGATGGGGCAATAAGTTAAACTGCTGAAATATAAATCCAATGTGATCCGCGCGAAAACGATCCATCTTCCGCGAAGAAAAGGCACCTACATCTTGCTCTAGTATTTTGATAGAACCGCTAGATGGAGCAATCATACCGCCCAACAGATTGAGGAAAGTACTCTTACCACTTCCTGAAGGGCCTTTAACAAAGACATTTTCGCCCTGCTTTAACTCAAAAAAAGGAACCGTAATCCCTTGGTTATGACGGTTCCAGTTAAAGGTTAAGGCATTAATTTCAACAGCACTTGGCATTTTGATTCCTTGGTTAAAGCTCTATGACCCTCTGCTTAGGCGTGAGTTCCACAGAGCGGATATCAACCCTATTTAGGACATTAACTTTCACAGTTTCCATGTGAGGGAAATGGCTAAAGAAATCTAATGTTACTGCATTTATTTTTGCAGGGTTAACACAATGGAAGTGATAATGCGCTGTAATGTTGCGATGCGTTTCTTCACCGTGATCATGATGCTTTTCATGGTCATGATGATCTGCGTGATCGTGGTGCTTATCGTGGCCATGATGGTCTTCATGTTTATGATCGTGGTGATCATCATGCTTGTGATGGTCATCTTTATGACCGTGGTGCTTATCATGATGAACTGCATGGTCATGATGTGCGTACTCATCTTCCTCTACACCGATCGTTACTTTAGCGTCATCAACAATACATAGCGCATCGTCTGGAAATTTAACGCGAGCATAAGCATCTTTTAGCTGCTTAGTGGCACTCTTAATTTTTTGTTTGTCTTCAGCACTTACCGCTTCGTGCTCAAAACCGGCAATGTTCATTAGAGGGGAACGTAGTTCCATCTCCGCAACGTTACCTTCAATAACAAAATTTAGCTCGGCAATTCCATGAACATGAGCTTCATGTTGATGGCTTTCAGCCATAACAGAACTTGCTAACACGGCTGTAGATACCGCCGCTAAACGAAAAGCTTTATTTAAAATCATCTCTAAACCATCGACACTGTTAAAATTGTTATAACATAACAATATACTATAGTTACTCCGCTCAAATCCATGACCGTTTACTCGGTATTCTAATTCGTTTGAGTCTCTTTAATTAAGCAAGCTAAACGGATCAAAGCGTCACGCCGAGCTTCATTCCAAGCATGGGCAAAACTTAAACGTAAACAATTACGATACTGATTTTGCGCTGTAAAGAGATGACCTAGGGTGATTAATATGCCTTCACTTCGGGCTTTTAAATACACCGAAGTTAGATCATAGCTATCTTCCAGTTCTACCCATAAGGTCAAACCACCTTGCGGTTGGCTAACTCTGATCACACCCAATTCGCCCCACTCTTGAGAGAGTAACTGAATCAACTGATCTCTCTGCTGCTGCAAAAGCATCTTCTGCTTTTTCAGATGTTTCTCATAAGCACCCTCTTTGAGGAAATCGACCAAACCTTGTTGAGTAAATTTATTTAGGGCGAGAAGGTTCACCATTTTAAGGCGCATCAACTGCTTCTGTTCAGCTGCAATAATCCAACCCAAACGAAGCTCTCTTGAAACGGACTTGGAGTATGAACCGCACAGGATGACACGATTTTCACGGTCCATACTTTTTAATGGGGGGACCCTCTGACCAAAGGCTAAGTCGCCGTATATATCATCCTCAACCACGACAAAATCGTGTTTACTCGCCAAAGATAAAAGATGCTCACGCGCAGAGACCGACATCAAAGCGCCACTCGGCGTCGCAAATGACGGCGTCACTATGCAGGCTTTAATCTCCCACTCTTCTAAAGCCTGTTCCAGCGCCTCTGTCGACATCCCGGTATGGGAAGAGACGGGGATCTCCAGCACTTTTAACCCCATGCTTTCGATAAGTTGTAACACGCCATAAAAGCCTGGTGATTCAACCGCAACAATATCTCCAGGTTCACAGCTTAATTGCAAAGCCAACGAAAGCGCATGCTGACAGCCAGCGGTAATAGTGACGTCCGCGGCACTAAAGTGACATCCTGTTCGACGATAACGCTCCGAGAGGTGCTCTCTCAGCTCCAATAAGCCGGATGGTTCATCATAATATTGGTGGTCATTACATTTCTGTCGGCGTAACGCTCTGCCAATGCTTCGATTCAGCTCAGTAATACCCACCGGCATATCCATATAGCCTTGCTCTTGTGGAAAGATATCGAATGCAGCATTACGCTCCATAATGTCGCGAATAAGATCACTCATATCGACGAGTTGAGGCGCAACGGAAAGTTCTGGGCGGGAGGGTGTAGGATGGGCTTTAGGCAAACTACAGACATAAAAGCCTGATTTAAAACGAGACTCAATCAAACCCGCCGCTTCCAAGCGTTGGTAAGCATGAATTACCGTGGCTTTAGATAAGCCCTGTTGTTCACACTGAACGCGGATCGAAGGTAGTTTACTCCCCGCGGGTAGATCGCCATTTTTTATCGAATCGGCTAATGCCTGCTCTAAATTTTGGTACAGAAAATCCATAATCCCTCCACAATCTGTACCTATTATAATTATTTTTTTTAAACCTGCCCCTATAATTTGCATTCCTGTACAGTTGTTCACAATCACCGATGAGCAAAGTGAGCACAACATGCAACAACAAGGTAACAGTGAGATTCCTATCACTATGATTCAGGAAGCTCCCCCTCTTCCCGGCAACGGAAAATTTCATGTTCGTCTAGTCGAAGGCTTCTATCAAAACCTTAGGCGCTTCACCAGCTGGCCAATGCTGGCACTCTTCTTTGGACTTGTATGGGTTCGTATTAATGGTGATCCACTGGTTTTATTTGACTTTGAAAGCCACCGTATTTTCCTTTTTGGTGCAGAATTTTCTTGGTACGACCTACCGGTATTAGCGGGTTTATTGATTGCTGGGGCCAGCCTGTTGTTTTTTATGGCCGTCGGCTGGGGGCGTATCTGGTGTGGCTTTGCCTGCCCTCAATCAATCTGGACTTGGATCTTTATCCGCATCGAAGATTGGACCGAAGGGCGAGCTGCACTGCGCTCCAAATCTGAAGATAAATCCCTAACAGGTGTTCGACTCATTCGACGTGTCCTAAAACACGGTCTCTGGCTTCTTGTTTCAGTCGCTACAGCGATTACGTTTAGCGGTTATTTCGTCCCTATCGAGCAGCTTCTGCAATCGATCATTAGCTTGGAAGCTTCGCTCTTCGTTTTCACATGGATTATCTCCATGACATTGCTCACCTACTTTAATGCTGGCCTTGTCCGTGAAAAAGTATGTTTGCATATGTGCCCATACTCCCGTTTCCAAGGTGTAATGTTTGACGAGGATACACGTACCGTCGCTTATAACCCGCTACGTGGAGAGCCGCGTACTCACCTTCGTGGTAAAGAAGATAATCCAGGCGATTGTATCGATTGTGGGATCTGCGTGCAGGTTTGCCCTACAGGCATAGACATTCGTGATGGACTACAAGCTGCGTGTATCGATTGCGGTGCTTGTATTGATGCCTGCGATAACGTCATGACTAAATTAGGTCGACCAACCGGGTTGATTGAATTCTATTCAGAAAAGCAATTACAAGGGATTGAGAAAAGCGCACCGAAAGAAGCTCCGCCAAAACAGCCAATTCTACGCCCAAGATTAATCGCTTATATGACAGTACTGATTATTACCGTATGGGGTGTTGTTTACGGTATGCATAACCGCACTGAGTTATTAATTGAGGTTGCTAGAGAGCGTGGTCAGCTTTACCAAGTAGTAGGTAACGAAGTCTGCAATAGTTACCAAATAGAACTGGAATCCTTCTTACCTGAATTGAAGCAGCTAACTGTAAGCGTTCAAGGCATAAATAGTGATCATCAGTTTAAGCTCAAAGGTCCTTCTACGATCCAATTAAACAAACAAAATGCAATCAAGATTTATCAAGTCTGTGCCGCAGCGGGTAATTTAGATAAACGCACACAGATTCAGTTTAATTTCCGAAATGAGAATTTCTACAGCTATAAAGCGAGTACTTTCCTAACTCCTTAAGGTAGGTAAAAGCCTTCGATCATAATCAGGTGAATTTTAGGGTGCCTACCAACCCTACCCCACAGTGGTTGGTAGGATCTACAGTTCGAGAGGACTTGATTATGATTTTCCCCAATTGCCGGTAATCACTGCCGGCAATTTTTTACTTTTCTAAAAGCTAACTTTCAACCAAATTCTCTTTTTTTTGGCGTGACAGACGTTTGATCTCATACTCACGCTTAGATGCACTAGAACGATCAAGATGCTCCTCTTGCCAAAAAAGGGAAACCGGCCTGCGTACCCTTGTGTACTTAGCCCCTCCCACAATTTCACCATTATGCTGGCGAATCCGTCGCTCAAGATCAGTGGTTATACCGGTGTATAGAGTTTCATCCGCACACCTCAGAATATACACATACCAATTGCCTACTTTATCTTCCAAAAAATTTCTCTCACTCATAATGCATGATCAGCATAATATCCTTTACTCATGATCGTTTTAAATCCAGAAGAAATTCAAACAGGAAATGACTTTATAGGAACCCAATGTAAGTACCTACAAACGCTATAGCCCCATTATCTTCAATGCATTAACTTCTAAACTGGAATAAATTAAAACAACTTTTACGCACAAGTAAAATCTAAACAAAAATGATGTGGACAAAACCAGCTAGCTCATTTCCCTAAAGAATCAAGAAAAAATTAAGCACTTGAAAAATAAGCGTTTTACATAATGGATAATAATACAACAACTATAGCAAAGCCTAGACTGGTGGTATCTGCAGCCACCTACCCAAAACTTATTAAGAAAGTTATCCACAGCTTCTTGGGATAAATATTGCTAAGAACTTACAAGTAAAAAACTAAAACTCTGTCTTTTCCTTATACTCGCATAAGTCTTCTATAAGGCAGGAGCCGCATTTAGGTTTACGAGCCACGCAGGTATAACGGCCATGTAAAATGAGCCAATGATGTGCATCGATCAAAAATTCTTTCGGAACAAAGCGCATAAGTTTCTGTTCAACTTCATTCACATTTTTACCCGGAGCAATCTTAGTACGGTTTGAAACGCGGAAAATATGGGTATCTACAGCCATCGCAGGTTGACCGAAAGCGGTATTTAAAACCACATTCGCAGTTTTTCGCCCTACGCCAGGAAGCGCTTCAAGATCAGCACGATTGTCAGGTACTACTGATCCATGTTTGTCGACCAATGCTTTACAGGTTTTTATCACATTCTCGGCTTTGGTGTTAAACAAACCGATGGTTTTAATATATTCCTTCAAACCATCCACACCTAGTGCATAGATCGCCTCTGGGGTATTGGCAACAGGGTAAAGCTTTCGAGTTGCTTTATTCACCCCAACATCCGTTGCCTGAGCCGAAAGAATCACGGCAATCAGAAGTTCGAACGGAGAGTTATATTCGAGTTCTGTCGTAGGGTGAGGGTTATCATCACGCCAACGCATGAAGATCTCATGTCTTTTTTGCTTATTCATTTCTAGATATCTTAGACTGACCGTTAGTTGTAATCACCGTAAAGGCTTACCCAATTACGACCACTCTGTTTAGATTTATAGAGAGCTTGATCAGCTTGTTCTAGCCATTCAACTGGAGTCTGTTGTTCGTAATTTAACTCAGATACGCCCAAGCTAATGGTAACCTTTAATTGATGCTCTCCATAGGGAACAACTAAGGCCTCAATACGTGCGCGAAGACGTTCTGCAAAGATCATCGCATTTTCACCATTAGTACCGGTCAAGATGGCACCAAACTCTTCACCGCCATAACGACCCAGAAAATCAGTCTTACGCGCCTGTTCTTTGAGTCCTTGAGCCACCGCCCGAATAATTTCATCCCCAGCTTGATGCCCGTATGTATCGTTCACCCTTTTAAAGTGGTCGATATCAAACATCACTAGACTACTAATCTCCTGACTACGATGAAAGCGCTCAAATTCTTGATTAAGACACTCTTCCCAGTAGCCTCGATTATTTAAGCCCGTTAATCGATCTTCTCGACTTAAGGCCTTCAATTGATCATTGGCCTGTTGCAATTCAATCTGACCAATAGCTGTATCCGTGACGTCATAAATCAATACCCCCACATGATCAACCTCACCTGTTGGAGAGGTTAAAGGGATCAATGTAACGTTTTGATACATGAATGGAGCGCTGCCAGTAATCGGGCGATTGCTCTTAAAATGAAAAAGGTAAGGCCTTTGCTCCCAAGAGATATAAGCAGGGTTTTTTAACAGAAAAACTGACTCCAATTTTTGCTTTAACCATCGACAAGGAAGCTCTGGGAATTTAGCAAAAATAGAATGGTCGGTTAGCTTAGCACCGGATATACCGGAATGGTTTTCCATAAAACCATTCCACAATTTAATAAGGCCCGCCCGATCTACAACCACTAATCCTACTTCAAGGTTTTGAATCAGCCCTAAAGTCCAATGTAGCTCATCGATCTCTTGGAAGTTCTGACTACTCATTCAAAATAACTCGCAATCTTTTGTAATGCAGATAAAGAATCTGGGGTAAATGCCAGAATAAGCTCACATCGGAAATCATATTCAGGTAGTTGATAATCAATAGATATGGTCATCATTTGATCTAATGATTCCACTTGATCACAAACTCTATCAGCATCATGCAAAATGCTTGGAGTCGCGCGGCTAAAAGATAGATCTAACTGTTGAGCAAAACCAGATATAAAAGCTCCGATTAAGGTATTTGCAAGTGACATTAATAGATCTGATTCGGAATACTCTCCGTTCTCGTTCATCCCCATCAAGTTGGCCAAACGATCTAGATTACCGGTTTGCATCAATAATAGCGCTTCACCAGCCATACCCGATCCAATAAAACCCTGACTAATCAACTCGTGCTGATTGTCTGAGGCCACTTTAAGCTGATTCGACAGCTCAGGTGCTTTAACCATTTTGACTACAGGAATAGGCAGATGGACAAATGTCTTCAATAAGGTGCCTAACATACTCCCAGCTTGCCCCATCGCGACATTAGCAATCTCTTGGTAATACTCAGGCAGAGCTAATGGCGTGTCTATCTGCTCTTCAACAATGACCGGATGCTCTAGTTCACTTAACAAGCCAAAACGTTGTAAAACTTCGGTAATTACTTCTGGTGATGTGGGCTTTTTGATAAAAGCTAGTGCTCCAAGCTCTTCCACACGCGATTGTGCTTCCGGTTGAATATCACCTGAAACAACAATTGTCATTGTAGGAAGATCATCTTGCCTTATGCGCTCAAGGGTCTGATAACCGTCCATAATCGGCATAGTCAGATCAAGGAAGAGAATGTCGCCTTTACCAGCTCTAATTGCTTCAAGCCCTTCTAGGCCATGTTCAGCAAACGTAACTTCAACATTCCAGCTACGCAGGGCAGACGCCATTTGTTTACGTGCTAAGCGAGAATCATCACAAATAACTACAGGGATAGGCTGACTCACGATCCTTCCTAAAGAATAATTACCAAGGAAAACAGTAAGCTACCAGCCTAATGTATGCCTTAGCAGAAGGCAATTCTGCTAAGGCTAAAATAGAGAAAAGAAATAAGATTAGATGTTCTTTGGTTTTAACCTGTAATCCGAACACGCTCTGGCTTAGCACCTTCATCTGGTGTCTGTTGTGCCAAGCGCTCTTTTGCACGAGCATCAATGATGTTTTTAAGCGCGATTAATAAGCCCATACCAACAAAGGCACCTGGAGGTAAAACGGCAAATAAGAAGCCAGTATAGTCATCAACTACCGTGATTTTCCAATCCGCTGCCATAGGGCCAAATAGAAGGTGCATATCGCCAAATAGCGTACCTAAACCTAGTAATTCACGCATCGCACCTAAGATCACCAATACGGCGGTGAAGCCAAGCCCCATCATCAAGCCATCTAACAAAGACTCTTTAACAGGGTTCTTACATGCAAAAGCATCGGCACGCCCCATAATGGCACAGTTAGTCACAATCAATGGGATAAAGATACCTAGTATTAAGTAAAGTTCGTAAGTGAATGCCTTCATTAACAGCTCAATTGCTGTAACAAATGAGGCAATGATCATTACAAAGATCGGCAGACGAACAGAATCAGGTACAAACTTACGGAACGCAGACACCGTGAGGTTAGAACCTAGCAATACCAGAATACTAGCAATACCCAAACCGATAGCATTAACCACAGTACCTGTTACTGCTAGCAATGGACATAGCCCAAGTAATTGAACTAACGCAGGGTTATTTCCCCACAAGCCGTCCATGGAGATTTTTTTATAATCAGCAGCCATTAGTTGGATACCTCCTGATTGTTATCTTGCTGTTCAGGCTTAACTTCTAGCAAAGCAATTCGGTTGGCTTCAAAGTAATCTAGTGCTCTACCTACCGCGTTTACGATCGCGCGTGGCGTAATCGTGGCACCGGTAAATTGGTCAAACTGGCCACCATCTTTTTTAACCGCCCAGACACCGTTATTTTCTGTTGCTTTAGCACGCCCGTTGAAACTGTAAATCCAATCAGACTTTTTCGTTTCTACTTTATCCCCTAAGCCTGGCGTTTCTTTATGAACTAAGACACGTACGCCAGCAACAGTACTATCGGCATTAATACCAACAATAAAACTGATATTGCCACTGTAACCATCTGGTGCAACAACCGGCAGGATCACTGCTTTAACTAAGCCTTCTTTACGCGCTCGATAAGCCGTTACCGGCGCTTTATGACCCAACTCAGCTACCTGAAGTTCAAACGTATCCTGCAGCAACTGATTGTCGATCGTGTTGCGAGGAACAATCTCATATAAAGCCTTTGCTTTAAATTCACGTTCGTTATTAGCAATCGCGTCTTGAGTAGAGACTTGAGTGATTGCAATCACCGCAGCACAAACCACAGCAAATAAACTTATCGAAACAGTACTCGATTTAATCGCACTAAATAACTGCATTATGAGCCCCCCTTCATGCCACGCTTAGCTTTAGCGTGACCATAAGTTCGAGGCTGGGTATATTGATCAATAAACGGCGCTGACAAATTCATCAACAATACGGCAAATGCAATCGCATCAGGGTAGCCACCCCAACCACGTATAACATAAACCAAAACACCAATACCGATACCAAAATAGATTTTGCCTCGATTACTGGTTGCTGATGTCACGGGGTCCGTTGCAATAAAGAACGCACCTAGCATTGTTGCACCCGTCGTTAGGTGGAAAAACGGGCCCGCAAAAGAAGATGGATCAATAATATGAAATAGAGTTGATATAACCGCTAGCGAACCTAGCACAGCCACAGGCGTGTGGATGGTGAACACTTTACGGTAGATTAAAAAAACACCGCCCATCAGATAAGCAGCACTCACCGCCTGCCAAGCACCAATACCTTCTGATAAAACAGGAACCGAGCGCCATACTTCTTCTGTTGTTAATCCACTACGATGACGCATGGCATCAAGCGGTGTCGCGCCGGTATAAGCATCCATTAGCGCTGGATCAATAGAGCCAAATATCAAACCCAGTGTTTGCCCAAAACTTAGGACATTCCAGCTTCCTTCAGAGCCATTAAGCACGAAAGGCTCTGTCCAACTTGTCATCTGCACAGGGAATGAAACCAACAGCAACGCATAAGCAACCATTGCTGGGTTGAAAGGATTTTGGCCAAGACCACCATAGAGGTGCTTAGCGATAACAATAGCGACGAATACACCGACCATTGTCACCCACCAAGGCGCAAATGGAGGTAACGCGAGACCTAACAGCAACGCGGTAACAATTGCACTGTAGTCTTTTAGATAAAAACCTAATGGCCGCTTACGTAGTTTAACAATAGCTGCTTCAAAACCTACCGCTAGCAAACATGCCCAGATAACATTGATTAAAGTGCCCCAACCAAAAAAGAACGTCATCGCCGCCAAACCAGGTAAGGTTGCGAGTATCAATAAACGCATCACATCAGCCGTACTGCTGGCTTTATGAAGATGAGGGGAGCTAGTGCGTATTAACGCCATCTGCTAAAAAATCCTTAATCGCTAAAACGACTTAACGTCTGGTTTAATTTCTCTGCTTCTTGTTGAGCGGTTACTAACTGCTCTTCCATCGTTGGTAGATCATCAACATTTGCTTCTCGAGCTTTAGATAAGGCTCTTTCCGCTTTGGTAACGGCCGCGCGGGCCATCGCAGCATCAATCTTTAGCTGTTTAAGATCGATGCCTTCATTAGCAGCTTTTTCAATCAACTGAATTTCATAAGCATCAAAGGCTTCTTTTGCTTCATCATGCAACTTAGTTAATCGATGCACTTCTGCTTCCAACTCAGCTTTATCAGATTCTTCCGCATCATCTAAAGCATTCTGCGCCTTCTTCAGCTTGGTACGCATAATGGAAACATTCTGCTTCAAAGCTTTAGGCTCAACAGGCTCTGGTTTTGCAGGCTCTTCTAACTGCCCACCCGCTTGCAGATACTCTTGCTTAAGTTCGTCATGCTTACCACGAAGCTTTTCCACACCGGCTTTCATCTTCTCAGCCGCTGGGCTACCAGATTGAATCGCTTTGTCTAATGCAACTTGAGCTTTGTCTACTTTGGCCTGCATTGCATCCATATCAGCTTTAAGCTCATCTAGATTGACTGCTGGAGCGACAGGAGCAGCCGCAGAAGCTTGAACCGCTTGATCATATTCAGCTTTGGCTTCTTCGTATTTACCTTGCAGCTTTTCCACACCGGCTTTCATTTTTTCAGCCGCTGGGCTGCCAGATTCAATCGCTTTATCTAAGGCAATTTGAGCTTTCTCAACTTTGGCTTTGATAGCCTCCATATCTTCTTTAAGCTCATCTAGATTGACTGCAGGGGCTAAGGGTGCAGAGGTTGGCGCTTGAGCCGCCTTATCATATTCAGCCTTAGCTTCTTCGTATTTACCCTGAAGCTTCTCTACACCGGCTTTCATCTTCTCAACAGCTGGACTACCTGAAGCAATGGCTGCATCTAAGGCTTTTTGCGCTTTTTCCACCTTAGCCTGCATAGCATCCATATCAGCCTTAAGCTCATCAAGATTAGCAACCGGGGCTAAAGGTGCGGATGCTGGTGCTTGAGCAGCTTTATCATATTCCGCTTTAGCTTCTTCGTATTTGCCTTGAAGCTTTTCTACACCAGCTTTCATTTTTTCCACAGCTGGGCTGCCTGAAGCAATAGCTGCATCCAAGGCTTTTTGTGCTTTATCTACTTTGCCCTGTGCTGCATCCATCGTCTCTTTTAGCTCAGCTAAATTAACCCCTGGTTGTACAGGCTCTGGCGCGCCGCCGGATTCAGCTTGGTCATACACAGCTTGAGCCGCTTCAGTTTTAACTTTCTGTTCTGCAACTTTCGCTTTAAGCGCTTCAAGATCACCTTCACCAGATTCTTCGGCTTTGGCTAGCGCTTTTTCAGCTTGCTTCAACTTGGTTCGAGCAACGGCTGCATTGGTTTTAAGCTGTTTAACACTTACAACTGGCGCAGGGGCGCTAGCTGGATTTTGTGCCTGATCGTAGGCCTCTTGCGCAGCCTTAGCTTTCGCTTCTAGCTCAGTCACGGTTTGACGTAACTGCTCAATACCATCTACCCCTTTAGACTCAGCATTTTCTAGTGCTTTCTGTGCTTTCTTCAGTTTGGTACGCGAGACTGCAGCAGCTGTTTTAAGCACTTTAATATCTGGCTCACCCGATGGTTTAGCGGCTTCAGTAGTTTTACCTGACGCTAGTTTGTCTTTCTTAACTGCTTGCGCCTTCGCTGCTTCTTCTGCACGTTGTTTGCGACGCAGTTCTTTCTCTACTTTCTCTTGCTCCAAACGCGCTTGGCGAGCTTCGAAGCGCTGGCGTGCATGATCTGCTTTACGTTGTTCCGCTTCTTCGGCACGGATCTCAGACTTAGCAAAACGGTAGTACTGCACCAAAGGAATATTACTTGGGCAAACATAAGAGCAAGCGCCACACTCGATACAATCAAACAAATTGTGATGCTTAGCCTTTTCAAACTCTTTACCTTTTGCAAACCAATGCAATTGCTGTGGTAGGAGCTCAGCAGGACATACCTGCTCGCACATACCACAACGGATACAAGGGTTCGCTGCAGGTGCCGGAGGCATCTCATCGTAAGTTGCCGCAATAACGCAGTTGGTGGTTTTGATCATCGGGATAGATTGACTATCCACGGTATAGCCCATCATTGGACCGCCAATAACTAAACGATAAAGATCAGGCTGACGAATCTCAGCAGCTTCTAGCAACGTCTCTAGTGGAGTGCCAATCAACGCGCGCATATTATGCGGATGACCTAAGGCATCGCCCGTAACCGTTACAACGCGGGAGATCAGAGGTACGCCGTTATATACAGCATCATAGATAGCAGAAGCGGTACCGATGTTTTGACATACGATACCGACATCGGCCGGGATCTTTCCGCTTGGTACTTCGACACCTGTTAGTAGTTTTATCAGCTGTTTCTCACCGCCCGATGGATAGACGGTTGGAACAACAACAATATCGATATCTTGCTTGGATTCTGCAACAGCAAGTTCGAGCGCACGGATGGCCTGAGGCTTATTGTCCTCTGTACCAATCATAATGTGATGCGGTTTTAACAGATGCGCGATAACCTCAATACCTTTGACGATGTCTTCTGCCCGTTCACGCATCAGCATATCGTCAGCAGTAATATAAGGCTCACACTCCATCGCATTGATGATCAGCGTATTAACAATGTGATCATCACCTAGATGCAGTTTTACATCGGTTGGGAAGCCCGCGCCACCCATACCACTGATACCGTGGTAGCGGATAAAATCGATCAACTCTTGTTTATTTATCGACGTGTAGTCTTCTAGACCTTTATGATCGCACCACTCATCTAAACCATCAGTTTTAATCACCACACAAGGAGCTGACATACCGGACATGTGCGGTACAGGGCGAGATTCAATCGCCTCAACTACACCTGAGCTTGGCGCATGAACGCTAACACTAATGCGGCCTGCTGCCTCAGCAATAACCTGGCCCTTAAGCACTCGGTCGCCAACAGATACAACAAGCTCTGAAGGCGCACCAATATGCTGTGATAAAGGTACTACCAATTGTTCTGGAATTGGCGCAATTTGAATCTGACCGCCAGTAGACTGATGCTTATTTTCAGGTGGGTGCACACCACCGTGGAAAGAATGCTTAGTACTCACGCTGCACCTCCCTCCACAACTTCACCACGTTGATCCGTTGCAATAAGTTGAACACCCGGCTTAGGCATATCCCACTTCCACGTTTGTAGCGTGGTTTCAATTGGTAACATATCAATACAATCTACTGGGCAAGGCTCAACACAAAGGTCGCAACCGGTACATTCAGATGTGATCACCGTGTGCATCTGCTTAGCAGCACCTAAAATTGCATCAACTGGGCACGCCTGAATACATTTAGTACAACCGATGCATTCATCTTCGCGGATATAAGCTACCGCTTTTACTGGTTCTTCTTCTGCGCCACCTTCAAGAGGAATCGCTTCAACATCCAGAAGGTCGGCTAAAGTTTCGACTGTACTTTGACCACCAGGAGGGCATTTATTGATTGCATCACCTTCTGCAATCGCCTCAGCATATGGGCGGCAGCCTGGGTAACCACACTGACCACATTGGGTCTGCGGCAAAATACTATCGATTTGATCAACTAATGGATTGCCTTCAACTTTGAAGCGTACTGAGGCAAAGCCCAATAGCAAACCAAAAGCTAAAGCTAAGCCCAAGAGAGCTAATACGGCGATGATTATGATATCCACGGTCGGCTCCTAAATTTGTACCAGACCGGTGAAGCCCATAAATGCCAAGGACATTAAGCCAGCAGTCACCATGCCGATCGCTGCCCCTTGAAATGGCATAGGGACATCTGCCACCGCAATACGTTCACGCATCGCTGAGAAAAGAATCAAAGCAAGAGAGAAGCCGATTGCAGCACCAAAACCGTAAACAATAGAATCAATAAAGCCATTGAGCTTTTTGATATTAAGCAGCGCAACCCCGAGTACTGCACAGTTAGTGGTAATCAACGGCAAGAAGATACCTAATACTTTGTACAATAGAGGGCTAGTTTTACGAACTACCATCTCAGTGAACTGCACAACAACCGCTATCACTAAGATAAACGTAATCGTTTGCAGATACTCTAACGCGAGAGGCTGCAGGAGATATGTGTACGCAAGATAACTACATACGGACGACAGAGTCAGTACAAACGTGGTCGCCAAGGACATACCCATCGCGGTTTCCAGCTTATTGGAAACCCCCATAAATGGACACAATCCAAGGAATTGAACCAGTACAAAGTTGTTTACCAGCACAGTGCTGATAACAATCAGAAGATATTCTGTCATAAGATCCGTATAGCTATCGAAACCTACCCCAAAAGAAAATTAGCAAGATCTAATCTTACTATCTCTTATAAGATTTCGGTATAGCGATATTCTGATTTAAAACAATAAACCGGGAGATCAAGCTCCCGGTTTTTCCATTCGAGAATGGTCTGTTATTTCAATAGTTCTAGTGCGTTTGCTAGTTTCTCAACGTCAGTAGATCCCTGAAGTTGATCAACGTTCAATACAACTGCACCTTCTACTGCCTCTTCAGTTTCAAGCAGAGAAATCAGACCTGCTTGATTTAGAACAGCAGACGCATTCTGAGCTCCGCCCTGAAGCTGGTCAGCGTTAAACGCTACAACTGCACGACCTTGTTCGAACAATACTGATTCTAGGCTAAACAATAGTGTTTGACGCTGTTCAACACTGCCACCAGAGATAGTCGCTGTCGCAGCCTGCTGACCGAAACGAATTGTACGATCAGATGCTGTTACCGCAGAAGCATTAACCAGCTTCGATTCAAGATCAGTCTGCTCATCACCACCTTCGATGATCATACCCGCAGCAACAGTCGCATTGGTTAGACGATCAACAATGATGAAAGAACCTGTACCGTGGTGAGCACGATAGTCATCAGCAACAACTGGACGCTCTAGCGTAATCTCACAACGTGCGATTTCGTTTAGCTCTAGGGAATCAGCAGCTGTTTGCTCTAGTGTGTTAACGTCTACACGATGACGAACGTTACTGATACCACCAGCAATACGCGTAGTGTTCAATTTAACTTCGTATTGACGACCTTTCTGCAAAGGTTCCTCAGACATCCATACGACCATGGAGTCAAAACGGTTTGTTGTTTCTGGAACATCGTTGCTGTGAACAAGAATATCGCCACGAGAGATATCAATCTCATCTTCCAAAGTTAGCGTTACTGCCATTGGCGGAAATGCTTCTTGAATCTCGCCTTCGTAAGTAACAATCGACTTAACCTTGCTGGACTTACCAGAAGGAAGCACAGTTACTTCGTCGCCTGGGCGAACGATGCCGGAAGTCAAAGTACCGCAGTAACCACGGAAGTCTAGGTTAGGACGGTTAACGTACTGAACAGGGAAACGTAAGCTATCGAAGTTTTGGTCGTTAGCCAGCTCAACTGTTTCCAGTGTTTCCATCAATGGCTCGCCTTTAAACCAGCTCATTGGCTCAGAAGGTGTAACAACGTTATCGCCCTTCAATGCAGAGATCGGTACAAACTGAATATCAGGTAGATCGAGTTGCTTAGAAAACTCAAGGTAATCAGCTTTGATCTCTTCGAAACGTTCTTCACTGAAATCAACTAGGTCCATTTTGTTGATAGCAACAATAGTGTGTTTAATACCTAGAAGAGAAACGATAAAGCTGTGACGCTTAGTCTGAACCTGTACACCGTGACGCGCATCGATAAGGATGATAGCTAGATCACAAGTAGATGCACCTGTTGCCATATTACGTGTGTACTGCTCATGGCCCGGAGTATCCGCGATGATAAACTTACGCTTAGATGTAGAGAAGTAACGGTAAGCAACGTCGATAGTGATACCTTGCTCACGCTCTGCTGCAAGACCATCAACTAGAAGTGCTAGGTCAAGTTCTTCACCAGCATTACCAACACGCTCGTTATCCTTCTGGATAGCAGCAAGCTGATCTTCATAAATCATTTTAGAGTCATGTAGTAGACGGCCAATCAATGTAGATTTACCGTCATCCACACTACCACAAGTCAAAAAGCGTAATAGCTCTTTGTTTTCGTGCTGGTGCAGATATGCTTGGATATCAGATTCAATCAGTTCGCTTTGGTGACTCATTTTTTTCCCCTTAGGAAAGCGGCAAGCTGGTCATTAAGTTAGCTTGTCGCTGAATATTCTTTTCAATATGGATGTAAGGTGTGGCCTATCAACTCATACCGCCACATATTTCTATGTAGAGTTCTAGAAATAACCTTCCATCTTTTTCTTCTCCATCGAACCAGAACTATCGTGGTCGATCGCACGGCCCTGACGTTCAGAAGTCGTTGTCAGCAACATCTCCTGGATAATGTCCGGCAAAGTTGCCGCGTCAGATTCCACTGCACCCGTCAGCGGGTAGCAGCCAAGAGTACGGAAACGTACGCTCTTCATTTCTGGCACTTCGCCCTCTTCTAATGGCATACGCTCATCATCAACCATGATCAACATACCATCGCGCTCAACAACTGGGCGCTTAGCAGAGTAGTAAAGAGGAACGATAGAGATATTTTCTAGGTAGATGTACTGCCAGATATCCAGTTCAGTCCAGTTAGATAGAGGGAATACACGGATACTTTCACCTTTATCTACACGTGTGTTGAACACGTTCCATAGCTCAGGGCGCTGACTCTTTGGATCCCAACGGTGATTCTGGTCACGGAATGAGAATACACGCTCTTTCGCACGAGATTTTTCTTCGTCACGACGAGCACCACCAAATGCAGCATCAAACTGGTACTTATCCAGTGCCTGCTTCAGCGCTTGAGTCTTCATGATATCTGTATGCTTTGAAGAACCGTGAGTGAACGGACCTACACCCATATCAACACCTTCTTGGTTGATATGAACTAGAAGCTCCATACCCGCTTCTTTCGCCATCTTGTCACGGAATTCAATCATCTCTCTGAATTTCCATGTAGTATCAACATGCAAAAGTGGGAACGGAGGTTTACCTGGCGCAAACGCTTTACGTGCAAGATGAAGCATTACCGCAGAATCTTTACCTACAGAGTAAAGCATAACCGGGTTATCAAACTCAGCTGCCACTTCACGGATGATATGGATACTTTCAGCTTCAAGCTGCTTAAGGTGCGTTAAACGGTGTTCAGGCAAAGCACTCATTAGAAAATACTCTCTTTATGTAAACAGTTTGGATAGTAAGTATGACCACCTCCCGTAGAAACCCACATAAAAGGTCGAATTAATATACCTGGCTATCCTATAATGCGGCGCATTATCGCAGCCCTCTCAATAAAACGCAAAAGAATATATAATTACTTTTTTATAGCATTTAGCTATATGCAATAACCTATTTATTACTTTTTAAATTATTACCTTCCGTTATCACCAAAAGAAATAACAAGATTCCCAATTATTATTTTGAGTTATAACAAACCTCCTTTATTATTCCGCCAGTTTATTCTTGGACAGGTCTATCTATGGAACTTGCGTACAGTTTTGCAGGATTAGTTGTTGGCTTTATTGTTGGCCTCACTGGTATAGGTGGTGGTGCTTTGATGACGCCTATCCTGATTGTTGTATTTGGTATTCCGCCCGTTACAGCTGTAAGCACCGATTTACTATATGCAGCGGTTACAAAATTTGGCGGTACTTTCTCTTATGCAAGGAAGAAACTTATCGAATGGAAAGTAGTTCTTCTTTTATTGCTGGGCAGCATCCCTGGAAGTTTACTAACCCTTAGCTACCTAAAAGGTCTGGATGGACTAGAACAAATAGAACACATAATGAACATGACCCTAGGCGTATCATTAGTGTTAACGTCCATCGCTGTGTTCTTGCGTAATAAAATTCGCAATCAAGCCATGAAATGGCAGCACACATCAGCAGCAAGCCATGCTAAAAAATGGCGCCCAGCTATTACGGTACTAATGGGTATTCTACTAGGAGGTCTGGTAACATTGTCGTCAGTTGGCGCAGGGGCCCTTGGTACAGCTATTTTAATTTTATTATATCCACGTATGAGTATGCCAACCATCGTGGGTTCCGACCTAGTTCATGCTGTTGTGCTTACATCAGTTGCAGGCGCAGGTCATTATGGAATGGGCAATGTTGATCTTAGCCTGCTTCTATACCTATTAATCGGCTCTTTGCCGGGTGTATTTGTCGGAAGCCATCTGGGCACACGATTATCACCAAAAATTATGCAGCCTATTATGGGCTCAATATTATTAGCCATCGGTCTGCGCTTCGTAATCGCAGGTTAAAACCCGAAAAGTGAGGTGTTGTACCCGATTAAGGGTCCAACAAGGGAAAAGTTATGTATCAGTATAACTCTGTCGACCAGAAACTGGTTGACGAACGTGTTGAGCAATTTAGAGATCAGACTCGTCGCTTCTTAGCTGGCGAACTGCCGGAAGATGACTTTCTAGCACTACGTCTGATGAATGGTCTGTATGTACAACGCCATGCACCAATGTTGCGTGTAGCGGGTCCATACAACATGTATAACTCAACTCAATTCCGTAAACTGGCTCATATCGCTCGTACTTATGACAAAGGCTATGCGCACTTTACTACGCGTACTAACCTACAGTTTAACTGGCCGAAACTTGAAGAAGTGCCTGATATCCTTGCGGAGCTTGCTGAAGTTCAGATGCACTCGATTCAAACGTCTGGTAACTGTATCCGTAACACAACAACGGATCAGTTCGCCGGTGTAATCCCGAATGAAATCGAAGATTCTCGTCCTTACTGTGAAATCATTCGTCAGTGGTCATCACTTCACCCTGAATTTGCGTATCTACCTCGTAAGTTCAAGATTGCGATCTCTTCTTGCGCAAATGACCGTGCAGCAACTCAAGTACATGATATCGGTCTTCACATCGTTAAAAATGACGCTGGCGAAGTTGGTTTTGAAGTACTTGTAGGCGGCGGCCTTGGTCGTACTCCTATGATCGCTAAGCAGATCAATCCATTCCTAGCGAAGGAAGATCTACTTTCTTACCTAGAAGCTATCATCCGTGTATACAACATGAATGGTCGCCGCGACAACAAATACAAAGCACGTATCAAAATTTTGGTACAAGCTGTGGGTATAGATAAGTTCCGCGAGCAAGTTGAAGAAGAGTGGGCGCACATTCGTGACTCTGATCTTAAACTACCAATGGAAGAGATCGAGCGCGTTAAAGCATTCTTCAAACCATTTGATTACGATGCTTCTGCAGCTGCAGATACTTCACTTGAAGCTAAACTTGCAGAAAATGAAGATTTCAACACTTGGTATGAGCGTAACACTGTAGAGCATAAAGTAGATGGTTACCGCATCGCTTATGTATCGCTAAAGCCATACCTAAAACCTGCTGGCGATATCACTGCTGATCAACTAGATCTAGTTGCAGACCTTGCTGATAAGTACAGCTTTGGCGAAATTCGAGCTACTCATAACCAAAACTTAGTTTTGGCAGATGTTAAGAAAGCTGACCTATATGCAGTTTGGGAAATACTCGCAAATGCAGACCTAGCGCGTCCAAACATCGGCACACTAACAGATATGACTGTTTGCCCTGGTGGTGACTTCTGTGCTTTAGCAAACGCAAAAACCCTAGGCGTAGCTGATCAGATTAATGAAAAGTTTGAAAATATGGACTTTGTCCATGACTTAGGCGATCTGAAACTAAATATGTCAGGCTGCATCAACGCTTGTTCACATCACCATGTTGGCCATATCGGTATTTTAGGCGTAGATAAAAAAGGCGAAGACTGGTACCAAATCACTCTTGGTGGTGATGATGGTTCTGAAGCCGCTTTAGGTAAAGTTATTGGAAAATCAGTTCCTGCTGACCAAGTAGCTAACACCCTAGAAAAAGTGCTGGAATTATACGTTCAACAGCGCTTTGAGAACGAACGTTTCATTGATACATTTCGTCGTATCGGTATTGCACCATTTAAGGAGTACGTATATGCCCCTGCTAATTAATCATGAGGTTGTCGCAGACAACTGGACTCTGATCAACGAAGAATCACTTGATCAAACGGGTGACATTATCGTACCGCTGGCGTTGTACTTGGAAAACCAAGACGCACTGACTAGCCATAAAGGCCTAGTAGCCGTAAAAGTGAATGGTGACGACGATATCGACTTCCTAGTTGAGAACTTAGATAAGTTCCCACTAGTGGCGATCGACTTCCCTGCTTTCCGTGACGGTCGTGGTTTTAGTATTGCTCGCCTCCTTGTTCGCGCTGAGTACAAAGGCGAAATACGTGCAACTGGTGATATTGGCCAAGATCGTTTCGCTTATCTAGAGCGCTGTGGTTTCACAGCAATCGAAATTGCTGACGATGTATTTAAGCCAGAAATGCTTAAATCCTTTGATGAGATGAGCAACTATTACCAAAGCGCTGCCGATAAAGTACGCGCAGTTTATCACCAGTAATTAATAGTGACGGTGAGGTCCTATTTATGAGTGAGCAAATTACTGCAGAGCTACAAGCAAAGGTAGAAGCCGTTGCAGCTCTACTAAAAAAAGGCTATCAGGATCACGATGGATCCCTAGTCTTCGCAAACAGCCTAGGTGCTGAGGACGTAGTTATTGCCGATCTGATCAGCAAATTCTGCCCTGAGATCAGCAACTTTGTATTGGACACAGGTCGTCTGCCAGAAGAAACACTTAAGCTTCTTGCGGACGTGCAAAAGCAATACGCTAATGTAACGTTTGACGTTTACTACCCTGAGGGTGCAGACGTTGAAGCTTATGTTGCAGAGAACGGTGTTAATGCGTTTTACGAATCACAAGAGCTACGTAAAGGTTGTTGCTTTGTTCGTAAGATTAAGCCACTAAAACGCGCCCTTTCTGGTAAAAAAGCTTGGATTACAGGCCTTCGCCGCGAACAGTCTGTCACACGTGATGAGATCCAGTTCGAAGAGTGGGATGAAGGCAATAATATGCACAAACTAAACCCTCTGGCAGATTGGTCAGAGAAAGAGGTTTGGGCATACATCAAAGCAAACGACGTTCCTTACAACGAACTACATGACAAACACTACCCAAGCATCGGCTGTGCACCATGCACACGTGCAATCTCTATGGGTGAAGATGTACGTTCTGGTCGTTGGTGGTGGGAAAACCCAGAAAACCGTGAATGCGGTTTACACCCTGCAACGCCGCTAAACTTTAAAAAGTAATATTTCAGAGATAGCAGGAAGCTTTCTCGTACAGGAGATCCCCTGCACCTTTCAGCAAAGCTGTTTGGTGCAGGATTATCACAAATCTCCAATGCACCAATTTTAAGCACCGAAAATCAGCACGCCCCAATTCGGTGAATTAACTCCCTTTCTATACGCCCAAAACTAAAATCTACTGGTAAACTTAGACATATAATTACAGTTGGTTACTGCACTGTTTAGGTGTGTACATACCTTATTACCAGATATTGGTTAAACCAATCATTCTTAGGCATATAGGTTGCATAACTTATTCATAAATAACGACAACCGACCTCTCAGGCAGATAAAACCTGAGTCATTTTCTGGAGAGATTTCGTGGATTACCTACCGCTATTTTTTAAGCTGACCAATCAGAAAGTCTTGCTTGTAGGTGGAGGAAACATAGCCTTACGTAAAGCTAAGTTACTGTGCAGAGCTGGCGCTCATGTCACCGTTATCTCCCATAAGGTAAGTGACGATCTACAAGATCTCTTAGATGAAAACCAAGGAACCGCGATTATCGGCGAGTATCACTCGGCCCTTCTAGATGACAAAATATTAGTCATCGCCGCAACGGATGATAATCCCCTTAACGAGCGTGTTCACTTCGACGCTATCGAAAAAAATATTCCGGTGAATGTCGTCGATAGTCCTAAACTTTGCACCTTTGTCTTCCCAGCCATTGTGGATCGCTCCCCTGTTGTGATAGGTATATCTTCAGGCGGTAGTGCTCCGGTACTTGCCCGTCTACTTAGAGCTCGGTTGGAAACATGGATTCCAAAATCCTACGGTAAGCTTGCGAGTATCGCGAACCATTTCCGCGATCAGGTGAAAGAGACGTTCAGTACGGTTAACCATCGACGTGTTTTCTGGGAAAACGTGCTGCAGGGCCAAATCGCCGAAAAAGTATTCGCTGGGCGTGACAAAGAAGCGGCGAAAATGATCGCTGATAAACTCGCAAACGAAGATCCAGAACATCAGGTAGGCGAAGTTTACCTTGTCGGCGGCGGTCCAGGTGATCCTGAGTTATTAACATTCAAAGCATTACGTCTCATGCAACAAGCCGATGTCGTCCTCTACGATGCGCTTGTTTCCCCAGAAGTTTTAGATCTTTGCCGACGCGATGCCGATCTTATTTTTGTGGGCAAAAAGCGTGATAACCATGCAGTTCCGCAAGAAGGTATCAATGAGCTTCTAGTGAAACATGCAAAACTCGGGCAACGAGTTGTTCGTTTAAAAGGTGGTGATCCCTTTATCTTTGGCCGCGGTGGCGAAGAGCTTCAAACCCTCAAAGAACATAATATCCCTTTCCAAGTAGTGCCGGGCATCACAGCTGCTAGCGCCTGTTCAACCTTTGCCGGCATTCCGCTGACGCACAGAAACTATGCACAATCGGTTAAATTTGTAACCGGCCAGCTTAAAAACCGCACAACAGATCTGAACTTTAACGAGTTGGTTCACCCTAACCAAACGGTTGTCTTTTACATGGGTCTACATACCCTGCCACAGCTCGCAGCTAAGATGATTGAACATGGCAAACCAGCATCTACACCTGCAGCGATCATCTCCCGTGGGACATCAGCAGATCAAAAAGTACTGACTGGTACTTTGGAAACGCTACCTCAGTTACAAGAGGAAGCTAAACTGCCAGCCCCTGCACTGATCATCGTGGGTGAAGTGGTTGAACTACATGAAAACTTGAGTTGGTTTGGCGAAGAGGTGTTAGCTCAAAACCTAACACCAGTAAAAGCAGAACCTTAGTTTTCTATAGGGAATACGATCAAACCAGTTACCCCCAAATTCTGGGGGTAACTCTATTTACAACCCGTGGATATCTTTGGTTTAGATCGCCATAGCCATTGATATATCTGGCCTCAAAGCAACTGCTGATTTTCTAAACACTTTACAAACAACATCACTTTCTTAGCTATTATTCAACCAGATAAACGACATTGTGAGTAAATTACAAACGGAAATCTGCACTGATATTTTTCAGAGATACGGGCTATCGCTGACTGAGGTTATCGAGGGCGATAAAAATACATAGAAGGAAGAAAGTTTGATCACAGGCAGAATAACCTGTTTTAGAAAAGCGGTTGACCAATAGCATAATCAGCCGCTCTTATTGATAGTTAGCTACTTACTTTTGGCTATCCATCTGCTTTTTCTTGACCTTATCAAGCAACTCTTCGGTGATACGCTCTAGGCCTTGCTGACGTGCAGCCTTCTCTACCTTATGACGTATTAACTTACGCACAAAGAAAGGTGCAGCATCTACACGCTGCTTCGCTGCTTCGTCCCACTCAAGTTTTGTTGCCATCACTACTACCCATTATCTTAAAAATTGGCGCTATTATACCTATCCCCCGATCAAACTAAAAACCTAGGCCCGCCTATAACCAAGTTGGTGAGGGCAACCCTTTATCTGAGAGAAATTCACGATTAAATAGTTTACTTTGATAACGGCCTGCAACATCACATAAGACGGTAACAATCGTATGACCTGCCCCCAACTCCTTCGCAACCCGGACCGCTCCAGCAACATTAATTCCACTGGAACCGCCCACTGCTAGTCCTTCATACTTTAATAAAGAGAAGACCCAGTTTAAGGCTTCCTCATCAGGAATTTGAAAAGCACCATCAGGCGAAAACCCCTCTAAATTACCTGTAATACGGCTTTGACCAATACCTTCCATCACCGAACTACCTTCGCTGACTAACTGGCCATGTAGATAATAGTGATAAAGTGATGCTCCCATAGGATCAGAAAGAAATATTTTCACCTCCGGCTTATGCTGACGTAGTGCTTGAGCTACACCCGCCAATGTCCCCCCTGTACCTACAGCACAACAAAAAGCATCCACTTTGCCTTCAGTCTGTCGCCAAATTTCCTCGCCGGTGGTTTCAGAATGAATCTGCCTATTAGCTTGATTATTAAATTGATTGGCCCAAATAACATTCGAATCTTTATCTGCATACACTTCTGTCAGGCGCTCAGAAACCTTGGTGTAATGATTGTCATCTTTGAGAGGAACAGCCGGGACCAGACGCAACTCCGCCCCTAATAATCGCAATAAATCTTTTTTCTCCTGACTTTGTGTATCAGGCATCACAATGGTAGTACTCAGCCCTAGTGCATTGGCTACCAAGCATAAACCTATCCCAGTATTTCCTGCCGTGCCTTCTACAATTCGCCCTCCCGGACGCAATGATTCCTGCTTTAGAGCTTCACGCACGATGCCCCATGCCGTGCGATCTTTAACTGAACCACCCGGATTAAGAAACTCAGCTTTTGCGTATATTTCACACCCTGTCTGCTCCGAAGCTTGTTGTAAACGAATCAACGGGGTATTACCGATTAAATTGATCAAGCCATAAGCAATATCAGACATAACAACCCCCTGCCCACCAGCAGTTTGAGGTTGCTTTGATCCATGAAAAGGGTCAGAGCAAAAATTAATAATGCTCTAATTATAGAAGCTCAACAAAGGAAGCTCAGAACAGATTTCGAAAACCACTAAGACCCAATACCGTCACTTCAGACTATAAGTTGCACCCACGAAGGCGGGGGTCAACAATATTAATCCTTAAAGGCGCCCTACTATCGTTAGGCCGGCTCTTTAGGAACTGGCGCTTAAATCAGTAGCTAAAATTTAGAATATATTATTTTTTAAATAAGCCGGGGCGCAGAACGGCTTTAGAATCATCCGGTTGATAACGTTCCGGAATTGGACGCTTCGAGCGATTCTTTTTAGCAGGGCGCTTCTTCATTGGCCGATCAGCAAAGTCTTCAATCTCTATGCGTTTACCGTTCTCGATTCTTGGAACCGGTCTTAATCGAATTTTCTGTTTAATCAGTTGCTCAATACGCTTAAGAAAGTCTCGTTCTGCTGGTGCAACTAGAGAGATCGCTTCGCCACTTTCCCCTGCTCGACCTGTTCGGCCGATACGATGCACATAAGCTTCTGGAACATTCGGCAGGTCGTAATTCACAACGTAAGGTAGAGCCTCGATATCTAAACCTCGCGCTGCAACATCAGTAGCAACCAGAACGTGTAATTCGCCACTTAAAAATTCTTTAAACATGCGCTCTCGTTCACGCTGAGTTTTGTCGCCATGAATTGCAGCTGCGTAGATATCTTCTTTATTCAGATACTGAACAAGTTCATCAACGCGCTTTTTAGTTCGAGCAAATACAAGGGTTTGGCCCCACTTCTCTTCCTGGATCAGATAACTCAGAATCTCGGACTTATCGCTGTTATCCACGGCATAAGCGATCTGTTTGACCTGCTTTGCAGTCGAGTTACGCGGAGAGACTTTGATCTTCTGTGGATTATTGAGGTAAAAGTCGGCTAATACTTCGATGCTTTCATCTGCTGTCGCGGTAAACAAAAGTGTCTGACGAGGCTCTGCAGCATAATCCATAATTTTTTGAATGGGATCGATAAAGCCCAAATCAAGCATGCGATCAGCCTCATCCAAGACTAAAAATTCTAGGTGGTCGAGGTTAATCACTGTTTGCTGTAATAGATCCAATAAACGCCCCGGCGTTGCTACTAGGATATCTGCACCGCGTTTCAGTTTACGAATCTGGTTATCCAAACGCACGCCGCCATAGATAGACATCACGCGCATACCTAGAGCACGACCATACTCCAATGTATTATCTGCCACTTGAATGGCCAGCTCACGCGTAGGCGCTAAAACTAGCGCTCTAACTTGACGGTAGTTTTGTTGCGGCGGTGTTTTACTTAGCTTCTCAATGATGGGCAAAGCAAAGCTAGCAGTTTTACCTGTACCCGTTTGCGCTTCAGCTAGTAAATCTTCACCTTTTAACACTAAAGGGATTGCTTTAGCTTGAATCGGAGTTGGCTGGGTATACCCTAGTTTTTCCAAGCCAGACAGCAGTTCAGGGCATAAATTCAGATCAGAGAAAGCAGGGGTAGTCATCGCAACAAAGCACTCACAAGTTATAAGCTGCTCATTTTAACCTAACTTAGAGTGGCTCCGAACATTTTTGTAATGTTTACCGATTAACTGAATACCTCGTCTAATCTGCTCTTCCGACTCAGCACAGTATCCAATCACCAAACCATTTAGTTTTGGCCCCTCTTGGGTATAACCCGATAATGCTCTTACGCCCAGACTATCTTGTTTTAACTGTTCAACCAGTCGCTTGTCTTCTATATCATCAGGCAAACCCAGTACCAGATGCATTCCTCCTTCAGCACCCCAAATAGGCAAGCCAGATAAACAGCTAGCTTTGACCTCTTGAGACAGAATGCTAAGCCGCTTCTGATACAAACCACTCATCTTTTTGATATGCCGCGCAAAATACCCTTGCTCCATAAACTCAGCCATCGCGACTTGAGTAACGCCGGATAATCCACCATCCATATAGCGCCGTGCTCGATTAAATAAAGGCACTAAAAGTTCAGGCAGTACCACATAACCTAAACGTATCGCAGGAAACATTGATCGACTAAAAGTCCCCGTATAGATCACCCGTTGATAATCGCTGATTGCAAACAGTGAAGAGACCGGATAACTAATGGAAAATTCTGAATCGTAATCATCCTCTAGAATCCAAGCACCTTCCGTTTCAGCCCATCGAATAACCTCTAACCTTTCAGCAAGCGATATCGTATGCCCCAAAGGAAAGTTACGGGAAGGCGTTAAACTCAATAACCCAGCCTTGTGATTTAGAGCATCAATTAGAGGAAACTGTACCGTATTAATCTTGCAGCCAGCAGCTTTGAAAGCGCCTGATATACCAGGAAACCCTGGGGTTTCGACCACCACCTGATCACCAGAATTAGTTAATAACTGAGCAACCATATAAATTGCTTGCTGGGAACCTGAGGTCACCAAAATTTGATCCGGTTTGGCCTCGATCCCTCTATGCCGCAATAAATATCTTGATATCTGCTCCCGCAATCTTAAATCACCTGCGGGAGGCGCTGAGTCTAATGACTTAAACGATGCCGCTCTCGCTAAACAGCGTTTCCATTGCTCTATCGGAAACTGATCGATGGCAGGTATTCCCGGTTGTAACAATTTACGCGTATCGGGATTTAAAGGCATAAAACCTAAGAACTGTTTTGCATAGTCAGAGACAGATAAACCAGGATTTTGTTTGGTCTTCGAAGGCTTATTCCGTAACACTGACTCAGGTAGATGAGCTACATAACTCCCTGAACCCATCACCGTTTCTACATAGCCCTCAGCGACCAACATTTCATATGCAGTTTTAACTGTATTTCTGGCAACACCTAGCGCACTCGATAACTCTCGGGTCGCTGGTAAACGAGTGCCGCCCACCAGCGTCCCCTGTAAAATAGCTAACTGAAGTCGTTTAAAAATAACCTGGTAGCGCGCCCCCTCATCAATGCTTTCAGAGTCATTAAGAATATTTAGAAGCTGAGTACTCAACAAAATTGGGCCTATTAGATATACAGAAATTGGATCTTACTTAGCCCAATTATAACCATTACTCTTCCTCCATATACACCAATTAACCCACCAATATGAGGAGGACAAGCAGATGAGTAATTTTACCCCTACGCCAAAAACACAGGTTAAACGTGGGTTGAAAAAAACGACCTATGATCAAGAAACAATTTATCAGATCATGGATGAAGCACTTGTCTGCCATGTTTCATGTAATTGGCGCGATCAAACTATGATTCAACCAACACTGCATTGGCGTGAAGGCGATTACCTCTATATCCACGGTTCAAGTAAAAATGGGTTATTCCAAGCATTACTCGCCGAAGAGGAAGCCGCAATAGGGATTACCCTGCTGGATGGTTTAGTATTTGCGCGGTCTGCTTTCCACCATTCAGTCAACTTTCGCAGTGTGATCATGTATGGCAAAGCCAAACTGATCGAAGAAGAACAGGAAAAACGCCGACAGTTGGACTTGATGTTAGAAAAGGTTAAAACCGGAAGGTCACAAGAAGCGAGACCCGCGAATGATGTAGAACTCAAAGCGACTGCGGTTTTGGAGTTTAAAATCGAACAGGTTTCAGCGAAAGTTAGAACCGGAGCACCTGTGGATGAACCTGAAGATATGGAATTGGATGTGTGGGCGGGTGTTCAACCAATCCGCCAAGTATTCGATGAGATTATTTACGAATAGGTAGATCTATATGAAAGGTTTTACAGCGATATGCTGTAAAACCTTTATTTACTTAGCTAGCCATTTGAATGGCTAAGATGTACTAGCTCAGACCTGATCTGACAGTTACCCGTTCTTTCCAGTGCTACTGTCAGATTAGATTTGGGCTAAATTCTTTTCAGCCCAAATCTGTTTTCCATCAAGCAATGTTTCCAGTGGCGTTCTGCCACAGCACATTTTCCCCTGATGAGTTCGTTCATTGTTGTAATAATCCAGCCATTCGTCCAGATCTTTTTGCAGTTCTTCCAGTGAAGCATAGAGCTTTTTACGGAACGTAACCTGATAAAACTCGTTCAATATCGTTTTATGGAAGCGCTCACAGATACCGTTAGTCTGTGGGTGTCTCGCTTTGGTTTTCGTGTGATCAATATCGTTGATGGCGAGATATAGCTGGTAATCGTGCTGCTCAACCTTGCCACAGTATTCCGTGCCTCGATCAGTCAGGATACGCAGCATAGGCAGCTCCTGAGCCTCAAAGAATGGTAATACACGATCATTCAATACATCGGCTGAGGTAATTGGGGTTTTCGTCGTGTAGAGCTTAGCGAACGCTACCTTGCTGTACGTATCAACAAAGGTTTGCTGATATATCCTGCCAACCCCTTTTAGATTACCCACGTAGAACGTGTCCTGAGAACCCAGATAGCCAGGATGATGCGTTTCTATTTCACCGCAGGCTTCGTCATCTTGTTTCTTCTTCTCAAGCGCAGCCACTTGGTCATCCGTCAGAATGATACCTTCACTCGCAACCTTTGCTTCCAGAGCCGAAAGGCGCTTTTTAAAGTTTTCTAAGTTATGACGTAGCCAGATGGAACGAACACCACTGCCCGATACAAACACGCCAGCTTTACGCAGTTCGTTACTGGTTCGGGCTTGGCCATGAGCGGGGAAAGCTATCGCGTGTTCAATGACAGCGTTCTCAATCTGCTCATCTACACGGTTTTTGACATTGGGCGTTCTGCGAGATCGGTTGATCAGTGAATCAACACCGCCTTCCTCAACAAGTTCCTGATAGCGATAAAACGTATCACGGGAGACACCCATTACTTTGCAGGCTTTTGAGACGTTTCCAAGTTCTTCCGCAAGGTTGAGTAAGCCTGCTTTGTGTTTAATGATGGGATTGCTAGTATGCAACATGAGAGTTACCTTTGTTTTGATTTAAGATTTCAGCACCTTTATCAAAACGGGTAACTCTCTCTTTCTCAAGAAGATATGTCAGATTAGGTCGAGACTAATTCAGCTAAGATAACGCGGTCTTAATATTGATCTCACCTTCCAAGGTTTTATGAACGGGGCATCGGTCGGCAATATCAAGTAAACGTTGTCGCTCCTCCTCAGATAAGTCACCGGTCAGCGTTATACGCCTCACAAACTGATCTACTTTACCTCCAGATTGTTCACATCTAGAACAATCCTCTGCATGGATTTTGTCATGAGTCACATCTACCTGCACATGCTCCAGAGGCAACTTTTTATGACGCGCATACATACGAATCGTCATTGAGGTACAAGCCCCTAAACCAGCAGCAACTAATTGGTAAGGTGTGGATTCTAGATAATTGCCACCGTAACTCACAGGCTCATCTGCAATTATATGGTGACCTGCTGCGCTGATATCCTGAGTAAAACTCTCCGGATCAGCTTCATTTACCCGAACAACACCTTCAGGGGCATTCATCTGTTTTGGTAACAGTTCAACGTCTATATAACGCTGCACCCAAGTTGAAATCACTTCAGCGGTATACTCTGCATCCTCAACACGCGTAAGCAGATGATCAGCATTATCCAGCGTAATAAAACTCTTTGGATGTTTAGCCATTTGAAATAAACGCGCGGCATTATCCAAACTCACGGTTTCATCCAATGGGGCATGCAGGACCAGTAGCGTTTTTTTCAGATGCTTAACCTTAGTCTCTAAAGATACATCTGAAATATCTTCAATAAACTCACGGCGAATGGTAAATGCCCTACCACCCAGCTCCACTTCTGCCGAACCTTGGTTACAGATTGTATTTACATGATCACCAAAATTATGAATAACATGTCCAGGTTCAGCTGGAGCACCAATCGTAACTACAGCTTTCGCCTCTCCTATTCTATCTGCCGCAGCCAAAACTGCAGCACCACCCAGAGAGTGACCTATCAACAATTGCGGTGCCTGATAGTTTTCTCGTAAGTAATCAGCCGCTAATGCCAGATCGGCTACGTTAGAACTAAACCCCGTATTTGCAAATTCCCCACCCGAATGCCCCAAACCGGTAAAATCAAAACGAAGCACAGCGATCCCTAAAGATGCTAGACGTTGAGCTATTCGCCTAGCGGCAAGTATATCTTTGGAACAGGTAAAACAGTGCGCAAACAATGCATAAGCAGCAGGTTTGCCAACGGGTAGATCCAAGCGAGCCGCTAGCACTGATCCATCGTGGCCCTTAAATTCTAAACGCTCTGTTTTCATGTTTATTCCTCACAAACTCAACCAATATAGAAACAGTATTCATCAAGCATTCAACAAGCTCCATTTACTTCTCTCTATAGCTTGGATAGGTAAGATTTATGACAGAGGGTATTAAAAAGAATACGGAATAGATTGAGTAACTGAATAATCTTGGAGAGAAGAAGTTATGTAGTGACCAACGATACCTGTACAGAGCTCGTATTGAATTGAAGTCGTAAACAAACTGATAAGGTAATACAAAAGAGCCGATGAGCTCTGCAACTCTAATGACAGTCTGCTCTACTAGGAAGCACATCTATCTAGATTAAAGTCTTTAGCTTACTCAGAACAACCAAACATGAATCTGATCATTTAACTAAAGAAAAAATTAACCAACAAATGGAAGAAACATAAAACCTAGCACTACAGCACCAACAAGCGCAATTACAGGAAATTCCAATATAGATTTGTTCGCAGGGCTATTCATAACCACTCTCTTTATTAGTAATGGGAATCATTATTAATTAAGACGCAACCAAATGCAAATGATTCTTATTCCCTATCTCCCCGTTCATTAAATTTTTCATCATGTTCTTTCTTTCGTAGCTCCCTGTATAATTCCCTCATAACTACTGCTCTTCAAAGGCACATCTTATTTAAGCCAGAGGATTTAATATGCTGGAACTCCCACAACTCGATCTCAAAAACAAAGTATCCCCAGAGGAATGGCAGGTACGGGTAGATCTAGCTGCCTGCTACAGGCTAGTGGAAGATTTAGGATGGGGAGATCTAATCTATACCCATATTTCAGCAAAAGTACCTGGAACAGATCACTATCTGGTAAATGCTTTCGGTCTTACATTTGACGAAGTCACTGCATCAAACTTAGTTAAGGTTGATCTTGAAGGTAATATTCTCGACGATACCCCTTTCAACATTAACCCTGCTGGTTTTACTATCCATAGTGCCGTCCACTCTGTAAGACGAGATGCGCACTGCGTGCTTCACTTACATACCAAGGAATCTATTGCTGTAGCGTCCTTAGAATGTGGATTATTACCCCTTAGCCAATATTCTTGTTTCCAATTGGCTTCGTTAGGCTATCACCAGTATGAAGGCCTAGCTGTTAATCAGGATGAGAAGGCGCGTTTAAAAGAAGATTTAGGTAATAACAACCACCTTTTACTTCCTAACCATGGCGCTCTCACTGTTGGTCCGACAGTAGGTGATGCATTTATGCGCATGTATGACCTACAACGTGCTTGTGAAATTCAATTATTAATTCAATCAACAGGTCAAGATGCTATAGAAGTGGCTCCAGAAATCGTTGATGGCATATCTAAACAGGCAAATGTCGTTCATTCAGGAACTACCGGTGGACAGAAGTCATGGCCAGCAATGCTTCGTAAAGCCTACCGACTTGATCCGAGCTTTGCACAATAACCTGAAAATTACCGAATAATAAGGCTGATTCATGAAAATAAATCGCGTAGAAATTTTTGATATTCATTGTCCGGATCGTCCTGTTTGGAATCCGGTATTTGTTCGCGTACACACAGATGAAGGCATCAGCGGCGTAGGTGAAGCGGGCTTAGCTTACGACCTAGGTCATAGTGCTGCTGCAAACATGATTAAAGAGTTTGCAGAAGAGATGCTGCTGGGTCGTGACCCATTCCAAACTGAAGACCTTTGGAACCTAATGTTACGTGGTAGTTTTTGGGGTCTAGGTGGCGGCCCTATTATCTATGCTGCAATGAGTGCGATCGATACTGCGTTATGGGACATTAAAGGTAAGGCTCTAGGTCTTCCTGTTTACCAACTGCTTGGCGGTAAAGTTAACGATAAACTACGCACTTATGCCAGCCAGCTTCAATTTGATTGGGATTCAGAATTTAAAGCCCTAACAGATCCTGAAGATTATGCAAAAGCGACTGAAAAAGCGCTGGCAGAAGGTTATGACGCTGTAAAAGTCGATCCGATCATGTATAACGAAAAGGGTGAAACCTTCTTCGATCGTACTAAGCTCTTTACTAACAAAGAGATGAAGATGTTCCGCGACCGCTTAATGGCTATCCGTGAAACCATGGGTGATGACGGTGATATCATTTTTGAATGTCACAGTTTGCCAGGCGCTTCAACCGCGATTCAATTGGGTGAGTTGGTCGAAGAAGCACGCTGCATGTACTTTGAAGAGCCAGTGAACTACTTAAACTCGGAGCTGCATAAACGCGTAGCCGACAAAGTAAATGTTCCAATTGCCGGTGGCGAACGTTTGTATAACCGCTGGGGTGTTCGTCCGTATCTTGAAGATCAAAGTCTAGATGTACTACAACCAGATATCGGTTTATGTGGTGGATTTACAGAAACGAAAAAGGTTTGTGATTACGCAGACGTATACGACGTTCGAATTCAAGCCCACGTTTGTGGTGGCCCAGTAGCAACAGCGGCCTCTTTGCATCTTGAAACAGCGATTCCAAACTTCTTAATCCATGAACATCACACCTATGCGATTAAGCAATGGAACCGTGAGCTTTGTATTCAAGACCCTCAACCAGTAGACGGCTTCTTCCAAGTTTCTGAAGAGCCTGGAATTGGTATCGAATTGAACGATGAGGTAGTAATGCGTTCACCACGTATTGAAGTTAAGTAATTTTCTACTTCATATAAAAAGGGCGCTATCAGGCGCCCTTTTTATTTTCTAATCACGCTAATCGATATCTAACTGGTATATTCGCTTAGCGTTTTCAAATATCAGCATCTCTTTCTCAAAGCCCTTCCACTTCATCTCTTTGAGATACCTCTGCCATAAATCTTCATAACTACAAGCCAATTCAGAAACAGGGAAGTTACTCGCCAACATCACCCGAGTAAGCCCAAATTGCCTAACGGCAAAACTTATAATAGGTTTGGCCTGCTCCGAACTCCAATCACGATTAAACATCTCCCAACCAGAGCATTTAATAGAACATTCTGGATGATGTGCTAGCCGAGTAATCGAGTGCATCCACTGTTCATTCAGCTGTACAGGTGACCCGCAATGGTTAATCACGACCTTAAAATTTGGCAACTGTTGCATTACATCCGCAAGTGCACAAGACGCACCTGGATCAGATAAAGACAGCTGAGCTTCGAAAATTAGCTGGTTATCAGATAGTACCGCAAGACGTTTAAAGACATTTGGATTGGACAACACTTCCTGAGCGGCATTATCTAAGATGTATCTCACACCAACTAATGACTTAAATTCTTGTAGTTTTTCCAGATGCTCATCAAAGCTATCGGAAGTTAGATCAAGATAAGCTATTGAACGAAAAGGTAACTCACAATGACTTTCAAGCCACTCCAATTCACGCCACGGATGGGAATTATCAAAACCCGCTTCGATATGTACAAAACCTACAATATCTGCTGAGCCTGATTGGCTTAAATCACCTTCGCTATAACCCCGCCTAATCTTATTTTTATCAGACCATTCAGGCGTGTGCCCTTCTTGCAGCCAGTGATAATCCCCTTTTTCAAGATTAAACAGGTGCAGATGCGAGTCTATCACTCTACTCATATACCGCCTTTAGATCGCAAGTTTCACTTTTACAGCTCAATTACTGGGCTGTATAACCACCATCAATTAACTGCAAACTACCGGTAATAAAACGAGCATCATCACCAATCAATAATGCAACAAGTGCAGCAACCTCCTCTGGCTGGCCTATACGCCCTAATGGCTGCAAAGCTGCTTCTTCTTGATGTACAACACTTTTTTCACTTCCGCTGCTCTCACAATAGCGGTCAATTGCATTGTGGTAAAGTGGTGTTTCTATGGTTCCGGGGCAAACAGCATTAGCTCGAATTCCAAAAGAAGCGTAATCTAATGCTGTGGTCTTAGCCATTGAAGCAAGCGCCGCTTTACTCATGTTGTAAGCAAAAGAGTTTCTTTTAGCAATAACAGACTGATCCGAGCCTAACAAAACAATTGAGCCCGAGCCTTGCAGTCGCATGTGAGGTAGTACAGATTGTAAAAGGAAATAGGCCCCCTTTACATTAATCGCCATCACTCGATCAAAGTCCGCTTCTAAAGTGTCTTCTATAGTTGCGGAGAAATGAATTCCGGCATTGGATACAACACCATCAATCCTGCCAGATTCCTTGATGACATAATCAATAGCTTGTGTAACCTGAGTTGAATCAGTCATGTCACATTGAATAAATTCGCCGACCTCAGATTCACTCAGGTCTAAGTTATAAACCTTGTAACCGTCATCTAATAAACGCTCAACGACAGCTCGTCCTATACCAACAGAACCACCTGTAACGACACAAATCCTAGTCATAGAACTCTTCATCCCTCAGCAATAACAAACGCAACAATGTAATCTTTCTCGTCACTGTAACTTAGATGCATACATGCAACTTCAAGCTTTTCAGCGCGCTCTGCAGCACCTCCAGATAGACTCACTTCGGGTCGACCATTCTTATCTTTCGTAATCTCAATATGCTTCCAACTAACGCCTCGCCCAATACCTGTGCCTAAAGCTTTAGATACCGCTTCTTTGGCACAAAAACGTTTAGCTAGAAACAGAGGTGGATTGGATACTTTGAGGAACTGTTCATATTCGGAAGTAGATAAGATACGTTGCGGCAAGGCAGGCGTTCTGTCCAACGCCTGCTCCATGCGGCTGATCTGAAAAATATCGGTCCCGATACCTCGAATCATCGCTTTAATGCATCTCTTTGCGGCTGAATTCGAGCTTGGGCCTGAAGCATCTGTTGCTTAATTTCAGATACCGCTTCTTTTAAACCAACAAATAAGGCACGCGCAATAATCCCGTGGCCAATATTAAGCTCATTCATCTCAGGAATTTCAGCGATCTGCTCAACATTATGATAATGCAAACCATGGCCGGCGTTTACAATCAGGCCTTCTTGGTAAGCATAGGTAGCTGCTTCACGGATACGTTTCAGCTCATCTGCCTGTTCTGCAGAAGATTTAGCTTCTGCGTAGGCACCTGTATGCAATTCAATCACTGGAGCACCACAACGAATAGTTGCATCAATCTGTGCTGGCTCCGGATCAATAAATAGAGACACCTCGATACCTGCCGCAGCTAATCGATCACAAGCTTCTTTCACCCGCTCTTCTTGACCAGCGACATCCAAACCACCTTCGGTCGTCAACTCTTCACGCTTCTCTGGAACTAAACAGCAATGAGCAGGCTTTACATCTTCAGCAATGGCAATCATCTCTTCAGTCACAGCCATCTCGAAGTTCATACGTGTCTGTAATGTCTCTTTCAAAAGATAAACATCACGATCTTGGATATGGCGACGATCTTCTCGCAGATGAATTGTAATACCATCGGCACCAGCCTCTTCCGCTAGCGCAGCAGCCTGAACAGTATCCGGGTAGCGTGTACCACGCGCTTGGCGAATCGTAGCGACATGGTCAATATTGACCCCTAATAACAAACGGGATGGTTCAATCACACCACTTTCCTCACATTTTTTGAAATAGCTCTCGGCTACGCAAGGGCTTTTGCCCCAAAGCACGATCAATTAAATTTCGCATCAAGCGCTTAGCAGCTCTGCGAACTTGAATATCTGAATAATCATCAACAGCAATCGCAGACAACTGCCAACCATAAAAACAAGACGCCTTATTTTTATCTGTTACTGCGCCAACAGGAACAAAGCCATGTTCAGGGTTAAAACAATATACTGAATCAGCAGATTCTTGTTCCAGCTCTGGCAATACACCAAGATCATCAAGTAAACGATGCTCAAAGGTGCGTAGCGCCCCCTCTATATCTTCACCAGATACTAACTCATTTAAAACATACTGATAATAAACATAGAGTTTCGGGTGACTATCAAATGGCTGGAGCAAACGTTCTAACAATTCATTTACATAAAGTCCACAAAGCAGCGCATCGCCATTCAGGAACAACATAGCAGCAACAGGCTCGGCTTGAGTTAATGTTTTGAGATCGTTACGTCCACGCCATGTAACCTGAATAGGTACAAAAGGTTGTACTGATGCACGTAATTTTGATTTGGGTCTGCGTGCGCCCTGAACAACAGCGGAAACTTTACCATGTTCTAGAGTGAAGAAATCAACGATAAGACTGGTATCGCGATAAGGGCGGTTATGGAGGACATAAGCCGCCTGCGGATCAGAATGACTCATGCTTTTTAGGTATTGTCATAACCCAAACTACGTAATGCCCTTTCATCATCCGCCCAACCACGACGAACTTTAACCCATAGGTTAAGCATTACTTTAGCATCAAACATACGCTCCATATCCATGCGAGCATCACGGCCAATTGTTTTGATTCGAGAACCTTTATCCCCAATAACAATTCGCTTCTGACCATCACGCTCTACTAGGATTAGCGCACTCACATGGAGAACACCATTTTTTGCGTATTTAAACTCTTCAATCTCTACAGTAGTACCGTAAGGGATCTCATCCCCTAAGTTACGCATCAGCTTTTCACGAACCATTTCCGCAGCCATGAAGCGTGAGCTTTTATCTGTTAGCTGATCTTCAGGAAAGTGATGCATACCCTCAGGAATATGCTTGGCGATTAACTCTTCAAGCTGCTCTACGTTATGGCCATCTTTAGCTGAAAGCGGAATCATTTCAGCAAAGTCCATACGCTCAGAATGTGTCTGCATCTGAGGTAATAAAGCCGTTTTGTCTTTCAGTTGATCAACTTTGTTTACAGCTAAGATAACCGGACAACGAGCATGCTTGACCTTGTCCAGTACCATCTGGTCTTCTTCAGTCCAAGCAGTTCGGTCAACAATAAAAACAACAACATCAACATCACGCAATGCGTCTGATGCAGCTTTGTTCATATAACGGTTTAAAGCTTTTTTCCCGTCATCTTTATGTAAACCTGGGGTATCCACATAAACAATCTGTAGATCATCTTCAGTTTTGATACCCATAATCTGATGACGAGTTGTCTGAGGCTTACGCGAAGTAATACTCAATTTCTGTCCTAAGATGTGGTTCATCAATGTCGATTTACCAACATTAGGGCGACCAACAATCGCTACGAAGCCACATTTTTGATCTGGATTACGAGGCTCCAGCAGGTGCATTAAATCTTCAGCCATAACTATTTCTCCACCTGCAACTCTATCAGCGCATGTTTTGCTGCTTCTTGTTCAGCCTGTCGGCGACTACTACCAATACCTTTTGCAGGCTTAGCTAAACCTGCCACTGTACAATCGATATAAAAGGTTTGATCATGAGCTTCGCCCTCTACATTGATTAATTCATAAGTTGGCAAAGCTAAACGACGCGATTGTAGAAACTCCTGCAAGCGTGTTTTAGAGTCTTTAAGAGTCTCATTTAGGTCTAATTTCTCTAAACGCGCTTTAAACCAAGAAAGAATAAATCCACGGGCTGTTTCCATATCGGAATCTAGATAGATGGCACCGATAATAGCTTCTACAGCATCAGCTAGGATTGAATCTCTACGAAAACCGCCACTCTTAAGCTCACCGCTACCTAAACGCAGGTAATCGCCTAAACCCAATTCACGAGCTACTTCAGACAAGGTAACTCCTTTAACCATACGCGCACGTAAACGGCTTAATTCACCTTCTTTAGCTTGAGGGAATCGTGCAAACAGATCATCAGCGATAACAAAGTTCAAAATAGAATCACCTAGAAACTCTAGACGTTCATTATTCTTCTTACCGCAACTACGATGCGTTAGTGCCAACTCAAACAAAGATTCATCGGCAAATTGGTGCCCTATACGACGGACCAAATCGGATACAGGTTTAATCAAGGGGCTTCTGCTTCATATTCGTTAGTGAAAAAAACAACCGCATCAACGTTCCCAAACATTGGAACACGTACCTCGTAATCAAGCGTAGCGGTAATAATTCCGTCTTCCTCAACAATAGTTAAAGCATCTTTTTCTGGTAGCTTAATTTGATTAATTACCAGTTTTTTTAAAATTGCAATTCTAATGCCCTTAGGTCCCTTTTCCACTTCATCTGAGTCATTCATTGCATCAGCAAGCACTGAATTTAAAGTTCTGTTATCTATATATGCAGGGAATAATTTAAATGCGATAGAAAACAAAAAACCTGCAACAATAAGCGCTAACAAAATAGAAAAAATTGACGCACCTGCTTGTTGCTTAAGACTAGATCTCATATGAGCCTCCATTACTCAATCACACGAACATCGCCAAATGACGGTACACTTAAAAAGGTAGGCCAATGCATCCAAACTGCAAATGCCTTACCTACTAGAAGATCTTCAGATACAAAGCCCCACCTGCGACTATCATTACTATTATCGCGATTATCTCCAACCATAAAGTAATGACCTTCAGGTACAGTCCACTCCATATTCTGAGCTGGTCTGCGAACATCTCTATACATTTGATGTTCAACACCATCTAAATTTTCATTAATCAACAAGCGCTGTGGATTTTGTGGCGGTAATTGAGCCAACAACTGTTGGGATTGCTCTTTTCCGTTTATAAACAACTTCTTATTCTGGTAACGAATTACATCGCCCGGAAGCCCCACTACTCTCTTAATATAGTTAATAGATGGTTTTTCAGGGAATTTAAATACAACCACATCACCACGCTCAGGATCATTAATCTCAATAAACTTAGTATTCAAAACAGGTAAACGAAGCCCATAGTGAAATTTATTTACCAAGATAAAGTCGCCAATTTTCAACGTCGGTAACATTGAGCCAGATGGAATCTGAAAAGGCTCTACTAGGAATGACCTTAATACCAAAACGATGAAAAGCACTGGAAACATTGATCGACCCGTATCGACCCAACCCGATACACGATTAATCTGTTCAATGGCTTCATCAGGAAGCGGTCCTTCCGTCTGGGCAGAAGCAGCTCTCAGCTTTTCATCTCTTTGTGGTTTCAAAGAGATTCGGTCGTAGAACCAAACGATGCCGGAGATGAAAGTTAACGCAACCAGTACTAATGCGAAATCAAAATCCATCTAACAATGCCCTTCCTGATAATTAGCTATCAACTTTAAGTACTGCAAGGAACGCATCCTGTGGGATCTCTACACTACCCACCTGCTTCATACGTTTCTTACCTTCTTTCTGCTTCTGTAGCAGTTTCTTCTTACGGCTTACGTCACCACCATAACACTTCGCGGTTACGTTCTTACGCAATGCTTTAACTGTTGTACGAGCAATGACCTTACCACCAAGAGCAGCCTGAATTGCCACATCAAACATCTGACGAGGAATAACCTCTTTCATCTTTTCACATAGCTGACGGCCACGGAATTGAGCATTATCACGATGCAGAATAACGGCTAAGGCATCGACCTTATCACCATTGATAAGAATATCCATACGCACCAATTTCGCTGGATCAAAGCGTACGAAATTATATTCAAGAGAAGCATAACCACGACTTACAGACTTCAAACGGTCGAAGAAATCCAAAACGACTTCCGCCATCGGCAATTCATAAGTAATCTGTACTTGATTACCTACATAGTTCATCTGCTTTTGAATACCACGCTTCTCGACACAAAGCCCGATAACTTGTCCAAGGTAATCTTGTGGAACAAGGATATTGGCTTCAACAATTGGCTCTCGCATCTCATTAATAGAGCCTGGATCCGGAAGCTTAGATGGGCTATCAATCTGAATAACATCACCATTATTCATCTCCAACTCGTAGATTACGGTTGGAGCTGTTGTGATCAAATCAAGATTATATTCACGTTCTAGCCGCTCTTGAATAATCTCCATGTGCAGCATACCCAAGAAGCCACAACGGAAACCAAAACCAAGTGCATCGGATGTTTCAGGCTCGAAGAACAACGAAGCATCGTTCAACGTCAACTTATCCAGAGCTTCACGGAAATCCTGGTAATCATCTGAGCTTGTAGGGAATAGACCCGAGTAGACCTGCGGTTGTACTTTCTGGAAACCAGGAAGGCTCTCTACTTCGGGAGTCTTAACATGGGTCAGTGTATCACCTACAGGTGCACCATGAATGTCTTTAACACCTGCAACAATGAAGCCTACTTCACCTGCGTGCAAAACACCGGTTTCTTTCTGTTTAGGTGTGAAAATACCTACAGATTCAGCCTGATAATTTTGACCTGTAGACTTAACTAGAATCTTGTCTTTCTTACGCAGCGTACCTTGAGTTACACGCACAAGAGAGACAACGCCTAAGTAATTATCAAACCAAGAATCAATAATTAGGGCTTGTAGCGGAGCATCAACATCACCTTCAGGTGGCGGTATTTCCTTAACTAATTGTTCGAGAACGTCTTCGACACCCATACCGCTCTTAGCTGAACAGGCAACAGCATCAGAGGCATCAATACCGATAACTTCTTCAATTTCAACACGCACTCGCTCCGGCTCTGCCTGAGGCAAGTCCATTTTGTTTAGAATGGGTACTACTTCTAAACCTTGCTCGATTGCTGTATAGCAGTTAGCAACTGACTGAGCTTCTACACCTTGTGCAGCATCTACGATTAAAAGCGCGCCTTCACAGGCTGCCAGAGATCGAGATACCTCATAGGAGAAATCCACGTGGCCTGGTGTATCGATAAAGTTAAGCTGGTAAGTTTCACCATCTTTTGCTTCATAGTTCAGAGTTACACTCTGCGCTTTAATGGTAATACCACGCTCACGTTCCAAATCCATGGAATCAAGAACCTGAGCTTCCATTTCACGGTCACTTAAGCCACCGCACATTTGGATAAAACGATCGGCCAAAGTCGACTTGCCGTGGTCGATATGGGCAATAATAGAAAAATTTCGGATATTTTTAAGGTTGCTCACGTGCAGGCTACCGCTACTCTAATACTCGCTGGAAAGGCGCAAGTTTACAGCATTTGCTTAAACTGGGCTACGAAAAAGGGGGCCTTAGCCCCCTTAGAATTTTATACAACTTAATCCGATACTCGTAATGGAATAAATAACGGACTTCCTCGCCTAACAATCCGCATCGGAACCGACTTTCCAGGTGCTATATCGGTAGATACTCTATTGAAGTCAGAAACACTGGCGATCTGTTCGCCATTTAGCATAGTGATGACATCACCAACCATCAAACCTGCATCTGAACCTGGCCCTTGTAGAACTTTACGAACAACAACGCCTTTACTCACTTGCCATTTTTCTTTACGTTTTTGGTCAAGTTCAGCGACCTGAATATTTAGACGATTGCCTTTATCCTCTTTTGGCTTTCGAACGTTAGTTTTAGCAAGTTCATCCTGCGTTGGTAATGCCTCGACTTCGACCTTAATTGTCATTTCACGCCCCGCACGAATGACTGAAACCTTAGCTTTTTTACCTGGTTTAACTCGACCTACATGGTGAGGTAAATCTGAAGATCGAATAATATCCGCACCTTCAAATTTAAGAATAATATCGCCCTCTAGAAGACCGGATTTTTCTGCTGGACTATTAGGTAACACTTTTGCCACTAAAGCCCCAGCCGGCTTATCTAAGCCAAATGATTCAGCAAGATCACGGTTAACCTCTTGAATGACCACACCAAGCCAACCGCGGGTAACATAACCATGTTTCCTTAATTGATCCGCAACATCCATCGCGACATCAATAGGTATAGCAAAGGATAGCCCCATAAAACCACCGGAACGAGTGTAAATCTGAGAGTTAATCCCAACGACTTCACCATCCAGATTAAATAATGGACCTCCAGAATTACCTGGATTAATAGCTACATCAGTTTGGATAAACGGAACATAAGTATCTCCTGCTAATGCACGTTCTTTAGCACTAACAATCCCTGCTGTCACACTATGATCAAAACCAAACGGAGAGCCTATCGCTAGTACCCACTCACCAACATCAAGCGCTTTAGACTCTCCCAGCTCAACTGTCGGTAGATCCTCAGCATCAATTTTTAACAACGCTACATCAGAGCGCTCATCAGAACCGATGACTTCAGCTTCTAACTCTCTACGATCAGCTAAGCGCACGATAACCTGATCAGCTTCCGCAATAACATGATGATTTGTTAGTAAATAACCATCTTCAGAAATTATGAAACCAGACCCTAAGGATTGAGGAGCTCTACGACGTGGGCGCTCACCCTGTTCAAATTCAGGCATACGAAAGAAGTGACGGAATATTTCTGGGATTTCTTCACCATTTGGTCCCTGAAATGGGTGTTGTTGACCCTGTCGCGGGCTAGTTTGAACAGTACTGATATTCACCACAGCAGGAGAAGCCTCTTTTACCAACGATTTAAAATCGGGCAAGCTTGCAGCATGAATCGGTAGTGCAATAAGGATAATCGTTGCGACAATGAATTTTGATATAGATTTCATAAAACACTCACCTATGTCTATCAAAAAACGGGGTTAGATAACTTTAATTAGCGTCGGTTGATATTGGCAGGAACTAAAGAAAGCGGAACTACTAAAACGAACAAAAACAAAACCTGCGATAAGAGAGATAAAGGAAGAAGCGATCACAACCAGCTCATCTCCCCAGATAAAATCTCCTATTACGGCCCCAAGAAATAGCGCTAACAATGGCAACAAATACATAAAGACAGTTGCTTTAATAAATGCTCCCTCTTCTATGCCTAAAAGCACACTATCGTCAGCTTTTACGTGAAGAGAAGTTGGATTATTAACGAGAAAAATAAACCGTTTCTCTTGCCCAGCCTGCACTAACAGCTTTTGTCCACAACCATTTCGAGCAGCACAACTAGCACAAGCGCTCTGGCGCATGGTTTCAACCCATACGCCTTGCTCATTAACCTCTACAACTTTCCCGCTTTCTTCAATCATTTACGTTCTACTGAAGCGGCAATACGCTCCGCAATCATTAGAGGAACATCTCCAACGACTGTTACAAATTGATCGCCAATACGTTTACCCACAGTTACCATACCCTCTGACTGAACAGCACCTTCAGGAACGGACTGACGACCATATTTTTCAACACAAACGGTAAATGAATGGCGTCCATTACTGAACATTTGTACTTCAGCGTGCGCCATCACATCTCTACGTTTACCGGAAAAACCTTCTGGCAACCATGTTGCTTCCCAACCAGATTCTTGGTGTGAAAGCATATGTTTATGCTGAGATACATAGCGCTCTACGCCTTCAGATAAACGAATAATTTCAGGCTCTTGCCCCTGTGATGAAATCATCGAACGGTTACCAAACTGCGCTCTGACTAGATCATCGGAAACTGCATTGCCCGGAAGAACGTAGTTCGGGCGATTATCAGCAATCGTATCGTTCTCAGGCTGATTGTAAGTTTGGGCGCCCAAAATCACCATTGCCGTCACAGAAGCGGCTGCTGTCATGCTAGCAAGAGGTTTCCAAAAAGAATTTCCTTTAATTTCGGACTTAACTTCGGGTGCAGCAGTCACAACTTCCAAATCAGGCTCTTGATCTAGGGCCTGCATAACCTGACCACTAATATCAAAGCCGCTCAATTCTGCTTCTTCATTTTTCATAACTGAGCGAACTAAATGATATCGCTGCCATTGCTCAACCAATTCTGGCTCCTGCTCTATGCGATCAAGAGTACGTCGTAACTCAAAGTCTGCAACTTCGCCATCCATCAATGCCGAAACAGATTCTGTAGATCGATCATCCATAGAATTTACCTCAATTTACCTTTGCAGGATCAGCTCGCTAAAAGCGGCATAATTTCTTTATCAATTGCTTCACGTGCTCTAAAGATACGTGACCTCACAGTGCCTACGGGACAATCCATAACCCCAGCAATCTCCTCATAACTCATACCTTCAAACTCTCTGAGTGTTAAGGCCACCCTCAAGTCTTCAGGTAGTTTATTCAGAGTTTTCCGAATCACTGCTTCCAGCTCATCCTTGTACAATTTGTTTTCCGGTGTCTCAATATCTTTCAAAGCATTATCACCTTCAAAGAACTGTGCATCGTCAACATCCACATCAGCAGGACGCCTACCACGAGCGACAAGGTGATTTTTGGCTGTGTTGATAGCAATTCTGTAAAGCCATGTATAGAAAGCACTATCCCCGCGAAATTTTGGTATCGCTTTATAAGCCTTGATGAAAGTTTCTTGCGCCACGTCCAATGCTTCATGTTGGTCGTAAACATAACGACCAATCAACGCAACAATTTTATGTTGGTATTTTTTTACCAGAAGATCAAAAGCACGTTTATCGCCTGCTTTTACCCGCTCGACTAGCTTTTGATCAACTGCTGTCTGACTTTCACTCGACACTCAATATTCCTTAAACTGTCCTTAATACCTATCTCTATAAATATAGAAGCTAAAACAGCAATAACTTTCAACTAATACAACATATTACCTCATCAGAGTGCCGGAACACTTCTATGAGCCTTCAAAACTGCTTAAGTTCCCTGAGTCCAAAAAAAAATGCAAAATTGTTGCCCAATTCCAATGAAACGCATCTAATAAGCTAGTTTTATCCTCAAACTTACCACTAAAATATACACTCACTTTTTCAAGCCAAGAACCCTCTAGTTAAGAAGAGCACAGCATGACGCAACACTATCACTACGACGCTTTAATTATTGGCAGTGGCGCTGCTGGACTCAGCATGGCCCTCCACCTAGCTCAAAATGCGCGTGTTGCAGTTCTTAGTAAAAGAGAACTTAAGAGTGGTTCCACATGGCTAGCTCAAGGTGGTATCGCAGCAGTACTCGATACTGAAGATAGCACACAAGCACATATCGAAGACACCATGTCTGCTGGCGGACACCTTAGTCATAAAGACGCAGTGGAATTCACAGTCGAACACGGCAGAGAAAGCATTGACTGGCTGATTGAACAAGGCGTTCCTTTTACCCAAGATAGTGACGACTACCATCTAACCAAAGAAGGCGGACACTCTCATCGCCGAATCATCCATTCTGCAGATGCAACAGGAAAAGCGCTTCAGCAGACATTGATAGAGAAAGCCAAAGCCTCTGAAAATATCGATCTATTCGAACACCATATTGCGGTCGACCTAATTACACGAAAGAAACTAGGATTAGCACACAACCGTTGTGTTGGTGCTTACATTCTTAATGACGAAACAGGACACGTAGAGGTATTTCAAGCTCCTCATGTTGTGTTGGCTACAGGTGGTGCATCAAAGGCCTATCTATATACAAGCAATTCGGATGGTGCCACGGGTGATGGTATCGCAATGGCGTGGCGTGCTGGCTGCCGTGTCGGCAACATGGAATTTAATCAGTTCCACCCTACCTGCCTCTATCACCCACAAGCAAAATCATTTTTGATTACAGAAGCCGTGCGTGGTGAAGGTGGAAAACTTTTGCTTCCTGATGGCAAGCCGTTCATGCATAACTTCGATGAGCGAGGCGAATTAGCACCCCGTGATATCGTTGCTCGCGCAATAGACCACGAGATGAAAAGACTCGGTAGCGACTGTTTATTTTTAGACATCAGCCACAAATCTAAAGAATTTATTAAGTCCCATTTCCCGACCATCTATAAGCGTTGCAAAAGCTTAGGCATCGACATCACTAAAGAACCGATTCCAGTTGTACCTGCTGCCCACTACACATGTGGTGGTGTCGTGACAGACGAAAAAGGCCGCACCGATATTCCGGGACTTTATGCCATTGGCGAAACCTCGTTTACGGGGCTTCATGGTGCCAATCGATTGGCTAGCAACTCCCTTCTAGAATGTCTTGTGTATGCAAAATCCGCATCAGACGATGTCGTTCAATCACTAACCGCACCTTTGGACGAATCAATAATTCCAGCGTGGGATGAATCCCAAGTAACTAACTCAGATGAAGATGTAATTATCTCTCACAACTGGGATGAGATACGTCGTTTCATGTGGGACTACGTAGGCATCGTTAGAACGACTAAACGACTTCAGCGAGCTAAGCACCGCATAGATCTTTTACAGCAAGAGATTAGTGAATATTACAGCAACTACAAAATTAGTAACGACCTACTAGAGCTTCGTAACTTAGCCGTCGTTGCAGATTTGATTATTCGCTCAGCAATGTTAAGGCAGGAAAGTCGCGGACTTCATTACACACTAGACTTCCCAGAACAGGGTCCTGAAGCACTAGATACAATCTTAACGCCAATCAATTTTCACTGGAATTAAGATTATTCAGCGGACTATGTAATAATAGAACCCGTAGTCGCCTAAATGCATTTTCGTTGAAGCTCCGACGCATAATTACAACAGGGATAGTGTAAAAACGACAGTCGGTTTTACACAACATGACAATCACAAACGGAGTGATCACCTTTTGCTTAATACGGCTCACTTCAATTCGTTGCTGGTTTCTCTGCAGCAGCGAAATTCCTCCACTTTCCCCATTCCATGTAATACCAACAATGGCTAGAGGGGACGTCAATAGCACCCTTTCATTTAAATAAAAAAGGAAACTAAAAAGAAGTGCTGCTGTAGCTAGACCAGCAATGTGTAACGGAATAGCAGCATAAAAAAGTGCAAAGCACGCACAAAAATGCACCCCACAATAGATAACAAGCAGGGTACAGGAAGGAGAGATGGATTCATTATTTAGGCTGAACACGCTCCAGAATAATCCTCACAATCCTTTGCAAGTCTGGATCAGCTGGCACTGCGCGCTCCATAAGCCACACAAATAGATCCTGATCTTCCTCATCTAATAACTTAACAAAGCGATCTTGATCAGCTTCATCTAGGTCTGCAAAAGCCTCTTCTACAAACGGAACAAAAAGAACATCAAGTTCCAACATACCACGTCGACTCTGCCACTTAAGGCGACGAATATCATCTTCAGTATACATCTATTAATTTTTCCTTAGAGGTTTCGCATTGCGCGCTAAGCATACCAGAAATAAGGAAGAAGGCACTAGCGACAAGAGTCTATAGCAGTTGCTAGTTGCTAGGGTGCGCATGCAGATCAAGCATAGTGTAAATACTTCGTTCAGTATTGTTTTGCTTTCGTTAGCCCAACACGAAAAAACCCCGATCACAGCGTGACCGGGGTTTTCTCTTAATTAAATGCTTGGCGATGACCTACTCTCACATGGGGAAGCCCCACACTACCATCGGCGATGTTGCGTTTCACGTCTGAGTTCGGGATGGATTCAGGTGGTTCCACAACTCTATGGTCGCCAAGCAAAACTGTTACAACTTAGATCTGATTCTTCTTTTATTTGATCTAGATAGTTCTTCGACTGTAGCTTAACTACGCGCTAATTCGTTACTCTCTATCGTCTTACATATCTTACAAGTCACTTGCCAAACGCCTTGGGCGTTATATGGTCAAGCCTCACGGGCAATTAGTATTGGTTAGCTCAACGCCTCACAGCGCTTCCACACCCAACCTATCAACGTCGTAGTCTTCAACGGCCCTTTAGGGGAATCAAGTTCCCAGTGAGATCTCATCTTGAAGGAGGCTTCCCGCTTAGATGCTTTCAGCGGTTATCCCGTCCGAACGTAGCTACCCGGCAATGCAATTGGCATCACAACCGGTACACCAGAGGTTCGTTCACTCCGGTCCTCTCGTACTAGGAGCAACTCTTCTCAAATCTCAAACGCCCACGGCAGATAGGGACCGAACTGTCTCACGACGTTCTAAACCCAGCTCGCGTACCACTTTAAATGGCGAACAGCCATACCCTTGGGACCGGCTTCAGCCCCAGGATGTGATGAGCCGACATCGAGGTGCCAAACACCGCCGTCGATGTGAACTCTTGGGCGGTATCAGCCTGTTATCCCCGGAGTACCTTTTATCCGTTGAGCGATGGCCCTTCCATACAGAACCACCGGATCACTAGAACCTACTTTCGTACCTGCTCGACGTGTCTGTCTCGCAGTCAAGCACCCTTCTACTCTTGCGCTCATTGCATGATTTCCGACCATGCTGAGGGTACCTTCGTGCTCCTCCGTTACTCTTTGGGAGGAGACCGCCCCAGTCAAACTACCCACCACACAATGTCCCCGATCCCGCTTAGGGAACTGGGTTAGAACCTCAACATTACCAGGCTGGTATTTCAAAGGTGGCTCCACCCTATCTGGCGACAGGGTTTCAAAGCCTCCCAGCTATTCTACACAAGTAATGTCAAAGTCCACTGTGAAGCTGTAGTAAAGGTTCACGGGGTCTTTCCGTCTAGCCGCGGGTAAACTGCATCTTAACAGCTATTTCAATTTCACTGAGTCTCGGGTGGAGACAGTGTGGCCATCGTTACGCCATTCGTGCAGGTCGGAACTTACCCGACAAGGAATTTCGCTACCTTAGGACCGTTATAGTTACGGCCGCCGTTTACCGGGGCTTCGATCAAGAGCTTCGCGCAAGCGCTAACCCCATCAATTAACCTTCCGGCACCGGGCAGGCGTCACACCCTATACGTCCTCTTTCGAGTTTGCAGAGTGCTATGTTTTTAATAAACAGTCGCAGCCACCTGGTATCTTCGACCGGCCTCAGCTTAGGGAGCAAGTCCCATCACCAAAACCGGCGCACCTTCTCCCGAAGTTACGGTGCCATTTTGCCTAGTTCCTTCACCCGAGTTTTCTCATACGCCTTAGTATTCTCTACCTGACCACCTGTGTCGGTTTAGGGTACGGTTAGTCATAACCTGAAGCTTAGAGGATTTTCCTGGAAGCATGGCATCAACTACTTCAGTCCATAAAGGACCTCGTCATCGATTCTCGGTCTTAAAAGAGCCCGGATTTACCTAAGCTCTAAACCTACTATCTTAAACGCGGACAACCAACGCCGCGCTAGCCTAGCCTTCTCCGTCCCCCCATCGCAGTTATGAGCAGTACAGGAATATTAACCTGTTTCCCATCGGATACGCTCTTCAGCCTCTCCTTAGGGGCCGACTCACCCTACCTCGAATAGCGTTGGATAGGAACCCTTGGTCTTCCGGCGGGGAGGGTTTTCACCTCCCTTATCGTTACTCATGTCAGCATTCGCACTTCTGATACCTCCACGGTGCCTTACAGCTTCCGCTTCAACAGCTTACAGAACGCTCCTCTACCATGCACAAAGTGCATCCGTAGCTTCGGTGTTATGCTTAGCCCCGTTATATCTTCCGCGCGGGCCGACTCGACTAGTGAGCTATTACGCTTTCTTTAAAGGGTGGCTGCTTCTAAGCCAACCTCCTAGCTGTCTAAGCCTTCCCACATCGTTTCCCACTTAGCATAAACTTTGGGACCTTAGCTGACGGTCTGGGTTGTTTCCCTTTCCACGACGGACGTTAGCACCCGCCGTGTGTCTCCCGTGATTGAACTCATGGGTATTCGGAGTTTGCATCGGGTTGGTAAGTCGGGATGACCCCCTAGCCGAAACAGTGCTCTACCCCCATGGTTAGACACGAGGCACTACCTAAATAGTTTTCGAGGAGAACCAGCTATCTCCGAGTTTGATTAGCCTTTCACTCCTATCCACAAGTCATCCGCTGGCTTTTCAACGACAGTCGGTTCGGTCCTCCAATGCATGTTACTGCATCTTCAACCTGCCCATGGATAGATCACTCGGTTTCGGGTCTACTCCTAGCGACTGGACGCCCTATTAAGACTCGGTTTCCCTACGGCTCCGCAAATGCTTAACCTTGCCACTAAAAGTAAGTCGCTGACCCATTATACAAAAGGTACGCAGTCACCGTCCGAAAACGGCTCCCACTGCTTGTACGTACACGGTTTCAGGGTCTATTTCACTCCCCTCACAGGGGTTCTTTTCGCCTTTCCCTCACGGTACTGGTTCACTATCGGTCAGTCAGGAGTATTTAGCCTTGGAGGATGGTCCCCCCATATTCAGACAGCGTTTCACGTGTGCCGTCCTACTCGATTTCACTTTAAAAGACCTTTCACATACGGGGCTATCACCCACTATGGCCACACTTTCCAGAGTGTTCTGTTAAATCTAATAAAGCTTAAGGGCTGGTCCCCGTTCGCTCGCCGCTACTTAGGGAATCTCGGTTGATTTCTTTTCCTCTGGGTACTTAGATGTTTCAGTTCCCCAGGTTCGCCTCTAATAACCTATGTATTCAGTTAAAAGATACCTATAAATAGGTGGGTTTCCCCATTCGGAAATGTCCGGATCAAAGGTTGTTTACCACCTCCCCGAACCTTATCGCAGGTTACAACGTCCTTCATCGCCTCTGACTGCCAAGGCATCCACCGTGCACGCTTAGTCACTTGACCATATAACCCGAAGGCGTCTGGAATCACAGTAACTTGTATTGCTAGTAACGATAGATTTCGCCGAATTGGCGCATGCAGTAAAACTACATGTCTTAAATCTAAATCAAATGAATCAAATCCAAATTGTTAAAGAGCGTTTAAAGCAAAAAAGCTTTAAAAGATAATGTCAAAACCGACAATATGTTTTAAAACTCTTCCTTTCTCATCCACAAGGATGATGGTGGAGCTATGCGGGATCGAACCGCAGACCTCCTGCGTGCAAAGCAGGCGCTCTCCCAGCTGAGCTATAGCCCCAAGAAAAACAGTAAGGCTATTGATTGGTAGGCCTGAGTGGACTTGAACCACCGACCTCACCCTTATCAGGGGTGCGCTCTAACCAGCTGAGCTACAAGCCTACACCGTTGCTCTTAACTTCTCTGATCAGATAATTCGTGTGAACGCTTGCCGAGAATCGGCTTTCGTTTAAGGAGGTGATCCAGCCCCAGGTTCCCCTAGGGCTACCTTGTTACGACTTCACCCCAGTCATGAACCACACCGTGGTAACCGCCCTCCCGAAGGTTAAGCTAGCTACTTCTGGTGCAATCCACTCCCATGGTGTGACGGGCGGTGTGTACAAGGCCCGGGAACGTATTCACCGCGACATTCTGATTCGCGATTACTAGCGATTCCGACTTCATGGAGTCGAGTTGCAGACTCCAATCCGGACTACGACCGGTTTTCTGAGATTAGCTTACCCTCGCAGGTTCGCGGCCCTCTGTACCGGCCATTGTAGCACGTGTGTAGCCCAACTCGTAAGGGCCATGATGACTTGACGTCGTCCCCACCTTCCTCCGGTTTGTCACCGGCAGTCTCCTTAGAGTTCCCACCCGAAGTGCTGGCAAATAAGGACAAGGGTTGCGCTCGTTACGGGACTTAACCCAACATTTCACAACACGAGCTGACGACAGCCATGCAGCACCTGTCTCAGAGTTCCCGAAGGCACGAAACTATCTCTAGTAACTTCTCTGGATGTCAAGAGTTGGTAAGGTTCTTCGCGTTGCGTCGAATTAAACCACATGCTCCACCGCTTGTGCGGGCCCCCGTCAATTCATTTGAGTTTTAACCTTGCGGCCGTACTCCCCAGGCGGTCTACTTATCGCGTTAGCTGCGCCACTAAAAGATCAAGTCTCCCAACGGCTAGTAGACATCGTTTACGGCGTGGACTACCAGGGTATCTAATCCTGTTTGCTCCCCACGCTTTCGCACCTCAGTGTCAGTATCGGTCCAGGTAGTCGCCTTCGCCACTGGTGTTCCTTCCTATATCTACGCATTTCACCGCTACACAGGAAATTCCACTACCCTCTACCGTACTCTAGATTGGCAGTATCAGGTGCAGTTCCAAGGTTGAGCCCTGGGCTTTCACATCTGACTGACCAATCCACCTACGCGCGCTTTACGCCCAGTAATTCCGATTAACGCTCGCACCCTCCGTATTACCGCGGCTGCTGGCACGGAGTTAGCCGGTGCTTCTTCTGCAGTTAACGTCACAGCTAGCAGGTATTAACTACTAACCTTTCCTCACTGCTGAAAGTGCTTTACAACCCTAGGGCCTTCTTCACACACGCGGCATGGCTGCATCAGGCTTGCGCCCATTGTGCAATATTCCCCACTGCTGCCTCCCGTAGGAGTCTGGACCGTGTCTCAGTTCCAGTGTGGCTGATCATCCTCTCAGACCAGCTAGAGATCGTCGCCTTGGTGAGCCATTACCTCACCAACTAGCTAATCTCACGCAGGCTCATCCAATAGTGCAAGGTCCGAAGATCCCCTGCTTTCCCCCGTAGGGCGTATGCGGTATTAGACCAAATTTCTCTGGCTTATCCCCCGCTACTGGGTAGATTCCTACGCGTTACTCACCCGTCCGCCACTCGTCATCAACTAGCAAGCTAGTCATGTTACCGTTCGACTTGCATGTGTTAGGCCTGCCGCCAGCGTTCAATCTGAGCCATGATCAAACTCTTCAGTTTAAATCATTTGTGTTACCAGGAATGTGGTAACGGGCTCTAGTACTAAACAACCGGATAACATTCTTAAGAACGTTAAACCTTTGTAAATCGCTTTAAATGAATTCACTTGGTTGCTTGTCTAGAAAAAGTTTGCTTCTTCTCAACAAGCGCCCACACGAATTATCTGATCAAATTGTTAAAGAGCGTTGCTTTTTTGACGCTCAACACCACGTGCTGTTCGTCTCAAGCGAGGCGCATATTCTACTGCGCGCTCATTCAAAGTCAACCGTTTATTTTGCAATTTTGTAAAAAGTTTTTACTCAGCAACCGGACTTTGAATCCTACTCCGTAAGCAATCTTAAAAACCAATGTTTTCAACCACTTACCAAGCACCTCACTCAGCTCTGCAGCCCCTTAAAAAGCGGCCTCCCTAAGCAAGGACGGCGAATTCTACAGACATCTGAAAAAGGGTCAACACCCAATCTTAAAAAAAGTGTAAAAGTTGTAAAAAACTTACAAAACACCCCGAATCGATCAAAGACCAACCAACGGCGTATAAATACTAGCCAACAGATACAAAAGAGGCACTGACTTTTTACCTCAGCGCCTCTTATTTTTAGCTAATAGCTAATTTTTTAGAACTAACACCGAACATTTTGCCCTTTCGGTCACTTTAGCCGTTACAGAGCCTAACATCACTTTTTCTACTGCACCGTGTTTTTGTGCACTCATGATAATAAGATCTGCACCAATTTCCGATGCCCGCTTAATAATCTCTTTATGTGCCTTGCCTTCACGCACTTCTACATCAAAAGGAACATTTCCTAGCTTTTGATTGGCAATATTTTCTAATTCTGACTTCATTGCAGCCAAAGCCTGTTCTATTGCTTCTTTAGGAAAGTAGGATGCAACCATTGGCATTTGAAAGCCCGGCAGTATCGACATTAAATGAAGTTCAACGCCTTCATCGATGTATTTTGCCACCGCATTCAACGTTGAGATTGTTCCCTTACTATCTTGAAGGTCTACCGGCACTAGTATTTTTTTAAACATGACTAATGTGCTCCTTCTAATTCTCTGCGGCGTTTTTGCATTGTTGCCATAGCAAATAGGAGTAGTAATACAGGAATCCATACCAATTGTTTTGGCGGGCGATCAGCTTCAACTTCAATTGCTTTAATTTCCCAATCAAAATCCAACCCAACTTTTTGAGCATCACTATCGAATGTCACCATATCCACAATGATCTTGCCTTCTTCCTCTCTAAGCATCAGACCTGCTGCTTCAATCTTCTCTGCACCAGTTCCTTTTTCAGCTAAAGGCAGCTCTACTGTTTTATTAACAAAGTCACCATCAATGGTTTCACCAGCCACACGCATTCTTAGCGGTCTGCCTGCTGGACTCTCTTCCGCTATCTGCTCTATTTGAACAGGTGCTACATCATTAATTGGTGGATAAAACTCATCCCAAACAGCTCCCGGCCTAAACATTAAAAATGCAATCGCTAGCAATAGGATTGTTTCATACCACCGATTCTTAACCATCCAATAACCTTGCGTTGCTGCTGCAAATACCAACATTGCAACCAAAGCACCAAAGATAGTCATCAATAAATGAACAGGGCCTTCAATCCCAATCAAAATCAACTCGGTATTGAAGATAAACATAAATGGCAGAACTGCTGTTCGAATATCGTATGTAAAACCTTGAATACCGGTACGAATTGGATCAGAGCGAGCAATTGCTGCTGCAGCAAATGCAGCCAAACCAACCGGTGGCGTATCATCAGCAAGTATCCCGAAATAGAATACGAATAGATGTACTGCAATAAGCGGCACGATCAAGCCATGTTCTGCACCTAGGGTAACAATAACCGGGGCCATCAAGGTTGAAACCACAATGTAGTTAGCCGTTGTAGGTAACCCCATCCCCAAGATCAAACTAATGATCGCGGTGAACAACAACATTAAGAAGATGCTGCCACCGGAGATAAACTCAACAAACTCGGTCATTACTAGACCAATACCTGTTAAAGTCACAGTACCAACTACAATACCTGCAGCCGCAGTCGCAACACCAATACCAATCATGTTACGCGCGCCACTTACAAGACCGTTGAGCAAGTCCTCAACACCATGCAGTAGATAATCACTCCACGCCTCAGCCTCTCTAAACGCCGCCTTTAACGGTTTATGCGTCAATACAATAAAGACCATAAACAGGGTAGCCCAGAATGCGGAAAGTCCTGGCGAAAAGCGCTCTACAGTTAAGCACCATACAAGAACAACTACCGGCAAAAGATAATACAGGCCTGATTTTACCGTTGGCCCAGTTTCAGGAAGTATCACCACATCTGAATTTGGATCATCCATATGAAGATCCGGAGAACGTGCCGAATAGCCAACTAACCAGATATAGGAGACCAAAATTACCAAACCTGCAATCAGATAAGACCAGCTCCCCATATACTCTTTTGTCCAACCCAAACCGTAATATACAGCGAGCGAGACAACACAAGTGCCGACTATAATCATTGCCCAAACAGACAATTTCTCAGCCAAAGTTGCCGTATTGCGTGTTGGCAAACCTTTCATCCCTGCTTTCAGAGCTTCTAGGTGCACAATGTAGATAAGTGCGATGTAAGAAATCAGCGCAGGTAATATGGCATGCTTAATAACTTCTATATAAGAAATACCAACATACTCAACCATAAGGAAGGCAGCAGCCCCCATGATCGGAGGTGTTAATTGACCATTTGTAGAGGCTGCAACTTCTACAGCACCCGCTTTATATCCAGGAAAACCAACCCGCTTCATCAACGGTATTGTAAAAGTACCCGTTGTCACTACATTGGCGATAGACGAACCAGATACCAAACCACTCAAGCCAGATGAAACCACTGCAGCTTTAGCCGGTCCACCACGCATATGCCCAAGCAATGAAAACGCAACTTGCGTGAAATAATTACCAGCTCCGGCTTTATCCAATAACGCACCAAACAGTACAAAGAGGAATACAAAACTTGTAGAAACACCAAGCGCTACACCGAACACACCTTCTGAGGTTAACCACTGGTGGGACATCGCTTTATTTAAGCTCGCCCCTTTGTGTGCAATAACCTCTGGCATATAGGGGCCAGCAAATGTGTACAACAGGAAGATACCTGCGACTACCATAAGTGGTGGCCCTAATGCACGACGCGTCGCTTCAAGCAGTAAAACCATACCGCTTACAGCGACTGCAATATCCATTGTGATAGGCGCACCGGCCCTATCAGCCAATTCGCTATGGAAGATCACAAGGTAACTTGCAGCAAATGCAGCCACTAGCGCAAATATCCAATCGTGCCATGGAACAATAGTGCGCGAAGAACGCTTAAAAGCAGGAAATGCAGTATAAGCTAGAAATACTGCGAAGCTAAGATGAATCGCTCGAGCCTGAGTATCATTAAAGACCCCAAAATCGAACATAAAAGGTAGAGGCGAAGCATACCAGAGCTGAAAAAGTGCCCAGCAAAGCGCCACACCCCACAACAATTTACCAGGAAGTCCTTCTGGAGCTCGCGCCCCAGAATCTGCCTGGGCCACCATTTCCTGTACTTCTTGGGAAATGCTAGCTGAAGAACTGTTCTGATTATCAGTCACACAATCACCGTTTTAAAACAGCTTGTAATAATTATATAGAGCTAACCCTGAGTAAAAGCCGTAAAGCAAAACGGGGACATAATGTCCCCGCTGCCTATCAAGCTCACTCTTATAGAAGGCCTGCTTCTTTGTAGTATTTAACTGCACCCGGATGTAGTGGCGCAGATAAACCATCTTTCACCATCTGCTCTTTCTTAAGATGCGCAAAAGCTGGGTGTAGCTTACGGAAAGTATCGAAATTTTCGAATACAGCTTTCACCACTTCGTAAACTACTTTTTCAGGTACTTTCGCTGAAGATACGAATGTTGCACCTACACCAAATGTTTGCGTATCAGCATCATTACCACGGTACATACCGCCCGGAACTGTTGCCGTACGGTAGTAGCTATTATCGCCAATAAGTTTCTGAACCGCTGCACCATCAACATTTACAAGCGTGCTGTCACAAGAAGTTGTAGCTTCTTTAATTGCACCACTTGGGTGGCCAACAACGTAAACCATCGCATCGATTTTGTTATCACAAAGTGCGCTTGCTTGCTCAGATGCTTTTAATTCAGACGCTAGAGCGAAATCTTTCATCGTCCAGCCTTTAGCTTCCATCAGCACTTCGATAGTACCGCGCTGACCAGAACCTGGGTTACCGATGTTTACACGCTTACCTTTTAGGTCATCAAAGTTTTTGATACCAGAATCAGCACGTGCAACTACAGTGAAAGGCTCAGGGTGAACTGAGAATACTGCGCGTAGATCTTTATTCGCGCCAGTATCTTTAAATTTGCTAGTACCGTTATATGCATGGAACTGCCAATCAGACTGAGCTACACCCATATCCAATTCGCCTGCACGGATAGTATTCAGGTTGTAAACTGAACCACCTGTAGATTCCACTGAACAGCGGATACCGTGGTCTTTACGGCTTTTATTCACCAAACGGCAGATTGCACCACCTGTAGGGTAATAAACGCCGGTTACACCGCCTGTACCGATAGTGATAAATTCTTGTGCTGATACTGCAGTCGAACCCCCCATGGCAGCTAAACCAACACCCATCGCTAACAAACTAGAAGTAACCGTCTTACGAAATGCCATAACAAACTCCATCTATTATCTTTTTATAATTAGAGCCATACTTCTGGCTCTTTTTTTTACCCATCTTCTTTGATACTAGTATTGCCTATTGAATGTTTCAAAGTTCTGAAACATCAATAAGATAAACTAACATAGGCTGGTGATAGATAACATGCTTACGAATAACGCATCAATATAATCACTTATATCTGTATCACTTCACTTGATTTCCCTGTTTAGACCACTAAAAACGGTTGATTTTCCTATAGGGATAAACATCAATTAACTCTCCCTTTGTCACCTTAACTTGAACTCTTTCCCAAAACTCAACCGTCAACAAATCTCCATGCAACTGATCAAATATTTCTTTTACACGTCGATCACACGCTGTAAGCATAGAAAATTCCTCTGGAAACACATCATTCTCACCAATGGAATACCAAGGCTCAGCAGCCAACTCTTGTTCTGGGTATAATGGTTCTGGTATTTTTCGGAAGTTACATTCAGTCAAATATAAAATTTCATCATAATCGTAAAAAACAACACGCCCATGCCGGGTTACACCAAAATTCTTAAACAGCATATCCCCAGCGAAAATATTCGAAGCAGCGAGTTCTTTAATCGCTTTACCATATTCATCTATGCCATGAAATAACTGCTCTTGATCTTCATTTTCCAGCGCTTGATCGATATAGATATTTAAAGGCGTCATATACCGCTCAGTCCATAAGTGCTTAATCAATAACTGATCACCTTGCTCCTCAATAGAGCAGCCAGCAACTTTTTTCAGTTCCTCGATAAGCTCTTCAGAAAATTTATTAATCGGGAATAAAAAGTTAGTAAACTCCAACGTATCAGCCATTCGACCAACCCGATCATGACTCTTAACTAACTGATATTTATCAAGAACTATCTTCCTTGTGATTCTTTTAGAATGCGAAAACTCATCCTTAATAACCTTAAATACAACAGGAAAAGATGGCAGCCTAAAAACCGTCATTACCATCCCTTTAATACCTGGCGCGATCTCAAAATGATCATCTGCATCTCCCAAATGATCGATAAAAACCCGGAAAAATTCCGCCTTACCTTGCTTATAAAAACCGATTGAACTGTAAAGTTCGGCTTTAGATTTCTGTGGGATCAGGGTGTGTAAAAAGTTAACTAACTCGGAAGGAACATCTACATCCACCAGAAAATAGGACCGAGTAAAACTAAACACTGTGGATATATCACTTTCTTCACTCAATGCCGCATCAAAATAAATACCTTTACCATCATTGAGTATGGGTAACACAAATGGCTCACTATGCTGTGCAAAGCGGATTCGTCCTACTACATAGGCTGCTTTATTACGAAAAAAAAGACTGCTAACAATATCAATCTCAGCCTTATTATGAGGCAACTGCTTTTGCTTAAGCTGCTGCTGAATATATCGGACCAGATAACTAATATCTTGACGTTGATTTCTCCAAGGCACTTTGAAATTCAAATCAAATATTAGGCGACCGAGTACTTGAACGAGACCCGATTCAGTAAGCGAATAAGATTTATATACTCTCTCGCCTGAAGATAATTCCTTCCCCTCCCGGCTGGATCGAATAAAAATATGCTCGCTATCGATATTTCGATGTTTAAATAGATAGCAATAAACAGAGTTGTAGAAAGTTTCTGCCAATTCCGGATCTGTCCTTTGCCGAATCAATTTAGCGTAATATGGTTTCGCTCTTCCCCAAACCTCTGGCTTATAAATATCATTTCCTATATGTGCTATAGCTTTTGATGCATCAGACACCATCTGATCGTATAACACCAAGCGCTCAGCCGATAATGCTTGCACACCACCCCAATCAACTAGTTCAAACAACTCTTTCGCAGATTCAGTAACCTCTTGAAACTTAAGTCGATACTCCGCGAAAAAAGCCATTATTTGTGATGCAAGTCGCTGATGCACTTGATGAGACATACCATATCCTCATACTGTAGAACTTCATAACCAATATTATTGAAATACCTTGGTCATTCAGTTTAGCTAAACTTATTTAAGACAATTAGCCAATTGGTTTGATGATATGTATACCCATACTTCGATCAACACGACTGAAGATAAACCCACCGCAATCGCTGTTTTAACCAGTGGCGGCGACTCCCCTGGAATGAATCCTGCTATCAGAGGGGTAGTCCGATCAGCTCTCCATCAAGGCATCAAAGTATACGGTGTCCATAAAGGGTATAGCGGCTTAATCATTGGGGACATGTGGAAGATGGACTCTGCTTCTGTAACCAACATAGTGCAGCGCGGAGGCACTCTGCTCAAAAGTGATCGCTGCCAAGCTTTTTTAGATCCAGCGGTTCGGCATCAAGCAGCCGAGGTTCTACTTAAAAAAGGGATTGATAGTCTGGTCGTGATTGGTGGTGATGGTTCGTTAACCGGAGCTCACATGCTAGCCTCGGAAAGCACGATACGTGTTATAGGCCTTCCCGGCACGATCGACAATGATATCTACGGCACCGATGACACCATCGGATTCGATACTGCAGTTAACACTGCTCTTGATGCTATCGATAAAATCCGTGATACGGCACTCTCTCATGAAAGTTTGTTTTTAGTCGAAGTTATGGGTCGAAACTCGGGCTTTATCGCAACTCATGTTGGGATAGCCTGCGGCGCAGAGTTGGTAGTTATCCCTGAGTACGAAGTTAAAGTTGAAGCCATTTCATTTCAACTTGCCAACAACCGGGTTCAAGGCAAAGGGTCTAGCGGGATTATTGTTGTAGCCGAAGGCCCTACTCCTGGCCTTACTTATAATTTGGCCAAACAATTAGAGCAGCATGGGCAACAGCCTAAAGTCTGTATTTTGGGGCATATACAAAGAGGAGGACGCCCAACAGGGCATGATCGAGTCCTTGCTTCCTGCCTTGGAGCAGCAGCTGTGGATTATCTTTGTGGGGGCTATAACGATGTGATGATCGGAATAAAAAACGGAGCCATCACCGAGACTCCGTTACAACATATTATCGACAAAAAGAAACAACTAGATGCTCAACTATTTGAGCATGTGCAACTTCTGCACAAATAACTGTTTTGGTTACCAACAATTATCGAACATAAGGATTGCTTTGCATCTCTCGACCAAAGGTTGAGCCAGGTCCATGGCCTGGAATAAATTCGACCGACTGACCTAACGGGAACAGTTTTAACTTAATTGAATCAATCAATTCTTGGTGATTTCCTTGTGGAAAATCTGTACGGCCAATAGAACCGTTGAAGAGAACATCTCCCACCAGCGCCATCTCATCTTCTACATGATGGAAGACAACATGCCCTGGAGTATGACCTGGACAATGAATTACGTTTAGTATTGATTCGCCTACCTGAACAGTATCACCATCATCTAACCAGCGATCGGGAGTAAAAGTTTCACAAGGTGGAAAATTAAACATATTGCACTGCTGTGCCATGCCTTCAATCCAAAATAGATCGCCTTTATGAGGCCCTTCGATTGGTAACTTCTTAGATGCAGCTAGCTCAGCCGTTCCACCAGCATGATCAATATGCGCATGAGTCAAAAGAATTTTCTCTAACTCAACACCCTCTTCCTCTGCTGCTGCTAGAATTCGATCAAGATCACCACCTGGATCAACAACCGCTGCTTTCATGGTTTTTTCACACCAGATAAGAGAACAATTCTGCTGAAATGGAGTAACCGGAATAATTCTGTATTTCATAGGATCGCCAATGGAATTAGATGTTGATAGGCCGCAAGTATATCAGGCCTGAGTTAAAGACAAAGCATTACGCACCAAAGCATTAGAACCACCGCTTGTCTTTTGAGATGTTTAGATTCAAAGTTACAAAATATGTATCTGTAAGGACTTAAAGGAACAGGCTATGAAAAAACATAAGCACGAAGCGGAGCTAGTAAAAGAAGCCCTTAAGATAGGTGCCATCTATTTTGAAAAGCGGGGCGCGGGCCATTTTGAAGCCACTGACAGTGCGTCAAATAAAATCAAAGCGATCTACCGCTTATTGGTGAATGACGGTCTTATTCAAGCCTTAGCAAAGGATCAAGTAACTGAACCCAATATGAAACATAAGCTGGCTTTGTGGGTAGAAAGGCAGTTACCGGAAGGCCATCCGCTGAAAAAGTAGAAAATCTCTCTTTCGATAGCCCAGCCATCCACGTGGGATCTGTGACTTTGCGTCCCAGAATTGCTTCTGGTTTGCCTTTATCGAGAGAGGATCTATTCGCTGGAAACAGCTCAACTACCTACAAACCAATAAAATTGGTCGCGATACCATCAAGCTTAAGAGTAATAGTAGCAGCATTATCTGGTATTACTAAATATGTATTTGGAATTATGCACAAACAAACGCTCATTAATGTGCTTTTTCTTTGCTATTCCGGCGGATTCAGGCTTACTATTTAGGTTACGTATATTGATATCAAGGCTTACAATTCAATGAGTTCACAACAATCAGAGCTAATTTCAAACAATAAAACAGATTTCTTAGATTGTTTAAGATTAATAGAACGGTTACACCGTAGAATCCTTGATATTCTTAAATATCGTCTCGAAGCGTTAGGTTATACCGATATCAACAGCGTTCAAGCCCTACTCCTTCACAATATTGCTGATCGTGAAATGACCGCAAGTGAGCTAAAAACTCGAGGCTATTATCTTGGCTCTAATGTTTCATATAACTTAAAAAAAATGGTTGGCAATGGTTACATCAATCAAGAACGTTCGGAGCATGACCTTCGCTCTGTACGCATTAAACTCAGCCAAAAAGGTTTAGCTATCCACAATCTAATCGCGGAACTATTTGACCAACAATTGGAAGAGATCAGTGCAGAACGCCTGATGGAAGAAAGCGACATGTCGACTCTTAGGTCTAATCTTCGACAATTAGAGCGCTTTTGGGATCAGCAGATGAATACTTACTAAACCTGCCGCAGGCTTAACAAGCTAAGCGTTTTTTAGCGCAAGCAGTTTCAAAATCATCCACAGGTAGAGGTTTACCAAATAAATAACCTTGATAATCAGTACAACCATGCTCTGCTAAGAACATACACTGCGCTTCGGTTTCGACACCTTCTGCAATCACGTTTAATCCAAGGTTATGACCCATTGCAATAATGGCTTGGACAATTTCTGCATCATCTTTATCTTCAATTACATCACGAATAAAGGAACGATCAATTTTAATTTGATCAAGTGGCAAACGCTTCAGATGCAATAAAGAAGAATAACCTGTCCCAAAATCATCTAAAGAAAAGCGAATACCTAACTTACGTATCTGATTCATTTTATCAATCGTATCTTCGATATCTTGTAAGACAAGGCTCTCCGTTAGCTCCAATTTCAATAGATCAGGCTGAATGTCATAGCGGTTTATACAATCAGCTACTTCAGCGACGAAGTGCTCCTGCATAAACTGACGTGCGCTCACATTTACCGCAATGCTCAAGCTTGGCATATTCGGGTCAGATTGCCATTCTTTAAGTTGTTGGCAGGCCTGAGATAATATCCAGTCCCCTATCGGCACAATTAGGCCCGTATCTTCAGCAAGAGGTATAAATTCTGCTGGCGATACTAAGCCCCTCTCTGGATGAAACCAACGTACTAAGGCCTCCGCGCCGACTAACTCATCTTTACGATACTGTGCCTGATAGTGCAGTTCTAATTCCTTACCTGATAAAGCCTTACGTAAATCTGACTCAAGTGCAGCCATGCTGCAGAGCGTTTTTTCTGCTTCCGGGTCGTAAAATTTATAAGTATTTTTTCCTGATTCTTTTGCCTGATACATCGCCATATCAGAACGTTTCATCACACTGTCCACAACATCATCACTATCAAACAGCGTTACACCTACACTACAAGCCGTATGGTATTGAATTCCATCAAGGGACACTTGCTGTTGGACCGCAACAATTAACTTTTCAACAATGTCACTAACTTGAGTTAAGGCGATACTTTCTTCTACACCCAAATTTTCTAATACAATAATAAATTCATCGCCACCTAAACGAGCGACCATATCCGCATTACGAACACAAGTACTAAGCCTGTGCGCAACCTCGATCAACAACAGATCACCTTGATCATGACCTTGGGTATCATTTAAATTTTTAAAATTATCCAGATCAATAAATAAAACTGCACCAAACTGACCTGTTAAATAACAGGATTGAATAGCACAGCTCAGGCGCTCTTGCAGTGAACGACGATTAGGTAAGCCGGTAAGGACATCATAAAAAGCAAGTTTGTGGATATTTGCCTCATCCTTTTTGCGTTGAGTAATGTCAGTAAAGGCCCCCACATAATTGGTAATCTCACCACCACCCCCTTGTACAGCTGTAATCGTCAGATACTGTGGATAAATTTCTCCTGACTTACGCTTATTCCATATCTCACCCTGCCAATACTTTTCAGCCTGTAACCGTGTCATCATCTCTTTATAAAAAGATTTACCATGCTGGCCTGATTGCAAAATAGCCGGATTTTCCCCAATCACCTCTTCAGGCTCATACCCAGTCACTCGCGTAAAAGCACTATTCACTCGTAAAATAGCGTGGTCTGAATCGGTGATTAACATCCCCTCTTGAGAATCAAAAGCCGTGGCTGCTATATGCAGCTCTTTTTCTACGCGTTTACGATCAGTTATATCTCGAGAAAGAACAATAAAGTGAGGAAGATCATAATCACGACCTTCTTTGAGCGAGACAGACAGCTCAAACACCCTTTCCCCTTGTTTAAGCGGCAAACGTATTTGGTGACCTCTCGATAGCCCCTGTATCTCTGCTTCACCAAGCGCCTCAACCACAGTAGTTGCCGCTTCAAAAGGCATTACATCAAATACCGTTTTACCAATTAACTGAGCTTCAGGCGCTATCAATTCGTCTTTTTTAGCACTATGGCAGGCGTAGTAACGTCCTTGACTGTCCATCTCAAATAATAGATCGGGGATGGCTGCAAAAATGGCTTCTAATTTTTGTCGGGAAAGATCGCTTTCATATTCACTCTGTTTCAGCGCTAACTCGGCTTTACGACGTTCTATCTGGTGGGTTAATAAAATCCCGAGCAATACCGTCACTATAGGGAACATCAGCATAATCGGTATTGCTAACTCACTCAGTAACAGATCTACCGTCGAAAACGGAAGAACCAGCAGTGAAAACAACATCATGATGTGGGTTACCACACCCAATAAATACAACTGCCACCAAGCGACCGCTCTACTCTCATTCAGGTTCATCCGCCAATAGTGGCACAACAATCCTAGGCCTGAAGAACTGACAATAATGAGAAATCCAGCAAAGATGCCTTGACCGCCTTCTAACAATCGAAAAGCAACGGTAATCGCTACAGCAATAACTGTGGGGATAAAGCCAAAAAACAAGCCGGTTACAGAGAGGAGAATGGAGCGTGCATCAATCAACACACCACTAACAATGGATAGGGGCATCGACATAATTGCAATCCCGATTACACCTATTAGAATTCCACTAATAACTTTTTTAAGAACAGATAACCGCTTGTGTTCAAAGGAAAAAATATCATACAACGCCCCCATCGCTAGCAATAGAGCAACGTTATTGATCAATGGAATAAAAATACCGTCGCTCATCAGTTAAAAGAACCGACCAGACAGTTTGGATTCTTTACCCCAAAATACGCCAAACGATTAAACATAGAGCGAAATCACATTATTAATGGTAAACGGGTTAAATCCTAACCACTAGAAAATATATACGCTATAGGCTTAAGGAGTAGATCGGCCTACAATTATTGATACATATCAAGAAAATCAGAATCAACATTTTAGACCGTATAAGGCGAGCCAATCTAGGCACTATAAACCGCCTTCACATCTAAATTGAATAAGATTATCACTTATCCGATTTATTGGACTTTTTCTCCTCCTGCGCCTTTACATACTCTTCGTCCAACTGACCATATTGTCGCTGATACGCCTCTGGATCAGAGCGCCATAATCTGTATAGCTTTCGATCATTAGCTGCCATAGGCGGAGGATTTTCACGCGATCGCCGAATCGCATTCAAGGTAACAGGAATAAAAGCAAACAGTACTAATAATCCCACCAGCAGATATTTAAGTAGTTCATCACTCATCAGTGATTCCTCTATATACAAAAAAAGCCGCACGAGCGGCTTTTTTATAAACTCAGTGACTAGACCTTATGATAGATCTCAGCACCTGTTTCTTTAAACTCAGCTGATTTCTCCTGCATCCCTTGATCAGCTTTCGCATTAATTGCTGCTACTTCCTCATCATCCAACTCGCGAACCTCTTGCGAGATCTTCATAGAGCAGAATTTAGGTCCACACATAGAGCAGAAGTGCGCCACTTTCGCAGATTCTTTTGGCAGGGTCTCATCATGGTAAGCACGCGCCGTATCTGGGTCCAAGCCGATGTTGAACTGGTCTTCCCAACGGAATTCGAAGCGAGCTTTAGACATCGCATTATCACGAATTTGAGCACCTGGGTGGCCTTTCGCCAAATCGGCAGCATGAGCAGCAATCTTGTATGTGATGATTCCTTCTTTGACATCAGCCTTGTTAGGTAGACCAAGGTGCTCTTTAGGCGTCACATAACATAGCATGGCACAGCCGTACCAACCGATCATTGCAGCACCAATACCTGATGTGATGTGGTCATAACCCGGTGCAATATCTGTCGTCAATGGACCCAGCGTGTAGAAAGGCGCTTCGTGACACTCTTTCAACTGCTTATCCATGTTCTCTTTGATCATATGCATAGGTACGTGACCTGGACCTTCGATCATTACCTGAACATCATACTCCCAAGCGATCTTAGTAAGTTCGCCTAAGGTTTCTAGCTCTGCAAATTGCGCTTCATCGTTCGCATCATAAACTGAACCTGGACGTAGACCATCTCCCAAAGAGAAGGACACATCGTATGCCTGACAAATTTCACAGATCTCACGGAAGTGCGTGTATAAGAAGTTTTCTTCGTGATGCGCCAAACACCACTTCGCCATAATAGAGCCACCGCGAGATACGATACCAGTCATACGCTTAGCAGTCATAGGTACATAGCGTAGTAGTACGCCCGCATGGATCGTGAAGTAATCCACACCCTGCTCAGCTTGCTCAATAAGCGTATCTTTAAAAACTTCCCAATTTAGGTCTTCAGCTACGCCATTAACTTTTTCAAGCGCCTGATAGATTGGTACCGTACCAATTGGGACTGGCGAGTTACGCATGATCCACTCACGTGTTTCATGAATATTCTTACCTGTGGACAGATCCATGATGGTATCTGCCCCCCAACGTGTGCCCCAGGTCATTTTCTCTACCTCTTCTTCGATAGAAGAAGTTACAGCAGAGTTACCAATGTTACCGTTGATTTTAACCAAGAAGTTACGACCGATAATCATCGGCTCAACTTCAGGGTGGTTAATATTGGCAGGGATAATCGCACGGCCTTCAGCAACTTCCTGACGTACGAATTCAGGCGTAATCTCTTCTGGAAGGTTTGCACCAAAATTAAAACCAGGATGCTGTTCTGCAACCACATTACCTTCCGCTTTTGCTTTCGCTAACTTCATGTTTTCGCGAATAGCAATATATTCCATTTCAGGAGTAATAATACCTTTACGAGCATAATGCAGCTGCGTCACATTTTTACCCGCTTGAGCGCGGCGCGGCTTACGCGTTAGCTCAAAACGTAACTCATCAAGGCGCAGGTCAGCTTCACGAACACGACCATATTCAGAAGTCAGCTTGTCCAACTGCTCAGTATCTTCACGCTCTAGAATCCAAGCCTCACGAACAGGCTGCAAACCTTTACGTACATCGATAGCTACTTCTGGATCAGTGTATGGACCTGATGTGTCGTAAACATAAAGTGGATCGTTCTTCTCACCACCAAAACCTGTTGGCGTGTCATCTAAACTAATTTCGCGCATTGGAACACGAATATCAGGTCTAGAACCTTCAACATAAACTTTGCGTGATTTAGGAAACGGCTGTACAGAATCTGTATCCACCTTAGCCGTCTGGCTCAATGCCTGATTTTGCTCTGAATTATTATCTACCATCGTTCAACCTGTTCTTATATTGCTTTCATCAGCGTCGATACAACTACGACCAATACGCATGAAAATGATTAACTGGGCCATGACCTGCACCCACGTTCAGTTTGTCCGCCCCTCGCAAAGCAGATGTAATATAGTCTTTAGCCAGTTTTACCGCCGTTGCAGGCGACTCCCCTTTGGCTAGGTAAGCGGTAATAGCCGCTGCCAATGTGCACCCTGTACCATGGGTGTTGTTCGTATTTACCCTAGGACTAAGGAACTCGATGAACTCCTGCCCATCATAGTAAATGTCCGGACACTCTTCACCCTGCAAATGGCCGCCTTTCAACAGCACCTGCTTAGCGCCTAATTCCAGCAATTCAGCAGCCATATCAGCCATACCCGTGCGATCTTTAGGTTCGGATTGGCCAAGCATTGCAGCTGCTTCAGGCAGATTAGGCGTGATAATGTCCGCTATCGGAATCAAATGTTTTACTAAGCTATCAATACCATCATCGCTCAGAAGTTTGCTGCCACTAGTCGATACCATAACGGGATCAATAACCAGCGGAACATTTTTACTTTTCAAGAACGACGCAACAGTCAAAACCATATCGGAATTACCCAACATCCCCGTTTTAACCGCATTGATTTCAATATCATCAAATACAGCATCTAACTGCTGTAATAAAAAATCAGCCGAAACAGGGTAGACACTTTTAACTGACTGAGTATTTTGTGCAGTTAAAACGGTAATAGCAGATGTGCCGTAAGCCCCTATTGCTGAGAAGGTTTTTAAATCTGCTTGAATACCTGCACCACCACCGGAATCAGACCCAGCAATAGTAAGCACATTAGGGATTGTGGAAGAGATATTAGCCATCATAACCCCTTATAGCAGGAGCTACATGAACCAAATTTAAAATACATAAATACATAGAAATGAAATCTCGATTTCCTACGCCGGAACAAACCGGATCAGGTTCAACGGGTTTACTCTCAGCCCCAAAGGGCACCCCGACCAAGACAAAATCCAAGTTTAAAGACTCACCTGTATTCTGTCCAGAAAAGCACCTGAAACTCCTTCATCTAGACAAAAATCAGATAAAAAAATATACAAATAAGAAAAATTAGGAATTTTTCTTATTTTTTTTAGCGTATATACGTTCATAATGAGTTACATGGATCTCCTGTTCATGGAAAGAATACAAGGAAGGCCTCGATAAGCGGAACGGATGGCATGACGCCCTAGGACAAAGACCGCAAGGATTATGGAAGCCATAGAAAAGGGCGCCTCATTGGAAGAGGCGCCCTTTTCGTATCTGCCCTACACAAAGCAAGCATCTTACCCATCAAATACAGAATTCTTTAAATTAAGAATTTTTCTTATTTCTTTCCCTATATTTCCAGCCATAATGATTCACATGGATCTCCTGTTCACGGAAAGAATACAAGGAAGGCCTCGATAAGCGGAAAGGATGGCATTGATGCCCTAGGACAAAGACCGCAAGGATTATGGAAGCCATAGAAAAGGGCGCCTCATTGGAAGAGGCGCTTTTTTTATTACCCCTTTCCCTTCTCCCTATGATTTCGATGACCTGGGAACTATTCCCGAAGCTCTCGGGACGGCATAAATTAAGAATAATTCTTATTTTTTTTTACGTATTTCCAGCCATAATTAGCTTCATGGATCTCCTGTTCACGGAATGAATATAAAGGACGGCCTCGATAAGCGGAAAGGATGGCATGATGCCCTAGGACAAAGACCGCAAGGATTATGGAGCCAAAGAAAAGGGCACCTCATGGAAGAGGCGCCCTTTTTGTTTATAAAGCGATCATTCCTGCGGGCATATTGCCCGAGTTAGACCTGACAAATGAAATTAAGAATTTTTCTTATTTCCTTTCCGGTAGCAGAAGGCATAATTAGAAATGTGGATCTCCTGTTCATGGAACGAATATAAAGGACGGCCTCGATAAGCGGAAAGGATGACATTGATGCCCTAGGACAAAGACCGCAAGGATTAAGGAAGCCAGCAAGGGGGTTGCTTCACGGAAGGAGCAGCCCCTTACTTTTTACCTACAGATATTCCAGCCCTATCCTCTCAATACCTTATGCTGTGACGTAACTCGGTTGTGCCAACCATGTTTCTTCAATCAGATTCTCAATAGATACATTACAACCCGCTTTAATCCATTTAGCTAACGGAGTCGCAACATCAGGAATGTAGAATGGTTCTGGTTGTGGTGATTCAAGCCAAGCTCCTATCTTTTGACAGTCTAAAGCGGCCACAACTCTACCTAAACCAAGGATTTCCAATACCTCAGCATTGGACTCTTGCTCAGCCTGACCTTTTTGCGGCAAGGTCATTATCTTTTTTCCATATTGCAAAGCTTCACTTAACAAGCCAAAACCTGAGTTACAAATCACCCCTTCACAATCAGATAGATCTTGCTGAAAACCCATTCGCGAAAAAGGCCTGATATGGCAGTTTCCTTGATCCAAGGGCTGGTCAACTGAAGAATAGATAAAGAAGTGAGCCTGACTGCATTGTTTAAAGATAGGCATCATGGTCTCTAGATCATCATGAGGCAGGTAGACCACCACTTTATTCTCAATAAGGCTTGGACTAAACAAAGGCTTTTGAATTAGTGGTGGGCAGATATTTTGATCAAAACGATCCCAATGCAACCCGATAGGTATGTCAGCTGGGGCAAATGACTTTACTTGGGCCTTGAGCAAAGGCCCTGATTTCTTATCGGGTAAGTCATGCAAAAAAGCATATTGATGAGCAACACCTACACTGTTGACGCCTTTTAACTTCGCCGCCCACGCAGTTACCGGTTCGAAGTCAGTGATCACAAGGTCATATCCCGTAAGGTCGAGCGCTCTAATATCTCTCAACAGTTGAAAAACATTATTTTTCGTAAATGTTTTCCAATGATCAACCTTACTTCCTTGCATATAAAAGGTTAAACCTCTTCGGCATTGGTAATCACCAAAGGGCTCCATATTAAATAACTTCTCAGGCTCTCGACCACTAAAGAGATAATCAACTTCGACCCCCTCCTTCTCCAAAGCAGGCGCCATCACGCGTGCGCGAGTGATATGGCCATTCCCGGTAGCTTGCACACCGTATAGAATACGCATCAGCTCACACCATCAAAGATAAGAAAGGAATAAGCGCAATAGCGGTGGCTGCAGAGCTTAACCCTAGTACAGCCCCCGCTAGAATATCTGTTGGATAGTGCACACCAAGAAGAACCCGAGACATACCTATAGCAACAGCTAAAACATAGGAAACAGCCGAAAATTCAGGATAAAAGTGTGCGACTAGAGCAGCAAATACAAACGCAGCCGCAGAGTGGCCAGATGGGAAGCTAAATTTATCAGACGGGACTATATAAGCTTCAAACGGCAACGAATCACAAGGCCGATCACGCTTTATAGTATTTTTAAGAATAAGGTAGAGCGGCAATTCAATGGCATAAGCAAATAACCCCACCAGCAAAAACAAAAGACCAAACTGCTGCTCAAAAAGAGCAAGGGCAAAGCCAATGAATAGGTATAAAACACCATCACCCAATCGAGAAACTTGCCGACTTACCGAAGCGATTTGAGCTGCTTTAGGAAGGCCCAAACACCAATTAAAGGTGAGTAAATCAAACGCTGTTACTAATCGAATAGCACTCATTGTCAGTATCTCCCAATACTTTCATCATGCCTTTAGATGATGGAAGTACTAGGTGACAGCTCAATGAATACTTTTTGACAGTTCAATTACAAAACAGCAGCAGCCATCTCTTTAGAAAATTCCTGCTCAAACCACTGCGCGGCCATGGTCACAACTAGGTCAGGCTGCAATAAAGGTACCATATGACCTTGGCGCTTCATTACTAACAACTCCATGGGCTGTTCACAATAATTCATCACTCGCTGAGAATAACTCACAGGTAATACCTCATCTTTATCTCCATGCAAAATAGCAGCGGAGAAGCGATGCACCCTATTTACAATATTACAACGATGATTAAACAGACTAGATAAAGTTTTAAGAGGGTAATCAAAAACAATTAATGGATCATTATTAATTGCAGCACCTGCCGGATGCCCCTTTAAAAGCTGTTCAAAATCAACAAAAGATTTTAGTGGAACTTTATACCCTGGCAGCATTAAGGAAGATGCCCATGTCCAGTTCCAACCCATTCTATAGGTTAAATCAGGAGCTAAATCAGGCACCAACAACGTCCCGCAAAGGACTGTAGATAGACGCTCATCCTTTTCAGCTGCTGCAACAGCAAGCAATGCACCTATTGAATATCCGTAAACACCAAATGGGCCCTTAAAGCGCTGCTGTAATACATCTAAGACGTCCGATACTGCATTACACATCTCAGCTACCGTGTAATGACCTCGAGATCCACCTGAATAGCCATGCCCAAGAGGATCAACACCAATAACATTAAACCCTTGCTGAGATAGCTTACACAACAGCTCTGCATAGAGTTCACAGTAAGTACCGATTCCCGGCAAAAAGATAATAGTTGGTGCATCTGGCGCGTATTCATATAACTCACAATGAACAGCACTTTCACCGATACAAAAAGCTGTACGGTGTTTTAAAAATTGTTCTAAATTCAGCTTGTCACGCAGATCAACACGCAAGCTACAACCTTCTTGGGACAATATAGGAGGCCTGATTTGAACACTCATAATCAACTCAATTCATCGCTGGCAGTGTTTACAAAACACTGTGGAGCGCTGCCCCAAGCGTACTTCTGTTAATGGAGCCATGCACTGCACACAAGGCTCCCCTTTTCGCCCATAAACATTGAGCTTTTGCTTAAAGTAGCCCGGTTTACCATCGCCACCAACAAAATCTTTCAGCGTTGTACCGCCTTGCTCAATCGCAGCAGCCAACACTTTTTTAATATTCTCAACTAAACACGCTAAGCGTTCATAAGAGATATTACCGGCTGCTCGCCTCGGATCTATTCCTGATAGAAAGAGCGCTTCGGTGGCATAGATATTCCCAACCCCAACCACGACTTTACTATCCATAATCACTTGTTTGATAGCCGCTTTACGTCCAGCGCAGATCGAATGAAGGTGCTTAGCATCAAAGTGCTCACAAAGTGGCTCTGGGCCTAACTTATATAGCAGTTCATGGTGTTCATTAAGAGGCTGCCACAAAACAGAGCCAAAGCGACGCGGATCCGTCAGCCTCAAAGCCTTGCCATTCCCGAAACAGAAATCCACATGGTCATGTTTAAGCACGGGTTCATCTTGCTCAATAATTCTTAAGCTACCTGACATCCCAAGATGCACCATCACTTCGCCGGTAGATATTTTGAGAAGAATATATTTTCCGCGGCGACCAACAGACTCGATCACCTGCCCTTCGACCTCATCAGCAAGAAAATCAGGAATAGGCCAACGAAGATTAGGATTGCGGATCAACAAGCGGGTTACTTTCTGCTGATTAACATGAGGACTAATGCCTCTACAGGTCGTTTCTACTTCTGGCAATTCAGGCATGAATTTCAACTGTAATACAACATTGAAAGCTTAGACTAACATAAAATCAATGAATTAAGGGCCTATCTCAATGCCGACGTTAGTCAAGCTATGCTACATTCTAGGTCTAATTTAGTAAGGTGATTTGTACTCAATGGATTTTATCTGGATCTTATTTGCATTCGTCTGCGGTTATACACTGCGATTGATTGAGATGCCCCCTCTTATAGGGTACCTATTTGCAGGCTTCTTCCTGCATTTTATTGGTGTTGAACCAGTAGATAGCTTACAAACCTTGGCTGACTTGGGTATCACTTTGATGCTTTTCACCATCGGCCTTAAGTTAAATGTAAAAGACCTATTAAAAACAGAAGTATGGGCCAGTACTCTGTCCCATATGACGCTCTGGACACTTTTAGCCGGTTCCGCTTTTTTACTGCTCGCCACCCTATCCATTCCGTACTTTTCAGATCTAGATCTTAAATCTGCCGCATTGATAGGGTTCGCCCTTAGCTTCAGCAGTACCGTATGTATAGTGAAACTTTTAGAAGAAAGCGGCGAGATGAAAACCCGACATGGTCAACTCGCTATTGGCGTTTTGGTTATGCAAGATATTGTTGCCGTTCTGTTCCTTGTGGCCGCCACGGGGAAGATTCCATCGATATGGGCCCTAGGCCTATTCGGTTTAGTCTTCGTTCGACCTCTGCTGAATCATTTGCTAATGCGTGCAGGCCATGGTGAATTGCTGCCTTTGGCCGGCTTCTTCCTAGCACTAGGCGGTTATGAACTCTTTAATCTAGTAGGTGTAAAAGGTGATTTAGGTGCACTTGTATTTGGCATGTTACTGAGCACTCACCCTAAAGCCGGCGAATTAACCAAATCCCTCTTAAGTTTTAAAGATCTTTTCTTAATTGGCTTCTTCCTATCCATCGGTTTCACCGCTTTGCCAGATTGGTCAATGCTAGGCATGGCTGCCATCCTTGCGGTTCTAATTCCATTGAAATACATCATGTTCTTTGGAATTTTCACGCGCTTGAATCTGCGCGGTCGTACCTCTTATCTATGCGCCTTAGCATTGAGTAATTTCAGTGAATTCGGGCTTATAGTAGCTTACCTATGTGTAGATAGTGGATGGCTAAGTAAAGAGTGGCTAGTCATTCTAGCTCTTGCTGTTTCACTATCATTTATCCTAACCAGTGTGATCTACCGTTCTGCGCACTCCTTTTATTTACGCCATAAAGAGAAGATCAAAAGTTACGAATCAGACACACCACTTCCAAGCGATATCTTTGTTCAGCCGAAAGACTCTGAAATATTAGTAATCGGACTTGGCCGTGTAGGAAAAGGCGCTTTCAATGCATTACACAGCATTGTTGGGGATAAAGTTTGGGGAATGGATGCAGACCGCAATCGTATTCAGAAATTCCAAGACAAAGGATTACACGTCTTCTATGGTGATGGTGAGGATGCCGATCTTTGGTGCAATATGGATGTCAAAAACATCAAACTAGTCTTGCTTGCACTACCTTCGATAGAGGATAGCCTTAATATTGCCGAACAGCTGCATAGCGCTAACTACCCTGGGGAGATTGCTGCTATTGCCCGCTTCCCAGATGAACATAAACAACTAGTCGATGGCGGTATTCATACTGTTTTCAACTTCTATACCGAAGCCGGCTTCGGTTTCGCCGAAGAGAGTTTACAGTTAATAAACCATCCTAAAGCAGCCGCAGAGTAATCTGGGGCTGCTAAACAGCAGACAATAAAAAACCCAGCCTAGGCTGGGTTTTTTTATGAGAAGAAAATCAATTACTTGATTTTCGCTTCTTTGTATTCAACGTGCTTACGTACTACTGGATCGTACTTTTTGAACACCATCTTTTCAGGAGTGTTACGCTTGTTCTTGTCAGTAGTGTAGAAGTGACCTGTGCCAGCAGAAGAAACTAGCTTGATCTTTTCGCGTGCGCCTTTAGCCATGATTCAGCTCCTTAAACTTTGATGCCGTTAGCACGAACTTCAGCTAGAACTGCGTCGATGCCTTTTTTGTCGATAATACGCATACCTTTAGAGGAAACACGTAGACGTACGAATTTGTTCTCGCTTTCTACCCAGAAACGGTGCCAGTGCAGGTTTGGAAGAAAACGACGGCGTGTTTTACGCTGTGAGTGGGAAACATTGTTTCCTGTAACTGGACGCTTACCAGTTACCATGCAAACTTTAGACATATTATAAAGCCTTTAAAATTAAGGGTTACGAATCTATCCTTTATTCTCTTTTTTTATTGAAACGGCGTAAGGAAAAGCCTCTGTACTCTCCAGATTCCAAACCGTTTCTCAGGCGGAGCGTCCCGTAACTAGACAAGATACCGTACCGGAGTATGGATAGAAGGTCGCGAATTATACACAAGTGCTTACGTATTCACCAGTACTAAGATAACTTTTATAGCAATCCCCGTTCAGCAAACGAAACGACCTCTAGATCCCCAACAATCATATGATCTAACACCCTCACGTCGATCATCTCTAATGCAGCTTTTAGTCTCACAGTTATCTGCTGATCGGCCATGCTTGGCTCCGCTACTCCCGATGGGTGATTATGAGCAAGGATTACCGCAGCAGCATTATTACCCAACGCTTTCGCCACCACTTCTCTGGGATATACAGCCGCGGCGTTGATAGTGCCAAAAAATAACGGTTCATATTTAAGTACGCGGTGCTTGTTATCCAGAAAGAGGCAAGCAAACACCTCTCGTTGATGATGTCGCAGCTGAGAAACTAGATAATTTTTCACCTGCTCCGGTCTCTCCATCACATCCCCTTTTTCAATAGAGGCTTGCAGATGCCTGCGACTCATTTCCAATACGGCCTGCAATTGCACAAATTTTGCGGAACCTAAACCATGCGCGGCACAGAAGGCTTTTTGATCACTCTCTAGAAGCGCCCGCAAAGAACCAAATGTAGTTAATAGATCACGGGCCAGATCAACCGCACTTTTACCTTTTATCCCTGTGCGTAAAAAGATGGCTAAGAGTTCGGCATCTGATAGGGCGCTCGCACCTTGAAGCAAAAGCTTTTCTCGAGGCCGCTCAGCTTCTGGCCAATGTGTAATAGACATGAGAAGTCTCCATTTAATCTCTTCTGCATTTAGCTACTCACGGTAGTAAAAGCTTTCAAAGCTTGAGAAGAGTCATCACCCTTGATGAATTGCATAAATTTAGCACCATACAATCTACGAAACTTTACTCGAAAATGGTATGGTATCGATCCTTTTTATTTCAGCGTCATTTGTATTTACGACGCTATAAACGTAAAGATTACAGTAGTTAGCCAGTATGCAGAGACTTACTAACAAACAAATTATTCTTGGAATCACCGGCGGTATTGCAGCTTATAAAAGCGCAGAGTTAACTCGAATCCTAAAAGGAGCCGGTGCTGAAGTTCGCGTTGTAATGACTGCCTCTGCAACCGAGTTTATTACTCCCCTGACCTTACAAGCTCTTTCAGGAAATCCCGTCCACCAGCACCTTCTTGATGCCGAAGCGGAAGCAGGTATGGGGCATATTGAGCTAGCTAAATGGGCCGATTTGATCTTGATTGCGCCAGCGAGTGCGAACTTTATGGCTCGATTAGCATCTGGCCAAGGCGATGATCTGCTAACAACGATTTGCCTAGCGACAGATGCACCTATCTGCTTGGCTCCTGCGATGAATCAAGCGATGTGGCGCGACGAAGGCACACAAAAGAACGCAGAAACTCTAAAATTTCGCGGTATAAAGTTATTTGGACCAGGTATAGGTGAGCAAGCCTGTGGCGATACTGGTCCAGGCCGTATGTTGGAACCGACTGAAATAGCGGAGTTAACAGCGGCTCAATTTGACCGTGGTAGCCTGACAGGTAAAACCGTCTTTATTACCGCAGGCCCCACGCGTGAACCATTAGACCCTGTGCGATATATATCTAATCATAGCTCTGGCAAAATGGGCTACGCCCTTGCTGAAGCAGCGATGGAAGCTGGCGCTAAGGTCAAACTGATCAGCGGCCCGGTAAATCTCCCAGCACCTGCCCGCATAGGCAGAACATCAGTAGAAAGTGCAGAAGATATGCTAAAGGCCTCTTTGGAAGATTTAGCACTGTGCGACATTTTTATCGCAGCAGCAGCGGTAGCTGACTACCGCCCTACAGCTATAGCTGAGCACAAAATTAAAAAAGGCTCAGAAGAGATTATGGAACTTCATCTGGTTAAGAATCCAGATATTGTTGCCACTATTGCCAATAGTTCATCAAAACCGTTTACGGTTGGCTTTGCTGCAGAAACACGTGATGTCATCAACTACGCCAAAAGCAAACTTGAGCGTAAAAATCTTGACCTCATCATCGCAAATGATGTTTCTCGCTCAGATATTGGTTTTAATAGCGACGAAAATGCGGTCACAGTTATTTCAACAACAAATACTGAAACATTGCCGCAAGCATCTAAACGCCAGCTAGCCAGTAAGCTAATCGAAAAAATTGCAGCTCAATATCATGCAGATGCCGTAACGCAAAAAGAGACTGAAACTGCATAACAATTTTTTGGATTCAAACTTTGTGAATATTAAAGGATTAACATGCGTTACCCTCTAAACTCTCTAGACCACGCTATTTTCCGTGCTTACGATGTCCGAGGCATTGTAGGTTCCGCCTTAACAGATGACACGGTCTACCACCTAGGCAGAGCTTTTGCTGCCGAAGCTAAATCACAAGGTGTTGAAAACGTTAATGTTGCAGCCGATGGCCGTTTATCCAGCCCGCACCTTAAACAACTCTTTAGTGAAGGCTTAATGGATGGTGGTTGCCAAGTTATAGATACAGGCTATGTACCAACCCCTACCCTCTATTACGCAGCACATCAGGATAGTCAATGCACCGGTGTAATGATCACAGGTAGTCACAACCCTGCTGATTACAACGGTTTTAAGATGATGATCGACGGCCACACATTGTCTGGCGATGAGATCCAAGCTCTTAAAACACGTATTATTGAGCAAAACTACTCAGAAGGTGAAGGCTCTAAACGCGATTTAGATATCCGTGAAAGCTATCTTGAGCGCATCCTTTCGGATATCAAACTAGATAAAAAGCTAAAAGTTGTTGTCGATTGCGGTAACGGCATTCCAGCTGAGCTAGCGCCTAAGTTAATTGAACAACTAGGCTGCGAGATTATCCCGCTTTACTGTGAAGTCGATGGCACTTTCCCTAACCACCACCCAGACCCGGGCAAACCGAAAAACCTGCTCGATGCTATCGCGAAGGTAAAAGAAACGGGTGCTGATTTAGGCCTAGCATTTGACGGTGATGGCGATCGCGTAGGCGTAATCACTAACGAAGGTAATATCGTATATCCAGATCGCATCATTATGTTGTTCTCTGAAGAGATCCTTAAGCGCAACCCAGGCGCAGAAATCATCTTCGACGTAAAATGCTCACGCCTACTCGCCAAAGTGATTACCGAAGCAGGCGGTAAAGCGACTATGTGGCGTACAGGCCACTCTTTGATCAAACAAAAAATCAAAGAAACCGGCGCACTGCTTGGCGGCGAAATGAGTGGTCATATCTTCTTTAAAGAGCGTTGGTACGGTTTTGACGATGCGCTATACAGTGCAGCACGTCTGCTTGAAATTTTGGCGAATACAGATCAAACCGTTGAAGAGCTATTCGCTCAGTACCCTGAAGATGTAAGCACACCGGAGCTAAACATCACAGTTACCGACGAAAACAAATTCGATATCGTCGCAGCCCTTCAGGAAAAACACTTTGAAGGCGGTACTGCCAACCATATTGATGGTGTACGCGTCGACTACCCTGATGGCTGGGGTTTAGTTCGCGCATCTAATACAACACCCGTTCTTGTTCTTCGTTTTGAAGCAGAAACAAACGATGCGTTAATGCGTATCCGAAACGATTTCGAGCAAAAGCTACACGAAGTGGATAACAGTCTCGTTATCCCACACGAATAAAGCCCAAACGGCAGGAGTGCACCGATTAAATCGGTGCACTCATATAATAATTTTAAGGAAAGACTATGCCTCTAACACGTAAAGATGCCATGACTACCGCTCATGTATTGAGCGAGGCTATGCCATATATTCAGCGCTTTGTCGGCAAAACAATTGTCATCAAATATGGCGGTAACGCCATGATTGATGAAAAGCTGCAAAACAGCTTTGCCCGTGATATTGTGATGATGAAGCTGATTGGTATTAACCCAATTGTTGTACACGGAGGCGGCCCGCAGATCGGACAACTGTTAGAAGATCTGAAAATCGAATCACACTTTATCAACGGTATGCGCGTAACCGATTCCAAAACCATGGATGTTGCCGAAATGGTATTGGGCGGCACGGTTAACAAGCAGATCGTAGGTCTGATCAATAATAATGGCGGTCAAGCTATCGGCTTAACAGGCAAAGATGGTCAGCTTCTACGTGCTAAAAAACTACGTGTTGAGCACAAGACTCCTGAAATGGAAGCACCGGAAATCGTAGATATTGGTCACGTAGGCGAAGTAGAAAGCGTTAACGTTAAAGTCTTAGATATGCTGGTTAACTCCGACATCATCCCTGTGATTGCACCGATTGGCGTGGGTGAAGACGGCGCGTCTTACAACATCAATGCAGACCTAGTTGCCGGCAAAGTTGCTGAAGTACTGCAAGCAGAAAAGCTGATTCTATTAACCAATATTGAAGGTTTAATGGATAAAGACGGCAATATCCTAACTGGCCTAACAACCAAGCAAGTAGATGATCTAATTGAAGATGGCACTATCTACGGTGGTATGCTGCCTAAAATCGGCTGCGCACTAAGTGCGGTTAAAAGCGGCGTAAACAGCGCTCATATCATTGACGGCCGTGTGGAACACTCCTGTATGCTGGAAATCTTTACCGATGAAGGTGTTGGTACTCTGATCACCAACCGCGGATAAGGACGAACCATGAGCGAAACAGTCAAAGTATCCCGCCGCGAGCAAATCTTACAAAGCCTTGCTCGCATGTTGGAAAACCCAGGGCAAAAAATTACGACTGCTGCCCTCGCTAAAGAAGTAGGTGTATCCGAAGCTGCACTTTATCGCCACTTCCCAAGTAAAGCACGCATGTTTGAAGGCCTAATCGGCTTTATCGAAGATACAGTGTTTAGTCGTGTTACTGCGATCACACAAGTTGAACCGAGCGCAATAAAACAATGCGAGCAAGTACTTACTTTGCTATTAGCATTTGTTGAACGTAATCCAGGCATGGCACGACTGCTTACAGGCGATGCTTTAACCGGTGAAACAGATCGCCTAAGACAGCGTATCAATCAGTTCTTCGAACGTTTAGAAACACAGATCAAACAGATCTTGCGCGAAGCAGAAGTCAAAGAGGGCTTACGTACAGAAACAACAGCGGGAGCAACTGCCAACTTGATGCTTGCGTGTTGCGAAGGTCGTATCCGTCAATTCGTAAGAACAGAGTTCCGAAGAACGCCGACAGAGCAGTGGAGCGAGCAATGGCCGCGAATTGCTGCCGGCGCTTTCCGTCCAGCCTAATTGACGTTTGGCACAATGACTCTTTAAGGGGAAGCTAGCTTCCCCTTTTTCATTCCTACGGGGCCACCAGCACAACTATGGATCAACTTATTGAACACGGCGGATTGTTTGTTCTCTCATTTTTCGCCAATGCCTTATCAGCAATGGCCGGAGGCGGAGCAGGCTTACTGCAACTCCCCGTACTGCTATTCCTTGGCTTAAGTTTCAATACCGCACTAGCCACCCATAAAATCGCCAGCGTAGCACTAGGTATTGGTGCAACCATTAGACATCTGCGTGAAGGCAAACTGGACTATAAATTCTGTGGATTTATATTGCTATGCGGCCTGCCCGGTGTGGTTATCGGGGCTGATATCATCATCGATATCCCCGAAGGTTGGACCATACTCAGTTTAGGAATATTAACGGCTGGATTGGGCATCTATTCTTTCCGTAAAAAAGCGCTTGGACTTACCGCCGCCCCTCGTAACAGAGATCAGTTAGGGCTTATCATTGGGGGCGGTGTACTGTTCGTTATTGGCGCCTTAAACGGCTCTTTGACTTCAGGCACTGGCTTATTTGTGACACTCTGGCTTGTACGCTGGTTCGGTCTAGACTACAAAACAGCCGTCACCTATGTCTTGATTCTAGTCGGCCTATTCTGGAACTCCACCGGCGCTATTACCGTAGCGCTGCAAGTAGATCCTCGCTGGGAATGGTTACCTGCACTCTTGATCGGCGCCACTATCGGCTCGTATACAGGTGCACATCTAGCCATTACTCAAGGTAATCAGCTGATAAAAAGAGCATTCGAAACGCTCACGGTCCTAGTCGGAATAAAACTGACTGGCGATGGAATAGGAATTTTAATGGCTCTCTAATGCCTTAATTTTTAATCGCCACAGGTAAAGGACAGTGCCCTTCGCTGCGATCACAAGGCTCAACTTTGGGTTGAGCTATTAACAACTGACTACGAGATCGAATATTAAGCAGTTCGGAAGCCGATACTAAGCGAATACCGAGCTGTTTAAGTATTGGTAGCGCTTCAGATAAATACTCAACCGTTGCCGGATAAGGATGTCCTATTACAACGGCATGCCCTTGAGTCACAGCCAAACTTAAAGCCTGTTTAAACTGGTTGTGGATATAGTTCCAATTCTGCTTATTATCTAAAAAAACATCGCGAACAAGATAGGGAATTTGGTGTTCATGAGCGACCTTCCAAGCCACACTTCGACCTGTTGTAACACTATCAATAAAGAAGATATTGCGCTGCTTGGCAACAGCCATTATCTCTCTCATCTTTTGACGGTTTTCGGTCAGAAGGCTCCCCATGTGATTGTTCATCCCAACCACATGAGGAATTGAATCAAGACTATTGTGCAGTACCTGCTGAATTTCCTGCTTAGATAACTTCTCTGTTAATGCACCTGGGCCTAAACGAAGCCCTGCTTTATTTTGCATCGGCGCATGCAATATAACTTCTTTACCCTGCTTATAGGCAATTTCTGCTAACTCATAAGAGTGTGGCGTATGAGGTAGAAATGCATAGGTAATCGCACCAGGAAGGTTGATAGCCGCCAAGCCTTTTTTACGATTATCACCAATATCATCAATTACAATCGCCATCACAGGCTGGTTATCGGCAAACAAAGGTACGGCATGGCTTGGACTAACCGAAACTCCAAGAGCAATTATCGCTGAGCAAATCCGTCTGATAAGTTGCATATCACTTACGCACAATCGCCAGAGCTTTTAGCAAGTTTAAAGCTTCATATAACTGATAATCCCTTGCTGCAAGATTATCTTTTTTCGCTTCTTCAGCAGCCTTCTTCTCACCATTTTCGAGATGGCCACTTAGATCTTTTTCTTTCAAATATTCAGGGCCGCCTTCTCGTAGGGTTAACTCAGCATCATTAACCTCAATATCTGGTTTGATACCTTGCGCCTGAATGGAGCGACCATTCGGGGTGTAGTATCTTGCCGTAGTGATCTTCAACGCACGCTCTTTTGTTAGAGGCAGAACCGTTTGAACAGAGCCCTTACCAAAACTATCGACTCCCATAATAACCGCACGTTCTTGATCCTGAAGCGCACCTGCAACAATCTCTGAAGCCGATGCCGAACCACCATTGATCAAGACAACAAGTGGAAGCTCAGGAAGTAAAGTATCGCTAGTCGCACTAAAACGCTGCTCAGATTCGGCTAAACGACCTTTGGTATATACGATCAATCCATCCTTTAGAAAGGTATCGCTGATATCCACAGCGGCCTGTAACACACCACCCGGATTATTACGCAGATCTAACACCACACCTTTCAGCTCATTTTTCATCAAGCGTTTAAGGTGTTTGTTAACCTCTTTCCCTGAATCTACTTGAAATTGGGATACACGCAGGTAGCCGAAACCCTCATCCAACATGCGACTCTTAACACTCGCTACTTGAATAATGTCTCGTACAACTTCAATTTCTAGCGGCTTTTCTTCGCCTTCACGCACAATCGTTAGAATGAGCTTACTGCCTGGCTTACCACGCATCAGCTCTACCGCTTCGCTAAGCGGCATGCCCTGTACTGGTGTATCATCCAGCTTAGTAATCAAGTCCCCCGCTTTAACCCCTGCACGCTGAGCGGGCGTATCATCGATTGGCGTGATAACACGAATAAAGCCATCTTCAGAACCTACTTCGATGCCTAAACCACCAAATTCACCACTGGTATTGGCTTGCAGACTCTCAAATTCGTCGGGTTCTAAATACGCAGAATGGGGATCTAAACCTGCAATCATGCCTCGCAGAGCATCTTCAAGCAGGCGTGCGTCATCCACAGGCTCTACATAGGAGGATTTAATTCGTTGGAACACTTCAGTGAATAATCGAAGCTCATCTAGAGGTAATACTTTTTCGTCTGTAACAGCTGGTGTATCTGCAGGCTTCGGATCAGCTGCATGAAGTGGGAAAGAGATAAGCGAACCAACAACCATACCAAGCAAGGTATGTTTGAACCCGCCCGAACATAAAACTGACTTCATAATTTCTTCCCTAATAATGTTAGCGCTTCAACCAGCTTTTTGGATTACTCGGCTTACCTTTATAACGAACCGCAAAATAAAGACCTGTTTGAGTGCGGCCCCCACTCTGCCCTGCAGTTGCGATCGTATCACCCGCGGCTACCCAATCACCTGTTTCTAATAACAAACTTTGATTATAACCATACAAACTTAGATAACCGGAGCCATGATCAATAATCAATACTAAACCATAACCTCTAAGCCAATCTGAAAATACTACGCGCCCATGATGAACCGCTTTTACAGACTGAGCTTCTGACGCCTGAATCCAGATTCCATCATAGCGAATATTATTTCTGACAGTACCATAATTCTGCTTTACCTTACCTTTTAACGGCCAAGGCAGCTTACCTTTTAATTGTTTAAAGGATTTATCGTCTTTTACAAGGGTGGCGAAGTTTAGGCTTTTCTCAATTTCAGTCAGTACTGCACGTAATCGCTTTTGGTCCAGTTTGAGCTGCTTAAGTTTCTTTTTGTCTGTGGAGAGGGCTTTTGTAAGCCGAACAAGGGTATCTTTTCGCTTCGCTTGAGAGGCCCTCAGAGCAGTGACCTCTTTACGCAATTCTTCGCGCTTGAGGACCATTTTTTGCTCGGTATCGGTCAGCTCTAATTCAGTTCCGGAAAGATCCGCCAGTTTGGTTTTGAAAAGAATTAGGTCCTGGCGTAACTCTTCATTTACGAAGTCATAATAGCGAATAGCTCGATCTAAAGTCTCAGGATCTCGCTGAGTGAGTAGTAGCTGTAGGCGCGCTTGGTTGCCCATTTTATACTGCTGGGCTATCTGTTTAGCGATTAGTTCAGAACGTTTCTTAAGCTCGACCTTTAAAGCATCTCGCTTCTTTTCAAGGGAATCAGCGTGAGAGCCAAGACCACTCAATTGCTTATCCAGTAATTGGATCTGACGCGCTAACTTGCCAATTTCAACTTCACTGTCACGGAGCTCTTTACTTAACTCACGAGACTCGCCCTCTTGCGAGCGCATGTTTTTTTGCAAGGAGGCTATACGTGAATTGAGCTGCTTTATCTGCTTTTCAGTTAATGCTTGTTTATCCTCTGCCAGCACCACAGATGACGTAAGCAAGCTAAACAGTATGAAAATAAAGGCAGGTAAAGATCGCACCATAATTTTTCTGCACAAAATAAAAAGGGATAAACGAGTTATCCCTTTTTAAAGCCTCTTTAGAAGGATGCTAAAGATCTGCCTGTCATTTCAGCAGGCACTTCAATGTCCATCAAGGAAAGAAGAGTTGGTGCTAAATCACAAAGCGCACCGTCTTCTAGCTTGAGGCTTTCAGAACGAGGACCATCGTAAATCAAAGCCACAGGCCAGATTGTGTGAGATGTATGAGGCTGACCTGTTTCTGGGTTAACCATCAACTCAACATTGCCGTGATCAGCTGTAATCAATGCTTCACCACCAACTTCGCGAAGCGCTTCTAGCACCTGTTTAACGCTGTCATCAACAACTTCACAAGCTTTCACAGCGGCATCAAATTTACCGGTATGGCCAACCATATCACCGTTCGCATAGTTACAAACGATCAGGTCATACTTACCACTCTTAATCGCTCCAACTAACTTTTCAGTCACTTCCGGCGCACTCATCTCAGGCTGCAAATCATAAGTTGCAACATCCGGAGAAGGCACCAAAATACGATCTTCACCTTCGTAAACTTCTTCCTGACCACCATTGAAGAAGAAAGTCACATGAGCATATTTTTCAGTTTCAGCGATACGCAGTTGGGTTTTGCCCAAACCAGATAGGTATTCACCTAGATCATTTCGAATAGCTTGTGGAGGATAAGCACAAGCAGCATCGATATCAGATGCGTACTGAGTCATCATTACATATGCAGCTAGTTCTGGTGCTTTTTCACGTGTAAAACCGTCAAAACTGCTACCTTCAGTAAATGCACGAGTAATTTCACGGGCACGATCAGGACGGAAGTTCGCGCAGATTAGCGCATCACCGTCAGCAACCAAGCCCTTCGCTTCGCCAGCAGCATCCGTAATTACTGTTGCTTGAACAAATTCATCGTTCTCATCACGCGCATAAGCTTCATTCAGCGCTTGAATAGCAGATTCAGCTTTGCAAGGGGCTTGACCGATAGTCATTGCATCGTAACCGTTCTGCACACGATCCCAACGGTTATCACGATCCATTGTAAAATAACGGCCCGCTACAGAAGCAATGGAACCTACACCGAGTTCGGCTAGCTTCGCTTCCGTACGTTGAATCGATGGTTCCGCAGAACGAGGCGGCATATCACGACCATCCAGAATGGCATGAACATAAAGCTTTTTCGCACCACGTTTAACAGCCATCTCTAACAGCGCAAAGATATGTTCTTCATGGCTGTGAACACCACCTGGTGATAACAAGCCCAAAATATGAACTGCTTTGTCTTGCGCAATAGCAGCATCCATCGCATTCACTAACGTTTCATTATCGAAGAAATCACCATCCTCAATCGCTTTGGAGATACGCGTGAAGTTTTGATAAACCGTGCGCCCTGCACCAATGTTCATATGGCCAACTTCTGAGTTACCCATCTGTCCATCCGGCAAGCCAACAGCCATACCTGAAGTTTCGATTCGAGCATTTGGATTATCAGCAAGCAGTGCATCCCATACTGGGGTATTAGCTGCCTGAATTGCTGAAGATTCTGAACTTTCTACACCGTAACCATCAAGGATGATCAAAGCTTTGGTCGCGCGCGTTTGTGTCATATCTGTAGGATTCTGTTGCAACGGTTATAAAATTGCCGCCAATTTTACTTGGAAAGCCCCTTTAAGGCTAACGATTGAAGGCCCGAAGCAGAATAATTGCCACTAAATAATCATTTTCACCGTATCTTCCCCTTATACCGTCAAAAATCGCGAGGTATACTATTGCTCCTCAATCGTCGATCAACAGTTTTTAATGGTCTTCAGGTAAGACCTTATTTGGATTAGAAATGGATCAATTTATCGAATTTATCGGCAACCACCCATTCTTGGTTGGTGCTTGGCTTTTAACTCTAGTGATGTTCGTTCTTTATGAACGTAGTAAAGCAGGCAAAGCCGTTACTCCGGCGCAAGCAACAAACCTAATCAACAAAGAAGACGCGATCATCGTTGATATCCGCCCTAAAAAAGAGTGGGCAACAGGTCATATCACCAATGCAAAGCACATCCCTCTTTCTGATTTAGATCGTCGTATGGACGAGCTAACTAAGTACAAACAACGCCCGATTATCGTTGTATGTAATTTAGGTCAAGCAGCGAGCGCTGCTACTCGCAAACTTAAGGCTGAAGGCTTTGAAAATGCAGTGCGCCTATCTGGCGGCATGACCGAATGGAAAGGCCAAAGCCTTCCTATTGTTAAGTAATAATCACGATGAAAGAAGTTACCATCTATACAACCGCGTGGTGCCCCTTCTGTATCCGAGCAAAAATGCTTTTGGATCATAAGAGCATTCCTTACACTGAGATTAAAGTCGACGGCGACGCAGAAAAACGTCGCGAAATGACGGAACTAAGTGGAGGTCGCACTGTGCCGCAAATTTTTATCGGCGAAGCACCTATTGGCGGTTGCGATGATATGTTTGCCCTTGAACGCCAAGGCGAACTCGACACCCTACTTAGTGCAAACTAATTTTTAAAAATAAGGATAAATCATGGCTGAGAACGATCAGAACACAGCGTCCCAAGAAGAACAGCAGGGGCCTCAGTTTGCGGTACAACGCGTATACATTAAAGATGCCTCTTTTGAATCTCCAAACGCTCCTGAAATTTTCATGAGCCCTTGGCAGCCAGAAGTTGGCCTAGAGATGAACACTCAAACTGCTCAGCTAGGTGACAACGCTTTTGAAGTAACTCTAACGCTAACAGTTACGGTTAAAAACGAAGACAAAACTGCATTCCTAGTTGAACTACAGCAAGCAGGCATCTTCTCTATCGCGGGTCTAGGCGAGCAAGAGATGCACCACACACTAGGTGCGTTCTGCCCAAGCATCCTATTCCCTTATGCACGTGAAGCAATTGACGCAATGGTTGTTAAAGCTAGTTTCCCAGCACTAATGCTTGCTCCAGTTAATTTTGATGCACTATATGCTCAACAGATGGCTCAAGCTCAGCAAGAAGCTGCTCAAGGCGAAGCTCAGCACTAAGCTAAACGCTATCGCATTAAAAAAACGGAGCTTTAGGCTCCGTTTTTTTTGTTTTTGGATCTATCTATTTGGATGATTCAGATGCAGCCAACTCACTGCGGTTGCGTTTCGATTTATACTTCAACCAACCCACTAAATCCGTCCACATCTTATCAATATCCATTTTCGGCGGCATGATCCCAGCATAGGGAAGCTCAATGGTTACTACAGGTATATTCTTAACAAACCAGCCATAATTGCCTAAAGAACCCGGGTATGTACCTAGCTGACGCAGGTGCAGCGGCCCAAGTTTACGCGGCGGTTGAATACCACCGTCAAAGTCCAAAATTCCGTGCGGCGCATGTACAGAGACAATCACCGTCGGCTTATACTCATCAATTAAATTGTGGATAACACGACTTTCAGGCTCACTCAAAGGCGCGTGCCCAGGGAAATAGCGCAAACGCTTTTTCGCACTTTTTTGCCAATGCGCTAAAGGCTCTGGAAATTCTGGTGCAGGAGTAAAATTCCGATTCAGATCAACCTTATTCGCATTTACTCGGCTCGACTTACGCTGCAATAAGCCATCTGGATTCACAACCGGCAAGAAATACCAATCATAACTACCACTATGATGTTTACGTAAGGTATTAAGCCACTTAAAGGTTACGCTAACACTGGAGTACTCATCACCATGAATACCACCTATAAATAGAACCCTTGGTGCATGTTTATTTTCTTCTGATGCCTGAAAGTGTGCCTCTAAAATTGCACGACCTTGAACTGAATAAAAACGAGGTGGAAGATAAGGATTACTTAAACATTCTTTAACCGAAACACTGGCTAGTTTTTTACCAACCTGCTTGCAGACATTCGTCACTTCTTCTGGATGATTCGTTCCATGAGTCAAAGAAGAGATCAAGATTAAAAAACTCCCAAGAAAAAGGGAGCTATATTTTTTCCACATATACTTACCGAACAACACTTTCAATTGTACATTTATTAATCAGTAGCGCATTCTAGCATGATTTTAAGGAAAGACTTTGCAGTATTTCATCAGCACGACCTAATTCAAGGACCTGTTGCAATGAAGCTGCTGGCAACGGCACAATACTTACAAGCGAGCTTGCTGGGATAAGAAATTGACCTTCACTGCCAGACTCTAATTGATCAGAGATCAGAACTACCGGAAGCTGTTGGTTCTTAAGTGTTTGGATATTTACTTGCTGATCAAGCCGACCTAACAACCATACTGCACGCTCCCTGTAGTCAGTAACATGCAGTTTAAAAACCTCACCCGCCTGCTCGGTTAAATAAGCTTCAATCTTTGTCACTATGAAAGCGTGCTGCATAGAATTACTGACCGTCATGTAGTTCCTTTCACTATAGTCGTTATAGCAACATTTAAGTATCTATATGTAGAACCGCTTTTAAAACTAACTATCGATAGCGCCTTCAAACCCCAATTGACGCCATGCTTCATAAACAACAACAGCGCTAGCATTAGAAAGGTTCATACTACGACTCGCCTCTTTCATCGGCATTCGCAACCACTGTTCGCTAGGGAAACTCTCTCTCACCTCAACCGGCAAACCTCTCGTTTCTGGCCCCAACAACAAAACATCGCCCGCTTGGTAATCCGCTTTGGTGTAGCAGGTTTTACCTTTTGTCGTTAACGCCCAAACCTTTCTAGGCTCTATTTCAGCCAGACAGGTGTCTAAATCAGGGTGAATTTTAACTGCAGCAAACTCATGATAATCCAAGCCTGCACGACGTAACCGTTTATCATCAAAGTCAAAGCCCAGAGGCTCAACAAGATGAAGATGGAAACCTGTATTGGCACAAAGCCGAATAATATTGCCAGTATTTGGCGGTATTTCAGGTTCGAATAGGACAACGTGAAGCATAAAAAATCCCCGCAGGTTAAAAGCTGCAGGGATTATATATGAAATCAAAAAACGTGGTTATTACTGTATAAGAATAACTTACGCAACTTCCTGATCATCACCTTTATCTTCGTCCATACCCAACTCTTTGATTTTCCGCGTAAGAGTATTACGCCCCCAACCCAGAAGCTCTGCAGCATCGCGTCGACGACCTGCTGTATGCTTTAGCGCAGTCTCAATCATAATTTTTTCAAAAGCAGGCACTGCAGTATCTAATAGATTTCGATGACCAAGCCCCAACTGCTGATCAGCCCAATTGCGCAGAGACAATTCCCAATCCCCTGCCACAGCTGTCTCTGATTCACTACTCTGCATAAGCTCTGGCGGCAAATCATCAATGAGCACTTCTCGGCCTGTAGCCATTACCGTTAACCAGCGACAAGTGTTTTCCAACTGCCTAACGTTACCCTGCCAAGCCAAATTACACATATAACTTTCAGTGTCAGTAGCAAGCACTTTTGGCTCCACATCTAACTCTTCAGCCGCCATGTTTAGGAAATGGCGCGCTAAACGCGGAATATCTTCACGTCGTTCAGCTAACTTGGGTAGATGAACACGAATAACGTTAAGGCGATGGAATAAATCTTCACGGAAACGACCTTCAGCTACCAACTTTTCCAAATCCTGATGGGTAGCAGCGATAATCCGAACATCGACCTTTACTGCCGTATGACCACCTACACGATAGAATTCACTATCAGCCAACACCCTCAACAAACGCGTTTGAGCATCAGCTGGCATATCACCAATTTCATCTAGAAAAAGGGTACCGCCATCTGCCTGCTCAAATCGACCACGTCGAGCCGCTGCTGCACCGGTAAAGGCACCTTTCTCATGACCAAACAATTCTGACTCAATCAGATCATGAGGGATCGCCGCCATATTCAGAGGAATGAAAGGCCTATCTCTACGCGGGCTATGCTTATGCAGCGCGTGCGCGACAAGCTCTTTACCCGTGCCGGACTCACCATTAATGAGAACCGTAATATTTGATTGAGATAAACGGCCAATCGCACGGAAAACTTCCTGCATAGCAGGCGCTTCACCAATAATCTCCGTACCTTCTTCAGCAGCTTGCTCTGCTACCTGCTCTCGTTGCTCAATCGCATGCGCCAAGGCGCGCTTAGTTAAAGCAACAGCATCATCTACATCAAATGGTTTAGGCAAATACTCAAATGCACCACCCTGATAAGAAGCCACAGCAGAATCTAAATCGGAGTGTGCCGTCATAATAATGATCGGAACTTGTGGGTGAGTTTCTTGAATTTTCTCTAGCAACTGCAGACCGTCTGTTCCAGGCATGCGAATATCACTAATGATGGCATCTGGCACTTCACGTTCTAGCTGAGCCAATAAAGCATCTGCACTATCAAAAACTTCGGTTTGAAGCCCTTCTACTGCCATTGCTTTTTCAAGCACCCAACGAATTGAACGATCATCATCGACAATCCAGATTTTACCTGACAGGTTCATGACTTATCTCCAAAGGTATGAATAGTTGAAATTTGGTTTCCCCTGGCTGAGTTTCACACTCAATCAATCCTTGATGCTGATTGATAATCGATTGCGCAATCGACAAGCCAAGGCCGGTTCCTTCTGCACGCCCACTTACCATAGGGTAGAAAATCTTACTGAGTATCTCTTCTGGAATTCCTGGGCCGTTATCCACAATTTCGACACTACACACCAAACGGTGTTTTTCTGCGCCCAATGTAATTTGACGGAAAGCCCGAGTCTTAATTTGTATAGTTGGATCGACGGTCCCTGCCCCTTGCATTGCCTGCATACTATTACGCAGGATATTCAATACCGCTTGGATAAGCTGCTCTGAATCACCAGTAAACTCAGGAATGCTCGGATCATAATCTCGCAACAAAGACACAGAGCCTTTTGTTTCTGCTTCGATTAGCTGACAAACTCGCTCGAGGATCGCATGAATATTTAAATCTTCCAACTTAGGTAACTTCCGCGGACCTAAAAGACGATCCACTAAGTTCCTCAAACGGTCAGCTTCTTCAATAATCACGCGGGTATAATCATATAACGCAGGATCTGGCAGCTCTCGTTCTAGCAATTGCGCAGCACCACGAATCCCACCTAACGGATTCTTAATTTCATGCGCCATGCCACGGACTAGGGACCTAGCAGTATCATGCTGAGTTAGAAGATCTTCTTCACGCTCAATTCTCATCAAACGGTCTCTAGCCTCTATCTCAATCAGAAGCTGCCGACCACTCAACCAAAACAATGGATTAATTGAATAATCCACCGTCAGCACACTACCACTTTGAGTCACCAATTTAGCTTCGCGGCGAGTGTATGGATGACCCGTTTCAAGACAATCACTTAGATCTTCAATGCCATCCTCCTCTGGTGAGAACCACTCCGCTACAGACACTTGGGACAAGCGGCGCAAACTCGCCTCTAACAGCATTTCAGCTGCGGGATTGGCATATTCCACATCGAGATTGCTATCCAGCAAAACAACCGCTGTCGAAAGGTTTTCTATTATCTGTTTATGAAAATCTAATACTGGCATCGGCCTACACTCTTTTACTTAAGTTTACTTCTGCAAAAAGTAAACCAAGTTTTATCACTGTCCAGAATTGCTCTCAGACAGCACCATCACTGACTCTTCTAATATTGAGTGTAGCTGCTAAAAAATAATAGCGCACCACTTTAGTGCATGAAATAAAATTTAGATTTTAATCATCACTAAATAAGTGCATAAAGGTAAGATTTAAAAACAAAAAAGCCTCCACGAGGGAGGCTTTTTTTAAGAAGAATTCAGACTTATACAGAGTAGTACAGATCAAATTCAACTGGGTGAGTAGTCATGTTAACTTTCTCAACTTCTTCACGCTTCAGCTCGATGAATGCATCTAGCATGTCATCAGTGAATACGCCGCCAGCAGTCAAGAACTCACGATCGTTCTCTAGAGCATCTAGAGCTTCTTCTAGAGAAGCAGCAACCTGTGGGATCTCAGCAGCTTCTTCAGCCGGTAGATCGTAAAGGTCTTTATCAGCAGCATCGCCAGGGTGAATCTTGTTCTTGATACCGTCAAGACCAGCCATCATAAGCGCTGCGAAGCACAGGTATGGGTTAGCAGATGGATCAGGGAAACGAGCTTCTACACGACGTGCTTTAGGATTAGTCACGTATGGAATACGGATTGAAGCAGAACGGTTACGTGCAGAGTAAGCAAGCATAACTGGCGCTTCGAAACCTGGTACTAGACGCTTGTAAGCGTTAGTAGAAGAGTTAGTTAGAGCGTTAAGCGCTTTAGCGTGCTTGATGATACCGCCAATGTAGTAAAGAGCAGTTTCAGACATGCCTGCATAAGCATCACCAGAGAACAGGTTAACACCGTCCTTAGATAGAGACATGTGAACGTGCATACCAGAACCGTTATCACCAACTAGTGGCTTAGGCATAAACGTAGCTGTTTTGCCGTAAGCGTGTGCAACGTTGTGTACGCAGTATTTAAGAACCTGAACTTCGTCTGCTTTAGCAGTAAGCGTATTAGGACCTACACCGATTTCACACTGACCAGCTGTTGCTACTTCGTGGTGGTGTACTTCAATTTCAAGATCCATTGCTTCCATCGCGTCACACATAGCGCCACGTAGATCATGCAGAGAATCAATTGGTGGTACTGGGAAGTAACCACCTTTAACACGTGGACGGTGACCTGTGTTACCACCTTCGACATTGTGGCTAGAAGCCCAAGAAGCTTCTTCAGAAGCGATTGTGTAACCGCAACCAGAGATGTCTGCGTGCCATTTAACTTCGTCAAATACGAAGAACTCTGGCTCTGGACCAAACATAGCTGAATCTGCAATACCTGTAGATTTTAGGTACTCTTCTGCACGTTTAGCAACAGAACGTGGGTCACGCTCATAACCTTGGCCAGTAGCCGGCTCAACGATGTTACAACGAACGATGATAGTCGTTGCTTCAGAGAATGGATCCAGTACAGTTGCACTGTCGTCCGGCATCAAGATCATGTCGGAATCGTTAATACCTTTCCAACCTGAGATGGATGAACCATCGAACATTTTACCTTCTTCAAAGAAGTCGTCGCCCATATCAGATACAGGGATAGTTACATGCTGCTCTTTACCGTGAGAATCGGTGAAACGCAGGTCAACCCATTTAGCGTTGCTTTCTTTGATCAGATTCAGAGTCTTCTCTGACATTTGACTGTCTCCACTTAATAATTACCAGGCCGAACAGCGCCAGCCTCAAGAAATCAGAATTTATTATCGGCTTAGGACTAAGCAACAAGCGTGCCAGAATATAAAAACCAGCATTCCTCCACAATTAGAGGCACTTGCAGCATAAATACACCAAAAGCACCGCACCAAAATCGAACACAAGCAACTTTAGCGCACCATAATAGTGCAAATCTTGTTAAATCAATTTTTACGCACCGTTATGGGTCTATAATATACTCCAACCTTATTAAAAACGCCCACCTATAATGGGCCTGTTTTTAACTTAATTCTTACCCAGATCAATTCAACCATTCTCTTCATAAAAAGAAAAAGTAAAACTCTGCATAATTGATTAAGAAATATGCAGTAATTTCTCTATAAACACGTATAATTCCGCATTCGCAAAAATATCTCACAGGTATACACACGTGATCGAAAAGCTAAGAAATATCGCTATCATCGCGCACGTTGACCACGGTAAAACAACCTTGGTTGATAAGCTGCTTGCACAATCCGGCACTTTAGGCCGTCGTGATGAAGGCACTGAGCGCATCATGGACTCCAATGACCAGGAGAAAGAGCGCGGCATTACCATTTTGGCAAAAAATACTGCCATTACATGGAACGACTACCGCATCAACATCGTTGACACTCCTGGACACGCCGACTTCGGCGGTGAAGTAGAACGCGTACTGTCTATGGTTGACTGTGTATGCCTACTGGTTGACGCTGTTGACGGCCCAATGCCACAAACGCGCTTCGTAACTCAGAAAGCATTTGACCAAGGCCTTCGCCCAATCGTTGTTATCAACAAAATTGACCGCCCAGGTGCGCGTCCAGATTGGGTTATCGATCAAGTATTCGATCTTTTCGATAGCCTTGGTGCAACTGATGAACAGCTAGACTTCCCAATCGTTTACGCATCTGCACTAAACGGCATCGCAGGTCTAGAACCAGACGATATGTCTGACGATATGACGCCTCTTTTCGAAGCAATCGTAGAACATGTTGAACCACCAAAAGTAGATGTTGATGGCCCATTACAGATGCAAGTATCTGCTCTGGACTATAACAGCTACCTAGGCGTTATCGGTGTTGGTCGAGTTACTCGCGGTACAATCAAAACTAACACTCAGGTTAAAGTTATTGACCGCGAAGGCGCTATTCGTAGTGGTCGTATCCTTAAGATCATGGGTTATCACGGTCTAGAACGCGTTGAAGTTGATACAGCCACTGCTGGGGACATCATCTGCGTTACAGGTATCGATGCGCTAAACATTTCGGACACAATCTGCGACCCAGATAAAGTTGAAGCCTTACCTGCGCTAAGCGTAGATGAGCCAACTGTATCCATGACCTTCCAGGTTAACGATTCTCCGTTTTCTGGCCAGGATGGTAAATTTGTAACTAGCCGTAACATCAAAGAGCGTCTAGATCGCGAACTTATCCACAACGTTGCCCTCCGCGTTGAAGATGGTGACACACCAGAGAAATTCAAAGTGTCTGGTCGAGGTGAACTACACCTTTCCGTTCTTATCGAAACAATGCGTCGTGAAGGTTTCGAACTAGGTGTATCCCGTCCTGAAGTAGTTCAAAAAGAGGTTGATGGCGAAATCCATGAACCTTACGAAGACGTAATGATTGACGTTGAAGATGAACACCAAGGCGCGATCATCGAAGAGCTTGGTAAGCGCAAAGGCGATATGACCAATATGGAAGTAGACGGCAAAGGCCGTTCACGCCTTAGCTTTATCATTCCTTCTCGCGGCTTAATCGGCTTCCGCTCTCTGTTCCTTACCATGACTTCTGGTACAGGTATCATGACTTCCGTGTTCGATCATTATGGACCAGTTAAAGAAGGTGAAGTAGAAAGCCGAAATAATGGTGTACTTGTATCTATGGTTACAGGTAAAGCACTTGGCTACTCTTTATGGAACCTACAGAGCCGTGGCCGCCTCTGCATCGAACCAAATATCGACGTTTATGAAGGCATGCTACTAGGTATTCACAGCCGTAGTAATGACTTAGCAGTTAACCCAATCAAAGGTAAGCAACTAACAAACGTACGTGCATCTGGCACAGATGAAAACATCCAACTGACTCCTCCAGTAAAATTCACTCTGGAACAAGCTTTGGATTTCATCGAAGATGACGAATTGGTAGAAGTAACACCTAACTTCATCCGCCTACGTAAGAAGCTTCTGAAAGAGAACGAACGTAAACGCGCGAAGAACAAATAAGAGATTATCTCTATCTTAAAAAGGCAGCCTTGGGCTGCCTTTTTTATTTTCTAATACCGTAGCTCTGACACAACTAGCTCACTATACTTTAAAATTAGGACGTCAATCTGTGCTGGAGGCCATATGCGCATTCCCTACCCTGAAATACACCCCTATACCGAATTTCAGCTAAAGGTTTCTGATACCCACAGCCTTTACGTAGAGGAAAGTGGCAACCCTCGAGGGATTCCAGCACTATTCATTCATGGCGGCCCCGGTGGTGGAACCGCACCAGCACATCGAAGTTTTTTTGATCCGGAAAAATATCGAATTATTCTGTTTGACCAGCGCGGTTGCGGCAAATCCACACCTCATTCAGATCTCACAAATAACACGACCACAGATCTGATAGGTGATATGGAAGTAATCAGAAGACATCTAAATGTGGATAAATGGTTACTATTCGGTGGTTCCTGGGGATCAACACTTAGCCTTCTCTACGCTCAAGCTCATCCAGATCGCGTATCCGGCATGATCCTTAGGGGCATTTTTCTCTGTCGGGATCAGGATATTCAGTGGTTTTATCAACGTGGTGCGAGTGCAATCTTCCCCGACTATTGGAAAGAGTACGAACAGGTCATTCCTAGCACTGAACGCAAGGACATGCTTAAAGCCTATTACAAGCGCTTAACCTCATCCAATGAGATCGCTCGTATGTCTGCAGCAAAAGCGTGGTCTATTTGGGAAGGTCGTTGCTCTACCTTAGATCCAAACAATGATATAGTTGATCATTTTGCAGACCCTCACGTAGCGCTTGCCATGGCAAGAATAGAAGCACATTTCTTTATAAATAAAGCCTTTATAGAGCCTAACCAAATCATTGATAATTGCTCAAAAATTGAAGAAATCAAAACAGTGATCGTACATGGCCGCTATGATATGGTTTGCCCCATCGAACAAGCTCAAGCCCTCTATGACGCTTTACCTCAGTCAGAGTTTCACATCGTACGAGACGCTGGCCATTCAGCTTTCGAACCTGGAATTACTGACAATCTAATTCGTGCAACAGATAACTTCGCCATCTCATTAGCATAAGACATGCAGACAAATAAAACCTAGATATGAAAGCACTAATCCAACGAGTCAAATCTGCAAGCGTTGAAGTAGACGCTGAAACCGTAGGGAAGATCAACCAAGGCATTCTATTACTGCTTGGTGTTGAGAAAGATGACACTGAAGCAGATGCCAACAAACTGCTAAAAAAAATACTGGGTTACCGTATATTTGCTGATAACGAAGGGAAGATGAATCTGAACCTGCAACAAATCAATGGAGGACTACTCGTTGTCTCTCAATTTACTATTGTTGCAGACACTAAAAAAGGACTACGCCCAAGCTTCTCTTCCGGCGCATCACCAGAGCATGGTGAAAAGCTATACAACTACTTTGTAAAGCAAGCAGAACAACAGCACAAGGCCGTTGAAACAGGCATCTTCGCTGCAGACATGGCCGTATCATTAGTCAATGATGGACCAGTTACTTTCTGGTTAGAAAGTTAAATCCTAGACCTATCAAACCTCGAGAGCGAGCTGATAGGTCTTTAAACGCTTCTTCTCTTCTGCATCATCGTCAAGCGGTCGATTTAAACGTGCCGCCCAATAATGGCTATTAAAGACTGAAAAATAATCTGACATTATTTCAGCCCCTTTTTGATCCCCAGCTAGTTTTAACATTTCCGCAGCAACTTCAGCCGTACACAATTGACCAGCAACAGGGGCCTTACGCAACTTATACTGAGAGGTTGAAGTTACTTGGGGTTGGATAACAGGAAGGTGGTCTAAATAACGGCTATGCCTAAACATACGCCTAGCTTGACGCCAAGTACCATCAAGGATGATGAAAACCGGCTTTTTCCCGGGCTTGAGCTCAAAATCTACCATCCTATCCTGATAGTCATCGCCCTCAGGAAAAACAATATAAGGGTCTATAGCCTCATGATTTATTGCCTCAAGCAACTGCTGGCTAGGCTCAGTCCTTGACCATTTAAATCGCTGCGTGTCGGCAATACAGTCCTCAATAAGACGGCCCGTATTTGTTGGCTTAAATGTTTCATCATGATGCATGAGTAAGTAAAAACTCGCTAACGCATCATGCTGAAGTTTGTAATCACAAATGCATGCACGGGCAGACAACAGACACGACTCACAACGCTGAGTTTTAGACCCACGCGCAATAAAAGGTTTTGATTCGATCATTGTAGAGTTTGAGGCTGATTAGAGGATTGAAACAATTCTGCTGCAACACCCCAGTCTAGACCTACAGCACCACGGTGTAATAGGTGAAAGATCTGATGCAGTTCCTGGTAGTTTAAAACACTAACGGCAATAGGTTCATCACTGCCAGAAAAGAACAACAATTTATATTGCCCCTCATGATGACTAATATCCAAACGACTAAGTAGAAATGCACTTTCAGCAATAACTTTTGTATTTTCACGCTGAACCTGGAGCGCTTGCTGAGCATCTTCGTGATGAAACTGAGCCATGTGCGTTTTTTGCTGTACTGGGGCATCAGCAATTTCGCTAACAGTCTTTTCTAGCAAGCCCTGAGCAGCATCAAGCAAACGCAAGACGAGTTTTCGAGTTAGCCAGAAATCAATTCTTTGCTGACCATTACTTAGATTGCCTACCAGTAAAATGCGATCTTCAAGCTGATCGTAGTTAAAAGTAAAAGCAGCAATATTTAACATCTAACGACCTATTTGATCTGCAAGACTAAAAGTTAATCATATAATCCTAGCCAGATAATTTGTCCAAGCTAAGCTTTTGAATACAATTAAAAATTGTCAGCTACCATTGAATAAAGTAAGTTGTATTTTAACAACTATTTGAGAAGGACTGTATGCCTCCTGTTTCTGAACAATCAACAAGCTATGTAATTCCAGCACGCCCTGAAGTACTTATCGGTATTACTGAGGCCCTGAGACAGCCGGATCCCGACATCAAAGGGATATGTAATTTAATTAAACAGGATGTAGCTTTATATAGCTCTGTTATAGCAACAGTTAATTCATCTTATTTCGGCATACGTACCGAGATATCTTCTGTAGAACGTGCAGTAGCACTTTTAGGCATTAAGCGCGTATTCAATATTGTACAACTTGCAGCATTAAAAAATAGCCTTTCAGCAGTAGGCCCAATGGAACGCTTTTGGGACACTGCAACAGAAGTAGCTCGAATTACTGCAGCTTTGGCAAACCAGTTTACAAATCTAGATCCAGATGAAACATATACACTAGGCATGTTACACGACAGCGGCATCCCTCTGTTAATGCAAGCTAAACCAGAGTTCAAAGACAAACTAAGAGAACTGAATGGCGCAAGTTTGACAGAGCTTAATGAGCAAGAGATTGCTCTATATGGCGTGAGCCATTATCAATTAAGCGCTGAACTGGCTAGAAAATGGAATATAGGCGAATCAACTGCCGAAGCTATCAGCAGACAGCCTTATTACGAACAAACCTTCAAAGAGCCTGCTGATGAGAAAGAAGAGATGCGCTTAAAACTATGCATGCTTCTTTTAGCACGAGATATCAGCGATGCTTACCGCCATTTCTGGCGCATACCTGATCCAAAAGAAGACACTCTCAAGATAATGCCTATCTTAAAATTCCTTGGAATCAGCGATTTCGACTATGCCGATCTCAAAGAAGACATAGTTAATACGCTAAGCCTTCAACAGTAACTTTTTAGCTAGTTGCTAGTTGCTAGTTGCTAGTTGCTAGTTGCTAGTTGCTAGTTGCTAGTTGCTAGTTGCTAGTTGCTAGTTGCTAGTTGCTAGTTGCTAGAAAGGGTATGTGGATTAAGCCGAGTGTAAATACTTCGTTCAGTATTGTTTTGCTTTCGTTAGCCCAACACGAAAAAACCCCGATCACAGCGTGACCGGGGTTTTCTCTTAATTAAATGCTTGGCGATGACCTACTCTCACATGGGGAAGCCCCACACTACCATCGGCGATGTTGCGTTTCACGTCTGAGTTCGGGATGGATTCAGGTGGTTCCACAACTCTATGGTCGCCAAGCAAAACTGTTACAACTTAGATCTGATTCTTCTTTTATTTGATCTAGATAGTTCTTCGACTGTAGCTTAACTACGCGCTAATTCGTTACTCTCTATCGTCTTACATATCTTACAAGTCACTTGCCAAACGCCTTGGGCGTTATATGGTCAAGCCTCACGGGCAATTAGTATTGGTTAGCTCAACGCCTCACAGCGCTTCCACACCCAACCTATCAACGTCGTAGTCTTCAACGGCCCTTTAGGGGAATCAAGTTCCCAGTGAGATCTCATCTTGAAGGAGGCTTCCCGCTTAGATGCTTTCAGCGGTTATCCCGTCCGAACGTAGCTACCCGGCAATGCAATTGGCATCACAACCGGTACACCAGAGGTTCGTTCACTCCGGTCCTCTCGTACTAGGAGCAACTCTTCTCAAATCTCAAACGCCCACGGCAGATAGGGACCGAACTGTCTCACGACGTTCTAAACCCAGCTCGCGTACCACTTTAAATGGCGAACAGCCATACCCTTGGGACCGGCTTCAGCCCCAGGATGTGATGAGCCGACATCGAGGTGCCAAACACCGCCGTCGATGTGAACTCTTGGGCGGTATCAGCCTGTTATCCCCGGAGTACCTTTTATCCGTTGAGCGATGGCCCTTCCATACAGAACCACCGGATCACTAGAACCTACTTTCGTACCTGCTCGACGTGTCTGTCTCGCAGTCAAGCACCCTTCTACTCTTGCGCTCATTGCATGATTTCCGACCATGCTGAGGGTACCTTCGTGCTCCTCCGTTACTCTTTGGGAGGAGACCGCCCCAGTCAAACTACCCACCACACAATGTCCCCGATCCCGCTTAGGGAACTGGGTTAGAACCTCAACATTACCAGGCTGGTATTTCAAAGGTGGCTCCACCCTATCTGGCGACAGGGTTTCAAAGCCTCCCAGCTATTCTACACAAGTAATGTCAAAGTCCACTGTGAAGCTGTAGTAAAGGTTCACGGGGTCTTTCCGTCTAGCCGCGGGTAAACTGCATCTTAACAGCTATTTCAATTTCACTGAGTCTCGGGTGGAGACAGTGTGGCCATCGTTACGCCATTCGTGCAGGTCGGAACTTACCCGACAAGGAATTTCGCTACCTTAGGACCGTTATAGTTACGGCCGCCGTTTACCGGGGCTTCGATCAAGAGCTTCGCGCAAGCGCTAACCCCATCAATTAACCTTCCGGCACCGGGCAGGCGTCACACCCTATACGTCCTCTTTCGAGTTTGCAGAGTGCTATGTTTTTAATAAACAGTCGCAGCCACCTGGTATCTTCGACCGGCCTCAGCTTAGGGAGCAAGTCCCATCACCAAAACCGGCGCACCTTCTCCCGAAGTTACGGTGCCATTTTGCCTAGTTCCTTCACCCGAGTTTTCTCATACGCCTTAGTATTCTCTACCTGACCACCTGTGTCGGTTTAGGGTACGGTTAGTCATAACCTGAAGCTTAGAGGATTTTCCTGGAAGCATGGCATCAACTACTTCAGTCCATAAAGGACCTCGTCATCGATTCTCGGTCTTAAAAGAGCCCGGATTTACCTAAGCTCTAAACCTACTATCTTAAACGCGGACAACCAACGCCGCGCTAGCCTAGCCTTCTCCGTCCCCCCATCGCAGTTATGAGCAGTACAGGAATATTAACCTGTTTCCCATCGGATACGCTCTTCAGCCTCTCCTTAGGGGCCGACTCACCCTACCTCGAATAGCGTTGGATAGGAACCCTTGGTCTTCCGGCGGGGAGGGTTTTCACCTCCCTTATCGTTACTCATGTCAGCATTCGCACTTCTGATACCTCCACGGTGCCTTACAGCTTCCGCTTCAACAGCTTACAGAACGCTCCTCTACCATGCACAAAGTGCATCCGTAGCTTCGGTGTTATGCTTAGCCCCGTTATATCTTCCGCGCGGGCCGACTCGACTAGTGAGCTATTACGCTTTCTTTAAAGGGTGGCTGCTTCTAAGCCAACCTCCTAGCTGTCTAAGCCTTCCCACATCGTTTCCCACTTAGCATAAACTTTGGGACCTTAGCTGACGGTCTGGGTTGTTTCCCTTTCCACGACGGACGTTAGCACCCGCCGTGTGTCTCCCGTGATTGAACTCATGGGTATTCGGAGTTTGCATCGGGTTGGTAAGTCGGGATGACCCCTAGCCGAAACAGTGCTCTACCCCCCATGGTTAGACACGAGGCACTACCTAAATAGTTTTCGAGGAGAACCAGCTATCTCCGAGTTTGATTAGCCTTTCACTCCTATCCACAAGTCATCCGCTGGCTTTTCAACGACAGTCGGTTCGGTCCTCCAATGCATGTTACTGCATCTTCAACCTGCCCATGGATAGATCACTCGGTTTCGGGTCTACTCCTAGCGACTGGACGCCCTATTAAGACTCGGTTTCCCTACGGCTCCGCAAATGCTTAACCTTGCCACTAAAAGTAAGTCGCTGACCCATTATACAAAAGGTACGCAGTCACCGTCCGAAAACGGCTCCCACTGCTTGTACGTACACGGTTTCAGGGTCTATTTCACTCCCCTCACAGGGGTTCTTTTCGCCTTTCCCTCACGGTACTGGTTCACTATCGGTCAGTCAGGAGTATTTAGCCTTGGAGGATGGTCCCCCCATATTCAGACAGCGTTTCACGTGTGCCGTCCTACTCGATTTCACTTTAAAAGACCTTTCACATACGGGGCTATCACCCACTATGGCCACACTTTCCAGAGTGTTCTGTTAAATCTAATAAAGCTTAAGGGCTGGTCCCCGTTCGCTCGCCGCTACTTAGGGAATCTCGGTTGATTTCTTTTCCTCTGGGTACTTAGATGTTTCAGTTCCCCAGGTTCGCCTCTAATAACCTATGTATTCAGTTAAAAGATACCTATAAATAGGTGGGTTTCCCCATTCGGAAATGTCCGGATCAAAGGTTGTTTACCACCTCCCCGAACCTTATCGCAGGTTACAACGTCCTTCATCGCCTCTGACTGCCAAGGCATCCACCGTGCACGCTTAGTCACTTGACCATATAACCCGAAGGCGTCTGGAATCACAGTAACTTGTATTGCTAGTAACGATAGATTTCGCCGAATTGGCGCATGCAGTAAAACTACATGTCTTAAATCTAAATCAAATGAATCAAATCCAAATTGTTAAAGAGCGTTTAAAGCAAAAAAGCTTTAAAAGATAATGTCAAAACCGACAATATGTTTTAAAACTCTTCCTTTCTCATCCACAAGGATGATGGTGGAGCTATGCGGGATCGAACCGCAGACCTCCTGCGTGCAAAGCAGGCGCTCTCCCAGCTGAGCTATAGCCCCAAGAAAAACAGTAAGGCTATTGATTGGTAGGCCTGAGTGGACTTGAACCACCGACCTCACCCTTATCAGGGGTGCGCTCTAACCAGCTGAGCTACAAGCCTACACCGTTGCTCTTAACTTCTCTGATCAGATAATTCGTGTGAACGCTTGCCGAGAATCGGCTTTCGTTTAAGGAGGTGATCCAGCCCCAGGTTCCCCTAGGGCTACCTTGTTACGACTTCACCCCAGTCATGAACCACACCGTGGTAACCGCCCTCCCGAAGGTTAAGCTAGCTACTTCTGGTGCAATCCACTCCCATGGTGTGACGGGCGGTGTGTACAAGGCCCGGGAACGTATTCACCGCGACATTCTGATTCGCGATTACTAGCGATTCCGACTTCATGGAGTCGAGTTGCAGACTCCAATCCGGACTACGACCGGTTTTCTGAGATTAGCTTACCCTCGCAGGTTCGCGGCCCTCTGTACCGGCCATTGTAGCACGTGTGTAGCCCAACTCGTAAGGGCCATGATGACTTGACGTCGTCCCCACCTTCCTCCGGTTTGTCACCGGCAGTCTCCTTAGAGTTCCCACCCGAAGTGCTGGCAAATAAGGACAAGGGTTGCGCTCGTTACGGGACTTAACCCAACATTTCACAACACGAGCTGACGACAGCCATGCAGCACCTGTCTCAGAGTTCCCGAAGGCACGAAACTATCTCTAGTAACTTCTCTGGATGTCAAGAGTTGGTAAGGTTCTTCGCGTTGCGTCGAATTAAACCACATGCTCCACCGCTTGTGCGGGCCCCCGTCAATTCATTTGAGTTTTAACCTTGCGGCCGTACTCCCCAGGCGGTCTACTTATCGCGTTAGCTGCGCCACTAAAAGATCAAGTCTCCCAACGGCTAGTAGACATCGTTTACGGCGTGGACTACCAGGGTATCTAATCCTGTTTGCTCCCCACGCTTTCGCACCTCAGTGTCAGTATCGGTCCAGGTAGTCGCCTTCGCCACTGGTGTTCCTTCCTATATCTACGCATTTCACCGCTACACAGGAAATTCCACTACCCTCTACCGTACTCTAGATTGGCAGTATCAGGTGCAGTTCCAAGGTTGAGCCCTGGGCTTTCACATCTGACTGACCAATCCACCTACGCGCGCTTTACGCCCAGTAATTCCGATTAACGCTCGCACCCTCCGTATTACCGCGGCTGCTGGCACGGAGTTAGCCGGTGCTTCTTCTGCAGTTAACGTCACAGCTAGCAGGTATTAACTACTAACCTTTCCTCACTGCTGAAAGTGCTTTACAACCCTAGGGCCTTCTTCACACACGCGGCATGGCTGCATCAGGCTTGCGCCCATTGTGCAATATTCCCCACTGCTGCCTCCCGTAGGAGTCTGGACCGTGTCTCAGTTCCAGTGTGGCTGATCATCCTCTCAGACCAGCTAGAGATCGTCGCCTTGGTGAGCCATTACCTCACCAACTAGCTAATCTCACGCAGGCTCATCCAATAGTGCAAGGTCCGAAGATCCCCTGCTTTCCCCCGTAGGGCGTATGCGGTATTAGACCAAATTTCTCTGGCTTATCCCCCGCTACTGGGTAGATTCCTACGCGTTACTCACCCGTCCGCCACTCGTCATCAACTAGCAAGCTAGTCATGTTACCGTTCGACTTGCATGTGTTAGGCCTGCCGCCAGCGTTCAATCTGAGCCATGATCAAACTCTTCAGTTTAAATCATTTGTGTTACCAGGAATGTGGTAACGGGCTCTAGTACTAAACAACCGGATAACATTCTTAAGAACGTTAAACCTTTGTAAATCGCTTTAAATGAATTCACTTGGTTGCTTGTCTAGAAAAAGTTTGCTTCTTCTCAACAAGCGCCCACACGAATTATCTGATCAAATTGTTAAAGAGCGTTGCTTTTTTGACGCTCAACACCACGTGCTGTTCGTCTCAAGCGAGGCGCATATTCTACTGCGCGCTCATTCAAAGTCAACCGTTTATTTTGCAATTTTGTAAAAAGTTTTTACTCAGCAACCGGACTTTGAATCCTGCTCCGTAAGCAATCTTAAAAACCAATGTTTTCAACCACTTACCAAGCACCTCACTCAGCTCTGCAGCCCCTTAAAAAGCGGCCTCCCTAAGCAAGGACGGCGAATTCTACAGACATCTGAAAAAGGGTCAACACCCAATCTTAAAAAAAGTGTAAAAAGTTGTAAAAAACTTACAAAACACCCCGAATCGATCAAAGACCAACCAACGGCGTATAAATACTAGTCAACAGATACAAAAAAGGCGTTGAGTTTTTACTTCAGCGCCTTCTGTTTAGTGCATTTAGTCTGGTGTACTGAAATGCTGGATATCTACCTGCTGTATTTCTCCAACATCAATACTTTCAGAAAAAAAGTTAGTCGCAACTCGAGCAAACCTTAAAGGATCATCTGTAACTAGAAACTCAACTTCGCCTTTTTTCGATGAGACATTTAGCAATCTTGATTTTGCTAATGTTTTCTCAACGGCATTTGCCGTAGTTTCTGCAGAATCAACTAAAGTAACCTCTTCACCCATCACAGCAGAAATACTCGATTTTAAAGCTGGAAAATGGGTACAGCCTAAAACAAGAGTATCAATTTCACCTAAGCCTCTATGTTTAAGTGGTTGAAGGCACCTATCAACAATCTGTTCAACTAACTCACCTTCATGCCAACCTTCCTCCGCCAAAGCTACAAATAAGGAACAAGCTTCTGCAGACACCGATGCTTCAGGATTCAGTTTAAGAATTGCGTTCTGATAGGCTTGGTTATTAACTGTACTCTCTGTTGCGATAACACCTATATTGTTATTACGAGTTACTTTACAACCGGCTTCAGCTCCTGGACCTACTACACCCATAACAGCAAGCTGCGGAAAAATGGCTTGTAACGGCTCAACAGCAACCGCTGAAGCAGTATTACAAGCAATCACTAATAGTTTTATTTTACGCTCTACCAACGCGGTAGCTGCTTGTTCTGCATATCGGGTCACTGATACAGCACTTTTAGTACCATAAGGAACCCGTGCAGTGTCACCTAGATAGAGAAGGTTCTCTGAAGGTAAACGTTGTCTAAGCGCATTTAGTACAGTCAGTCCACCTACACCTGAATCAAATACGCCTATAGGAAGGCTAGAACTGTCGCTCATTTTTTGTACTTAGCTTTTTTCTTTTTATTAGCTTTTTTCAACTGCTTTACGTGATCACGGAAACGCTCTTTTTTAGCCAATTGCCGACTACTCAGCAGATTCTGCTTTCCTTCAAAGGGGTTTTCACTCGACTTGAATTCAAAACGAATAGGCGTGCCTTTAATACCCAAAACTTTGATGAATTTATTTTCTAAGTATCGTTTATAAGAACCTGGTAGAGATTTTGTCTGATTACCGTGAATTACGATCACTGGTGGGTTAGAGCCACCTTGGTGCGCATAACGTAATTTAATGCGGCGACCTTTAACCATTGGAGGTTGGTGGTCAGCTACCACATCTTCTAGTAGTCGAGTTAACTTACTCGTTGACCACTTCGCCATTGCATATTCATATGCTTCATCGACTGAGTCGTACATATTGCCGACATTACTTCCGTGCAATGCTGAGATAAAATGCATTTCCGCAAAATCTGCAAACTCTAGCTTTCTTTCAATTTGCTCTTTTACTTTTGCTTTCTCTTCACCTGTCATGCCATCCCACTTGTTAAGTGCGATAACCATGGAACGACCGCTATCGATGACAAAGCTGAGCATGTGCATATCTTGCTCAGTAACCCCTTCTCGAGCATCAATCACAAACACAACGACATGAGTATCATTAACCGCTTGTAGTGTCTTAACGATAGAGAACTTCTCTGCCGCCTCAGTAATATTTTTACGGCGACGCACACCTGCCGTATCAATTAGGGTGTAGTTTTTCTCATCCCTTATATATGGGATATAAACACTATCACGTGTTGTACCAGCCTTATCAAACACGACAACACGATCTTCACCTAGCATACGGTTTACCAAAGTAGATTTACCCACATTTGGACGACCAACTACCGCGATCTTAATACTCTTATCAACTTCATCCATGGTTTCTTGCGTTTCTTCCTCTACTTCAGGAAGCTCTTCAAGAACCATCTCGATCAATTGAGTTACACCACGACCATGCGATGCAGCTATAGGGAATGGCTGACCAAAACCTAATTCATAGAAATCAGCAACAACTACATCGGGGTTTAAACCATCAGTTTTATTAACAACAAGATAGAATGGTTTATTACTGCGACGAAGGTAATTCGCAATCATTTCATCAGCAGGGTTAATACCAGCTCGGCCATCTACGATAAATAGCACCACATCCGCTTCTTCGACTGCCTGAAGCGACTGTTTTGCCATTTCATAATCAATACCTTGTTCATCACCGGTAATACCCCCGGTGTCCACAACAATATAATCCTGTTCTTCATTTGCCAATCGACCTTCACCGTATTTCCTATCACGGGTCAAACCTGGCAAATCAGCAACCAAGGCATCTCGAGAACGAGTAAGACGATTAAACAATGTAGATTTGCCGACATTTGGTCGACCAACTAGCGCAATTACCGGTAGCATTTTACTCACTCCTGCTTTAAGTGCAGGTAAAAACAAAAACGGCGGCTATCTGCTCAGCAAATAGCCGCCTGAAAATTTATAATCTAATTACTTCAAACTTAGGGCAGCTAATCGACCACCATTAGTCAACACGTAAAGAACATCATCTTTCACGACCATATCACCATAGACACCTGATGAGTCTAGTTTATGACGCGCAATAAAGCGGCCATCGATCTGTGATAGGAAGTGGATGTACCCTTGACGATCAGCCACTGCAATTTCAGAACCTAAAGAAACAGGTGCAGTGATGCTTCGATATTTAAGCTTAGTTTGACGCCATACACTAGCGCTACTTCCTCTATCAAAGGCCTGTACAGAATCATCAGCTTCACTTACGTAGATATTACCAAAGCCTTCAGCCATTGAACGGTAGCTTGATACATCCTGCGCCCATACAACCTGAGCTCTATATGGATTAATAGCTACTAAACGTCCCTGATAACTCGTAACGTATAACACGCCATCAACAAGCAATGGACGACCATCAATATCGACCATACGTTCTAATTCAGAACGGCCTTGCGGAAGCGCGACACGGTTTCCCCAAACAGGGACACCTTTTTGGTTATCTAATGCAACCAGCTTACCACTCGCCAAACCAGCAAAAGTCACATCGCTAGCTACGATTGGCGTACTTGTACCACGTAGAGTAAGCCTTGGCACTTGGCTATCGTAAACCCAACGCTTTTCGCCAGTACTCGCCTCAAACGCTACGATTTTACCGTTGATCAGCTGAATAACTGCTAGCTCGGCATTAAACTGAGTCGCTGATGTTGCTTCCGAACTAACTTTACCACGCCATAGCTCATTACCATTATCTGCAGCAAGAACGATCACCTCACCCTCTTCAGTAGTAACAGCCACTTTACCGAATCCAGCACCTACGCCACCAACAATCGACTGCTCTAGTTCAACGGTCCAGCGTTTTTTACCTGTTTCTAAATCAAAGGCTATAACAGAACCATCTGCATCCGCTGCAAAAATAGCATCATGATCGATAGCTGGTTTAAATTGATGGTATTTCCCCTTCATACCGGAGCCAGCAGAAGTCGACCAAAGTACAGATACTTTTTTCTCTGCGTGAAATGACTCTAATGGCGTCGGTTGAACCTCTTCCCCGTCATCACCCCAGAAACCGCAACCGCTTACAACAGCTGCTAACAGACCAACAGCCGTTACACGAACAAGGCTCTTCATTTAGCTATCCTCAGATGCCAAGTCATTAAGTTTCATTTCCAGAATAGGTCGAGAACCTTCTTGACCCGCCGCTGCAACTGCAATTTTGTATGCTGCACGAGCTTTATCTGCATCACCTTGTTGCAAATACAGATCACCTTTCAGTTCTTCAATTGCAACTTTGTAACCACCCACTGGCACACTACCAATAAGCGTCAGTGCTGTATCTACTTCACCTTGAGCAGCAAGAATGCGTGCTTTACGTAAGTTAGCCAAAATAAACATAGATTCTGTTGGCTGGTTTTTAAGCAACCACTCCAACTCTGCTAGCGCTTTTGGTAACTCATTATTATCTGCAGCAACACGCGCCATAATTAGCGCTGCATAATTAGCATATGCAGTGCCTTCATAGTCATCTTTTAGCTCCTGACTTAAGTGAGCCGCGGTCGCCATTTGCGCTTCATCTTGTTGAGGCCCAACCGCACCTACAACTGCTTCTAGAAGGTTTTGATACAGGATAGATGCATTTTCAGCTTTAGCAGCTTGTTGATCCTGCCAGCCTTTCCATCCCAATACAGCAGCCAATGCTACAGCAATACCTAAAATCAGAGATTTGCCGTTTTCATCCCACCAGCTTTTAAGTGCCTGGACCTGCTCTTCTTCGGTGCGTAACTCTGCCACCTTTAACTCCTGTATCTAATAAACTTTTACGATCGTAATTTTACTAATCAGACTTATCTTACACTGCTGATTTTATCGATAACTTGATCTTCATTAAGATCGAATGAAGGCTCTTTATCATACCAAATTGTGCCAGAAAGCTGCTGATTATCGTTTGCTTTAAGCAACAGGACAATAGGCGCACCCGTTTGCTGTGCTTTTTGACTGATATTTTTTAAACCGCCGCAGTGAATACGAACCCTTAGACCTGGGAATTGATCACGTAACTTATCTGCGAATAATACGATTCGCGATTGAATACCTTTCACTTCAGCTGCCACATAAAGATCAAAAGGCTGCTTCACACTCTCAGGAATCAGATCTAATGTTTCCAACATTAGAATCAGGCGTTCAACACCCATTGCAAAACCTACTGCAGGTGTTGGACGCCCACCAAGCTGTTTAACCAAGCCATCATATCGACCACCTGCACATACTGTTCCTTGAGCACCTAATTTCTCAGTCACCCACTCAAAAACTGTTTTGCAGTAATAATCGAGACCACGCACTAGACGGGGATTAATCTCATAGGCGATACCTGCCTCATCTAACATTGCAGTCAATTCAGCAAAGTGCGTTTTCGACTCTTCATCAAGATAATCAGTCAGCACTGGGGCTTCATCAAGTAACGCCTGTGTATTCTGATCTTTACTATCTAGAATACGTAGAGGATTGGAATCAAGACGACGCAGACTGTCTTCATCTAACTGATCCTTTCTCTTCTCTAAGTATTCTACAAGTGCAGCTTTGTATTCCGCTCTTGCCTCATTACTACCTAGAGAATTTAACTGGAGCGTTACTGAATCGAGAAGACCTAGGCGTTTCCATAGACGCGCACTTAGCATGATAACTTCTGCGTCAATGTCAGAAGACGCCATACCAAAAGTTTCTACACCAATTTGATGGAACTGACGATAACGACCTTTCTGAGGACGTTCATAACGGAACATCGGACCTTGGTACCAAAAACGCTGCATCTGGTTGAATAGCAAACCATGCTCTTCCGCTGCACGAACACAGCTCGCAGTTCCCTCTGGACGTAAGGTCAAGCTCTCACCATTACGATCATCAAAGGTGTACATCTCTTTCTCAACGATATCAGTAACTTCACCGATAGAACGCTTAAAAAGATTTGTCTGTTCAACAACCGGCATACGGATCTCACTGTATCCGTATGCTGATAAAACGTCTTTAACTGTCTGTTCTAGATACTGCCATACTGGCGTCTGTTCAGGCAGGATATCATTCATCCCGCGAATGGCTTTAATCTTGGCCAAAACGAAAACCTTAATTCAAATTATTCTGCCACCGGAAGGGTCAAGCGGACAATATTCTTACGTGTATGAGGATCTAGGTTAAGCACCTTACCGTTATAGCTAACACTTGATACAGCATCTGCAGCCCCAATCAAAATATTCAATGGAGGCTTACCCGTCACATTAAGACTTTGCCCTTTACCTCTTAAGTTATTAAACAGAGTTTTGCCATTAGCATCTTTGATAGTCACCCAACACTCTGCAATAAAAGAAGCGCTAAAATCAACTTCATTTAGATCAGCCACAGAAGGCGCAGGAGCAGGTTCTGAGTCAGGCGCAGCTTCAGTTTCTTGTGTTTGCGCTTCATTTTGCTCAATCGCCGTTTGCAATTGTTTTATCTCCACATCAGTCAGATACTGAGGTTCGGCTTCAGGCTGACTCTCAGGAGACACTTCTTTAAGTGATTCAGATACAGGCTGGTCATCTATCTTTGGCAATACGAGCTTTGCTGTACCACCTTCTATTGCTACTACCACATCTTCTGTCTGTGTAGCTAATGGCTCTACTTGCGCGGTTTTTTCTTCAGTAACAGCTAAATCTAAAGATCCACCATGCTGGGTCTGCCACCACCAAACGACCAATCCCATTAAAGCAGCTACGATTATCCAGGTTGAGACTTTCATCACGGGGTGATTCATTTCAACTTGCTGGCGAACGCGACTGACTGGACGAATTTGGCCTTTACCTCCTTCACCATGAATCGTTTCAAACTCAGAAACAAGCTGATCATCATCTAGGTGAAGTAGTTTTGCATATGCACGAATATAGCCTTTAGCAAAAACTAGGCTTGGTAAGCCTTCTAAACTACAAGCTTCTAATTGATCGATATAGTATGCAGGCAAATTCAGATCTGTCGCCACCTGCTCAATGCTTAAGGATAGATTTTCACGCGCTGTGGTTAAACGTGCACCCCACTCTTCTGCCAATACTTCAGGCAAACATTCTTGCTGTTCTGTGCTCAACGAGTGGACTCCTTATATTCCTGATACTCTTTAGATTCAGGAAATAAATTCTTCAATATCAAAGCGTATGTTGCTGCTCTGGATGCATTACGTTCTTCTCTTGCTAAACGAATACCAACCCAAAGGCTTTTAGCGTAATGTTCAACTCTACGGCTTTCAACAAGTGCTAAGAATTTTTGAAACTGCTTATCCGCTTCTGGATAGTTACCTTCAGCAAGCAATATTTCAGACAACTCAACCATAGACACCGGTCTATTAGCCGTCACCTGAAGAGCACGCTGGAAAGCATGCTTAGCCGCATCTTCTCGATTTAGATGCCGATAACAACGACCTAAATTTTCAAATGCTTGGGAGCGACGATTATAAAAAGGATCTTCTGTCGCTCGCGCTAAGGCTTTACACGCCTCTTCGTAACGCCCTTTTGCAAACAAAAACGCGCCAAAATTATTGTGCATCATTGCGGATGAAGGCTCAAGTGCCGCTGCTCTACGAAAATATTTTTCTGCTAAAGCATCATCACCTTCAATTTGGAACGCCAATGCTATGCCATTATGAGCTTCAGCATAACTTGACTGTATTTCGATAGCTCTTTGAAAAGAAGTTTTCGCATTTGAAGTATCGCCTGATTGAAGGTATTGAAACCCTAAGCGAGTATAAGCTTCATGAGCCTGATTTTTTTCACTATTAGTTGAGGAGCCTTTTGTTGCACACCCTGCAATGACTAGCACCATAAAAAAAGCGAGTACCAGTTTGATTCCTCTCACGCGCTATCCCTCTTATTGCGTATTTTGCGACACCTGCTGTTCTTCTTGGACAACAGGAATATATTTTTGACTGCGTCGGGTCTTATCTGCTACTTGCCCCACTAACTGCCCGCAGGCTGCATCGATCTCATCACCACGTGTACGTCGTACTGTCGTTACAATTCCACCATGAACGATTACTTCTTTAAATGCCAGAATTCTTTCTTCTGATGGACGCTCATAACCCGAATTTGGGAATGGATTAAATGGAATCAGGTTTAGCTTAGATGGCATCTTACGCAGAATTTTTAATAACTGCTTTGCATGTTCTGGCTTATCATTCACACCGTTTATCAAAGTATATTCAACAGTGATAACACGCTTATCATTTAAGTTTTCAAGGTAACGGTTACACGCAGCCACTAATTCTTTGATTGGATAACGGCGGTTAATCGGAACCAAAATATCTCGCAGATCATCATTTGGCGCATGAAGGGACACAGCCAAAGAAACATCCGTTACGTCTTTTAACTTATCAATAGCTGGAACAACACCTGCTGTTGATAACGTTACTCGACGCTTAGAAAGACAATAAGCATTATCTTCCATCATCAATGTCATCGCATCGACAACATTTTCAAAATTCATCAAGGGCTCGCCCATACCCATCATTACAACATTGGACACCACTCGTTGAGAGGTTGTGTTGTAATCACCATAAGAGCGAATCGCAATCCGAAGCTGTCCGATAATCTCTGCCGCTGTCAGATTACTGTTAAAACCTTGCTTACCGGTGGAGCAGAAACTGCAATCAAGAGAACAGCCTACTTGCGAGGAAACACAAAGAGTTTTGCGCTCACCATCAGGTATAAGTACGGCCTCAACACTTGAACCACCATCCGTGCGGATAACCCACTTACGGGTTCCATCTTTAGAAGTCTTTTCCATGATGACTTCAGGCTCACGAATTTCAGCAACCTCCGCCAATTTTTGGCGCAAAGATTTGCTGATATTTGTCATCTCTTCAAAATCAGATGCACCTAGCTGATGAATCCATTTCAGCACTTGGGTTGCACGGAATTTCTTCTCTCCGATTTCCTCAAAGAAAGCTTCCATCTTTGCAGGGGACAAACCGAGTAAATTAACTTTTTTAGTGGATTCAGTCATGGATGACAGGTACTCATATTTTGTAACAAAGGCAGGCTGCCTATAAAAAGTCTAGATTACAGACAGCCCAAACGGCAATTACTTACCGAAGAAGTATGCGATTTCGCGCTCAGCAGAAGCTGGAGAGTCAGAACCGTGTACAGCGTTAGCGTCGATAGACTGTGCAAAATCACGACGGATAGTGCCTTCAGCTGCTTCTTGTGGGTTAGTTGCGCCCATAAGTTCACGGTTTAGAGCGATTGCATTTTCGCCTTCTAGAACCTGAACAACTACAGGACCAGAAGTCATGAATTCAACTAGATCACCAAAGAATGGACGCTCTTTGTGCTCAGCGTAGAAACCTTCAGCTTCTTCTTTAGAAAGCTGTTTTAGTTTCATCTCAACGATTTTAAGGCCGTTAGACTCGAAACGAGAAACGATTTTACCGATTACATTTTTAGCAACAGCATCAGGCTTGATGATAGAGAACGTACGTTCTAGAGCCATTGTTTTAACTCCCAAAATTAAAATAAAAAGAAATATCTAAAAACCAGCACAACAATATCTAAGCACAATTAAACAGAAATCATGCATAAACTTAGATAGCTGAAAATAGGCTTTTAGATAGCCCCTCGAAATCAGCGCGCAATTATACGCCACTCTTATGACAGAAGACAGTAGCTAATATTAGCCTCCATAACCAAACAAACCCGGCAAGCCGGGTTTGTTTTAAAGGACAAATGGAATTAATCCATTTCCTCTATCCAAGCCATTTGAATCCCTTCCAGAATTTTCTCGCCACAACGATCTGGATCATCATCAAATTCTTCTAGATCCATAACTTTCTGATACAGATCCGGGAAGCTAATTACCATTGGGTCCTGATCTGGATACTTTTCAGATAACTCAATAGCGATATCTAGAACATCTGTCCATCTAAGACTCACAACCAGCTCCTCAGTGTCGCTCTGACACTTGGTTAATTGTGTACTTTGGAATTTCAACAACCAAATCTTCTTCAGCAACTACAGCCTGACAGCTTAAACGAGACTCAGGCTCTAAACCCCAAGCCTTATCAAGCATATCATCTTCAAGCTCATCGGATTCTTCCATAGAATCAAAGCCTTCACGCACAACAACGTGACAGGTAGTACACGCGCAAGACTTTTCGCACGCATGCTCAATATGGATGCCATTCGCAAGCGCCGCATCGCAAACCGTTACGCCAGGTTCAGCTTCGATCACTTTACCCTCTGGACATAACTCATCATGTGGCAGAAAAATAATCTGCGGCATTACTCACTCTCCCCAAGTTCATCAACACTATGCCCCTGCAGCGCCTGTTGAATATTATAATCCATACGGCGTGCGGCATATTCATCAGATGCTTTTGATAAAGCAGAGATCCCCTGCTCAATCGCACTTACATCACTACCCTGGCGTATATTTACCAGAGTTTCTATTTCATTTTCTAACTGAGATCGTTCACCTTCACTCAGTAACTTGTCACCATCTGCAGCTAGCGCATCTTTCAAAGACACTATCAATCGATCAGCTTCCACCTGCTGCTCTCTCAATGCACGCGCATCTTTATCTTCCGCCGCATTGAGATAAGATGATTTCAGCATCTCGGCAATTTCACTATCACCAAGACCATAAGAAGGTTTTACCTGAATACTACTTTCCACACCTGAGGTTAGCTCTTTCGCTTCAACACCGAGCAAACCATCAGCATCAACCTGGAATGTCACGCGAATTTTAGCCGCACCCGCCGCCATCGGAGGGATTCCTCGCAAGACAAAACGCGCAAGCGAGCGACAATCTTGAACCAATTCACGCTCACCTTGAACAACATGAATCGCCATAGCCGTTTGGCCATCTTGGTAAGTAGTGAATTCTTGCGCACGCGCGACTGGGATTGAAGTATTCCTGTGAATAACTTTTTCAGTGAGGCCACCCATCGTTTCAAGACCCAACGATAGCGGAATCACATCCAGCAACAACATATCACTATCTGGCTTATTACCAGCTAGCACATCAGCCTGAATTGAAGCTCCGATAGCAACAACACGATCCGGATCGATATTGATATGAGGCTCACGACCAAAGAATTTCTGAACCTGTTCACGCACTAGGGGTACACGAGTCGAACCACCCACCATAACTACTTCAAGCACTTCATCTGCTGCAACACCTGCATCCTTCAAAGCACGGCGACAAGCACGAGTTGTACGTTTTACTAATGGCTCGATTAGAGAATCAAAATCTTCGCGCGTAACAACCAGTTCATGACACTCAGAACTTAGTTCTAAAACAACGCTAACTTGAGACTTATCTGTTAGAAGCTCTTTAGTTTCTTTAGCTTTCTCTGTCAGGTAACGAGACGCATGACTATCGATTTGCTCAAGCTGAAGCCGCTCCGTAAACCACTGCGCCAGCGCTAAATCAAGATCATCACCACCTAAAGCACTATCACCGCCAGTAGACAATACTTCAAAAACACCTTTATTCAGACGCAAAATCGAGATATCAAAAGTACCACCGCCGAGATCATAGACAGCAATAACACCTTCTTTACCTTCATCCAAGCCATAAGCTACTGCAGCTGCAGTCGGCTCATTAAGCAAACGAAGTACTTTGATATTGGCAATTTTAGCGGCGTCTTTTGTAGCTTGGCGCTGAGCATCATCAAAGTAAGCCGGAACTGTAATAACCGCACCAACCAACTCACCACCCAGTGCTTCTTCAGCACGCTCGACCAAACTGCTTAGGATATCTGCCGAAACTTGAACAGGACTTTTATTACCTGCAGCCGTGCGAATATAAGGCATGCCCCCACCTTCAGCCTCAAAGTGATAAGGAGCCTCATCACCTAGCGCTTTAACATCAGCAACACCACGCCCCATAAGACGCTTTGCAGAAATAATGGTGTTGTATGGATCTTCGGATGCATGCGATCGAGCCTCTCGGCCTACCTGAGAGTTACCACAAGGAAGATAACGCACAACGGAAGGTAATAAGTGCTCACCATCAAGATCAGGTAAAGTAACCGCTTCACCACTCTTTACCGATGCCACTAGAGAGTTGGTCGTACCTAAATCAATACCTACAGCCAACTTGTGCTGATGTGGAGCTTCACTCTGCCCCGGTTCTGCTATCTGTAATAGCGCCATATATTTGCGTCAGCCATCCAACCGATCTTCAAGACGCTCGATCTCGACTATCAGTTTTTCTAAAAATTGCATTTTGCGCACAATGACAGCAGCAGTATCTAACTGCTCTGACTGATAACACTGTGCAAACTGTTCCCGTAACTGTTCCAACGACTCAGTTACATCGTCCTGCAGAGACTCAAGCTCATCAAATGGATCGTCCTGATCTGGAATCTCTTCCAGCTGCTCGCGAAGCTCCATCTGCTGCATCAAAAACATGGGATCAATAGCAGTAGAGGACTCACTAATTGTATCAATGCCCTGCAATGACAGCAGATATTGAGCACGTAGCAAAGGTGAGCGCAATGTAGCAACCACTTCATTTAGATGCGCCATATACTGAACAGCTAAGCGTTGTTCGCGCTCAGATTTGTGCGCATAGCGATCTGGGTGAAGTGTTTTTTGCAGTTCACGGGATAGATCAGACAAGACTGCCTGATCTACATGAAATGATATCGGCAGGCCGATAAAATCAAAATAATTCTTATTGATATCCATCGTTCTGCCAAGAAGAATTAGACGTTAAAGCTTTCGCCGCAACCACATTCGCTAGAGACATTAGGGTTATTAAACTTAAACCCTTCATTAAGTCCCTCTTTAACAAAATCCAGCTCAGTACCATCAAGATACAATAGACTCTTTGGATCTATCACAATCTTAACGTCTTGCGGGCCCTTGAAAATTTCATCTTCAGAATTTACTTCATCAACGAATTCAAGAACATAAGCCATACCGGAACAACCTGAAGTACGCACACCCAAGCGAATACCTTCGCCGTGGCCGCGTTTCTCTAGGTAGCGCGCAACATGATCTGCTGCAGCATCAGTCATGGTAATTGCCATAAACGTCTAGCTCTCCCAACAAATAAGTCGAGTCTTATTTGTCTTGTTTTTCTTTGTAGTCTGCAACAGCAGCTTTAATTGCATCTTCAGCCAATACTGAACAGTGAATTTTCACTGGTGGTAACGCTAGTTCTTCAGCGATAGCTGTATTTTTAAGCTCAGCCGCCTCTTCAAGAGACATGCCTTTAACCCACTCAGTTACTAGCGAGCTTGATGCAATTGCAGAACCGCAACCGTAAGTTTTGAATTTAGCATCTTCAATAATGCCTTCATCACTTACCTTAATCTGCAGACGCATAACATCACCACAAGCAGGCGCTCCAACCATACCTGTACCAACGTTACCATCTTTATCATTCATTTTGCCGACATTACGAGGGTTCTCGTAATGATCAATAACTTTCTCACTATAAGCCATGACGACCTCCAAATAGTCTTAGTGCCAGATCAGTGATGTACCCACTCAACCTTGCTCAGATCGACACCGTCTTTAAACATATCCCACAGAGGTGAGAGCTCACGCAATTTGCTAACTGCATCTTGAATTTGAGCAGCTGCATAATCCACTTCTTCTTCAGTAGTAAAACGACCAAATGAGAAACGAATAGAACTGTGTGCTAGCTCATCATTCAAACCTAATGCACGTAGTACATAAGAAGGCTCTAAGCTAGCAGATGTACAAGCCGAACCAGATGAGACCGCTAAATCTTTTAGCGACATCAACAAAGATTCACCTTCCACAAAAGCAAAACTGATATTTAGGTTACCTGGTATACGCTGCTCTTTAGAACCATTTAGGTAAACCTCTTCCATTTCACCCATTCCTGCCAAGAAGCGATCACGTAACGCGATGATATGCGCAGTATCTTTCGCAAGCTCTTCTTTACATATACGAGCTGCCTCACCCATACCTACAATCTGATGAGTTGGTAGAGTACCCGAACGCATACCACGCTCATGGCCGCCACCATGAATCTGAGCTTCTAGGCGTACACGAGGCTTACGACGAACAAATAGAGCACCAATACCCTTAGGACCGTACATCTTGTGTGCAGAGATAGATAATAGATCAACCTTAGCTTTACCTAAATCAATCTCAATTTTGCCCGCACTCTGAGCAGCATCAACGTGGAAGATAATACCTTTAGAACGAGTAAGCTCACCAATCGCTTCGATATCAGTGATCGTGCCTACTTCGTTGTTAACATGCATTAGCGAGATAACGATAGTATCTTCACGAATCGCTTCAGCTACTGCTTGCGGCTCAATCAAACCATCAGAGTTTGGCGTTAGGTAAGTAATTTCGAAACCTTCGCGCTCTAATTGACGGCAAGTATCCAAAACGGCTTTATGTTCAATTTTGGACGTAATGATGTGCTTACCTTTCTTCTGATAGAAATGAGCAGCACCTTTAATAGCTAAGTTATTAGACTCAGTTGCACCTGAAGTCCAAACGATCTCACGTGGGTCAGCGTTAATAAGATCAGCAACCTGACGGCGAGCAGATTCAACCGCTTCTTCCGCCTTCCAGCCGAAGAGATGTGAGCGTGAAGCTGGATTACCAAAATTGCCATCCATTGTAAGGCATTCAGTCATTTTTTCAGCAACCCTAGGATCAACTGGGGTAGTTGCAGAATAATCCAGATAAATCGGTGTTTTCATTCATTCTCTCCAAGCGAGTTTAAACGATCGCTTTTTCACTGCAGTTCAAGTTCTCCGCGCCAATCAAAACCTGGTCCATCTGGATTCGGTCCTGACGCTCAGATGTAACCTGAACATCTTTTCTTACAACTAGGTCAGCCAACGTAATTCCACTTAAGAAAGCGTGAATTTGGTCGCTCAAGTCGCACCAAAGGTGATGGGTAAGGCACGTTTCCCCGCCCTGACAGTCACCTTGGCGATTACATCCAGTTGCATCTACTGATTCATTCACAGCATCAATCACTTGTGCAACGTTGATGCCTGCTTGCTCACGATTTAGTTGATAACCACCACCAGGCCCACGAACACTACGTACTAGTTCGTTGCGACGCAGCTTAGCAAAAAGCTGTTCTAGGTATGACAATGAAATGCCCTGTCTTTCAGAGATATCAGCCAAACTAATCGGCCCTTTACCTTCATGAAGAGCCAGATCCAGCATCGCTGTAACGGCATATCGCCCTTTAGTTGTTAATCGCATAATTCCCGCCTTCACGCGCAATAGCATTTGCGCGGCATTATGCAATACCCGACTAAAAAGGTCAACTAAATACCCTACCATTATTGTAGGTCTTTATATTCTTTATCGCGCGAATTCTAACACGAAATATTCACAACCGAACGCTTAAGGATCAATCTTTAGCATTAGAATTCTTTTGTGTAGCCGTCAAAATCCCTCTCAATACGTTAACTTCTACTTTATCCGGCATAGCCCGTAGATACAGTCTCCGCAGTCTTGGCATTAATTGACGAGGGTTTTCAGGGTCTAAGAAATCGATATCAACAAGCGTCTCCTCTAGATGCTTGAACAAACGCTCAAGATCAGCACTATCAGCAAGCTCGATATCCCAATCCGTTCCCCATTGCGGCTTATGCTGTTCATTCTCTTGGGCATAAATAGAAGCCATGCGTAATTCATAGGAAATCACCTGCACTGCTGCCGCAAGATTCAATGAACTAAAATCAGGATTTGAAGGTATATGTACGTGATACTGACAGAGGTGTAGCTCTTCATTGGTCAAGCCACGATCTTCACGACCAAAAACAATCGCAATTTTCTTATCCTCTGCAATTGGCTGAACAATCGCCGCTAACTCGCGCGGATCAACCACCGGCCAAGGAATATGACGCCCCCTAGCACTGGTTCCAACTACGATCTGGCAATCTGCAATCGCTTCTTCAAGCGTGTCATGAATGACAGCACCCTCAAGCAAATCAGTGGCCCCTGCCGCTCTTGAATCCGCATTCACATGAGGAAACTTTTTAGGCGCTACTAGATGCAACTCTCCCAAAGCCATATTTTTCATAGCCCTCGCCACTCCACCAATATTACCTGGATGAGTTGTATTAACGAGAACAATGCGAATATTTGCAGACATAGACCTTGCCACCACAATAAATGAAGGCGCGTATTCTAACAGAGCTGCAAACAATTGAGCCACTTATTCACAGCATCCCCTATCCTCAGGTATAATACTTTTTTAATTTTCCCGAATATTCTTCAGGTTCCTAACAAATGCAACCCATGGTTAATATTGCACTGCGCGCGGCACGCGTTGCAGGCGAGCAGATCGTCCGCGCTGTAGAGCGTCTGGATTTGGTTAAATCCGAACAATCTGATGTGGCTAAGCTTCTAAGCGACACATGCGAAAAAGCAGAGCTAAGCATTGTTCATACTATTCAAAAAGCTTATCCAAATCACAAAATCGTGGGTGAATACACAGGCGAACACGCACCTCTGAGCGAAGGACCTGAATTCTGCTGGACGATTAACCCTATCGACAGCATCTCCAACTTTTCCAATGGTTTGCCAGTTTTTGCAATTAGCATGGCAGGCCAACAAAATGGCCGTACAGAGCACGCTCTAATCCTTAATCCAATTACAGGTGAAGAGTTCACTGCAAGCCGCGGTGATGGAGCACAGCTAAACGGCAAACGCCTACGTGTTAGCAATCATAAAACAGTCGAAGGATCTTTGATTGGTACAGGCTTCTTCAATCGGCCTAGCGATAAAGCACACCTAGAAGCTTACCTAAACATATTCCGTGACATGACACTGACTGGCGGTACTATCTATAACGGTGGCTCTCCAGCATTAAACCTTGCATACACAGCAGCTGGTCGCATTGATGGCTTCTACCAAATCGGCCTTAATCCTTGGGAAATGGAAGCCGGCCTATTATTAGTACAAGAAGCAGGCGGCCTTGTGGGTGACTTTATGGGTGGAAACGATTTCCGCCAAAGCGGCAGCCTAATTGCTGGCAACCCCAAGATGTTTAAAGCCATCTTAAAGGGCCTACAATCTTCCCTAACTGAAGATTTAAAATAAGCGAAAAAGCTATACTAAAAAGCCATCCACTGGATGGCTTTTTTATGCACAAAAAAACCGGCATCAGCCGGTTTTTTTCATTAGCACAACCCTTACGCTTCGTAAGGGTTACGCAATACGATAGTCTCGATACGGTCTGGACCAGTAGAAACGATATCCACAGGCGCTTCAACCAACTCTTCCAAACGCTTGATGTACGCCACTGCTTCAGCAGGTAGTTCATCCATAGACTTAGCACCAACAGTAGAGCCAGCCCAACCAGACATAGTCTCGTATACAGGCGTTACTGCTTCGTAGTCTTCGCTACCGCTCAAAGAATCAACCACATTACCTGCAGAGTCTTTATAACCTACACAGATACGAATCTCTTCCATACCATCAAGTACGTCTAGCTTAGTTAAGCACAAGCCTGAGATAGAGTTGATCTGGATAGCATGCTTAACTGCAACAGCGTCAAACCAACCACAACGACGCGCACGACCTGTAGTAGAACCGAACTCATGACCACGCTCAGCCAAACCTTCGCCCACTTCACAATGAAGTTCTGTTGGGAAAGGACCACCACCTACACGCGTTGTATACGCTTTAGTGATACCCAGAATGTAATCTAGGTACAGAGGACCAAAACCACTACCCGTAGATGTACCACCAGCAGTTGTGTTTGAAGAAGTTACGTAAGGGTAAGTACCGTGGTCGATATCTAGCAATGAACCCTGAGCGCCTTCAAACATGATGTTCTTGCCCTGCTTACGCAGATCATGAAGCATTGAAGTCACATCAGCAACCATTGGCGCAAGTTCTTCACCCATAGCCAATGCTTCGTCTAGAACTGTTTGGTAATCAACAGCATCAACTTTGTAATACTCAACCAACTGGAAGTTATAGTATTCGATAACTTCTTTAAGTTTTTCTGCAAAGCGCTCTTTATCTAGAAGATCAGCCAAACGAAGACCGCGGCGAGCCACTTTATCTTCATAAGCAGGACCGATACCACGGCCTGTAGTACCAATCTTAGCTTTACCACGCGCAACTTCACGCGCTTGGTCCATAGCAATATGGTATGGCAAGATAAGTGGGCAAGAAGGGCTCAAACGCAAACGTTCGCGTACTGGCACATCCGCCTCTTCCAAACCTTTAATCTCTTTCAGCAATGCTTCTGGAGAAAGCACTACACCGTTACCAATCATGCACACGACATTATCGCGCAAAATACCTGAAGGAATCAGGTGCAAAACTGTTTTTTCGCCATCAATAACCAGCGTGTGACCCGCATTGTGACCGCCCTGAAAGCGCGCCACTGCAGAAGCCTGATCCGTAAGCAGATCTACGATCTTGCCTTTACCTTCATCACCCCACTGGGTACCCAGAACAACTACGTTTTTGCCCATTGTTGCCTACTTGAGATTACTTAAGAATAAAAATTTTTACTGATCACAGGCCGCTAACGACCCATTCTCCATCACGTTGTACTAGCTCAGCAGTACACTCTTTTGCCGGTTCAGCGCCCGGTAACGCATAGATAACTTTTACACCTTCAGAACGCAGCTGACTTACTTTAGCCAATAGTTCTGCGCTCTCTTCCGCTGGCGCTAATACAATCTGCTTTTCATCAAGAACAACAGAAGAAAGCTCAACCAACGTTTTAAGATCAGCACTAAAGCCCGTAGCTGGACGCGCACGACCGAAATCTCGACCGATCTCATCGTAGCGACCACCTTTTGCGATAGCCTGACCAAATTCAGGCGTATAAGCAGCAAATACCACGCCTGTGTGGTAGTTGTATCCACGCAACTCACTCAGATCAAAATACTGGTCTAACTGCGGGAAACGCAAAGCAATACGCTCTGCTAACTGCTGCAAATAATCGATAGCTTCAAGCACTTGCGCTGGCGCAGTCGCGAACAGCTCACGCGCTCGAGCTAAAACATCGCTACCACCGTTCAGTGATGGCAACGCTGCCAAGAAAGATTTACTTGTAACGTCTAGATCCAGCTGTTCAACGAACAACTGAAGTTCTGGTAGTGCCTTACGCTGCAGAATATCTAGATACTGCTCTTTGTCGTCAGCAGATAGCTCGATCATCTCCATCAAACCAGAGAACACGCCAACATGACCTAGATCGATACTAAGATCACGATCTACTCCCGCTGCATGCATGGTTTCAACCATCAGAGAGATCACTTCTACATCACTCTCAATACCTGAATGACCATAGAGCTCGGCACCCAACTGCAAAGGGTTACGAGAAGCTAGAGGCTGAGTTGGCAATGCATGCACAACTGAACCACAGTAACAAAGACGAGTAGCACCAGATTCACGTAGACGATGCGCGTCAATACGTGCGACCTGAGGCGTTATATCAGCTCGGAAGCCTAAGGTATGACCACTAATTTGATCAGTGACTTTTACAGTATTCAGATCAAGATCATGACCTACACCTGTAAGCAAAGATTCTAAATGCTCCATTACAGGAGGCATAACCTGCTCATAGCCCCAATACTCATACAGATCCAATAAACGTCTGCGCAAAACCTCAACGCGACGAGCCTGCGGTGGAAGTAATTCTTGTACACCTTCCGGTAGCAGCCAACGATCTGCCAATGCCATGTGGTACTCCGTATCTTATAAAACAACACGCCGAACAGTAGCGACTCGGCTTTAATTCACTATATAAAGCGCAACCAGACCCAACAGCATACTTACCAAGCCTATAAGGCGTAGTGACCGATCACTGATCAACGAAAGCTGCTGAACCAAATTACGCCAGCGCTGCGGATAAAGAAAAGGAATAACCCCTTCCAAAATCAGCATCAAGCAAAAACCAACAGCGAGTGAATGCAGTAGTTCGGATGACATGCTTACTTCAGCCTATACAATCCAATTGCCACAAAAAAACCGGGCTTTAACCCGGTTTTGCTATTCTACCACGGAATCAGAGGAATGCCTTCCCCTGATCCGTTTTTTTGTACATTTTTACGCCAGCCGATATTACTCGGCTTTTGATGCTCCTAAATACTTAAAGAAGTCACTATCTGGTTTTAGCACCAAAACATCACCACTCTGACCGAAAGATTCACGGTAAGCCCGCAAACTACGGTAGAAAGAGTAAAATTCTGGGTTTGCAGAGTATGCTTCAGCATAGTTTTTAGCTGCTACGGCATCACCTTCACCACGAATCTCTTCGGATTCTCGATAAGCCTCTGCCACAATAACCGTCTTCTGACGATCAGCATCAGCTCGGATACCTTCTGCTAGCTCTTTACCACGAGAACGAAGCTCACGTGCTTCACGCTCACGCTCTGTACGCATACGATCATATACAGACTCAGATACTTCTTGAGGAAGATCGATTCGTTTTACACGAACATCAACAACCTCAACACCCAGCTTATCTATAGCTACTGGGCTGATCTCGCTGATTAGCTTACGCATCAATTCTTCACGCTCACCTGATACCACTTCAGTCACCGTACGTGCGCCAAACTGGTTACGCAATGCCGCATCAACACGCTGCGAAAGAAGGTTTGCCGCGTTAAACTCATCACCCGAAGTTGCTGTGTAGTACTTTTGCACATCTTTAACACGCCATTTCACAAAAGAGTCTACGATAAGACGTTTCTTCTCAAGTGTAAGGTAAGCCTGGGGGCGCGCATCCAACGTCAAAATACGTGAATCGAACTTACGCACTTTGTTTACAATTGGAATTTTAAAGTGAAGACCTGGACCTACATCGGCATCAGACACCTCACCAAACTTAAGTAACACTGCACGTTCAGTTTCTTTTACGATGTAAAGAGAGCTCTGACCAACCAGCACCAACACAGCAAAAATAATTATGAAAAATAGTGATTTAGACTGCATTATCGACCCTCCCGACGACTACCTTGACGCTGACGTAGCTGATCAACCACTTGATCAGTCACTTCACGCAGGCTCTGACTATCTAGTCGCACTGAGCGATTATTATCACCTGTCACTGGGCGATTTTGCATAATCTTATCCAGCGGCAAGTACATCATGTTATTACCACCTTTAACATCAACTAGCACTTTAGGGTTCTGAGAAAGAACTTCCTGCATAGTGTCTAGGTATAGACGCTCACGCGTTACTTCAGGCGCTTTTACATACTCTGTTAACAAAGCAGTAAAACGTTTCGCATCACCCTCTGAACGAGCAATAACTTGCTCTTGGTATGCGCTCGCTTCTTCAAGCATACGCTGAGCTTGACCACGTGCTTCAGGTATAATGCCATTGGCATAAGATTCCGCCTGGTTTTTAACACGAACCTCATCCTCTCGCGCCTTGATCACATCATCGAATGCATCTTGCACTTGGTTGGGTGCTTTTGCGTCTTTGATGTTCACCTTCGAAATCTGAAGTCCCGTACCATACTGACTCATATAGCTCTGAAGACGATCTTGCACTTGAACCGACAAGGTTTCACGACCTTGCGTCAGAATAGAGTGCATATCAGTCGAACCAACCACATGACGCAAAGCAGACTCAGCTGCATGTGATAGACTTGATTCAGGGTCACGCACAGTCAGCACAAAACCTTTGGCATCAGAGAGCAAATACTGAACCGTCATTTCAATATCGACGATATTCTCATCTTTGGTCAGCATTAGAGCACGATGATCACGAGTACGTAGACGAGTTGTATTAACAATCTCGACCACATCGATCATAGGTGGATTCCACTGCAGACCTGGACCTACGGTCTCGCTGAACTTACCAAGCCTTAATACAACACCACGCTCTTGTTGGTCGACCGTATAAAAGCCCATACCAGCCCAAGCCAACGCAGCAATAAGAATCACCACCCAGAAGAAACCAGCACCGGAAGCCGAAGACGAACCGCCACCATCACCGCCGTGACCACTGGACTTTTGACCGCCACCAAAAATGCCGTTCAATTTATCCTGCAGTTTACGCAGCGCTTCATCTAGATCAGGAGGCCCCTGATCACCACCACCTTTATTACCCCCGCGGTTATTGTTATTACCGCCACCCCAAGGGTCCTTATTATCACCGTTACCACCAGGCTCATTCCAAGCCATACGTCACTCCGTATAAAAACAACATGTTAGGTAGATTAAAACATATATCAGCGAAAAACATTATTCGCCAGATATTACCCCTCAATTAACTAAAATCGAGGTTTTGAAACTTTTTACTCGACAGGCTAAGTCCTTACCAAGGATTAACTTCGACAGGAAAACAACGATCACGTTCCATTCCCAACCGACTCAGCAGCTGCAGCATGTCTTTTTTCTGTATACGCACTTCCAAAATAATAGATCCTTTTTCATCTACTTGTTCCGAAAGTACGGCACCGCTCTCATATAATTTAGCTCTAAACTGACCTTCTTGCGGCTCCAAGCACACGTTATCATGAAATACATCATCTGCAAGTAGCTCATTGACCGCCTGAAAGAGTAGATCGTGCCCTTCTCCCGTGACTGCGGACAACCATACACGACTAGGCTTACCATCTTCATCACGATCGATACGAGGCTTACGCCCTTCAATCAGATCAATTTTGTTATACACCTCCAAAACTGGCACTTCATCCGCACCAATTTCAGCCAGCACACTTTCCACCTCAGCAACATGGTCATGACGGTCATCATCATGAGCATCAATCACATGAAGCAACAAAGTCGCCTCTATGGTTTCTTGCAGAGTCGCACGAAACGCTTCCACGAGCTTATGTGGAAGATGACGAATAAAACCTACAGTATCTGCCAGAATCGCCTGACCGATATCTTCGACTTCAATCCGCCGCAAAGTTGGATCTAGTGTTGCGAACAACTGATCTGCTGCATAAACCTCAGAAGTCGTCAGCGAGTTGAACAGCGTTGATTTACCTGCGTTGGTATAACCCACCAACGATAAAGTGGGCACTTCAGCGCGCTTACGCGAACGCCTACCTTGCTCACGCTGCTTGCGAACCTTCTCTAAGCGCTTGTGGATAGACTTCATCCGAGCACGAAGTAATCGACGGTCTGTTTCTAGCTGAGTTTCACCCGGTCCACGTAGACCGATACCACCTTTTTGACGCTCAAGGTGAGTCCAACCACGCACAAGACGGGTAGACATATGATCAAGCTGAGCTAGTTCAACCTGAAGTTTACCTTCATGGGTTCGCGCACGCTGAGCGAAGATATCCAAAATAAGGCCTGTACGGTCAAGCACCCTACTTTGTATTTCTCGTTCGATATTACGCTCTTGAGCGGGACTTAAAGCATGGTTAAAGATCACCAGTTGCGCATTATGTAGATTAACCAGCTCGCGCAATTCGTCTAGCTTTCCCTGACCAATAAAAAACTTCGGATTAGGATGAGAAAGAGACCCAGTCAGAAATTCGACTGGGTCTGCACCTGCAGATAGGGCTAGTTCTTCGAGCTCTTTAGGACTTTCTTGGTCGGCCTCAGCGGCCAGATTCATATGAATCAAAATGGCACGTTCGCCACTTTTAGGACGTTCAAAGAACAATGATTATTAGTCCTCTGCTTTTGCTTCGTCAGCTGCAGGCAGTTTAACTGGGCGTGCAGGAACTACAGTTGAGATGGCATGTTTATAAACCATCTGACTAACAGTATTTTTAAGCAGGATAACAAACTGATCGAAAGACTCGATCTGGCCCTGAAGCTTAATACCATTAACTAAGAAAATAGACACTGGAATACGCTCTTTACGTAGCGCATTCAAATAAGGGTCTTGTAATGATTGCCCTTTTGACATTTGCAAACTCCTTCCCGAGGAAAATTTTATAATTTTTTCGTTATAGTATGGCTCACGGCTCTTTAATTTACTGCTTTTGCCGCTTAAACGCCTTATTTTACAGCTTTTTACTGTCTAGCCTGACATTATATAATGCTACCTTCAATGAATTTCAAGGCATTCTGCAAGAGATTTGTGTCGTGAGTGTCAATCCAGTTGAGGTTTTCCCAACTTCTTAGCCACGTAACCTGCCTTTTTGCCAGCTGTCTTGTAGCTACAACACCTTTAAATTTCATCGTGTCATAGTCCCAAGTTCCGGCAAAATATTCCCATACTTGACGATAACCAACACAGCGCACTGATGGCATTTGCAGGTCTAAATCACCTCGATCCCAAAGCGCTCTTACTTCATCAACAAAACCTTGTTCAAGCATGATATCAAAACGACGAGCAATGCGATCATGCAGTTCAGAGCGGTCTTGCGGCATCACTGCCAAAGAGACAATAGGAAAATCGGGCTTTTGCTTTTCCTGCTCGGCCCACAGATCCGTCATAGAACGCCCAGTAATTTCATATACCTCTAGGGCACGCTGAAGTCTCTGAGCATCATTAGGGTTTAGTCGCTTAGCTGATTCAGGGTCTACTTCAGCCAATCGAGCATGCATAGCAGCCCAACCTTCAGCTTCAGCCTCCTGTAGCAGTCTTTCACGAACCGCTGCATCAGCCTCCGGCAGATTCGCTAAGCCATTTTTCAACGCATGGAAATAGAGCATAGTTCCACCGGTCAAAATTGGCACTTTGCCCGCTGACCGAATTTCCTCAATCTGCTTGAGCGCATCCGTACGAAATTCTGCAGCCGAATAGGCTTCGGAAGGGTCACAAATATCAATCAGGCGATGCGGATATCTAGCCAGCATTTCGTGATCAGGCTTCGCTGTGCCTATATCCATGCCTTTGTAGATCATCGCTGAATCAACACTAACGATCTCGCAAGGCATATGATCGTAAAGCTTCATCGCGAGATCAGTTTTACCAGACGCAGTAGGCCCCATTAAAAAAACGACGGGTAGATTACTCACTAAATTGCTCCTACTGGCCACGCATAAATAATTTATCAAGATCAGCCATAGTCATCTGGCTCCAAGTTGGTCGACCATGGTTACACTGACCACTGCGCTCGGTTTGCTCCATATCCCTTAACAAGGCATTCATCTCTGGCAAAGTTAATTGGCGATTTGCTCTAACCGCGCCATGACACGCCATGGTCCCCAACAATTCATTGATATGTTGCTCTATACGCTTACTTTCGCCATATACCAACATATCTGAAAGCACATCACGGATCAGTTGCTCAATATTACCTTTAGCCAAGGAAACCGGCACTTGGCGAACAACGATCGTCTCTTCCCCCATGCGCGCTAACTCAAAGCCTAAGCGCTTAAACGTATTTGCCTGCTCATCAGCACAATCCGCTTCCCGCTGACTTACCGCAAGGCTCATAGGCACTAGGAGCGGTTGAGAACGCACAACATCCTGTTCAAAAGACTGCTTCATGCGCTCATAGACGATACGTTCATGGGCTGCATGCATATCTACTACAATCAAGCCTTGGTCATTTTGAGCAAGAATGTACACCCCATGTAACTGAGCGATCGCGTACCCCATTGGCGGGCATTGCTCATGCTCTACCTCAGATTCAGCAGACACACCAGAATCGACTGTTGTTGCAGGTTGAGGGTAAAGCGCTGCATAGCCACTGATCTGCTCTTGAATCTGAGGACCTGAGGGCGTTGAAGTTGGCTGATAAGCAGGTGCAGAGTAACCATTGCCACCTGAACTATTAACTCCAGATCTAAACGCCATGCGATTTTGTTCGAAATTCTGTTGTACTGGCTGTTGTTGAGTCTGTAACTCAGCAACTGCAGGCGCAGAGCCTTCCGGTATTTGATCTTGCGGGCGCATATCCGCAATCAGACGGTGCAAAGTCCGGAATAAGAAATCATGAACTAAACGACTCTCGCGGAAGCGTACCTCATGCTTAGTCGGATGCACGTTAACATCAACCAATGCTGGATCAAGCTCAAGATACAGCACATAAGCTGGATGGCGACCGTGGTAAAGGACATCTGCATAAGCCTGTCTTACAGCGTGCGTAACCACTTTATCTCGAATCATTCGACCATTTACAAAGAAGTACTGCAGATCAGCCTGACTACGAGAGAAAGTAGGCAATCCAACCCAACCCCATAAACGTAGACCCGATGCTTCGGCAACTACATCTGCTTTTAAAGCGTTATCAATAAACGCTGAACCACAGATACTGGCAACACGACGTTCCTGTTCTAATTCACTATCCGCTTGTCGAAGCTGATGGATAACCTTGCCGTTATGGCGCAACTGAAAGGCAACATCAAAGCGGCTTAATGCAAGGCGCTTTACCACCTCATCAAGATGGCGAAATTCAGTTTTTTCCGTTTTTAGAAATTTCCGACGCGCTGGGGTATTAAAAAATAGATCTTTTACTTCAACCGTTGTGCCTTGTGGATGGGCAGCAGGCTCAAGTTGAGCCTCCATATCCCGCCCTTCCGTTTGCACCTGCCAAGCGTTATTTTGCTCAGCCTGTCTAGAGGTCAAGGTTAAACGTGATACCGAGCTGATACTGGCTAGCGCCTCACCACGAAACCCTAAACTACCAACTGCCTCTAGATCTTCTAGCACTTTGATTTTTGAAGTGGCATGTCGACTAAGCGCGAGAGAAAGATCATCTTTTTCAATGCCAAAGCCATTATCACGGATACGCATTAGCTTTACGCCGCCCTGCTCAACATCGACGTCGATTTTATCTGCTCCGGCGTCCAAACTATTTTCAAGAATCTCTTTGATAACAGAAGCTGGGCGCTCAACTACTTCACCCGCCGCAATTTGGTTGGCCAAACGCGGCGATAAAAGCTGTATACGTGACATTAATCTACCTTTGGATTTAGCTGAGGCTAGCTGGTTGGAATACGTAAAACCTGACCGATCTTAATTCGATCATTTTTCAAGTTGTTCTCTTTGCGCAATGAGGATAGTGATACACCGTTGCGAGAAGCAATCACCGATAGCGTATCACCACGAACCACTTTGTATGTACGATTATCTTTTTCTCTACGCTGCGCGATATACGTTAGCGCAGGCGGTTTACGCTCAAAGTGTTGAGTAATCCCTTTAAAGACAGCCCCCGCCATCTTTTTCTGATAGCTTTTAGTTTTTAACTTCGCTGCTTCGCCGGGGTTGGAAATAAATCCTGTTTCAACCAGAATCGATGGGATATCAGGCGATTTCAAGACAACAAACCCCGCCTGCTCTACATGGGGTTTATGCATTTTGGCGAAGCGCTTTATATTGCCATGGATCTGCTTGGCGATAGAACGGCTGTCTTCACGACTCGCGGTCATCGACATATCGAGCAATACGCTCGCCAAAACATTATCTTTATCATCTAAGCTAACGCTACCTACACCACCAATAAGGTCGGTACTATTTTCTTTACGCGCCAACCAACGACCCATTTCGCTACTTGCACCACGGGACGATAGAACCCAGACTGAAGCGCCTCGAGCACGTGCATCTTTGAAGGCATCCGCGTGTATAGAGACAAAGAGATCGGCATTATGCTTACGGGCAGCTTTCGTTCGACCGCGCAAACTTACATAGTAATCACTCGTACGTGTTAGCTTGCCTTTATAACCAGGGGTGGCGTCTAAACGTCGTTTTAGCTCTTTAGCAATCGCAAGTACAACATCTTTCTCTCGAACTCCACCAGGCCCAATGGCCCCTGGATCATCACCGCCATGACCAGCGTCGATAGCGATCACAATATCGCGACCCGCTACTGCTTTGGGTTTGGCCGTTTTATTAACTGTTTTGAGCGAAGACTTTTCGTAAAGATCTAAGACGAGTCGGTGACCGTATTTTTGATTGGGCTTTAATTCAAAGCTCTTGGGACGAACCGCCCTTTTGAGATCCAATACTAGCCGGAGGGTTTGACCGTTTTTACCAGAACGAATCTTTTTGACCGGGCTTTTATCTAAACCAAGCTTATCCAGCCCAACTTTTAAGGATGCCTTTTCAATATCAAGCACGATTCGGTCAGGCTTATCGAGGGTAAATACTTTGTGAGATGCAGGACCGCTCATATCAAATACGAGACGAGCATGATCCGGCGCTAACCAGATACGCACATTTTTAACATCCGCAGCATGAGTGATCGCGCTACAGATAAAAATCAAACAACCTAATAATCCAGCAAAAGCATGCCGGAAAGCGCTCATTCGCATAGTGCTTAAGCTTAACCCCTTCTTACTTCTATTCAGTCGCTTGCAATAATTTATCGGCCATCTGCTGGCCTAAATCAGACTGTGGTGTCCAAGTTAATTGTCGTCCGCGACCATCAAGCTCAATCTGCAATAACAAATCAGCCTCAGGCAGAATACCTTGCCCTCTTTCTGGCCATTCAACTAAACATAATGCCTTATCTTCAAAATAATCACGAATACCAAGAAATTCCAATTCCTCAGGGTCCGACAACCGATACAAATCAAAGTGATAAATCTGCTGTTCGCCCACTTCATAAGGCTCCACCAGCGTATAGGTTGGACTCTTAACCGAACCTTGATGGCCACAACCACGAAGAATACCGCGACTTAGGGTTGTTTTACCCATACCTAAGTCACCTAACAGGAAAATAACACCCCTACCCGCTGCTGCATTCGCAATTTTATGGCCGAATGCGATCATCGCCTCTTCATCGGATAGTTTTACTTGATACTGATTAGTCATACTTACTATTTATTACTCTTGGAATTGCATCAAACAGATCTGATGCGATTAAACCTATTTCGCCCTGTTGCTTCACAACGTAGTCAGCGGCTTTAGCATGAATAAACACCGCCAAACGAGCGGCATTCTCAGGCGATAAACCTTGAGTTAGGAGCGCGCCACAAATACCCGACAAGACATCTCCCATCCCAGCAACCGCCATGCCTGGATTACCGGCGTCACAAAGATAAACTACTTCACCAGCACTGACCAACGAACCCGCACCTTTTAAAACAACGCTACCACCACAAATTTGCTGCAAACGCTCAACCGATGCGAAACGATCAGCTTCTAACTCAGTTACAGACTTATCCATGATTCTGGAAGCTTCACCCGGATGAGGGGTGCAGATCCAATTTTTCCGATTAAGGGAGGCAAATAACGAATTTTCAACAATTAAATTCAGCCCATCAGCATCCAAAACCAACGGTTTCTCGGTTGCTAGCGCAGCACGTAACATCTGATCGGACCACGCATTTTGCCCAAGACCCGGCCCTATGACAATCACATCCGCACGATCCAATAAAGGTAATAAGTGTCCCGCTGAATCAACTGGGTGCACCATAACTTCAGGACAGCGTGTTAATGAAGCCGCTACGTGCTCCGAACGGGTCGCCAAAGAGACTAAACCAGATCCACTTCGCATCGCAGCCTGAGAAGCTAAAAGGGCCGCCCCCCCCATACCGGAATTACCGCCAATAACCAGCAGATGACCAAACTCACCTTTATGAGCATTGCGCTCCCTTGCTGGCAGCAACTCTTCTAAATCACTCTCCGTGGTTCGAAAAACATCTACTGTAACCAGGTCATAAACTTCATCGGGCACTTTTAAGTCATCAAACAGAATCTGACCACGATAGTTGACCCCTTCTGAGGTAAACAGACCACGTTTAAGGCCAATAAAGCTTAATGTGATATCTGCTCGTACAGCCACACCTAAAACAGCACCGGTATCAGCGCAAATACCTGAGGGTATATCAACTGCGAATATTGGTTTATGACTGCGGTTGATCTGCCTGATCACCCCTGCAAAGGGTTCCCTGACTTCACCCGTCAGACCCGTACCCAAAAGCGCATCAACAATAAGATCGCCCCATAGTTCAGCACCTGTAGATGTCACCTCTATGCTTCCAATAATCGGCTGTAACTGTTCCCAAGCCTCTAGTGCTTCACCACTAAGCTGCGAGGAGAAATCGGCTTTACCTACACAGACCAACTGCACCCGCAAACCTTTATTGATGGCGAGAGCTGCTACCACAAAGCCATCGCCACCATTGTTACCTGTGCCACAAACAATACTTAATGACGCTATATACGGAAAACGATCGAGTATTTCAGCAAACACAGCATGGCCTGCTCGCTGCATTAAGCGAATACCCGGAATACCAAACTGAGTAATTGCGGTATTATCCAACACCCGAGTTTGTTCAGCAGTGTATAATGGTGCGGGTAAGACAGCTCTGTTGATGGACATCTGCTCTGCGAACTCCTGTGAATTTCTGCCATTATAGAGGAACCTGTGCCTATTAAGGCAAGCAGATACCATGACAGATATGCCAACTGAATCCCTGAAAGCGTTAGCCCAAAAGATCAAAATTTGGGCAAAGGAACTTGGTTTTCAGCAATGCGGAATTACCGACTGCGATTTAAGCCAGGAACAAGCACATTACGAGCAATGGCTTAGTAACGGCTTCCATGGAGAGATGGCATATCTAGAGAACCATTTAGATAAACGTTTCTCTGCTAATAGTTTAGTACCCGAAGCGCAGCGTATCATCTGCGTTCGCATGGATTACCTACCACCAGAAACCAAGATCACAAAGATCCTCGACGATAACGATAAAGCCTATATATCACGCTACACCTTAGGCCGAGATTATCACAAACTGATTAGGAAACGATTGACTCAGCTCGGCAAACGAATTGAGCAGGAGGTCGGCGGATCGGTCTACCGGGCATTCGTGGATAGCGCTCCAATTTTGGAAAGACCACTAGCGGAAAAAGCCGGTATTGGTTGGCGTGGCAAACATACCCTAATTCTAAACCGTGAAGCTGGCTCCCTATTCTTTCTTGGCGAGCTTTTGATTGACCTGCCATTGCCAATAGATGAACCCGTCACAGTAGATCATTGTGGTAAATGCACAGCTTGCTTGGACGTGTGTCCAACCAAGGCGTTTCCGCAACCTCATGTTTTGGACGCACGCCGATGCATCTCCTATCTCACCATTGAGCTAAGCGGCTCAATTCCTGAAGAGCTGCGCCCTCTGATGGGCAACAGGATCTTTGGCTGTGATGATTGCCAGTTAATTTGCCCTTGGAATCGTTTTTCGGATTTCACCCAAGAAAGTGACTTCCACCCCCGACAAAAATTAGATGATATAGAGTTAGTTACTCTTTTCGCGTGGTCAGAAGATGAGTTTTTGAAAAAAACCGAAGGCTCGGCAATCAGAAGAACAGGACATATTGGCTGGCTGAGAAACATTGCAGTGGCGTTGGGAAACAGCAACGGCGGCACTACAGTGATTGAAGCTTTAGAAAGTAAACGTACTCACGAATCTGATATCGTTCGCGAGCACGTTGAGTGGGCCCTAAAGCAACTAGAAAGTAGAACTACTGCACAGATTCTTCCTATTCAGACCCACCCTCGCCGAAAGAAAATTCAATTTTAATCCAGCTTAATAAAGTGCTCGCGGTAGTATTTAAGCTCTTCAATTGAGTCTTTGATATCGTCTAGCGCAAGATGAGACCCTTTTTTCACAACGCCTTTGGCGACTTCTGGTTTCCAACGTTTCGCTAGCTCTTTTAAAGAGCTCACATCAAGATTTCGGTAATGGAAGAACGCCTCTAGCTCAGGCATATATTTATTCAGGAAACGTCGATCCTGACCAATACTATTTCCACACATTGGCGAAGCCCCTGCTTCCAGATACTGCTTTAAAAATTCAATTGTCTGAGCTTCCGCCTGTGCTTCAGTTACCTGGCTATCTTTAACGCGCTGGGTAAGGCCTGATTTACCATGCTGATTGGTACACCACTCATCCATACCATCCAAAACTTCATCTGATTGATGAATTGCTAGCATTGGGCCTTCCGCTAAGATGCTCAGATCAGAATCAGTGACGATGGTTGCGATCTCGATAATGACATCTGTTTTTGGCTCCAAACCGGTCATCTCTAGATCAATCCAGATCAGATTTTCCTTACTTACCACCTTAATCACCTCCAAAAATGACGTTTTCACCTACCTCTGTCACTGAATAGCGGACTTAATTCGCAGGTTCTTTGACTTTCCCTTAGAATACCCTACCTTCTAACATCTTGCTTCGATATTAATGGAGACTATTAGCATTCGCGCTTTAAAACGCTGCTAACTCATTATGGCAAAACGTAAATTAACTCGCCGTCAAAGCTGGCGCATTCAAAAAATTCAAGACGAACGCGCCGCTCGCGCATCGAAAAAGGACGCTGCGATTGAACAACAATTGGATAGCAGCGACCTTGGCCCAGAGCAACATGGTTTAATTATCTCCCATTTCGGCCGCACCGTTGATGTCGAGGCGACAGAAGGTGACAACCAAGGAGAGATCATTCGTTGTCATATGCGTACTAACTTAGGGCAGCTAGTTACCGGCGATAGAGTTATCTGGCGTGAAGGCAAAGATACTGGGGTGGTTGTAGCGAAACTCGAGCGCAAAAGTGAGTTACTCCGGCCCAACCCTTACGGCGATATGAAACCCGTTGCCGCTAATATCGATTTTATAGTTATCACCGTCGCAGTAGAACCAACACCCTATGCCAATTTGATTGATCGCTACTTAGTGGCAGCAGAATTAAGCGGGATAGAGCCAGTTATTTTATTAAACAAAACCGACCTATTAAACGATGACAATCGTGAAGAGATTGACGCGATGCTGCAACGTTATAGAGATATAGGTTATACCGTGCTTCTTGCCTCAAGTTCCAGCGAAGAAGGCTTAGTAGATCTGAAGAGCTATCTCGACAACCGCATCAGCGTGTTTGTAGGGCAATCAGGTGTAGGTAAATCATCTTTAATCAATGTGCTATTGCCGGGTGTTGATTTAAAAGTAGGCTCACTCTCAACTCAAACAAAGAAAGGCCGACACACTACTACAACAGCACGATTATTCCACTTCCCTGATGGCGGTGACTTAATCGATTCTCCAGGGATTAGGGAGTTTGGCTTGTGGCATATTGAACCTGATGATGTTATCAATGGTTTCAAAGAGTTACAGCCTCTAGCTGGCTTATGCCGTTTCCGTGATTGCAAACATGAAAAAGAACCCGGCTGTGCACTAAAGTCGGCTGTAGAAGATGGTACTATCAGCGAATACCGTTGGAAGAGTTACAAACATATTCTTTGTTCTATTGAAGAGCAAAATAGTTAATTTGGGTCCATAGTATCAATGTCGGAATCAGACGGAGTACAGATAGAGCAGATGTCAGAGTCCCCATACGGAGTGGATAATTGGGTTGAGTACCTAAAAGAGCGCTCTTTACCCGTCAGAAACAGTGTTCTTCGTCGTCTGCAAAAACAGTTACGAGACCCCAACATCACTCTTCAAACCCTTAACCGAATCATCAAATCAGATCCGGTTTTGTGTCTACATATGGTCCGCAAAGCATCGGAATTACATAATAAAGTTGATTCCAAAGTAACCAGCATTGATCACGCCATCAATTCGCTTGGGTTAGACAACATTGAGGCTGTACTTAAAGGGACTAAATCACTCAAGCTAAACCCATCTAGCGTTGCTCAGAAGATGTACTTCCGCTACATCTCCGTAAGTCACCATGCAGCAACTCAAGCTTCAAATTGGCTAGAAGTACGTCGCGCGCCCTTTGTTGAAGAGACCCACCTAGCTGCACTATTTTACGGTGTAGGCCATTGGATGCTTTGGCAGCATGCGGCCCTACATATGAGCGAGATCCAAGTTAAACTCAGAGAAGAACGTACTGATGTTGTTCTCGCGGAGACCGATGTACTTGGCTGCACTATACAAGAGATATCACATGGTTTGATCGAGCACTGGTGCATTTCCGAGCTGGCTTGTATAAGCCTTGAACATGAAACATCGCCCAACAAAAAGACCTTAGCTCAACTACACCAAAGAGCTCTAGGCGACCCTCGTTTAAGTGATGGAGATCTTCGCGAAATCAATCATTTGGTCCAAGAGAAGTTTTTCCCTGTTAAACTAGCAAACTGGATCGCGTTAACCGCCAACCTAGGCTGGGAACAGACCAAAACTATGAAGATAATCGATATCATTAACGATTATCTCAAAGGCGAGATCGCTGATACTATTAACATGCTGCATAAGAACTGTGCTCGCGCATCCTCTATGTACCATGTAGCAGGCACACTAGCCCCTGCAGCCGAGATGATCATGTTGCCTTCTGATAAACAGGTAAATTACCGCTTATCCGATAAAGAGAGTCAAATTCTCGCAGCAAGCCAACCCAAAGTAACAAAGCCAATAATTGAAATCCCAGAACCAACGCCAGAACCGGAAGAGCTAGCTGAGACTGATATAAACCTCCCAGCGAAATCAGATTTTCTGGATAAACACATCTACGATCAAATCGCAGAAAGGCTCTTAAAAGGCTACGACCTATATACCCAACCGAAGCACATTCTGCAGGGATTAATCCAAGGCACCAACCGTGGATTAGGTTTTGATCGTGTATGCATGTTCCTAGTCAATCCAAAGAAAAACAGCATGAAAACAGCTTTTGCCGTCGGGTTCGAAGATACCCATCCGATGTCGACGTTTCAATATAATCTGGAAATACCGAGCCTATTTAAAAAGCTGAGAGAAAAACCAGGATGTATTTGGGTGAAGCCTGAAAACATCGATAAAATGAATCCGATGTTGCCAGAAGTCTATCGAAGCTGGGGTAATCCAAATGGATTCTTGCTAATGTCTTTATTCTTTGGCAAAAAGCCCATTGCGATCATCCATGCAGATTACGGTAGCCACGGCCCAGAAATTAGCGATTTCCACCACGAGCGATTTCGCTACCTCTGTTCAGCAGCTACTTTAAGCCTAAAAAAGATGCTTAAGTAAGAGCGGTATATCAGCACGCTTGAATAAGTGGCAACAATCCCAATATTATCTTTGACCAGCCCTTTCTTTTGGAGTGACTGAATGAATTTACCTTTAAGCGTTGAGGCTCAAACTTTACACCAGCATCTCGACGATCCACAGGTACTGATAATTGACCTTTCCAGCGAAGAGAACTACCTAGCTGGCCATATTCCAGGCGCCATTCACTTAGCTTCAAGTCGTCTGTTAAATGGTGAAAAACCAGTTCCAAATACGGTTCCAACCAAAGAAAAATTGGCAGCACTTTACAATGAGTTGGGTATCACACCTGATGCATGGGTTGTTGCGTACGACGATCAAAAAGGCCCTTGGGCTGGCCGTTTTATGTGGACGCTAAACATATTAGGCCACCATAACTGTTCTGTATTAAACGGCCAACTCGACGCTTGGAAACAAGCAGGATTGGCAATTGAACAACAACAGAACCAACCTTCACCAAGTAATTACGAGATCAATTACGATGACTCTTTGCTTGCTGATGCGGATTATATTCTTTCACACTTAGATGATGCTAACTGCACCATCTGGGATGCACGCAGTGCAGCAGAATACAGCGGTGAAAAGGTCATCAATGCTCAAAAAGGCGGCCATATTCCCGGTGCTAAACATTTAGAATGGACGGACTGTTTGATCAGCGATTCTGATCTCCGCCTAAAACCTAAAGATGAATTGTTATCCTTACTGGCAGAAGCAGGGATTAATCCTGAAAGCACTATTATTACCCACTGCCAAACCCACCGCCGCTCAGGTCTAACCTACTGGGTTGCTAAACACCTCGGATTTGAAAACATTCGCTGCTACGACGGCTCGTGGTTCGAATGGGGTAATCTTCCAAACACTCCTGTGGAGAAATAATGAAAAGCTTTACTGACCGTCTGTTTATTTTATTTCAACATGTCGTGCCTCAGCATTTGTTATCACGCTTGGTAGGCAAGATTGCAGACTGCCAAACTCCTTGGGTGAAAAACACATTTATTAAATGGTTCGCCAAGAAGTATCAGATCAATATGACGGAAGCTCGCGAAGAGATTCCAACCAATTACCCTAGTTTCAATTCTTTCTTCACCCGTGAATTAAAAGACGGCGCACGTACTATCGATAGGGATTCAGCAAATATCGCTAGCCCAGCAGATGGCGCAATTAGCCAGTTAGGTAAGATTGAACATGGTCGTATCTTTCAAGCAAAAGGCCGTGGTTATGGTTTAGCAACGCTATTAGGTGGCGATCAAGAAAGAGCAAAAGATTTTATTAATGGCGAGTTTGCAACCATTTACCTCTCCCCAAGAGATTACCACCGAGTTCACATGCCCGTAAAAGGTACGCTTACGCATACCACTTATGTTCCTGGCGATCTGTTTTCAGTAAACCAGACAACAGCGGAAGGCGTTGATCAATTGTTTGCCCGTAATGAACGCCTAGTTGCTTACTTCGACACAGAATACGGCCCTATGGCGATGGTGTTAGTCGGCGCAATGATTGTGGCTGGCATTGAGACTGTTTGGTCAGGACAAGAAGCACCTGCGCTAAAACGTCCTGTTCACACAAGTTTCAGCCCGACCTCTCCTGAGCCAATTACTTTAGAGAAAGGCGAAGAGATGGGGCGCTTTAAACTCGGATCAACAGTTGTTCTGCTATTTGGCAAAGAGCAGATCTCTTGGGCAGAAGATCTAATAGCAGAGAGCCCAGTTGAGCTTGGCAAAATGATAGCGAAAAAAGTCGAAGCTTAAACATATTCTGTTGTATTTGTACACCTTGCTTCCTCAATTCAACTTTCACAAGGTGCACTGAAAAGGTTAGCCAGAAAGATCTATCTCATTCTGAATAACCATAAACTTTGTCTGCTGTCCTCAGTTTGTATTTAGCATACACTAGGAGTGTAGAGTCACAGTCTAGGTATTAATGTACGATGAGCAATCTGATTGAATTATTAAAAGATAAAAATATTCAACTCAATACTGACAACACAGCTGTACTCAGTACAACATCCAAAACAACCCAAATTATCCCTCTGCTACATCAACGCGTTCTATCTATAGCAGGTCCGGATACTGAAAAATTCCTTCAAGGCCAACTCACCTGTGATGTTTCAGACGTTTTCGCACGCGGCAGTGCTCTAGGCGCACACTGCAATATTAAAGGCCATATGCTTAGCCTTTTCCGTATGCTTAAACGTGGCGAAGATCACGTTTGGTTGCGCATGAGCCATGATATTTTTGAAAGCGCTACTAATAACCTGAAAAAGTACATGATTTTTTCCAAAGCGGAAGCAGAAGATATCAGCGCAAACGTAAGTGGTATTGGCCTAACTGGCCCTGGTGCACAAGCACTTATAGAGCAGCTATTCGAACAGTCACCGACTGAAGATGACAGCATCATAAGTCTAAGCAACGGCGTTGTTGTTCGCGTACCTGGCAACCGCTACGAAATCTGGATGGAAAATAGCAGCCTAGTAGAACTAATCCAGAACCTTCCAGACGAAGTAGGTATTGGTTCAACCGATGACTGGATACTGAGCGAAATCGACGCAGCAATCCCTGACCTTCGCGCAGAGACACAGGAAGCTTTCATTCCTCAAATGACTAACTTCCAAGCATTGGGCGGCGTTAGCTTCCGCAAAGGCTGTTATACGGGACAAGAGATCATTACCCGCCTACAACACCGCGGACAACTCAAAAAGCCGATGTACATTGCTGAAGTTACAGCCAAGCAGCAACCACTGCCAGGCCAACAAGTAAGCAGCCCAGACAAGCCAAATGCAGGCCAAGTAGTACTTGGTGCACCTTGCGGCGAAAACCGTTACCGCGTATTGGCTGTATTGGTAAAAACGCTAGCAGAGAAAGGCGATCTTAAAATTGGAGATGCAACTGTGGAGTTATCCTCACTGCCTTACGAGCTGGACCCCAAACTATTTGAGCCAAAATAAGGTGAACAAATAGAACACAACTGTTGACCCGGAAAGCAATAAACGAGACACTCCCATACAACTTTCGTAAAAGGCCTAGGGAGAGGCTCAGGGATGACAACTTCGGCACCAACCAGTCCGAGAGTACCGTTATTGCTTACTGGTGCAACAGCCACTCTGTGCTTACTGCTTCTCCTCTATATTCACCTTAGTGCACAAAGCACCCTTCAAAAGTTCATTCCATGGCTAGATGCCTCTATGGAGATCAAACTTGAGGTAGCGCAAGCCCATCTTTAGTTTGAAGAGATCTCCGCAGGAGACCCTTCTATATCCATAGACACCGTCTATACACACTTAGATCAGGCAACTTGGTACGCCAATGCCATTTTGGATGGCGGCACCCTTAAACAGAATATCTACCAACCTCTAGAGTACAAAGAGCTTAGGCTGCAAGCCAATCGGCTTGTTTACCGATTACAGCAACTCCGTAAGTCGATCGATCAAAGATATATAGACCTAGAGGAATCCCTTGCTGGAACAGAGAAAGAACAGCGCCAAGATAAGATTTTCATAGAGATAATCCAGAAGGCAAATGCGCTAGAAAGCTCACTCAAAATGCGTATCAGCTATGAGGACACAGCTCAAAATTCCCTTCTCGCTTTACTATTCTTAGCAATCGTCACCATGACACTAATATCGGGGTATTCGGTACGTCGCTTCACCGATAACCGAACCCGTTACATGCAAAAACTAGCTTTAGCTAACACCCAGATATCCGAGCAAAATAGACGCCTACAAGAGCTAGCCCATACTGATCAGCTAACCGGCCTACCCAATCGAAAAATGCTTGAGGCCATTACCAAACAAGCGATCAGTCGTGCACAAAGAAAACAGAGCGCCCTATCCCTTACCTTTATCGATCTAGATTTTTTCAAACCTATTAATGACGAGTACGGTCATAACGTTGGGGACAAAGTTCTCACAAACTTCACTACGGCCATTAATCAAACCCTTCGTGAAGATGATATTTTGGCCCGTCTTGCCGGCGACGAGTTTATTTTACTGATTCAAGCCGACAATATTTTTGAAGCACAGGAAGCCTTGGACCATATTATGGAACGTATCCATGAACGTCTGGATCATCCAATTATCGACGCCCCTGCAGCACTACATATCCGTTGTAGTGCGGGAACGGCTTTTGCTCTGAAAGACGCCACCGACTTTGAAGGGCTATTACACTGCGCAGATATAGCAATGTATGAAAGTAAAAAGCGCGGGCGAGGTCAGCATTGCTACTTTACCCCAAGCCCGTTAACACAGTCCGAATTACCGCTATCTGTGGAATCTAGAGAGATGGAAGCTGCCAATCAATAGGGGCTTTACCCTGCTGCTGCAGATACTGATTGGTTTGACTGAAATGCTGACAGCCCAAAAATCCACGATGAGCAGATAAAGGGGAAGGGTGAGGTGCTTTTAAGACAAGGTGCCTTTCTTGATCAATACAGGCACCTTTTTTCTGCGCGTAACTTCCCCAAAGAAGAAACACAACGTTATCGCAATATTGATTTACCGCTTGGATAACTTGATCGGTAAACGTTTCCCAGCCTTTGCCTTGATGCGCACCTGCACTACGCTCCTCTACTGTTAGTACGCTATTGAGTAGCAATACTCCTTGCTGAGCCCAAGACTCCAAATAACCATGATCCGGTCGAGGCAGCCCTAAATCGCTCTCAAGCTCTTTATAGATATTCACAAGCGAGGGAGGCACTTTGACCTCAGGCATCACCGAAAAGCACAACCCATGAGCTTGACCTGGTTGATGGTAAGGGTCCTGCCCCAAAATCACGACTTTAACATCATCCAGAGGCGTCGCTTCTAAAGCATGGAACCAATTATCCAAGTGAGGGTAGATAATTTTATGCTGAGACATTTGCTCTTCCAGAAACTCATTCAGAGCTAACATATAGGGCTGCTTAAACTGTTCAGCAAGAACAACTTGCCAGCTTGGAGCATTCTCTAATGCCATACGTATTTCAACCACCGCAATTTTTAACGTCGCTAGAACTTAACTCAACAGGCTCTGTAATCACTCTACGATGCCAGATGGAATAGTACCGTAATTTTCCAGGGGCGTGAGAAACAATGCCAGAGATAATAATCGCTAGAAAATAGATATAAGCATTTGGCTGCTCAAACCACCAAAAAACTGTGGATAAAAGCAGCAATTTAATGCCGATAGCTGTGCCTCTGAGCTGTATCAACCAAATACCATCCCCATACACTTCCATAGCGGCCATCAGAAAACCACTAACAAGGGTCATAAGCAGATAAGGATACCAACTACTCTCTGGCTGCTGAAAAAGATAGGCGCCAGCCAAACCCGCAATACCAACGAGATGAATCGTTCGCAAACTTATACCCAACCAGCGCTTAGCCGGTATAGAGCGTTTTTCTTTTGGGAATAACCAGTTCATCGCCACAGCATCTCTTCCTTTTTTACCTAACGATATAGAACAACCATAGGTTTAGCTATATACAAAAAAGCCCTCAAACGAGGGCTTTTAGTATGAATAAAGTTCCGATCTTAACCGCGCGGACGCATCGCTGGGAACAGGATCACGTCACGAATAGATGGAGAGTCAGTAAATAGCATCACCAAACGGTCGATACCAATACCTTCACCAGCCGTTGGTGGTAGGCCGTACTCCAACGCGTTGATGTAGTCACCATCGTAGTGCATCGCTTCATCATCACCCGCATCTTTTTCAGCTACTTGCGCACGGAAACGTTCAGCTTGGTCTTCAGAATCATTCAACTCCGAGAAACCATTAGCAAGCTCACGACCGCCTACGAAGAACTCGAAACGATCAGTAATGAAAGGATTTGCATCGTTACGACGTGCAAGCGGAGACACTTCTGCTGGGTATTCAGTGATAAATGTAGGCTGATCCAAACGGTGCTCTACAGTCTTTTCGAAGATCTCAATCTGAACCTTACCTAGGCCCCAGCTATCTTTAACATCGATGTCCATGCGCTGCGCAAGCTGACGTGCAGCAGTTTCATCTGCCAATGCTTCAGCAGTGATGTCATCGTTGTAGTGCAAAATAGAATCGAACACGCTGATACGACGGAATGGTTTTTCCAAATCGTATTCGAATGTTTCCAGCACTTCTCCTTCATCGTTACGTACTGTATTGATGATTGTTGTTGTGCCCAAAACATCCTGCGCAACAGTACGCAGCATATCTTCTGTTAGATCCATCAGATCGTTGTAATCCGCATACGCCTGATAGAATTCGATCATTGTGAATTCTGGGTTATGACGTGTAGAAAGGCCTTCGTTACGGAAGTTACGGTTGATCTCGAATACACGCTCAAAACCGCCGACAACCAAACGTTTCAGATATAACTCAGGCGCAATACGCAAATACATATCACGATCTAGCGCGTTGTGATGCGTGATAAATGGACGTGCTGTCGCACCACCTGGAATCACCTGCAACATAGGCGTTTCAGCTTCGATAAAGCGACGCTCAGTCAGGTAGTTACGGATGCCAGAAACGATCTTAGAGCGTGTTTCAAATACCTTACGAGAGTCTTCGTTAGTGATCAGATCGACATAACGCTGACGGTAACGGATCTCAGTGTCCTGAAGACCTTTGTGCTTATCAGGTAGCGGACGCAAGTTTTTCGTTAGCAACTGGTATTCGCCCATATCTACATATAGATCGCCTTTACCAGACTTATGCAGCTCACCTGTGATACCTACGATATCACCAAGGTCCAAGCTTTTAGCAAACTTACGCGCTTCTTTGTTTACGTAAAACTGGATACGACCTGTCATATCCTGAATAACACCAAAAGCACCACGGTTAAGCATTACACGACCCGCAATGCTCACCTTGATGCCTGCTTCAGCCAACTCTTCCTTCGATTTATCGCCGTACTGAGCCTGAAGGTCTTCAGCATAGCTATCGCGACGGAAGTTATTTGGGAATGCATTACCTTCATCACGTAGCGCGTTTAGCTTTTCACGACGCTCCGCAATCAGGCGGTTTTCATCTTGCTTCTGAGTGTTATCAGACATCGGTGTGGTAAACCTTTAAGTTAATAAATTCTTTACAGGCCAGCTTTAAGGCTAGCTTCGATAAATAGATCCAGATCGCCGTCCAGTACTTTGTCACAGTTTGAACTCTGAACGTTTGTACGCAGATCTTTAATGCGCTGATCATCCAACACATAAGAACGAATCTGGCTGCCCCAGCCAATATCCGCTTTATTATCTTCTTGCTCCTGCGCCGCTTCTGTACGCTTAAGCATCTCAACTTCATATAGCTTAGCGCGAAGCTGTTTCATACAAGTATCTTTGTTCTGATGCTGAGAACGCTGCGCCTGGCTTTGTACTACAATGCCGGAAGGTTCGTGCGTAATACGTACCGCAGATTCCGTACGGTTGACGTGCTGACCACCAGCACCCGATGCACGGTATACATCGATACGTAAATCTGCAGGGTTGATCTCAATTTCAACGTTGTCATCAATCTCTGGAGATACAAATACAGAAGAGAAAGATGTATGACGACGTCCACCGGAATCGAATGGTGATTTACGTACTAGACGGTGAACACCTGTTTCGGTGCGCAACCAACCAAACGCGTATTCGCCTTGGAAGCTAATCGTCGCAGACTTGATACCAGCAACATCGCCCGCAGAGCATTCCAATAACTCAGTTTTGAAGCCTTTATCTTCACCCCAGCGCAGGTACATACGCAGCATCATTTCAGCCCAATCTTGAGCCTCAGTACCGCCAGAACCCGCTTGGATATCTAGGAAGGCGTTGTTTGGATCAGCTTCACCAGAGAACATGCGACGGAATTCAAGCATCTGTAGTTTATCCAGCATGCTATTAACATCACTTTCGACTTCTGTGACTGTATCTTCGTCATCTTCTTCAACAGCCATATCTAACAGATCACGTGTATCATCAACACCTGCTGTCAGTTCGTCGATTGTGTTTACCACAGCTTCAAGCGTAGAACGCTCTTTACCCAATTGCTGCGCATTTTCTGGATTATCCCAAACTGCAGGGTCTTCCAGTTCACGAGTGACCTCTTCCAGGCGTTCTTTTTTGCCTTCGTAATCAAGAAAGCCACGAAGCGCTTCAGTACGCACAGTAATATCTTTGAGGTTGTTAAGAATCGGGTTAATTTCCATGGTATAGAATCTATAGCCGGCAGTTTAAAAAAGGGCGGTATTTTACCGAAAATCAGCGCATAACACTACTTGTTTAGGCTGAATAGTTAGCACAGATTTGATAACAGCGGTAAGACTAGAGCTCGAACTCTTGGCTAATTTGCTGGCACCAAGTGGCAACACGCTCTTCAGTTTCTGAACGCTGGCAATCTTCATCAATCGCAAGGCCGACAAACTTCTGATGATCAGGCGTTAGCGCTTTAGATGCTTCAAAGTTATAGCCTTCTACGGGCCAATACCCAACCATCTGGGCACCTTTACTCTGCAACCTTTCGTGTAAAAGCCCCATCGCATCTAAAAACCACTCGCTATAACCAATCTGGTCACCTAAGCCAAACAGGGCACAGCTTTTACCTGCAACCGCTACGGCATCCAACTGTTCCCATAGGTCTGCCCAATCCTCCTGCAGCTCACCAAAGTCCCAAGTAGAGATTCCAAGGATAAGATGTTCATATTCAGACACGCTCTCAATACCGTCAGCAGCAATATCGATACTATGGACTTTATCTTGACCAAGGTGTTCTGTAATTAGCTCTGCTACGCTTTCAGTATTCCCCGTAGTGGAGCCATAAAACAAACCGATTGAAGCACTCATTTTTCTTTCCAGATAAAACAAAAAAAGCAGCCCTAGGCTGCTTTTTAGGTGGTTTAAAATTACTTATTAAAAGCGTCAAATGTATGCTGAGCTACATCTTCAATTTCTGTGCGAGCATCTTGTAACGCTTTCATATTCTGTTCGCTTGCCGCTTTGAGTGTGTCTTCCAGTTCTTTCGCATAGCTACGTTGTAGCTCCATCAAATCACTTGGTGATTGACACTTTTGCATCTCTTTTGTTTGCTGAATAGTCGCTTCAATACAAGACTTTGTGCATTCCATCTGCTGGCGAGTAAGCTCTTCAAGCATCTTGGTTTGAATATTGACCAACTCTTTGAACGGACCCATCGAATCCGAGATCTTTTTATTCATATCTTGAAACATAAACACCTTCCCTATCTCGCCAGAGAAACAACCGTACGCACACAATACCCAGAACAGAACGTAGGACTTCTGTTATATCTATCCTTATAATAAAGCACTGTAAAGATATAATGGCAAAACTTATATCTCCCATCATACCAAAGATAAATAAAAAGGATGCTGAATTATGCGCCTTTTACACACCATGTTGCGTGTTACTGATTTACAGCAATCTATTGAGTTTTATACACAGCTAATGGGTATGAAACTGTTGCGCAGTAAAGACTACCCTGACGGCCGCTTTACCTTAGCTTTTTTAGGCTATGGCGATGAATCGGAGCACACCGCACTTGAGCTCACCCATAACTGGGATACTGATCAATACGAACTAGGTAATGCGTTTGGTCACTTAGCCATCGAAGTTGACGATGTATACGCCGCATGCGATGCAATAACAGCCAAAGGCGGTGAAGTGGTTCGTCCTGCAGGACCGATGAAACACGGTTCAACAATCTTAGCTTTTGTAAAAGATCCTGATGGTTATATGATCGAGCTTTTAGGGACGAAGAGAACCGACTAAATCAAGCCTAGATATCTAGGCCTGATTTAAAGCAGTTTATGATAGGTGCAGGTTAACCCGCATCCATCATCATTTGATCAACATCTGAAAGCTTCGATTCTGCCTTTTTAGGCTCAACTTTCTGTATCTGATCAGACGTTTGATTTACAGGCTTCTTAATAAACCGATTTTCTGCAGGTGCTGGATCAGGAAATCCCTGATTATACTGCTGATAGAAACGATTATTACTTTGTTGTAATTCCTGACTTTGCGAAGGTGAGTCGAGAATTCTAGGTGTAATCAACAACACCATCTCTGTCTCTTCATCGCTTTCGATAGTCGACTTAAAGATATTCCCAACAACCGGTACTTCGCCTAATAGAGGAACCTTACGCTCATTTCTCGTTCTAGTTGTACGAATTAAACCACCTACCGCTACGGTCAAACCATTCTTTGCAGCCACAATCCCCTTTAGTCGCGAGGTATTAACTGTATCAATAGCCAAGTTCACAACATTACCATCACCATCTGGCACAGGAATCGTGCCGCCACCAGGATTCAGAGTAGAGCTTTCCTGTTGTAGCTCAAGGAGAACGGTCCCATCGGAATTAATTCGAGGCGTAATTTTCAAAGAGATACCGATCTCTTCTAGCTGAGTATCCGTTTCAATATAAGAAGGAGATACAACAACACCGTTATCAATCTGGGCAGGATTAAAAGTAAAGCCCCGCGTTAGCACACTCTCTTCGCCGATAAAGAGGTCCGCTTCACGATGATTAGAGGCCAGTACCATCGGATTCGACAATACTTTTAAGCGTTTATTCTCATCGAGGAATTCAATATTCGCTTTCAACTTATCATTGAGGAATTCATAGAGAAAACTGCCACTATTTAATAAAGCGTTATTACCTAACTTCAAAGGTACTGTAGATTTGTTACTTCCCTGGGGTGCTAACTCAAAGTTAAAAATAGAATTAAAATCATCACCCAAAGTAATGCTCAAAATTTTCATCTCTAGCATCACTTGAGGAACAGGAATATCCATCTTATCCACAAGCTGCTTGATGGAATTAATGATCTTGCTGTCATCAGTACGCACAATAATCATATTGTGCTCATTATTAACGGTGACGTAGATTGGTTGAGCTTTAAGGCTTAAAGCCTGCATCGAAGCCGGATCAACAGAAAGTGAATTACTATTGCCTCTAAGTAACTGCTCTAGTTGACCCAATGAAAGATCTCTAGTCTGATTTCTCAACTCCGAATTATCGTTGCCACCATTGTTAGAACCATTCCGAGAGGAAGAGGATGAACCTGAGCTAGAACGGCTAGAATTTTTACCTCCTGGCTGCTCACCTAAGGATAACTCAACACGATCACCATACAGATCTTCAATCGCCTGAGCTACGATACGTACATTAGCATTCAGCAAACGGAATACTTCAATACGCTGACTCTCGCGGACCACCAAGTCTTTCGAATACTCTTCTCGAGTCATAATGCGATAGGTATTAGTATCCTGATCATAGCGATACCACAGGTCACTGATGCGGCTAATCGATTTGATTGCATCTATATCTGATACGTTTTTCAGATGTATAGTAACTCGCTTATCAATAGCACTCGGAGTGGCAATAATATTGCTCTGCGAGAGTTCCGATAAGGTTCGAATAACATCACTTAAACGTGTATCAGCAAATTCCAATTCGAATATTTTAGCTGCAGAAACAGCCATTGGGTTTAACAACGCCAATACAAGGGCAAGTTTACCTAAAGCTTTCATCGTAATACCTTCATCTGCCCTAAAGTGCCTGTCTCTACAGTAATACTTAAACGGGATATTTTTGTAATTCTAATCGCCTGCCGAGGGTTGGCTGGATCAACATTAATTTCATCCCCCTCTTTAACTAAATGCACTCGTTTACCTGCGATTTGCAACAACGCCATCGGACTGGAATCACCACGATCGATGTACCCCTTAAACAGCAAATTAGGGACATTGACTTCGCCCGGCGTACGACGGAACCCTTGACCAAACCGATCAACAACTCCACCTAAAATCCCCTGTTTTTCTTGTTGCGTAGCACCTTGAGGCTCACTAAAAGGGTCTCGCATAACAATTACACCTGAGCCAGCTCCAACATTAGCTGTGACATAACCAGTTGACGGGGCTTCAGCAATAGCTGTCATAGGAAGTGTGAGTACACATAAAACGATTAAAATTATTTTTTTCATCATCAATTAACCTGACACCGCAAACATCGATTTGAAGAATCCGTAATACACATAACCGACAATGCCACCAATCAGCAGAATGGCTACCGGCTCCATAGCTGTTGCTATGGCCTTAGTGATCATGCGCACACGCTCTTCATAAAATGTACCGGCATCTTTCATCACCGATACCATACTACCTGTTCTTTCACCGACTAGAGTCATCTCTTGAATAAGCCCTTCGATATGAGGCTTACGGAAGCTTTTACCCATATCAGCACCTTGAAGAATTTCTTCTGATGCATCAGCAATATCTTTGGCTATTACCTTGTTGTTGATCAATTTACTAATGATCTCTAAGGACTGAACAACTGATATGCCACTTTGCAACATACTAGATAGCCCCCAGGTAATTTGCGACATAGAACTTGCAGAGATCATCGTACCCACCAGAGGAACTTTTAGGAGCAAGTAATCGATATAAAAGCGCCCTTTCTTACGCGAATACGTCAAAATAATTCCGATCAAAACGAGTAAGATCCCTACCAATACATGCGCCCAATACTGATGGATAAAGTTAGAGATACCCATCATCTGAATCATCTCTGGCGGAGGCGTTCTACCCGTTTTTTCAAAGAAAGCGGCAAACTTAGGAATAACCGTCGACATCAAAAAGATAAACACTCCAACGGTCATAAACAGCACCACCACAGGGTATGTCATGGTAGAGATAAGTTGGGTTTTGATATCAGCTTGGCGCTCCATAAAATCAGCAATACGTACTAGAGCAGGTTCCAACTCACCACTGGCTTCGGCACTACGCAGCATATGCAGTGCTAGCGAAGAAAAAACAGACTCATATTTCTCCATAGACTGAGAGAAAGACATACCTCCGCTGATCTGATCATTCAAATCCAGAATAATCTCTCTCATCCTGCCTCGTTGAATACCACCTAAGATATTCAACGCTTCGGTCACCGAAAGTCCTGAACGAAACATCAAAGCTAACTGACGGAAAAAGAAAATTTTCTGGTTAGTCTTAACCGGCAACAAGCAAAGCAGCTGCTCAAAGGCATCTTGTTTCGGCTTATCAGCTGAACTACTTCCAGCATTCTCTTTAATACTGCTGATATAGATCCCTTTCCTTTGCAGCTTAGCAATCGCCGCATCATGGTCAACGGCAGAGACAGTGCCTTCGCAGGCTTCACCCGAGGTATTCATCCCCTGATAGACGAACTTCATTCGTTAACCTCATCAAACTGATTTAGAAGACCTAAACGACGCAGTTCTTCCATCGAGGTTAAGCCCTGAAGTACCTTTTCTCGGCCATCATGAGCAAGACTGATATAATGCTGAGCATGTTTACGTAACTGTTGTTCGTCGGCTTCTTGAGTGATTAACTCCCGCAATACCTCGTCCATCCACAAGGTTTCGAATAGAGCAATACGCCCTTTAAAGCCAGTGCCATTACACAGCGAGCACCCTTGAGGGTGAGAGAGCATAACTAGATCATCAGAGGGTAAACCCAGCTGTTTCAATTCTGAGAAATCCGCTGGCATCTCTAACTTACAGCTTTGACAAAGTTTACGTGCCAATCGTTGCGCGACAATCCCTTGAAGGCTTGAAGCGATCATAAACGGCTCTAAACCGATATTTTTCAATCGAGTGACACTGGCAATCGCAGAATTGGTATGCAGGGTAGATAGAACCATATGGCCCGTAGTAGCAGCCTTTAGAGCAATCTCACCGGTTTCAGAGTCACGAATCTCACCGACCATAATGATATCGGGATCGTGACGAAGGAAACTTCGAAGGGCAGAAGCGAAATTCACCTTCGCATTCATCTGAACTTGAGAAACACCCTCCACTACCATCTCAACAGGATCTTCAGCAGTAAGAATATTGGTGCTTTCCGATTTTAACTCTTCAAGCGCAGCATAGAGCGTAGTGGATTTACCGCTACCTGTAGGCCCTGTAATCAGAACGATGCCATGAGGCTGAGCAATGACGCGACTGAACTGCCGTAACGTCGCATCAGACATTCCTAGCTGTTTCAGGGTAAACAACTGATTATCCGTTCCAAGCAAACGTAAGGTTACTCGCTCACCATGCTTAGTTGGCGCCGTCGCCACACGCATTTCAAACTCGACGTTATAAGGTGTTGTATAATCAGCACCGCCATCCTGAGGCATCCGAGTTTCAGCAATATCTAGGTTAGACATAACTTTAATACGGCTAACTAAAGAGATCCCTTCCGAAAGGGTAAAACGCTTCCCATATTGCTGTAACTGGCCATCTACCCGTAATCGCACAATGTAGTAGTCAGCTAAGGGCTCTATATGAATATCGGATGCTCGATGCATATAGGCTTGATCCAACAGTTCAGAAAACTCTGCAACCGCATCAAAACCTAATTCAGCATTGCTTAACTCCACATCTAAACGCAAACTGCATTCAAACGCTTCTGGGTCAGCCAAGCAGAGCTTCACATCTATTTTGAATAATCGCTGTAACTGTTTTTCGAGTGTAGGATTCTCTGGAGAATCCGTAACGACATGGATCTTATCGCTATCAACATCACCTACTTCGACAGGGAGTATACGGAACTGACGAATAAAACTTTGCGGTATATTACTCAGGCGACTTTTATCTACTTTGATCTGCGATGGCCGAAGATACTGCATACCATGCTCACTAGCATAAGCATGATAGAAGCTACTTGGCGCTATACGCTGCTCATAACAAAGCACCGTCTTCTCATCCATTTTTAAACGGCGCGCATGTAAGCTGACCTCTGTATGCTGGCTCTCTGAAATTAAACCTTGCTTAATAGCAGCTTCAATTAGCCATTTATCCCTAATCGCCATAACCGGTTACCTGCCCAACACTCGTAGAGAGTTCTCAAACTGCTCTTTACGACTGGTTAGCTGTAACGCTTGTTCTTTGGTTAAGAACTTTTCATATACACGTTTAGCTAATGCAAATTCGAAAGTCTGATTGCCTTGTGCCCGCCCCGTTTCCATCACAGAACGAATTTGCGTGGAGTTATTCTCCCGAATAAGGTTAGATACAGCGCCATTGACCATCAAAATCTCATTCACTGGAATACGCCCTTGACCATCAGGAGAGCGGACTAAAGTCTGGGTGACGACTGCACGCAAACACATAGATAACTGCTGACGCACAGTATTTTGCAGATCGCCAGGGAACATACCGATTAATCGATCAATCACACCAACCGCATCATTTGTATGTAGAGTGGCAAATACTAAATGGCCTGTTTCCGCCGCGGTAATAGCAGCATGCATGGTTTCAAGATCGCGCATCTCACCCAGCAACATTACATCTGGGTCTTCGCGCATGGCACTACGGATTGCATCTGCAAAAGAGAGGACATCGTCACCCACCTCTCGCTGATGGACTACAGAGCGAATATTACTGTGTACAAATTCGATAGGGTCTTCAATGGTTAAAATATGACAAGCTCGCGTCTCGTTTATCTTATTGATAATGCTTGCCAATGTCGTGGACTTACCGCTACCGGTAGCCCCCGTCACTAAAACCAATCCATCCTTAAAACCTACTACATCTTCTAGCTGTGCAGGCAAACGGAGCTCTTCAAAGGTACAAAAAGACCCATCTAGTGCACGAATAGCAAAGGCTAATGAGCCACGTTCAAAGTAGATATTGAGTCTAAAGCGGACGCCAAGCTGATTGGAATAGCCCAAGTCACAACTGCGCTTTTTAATCAGGTGTTCGAACTGTTCGGCAGATAAAACTGCTTCAGCCATACCCATCAGTTGATCTTTAGTAAACGTCTCCAGTTCTTCACGTTCTTGCAGTTCACCATGAATACGCATCACCGGCGCAACATTGGCAGAACAATGCATATCTGAAGCGCCTAGCTCAAGCATCATTGCCAGTAACTGCTCAAACTGGTCGTTATAGTTATTCTTGTCCATCACAATGCCAACGTCATCTCAATATCTAGCACGCGTCCACCACCCAAGGCAGTACGATCAGTACGGCTAATCTGGAATTTGATTGGAATAACCGAGTACTCCAACTTGGAAAGCTGTTTTATAAACCCGTACAGCGCGCTATATCCACCCTGTAAGCGAAGCTCATATAATGGGCGATTAAGATCCCCTTTCCCTTTATTCGAAACTTTTGCTGCGACAATTTGTGCTAGATTTCCGCTACTTTGCTTTTTAGATAAGAGGTGCAGACGATTGGTTTCGGCACTGTGTGTAATCTGACTAAGGAATTTAGAAAACTTAGATTTATCTCTTACATCGATAAAGGAGTAGCCAATACCTGACAATTTCGCTTTTTCTGCATCTATAGCTTTGGTTAATTTTCTTACGTCATTCGAACTGATCTTTTTCCCATTCAACTCGGGGATCGTTTTTTTACCCTGCTTTCTTTTCGCCTTGTCTATTTTCTTCTCAGTAGATTCAATTCTATCTTCCAGAACCAACACCTGCTTGTTAAGGTCAGCGCCTCGGATAAACAGATAGCCACCTGCGATCAAAGCTGCCCCCAGAACGGCTACCAAGATTCGTTCACGCAAGTTCATTTCTGAGAATGCATTCATTATTGAGCCCCCTTGTACTTTAAAACGAACTCAAATACATAGATGCCATTCTGCATTAATGCAGAATCCCCTCGAAAATTACTTGGACTCTTCGCAATGTACATATTCAGGGGCTCAAGGCTTATAGACAAGACCTGATTAAAATCATCAATACTCGCCTGATCAACAGCTTTCCCGGTGATAGAGAATTCATACCAAGAGCTCTCTTTCATCGACTCTAAAACAACGCCATCATTTATACTTTCCGATAGCACAGGTAGAAGACGTTCGACAAATGACTGACGCTTAACAATCACTTGCTCAACTAACTGCTTTTCAGCCTGCAAACTTCCCAGCTCTTTAGTTTTCTTTTGAAAGTCCGCAATATTCTGCTTGGCTTCTGTGTACTTTTTTCGCGCCTTACTACTCTGATCCTTGAAAACTTCTAATTGCTGCTCCGCAGCCAACAGTTCCGCCTCTAACGACTTCAGTTTCAGATGATAAGCACCTTCATAAGCAGCTATTAACAGTGGCAAAACACAAGCTGCCATCGCAATTTTAAAGCCATTGCTACGATAAATAGGATCAGGTGGCGGCATGCCAATTAAAGGCGCGACAGAAAGTGGAGCACTACCAAGAAAATGCCTCGCAGCCCCCAGTTCAGCTAACAACTCATTTCTGCCAGAAGGTATTTTATCCGCCGCAGCCTGAGCTAAAGATTCTGCATCGAGCTGTAGCAATGATTCCAGCTGAGAGATTTGGTCGCTAAATGCGCTATCACCATCAGCAACAAGCCAACGATTTGCTTGCGCAAACGAACCTGTCGTTAAGACCTCTGCAACTGCCCCTGCATCTAACATATGGCTGGAGCATTTCACCATCGCCACATCGCGGATCTGGTTATCCTGCAACACAGCACAGAAAACATAAGCCTTATGGAATTCAGTTAACAATACGGTGTCAGAACTATCTAACAACGACACACTAGAGCCCGCAAAAGGGTAAACCTGACGCAAGTTCAGCTTAGGAAAACCAGAACTACCACCAACTTTTTTAACGGCACCTAGCCACTGCTGATGCTGAGCAGCAGGCATAGCACTACATAAGAATTTTTGCGCATCACCTAAGTCATCATCACTATAAGGTGATTCCTCTTTAGGCTGCGGTCGCCATTGGGTTAACAGACGCTGGTCTGCCAGCTGCAGTTTCTGTTGGATATGCAAGCATTCAGCTATCTGCTCCTTCGAAACCATCTGCTCACGAATCGCGACTTCACCCAAGCGCATCGGGCTTCGGCCGCCATGTTGCGCTGACAACTGCTTCTCTTCTGTTACTAGATGCACCAGTTCTTCGCGTTGTTCAGGGGTTATATAGCCACGCCCCATCAACAGCCAACCCAGATCCCAGTTTGGCGATTGCATAGCAACCACACCTTCCATCTCCCAACGCAGCATCTCAAGTAAATTTTCTGCTTCAGCAGAATCAAAACTTTCAGTGATCTGAACAAGATCTGGAATAGCGCTAATATGCAGGAGTAAGGCATTACTAGGTACATTTTTACCCAGTACATTCTTTAACTGCTCCAAAACATCAGTCAGCGCCGCAATAGGATCAACCTGTTGTGATGACACAGACACTGTTACTTTTAGTGCATCACGATTGCCATTAATAACAGTTGCTCGCAGACCAAACCCATCTGTTTTTAGGACCAGCAGACCTTTACCGGCTGCTTTTTTATTCAGAAACGACAGCATTAATTAACCTCAAATTGCAGTACTGGCTGCGTAGCATTTGGTATTACTAGCAAGCGATCATATTTTTCTACAACCGACCCAGCGCTATCCATAACAAAAACAGCATGCTGACCTACGGGAATCTGTTTAGTACTAGCATCAGAAATAGACGCACCATTCTCATGCCATGCATTAGTAGCCAATGAAAGGGAATTCGTTGCGGTAGATGCAGCAGCATCGAAGTGATAAGTAACCCAGCGATCTTCGTCATCAGCAACAGCAGCATTTTTAAACACAACCAATGCCAATTTATGAATGTCCGTATCACTGTTGTTTTGAACTTGAATATCAATTTGACTTAACGGCACCTGCCAGTCAGTGCTCTCAATAGCACCAGACACAACTACGTTGTAGCTCGCAGGATGATCACCATCATCGCCTTTGTAATTGAATTGATACTGATCAGAAGCATTCCTAACTTCGAACCCAATACCCCAGCCATCTCTGAATTCACGATTACTATCTAAACCAGAATTCAAATAATTAGCGCGATAACCTTTTAGCTGTGGGTAGGCAGATATTTGTGTGGGCGTTCCGCCAAAATTAACGTAAGGGTCTAGCATTGCGAGATCTACCCACTGATCAGAACCACTTACCTCCCAACTTCCATCTTTGTTGATTAAAGGCTGCAGTTCTGTGGGATCCTGAAATAAAGTAGCACTCGCTGGGGGTAAAACACCGTTATCGATAACAAAGCCAGACAGCACTGGTTGATTGCGGTAGCTACTTTGCATCAAGATGCTTTTTCTAAGCAGCTCCATCTTATCTAAGGTTTCATCGTAACGAAGTTGATTATCCTGATTATCGATAAACACCAATGGAGTACTGGCTACCAAGCCGATAATTAGCATCACTAACACCAGCTCTAATAAGGTAAAGCCAGATTGACGTTTAGAAGATGATTGATTGAGGATTAGCGCAGACATAAGACAATATCATCCCCACTACTGCTACAAAGAAGATCAGCATCACAGAAATCAGCATCAACTGGATCTGTCTCGGTATAATCACAACTGTTTGGCTCGTAGATACCATTCGAGCCAAAGCTAACTAATCGAGGCACCCCTGGCACGATAGAGCTATCTGCCATCACCTCTAGATCAATTGCCAGATATGGGCGACCAAAGCGATTGATCAGGGTTGAATCGTCACCCGAAATTTTACGCCATTCCAGAAGGCAATCATTTGCACCAGATGTACTACAACCACTTACACTGCGACTCTGACCGTCATCGACGGGATAATGATCATAAGGGTCTGCGATACCAATAACAGAAGGGATTTCCGCCCCATCGATCACAAAAGGCTCGCCCGGATCTGCTGGGGTATTAATACTTGAACCATCAGACGTCAGATCATCGCCAATATCCAGATAAAGATACTTGTGACCATTTAGGTAGGGGCCGCGCCAACCTCGGCGATAATCGGTACTCCAATTACTTTCGGTTGTTTGTTCAAAAAGAAAGGATAGGTCTGCAGGTGTGTTGCGAGCGGGAAAAGACCCATTATCTTTATAGTAAGCTTCGATCGCCTCACCGAGCTGTTGCATCTGGTAGCGCGCTGCCTGATCTGCAGCATCAGACCCAACATCACGGAAAGAGGTAACCACACCACCCGCCACAACTAAAAGAATGGCTGCAACCACAAGCATTTCCAAAAGAGTAAAACCCTTCTGAGACGACAAAACCGCTTTGCTAAAAACGTCGCTACGGACATTTTTAGAAAAACGGTCTACAGGTGGACTTCGGTATTTTTTATCTACCAACTTCATATTTAGCCATTGTATTTATTATTGTTATTAGCCGATCCTTAGCTATATAGCCTTATCCAAGTAAAGCCTTTGTTACTAAGTCCCCTTGGCCGCATTTAACTGGCTTAAGGGCAAAAAATTACAAATATTTCTTACAAAAAAGGCAGGAGCTAAGCCCCTGCCTTTTAGAAATAAGAATTACTCTTCTTCGTTACCTTTAGCTTCAGCAATTTCATCGTCGTAAGCGTCACCGCCTGCGTCAAGAACAGCTAGCACTTCCGGATCTTCATCAACTGACCACTCATTGGAAGCATCACAGTTGGCATCACCAAACTCAGCATTCGCAGCAGTACATTCTGCAACTTTTACAGCAATGGAGAAATGACCATATTTATCAGGGCCAACATTACCGTCTGATGGAGCACGACCAATGATTTCGTTGGTCAGACTGGAATCTGGACCAATACCAAATACTGCTACAATATCGCCCTCTTCACCACCGATTTCCGCAGGCTCTTCAAAGAATGCAATTGGAGCAATCGCAGTAGAGGCAGCTCCAGTAAAATCAATCAACGCACCAGCACCATATTCCCAATCAGTACCCTCTATTACAGCATCACGGAAAATAAGGTTTGGCTTTGTAACATCAACCAACGCAACATCATCAACACCTGTTGCAATTGCTGCGGTATCTACATCCCCATCACATACATTCAAAGTTGCGTAACGCAGACCTGTTAAACCAGCTTCAACCATATTTGTCCATACTGGATCATTTGCAGACACGCCCACTAATTCTAACTTCCCTGAGATATCCCCTGTTAAGCCGCCATGCACTCGAGATACGTTAGAGTTATCGCCAGCGTTACTCAAAAGAATCGCATTAGTCGCTGTATTAGCATCTAATGTATCGCTCAGACCATCTGCTCCTACAGTCATGCCATCCACACAAATTAGAGACTCAAGTTCTGCAGGTAATAAGCGTTTCTCAGTTGTATTAAAAACACGCATACCACTTTCAAGCGTTGCCATTGTATGCACTGCGGTAGCCTGTGCTGCACCTTCTTCTTTACCGTCTAGGGAAGCGATTACAGAACCCGCAATTACCGCAAGAATTGCAACTACAACCAACAATTCAAGCAGCGTAAAACCGCCTTGTTTAGCTTGTAGCTTTTCACCCTTAGCGCGCAATTCTGCGTCTTTAACCTGAGACAGGTCAGCTTTCATAAATTTGCGAATAGAATCTTTCATCTGTTGAGCGATCATTATTTTTCTCTTTATTATTTTTACCGCATCTGTCTCACACAGATTTTTGGATTTTTAGTTATAAAAATCTTTAAGATGCAAACCCGCATTGCACTCTTTTAAATAGGGACAAACTCTTTGCTAGCTTAAACATCCACCACAAAACGGTACTGTCGGCCGTAGTGAAGAATGACCTCTTTTTGCTGGCGTTTTAGAATTTTGGTTTCGACTCGAATCTCACCATAACCATCATGAGCAAGCACATCTTCAAACAACTCCAACAGTTTCTTTTTTACAGGATCTATTGCTGGTTTGTCCGTGCTCATAATTTTTTGCCCTTGGCTATGGCTTAATCTGACTTCCTTGAAATGTTGGGAACTAATCCTTAGCACCCCATGTCCGAAAAACGTGACAGAAAAGGTAACTGTTTCAAAAATGTTACCAAACTGGCCATTAGAGCCACCTTTTCTAGTACTTTGGGACAGACATAATCCCGAAATCATCATGAAAGACTCCCAAAAACCTAACAAGCGGCATCGGAATTTCTCCCAAAGAACTATGATTTTTAATAGAAAAACAAAGGAAGGAACGTTCGGGAATCTAGCTCCTAAAATTTAGGGCTGCTAGTGAAAATTAGAGAAGTCCAATATAAATTCAAACAAAGACAAGCATACTGTCTAGGTGTAATTTAGAGTTTTTTAACGTTTCACTACAAAGCAATACACAAATTTAGAGAGCTGAATATGACTGGTAATTTTTTACAGCGAACTTGGCGCGGTGCTCTCTTCAGACGTTAGACCCGCAGCACCAACTACGCAGTTTCGGCCACTTCTTTTCGCTTCATACAAGGCATCATCTGCCCTCTTAATCAAAGCATCTAAGTTGATATCTGTCGATTCCGCTACAGCAAAACCTATGCTGATGGAGATAGTTATCTTATGTCCAAACAGAGCATATTCAGACTGTGAAACCAATCGCTGTAACCTATCGGCGACTTGCTGAGTGGCCGCATTAGAGATATCAGGGATCAAGGCAATAAACTCCTCACCACCATATCGACCAATCGCTGAATATGAACGTAACTCGCCCATCAATCGATGCGCCACCAGCTGCAGAAGTTTATCTCCTACTAGGTGACCGTAGTTATCATTCACTTTCTTAAAGTGATCAAGATCCAACATCAGCAAGGCAAAGCTAGTCTGTTTTGATGAAGAGCGTTTATAACGCTGCCACTCAGCCTCCATCCTTCTCGTAATTTCAGCTCGGTTATAAAGCCCTGTTACCGCATCAACTGTCGCTAACTCTTCCAACATCTCTTGTTGATAGGCCATTCTCTTCACCGCCTTACGCATAAATACGAAGGCTGTGCAAATTACACTCAGCAGGATGATCGCAAGCACACCAACAAACAGTATAATCCCTTGTTGGATTTCCCCTCGAAAGCCCGAAGTATCTTGGTATATTTCGAAGATTCCTATCAGCCCCCCTTTCCTATCTCGCATGGCAACATAGCTCTCAACCACATCAACATCGAACCGGGTTTCATTAGCCAGATCTCTGATCTGATCCTTTGTTTGAATATTCGAACTTGTACCATTTTTAATGGCCTGCTTAAGCATCTCATTCGCACTTGCATCTTTGCCAATAATATTCAGATCAGTGCTGTAGATGATGATACCTTCCGGAGAGAACAGTTTTGTTTTTACTATGCCATAGGGCTGAATAAAATCTCTTAAAGTTCTATTTAGTTTTAATAATTGCGGAGGCAGCAGAGGAGCGGAGTCCAGCGCTGAATTAAGTTCAGTGCGATATGTGGTATAGATCGCTTCCGTAAGGTTAACGGCGTTGGATTCAGCTAGGCGTACTACGTGACGTTCATAGAGCTTACTAGCTGCATAGCCACTGAGCAGCAATAAAACAAACGATGCAAGAATGGCAACAAAGCAGAATCGTTTTAGGAAATGACTAAACGATGATGACAGCGCTTTTGGGCTCAACAACTAAAAACCTCAATACAACAGGTACTGTTTTCTCTTTCTCTAATTTAGATTAGCAGAAAACTAAACCAACCGTTCATACTCTTTTTATTCAATATCTAAATTTTTAGCCTAAAGGCTAGTACTAATGAGGTTTAGACATCATTTTTTCAAATTGAAGATAAGGCACTGGCCGACTACTTAGGTAGCCCTGGTAATAGTGACAGGATTTACTCTGCAAGAAAGCGAGCTGTTCTTGAGTCTCTACACCCTCTGCCAATACTTTAAAACCCAAGTTATGACCCATTGCTACAACGGTGGCCGCAATCACCATATCGTCCTTATCATGAGGAATATCTTCCACAAAGGATTTATCTATTTTAAGAACATCGATTGGGAATTTTTTAAGATATGCAAGTGAAGAGTAACCGGTACCAAAATCATCGATAGCTACTTTAACACCTAGTTCACGTAGCTGATGAAGCAGATCGATAAATTCTTGCTCTCTTTCCATCAACGCGCTTTCGGTAATTTCTAGCTCAAGATATTCTGCGGGCAACTCCGTTTGTTCAAGTACAGCAGTCACCAACTTACAAATATCGGTATGACGTAACTGCACGGCTGATAAATTCACAGCCATTGAGATCGGCTTAAATCCCTGATCCAACCATGACTTCATTTGCGTGCAACTTTGGCGCAGTACAAACAAACCAATCGGATTGATCAATCCAGTTTGTTCAGCCAACGGGATAAAATCAGCGGGTCTAATTAAACCCTTTTCCGGATCCTGCCAACGCACCAACGCTTCTGCACCAACTAACTCTCCCGTAGCGATATCAATTTGCGGCTGATAAAAAACCTCCAGCTCTTCATTATCAATTGCACGGGATAACCTTGCTTCCAATTCTAATCGACTACGGGCGTCACGCGTCAGCTCTTCAGTGAAATAATGAAAACAACCACGCCCTTCGTTCTTGGCTCTATACAATGCAGCATCCGCATGCTGTAACAATGCTTCTGCATCTTCACTTTGTGTCGGGTAGATACTGATTCCGACAGAACCACCAATCGCAACATCCACACCATTCTTCAAAGCCCAACGCTTACTGATAGCTTCAATCACTTCATTCGCAACTAAGCCAGCATCCTCAGGATGTTGAATATCCTCCAGTAACAAAGCAAATTCATCACCTCCCATACGGCAGACCAGATCAACTTGACGCAACCGGTCTTTTAGTAGTGCAGATACTTGTTGCAGTAATTCATCTCCTGCCGCATGACCAAAGCTATCATTCACGTCTTTAAAGCGATCCAAATCCAACAACAGCAAGGCCAACTGTTTACCATTTCGCTTTGCAACAGCTAAAGATTGCTCCAATCGAGATTGCAACATCAGTCGATTAGGCAGATGGGTCAACATGTCATGATGGGCTAAGTAATTAAGCTTTTTCTCAGATTCCTTAAGCTTAGATATATCTGAAAATACCCCTACATAATGGGTGACCTTCTGATTATCATTCGTTACCTGGCTAATACTCAGTAATTCAGGATAAACCGCACCATCCTTGCGACGATTCCATATCTCTCCCTGCCAACTACCTTTTTCCCTCAAACTATCCCACATCACCGCGTAAAACTGCTCATCATGTCGACCAGACTGCAGGATCTTAGCTGGCTGCCCAATCACTTCGTCACTGTCATATCCAGTTAACCGGCAAAAAGCTTTATTAACACGTTGAATCACCCCTGCTGCCGAGGTGATCATCACTCCTTCTGTTGTACTGCCAAATACAGCTGCAGCCTGACGCAGACGATCTTCCTGACTCCGGCGCTCAGTCACATCTTCTAATATGGCTAAGAAACCGCATTCTGTAGTAATCCCAGAAGCATGAATCAACTTCTGTTCTCCCCCTAAACAAGTCACCTTATATTCACTTAAAGGGATTTTATGGTCCGTTATACGTGCCTGTTCTATATAGTCAATCCAACGCTTACGTGCTTCATTCCGATATTCTAGGTCAGGGTGTACTAATGAAAACCAGTTTTCCAAATTAGGCACATGTTTCGCGGTATAACCTAATGTCGCTGTAAAAGCCCTATTAAGACTGATCAGTTGCCCATCAAACCCAACATAGGCCATTGGAACAGGCGACTGCTCAAACAACACTCTAAAACGCTGCTCGCTATCGCGAATCGAATCCATCGCCTGAAAACGCTCAGTCAGATCACGGGCAATAGCGACAACATAGTCCTTATGCCCAAAACGCACTAAGCGAGATTTAATTTCTACCGGAAAAACAGTTCCATCTAATCGACGATATTCAGTCGTGAATAACAGCTCTTTCTTTTTCCTTAATTCAGAGATATGACTCTCTAACCAATCATTCAGAGAATCGTTCGCGGTCGTTAAATCCACAATCCGCAGATTCAATAAATCAATATGGGAGATCGCCAAGCTTTTAGAAGCCTGCTCATTGGCATCCAAAATACGACCATCATCAGCGTCGATAATATAAATTGCATCGCTGACCTGCTCCACCAAACTCTGATAAAAATCGCGCTGTTCAATATCACGCAAACGCGTCTCAACATTGACTAAATCGCGACTTTTACGCTCTAAAGTTTCTTGTAGGTACTCAATATAGGAGCCCTGTAGAGATTTAGCGATATCGTGCCGCGTAAGAATGCCTTTTAGTGAACCATCATGCTCAACCACCACAAGACGGCGCACATGATTACTCTCCATCATTCGACTAGCGATTTGTAAAGGAAGGTCAGGTAAAACAGTTAACAGAGGCTTTGCCATAACCTCTCTAGCCAACACCTTGTCTATATCTAGGTTCTCGGTCGCCAATCGAACCATATCGCGTTCAGTTAAAATACCAACCGGACAGCCCTTATCTACAACCACCACACAGCTAATTTTTTCTGCACTCATCACAGAAAGCACAGAAGCTAGCGAAGCATCAGGATCAACCCCTTTGACACGGGGACTCATCGAATTAGCAACGGTTTTTAACTCAACTAGGTACTCCATTCCCATGTGGTGAAGAAAATCCCCCTCACTCACAAGCCCCAACAGTTTCCCTTCGTTGCCTACGACAACCAGATGTCGGACATTATTTTCCAACATCGTTTGATAAGCTTTGGCATAACCTAGATTAGAAGAAACAGTGATCACAGGCTGACTCATTACATCAGCCATACTTAAAGATGAGATAGCCTGATCATCAAGCATTAAACGAATAGCATCTTTCTCGGTAAAGATGCCGACCGGATTAGCGATATCGTCTATAGCAACAATGCTACTAATCGAATGCTTCTGCATGAGCGCTAGCACAGTTTTTAAGGGCGCATCCGGTGCAACAGTAATAACACTCGGCGTTAGAATCGCCTTTAACGGTGCCGCCTCTATTTCAATAGCATTCAAATTCATACATCAACCAATTCGAATAAGATCAAGCAATCAAGGGATGCTACCTAGATCAACAGGCAAAAACATTGATATCAGTGCTTATATCAGTCAATCCAAATACAATCAAAATAATGTATTTCAAAAATATCTTTCGTATAATTACACTTACCGATCTAGTTTAGGTACAAAAATTAGTATCTGACTAATAGTAAGCACTTATATTTTCAGTAAAAACAAAACAATTAGAGAGTGCTTAATAAAACTTTATACTGAGACTACGGTCACTTATGAAGTGCAGGTGAGGTAAATACGACTTGGAGTAAACAAAATTTTTCCAATGTAGGTATAATCGTCGACCTCTCTCGAACCCAAACTAATTTATGCGGGCAACACTCGATGAAGAAACAGATTCTTTTAGCTACAAGTCTAATGCTGAGCATTGGTACAACAAACCTAATGGCAGCCGATCTAGGCAAAGGTTCTTTAGCCTTTGACAAGCAAGACTATGCAACAGCACTTGAAGAGCTGAAGCCTCTGGCAAAAGAAGGCGATCCTGATGCACTCAACATGCTTGGTCAGATGTATGAAAACGGCTGGGGTGTAGATAAAGACGAATCCAAAGCACGCCGTTACTACAAACGCGGTGCTTCTCAAGGCCACATGGCTAACGTAAACAGCCTGCGTGCTCTAAAAGATAAAGAATACAAAGTTGAGCTAAAAACCGTTCAGCCTGCCGCTGAATCTGGTGATGCTCAAGCACAAAACCGTTTGGGTGAAATGGCAGAGTTCGGTTACGGCATGTCACGTAACGCTGATATGGCGATCGAGTGGTACCTAAAATCTGCCGATCAGGGCTATGTAGCTGCACAACACAACATTGGTCGCTGCTATAACTTCGGCACAGGGGTTGAGCAAAACTTCGAAGAAGCAGAACGTTGGTACCGCAAAGCAGCTAACCAAGGTCACACTGACGCGATGTTCTTCTTGGGTACACTGTACTCAAATAACCATGGTTCGCAAAAAGATCAGGATACAAACATCCTAGCTTACGCTTGGATGCACAATGCTGCTGAATTGGGTAACAAAACTGCACAAGCTATCGAAAAGCGTTTGGTAATGAAACTGAACCCAAGCGAGCTTGAAGAAGCCAAAGCATTAGCTGCAGAATACCGTAAAACGTACATTGCAGAATAAGCGCTACCAAATTTAAAAAAGGCGATCATCTGATCGCCTTTTTTATTGCCTAATCGCCCGCGGGTGGCGAAGCATAGCTCTTTCCATGTAAAATCTGCACTTAGATAGATCACTTTTAGCGGGCATTTTTCGCGATCCAGCAAGTTAAGCCCAGTCTTGAACTCGACCCTACACGTGTATTAATAAAATGAGCCGAGCATTTAAAGAAACTTATGCCGATATCAAAATCGCCAGCCCACTCAAACGCTTAGGCGCTTTTGTTTACGACTTGATGTTAGTCGCAGCCCTATTAATGGTCTCTACCGGTGTACTTATGACCATTAACGGCGGCGAAGCCCTAGATACCAGCCCTTACTTTGCCGTGTATCAGTCCGCTCTATTTATCATTGTTTACCTATTCCTATCCTTCTTCTGGATGCGCAACGGTCAAACCCTCGGCATGCTTGCTTGGCGTTTACGTGTACAAACCTCTGAAGGCTACCGCCTTAACTTCACTCAATCCCTAATACGTTACATTGTAGGCATCATCTCCTTATCCGCATTTGGCTTAGGTTTCCTTTGGATGTTTATCAACAAACAGAAGATGACATGGCACGACCTAGCGTCAGGTACACATGTGGTAGAACTACCGAAGAATGCGAAGATTTTAGAATAAAGGCAGGACGCCACTTCGTGGCTAGAGTAAAAGAAGGACGCTAACACTAGAGGACGGCTACGCCTAGAGAAAAAGATTTCAACACTGCTTGATTAGAGTATTGAGTATTTTTCTAATCTCTAATATTTCTTCAGCCCAACTTAGGGCTTTCTGCTTCGGTATAAAACCTACTTTTTGCCCAATTAGTATTTGCGTTCGCAGTTCTGCTGAAGAGCCTTTTGCATAGTATAGGAATTGCCTTTTTTCTTTAACGGAACTCCGTTCATACCCTTCGGCAATATTACTGGGAATAGACAGACCACTGCGCGTAATTTGGTCTTTGAAACCATAGTCCTTACAACTGGCAAGAACTAGGTAAAGCTCTATACTTAATCGGCAGGAACGTTTCCATACATCAAGATTCTCGTAACTCACAACAACCTCCATGTTGTTTATGTTTTAAGCCTTTTCTCTAGCTGCAAAGCAGCGTCCTCTAGGCGTAGCCGTCCTCTAGCCACGCAGTGGCGTCCTCTAGCGCCAGCGTCCTACTTAGCCCTATTAAGCAACCAGAAACCAAAGCCTGCACAAATAAGAATCGGGATGATCACCGCAACAAACGGTGCGAACCCAAATACGGCACTCGTAGGACCGAGGATGTCTTGAGTGAGTTTAAATGCGAGGCCGACGATGATACCGGTGATCAAGCGCTGTCCTAGGGTTACGCTTCGAAGTGGGCCGAAGATAAACGAAACAGCAACCAACACTAAAGCAAAAACAGCGAGTGGCAGGAGCAGCTTACTCCAGAAAGCGACGCGATATTGAGAGGATGCTAGGCCCTGCTCTTTGAGGTATTCACTGTAAGAAAGCAAACCACTCATCGATAGGTTAGTAGGCTGAACCATTACGACTTTTAACAGTTCAGGCGTTAAGCCACTTTCCCATACTTCGGATTCTAAGGTGGCCGTAGTCACAGTAGAGGTCGCTGGTGTCGCTCGATCTTCTGCCGATGGGAAACGGGTTTCACGAATATTTGTAAGTACCCACTTACCCTCTTCATAACGCCCTACTTTAGCATAGCTAGAGCGGGCAAGAGTCAGATCTTCATTGAACTCGTAACGACTTACGCCGCGAACAGAACCATCTGGAATAACGGCATTTATATGCAGGAATGTTCGCTCATCTCGGTGCCATACACGACTGGCATCATTAATCGCTCGGCTACCCGTTTGCGCCACTTGGCGATGACTCTGCGCCTGCTGCTCTGTATGGGGAACAACAAATTCACCAAGGCCCAATGCAAATACAATAATCAGCAACACTGGCTTCATTACTGACAGGATAATCCCTAAAGTCGAGATACCTGCTGCACGCATAACCGTAAGTTCAGAACTCGATGCAAGGATACCCAAACCTAACAAGCAGCCGATCAAGCTTGAGAGAGGAATAAACTCATAAATACGGCGCGGCAAAGTTAGCAGAGAGTACTCTACCGCAGCAGCAAAGGTATAGCTGCCTTCAACATCTTTAAGTTCTTCAACTAGAGCAAACAACATATCTAGCCCTGCAACCACCAGCAGAACCACCAAGAAGCCACCTAAGACATGACGTGCGATATACAGATCTAATAGCTTCATGATGTTTTCTTACTCCATGGCATACGTAAAGTCGGCATAGGAATTTGGTTAAAGATCCGACTCCAGAAACGGCCAAAAGCAATCATATTTAGCGCAAACAAAGCAAAAACAAGATGCACCATCCAGATCGCAATCGGCGCAGCCTCATCGTCACTCACTTTACTGGTCATATTGCTCAGAATGGTGAGGTATAGAAGATAGATAATGATCGACGGAACTAGACGTGCAAAACGCCCCTGGCGTGGATTAACCCGACTCAAAGGCACCGCCAATAAGGTAACCACAATAGCCAAAACAGGTAGAGATAAGCGCCAATTTAACTGCGCACGATGCTTAGGCTCATCCGAACCCCACAACACTGATGTTGGCAAAGCTTCTACTTTGTCGTAACGAATCTCTTGGTTTTTACGCTCCACTTCAGAGCCGTAACGTTTAAACCCAAGCTCAGTATAATCAGCCTTACCCGGTACACCTTCGTAACGGAAACCATCCTCTAGTACTAAGAATCGCTGATCCCGCTCGGTATCCGTTAGCATATTGCCGGATTCAGCTAAGGTAATTTGTAGGCGATTAGTGCTCTTATTTCGGTCTGCCATAAAGACCAAACCGAGCTCACCATCCTTACTCACAGAATCGGTATAGGTAACTCGAGCACTGTTTTGATTTTTTTGGAAACGCCCTGGAACAAGGCTTTCTAGTTCACTGCGACTTTCTTGTTCATCAAAGATTTTATTTGTTTCAGAAGCGCCGTAAGGAGAAACAAAAACAGATAGAACGCCGACAACAACAGCCACAAGCAGAGCAGGCCCCATGGAATAAGCCACTAATCGTTTCTGACTCATCCCGCAAGCTTCTATAACTGTCATCTCACTCTCAAGATAAAGACGACCATAACCCAGCAAGAAGCCAAGAAATAAACCTAAGGGCAGAATCAGTTCAAGGAATCCCGGTAAGCGATACCCCATAATGGCAAACAACACACTCGGATCTAATTCACCAGCTGCGGCCTTGGAAAGGTATCTAACAAAACGTCCACTCATGATGATGACGAGTAAAACCGAACTCACCGCCAACATGCTGAGTAGCACTTCTCGAGATAAATAACGAAAAACGATCACTCTATGTCCCTACGAAACTGTTACCGACACAAAAATGGTTTATATTATGGGCCTTTACAGCGGAAATTATCTGTCAAAGCCTAGGTACTGAGTTTTAAGTATCGGCATTATCCTTTAATCCGCACCTAATGTCTTGTTTAGACGGCTGCTGGCCGTGAGTTTGGAGCTAACATGGATTTTGAAATTGTAAATGGTGAGATTCAGTCACTAGAAACAGAATGTCTAGTCATCGCAGTTGAAGCTGATGGCAACCTATCCCCTGCAGCGAAAGCAGTCGACAGCGCCAGCTCTGGATACATCAGCGAAATCATCAACCAAGGTGATATCAGCGGCAAAACAGCACAAACACTTTTACTGCACAAAGTACCGGGCGTAACAGCTAAGCGCGTATTGCTGGTTGGTTTCGGTAAAGAAGAAGATCGTAACAACCGTAATCTACGTAAAGCCGTAACCGCGGTTATGGGCATCGTTAAAGGCACTGGCGTAAGCAGCGTAACATTTGCGCTAGATTGCAAGCTAAGCGACGACGCTGATCAATACCGTCAACTACGTCATGTTGTTGAATGGGCAGGCGCTGAGCTTTACGTTTATGACGAAACTAAGAGCAAAAAAGCGGACCCTCTAAAACTGGAACAGATTGCTCTAGTTGTTAACGATGGTGATGCAGAAGTGGCAGAAACAGCCCTTTTAGACGGTACAGCGATCGTCAACGGCATGAGCATTGCTCGCGACCTAGGCAACCTACCAGGCAACATCTGTACGCCGACTTACCTAGCTGAGCAAGCACTAGAACTAGACGACGAATTTGAAAGCCTAACAGCAACCATCGTTGATGAAGACGAGATGGCTGAACTGGGCATGCATTGCCTACTTTCTGTAGGCAATGGTTCTGAGCAGCCTTCCAAACTGATTGTTATGGAATACAAAGGCGGCGAAGAAGGCGATAAGCCACACGTACTTGTAGGTAAAGGCATTACCTTCGATACAGGTGGCATCTCTTTGAAGCCAGGCGCTGGCATGGACGAGATGAAATATGACATGTGTGGTGCGGCAAGCGTATTCGGTGCAATGACTGCGCTATGTGAGATGGAGCTACCGATCAACGTTGTTGGTATCGTTGCTGCAGCTGAAAACATGCCAAGTGGCCATGCAACTAAGCCTGGCGACATCGTAACGACAATGTCTGGTCAAACTGTTGAGATCCTAAACACTGACGCTGAAGGCCGTTTGGTTCTTTGCGACGCGCTTACTTACGCAGGCAAATTTGAGCCAGCATCGGTTGTAGATATCGCAACACTAACTGGTGCGTGCATCATCGCACTAGGTCACCACGCTACTGGCGTACTATCTAACAACGACGATCTAGCACAGGAACTTATGCAAGCAGGTAACCAAGCAGCAGATAAAGCTTGGCAGCTACCGCTATGGGATGAGTTCCAAGAGCAACTAGATTCTAACTTTGCCGATATCGCAAATATCGGTGGTCGCCCAGGCGGCACAATCACTGCAGCGTGCTTCCTATCTCGCTTCACTAAAGAGTACCGTTGGGCTCACTTGGATATCGCTGGTGTTGCTTGGCATAGCGGTGGTAAAAACAAAGGCGCTACAGGCCGCTGTGTACCACTACTAACTCAGTACCTGCTAAACCAGTCAGCAGACGAGGAATAAGCCTCAGGCTTAGTAACCGATGACCAGTAAAGCTGATTTCTATGTACTACCTTCTAGCGACCCGGATGCCCGTGGTCGCTTCCTTTGCCGTTTAGTCGAAAAGATCCGTGCGCTAGGGCACCAACTTTACATCCAAACCGCAAACGAAAGTAAAGCCAAACATATTGATCAGCTTCTCTGGGAATACCGCCCCGAAGCGTTTATCCCTCATCAACTGGTAGGCGAAGATCTCCAAGCCGGCGTACAAATCGGCTGGGATCAACAACGCCCAGAACATAAAGACGTGTTCGTTAATCTGAATTTAGATATTCCTGAAGACGCACTCGGATTCGACCGAATCTTAGAAGTCGTCGTACAAACAGAAGACGTCCTTACCTCAACTCGTAAGAACTACAAGCTTTATCAATCTAATGACATCCAGATTGATATGCATGATATGCGCCCTAAGCCGAAGGGGTAGAGGACGGCTTCGCCTAAAGGTCGCTTCGCTTGTAGGACGCAGCAAAGCTGCTAGAGGACGCAACTTCGTTGCTAGAGAAAAAACCTCTATAGGAATTAAGGGATTAGTTTTTAATATTTCTAAGTAATACGATCCTCAATGACCATACCCTCGAATCATTTCGAATCTTCACAATACTTATAATTTTTTTAATCTTTTTCTCTAGCTGCGTAGCAGCGCCCTTCTTTTCCTCTAGTGGCGAAGCCACGTCCTCTAGCCATGAAATGGCGTCCTAAAAGGCGAAGCCGCTCTCTAGCGTAAGCGTCCTTCTTTTCCTATAGGCGAAGCCGTCCTCTAGCAGCTTTGCTGCGTCCTGCCCTTCAAGCCACAACCGTCCCTTTCCCGCCAGACTTTTTATGCCCACGCGTTTCTTCAATCAGGAACTTAAGCCAGCGCATATACGGCGTACCACCTGTGCCTTGTTGATCATTACAGCGGCGTGCGATGTATTTAATCGCCCAGTGATAATGCACTTCGCGGAAGCAGGCCATCAGTTCTAACACTGCATCAAACTTATCGGAGTTTGCCACGGTTTTAACATCAGGCATGGCGCGTACTTGCTCCAACATAACCCGATGATCGACAGGCATGTACTGACGCATATCGTACAAATGTCGGGTTAAGCGATTATCTTGGTGAGGGATTTTCATAAACTCTGTGAGTAACGGCATGATTGAGCTTTGTGCGCCGGTTTCACCTCGATAGCTGATCGGATCTATATTCACACCTTCATACACCACCTCTTGGAACTGGCCGATATAAGGGCGGAATTTAGAGAAATACAGTTCATCCGACATACGCTCAGGAATTCGTTGTAATACCTGAATAATCGAGGTCATCGCCATGGCGATCTTATCTAAAGCAGCATCCACATCTCTAGGCTGAACCTCACCTTGTAAACTTAAAACCGCATCCAAAATATCCGCTGCCAAAGCCTCTATTTCGATATGGACCAAGATAAACCAATGCTCATCGTAGAGATGAACAAAGTTCTGAATCGTATCGATATTACCCAGTTGAACTGGCTTACGAATATCAAACCGTCGCCAATTAAACAGCGCGTAACCGTCGTAACTCAAGATGGGTGGTCGCTGCATCAGCTTAGCAATTTTGCATAAAGGGCGAGCAAGGTTAGCAGGCAAAGAGTGACAATTAGGTTGTCCTATTTGATTGATATAACCCGACGCGATAAAACCCAACCTGACATAGTAAAGGCACGCTTGCGGCCAAAGGTCATCAGGGATATTGATATAGGGCCAATCGGGAACAAACACTCGACGCAGATAGTTTCGAGCATCCTTTTCTAATAACAAACTCGGTAACGAATTACCTACCGTATCCAGTACCGCATAAGGCTCCCCCAGAACCAATTCAGTCGCCGGATCCTGACAAGGTAAAAAACCGCGTGTGGCATAACATTGTTTCATGTTCGTACCTCCGCACTAACTTTGATACTTATAAGTATAGAAGTATCAATACAGGACGCAGCAAAGCTGCTAGAGAACGCTTCGCGCTTAGGACGCTAGCGCTAGAGGACGGCTTCGCCTAGAGAAAAACATAACCCTCAATGCACTTTTAACATACAGCTCGTTTTTTTTGCGTTTTTTTCTCTAACTGCGTAGCGGTGTCCTCTAGTGGCGTAGCCACATCCTCTAGCCATGAAATGGCGTCCTCTAGGCGCAGCCGTCCTTCTTTCCCTCTAGCTGCGTAGTAGCGCCCTCTAGTGGCGTAGCCACGTCCTCTAGCCATGAAATGGCGTCCTCTAGGCGTAAGTCGTCCTTCTTTTTCTCTAGCTGCGTAGCAGCGCCCTCTAGTGGCGTAGCCACGTCCTCTAGCCATGAAATGGCGTCCTCTAGGCGCAGCCGTCCTTCTGTTCCTCTAGCTGCGTAGCAGCGTCCTCTAGTGGCGTAGCCACGTCCTCTAGCCATGAAATGGCGTCATCTAGGCGCAGCCGTCCTTCTTTCTTAAGCTATTAGCAAAGCCGCGCCCTATCGTCTTCCTCGCCCTAGCTACTGCTCACTAATATCCTGTATAATGTTGGACTTTATGCGTGCTGCCCACGGCAACTCTCGGGCAGCCTAATTCGACAGATTTTCAGAAGACTCAGAGCGCAATGGATACGACTTACCAGCCGCACGAAATCGAGAAATCCTGGTACAAAACCTGGGAAGACAACAACTACTTCGCACCTCAAGGCGAAGGTGACTCTTACTGCATCATGATTCCGCCACCGAACGTCACCGGTAGCCTGCACATGGGTCACGCTTTCCAGCACACCATCATGGATGCTCTAACTCGTTATAAGCGCATGCAGGGTAAAAACACGCTGTGGCAGGTAGGTACAGACCACGCAGGTATCGCTACTCAGATGGTTGTTGAGCGTAAGCTTGCGGCTGAAGAGCAAAAGTCCCGTCACGATCTAGGTCGTGATGCCTTCATCGAAAAAATCTGGGAATGGAAAGAAGAGTCCGGCGGTACGATTACTCGCCAGATGCGTCGCCTAGGTAACTCTGTAGATTGGGCGAACGAGCGCTTCACAATGGACTCTGGTTTCTACCATGCAGTTCAAGAAGTATTTATCCGCCTGTATGACGAAGGCTTGGTTTACCGCGGTAAGCGCCTAGTAAACTGGGATCCTAAACTTCACACTGCGATCTCTGATCTAGAAGTTGAGAACAAAGAAGTCAAAGGCAAGATGTGGTACCTACGTTACCCACTGGCTGATGGCGTTAAAACTGCCGCTGGCGAAGACCACATTGTTGTAGGTACGACTCGTCCGGAAACCATGCTAGGTGATACCGGTGTTGCGGTTAACCCTGAAGATGAACGCTACAAAGATCTGATCGGCAAAGAGATCGTTCTTCCGCTTGTTGGCCGTCGTATTCCAATTGTTGGCGACGAACACGCTGACATGGAAAAAGGCACAGGTTGCGTAAAAATCACCCCTGCACACGACTTCAACGATAACGAAGTGGGCAAGCGTTGCAATCTACCAATGATCAACGTCCTAACCTACAACGCTGATATTCGCGAAGAAGGTGAAGGCTTTAACACTGACGGTACGCCAAACAACGATATCGACACTAACATCCCGGAAAAATACCGTGGTATGGAGCGCTTTGCAGCGCGTCGTGAAATCGTTGCAGATTTCGAAGCAGCTGGCCTGCTAGTTAAGATCGAAGAAAACGACATGACGGTTCCTTACGGCGACCGTGGTGGCGTAGTTATCGAGCCAATGCTAACTGACCAGTGGTTTGCTGATGCTAAGACACTAGCAAAACCAGCGGTTGAAGCAGTAGAAAAAGGCGATATCAAATTTGTACCACAGCAGTACGAGAACATGTACAACGCTTGGATGCGCGACATTCAAGACTGGTGTATCTCTCGTCAGCTTTGGTGGGGCCACCGTATTCCAGCCTTCTACGATAACGAAGGCAACGTATACGTAGCGAACGACAAAGAAGCAGCTCGCGAAAAATACGGTCTAGATCCAGAAGTTGAACTACGTCAGGACGATGACGTTCTAGATACATGGTTCAGCTCGGCACTATGGACATTCGGCACACTAGGCTGGCCTGAAAATACTCAGCGCCTACAAACGTTCCACCCGACTGATGTGCTAGTTACCGGTTTCGACATCATCTTCTTCTGGGTGGCACGCATGATCATGATGACCATGCACTTCATGAAAGATGAAGACGGCAACCCACAAGTACCATTCAAAACTGTTTACGTGACCGGCCTAATCCGTGACGAAAACGGCGACAAGATGTCCAAGTCTAAAGGTAACGTACTAGACCCACTGGACATGATCGACGGCATCGAGCTAGATACGCTGCTAGAAAAGCGTTGCGGCAACATGATGCAGCCACAACTAGCTGAGAAGATCGGCAAACGTACTAAGAAAGAGTTCCCAGAAGGCATTCAGGCACACGGTACTGACGCACTTCGCTTCACCCTTGCTGCACTGGCTTCGACTGGCCGTGACATCAACTGGGATATGAAGCGTCTAGAAGGTTACCGTAACTTCTGTAACAAGATCTGGAACGCAGCACGTTACGTGCTAATGAACACTGAAGGTGAAGATTGCGGTCAGGATGCTAATGCTGACGTTGAGCTATCTCTAGCTGATCGCTGGATCGCTAGCCGCCTACAAGCAGTAGAAGCTGAAGTGGTTAAACACTTCGACGAGTACCGTTTCGACATGGCTTCTAAGTCACTATACGACTTCATCTGGAACGACTACTGTGCATGGTACCTAGAGCTATCTAAGCCAGTATTGTGGGACGAAGATGCATCCGAAGCAGCGAAGCGCGGCACACGCCGTACCCTAGTTCGTGTACTGGAATCTATCCTACGTCTGTCTCACCCAATCATGCCGTACATCACAGAAGAGATCTGGCAGCAAGTTAAAGGTCTAGCCGGTGTTGAAGGCGACACCATCATGACTCAGGCTTACCCTGTACCAAGCACTGACAAGATCGATAACGATGCAGAAGCTGAGATCGAATGGCTACAAGGCGTTATCACTGGTGTACGTAACATCCGTGGTGAAATGGGCATCTCCCCTGCTAAAGAGCTAGACGTACTGTTCCAGAACGGTGGTGATCTAGACAAGCAACGTCTAGAAGCTAACCGTACCTTCCTATCTAAACTAGCGTCCCTAAGCAGCATCACCTGGCTAAATGCCGGTGACGAAGCGCCAATGGCAGCTACTCAGCTAGTAGGCGATATGGAAGTATTGGTACCAATGGCCGGCCTAATCAACAAAGATGCTGAACTTGCTCGTCTACAGAAAGAACTAGACAAGCTACAGAAAGAGATCAGCCGTGTTGAAGGTAAGCTAGGTAACGAGAAATTCGTATCCAATGCACCAGAAGCAGTTATCGCGAAAGAGCGTGAGAAACTTGCAGGCTCTCAAGCAGCATTCGATAAGCTAAAAGAGCAATACGGTAAGATCGAAGCGCTTTAAGAACAGTTGCTAGTTGCTAGTTGCTAGTTGCTAGAAAAAGCTTAAACAGAAAGCTCAGGCTTAGGTCTGGGCTTTTTTATTTCGTCATTCCAGCGAAGGCTGGAATCCAAGGTTTTCAGCCGCAAGAATAAGAAAGCGAAACTAAGAGAAACTGTTCTTATCTCCCTTCAATCAGAATTCTTCGTCTTAGTGTACCTTCAGGTGCCAACTCACCCACCGCATCTAAGAAGCGCTGTCTTTCATCGGTAGAAAGGTAGTGTTTACCTCCTGCCAACCAAACCTCTTCATGATCCACCACCTTACCGATAATAATTGGCTGTTCAGCATTGAACATACCCAAAAGTGACAGCCCTTCATTGCAGGGGGTATACCAGGCGACATTATCCCTTCTGGAAAGCACACGTTTAACCAAACGCGGATCATCAAAAGGAATTAAATTCGCAAAACCTAGCTCCACTAATTTCTGCTGATGAGAAGACCCACGCCAAACCATAATCCCTTCGGCAAGCTTAGCCTCCTCAAAGGAATTCATAGGACGAGTCGAAGAGATAAAGCAGATCGGCACTTCCCATAGTTTCGCCAACCAACTAAAGCGCTCTTCTCGCTCGGACGTACGGGTAAATGGGAAAAGAAGATATTTCTTGGATTTTTCCGTTTCTAACACAGCGCGGGACCACGGCACGATGCGGTAATCTATTGTTACTCCAGCTTTGCTCGCGGCTTGAGCAAAGAAATCCGGATAGATCCCCTCTATCATGCCCTCTCTTTTCTCCAAAAGACCGGACATCAACTCCGTAGAGATGAGCGTCACTCCTGAATGATTATCCGCCCACGCAGGGTTATTTACATTCAGTAGCAAGAACATAGATAGAAAGAGGGTTCTGATCTTCATTAGAGCTGCACCACTAGATCTACAAAAAGCTGTATGTAGTCTAGCAATGAAATGGGGGGCTCGCTTTGGATCAGAGCGCTTCGCTTCCAGAACGCTTCGCGCTTAGGACGCGGCTTCGCCGCTAGGGAACATGCGATTAAGTCCCTCAGCATGAGACAATCCATGCTCTGATGTGCTGAGGGCTATCCATGGATCACCAACTTTCCTTCGCTGACAGCGAATTCAACAACAAGCGTCGCCAAACTCGCAAAGAGAAGTTTCTTGGCCGTATGGAGAAACTGATTCCTTGGCAGCGGTTGGAATCAGTGATTGCCCCTCACTACCCAAAGGCCGGTAACGGTCGTAGGCCTTATCCGTTATCAACCATGCTGCGCATCCACTGCATGCAGCAGTGGTATAGCATGAGCGATCCAGCCATGGAGGATGCGCTTTATGAAATCGCCTCCATGCGTTTGTTTGCTGGTCTCTCGCTGGATGGCGCGATACCTGATCACACCACGATCATGAACTTCCGTCACCTGCTGGAGCGGCATGGTTTGGCTCGAAAAATATTCCAAGAGGTTAGCGCCTGGTTAAGCGATGCCGGTGTGTTGGTAAAAGAAGGAACGCTGCTGGACGCAACGATCATCGAAGCACCAAGTTCTACCAAGAACAAAGCTGGTGAACGTGACCCTGAAATGCACCAAACCAAGAAAGGCAATCAATGGCACTTTGGAATGAAAGCCCATATCGGCGTTGATGCCAGAACCGGTCTGACGCATAGTTTCACAACTACCGCCGCTAATGAGCATGACCTCAACCAAGCCGAACACCTTCTTCATGGCAAAGAAGAGTTTATCTTCGCCGACAGTGGTTATCGTGGCGCTGAGAACCGTAAAGAGCTCGAAGATGTAAAAGCGGACTGGCATGTTGCTGAAATACCCAGCAAGGTCAAAGAGCTGAAGAAACATCCACGTATCAATAAGCTCCCATTGAAAACCGAGTATCTGAAAGCCAGTATCCGCGCGAAAGTTGAGCATCCGTTCCGGATCATTAAGTGCCAGTTTGGTTTTACCAAGGCTCGTTATCGTGGGCTGATGAAGAACGACAGTAAGCTAGCTATGCTGTTTGCTCTGGCAAACATTGCTCGCGTGGATCAGATTCTGCGGGCGTAGGATAAATCCGCCTACATGCTGAGAAATCGGCATGCAGACAGTAAGAAATGGCCAGCAATCGTGCGATTACGCCGCAAATACAGCTTTCTTGGGAGAGTTAGCTAAAAAGTGGGACTTAATCGCATGTTCCCTAACCCACACTGGATCCCGATTAGATTCGGGTTATAACTGAAGATCATTACTATAACTTGAGCAAGTGCAGATAAAATGAGTACCCATGGATACCACTTCTCAAAAAAGTAGCCAAACTTCCGGTCTGAACTATTGCTTACGGTAATTTTTTTATCTTCAAATGAAAGAAACTGACTCCCACGCCGAAGTTGATTGATAGTTAAATCGCCTTCGCTTTTCTTGAGGAGGTCAACATAAACTTGTCGGGTGTATTGGTCCGTTGGAATTCCAGTCACTTTCATAAAAAGTGATCGGTTAATATCTTCCGTTAAAACAAATTTAACGTCTTCAGAAAGCTGATCAATTTCAAGTGCATTCTTCAGATGAGTGATTCTTCTATCTTTTTGACTCCAAGCAAAATCAGCAATACCTTTAACTACAGCCAGTAATCCGAAAATTAAAGCTACAGCAAGAAATTGCCAGCTATCTTCACCAAAGAATGTGCCTAACGGTGTAGCCCAGTTATTCATAACTACAACCTGTGTTAGACCCCCAATACCGAACGGTTGAGGCTTTTATCTTGTTCTTGCTTCTAGCAAGCGAAGCGTCTAGCCACTCGCTACTGATCTTCCCTTCCATCGCCTTTCCTTTTGACGAAGATAATCCACGGCCTACTTGGCCTTATTTCAAACAAGAATGCCTATACATTAGCGTTTATACAACTACACAAATTGATAAGAATCAGTAGGAAGCAGTAAAGGGCTGATAAATGCAGATAACTTCAGCTAGTTACAGCTTAACCCAGTGGGTACCTAACTAAGCTAGCCGACCCAAGCAGCTCTTAACCGTTTTTAACCACCCTAACACCCTATAACAATCTTTGCTAAACTTCGTTATATCTGATCAAAAAGCAGGCAATCAACAATGAATGTATCACTCACTCCAAAGCTGGAAGCGTTTGTGAAATCAAAGGTGGAAAGTGGCAGTTATAACTCCTCTAGCGAGGTTGTGCGGGAAGCTTTGCGTTTACTGGAACAACGAGATGCCGAAGAGCAGTTAAAACTGGAAACCCTTAGAGCAGAAATTCAAAAAGGTTTGGATTCTGTTGAAAAGCACGGTGCTAAACCTTTAGATATGGAAGCACTAAAACAACGCGCTAGAGTTTAACGCCTCCCGCCAAACCCAGAAGCAAGGATTGCTTATGCCTCAGTTACTCACTTCGCTGGAAGCGGAAAGTGATTTTATTCACATCTGGCAATATATTGCAGAAGATAGCCCTCTCAATGCAGACCGTTTTCTAGATTATCTTAATAGCCAAGCATTAAAGCTTGCCCACGCCCCACAAATTGGAACTCTGCATCTAGAATTAGGGCCTGAAATAAGAATTTTTCCAACTAAGAACTACTTACTCATTTATAAGCCGATTCCCGATGGAATCCTATTATTACGAGTAATTCATGCCTCTATCGAGTACACGCAGCTATTTTGAACTAGATAATTCTGATCACTGGCCACTTAATAAAAAAGCTGAAACCTGAGGGCGTCAGGTTTCAGCTAAAAACATCCCTGTGATAACTTGAACTGGCTTTTTCTATAGCCACGCGGTGGCGTCCTCTAGGCGCAGCCGTCCTCTAGCCGCGAAGCGGCGTCCTAAAAGCGAAGCGTTCTGCCCCTACCCCTTCCTTTCAGTACACTGATCAACTAAGTAGACAATGGACTGGTAGTCGATGCCTGAATGGTGGCTTAGGCCGATTTCGCAGGTACGGCTGGTCGAATAGCCGCTGCTGCAACCTTCAACTTGATCCGCTAGGGTGTGTAGTGCTGATTCATTCAGTTCTGGTGTAGTGAAGCCTTTATCACCGGCAAAACCACAGCAGGTAATCTGATCAGGAACCACGACATTGGTGCTGCAGGCGTTCATCACTTCAACGATTTTTTGATCGAGACCTAAGCGACGTGCGGAGCAGGTAATGTGTAGCGCGACTTTGTCATCCACAGGCTGGAAGTCCAGCTTATCCATCATAAAGGTGTGAATAAAATCGACTGGTTCATACAACTTGATACGAGAATCTTGATTCTCTTTTAGCTGCATCGTACATGGGCTAGTGTCACAGTAGACAGGAATCTCTCCGCCATTACTCGCTTCTAGCAGCATATCGGCTGTTTCAGCGGCTTTAGCTTCGGCCTGATTAAACATGCCTTTACTCTTAAAGGGCATACCGCAGCATTGCTCTTTAAGGTTCTGTGGATAGATAACCTCAAAGCCTGCTTTGCGTAGTAGCTCTTCTGTTTTATCCACAAGCGAAGTTTGTTCTTCTGCGCCGCGTGCTGGGCCCATAGTACGGCTAGCACAGCTTGGTAGGTAAACCACCTTCAGTTTGTTACCTGAGGTATTGGTTGGCTGAGCTGGTTGGCGCTTTTCAGTCTCCAGTTTAGGTGCCGGTGTCGGCATCTCTGGACTCCAGTAACCAATCTTATTGCCAGATAGTTTGCGCGCGGTACGCGTTACCGCACCCATGGCTTTACTACCCAGCAAGCCGTGACTCATATCAGCTACACCAAAGGCGGTTTTTGCCGCTTTGGCAACCGTACCAAAGTTATTGGCGATCCATTCGGACATACCTTCACGGCTGGCGTGACGCTCATGGCGAAGCTGTCGAACCAAATCACCGGTATTGATGCCTACAGGGCAAACCGTTGAGCACAAGCCACAGCCCGCACAGGTATCTACTGCCATATAGTCATATTCATCAGCGAAAGCTTGCTGGTTTTCACCTTCTAACAACGCCAGTTCGCGCTTGCCGATAATACGCTGGCGCGGGCTGAGGGTTAGATTTTTCGATGGGCACATACGCTCACAGAAACCACATTCGATACACTGATCGACAATATCGCTAACAGCCTTCATCGGCTTCAGGTTACTAATATGCAGCTTTGGATTCTGGGTAATCATGACATCCGGGTTTAAGATGCCTTGTGGATCGAAGATACGCTTGATCTCCAACATGGCGCTGTAGGCTTCATCACCCCACTCTTTCTGGACGAAAGGAGCCATGTTACGACCTGTGCCGTGTTCCGCTTTTAGAGAGCCATCGTATTTGTTAACAACGACATCGCAGACTTCATCGATAAAGCGTTCGTAACGATCAACCTCTTCTTTACTGCTAAAGCCTTGAGAGAAGATAAAGTGCAGGTTGCCATCTAAAGCGTGGCCATAAATAACACCGTCATCGTAACCAAACTTCTGCATCAACTGCTGAAGATCCACCAGCGCATCTGCTAGCGTTTCGATTGGGAAAGCGACGTCTTCGATCAGGGCAGTCGTACCTTTCGGACGAGTAGCACCCACCGCAGGGAAGATCCCTTTACGCACATTCCAGTACGCCTGATATTCCGATGGCTTATCGGTAAAGCTGGCAGGCACAACCAATTCTAGATCATTAATCTCAGCAAGAATCGTCGCGATATGGCTTTCTAGAACCTCTTGCTCATCGGCTTCGGCTTGCACCAAGATCGCTGTCGCACCTTCGGGAACACCTTGGATATAACTTGGTACTCCATCCATATGTTGTACCGCTTTAAGCGCAAAGTAGTCGATCATCTCTGCCGCAGATACTGGCGTTTTATTTAGCTTAAAACGCGTAACCGCAATACTTGCTGTACGGATATCAGGGAAGACCAAAAATGCAGAGGCTTTTAGCGGGTATTTACGAATCGTGTTGTGTGTAATCTCGGATATAAAGCCTAGCGTGCCTTCTGATCCAATCATCAAGCGCGCAATCATATCGATCGGATCATCCCACTCGATTAAAGAACGTAAACCATAACCGGTGGTGTTTTTAACTTCGTATTTACGCAAGATACGTTTGCTTAACGCGGTGTTACTGCACAGCTTTTTCGATAGCGCTTCTACGTCGGCAATCATGCCTGCATGACTCACGCGGAACGCTTCACGACTCTCTTCTGAGCCTGTATCCAGTACAGTGCCGTCTAACAGAACAAAGCGAGCTGAATCCATAACACCGTATGTGTCCATAGAGTTCATGCCCGCCGCATTGTTAATAGCGATACCACCCACAGTAGCCGCATCGATCGACGCTGGCATTGGCGCAAGTTGGCGTTCTAGAGGTGCTAAATAACGGTTGGCATCGCCTCCCAGCACACCACACTGCATGCGGATCTTTTTACCTGACTCAAGAATCTCATAATCTTTCCAATCCGGTGTTAAGGAAAGCATGATCGAATTGGTAATGGACTGACCTGACAGGCTGGTGCCAGAAGCACGGAACGTAATCGGCAAATTCAGTTTTGTCGCTAAAGCCATCAGACAGATCACTTCGGACTCTTCCGCCACTTGCACAATCACCTTAGGTAGCAAGCGGTAGAAGCTTGCATCCGTACCATAAGCAAGGGTACGAAGGTAATCAGTAATAATCCGCTTTTCCGGAATAAACTTAGCGGCTTCAGCAATAAATTCTTGGTATTTATCCTGTTCCTGCATGATGCGATCCTGTCAGTTGAGCTTTAGTTATTATGATTTTGAGATAGGTTAGCTCAAACGCTATAATTAAATTAGTGTGCACAATCGAATTTAATTGATTCCAAATATTAAATAATAAAACCGATATGAATAATCTGGATGATATGCTGCTGTTCGCCCAAGTGGTGAAACTCAAGTCTTTCCGCGCTGTAGCGGAACAAAGGGGCGTTGCAAGCTCTGTAGTGAGCAAACATATTTCGCGGCTAGAGAAACATTTAGGCGTGCAATTGCTGATCCGCACTACGCGAAAGCTGAACCTTACAGAAGCGGGTGAAGAGTTCTATCATCACTGTCAGCAACTAGAGAGTGGTGTAGCGCTAGCCGAGCAAGCAGTGTCTCAACATGCTGAGCAGCCTCAAGGCCTTTTACGTATTGCTGCACCGATGATCTCGGGTCAGTTCTTCCTTCCTGCCGTCGTCGATGAGTATCTAAAACGCTATCCAGAGATGAAAGTAGAGATGGTGATTAAGGATAGCTTTCAAGATCTAATCTCAAACGGTTTTGACCTCGCAATTCGTACCGGTACTTTATCCGATTCGACCCTGCGAGCCCGTCTTTTGGTGCAATCCCGTTGGTACGCTTATGCTTCACCAGAGTATTTACAAGAGCACGGCACACCTAAAAAGATAGCCGATCTGGACGAGCACAACTGCCTGCAGTTTAAGTATCAAGAAACCGGCCCTCATGACTGGCCAATCACAGTAAAAGGCCAGCCCGATCGCATTAAAGTAAATGGCCGTTTTCAGGCAAGCTCTCTTGTTACCTTAAGAGAATCCGCAATTGCCGGTACTGGGATTGCGTTTATGCCAGTCTTCCTTGTACGTGACGAGGTTGCCCGCGGCGAACTTGTCCCAGTATTACAGGAATGGGTTTACCGCGATGTCGGCATTTACGCGATCTACCCCAATATTCGCTATGTACCCCGCAAGATCAGTGCCTTTATTGAGCTTCTAGCGGAAGCTTATGAGGAGCATTGCTGCGCGTTTCATTCGCAACGTTTTCATGAGTAATCGCCTCTTTCGACCTGATATTGGCGACTAATATACCGATTACTACCACTGCAAATCCGCCCCAGTCTGCCGGGGTTGGTACTTGTTCAAATAGAGGCCAAGCGATTAGCGCAGCAGCGACTGGTATACCATAAAATACGCTGGCAACTTGTGATGCACTGTTTCGATTAATCAAGATATAGAGCAAGCTCACCGCCCCTAAAGATACGCCTACTGCCATCCAGAAGATGGCCAACACAAGATCTAAATGCCACTGCATCTGCATCGTTTCAAATTGAAACGCTAACAACAGCATCACGGGGACCGTACCTAATACCTGCAATGCCCCACCGCTGATCAAGTGCATATCAGCACAGTGCTTTTTCTGAATTAACTGCCCTAGCGATAACCCCAATAACCCAACTAGAGCCCAGACTAGGGTCGTCCAGCTAATCCCTTCAACAGCTAGCCCATCAGCTACAACGACCGCTACACCACTGATACCTATCAGCAAACCAAGCCAGCGCCAGCCCGTGACCTGCTCTTTCAGGTATGGTCCTGCCAACACTGTGACTAACAATGGCTGCAACGCAATAATCAAAGCACATACGGCAGGCTTCATTCCCAAGTAAAGTGCGTAAAATACGCCTACCGAGAACAGCCCCTGCATTAAGATTCCGGTTACTAAAATCCACCCAGGATTTTTCGGCCAAGGTGCACTGAGTAATACCGCTCCCAGTGCAAGCAAGCCACCCGCAATCGCAAAACGTACAGCTAAAAAGGTAAACGGTTCGCTATAACCTAAGCCAAGCTTCGCCCCAACGAATCCAGAGCCATACACTGCTATAAATAGCAGCATCAGTAAGATGTTCTGATTCAGATAAATTTTCATATTACCTCCTTAACTATACCTCTAAAAAATCCTGTACATACCAGTAGGTACAATTTATATTTCAAAAAAAGCCTGTAATTAAACAGGCTGTTTCTCAACGATTTCTAGTTCGTTTTCAGTGCTGCTAACATATCTAAGAAACTCTCGCAGACATCACCCACCGTATCATCTTGCTGCACCGCTCGCCCTACAACAAAACCGCCCTGTAAGACACTCAAGGTTAACTTTGCTAAAGCTTCTGGTTTATGGATCTTTACCAATGCACCAGATGCTTGCGCCTCGGTATAAATAGCTGTGAAGCGTTTATGCATTGTGGAGAAATAACGCTCCAAAGGTGCTAACAGCTGTTCATCTTCGACCGAAGGGTCTTGAACGATCCGCCCCATACGGCAGCCCTTCAACGCATGTCGTGGCAATCTTAAATAAGCACTGACTTGAGCTAACCAATCCCCATCCGTTTGCGCAATGATCTGATCAAACTCGGCTATCAGGTCATCTGTTCGGGATTCCATCGCAGCAATCGCCAGATCCTTCTTGCCTTTAAAATGGTGGTAGAAACTACCTTTACCCACACCACTACGCTCTAACACCTGATTAGGACTAGTAGCATCATAGCCCCGCTCCCAAAGCAGTTGCTTCATGGTATCAATCAATAACTCGCGCGTAGCAGCCATAACTTAGTGTGCTCAATATTCAAGTAACAAACATACTAGTAGGTACAAAAAGTTTATGCAAGGTAACTCTTTTCATCTAGCGACTAGCAAGCAAAGCGATCTAACAACTGATTTTTACTCCGTTGCCGCCTTCGCAAACTTACCTAAAGCACCTGAAACTTTGTTTAGTACTTCATCGCACCCTTGAATATTATGGCGCTTAGCTAAGTGAGCTGGATCGTTATAACTTAACCAAACAGTGCCTTCAGCATCTTCCCAGATCAGTGCTTTTTGCGGCAGGTCGATCGCGACGCTTTGTGCACAGTGCATCAATGGCGTACCCACTTTTGGATTTCCGAAAAGCACCAACTGAGTATCTCGTAGTTCCTTACCAATTTTTTCGGCGCCAGCGCTGTGATCAATTCGGGCAAATACCGTCATGCCTTTAGCGTTTAAAACCGTTTCTAATTTATCGGCCGTTTGAACCACGCTGTGCTGGCTTTTCACATTGACCATGCCATCTCCAGCTTGAACTGAAGTGCTAATAGCAACGCCAAGAGCAACTGTACCCGCTACCGTACCTGTGATTTTTCCCATCATTCATCTCCCTATTCATAATCTCTAATTGCTTAGCTCGGACAAGCAAAATGATGATTAATTCAATTTAAGCGATATATCAGGTTTAGCTATTTAAGATAGAGACGGGCATAGAGGGGAGACAAACCATTCAGAAGAGAGTGTTAACTTTTACATTAGGTATTTACTGTAAATTTGTTCGTATTTTTCTGATGCTTTCACTTTGTCTAAAGCCGCCTGCCACCTTTGGATCACACTATCAGGAATCTCTTTTGAGCAAGCGATATAGAGAGGAAACTCCAGTAATTTAACCTGCGTTGGAACCAGTGAATCAGCTGCTTTATCTAACTGCTTTAAATAATAAGCAACACCTAGAGGACTGATACTAACAGTTAGTTCTGCTCGATTTGAAAACAACAAACTAAATTGGCGATCTCTGGCAGAAAGCTTTATTACATTGGTAATACCTAACTCATCTACCTTATTTGCGACCAGCCCCTTATAAGGAACAGTGATGTTATTTGCCTTCTTAACATCATCAATCGTACGGTAAGTTTTGGTGTTATCTTTACGCTTGTAAAAGTAGATCGATTCTTGGGATATAGGGCCAATCCATTTGAACTTTGCTTCCCTTTCCGGTGTTCGAAACAAAGAGAAGTACATCACATTAGGCAAGGTGTCCAACATCCGATCACCTCTGGCGCCGGGATAGATCGAAATGGGATACTCTTCGCCCAGCTCATCCATAATTGCCTGGACAATCTCTATTGAGAACCCTTTCAGCTCACCATTTTCTTCATAATTATATGGAGCCCAATCCTCAGTAATAACTTTTAAGTCGGGCTGAGCCAGGGCTTGATAGCTAGAGAACGAAACAATCCAGATCAGCATTAAGCGCAATAAAGCGACTTTAATCTGCGCGAAATTTATGTTCACAATGATGGAGTTACAGTTACGCATAAGCTCAATTTATTCTTATTGGGTGAGTAACGAATTTAAGTATAGACGCTTTCCTAGACTGCTTATGCCCGCGGAGTTTTTCACTCACAGGAAAGATCAGGCAAGGTTAGTTTAACGAGCAAACCTGGCTCATTATTGTGCAAACTGATGCTGCCACCTAAGACAACTGAGACCAGGTTATAGACTCTATAGAGGCCAAGGCCTGACGTACCATGTCCCATTTTAGATGAGAAAAATGGATCAAAGGCGTGCTCTTTAACCTTCTCATCCATACCTTGACCATTATCAGAAAAATCAATTTCAACACCTGATTTCCCTTTGGTAACAGCAAGTTCAATTCGGCTACCCTCACCTAACTGTGCATGATTTAAACTGTTTTCTAAAAGGCTAACCAATATTTGTTCAAGCGCCTCTTCGTTACTACAAATCACAAGGTCCTGCGAAACGTTGTTGACCAATTCTATTTGCCTCTGATTGCATCGATGTTGGTAAGCTCCAAAAACGCACGCAGTAATAGTATCAAGAGATAAACGTCGAGTAATCTGCGTTTGGGTATCACTTGATAGCTCTTTAAAGCGATTAATCAGATTAATGCTTCGATTGAGATTGTGATCCATCAAAGCAATCGATTCCGCTTCTGTTTCCAAATATGTACGGAGTTGAGACTGACTCAGGCTGCTGTTATCAAAAGAGTGTTGTAACTCTTCCAAATTATTTTGTGCTGTCGTTAATCCTAAGAGGATATTCCCTAAAGGAGAGTTCAGTTCATGCGCCACACCAGAAACTAAACGCCCAAGTCCAGCGAGCTTTTTAGCTTCAACTAGCTGCTGCAGTGTTGATTGCAACTCCTCGTGAGCCCGTTTTAATTTGAGGTGATGATCTTTTTCAGCTTGCTCAGCTTTTACACGATCTGTTATGTCCTGAAGCGTTTCGATGGCACCTACTGTATTTCCGTCAGTATCTAGCAGCGGCGAGGCATTAAAGTGGAGCCAATGCCCAGAAGGGCCGATGTTGGGGAAAAGGTCCTCAGCTTCACAGGCGCCGTTTATCAAACTCGATACAGCAAAGTTATATCCGTAGTACCCCTGTATCTTTTCAGCGGGTGCATTATCCACAACAAGATCGGCCATAGTCGGCCTTGATTCAGCATAGAAGCCACGCCAACTATCATCACGTCCAATTGCTTCACTCGCAGGCACACCAGTCAGCGCCTCACAAGCTTTATTCCAATGGGTCACCTTGTGCTCTTTATCGATAACAAAGGTTGCAATTGGGCTTCCTTGCAGTATTTGCGATAGTTGTTGTTGGCTAGCTTTCACCGCCTGCTGAGCATTATGTAGAAGCGTTAAGTTACGCCCTACACCGCGATAACCGGTAAAGTTACCTTCACGATCATAAGCTGGCTTACCACTAACCGAATAATGCTGAACAACACTATCATTCCCCGGCACTTCATATTCAAAATCGCGGAAAGGCAAATGCTGTTCGTATCGCTCGATGTGGGCTTGTATCTCTTGATCAGTTAGACCCTGAATAGGCATCTCCCAACGTCGCTTGCCGATAAAAAGGCTCTGTTTACGTTGGAGTTTCTCGGTCAACATCCCCCAAAAGCGTACAAATCTGAACGATTCATCCTGCTCCCAAAACCAGTCGGAAGATAAGCCGGCAAAGTCGGATAGAAGCTCGTTCTCATCTTCTAACTCTTGGATACGCTTCTGTAATGCTTCTATGGATGGCGTTTTATCAGACATAACCACAGCTAATACAAATGGGGTGACTCAATTCAGAATAGTTAAGGAACCGTGTATTCACCAAATTCCTCCATGAACTATATCGATCTTAGAAGCACCACAATGCCGAAACATCAAAATAGATTTGACATAGATTTAAAAAACAAAATAAGATGTATTTTTTTTACATCTTATGTTCTTGTAGCCCAATATCGTTATTCATCTACTTAATCAGTACAGGTTACAAACGGGAAAATTCTGGCAGGAGAACATCAATATGCGCCTAGCTAGTGCCAATCAATCCATCGCTAATGCCTTACTCAAAGGGCAAAACAATACTCAGTGGAGTGCTGTGTTATTAACACAGCACAAGCAACTTGAAGAAGAGATCGCCAATATTCAACGATTACTCGCACGCGATTTTTGCCACTTACTTCAACTAGATAAAGCACTAAAAAGGTTGATCAAAGGCGTTGTTATTCATCTAGATCTAGAGACCTGTTTTCTGGTACCAGCACTGCAAGGTAGCGAGCTAAGCGCACAGCAAAAACTTGCTTTGACACAGAGCTACAAGAAACTCCAACAGACATGCCATAACACCAGTGACTACATTCATCATCTAAAGCTAACCAAAGGTAACCGCCTGATCAATATGGAAAATAACCTGAACATCCAGAGTTTCCTTCAGGAGATTAGCCAACGTTTAAAAGATGAAGACTCTATCTATTCTTGCTTAGATACTGATGAGGCGACTTATGCTGTTTAACTATAGTGGCCGCGAAGCTCACCTTGTTTGGTATTCACAGGAACTTTTTACTGCGGGGTTAGATAATGGCTACGGAAGAGAAGTTCTTTGCAGAGGGTTCTTCTTAGATTCTGGGGCCAAAATCCCCATGCGAGAACTGATTCCTTATCTGTATCGAAATACCGAACTGCTATTGAGAATGACCAGCCAGCAAATAAAAGACACGCTTGATGCTCAGTTTGAAGATGAATCCAGCATTTGGATCAATCTTGCCGGGCCTCTGATCGCCAGTGACCAACTCTTTCAAAAACTCTGGCAGGACGTTCTTTTAGATCTAGATGATAAACAGAAACAACGTTTAGTGTTGGAAATTTGCGAGCACGATATTAGTGATGAGATCGTGTCCCGTCGTGTGTCTTTTTTAAAGCAGCACGAGTTTAGTATCGCCATGGATGATTTTGGCGCGGGCTATTCCAATTTACAGCGACTGCTTCAAGCGCCCTTCGACATTATCAAGCTCGACCTAAAACTGCTCAATGATGTACCGGCAGATCTCTGGGCTGCTAGTTTTTATCATCAAATCATTAAGCTGTGCTCATCTAAAGGCTGCATTATCGTAGCTGAGGGTGTTGAAACCCAGCTTCAATCTGACTTTGTGCGCTGGGCAGGTGTCGACCTGATTCAAGGTTATCTTTATTCCACCCCCACAGAGCATCGCCACTCGGTCTGCCAGCAAACGTAATACCTAACGAGTAGATAATTAATTTCACCACCCAACCTGATCAAGCCTATAATTACTTTAGGGTTTGAGGATATCTTTATGAAAATAGGCCAATTAGCAAAACGCACAGAATGCCAGGTAGAAACCATTCGTTACTGGGAGAAAGAGGGCTTGATTCCAGCTCCCTATCGTTCCGAAGGCAATTACCGAATTTACAACGAACAACATCTAAACCGTATTCTATTTATCCGCAACTGCCGTAGTTTAGATATGAGTCTCAATGAAATTCGCACCCTGTTAGAGCTGAAGGATCACCCCAGTGAAAGCTGCCATGATATTAATGAACTGGTAGATAGCCATATTGAGCACGTTGTTAAGCGTATCCAAGCCCTGCAATCTTTAGAACAAGATCTACGCAATTTACGACAACGTTGTAATACTGAGAGTGATATAGAGCACTGTGGGATCCTTGAAGGCCTCTCTTCCGATAAACCCCATACTGATGCAGAATCAGATACTCATATTAACGGTCTACACGGGCATTAAAGGAGTCATTCGTTAATGCACTTGACCCTGTAGTGACTACAGGCTTTTTAATTACCTTAGAACTATTTTTAACAATGTCGTTTTGAGGAAAATACAATGGCCGACAGTTGTTGTAACGCTAACCACTCTAAAAGTGCATTAGAAGATGGGCGCTTTCGACGAGCCTTATGGATCGCTCTATGGATAAACGCCAGCATGTTTATCATCGAAATTATCGCTGGTTTTAATGCTTCTTCAGCATCTCTACTCGCTGACGCAATCGACTTTTTAGGCGATTCCGCAAACTATGTCATCTCACTGTCCGTTCTTTCCATGGGTATGTTATGGCGATCCCGAGCCGCACTGATCAAAGGGGCAACTATGCTACTGTTTGGCATAGCTGTTTTGCTAAAAGTGCTATGGGATGCGTTTAATGGCCAAACTCCAGAACCAGTCACTATGGGCATTATTGGCTTGCTAGCATTAGTGGCGAATGTAACTGTAGCCATCATGCTTTATACCTTCCGTAGTGGCGATGCAGATATGCGTTCTGTATGGCTTTGCAGTCGAAATGATGCCATTGGCAATGTTGCAGTGATGATCGCTGCTGCAGGTGTATTAAGTAGTGGGCAAGCATGGCCAGATCTTTTAGTAGCAACCATCATGGGCCTATTGGCCGCCAGCGCTGGCATTAGTGTAATAGCGCAAGCAAGACAGGAATTAGAATCTGGACCTACGAAATCCTGCTCCTAAGATATCAAGATAAACTCAGCTCTACACTGACTAGTGTTTATATCCCTACAAACCTAGTCAGTTTAAATCCGTAAAAAGCGTTGTTATGCTCAGATCTCTATAGTTATTTAACTATCAGTAAGTTCTGTGGGACACGTCTACCTCTCAACACACGGTCATTCGTCTCTATCCAATACATCTTTGACTATAGTGAAGAGATAAACGTATTTTACTGCTGCCTTAATTGAGGTATTCCGTTGTTACGACGCCCTTTCATCTACGCACTCATGCTGACAACTCTATTTTGCTTTCATAGCGCCAAAGCTGAGGTCGAGACATTAGTTGTTGGCGCTGATTCTTGGCCCCCCTTCCGCTTCGTGACGCCTGAAACCGTAACTGGTATTGACCACGAGTTATGGAAAAAGCTGTCTGAGCGAATAGGTTTTAAGGTCCATTACTTACGTTGCCCATGGAAACGTTGCTTGCGGATGATGAAAAATGGCCAGATCGATGCAATGAGTGGCTTAGCATGGCGTGAGGAAAGAGCTGAATATATCACTTACGCTTATCCTCATTACTACAGCTGCAGCACACAGCTGTATCTACCTCATGGTAAGTCTCGCCGCATCAGCAAACATAGAGATATGCATGCAATGACCATTGGCATGGTTGGTGGCTCTGCTTATTACACCGAATTCGATCAGGATACGGATATCTATAAAAAAAGTGTGACCCAAGAAGCTGTATTGCCGAACCTATTGCTAGAGGGAAGAATTGATAGTTTTATCGGCACCGACTGCCAAGCAGATTATGAACTTGCGTCGCGCGGGTTAACGCCTCAAATAGATAAAGCAGTTTTTAAACCAGGGAACAAGGTCGATCTATTTGTTGGCTTATCCTCAAATTCTCGTTGGGCACTGCGTAAAGAAGAGTTTGATCAAGCTTTAGAACAACTTCGCAAAGAAAGCTTTGAAGGAAATGCTCTTAAATTAATATCCCCATTCGCAGTTGAATAACCTACCGCCATCCAGATTAAAACTTACCCCAGATTTCTGTGGATAAGCGTGTACATTAATTTTGGACAACCGTTACAAAGCCCATTAACAAAGGCCGAGAGCAATTTGTTTGTTTTTTAACCTTGTGAGTTAAGCATTCAGCGAATGCTTATTAAATCAATACATTACTGCAGAAAAAGCACTCTTTTTTTAACGCCCTTAGAAACTAATTTTCAAAATCGTGCAATCAAAATACCTATTAGTTCGTCTTTATATGCAGCTACACCTTAACGCCCCAAGAGCACCTGTCACTTCAAAGCAAACAACATAATTGCACCCCAGTTTTGTTGCTTAGCTTGGAAATGCTCAACGGGGCATTTTTTTATCTGCAAGGCTTATATAGATGAACAAGACCCTTACTCACAATCGACAAAAAGACTACGATGAAGCTGCTCTATATTTACGCTTAGGTCTCGGTATTCTTTTTATTATTGGCGGTGTATCTAAACTCAGCCAATTACTTTCCAGTGCTAAACATGATGCCATCGTTGCGAATTACATGGGATCAACAGGCTATATCAATGAGCTTTTTCAACAGTACCTGTTTACGGGTTTCTTAGGCGAGCTATTAACACCTCCTCTCTTTCTTACCTCACTTTCAGCTTTTGAGCTTATCTCTGGTATCGCCTTAGTCGTTGGCTTTTTAGTGAGACCTCTGGCACTTATTTATGCCTTCCTGCTTTGGAGCTTTGTATTCTCATTACCCGTCATGACAGTGCCTGACACTGAGATTGCGGTAAAAACCTATACCTCCCCGGCCATGTTTGTACAGATCAGAGATATCGCGCTTTCCGGCATGATGTTTGTGCTTTTTAATCTAGGTCCAGGCCGTTATAGCCTCGATCTTTTACATAATCAGCATGATTACAGCATCAGCTGGGAAGCTCTAGGCTTACTGCTGCGCCTTTCGATAGGTATCATGTTTTTAGTCAGCGGCAGCTTTGGCGCTTTCGCAAAAGTCCCTACCTTTGCTACGTGGCAACCTCTACTGTTACTTGCAGGCCTTATTATTCTATTTGCACCACCGTTATTGGTTAGAACAGCAGGCGCTGCAACCGTAGCTATTATGCTCTGGTATATGGGCTACAAGCTTAATTTTGATAAAAATCTAATCGCTAACCTAAATAGCTTTAAACGTGAATTTGCTTTTCTTGCTGCCGGTATTGTTTTTATTCGTCTCGGCGGTGGTGAACGTTTTGCCTTAAATGACTTAATCACGCGCGTTAAAAATTCGTTAAAAAGCACACCGGAGGCAAAAATAACCGCGACCGAATGAAACTCTTCAGATAATTAGTGTTCCAAATGGCTTAGCCAATAATTATCTGGATAGGCTGCCCATATTTTATGTTTGGGCAGCCACGGTACAATTTATAAATGCTAGACAAAAATAGGCTCAATCAGCTTTATCGCTATGCTTTATCCCTCACTCGAAATGAGGATCAGGCATACGACCTGCTACAGCAATGTGTGGAAAAATTTCTACGCAGAAACGCCGCTCACATAAAGAAACCTGAAGCCTATATAAAACGCAGCATTCGTAACGCTTTTATCGATCAATGTCGTGGGGATAACAAACTACTTTCTTTATCCGATCTGCCTGAAGCCGTAGAGAAAATAAATCAAGCATCATCGGATTCTTTAGAAAATCTGTATATCCAACAACGCGATGTAGAACAATTGTTAAAGTTACTAAGCGCTGAAGAGAGCGAACTGCTCTATCTATGGGCCATAGAAGAGTACAGCATGGCGGAAATAGCAGAGATGCAGGGTATACCCAGAAGAACTCTGTTGTCGAAAATGCACCGATTAAAAAAACGAGTCCAACTAGAGCTAACCGAAGAGCAATGGGTTCCACAGGAGGCGATGCAATGAAATCAACCGCACCTAAAAACTTAAAATCAGCTCTTAAAGCACACTACCAAGATCAGTCATTAAGTGAAGACAAGTTAGCTCAGCTTCTGTCTATGCAAGAAGAGCTTAGCAACCAATCAGATATAAATATTGAAACTACGAAAATCAAAATCAGCTGGTTAGATCAATGTAAAACCTGGTTTAGACTGCCGCAATTAATGGTTCCGACATTGGCTTTAGCCAGTATCTTTATGGTTGTCAGTTTGATGCCTATGCCTATCTCCGGTCCAAGTATTGTGAATGAAATTGCGGGCCATCATGAACAGCCAAACGAAATTTCTGTATACACATCTTCTATAGATGAACTTGGGCAACAGCTAACCCAGCTAAGCTTTAAGTTGATTTCATCAAGCAAACTTGGAAAAGATATGTGGCAGTTGATTGGCGGTAGTTACTGTTCAATTAATGGTGAAATTGCGGCTCAGTTGAAAGTGCGAAATATTGAAAATAATCAGATCTACACATTTTACCAAGCAAAATATCCAGAGGGCCTAACCCTAGAACAGGTTGATACTAAAAATATTATTAACAACCAAGGAACGGCTGTTACTCTCTGGCAAGAAGGCGGTTTATTACTGGGTATTGCACACACCACAGAATAAACCACACCCATTATGCTTTATCACATCGGTTTAGCGGTAAAGCTTCTCGGCCCAACGTGTTAGCCCAGCGGTCACGCTACCAAAGTGATCGCCGTCGACAACATCTATATCACCCAATAAAGATGAAATTGCCTGTCGGACAGCAGGCGATTTTGTCGTACCACCAGTAACATATACCAGCTCAGGTGTGCAGCCCGCTTGTTTTATTACTTCACTCATCAGGTCCACGATCTTCGCTACCGGGCGTTCTATTGCCGACTCATACACCTCACGACTGATTGGCTGCGACAATTCCTTATCAAGGTAGCTTAGATCCGAAATTACTTGTTCCTGATCAGACAAAGAGATCTTCGCAAGCTCAGCACTGCGCACTAATTGATAGCTTTGCTTCTGCTCTTGCAGCTGAATTAAGCGCGCCACTTTTTCAGGATCCGCTGCATCACGCTGCATTTGCTCCATCATTTCGACCGAAGCCAAACTATTAAATTCGACCTGCGAGGGTATGTCATTTACCGATACTGCATTCCAATAGGATTGAGAGGGAATGGGTAACCCATTTTTCAATTTCCCTCCCATACCTAGGACTGGCGTTAACCCGTAGTAAGCTAGGTGAATATCAAGGTCATTTCCCCCTACCCTAGCACCGCTATGGCCAAGGAAGTCAGCTGAACGTTCTGGCTTATCGCGATAGCTAGGGCCCATTTTGACAATAGAACAGTCACTGGTACCACCACCGACATCGACAACTAAAACGACTTTGTCTTCCTCTAACCCCGCTTCAAAATCAATTCCGGCTGCTAAAGGCTCATACAGCAGCTCAACGTCGACAAAACCAGCCCTTGCTGCAGCACATTTCAATATACGACAAGCTTGCTGATTAGCCTCTTCGCCACCACTGCCTTGGAAGTTAACCGGACGCCCTATAACGGTTTGGGTAATGGAATCACCCAGAGATTTTTCAGCCGCCTGCTTTATCTGGAACATCATGGCTGTGACGACATCTTCAAGAAATGCAAAATGCTGTGTTTGTAAGCCACTCGCGCCTAAAAAGGATTTTGGAGATTTAACAAAATAGCCCTCTTCTGGCAGATCGATATATTGCTCTATCGCTTCCTCGCCAATAAAGAGAGTCTGCTCTTCAGATAACACTCCAAGAGATAAACGAGACGCTGAAGCCTGTCTCAATTGGAGGCTGCGTTCTTTAAGGTAAGTATCGCGAATTTTAGGATTACTAATTTGACGCGCAACACCCTCACAGATTAATTCGCGAGAGAGTGCATATAGAGTAGAAGGTACGTATTTTTGTTTCTGATAAAGTGACAATAACTGCACACTATTATCTGCTTGCAGAACGCCCATGGCGCAATTTGAACTACCGTAATCAAAACCAGCAATCATGCTTTCGATCTTACTTCTTCAGAAAAAGGGCGCGCAAAAGTAACACTTTTTAACGCCCTTGATAAGCACCGCATTTCTATACAGATAAGCTTCAAGTGAAACTCGTATCTTTCTAGAAAAGAACAACCAATTTCTAGCTTTTCTAGCCTTTGGATAACCTTGAGCTACAAAGGGAAAAAAGAGAGTAGGTACTTACATATCACGCCCAATACGCTTGTGAACAAACCTTCAATAACAAGCCTATTATTGTAGAAATAATCCATTTCAACATTCTCCCCACAAACTGTGGATAAGCTTGTTAACTAATTATGGACATCCTTCATAAAGCCCATGATTACTAGCTTGTAGAGAATTGATCATATTTCAACCTTGTAGAATAAAGATCAAACCGCTCAGTAATATCAACATTTTTTGTAAAATTTTTTCTTGTTCAAAAAGCCTGTACAAAAATCAGCCAGTCAAGACCTAACAGTAAAAAAATCCATCCACGCAAGCTGTGGATAAAACTGTGAGTTAATTCTGCGTATCCCTCTCAAAGCCCATTGTTACGGGGGTGTAAAAAACTGGTTGTTTTTTACACCATAAAAATTATTTTTCTTACTAATTGATTTTGCACAGCATAAACTCCTCGCTATATTAAATTTGTCTATAACAACGGGTATTGTTTTTCTGATGTCACTCACTCTTTTATCCCTGTTTATTCCTACCTTCTTTTTTGTCTCCATTACACCCGGAATGTGTATGACCTTGGCATTGAGTCTAGGTATCTCTATTGGCGTCAAACGTAGCTTACATATGATGTGGGGAGAGTTAATTGGTGTTGGTTTGGTTGCCGCGTCTGCAGCTTTAGGGGTCGCGGCAATAATGCTGAACTACCCAGAAGTGTTCACTATTCTAAAGTGGGGCGGTGGTGCTTACCTTTGTTGGCTAGGTTATGAGATGTTTTGTTCTAGAGGCAAGTTAGTCATTACCGAGCCTGGTGAACAAAAACAAGAAATTTCAGGATTACAGCTAGCAACAAATGGCTTTCTTACTGCCGTTGCAAATCCAAAGGGCTGGGCATTTTTTGTCACCCTCTTACCTCCCTTCATTGATGCAGATCTACCTATGGCGCCACAATTAGCCATACTGGTTGCTTTAATTCTTTTACTTGAATTCATCTGCCTGCTTATCTACGCAAGCGGCGGTAAACTACTCAAGCACCTTTTAATGGAACGCAACAACGTTCGACTTATGAATCGCATCGCCGGAAGCCTAATGGTTTTGGTTGGTTTGTGGTTAGCTTTAGGAAAGTAATTAAAAAAACCCACCAGCTCAGCTGGCGGGGTCTGATTACGTTTCCTTAGAAGGGATGGACATAAGTCCTAGAAGCGTAAAACCGTACTAAGCAGGCCTCCTCAAGGATCAAGCCCGCACTGATATATGATCATCAGAATTTAAACTTGGCACCTAACACAACCGAGCAACCAGGCTCATTCAAAGTTGTATCTGTTCCAAATTCATGCCCATAGGTTGAACGATCAGCATAATTTTCATCGAACATATTATTAACAGATAGACGTAGCGTCAGGTTGTTCAATGCTTGAGGTGTGTATGCAACAAATGAATTAGCTACTGTATAGCTAGGAAAAGCTCCATCGACAGGAGATGTGCCATCGTGACCATCCATCGAGAAGTAGTGCTGTACGTCTGCACCAAAGTTGATATTGGCACTATCAATTGACTGAACAAAATCAGCTTTTAACGATTCGCCAAGTGGAGTACCAATATAATAAGCGCTTGTTGAGCCTTCAATGCCGTTAATTTCAGTATCAACATCAATATAACTCAGTCGAACAAAGCCAGACTGCCATTCATATCGAGTATTAATTTCGAATCCATCAGACTCAACATCACTGTAAATATCTGGACCACCGCCATATTCTTCATCTCGGATATCACTGATATCCGTTTTAAAGGTTTTCGCGCCTATAGTTAAGCCGGCAAGTGATGGACTTAAACCTTCAGCATTAAAATCCATACCAATAAATCCGTTATCGGCTTTGGACTCCTTTAGACCTGCTGAATAATCCCAAGCTGCATTTGCTATATACGGTTCTGTTAATTGCACGCCACCAAATACATGTGAGTATCCAGCACTCGCAGTTACAAACTCAGTCAGATCATATTCACCAGTAATATTACTGGATAACCCACTATTATCATGTTTAGAGCCATCAACACCTTCAAGTTCATGATCATCGTAACGAGCACCGAAGGAGATTCGAGCCCGCTCACTGAGCGATAGTCGAGCTTGCGCAAATACACCAATGTTCTTTGCTTTTTCTACTGGAAATTCATTAAAAGTCGGGGAAATACCCTTAGTTGTATCGTCGTAATAATCAATACCGGCATCTACAGTACCGTCTTCCAGTACAAATTCATTAGCCAAAACGCCATTTATACTTTCATACTCACCTGAAGTCGGGTAGCTGCTATTAACCCAGACCAATTCAGTTTCTGAGTGAGCAATTTTTACATAAGGGTTAATCAAACCTTTAGGTGCTTCGTTTTTAATAGCAAACACAAGCGTTTCGCGCTTTAGTTCGTTGTTCTCCGACAAGAAGCCTCGATTGAAGTTAGCTCTTTCTGGACGATTTCCATCCTCGAAATCGTCACCAGATGCACTCTTTACGTAACCGAGTATTTCAAAACCACCCGAGCGGCCATATAACGCGACATTTCTATCGAATGTTTCACCGTTAGTGTTGTACTCAAGGCCAACAGAACCACCGAAATTGTCACCATCTTCCAATAAGTCGGAAACATCTTTGGTTTCATAGACCAGTGAGCCACCCAACGCTCCAGGACCAGCATCAGCAGGTGCAACACCGGCATCAACACTCACGGATTTTCACAGTTCAGGATCGATGATGTTCGTAGCTGAATGGTGAAATAATTTGTTATTTTGACGGGCACCATCAATGGTCACAGCTAAGTTAGTCTCTTCAACACCGTTGACATATACCTTTTGTGACGCAGCAATTGAACTACCCACTTCAACACTTGGTGTATTTCTAAACACATCTTGAAGGTCGTTCGGATTTAGGCGCTGTAGTTCTTCTAGGCCAATACGAGTTTCACCAACGTCCGAAGCCACACCCTCTACTTTAATTTTGTCCAAGCGCTCATAGCTTTTCTCTGTATCTTCTTGAGCAGCAGCAATTTGGCTGGATACCGCATAACCAATCAGTAAAGACAATGAAGCACGTCTTTTGTTTTTCTGTGAAATCATGTAATTCCTACCTACATTAAACTTATCAAACTAAAGCTGAGAGTAAACATAGCCAAAATTCTGCACTGCTCCCCAGAAGGAGTTAGGCCCTCTATCCAGAAAGGGATTAGAAAACCTATCGATCATCTCTAACTTTGCGGTAGTTACTCTGCGGTTTTGGACGGACTTACAAATAAGTCACATGAAACGCATTAATAGTACTTCAGTTAAAAACCAGTTGAGGGCAATTACTACTCAATTTAGAGCCTTATAAATGCAACAAATAATAACCATTTACAATTACGACTTATTATCAATAACTGTAAAATAATTGTCACAACGTTTACATTTGTTACGTACTGAAAGGGTTCTCAGGTGAAATATTGCAAGATCAGTAAGTTTATCGCTCCACTAGAGAAAGGAATTATCCCCTGGAACCTTAGGTTATCCATAAGCACAGAGAGGAAGGAAAATTAGGTTCTATAATGGAGGAATCCGGAGTTCAGAGAAAACTAAGATTTCCTCGACAATGATCAGCTAAAGAAGAAACAAAGCAAGTTGAATCGATCTTATCCAACTCCCTCTTATACCGGTAATATTATTCTTATCTGTAAACCACCGCAGGCCAAATTTGACGCTTTGATTGAGCCTGACACCGCTTCTATCTGCCTTTTAGCTAAAGCCAACCCAAGCCCAAATCCACCCGAATCGGTACCTCGTGATTTTTCAACTCGATAGAATGGCTGAAAGATTTTTTCCAGCGATTCTTCAGGTACACCCGGTCCCTGATCACAGATTGTAAGTAAGTACTCATCATCCTGAATACTAAGTTGAATACTGACCTCTCCACCCTGAGGGGTATAGCGTAGAGCATTGCGAATAACATTCCCTATCGACTGCCCAAGAATTCGGTGACCAGAGGAATCAAGTGACGCGCTCTCAGGCATACAACTAACGAGCTTACGATCGGGATACTCGAAACGAGCATCATCAATGATGCTATCTAGTAGGTCCACCAGATCAAGATATTCACCTTTTATCTGAGGTTTCTCGGTATCCATCCAAGCAAGCGTCAAAGCATCTTCGGTCATTTCACGCATTTGCGCGACTTCACGCTGAATACGCTAGATATTCTCTTGGCAGTTCTTTTCACTGATACTGCTAAGCGCCATTTCGATACGCGTAATGGGTGTACGCAGCTCATGGTAAAGGTCGGCAATTAGCTGTCTTTGGGTAACGATCAACCCGCCCGTGTGTTCCGCCATAGTATCGAAAGTTCAGGCTAACGAAGCCAACTCATCATTACGTGCCCCCAGTGATTGGCTCACGCGAGCATCATAATTCCCTTCGTTGAATTGCCTAGTCGCTTTTTCCAGTTTCTGAATAGGCGTTACCAAGTGTCGATATAGCATCAAACACACCAATGCCAAAACCACAAAAGGCAGAGCGATCTGTAACAACAATTGTGCAGGTTTTAAAAAACCACCCGGCCTCATACGTTGTGGCAACCGAACCAAAAAGTGCGTGTGGCCATCAACAAATGGGAGTTCCATAATCGGGTTATAGGCATAGTAAAGGTGGATCATGTATTCGACATTTCGGCCAAGCCGCAAACTGCCAGTGTAATAGTCATCCATGTAGTTACCGGCCAGCAAGGTTAAATCAGATCCGGCAATTGCAACCCAGGTATCCTCACGCTTTTCCAGATCCTCGATCCATTGATCAAGTAACTGCATTTCACCTGCTTTATAGATTGCCTCGGCTTCAGCTGCCCAAGACTTCATCTCTAGCTGGTGTTTTTCGGCAATTAGGCTCATACGTTGTTCGGTATGATTCGCAAGCCAATCGATCGCTCCGTATAAAGCAACGGTACCTGCCACTAGAATGGCGAACAGTTTCCAAAACAAACGCCGTTTCATTTAAAGCAGTACCCTTCACCATGTACCGTTTCCAAAGCTGAAACATCAATACTTTGTTGAGAAAGCTTGCGCCTTATTCGACTCACGTGCATATCTAAACTGCGGTCGTAGCGACTGTATTCTTTGTTAAGAACAGACTGGTAAAGATGTGGTTTACTAAGTACTTCACCACTTTGTTTTACTAATGCCCATAACACTTTAAATTCAATTGGGGTAAGGACGACCTCTAGGTCATCACGATAGACTCGATTCTGCTTTCGGTCTAAATGGAAGAAAGGGGGTTGAATAGTATCTTGTTCGATCTGGCTTTCTACCAAGTATCGCGTACGGCGTAAAATGGCTTCGATACGTAATAAGAGCTCAGTGATATTGAAAGGTTTTGCTAAGTAGTCATCCGCACCATTACTGTATCCCGTAATTCGTTCTTCCTCTGCTCCGCAGGCTGTCAGCATCATTACAGGTGTTTCGCGCTTTTGCCTCAACTTACTGAGTAATGAAAAACTATCTAATCCCGGTAAAAGTACATCTAACAGGATTAAGTCATAAGTTTTGCTTAATGCGGAGACCAATCCCTGCCGCCCTTCAAAACGTTGATCCGTTTCGTAACCCTGCTCTTCCAGAAGCGAGGTGATCTGATTATTCAACGTGCGATCATCTTCAATGATTAAAATCTTCGCCGTTGCAGCGACACCTTCAGCCATAGCCACTTCCGAATAAATAGTAATCAATTACATTTGCGAATATGGTTTATTTCAGATTATTCAAAAATGCAATTTCCGATAGCATTCCCATAATCGAGAACTAAACTTATACAGCGAAGTCTCTTATGGGAGGAATAAGTATGTCCGTATCAGCCACATTATGTAGTTTTCTAAAAAATGAGGGATGTAGCTATGAAACTATTAAACATGACACGTCTTTTACTTCTTTAGATACTGCCCACAGAGCTGCAATCCCCGTAACGCAGATGGCTAAAGCGGTTGTCATTCACCAAAAAGATAAATTCTCTCTCGCAGCAGTTCCCGCTATGAATAAGGTGATGCTACCTCAACTAGCGGCCATTACTGGTTCACCGGCAAGATTGGCAAAAGAAGCCGAAATAAGACGTATATTTGGAGATTGCGATGAAGGCGCTATCCCTGCAATCGGCCAAGCCTACGGACTCGACGTGGTTTGGGATGACCGTTTAGTTGACGCTGATGATATCTACATTGAAGCAGGCGATCATCAAAACTTAATCCACCTGAAACGGAAACAATTCCAAAACTTAATGAAAAATAAACAGCACGGTGAAATTAGCTGCGCACCTGAAGAGCTTTATGATCTAAACCATTATTAATATATTGCCTATGTGTAACGCATAAAAAAGCCTGCTAATGCAGGCTTTTTTATCACGGAGGAATCATCCACCACATTTTCTCCAGCCGCCTTTACACTCGCCATCAGATCCTCCAGATCCACCACCTGAAGTAGTGACTTCAACGGAATTACTTAACACCCATGCAGATGCTCCAGCGCTGTTTCTAGCGAGGATTCGATATACATAAGTGCCACTATCCAAGCCTTCATCCGAGTATGATGTTTCAGTTCCAGCAGGAGTTGCTACCGCACTGAAACCACCGAGTTTACCTCGTTTATTTTGCTTACTACGCTCTATGGAATAGCTGGTTACTGTTCCTTGCATTGGAGCACTCCATGTAAGTTCAACAACACTGGTATTAACATCGAAGCTTGCTGAGAAATTTTCAGGGGAACCAGGTTTTGTTTCTGTCGTCTCATCATCAATCGGTTCATTATCTCCAGCCTCAATAGCTCCTAATGCGTCATACACTTGAATAAGGCCATGACCAAAGACACTATCCCAACCTGAGTCACCTAAATCCGCAGCACTTGCTTCAAGCGCAGCCTGGACCTGATAGCGATCTAAGCTCCCATCTTTCGATAAAAGGATAGCTGCAGCTGCCGCGGCATGCGGGGCTGCCATCGAGGTACCCTGAAAAAGATAATACCCCCAACGACTTTGTCCCTGAGACCAAATGTAAGTTTCTTGAACAACTCCATCACCATAACTGTCATTTGGAATGTGGAGGTTTTGAGATGTATTACCACCCGGAGCGACTATGTCTAATTTAGGGCCTTGATTTGAGTAGGGAGCAATACCATCTACATCCGTAGCCCCAACAGCTAAGGTTTCTGGATGGCTTGCAGGGTAACTTATCCCGTCTGTAGAACTATCATTGCCAGATGCCACTACTATCGTCACACTGGTATCAGAATTAGTCAGGGTTGAATAGGATGGATAATTAATAAATTGCTCCAGTGAATACCCTGCAGGATAGCCAAGACTCATATTAATAACTTGAGCGCCGTTATTAATAGCCCAAGAGATGCCCTCAGCAATATCAGCATCTGTACCCGATCCATTATCATCCAAGACTTTTACTGGAAGAATACAGGCTCCATGAGCTAGCCCTGCTACACCAACACCATTATCAGTGCTTTGAGCGACTGTACCGCTAACATGAGTACCGTGCCCATCGCCATCTGCTACATTGGCACTGCCATCAATTGCATTGTACCCTGGTAAAACACAGTCTATTCCGTCAGGACCACCTGACTGTAAACCTGTATCTAATACGGCAACATTCACACCAGCACCATCATAAAGTGCCCACGCTTGTTCAGCCTGAACTGCTCCAAAATGCCATTGATAGCCGTAGAAAGGGTCATTAGGCGCGAACTTTCGAGCAATATAGTTTCGGCTGGCTTTACGCCCTTTGCTTCTTAACGCTAAGGTTTGTGCTAATTCTTTGCCAGGGGACACTTTAAGGATGGTTAAATCTGCATTGGGAAGGTACTTAAGAACTTCATACCCATCAGATGCAGAAACCTCACCTTTCACAACGACCTCTCCAGGTCGAAACTCAATCCCTGCTACAGCAAAACTGGCCGCTAAAGAGCAACTCATAGCCACACAGAGAAGTTTTAATGGCGTTTTCATAACCACTCCACCTTGTCATTATCAAATGATAAACAGATATCAGGCAGTGCAACTACAGTTGGCTAAAAATCCGTGCCACCAAACTGACTACTCAGGAGCAAGCTTCTTTTGCTTAAAGTACGAACACTATAAGTCCCGACGCTTCTATTAAGTTTAGTAAGCTATGGAGAGACTGCCAGTTAGCAAAATTCAAGAATACTAAGAGAAAATGAAAGGGATTGATAACTAGGCAGCGATTATGGAACACACCATCTGCAGATCAGAGAGTATTTAGTGCAGCAACCATACGAAGATTTAATCGGCCTTGTTGATTTTTAGCATAGTCAACAGGCGCAATGGTTCTTTCAAACCGCTCAATGATTTCAACTAGGTTATAACCATTTTGGGGCGCAACTCGAAGAAGAGGGAGATTAACATCATGACAGATCTCTTCTAGGAAAAGATCTTGTTTCTTAAACTGTTTCTTATCGTAGGTATGGTCATCCAACTCGACAGCGCACACTACACGGTTGTTCGCAGGATCTGAAACAATGTAATCAAACTGACGATGGCGAATCTTTTTCAATGCTTTTCGTTTTGCCCGATCCGATTTTTCAGGCAATGCTTCTAACACTTCAGGCATAGGCACTTTACAGTGCACTTGGTATTGTCCACCGACAGCTTTTTCTAAAACCGATGTAAACATACGCTCGGTATGTGAAAGAGAGGTATCTGGCGCTTTAGATTTTTGAGCACGAATTATCACGACTAAAAGCAGCATAAAAACAGCTACTCCACTCGCAATATAAATCCATAGTTTTTCGTCCACAATAACGCCCCACCCCGTTTGAAGGCGCAATATTACCGAGAGTAAAAGCGGAAAGCATCTGAATTTTATGATCTAAAATAATTTCAGTGCCAAAGTATAAAAAGCTACCCAAAACGAAGTTTAGAAGGCCTATCAATTGAAAGGTTATTGATAGTTAAATGCCAGGGAGGTGGCAGGTATAATTCAAGTTTTATACGCCACTAATCATTTAGAGAAAAATCAATAATCCTTATCTTAATCCGACCTTTAATTTTACAGACATACTACTAGACTCAAAAATCTAGTCAGCGGCACACCATAAAGCATCACCCTGAATACTCCTGCCAAGTAAGATATAGCCTCAGGTCTAACTCTAATTGGTGATAATCAGCTTCCATATGCTGACATAGCTGATAGAACGCTTTGTTATGATCCAGTTCTTTCAGGTGAGCTAATTCATGGACAACTATCATCCGCAAAAAAGCTTCAGGCAATTGTTTGAATCGCGTATCGATCAAAATCTCTTTTTTAGATTTCAGTTTATTTCCCTGAACACGAGATACGCGACTATGGGCGCCTAAAGCATTCATCGCCGCAACTTTATCGCTGTATTGAACTTTGCTGACAGGTGCTGATTTCCGCATATAGCGATTTTTTAGATTCATAGTATATTCGTACAGCGCTTTATTACTTTGAATCGAATGGGGATCAGGATATCTTTTCTGTAGAAGAGGCCCCAAGGTTTCCTCTTGCAACATGGCTAAAGCTTGTTGCTTTAAAGACTCGGGATAATGATTTATATATTTTAGTGCTGTCATAGATAAACGGGATCGACTTAGCCGACCCCGTTGAATATCAATTACAATTTACGAATCAGTAGCGTCATGCCTTCGCTGGCATAAACCTCTATTTTAGTTCCCGCTTCCAAATCATCTTCAGCAGCAACCTTCCAAAAAGTATCTCCGATCTGAATGCGGCCTAAGCCATTTTCAACGTCATCTGCCAAGGTCAGTTTTCGTCCAATCAATTGAGCCGCTCGATCATTGATAATACCTGCTTCATCATCATTGTTTTGGCAACGAAAGAACTTCCAGAAAATAACCGAAGCGATAACGGAAAAGAGCGCAAACAATAGGAATTGATGCTGCCAATCATTTAGCACACCAATCGCCATTAAAGCAGCAACGGCAAAAGCAGATAGAGAGACGCCGATCATAAATCCCGCGGCACCTAAGGCTTCACCACCTAAAAGCACCAACGCTAGAATAATCCAATGCCAGTAAGTAATTGATTCGAGTAGTTCTAACATTTACGAACCTATCTTAGTTTCTTTTAACAGCTCGCTAATTCCAGCAACGGAGCCAATAACACTGCTTGCTTCTAGAGGCATCATCACGACTTTAGCATTTTCGCCTGCACCAATATTTTGCAGAGCTTCAGTATATTTTTGAGCAACAAAATAGTTCAGAGCTTGAGGGTTACCTTGTGAAATTGCTTCCGAAACCACTTTGGTTGCACGCGCTTCTGCCATCGCTAAACGCTCTCGCGATTCTGCCTCTCTAAATGCTGCTTCTTTTTCACCTTCTGCTGTTAAAATTGCAGCTTGCTTTTCACCTTCAGCAACTTTGATCGCTGCTTCTCTTTCACCTTCCGCCGTTAAAATCGCAGCACGTTTTTCACGCTCAGCTTTCATCTGGTTTGCCATCGCTTCAACAAGATCAGCCGGAGGCGAGATATCACGAATTTCCACACGGGTAACTTTAACGCCCCATGGATCTGTCGCTTCATCAACTTTGCTTAACAGTTGGCTATTGATGTTATCTCGGTTGGATAACATCTCGTCCAACTCCATCGAACCTAAAACCGCACGGATATTAGTCATTACCAAATTCTGCATCGCGCGATAAAGATCGTTAACTTCGTAACTCGCTTTAGATGCATCCAACACCTGATAGAAACAAACAGCATCGGTAGTTACTTGCGCGTTGTCAGAACTGATCACTTCTTGAGGCGGTACATCCAGTACTTGCTCCATCATGTTTTGCTTAGCGCCAATCTGATCAACAAAAGGAATAATCAGATTCAAACCTGGTGTAAGAGTTTTGGTAAAACGTCCAAAACGTTCTGTTGTCCAGTTATATCCCTGAGGAACCATCTTGACCCCAGAAAAAATAAAAATTAATGCGAGAACAACCACTACCGCAGCGGTAATTTCAAACCCAAACATCACAATCTCCTTTAGTAAAGTTGGGAGGAGGTATTCATCTTAATACTGATCGGGAAGAACTGAAATGGCTTAACTAAATTAAGCGTGAGGTAACGGCAAGCAATCAATAAGAAATATTAAACGCTTTATTAGGAAAGAAAGAACAATCTATAGAAAAAGGATTATTCCTCTTCTGCCTGTTCATGCTCTGCAAGGAAACCGCGAATAAAACGACGGACTTCACGTGCAGCACTCGTATCTAGCTCTTCACACAACGCAACAAAATCATCGCGCTCGACATCGTTAATGCGAATAACTAGTTGGCTATTTTTCTTTTTAGCCTTAGATTTCTTTTTTGACTTCATCATTTTTCAACTCTAAATCGTCAACTGACTGCAAGAATACAGCAATTATCCCCTTACCCCAACGTACATCTTAAGAATATCTTAGGTATATACAATTTAATTTCTATCAGCCTTAAAAGTTAACCTAAAACGAAAACTTTAATCATTGAATATCAAAGGGATAAATGTATTTCTTTGATCCTAAACAACTCTGCTCTAGACAAAAGTAAACGACTGTTTAAAATCCAAACCCATCACTACAAAAAAATAAGGATATTTACCCATGAAAAAATTAGTAGCCATCGCATCACTTACACTTTTCAGCACAGTTGCTTCTGCTGACTGGACGCTAAGCCAACAAGATTCTGACTTCAGTTTCTCATCCATCAAGAAAGCTAAAGTGCTAGAAAACCACAGTTTTAAACAGTTTAGCGGCGGCATCGATTCTGCCGGCAAAGCAACGCTAAATCTTGACCTTGCATCTGTAACTACAGGTATCGAGATCCGTGACGAGCGTATGCAAAACATGCTGTTCGAAACTGGCAAATTTGCTCAGGCCAACTTTACGGCTCAAGTAGATGTAAACCAAATTGAGAAACAAGCCGTTGGTTCCATCCAGCCACAGACTATCACTGGCACATTAAGCCTTCACGGTGTTGAAAAAGAGATTACCGCTCAAGTGAATGTCGTTAAACTAGCTGACAACAAAGTATTGGTTAGCACAGCTCAACCCATCACAATTAACGCTGCGGATTTTGCTCTAGATTCTGGGGTAACTGCACTTAAAGAGATCGCAAAATTACCATCTATCTCTTTCGCAGTACCGGTTAGCTTTAACCTAGCTTTCACTAAGTAAAACACGCTTAAGGTTATTAAACCCAGGTACATTTACTTGGGTTTCTTTCTTTTCCAAGTTCCCTTGCGACGCTACGTTCTAAATCACCCCTTGTGATAAACTGCGGCCTGTAATTTTCGAATCAGTTTTGGGCCCGTATGAATATCTTCGAAACCCCTTTCGGTCAATTTTCTCTATCTCGTTATCCTCGTCGTAAAAACGAACAACTACGCGCGTGGGACGCTGCTGATGAGTACCTATTAAATCAGATTGATCCGGAAGAGATCCTTACAAACCCAAAACGCATCTTGATTATTAACGATCAATTTGGCGGCTTATCGGTCGCGTTAAATAATCACAATCCAACAGTGATTAGTGATTCGTGGTTGGCTCATGCCGGTATTCAAAACAATGCTGCGGATAACGATATTGATGCAAAAGCCATAACCCTATGTAACAGTTTGGATTATCCCACTGAAAAATTTGACCTAGTTCTGATTAAGATTCCCAAAAGCTTAGCTATGTTGGAAGACCAACTGATCCGACTACGTCCTTTGTTAACAGCAGAAACGAAAGTGATTGGCGGTGGTATGGTTAAATCCATCCATACCTCGACGCTAAAACTGTTCGAAAAATATTTAGGCGCAACGAAAACCTCGTTAGCAAAGAAGAAAGCAAGACTGATCTTTCCAGAAATAAATCTGGACCAACCTATAACAGAATATCCTTACCCTTCCGATTATATATTGGAGAACACGCAGCATAAGATCATCAACCATGCTGGCGTATTTTCCCGTGATAGTTTGGATATCGGCACCCGCTTTTTCCTTCAACATCTGCCTGATACAGATACATTCGAGGATATAATTGATCTTGGCTGCGGTAATGGCGTTGTCGGCTTAATTGCAGCAGAAAAGAATCCGTCTGCGGCAGTTCACTTTGTGGATGAATCATTTATGGCTGTTGCTTCTGCCGAGGCTAATTTCAGAGAAGCCTTTGGCGACAGTCGAAACGCAACTTTCCAAGCAACCGATTGCCTAGCTGGTATTCAGAAGAATAGTTGTGACTTGGTGTTAAACAATCCACCTTTCCACCAGCAAAATGTGGTCGGAGATTTCATTGCTCAACAGATGTTCCGAGAATCTCATAAAGTCTTACGATCTGGTGGTGAATTATGGGTAATCGGCAACCGTCATCTTGGCTACCATGTAGCACTCAAAAAGATTTTTAAAAATTGTGAGACTATCGCTAACAATAAGAAGTTTGTCATATTAAAAGCGATTAAACGTTAACCTTATTTAAAATTCAGGGAAATAATTCCCGCAGTGAGGACGCCTATGTTTATTGCATTATCCCTCCATATTTTAGCTGCAGTTATTTGGGTAGGCGGTATGTTTTTCGCCTATGTTTGTTTACGACCAGTTGCAACCGAGCAACTTGAACCGCCTGCTCGGTTAGCACTCTGGCAGCAAATATTTGCTCGTTTTTTTACTTGGGTATGGGCAGCAATTCTGCTTTTGATCATCAGTGGTCATAGCATGATTGCAATCTATGGTGGGTTTAAGGGCGTTGGTATGCATGTCCACATTATGCTGCTGAGCGGCTATACCATGATGGCGATATTTGGATATCTGTATTTCAGTCCGTATAAAAAACTGAGTTTGGCGGTAAAAGAAAACCGTTGGCCAGATGCCGGTGAAGAGTTAAATAAGATAAGAAAGATTGTCGCGATTAATCTGACTTTAGGTATAGCAACAGTGGTTGTTGCTAGTGGCGGAAAGTTTCTTTTCTAAAATAGTTCCTTTTCTAAAATAGTTTCTTCGAGCAAATTCAAGCAGAAGCACGGATAAGCGTGCTCCTGCATTTTCTATAATTTGTTATTCCCAGAGCTTGATTAGGCCTGAAGGCTCATGGGCATAGGTATATATTCACCGATTTCATCAGGTTCTGCGTCAAGAACCGCTTCCCAACCTTCTTCGCCTGGTTTCATTTCATCCGGCAAGCCCCAAAGTTCACCGCACCAAAACGCAGCGATCCAACGTTTGCCATAACGAACTTTATAAAATCCAGGTTCTCTAGTTTCATTCACGATCCATCTCCTTTTTATTCTTATCAAGGCTGAATCCATCTTCTTCTAACCACAATGACGATATCGTTTGATATCCATAATCATAAGCAGTTTTGTTTGGATCGCCCCAGAGAATTTACGAAGCTAACTCAAGCAAATACACCTAAGTACAGCCGAAGCTCCTTTCTCTTATTTATTGTTGTTTATCTCTCTAACTTCTTATAAATCTTTTGTGCATATAACGTAAAGATAGAGTGTACACAAAATAACCAGACAATAAACGGGGTTTAGCCGAAGGTGTAATACCAAGAGGTCGGACAAAAATGAAACAAATTGAATTTATTTCAGGCAATAAAAAAGACCACCTAAGTGATCTTTTTTAGCAAGATAGAAGCTGACAACTTTGAGGAAGGTGACATCAACCTCAGCAGCTAACTTAACTTTCTTTTTTCTGGTCTTCGTTAATTAGGTCGCGAACTTTGAAACATCCCCAAACCATTGCGACAGTCATACCAACAATCATTGCCAGACTAGGAACCAGAACTTCCATGCTATATACATCAACCATTACGACACCCTCACAAAATTTTTCGTATTGCTCGTATTTACTTGTGACTAGATTAACCCTTTAGAGATTAGGGGTTATTGATTTAGCTCAAGAAATGATCATTAGCGAATATGAAAATTTTTACGTTTGTAACGATTAAGTTTGAAAAAGCCTAAGAACTGAACCATAACTTAAATGGCGAGCCCCAGCATTAAGGGAGCTCCGGTAGTGCCGGAATAATAAAAAATGCATATGGCTCCGCTAGGACTCAAAAGCCTGAGTCACCGATAACTGTTCAGGAGGTAAGCGTCATGCCTTATAAAACAGTTGCCTGGACCGCCGAGCAACTCAAAAAAATGAATTCAGAACCTTTTATGATTGATTTTCTGGATACATTTAAACTTGCCCCATTAACCTTAGCCAGCGATGAAGCCGTCGCTAATATGAATGCAGTTCTAGACTTGGTAGAAGCTCAAATAAGAAAGTCATAACCCTCTGTCCGCTCCAAAAATAAGGCAGGTCACCGTACCTGCCCTTTTTTTGCCCTTCTTAAGCCTTCCCTTTTAAAAACAACAAGTTAAACATCAAAGACATAATCATTTCGTCATAAAACACAAAACAATAAATCAATATTAACTTTTGAGCATTCGAATATTAATTTAGATCAGTAAAATCTAGATTTTCTGTAAAAACTCTCATCTTCCACTTCATATTTTATTCCTTATAAATCAAACAGTTAGAAGTCTGACTTTTGCCTAGAACAATAATTTAAAATTATTTATTTTTTCCTTTATTTTCAATAACTTACATAGACAAAAACACCGTAAGTTATTTGCGATAAATCCTTATTTGATATAGACTTATCAATATAGATAAAAGAAGTTTCATTAATGAGGAAATGAAGATGCAAGAAAAGGAAGTGAAGTTACTTTTTAAAGCGGGCGTATTTGATTCTTGCCAAGCGATTCCTATCTCTATGGCGCGCGGATGGACTTTAAAATTTGTGACCAAACAGGACGAAATCATCACGCTAGATCTGCAGCGATCTAAATCAGAACGAGAGTTTAAGAGTCTTGATGGTGCCGCTGCTGTAGCAAAGCGAATTGGATTTGAATGGCTAAAAGTTCAGATCGGCGATCTTGAATGGCAAGAAAAGGTTAAATAGCAGGCATAAAAAAACCGCTTCAAACTGAAACGGCTTTTTCTGTGGAATGCATTAAGTGTTATTTATCTAATGCATCTTTAATCTTTTTGTCGGTCTGATATTGGCTCAATGCATACACAGACCATATTGCTGCTGGAATCCAGCCCACTAAGGTAATCTGTAAAATAAGGCAGACAATTCCAGCTATCGGGCGACCGATCGTAAAAAACTGTAGCCAAGGTATTAACAAAGCAAGTAACAAACGCATCTTTTATCTCCTTAGAATGCGGGAGTGGAGTACAGCAAACCATCAGCATAATGAGTTATGCCTTAATCGAAGCTGACCCTTAAAGCTCTACACGGCCGGCAGATAGCTCGTCTTCTGTCGGCTCCCGCACTTCGATTACTTCAACAGCATAGTTCAATTCAAGCCCAGCAAAAGGATGGTTCGCATCCACTGTCACTTCATCAGCATCGATGTTTGTGATGCCAACTAGCTGCAATTCACCTTTATCATCTTCCATCTGACACACCATGCCGACTTCCAACTGATCAAAGCCAGCAAAGGATTCACGACTAATTACCTGCACCTTAGCTTCATCACGCTGACCGTAACCTTGTTCAGGTGATAAAGTAACTTCAAACTTATCCCCAACTTCACGGCCTTCTAACGCCGCTTCTAGGCCAGGCACAATGTTTTTATGACCATGTAGATACGGAAGCGCTTCTCTATCACGAGAGTCATCCAACACATCACCAGCATTGTTTTTTAGCGCGTAGTGAAAAGACACTACCTTGTTGTTTTCTACTTTCATTTTTATCTCCGATTAAACCGCTAGTCTTTGCGACATCCAGCGGCCTAAAGCTTCTATCTCTTCAATCGCGACTTCATGACCGATTGGATACGCATTCCAACTCGGCTGATAATTCATATTTTCTAGGTTGGCATAAGCTTGCTCACCTAATTGAACAGGTACAACCTGATCCACCGTACCGTGAGCAACCCAGATAGGCAGTTCCTTATTGGCATCAGTGCGAGACGCTTCGATCTCTTCTTCTGTTGCCATGTAAGTAGACAGAGCAACCAGCCCCGCCAAAGGTTCAGCGAAGGTTAGCGCTGTCTGGTAAACAACGGCGCCGCCTTGAGAGAAGCCTACCAACAGGATTTTATCCGCTGGAATACCCTGAGCAATCTGCTCATTCACCAAGTTAGCAATTCGCTGACTGGATTTAAGCAGTGATGCTTTATCAACCTTACGGTCAATATTCATCTCTAAAATGTCATACCAAGCACGCATCTCCATGCCACCATTGACGGTAACAGGCATGATCTCAGCATGAGGGAAAAGAAACCTAACATTTAGGTTCTCTGGAATACGTAGGTAAGGAACAATAGGCTGAAAATCAAAGCCATCAGCACCTAGGCCATGCAACCAGATAACACAGGCTGTAGCTTCGCCTTGAGGCTCTACGCTAACTAAAGTTTGCTCTGTTTCTTGGCTCATGGCTGCAACCTCTCAATCTGCCACTCTTGATCAACTAAATTGAACTGGAAGCGATCATGTAAACGGCTCTCTCGGCCCTGCCAAAACTCAAAACGTGTAGGTTTAAGAATATAACCGCCCCATTCTGGTGGGTGAGGGATATCACCTTCTGGATATTGATCAGCAAGGTTCTGCACTGCTTGCTCCAAAGCTTCACGGCTTTCTACAGGGTGACTTTGGCAAGACGCAGCTGCACTCAAACGGCTACCTAGCGGACGCGCGTTGAAATACTGCTTCCCCTGTTCAAGGCTTAATTTTTCTACCTGACCACGGATACGCACCTGACGCTCTAAGCCATACCAATAAAACATGATTTCGGCTTGAGGATTTTCAGACAGGTCATCCCCTTTCTGACTACGGTAATCGGTATACCAAGCAAAGCCCTGCTCATCAAAATGCTTCAGCAACACGATCCTTGCAGCAGGCATTCCATCTTTAGAAGCTGTGGCCAATGTCATCGACGTCGCATCATCTGGAGATACCTCCAGTGCATCATCCATCCACTTGGCAAACTGTGCGACAGGATCTTTGATCAGATCGTCACGTCGCAGAGGCTGCGCCAGATATTCACGGCGTTCAGCCGTTAGGTCACCTTTATTCGTCATACAAGTCTCTTGCAAGAAAGGTTAATCAAGAAATGTGCTGCAACTATAGCACTAATCAAGGTCTCAAAAATACGTTTAACCCACTACCTAAATTTTGCTACAACACCCATCACATCAGCTCTATAGCTTTCTCCAAACAACAGCAGGTGGTTTAACAAATGCCATAAGTTGTACAAAGAGAATCGCTCTTTCCACCCAGAGTGCAGCGGTGCTATTTCCCGATAGGCGCTATATAAATCCGAACTAAAACCACCAAAGAGATCCGTCATCGCAAGGTCGGCCTCTGGCCACCCCCAATAGACTGCGGGGTCGATTAACACGGGTCTCCCCTGACTATTGGCAATCACATTTCCCGCCCATAGATCGCCGTGCAATAAAGCAGGTTCCTTCTCTGGTACTAGCTGTTTTAAGCGTTTATTGATCGACTCTATACCCTCAATCATCTCTTTATCAATAATCCCGCGGTCGTAACAGATACGCGCTAAGTAACCGAAACGGTGCTCAGCATAAAACTCAAAGCCATCTTTGAGCTGCGAATTAGGCTGTTCGGTTGGGCCACAAAAGGTGTTTTGGGGGAAGCCAAAGGAAGGAACAAGCATCTGATGCAAATGAGCCAACTGCCGCCCTAGGAGCTGATCAAAGTCTTCTGACTTGGGATATTGCTCAATAAACTCTAAGATCAATCCATCACGATCAAACCGAATAACCTTTGGTGTGGATAGCTCTGTACAAGCTGATAAAGCCTGTAACCCTGCAGCTTCAGCCTTAAACATTCTTTCGTTTGCCTGACTAACAGACTTTACGAAGAGCTGCTGACCATCACTCAGCACTACCCGTTTAGCCAAAGCAATACAGCCACCCGAGAGACGCTCTTCAGAATCGATTCTCAGCCATTGCTGTTCAACCCAGTTCTGCAAACTTTTCACTGTCGTCCAGCCTCCACTTGAATCGGCTATCCCTATACCTTTATAGTTTTAGGAACTTTACTACGCATCAATAAGGGATCCTATGCGTCTGTTGCTACTCTCTATGGTACTTATCTTTACCGCTGGTTGTATGGATAAAAATGCCAAACCGTTTGACGTTAAAAATCTAGCTAAATCCGATATCGATATGGTCGCGGATATCAATCTAAAAACCCTCCGCAAACTCAGCCGTGATCTGACCATTAAGCTCTATAAACGCAACCCTAAAGAGCTACAAAAAGTACCAGGCATGACGATAGAGAAGCGTTTAGAACAACTGTTCCCTATCACTCGTTTAGCTGATGGGTTCCCAGAACTTGGTCAGAAAGATGGGGCTGATGCAGTGCCTTTAGCATTTTCTGAAAACTATCAAGGTGATCGCGTGTTTGCCCTAATGGCAGGCGTTACAGGCATGCTAGACAAAGCCTATAACGGCAAGAAAGAGATCTTTATTCTGGATGAATTAGATCAACAGAAACTCTACAACTCTGCTCGTAATTTAGAATCTGTGGCTTGGCACCTGAATAACCGGAAAGATCCTCAAGGAAACTTGTACATTTTAAGTAATGGTATTTCAGAAGAAGGGATTACTAATTACAGCTACGAACGCATTTTAGGCAAGCTGATTGGAACGCAGGATTTGATGGCGGATGTAATTGCAGATAAAACAAACCGCACCATAAACCGTGTTGTTCATGGTGCGGCTTCTATGACGTTCTTCCCTATCTAGGCTGAGACTAGGAAAAGACGGTGGCTAAGAAAACAAGATTAGCCTTGTTCCATCTGTTTGATAAAGCGATCCGAGTCCGCGATCGCTTTTTCCATATCACGTACTAACAGATCAATATTGCTTTTGATGCCGCGATACTCGGCTTTAAGGGATCCTATCGCTTGAGCATTAAGGTTATGCTTTAGGAATAGCACATTGTCCTGTAGCGCGCTTAGCACCGGCGGCATACGCTTTTCTGCACGCTTAAGGGAGCGAAGTAACTCAGCGTAACGGACTTTCGTGCTGCGCAGTTTAGCCGCACTTTGATCTCTCAATTTACGGTTAGAGTACTTTGTCAGCTCCTCTTCCCACTCTTCAAATAGATCTTCAGACACCTGCTCTACTTTTTCGATACGCGCCGTAACATCCTCTGCCGCTGCAACGCTGTCATCGTACTCTCCTTGCAGACGGTTATAGACTGCATCCAGCTCACCGCCATTAAAGCTCACGACAGAACGAAACTGTTCTAAAGCGTCTTTAAACTGCTCTTGGGCGTCTTCTTGTGACTCACGCGCGTCTTCCACACGGTCGACCAAGATATCGCGCTTATGGATACCTACCTGCTCCATCGCAGAGTAATACGCACTCTGGCAGCCAACTAACGCAACCATCAGGATCGATAAAAAGCCTAACTTAACTTTGGAAATCATTTCTGTCCTTAACCACAGCTCTGTAGAGGGTTATTAATCATAATCTCAGCTATCTTATGATTGTTATTGAGGCATAGAGTGACATCTGCTCTTTGCGGCATCTCTTCTAACATATGACGTGTCAGTCGCTCATAATGCTGTATAAAGCTCTTAATCTGCTCTTCATCCATGATGCGCAGATGCTCCGTTGGCTGCTGCGTGTCGTAGATATATTTCACTCGCTCTGCGAGCTTTTTCTCTTGCAGAGAACGCCATTCAAATACTGCATCCATACTTGGCACTTTCAACATCACCAAGACATCAAGCATGGAATACAAAGCCTGATAAGGACCGCCCAACTGAGTATTAACGTAATCACGCCATTCTCCGTTAGGATCCTTCTCCTGCTCTAATTCATTGATCGCTTCCACCAGTTCGTCCGGCTTTTGCGGGTCGGCACCTACACACCAACCTTCTAGCACGATGACATCGGCCGGCCCAACCCACTCCTGCCATACTGACGCCTGACAGCGATCATCCGTCGATTTATCGAACACAGGGATTTTGGTCACACTCTCATCGGTACTGTTCTTAAGAGAGTTTAATATTTCGATACCTAGATCCACATCATGTGTGCCAGGTACCCCACGGGTACGAAGCAGAGGATGGATTGTTTCAGATAGTTCAACACGCTCATTGTAGGTTTTGTAGAGATCGTCGATAGAAAACCCGACAACCTTCAAACCAAACCCTTCGGTTAGAATGACTTCTAACAGATTGAATAGTGTAGATTTACCAGCACCTTGAGCGCCATTGATACCGATAACTAAAGGGCCATCTTTTTGGCGTTTACGACAAGTAATCCACGCACCCAGAGGCACATAGATCGCCTCAAACATGTCCACCAGACCGATATCTACTTTCAACGATTCCAATGTCGAAGCAAATGCCTTCTCTACCGCAGCAACAGCATCCTCACGCTCACGGTAACTCAAACACAACTGATCTTGGGGCCAGCGAGTTATTACGCCCATAGATAGTTCCTCTACGATTAATCTTTACGGTGTTCACGTAACCAGTTTTGCACTTGATGAATCTGCTCAGATTCCATCAAGGATGGCACGTGAGGGATACCCGGAATGGAGATTAGGTCTAGTTTATCGTTTGCCTGCATCTTACGCACGGTTTCTTCCTGCAAGACATCCGATTCTTCACCCCAAATAAGTAACTGCGGGATATTAATCGCCGACCATACCGGCCATAAATCCACACTCTCTGATGAAGCATCCGCAGTTGCTTGCGCAATCGCGGGGTCGTAATGAAGATGATAAACCTCATTTTCATCTAAGCGTGAACCATGCTTAGCAAGGTGGTGCCACTGTCGGTCCGACAGATGCTTAAAAGATTCATAGGTATCGCGCATATAGGCCTCAACCTCAGAAAGAGACTGAAACTGCTTATCACCAAGATACTCAGAGATGCGCTTAAGGGAGCTTGCGGGAACAAACGCTCCAATATCATTGAGCACTAGATGTTTGATTGGCGAGTTAGGCAGAGCAGCTAAGCACATGCCGATAATCCCACCCATGGAGGTACCAACCCAGTCCACCTTATCTACATTTAAACGCGCTAAAAGCGCTGTAATATCATTAAGATACTGAGGTATTCCATACACCTGCCCAGTAGGAAGCCAATCGCTTTCACCACGCCCAACAATATCAGGACAGATCACACGATAATCGCGAGACAATGCCAAGGCTAGCTCATCAAAGTCGCGACTATTACGTGCTAAACCATGCACACAGACGATCACTCGATCGTTCTCGGCACTTCCCCATTCGTGATACACCATCCGATGAAATCCAACAGGGTTTAAACAACGTATGCTATCCGTATGCATAGGGCCTCCTGATTTAAGCAATTTCAATAAGTTAGCATGCACACTAAAATTGTAAAGAAACGCAACAATTGCTGAACCTATAGATCATATTCAGCTACTATGTTCGTAAGTCACATTTCCACCTGAGCAATGGAAAATAATATGAGCAACACTACCTCATCTAGTTCATCTATTTGGATTAGGCGATTGATCCCTCTGATTATCTTTGCCTTCGCCTGCGGGGTCTTCTATTTCCTTAAAAGCACCAAACCTCAAGCTCCTTCGAAAAAGATCGAAGAGAAAGTCTGGAGCGTAAAAACGATCTCAGCAGAACCCAGTATCCATCAACCTAACCTCGTTCTGTATGGCAAAGTCGAATCACCACGCATGACCCATATCACCGCGGCGGTCACAGCTTTTGTCGAGCAGGTAGATACCGATGAAGGTAAAAATATCGCCTTGGATGAGGCACTCATTCAGCTCGACAGCAGTGATGCTCAACTGCTAGTCGCGCAGCGCCAAGCTGATGTCGATAGCTTTAAAGCACAGATTGATGCCGAAAAAATACGTTACCAAACTGATCAGAAATCATTAGCGATTGAGCAAAAACTGCAGCAGTTAAGCCTTAAAGCAGTTACCCGTTACCAAAACCTGATCAAGCGCAAAGTAAGCAGTCAGGATCAGCTCGATAGTGCACGCAGTGCTTATCATCAGCAGACCCTAGCGGTCACTCAGCGGGAACAAGCTATTGCTGACCACCCCAACCGTTTAGCTCAATTAGAATCGCAATTAAAACGCGCTACAAGCCTCTTAGATGCGGCAATATTGGACCTTGATCGCACCGCCATTAAAGCACCGTTTATAGGCCGGGTTGCTCGTTTACATGTGGCTCCAGGAGATCGTGTTCGCGCCGGTGATCCACTACTCGATCTATACAGTACCGATCGTTTAGAAGTGCGTGCTCAAATCCCCAATAGAGTGTTAGCTAACCTTCGCAATCGAGAAATAAACTCTGTCATTCAAGCTACCGCTCAGTTGGATGGACAGACGCTAAAGCTTGAACTTGATCGCATCGCTGCCGAAGTTGATGGTGGTCGTGCCGGTGTTGACGCCCTATTCAAAATCACCGACAAGCAGAATGTGCCGGAACCTGGCCGCTCCTTAGCAATCGCCGTAGAACTGCCTGCTGTAGAACAGACAATCGCGCTTCCACCGATGGCGCTTTATGGTTTAAACCGTATCTACCTGCTTAAAGATGGTCGCATGCAAGGACTCGACGTCGAACGCATTGGTGACAGTAGTGATCAACAAGGAAAACCTGTTGTGCTTATTCGTAGCACTCAGCTGGTGAGTGGCGATCAGATCATTACGACTCAGCTGCCGAACGCTATTTCTGGGCTTAGAGTTAAAGACGTAAACGCGCCCGAGGTAGTTGCATCGACTGGAGCGAAAGATGAATAACTACCAAGGCCCACTGCAAAACCTCACTGCGGTTTTCGCAAGTCATCGCGTTGCAGCCAATCTATTCATGATGCTGATGATTTTGGCCGGTATTTGGGGCCTGAATAAACTCAACACGCAGTTCTTCCCATCGTTTGAACGAGATGTGATTACTGTATCAGTACCATGGAGTGGCGCGGCTGCGGAGGATATTGAAAGTTCAATCGTACTGCCTGTTGAAGAATCGCTAAAATCCCTTACTGGCATAGAGACCTTATATTCAACTGCAATCCAAGGCTCTGCCTCGATTCGTATCGAGGTGGATGAAGACAGTGACGTTGATTACCTCTTAGATGAGGTAAAGCAAAAGATAGATAATGTCCGGAGCGAGCTACCTTCTGATATCAACGAGCCACTGGTACAACGTATCCTGCGCTATGAGCAGATTGCCAGCCTTATCCTTAGCTCTTCAAATGGCTCCATAGAAGAGCTTCGCCCTTTTGCACAGCGTTTTGAACAAGAGCTATTAGATCGAGGTATCAACAAAGTCGACTTTACCGGCTTACCGGAAAAACAAATTCAAATAGAACTACCTGCTGCCCAACTAAATGAGTTGGATATGACAATGATGCAGGTAGCCAATAGCATCCGTTTGCGCAGTTTAGATCTACCTGCAGGTACCGCCGCCAAGGGTGATGGTTCACGTCAGATCCGCAGTCTAAATCAGCAAAGAGATGTAGAAGGCTTCCGCCAACTGCCGATTATTACCGACAGTAATGGCCGATTAGTCAGACTTGGTGATATCGCTGATGTATCTCTAGGCACTAAAGACAATCAGGTTCTTTTAAAATACAAAGGCGAACCTGCGGTCATGATTCGCCTTCGTCGAACCGAAAATCAAGACACCCTAAAATCGGCGGATATTCTCAATAAATGGCTAGAGGAAACGCGTCCGACACTGCCATCAAACATCACTATGGTTACCTATGATGAGCGTTGGCAACCGGTTCAACAGCGTATCAATTTACTACTGAAAAACGGCTTAGGTGGCTTGATCCTCGTGATCGCCATTCTGTTTCTATTCCTAAATGCTCGCGTAGCGTTTTGGGTCACCATTGGTATCCCTGTCTCCTTTATGGCCACACTCGCCATCCTTTATGGTATTGGCGGCACCATCAATATGATCAGTCTCTTTGGCTTGATCATGGCACTGGGGATAATCGTAGATGATGCTATTGTGGTCGGGGAAGACACGCTAACCCACGTGCAACGTGGTGAGCCGGGATTACAGGCCGCCATCGGCGGTGCTCATCGCATGTTGGCTCCAGTTATGGCCTCATCCATGACAACCATCGCTGCCTTCTTGCCGCTACTTCTGATCGGTGGGCATATCGGCAGCATTCTTATTGATATCCCTACAGTGGTGATCTGTGTGATTCTGGCATCACTCGTTGAGTGCTTCCTAATTTTGCCAGGACACCTGCACCACAGCATCAAGAAAGCAGAAGACCTTCATCCTTCGAAGTTACGTATTCGCTTAGATGATGGCTTTAACCGTTTTAAAGATATCCACTTCCGTAAGCTGGTGAAGTTCGCGATCAAATACCGCGGAGCAACAATTGCTACTGCTTTTGCCGTTTTTATTATCGCTATCGGTTTAGTGTTAGGAGGACGGATCAAATTCACCTTTTTCCCGGCCGTTGAACGCGATGTAATGACCGCCAATGTTCAGTTTGTTTCGGGGACTGACTTTGCAGAAGTTGAGCGCTTTGTGCAGCATCTGGACGATACCTTAGCTGATGCCGATAAAGCCTTAGGTGGAGATAACATTAAAGTTGCCTTCCAACGCTTACGGAATGCCTCTTTCTCTAGAACTACCTCATCCAGTAGCCGTGGTGATGAATTTGCATCGCTATTGGTAGAATTTAATCCCGGTGATTATCGTAAATATTCCACCACTCAATTTAACAAAGAGTGGCGTAGCCGAATCCAAGTACCTGCAGGGGTAGAGAAATTCTCTATTGATGTCAGTACCAGTGGCCCACCAGGAAAGCCGATCGAGATAAAGCTATCTGGCACCGATATTCATGTACTTAAGCAAGCCTCTTTAGATCTTCAAGAGGTGCTAAAAGGTTATGTTGGCTTAAACAATATTGATGACGATCTCCCCTTCGGTAAATCGCAGCTGATCTACGCGCTAACACCTGCGGGGAAATCAGCAGGGATGACATTAGACAGCGTCGGCCGACAACTACGTACCGCCTTTGATGGTATGGAAGTGCAAAACTTCTATGATAATCGGGATGAAATTGAGGTCCGTATCCAACTGCCCAAAGAGGAACGCGATCGCCTTAGCAGCATAGAACAACTTCCAATCGTACTTCCTAACGGCGGTACAACGCCATTGAGTAATATTGTGACGTTTAGAGCGCAACAAGGCTTAGATACCTTAACTCGCGTAGATGGCAAACTTTCCATCAAAGTCACAGCAGATCTGGATGAAAGCGCAGCCAATGCAGATGAGATAATCGAAGACCTTAAAGCAGGCAAACTCGATAGCGTGTTAAGCCAATACGGCATCGAAGCCAGCTTTGAGGGTAAGAATAAGAGCCAACGTGAAACCCTGAATGATATGAAGCTAGGGCTTCTCCTCGCCCTTGTTCTGATCTTTATTATTCTGGCTTGGGTTTTTGCTTCTTACAGCTGGCCAATCGCGGTGATGCTAGCAATCCCTCTAGGGCTGACCGGTGCAATCTTAGGCCATGGCATTATGGGCTTAAGTTTGACCATTTTGTCCCTATTCGGCTTCTTCGGCTTATCCGGTATCGTCATCAATGACTCAATCGTTTTGGTAACGTTCTATAAGCAATTAAGAAAACAGGGACTGGCGATTGAAGAAGCTATAGAGGAAGCGGCCTGCCAACGTTTGCGTGCGGTACTGCTAACCTCGCTCACAACTATTGCAGGCCTAACACCGATTCTGTTTGAGACCTCTCTGCAAGCACAGTTCCTTATCCCGATGGCGGTATCTATCGTCTTTGGCTTGGCTTATGGCACATTGCTGATTCTTCTATTTGTGCCTGCAACACTGACCTATATCGAAAACATCCGTCAGTTTTTCGGCCTTAAAAGTCTAGATTTACCTGAAGAGCCTAGTCTACCCGAAGAGCTTGGCAAAGAGGCAAGCCCTCAGGTTACTAGTTAAGCTTGGATTTTATAAAGCTCTGCAAGCTTTCCGCAGCTTGGTCATCAATACTCAAGATGGCTAAGCCGTAGCGCATACAATGTTGAGATTGGCGCTGGTTGTACACCACTCGGCATAAGCAATGTACCGGCTGATTGTTTAAACCAAAATGGACATAGATCTCTAAGGGAGCACCGACAAAAGGCGGCTTCAACTGATTCATATCAGGCCCACCTTCAACCAACATTCCACCTAAACTGATGTTGATCAAAGTGACGTCGACAGAAACACCATCCTGAGTAGAAAGCTCTGCAGGTATATCCGTATTGATACGCGGATATATTCGTCTTTCGGTAGTCATAGAACCCTACCTTTTTTGTGATATCCATCAGCATAGTTCGGTTTGATCATATCTTCACACCTATTCAAAGCCATAAACTGCGAAATACCGCCTAAAATCTACAAAAGGTTATATTTTAAGGCGAAAAATTAGGTCTTAATCCTAGTGCTGTTCTCAGGTATAATTTTGCGCCTAATTTTGCTTCATCTTTTCATTAGTGAGCCCCGACTTGGGCACTTAAAGGACCCGTATGAATCGCGATCTGAGTCTGTTACAGCCATACCCATTTGAAAAATTGACTGCGCTGAAAGCGGAAGTAACACCGCCTTCGGATAAAGAGCACATCGCACTTTCTATCGGCGAACCTAAACACCCGTCACCACCATTCGTGGCGGAGTGCCTAATTGAAAACATGGGCAAGCTGGCAAACTACCCTACAACTAAAGGTTTGCCAGAGCTACGCCAAGCAATTGCCGACTGGTGTACTCGTCGCTTTAGCCTGAATGAAAACACGCTAACGGCTGACGATCACGTGCTGCCTGTTAACGGTACACGCGAAGCAATCTTCGCTTTCACACAAGCAGCAGTTAACCGCGCGCCTGACGCATTGGTGGTATCTCCAAACCCGTTTTATCAGATCTATGAAGGTGCGGCATACCTATCTGGCGCAGAGCCATATTACCTAAACTGCCTGCCAGAAAACGGCTTTATCCCTGATTACGACGCTGTACCGGAAGATGTATGGCAGCGCTGCCAGCTATTGTTCCTATGCTCTCCAAGCAACCCAACAGGTGCAGTAACTGATCTGGAAACATTGAAGAAGCTAATCGCGCTTTCTGATAAATACGACTTCATCGTGGCATCTGATGAGTGTTACTCAGAGATCTACCTAGACGAAGAAAACGCGCCAGTAGGTCTTCTACAAGCATGCGCAGAACTTGGCCGTGACGATTACAAAAACTGTATCGTTATGCACAGCCTATCTAAGCGCTCTAACCTACCAGGCCTTCGCTCGGGCTTTGTTGCAGGTGATGCAAAACTGCTAAAACCGTTCCTGTCATACCGTACATACCATGGCTGCTCTATGCCGATTCAGCATCAGCTAGCGTCTATTGCAGCATGGAACGATGAAGATCACGTACTCGATAACCGTGATCAGTACCGTCACAAGTTTGACAGCGTCATTCGTATCCTAGAGCCTGTACTTGAAGTTCAGCGCCCAGATGCAAGCTTCTACCTGTGGGTTAAAACGCCGATTGCTGATGACAAATTCGCACAAGGTTTGTTCGCTTCACAAAACGTAACTGTACTTCCGGGTAGCTACCTATCTCGCGAAACTGATGGCATCCTTCCGGGTGCGGGTTTTGTACGTATGGCACTAGTTGCAACCGTTGAAGAGTGCGTAGAAGCAGCAAATCGTATCCGCGAATACGTTGAATCACTTTAAGGCCGGAGATTAATCCCCATATGATTACTATGTATGGCATTCCTAACTGCGACACAATCAAGAAAGCTAAAAAATGGCTGGAAGCGAACGGTGTTGATTACCAGTTCCACGATTACCGCAAAAACGGCCTAGAAGAAGCACAGTTGAAAGCTTGGGTCGATGAGCTAGGTTGGGAACTACTGCTAAATAAGCGCGGTACGACATGGCGTCAGCAGCCAGACGAAGTTAAGAACAATATTGATGAAGCCTCTGCCATTGCGCTAATGCTGGAACACCCAGCAATGATCAAGCGTCCGCTTCTGGATACCGGAAGTGAACGCAAAGTAGGCTTTAAAGATACAGAATACGCAGCGCTTTTCAGCTAAGCGCGCTGCAACAACGTAACGAATTTTAAATTTTATATTTCTGGAGAATATCATGGCGAATTTTGCATTCGGTTTGGGTGTAGGCACTAAGTCCTCTGCTGGCGAACTGCTAGAAGTTTATTACAACGCACCACTGCTGAACGCAGACGATGCGATGGTTAACGCTGTTGCTGAAAAAGTTGGCTACACAGGTGGCAACGCTGCAATCGAAATCAAAGAAGCTCAGCTAAAAGATCTAGAAGCTGCATTCCTATCTGTAGGCGCTGAAGACCAAGCTGAAATCGTAGAGATCCTAGAAGGCACTCAACAGCCACTAGTGCTTTGCATCCTTGAGTCTGACGAGAATCCAACAAGCACTGCAGAAGCTTACCTAAAGCTTTCTCTTCTTTCTCACCGTCTAGTTCAGCCACACGGTATCAACCTAACTGGTATCTTCGGTCTTCTACCAAACGTTGCTTGGACTAACGAAGGCGCTGTATCTCTAGACGACCTACCAAAACGTCAGCTAGCTGCACGTGCTCAAGGCCGCGTACTAACAGTTAACTCTGTTGATAAATTCCCTAAAATGACTGATTACGTTGTACCTGCTGGTATCCGTATCGGCGATGCTTCTCGTGTACGTCTAGGTGCTCACGTAGGTGAAGGCACTACTGTAATGCACGAAGGCTTCGTAAACTTCAACGCTGGTACACTTGGCGTAAGCATGATCGAAGGCCGTATTTCTGCAGGTGTTGTTGTAGGTAACGGTTCTGACCTAGGTGGTGGTTGCTCTACTATGGGTACACTATCTGGCGGTAACAACGTTGTGATCTCTGTTGGCGAAAACTGTCTACTAGGTGCAAACGCAGGTCTAGGTCTACCACTAGGCGATCGTTGTACGTTAGAAGCAGGTCTATACGTAACTGCTGGCTCTAAAGTAACGATCCTTGATGATCAGAACAACGAAGTTAGCACGGTTAAAGCTGCTGAACTTGCTGGCAAGCCAGACCTATTATTCCGTCGTAACTCTCAGAACGGTCGCATCGAAGTTAAGACTAACAAGTCTGCGATTGAGTTGAATGAAGAGCTACACAAGCACAACTAAAAGCTGGCTCTAAGCTATTGCGCTTGCTTATTCAGCGTTGGAGCTTAGTTCGGAATGCTCATTTACTGTATGTAAACTCTGCTTCCTCACTAAGCTCCGCCTCGACTAAGCAGCGCTCATAACGCTTAGCTTCCAGCTTTAGCCTTTCTCCATATCACGCGTCATCCTAACGGAACCTCACTATGACTCAGCACCTCTCTCCAACAATTGAATTGGCCAAAGACCTAATCAGCCGCCGCTCTGTAACACCTGAAGACGCAGGCTGTCAGGATCTAATGATTGAACGCTTAGAAGCCCTAGGCTTCAAAATTGAACGCCTTCAATTTGAAGAGGTATCTAACTTCTGGGCTCGCCGTGGCGATTCCGGTCCAGTTTTCTGCTTTGCAGGTCATACTGACGTTGTTCCTTCCGGCCCTGAAGAGCGCTGGGAGTTTCCACCATTCGAAGCGCATATCGAGCAAGGTATGCTTTGCGGTCGTGGCGCAGCAGATATGAAAGGCAGCCTAGCGGCATTCATTACCGCGCTAGAGCGCTTTGTAGAACACCACCCTGATCACGATGGCTCTATCGCTCTTCTGATCACCAGTGACGAAGAAGGTCCATGGGTGAACGGGACGACTCGTGTAGTTGATCATCTTGAAGCACGTAACGAAAAGATCACTTGGTGTATCGTTGGTGAACCTTCAAGTACTGAGCACGTAGGCGATGTCATTAAAAACGGTCGTCGCGGCTCTCTTGGCGGCGCACTGACTGTTCGCGGTGTTCAAGGTCACGTTGCTTATCCACACCTAGTAAAAAATCCAATTCACATGGCGGCACCTGCATTGGCAGAACTAGCGGCTGAAGTTTGGGATGAAGGTAACGATTTCTTCCCACCAACAAGCTTCCAGATCTCGAATATCAATGGCGGTACAGGCGTAACTAACGTTGTACCAGGTCATGTGGATATCATGTTCAACTTCCGCTTCTCCACCGAAGTAACAGCGGATGAACTAAAAACTCGTGTTCGCGACATCCTAGACAAGCACAACCTAGAGTGGGATATCGATTGGACACTGTCTGGTAATCCATTCCTAACCGCTGAAGGCGATTTGGTAGAAGCCTGCCAGCAATCGATTAAAGCAATCACAGGTCAGGATACTGAGCTATCTACGTCTGGTGGTACTTCTGATGGCCGCTTTATCGCACCAACAGGTGCACAAGTGGTTGAGCTTGGTCCAATCAATGCGACAATCCACAAAGTGAATGAGCGCATCAGTTGCAAAGATCTGGATACCCTATCTGATCTTTACGAAAACGTTATGGCTCGCCTGCTGGTTAAGGACTAGTCATGCAACTCACTTGCCCTGTTTGTAAATCCTTGCTGGAACAGCAGGGCAAAAATATGCGCTGCGCGAACAACCACAGTTTCGATGCAGCGCGTCAGGGCTATTGGAATCTATTACTGGCCCACAAAAAGCGCTCTAAAGATCCGGGCGACAATACAGAGATGGTACAAGCCCGCCGTCAGTTTTTAGATGGCGATCACTATCAAGCACTCTCCGACCAGATCAATCAGCTTGCTTTAGACGAAATACAAGACACAGAGAACGCTCGTATTCTAGATATGGGCTGCGGTGAAGGTTACTATACAGACCGCCTCCACCAGCACCTGTCAGCCAACAATCAATCCGTTGAGCTCACCGGCTTAGATATCTCCAAACATGCTGTCAAAGCAGCCTGTACTCGAACTAAAGAGATTCAATGGTTAGTTGCTTCCGGTGCTGATACACCAGTACCAGATCAATCACTGAATCTTCAACTTGTGCTCTTTAGCCGTTTAATGCCTGAAGCACTGGCTAAACCAATGAAAGACGGCAGCAGCTTAATTGTTGCTTGGCCGGGTGCCGATCATCTGATCGAACTACGCAAACTGATCTACAGTGAGATTAGAGAGAGCCACTTTAATCCGGTTGAAACGCTAAAAGAGCAGTTCGAGTTATCTAAACAAGTAACGGTTAACTACCAATTTTCTCTCAATAGCTCAGAGCAGATCAGCACCCTATTGGCGATGACCCCGCACGGTCAGCGCCTCAAAGCTGAAGCACAACAAAAGATTATCGACCAAGAACAGCTAGACCTAACCCTAGATGTGAATTTGGGCGTATTTACCCGCTTATGAAGCAAACCCTGAAACGCTGGCTAAAACATAGAGCCGACAACCAACGCCAAAATTTAGTGATCTTTGGCATCGGCTTTGTCGCCTTCTTTGTCGGCGTACTTATCCTAGGCGCTGCCGAATTTGCATTGAAAAGCTCGGTTGCCCAAGAGATTCTTGCCCTGATTGGCTTGATCATCATAGTGGCAGGGATCATACTGGCGGCCGTAGGTTACCTTAGCCTCAGCGTACTACGTATCATCCGTTTTATTAGCGACGACAAAAATGACTGACACCCGACACCCTGATATCGAAATCTACGTAAAGAATCGCTCTTTTGATTCAATCACTAATTGGCTTCAGTCACATGCCGACCAACTGGATATCATCTCCTCAAAAGGCAATATCCACGAGCTGAGCCTGCGCTTCGGTGATCATTCCGTACCCGTCATGATCCACGAAAAAGTGGCTGGTAAAGCATGGGCTAGCGTATGGCTGAAATCAGATAAAAGTCCTTGGGCGCAAGACCTAGACTGCGCACATGCAGCTTCTTCAGAAATGGACACACAAGTTCGAAGCATTGCTGGCGGCTGGAACGACGGCGATGATCCAGATGAATACTGGAAAGTAGAAGCGGGGGAAGCAGAAAAGATTCAGTGGCGTACTTAAGCACCTGAATTAGTAACTAAATTAAGCTGCCGTACGGATCTGTGAACGGGAGCTTTCAATCTCATCGATCATCAACTGACCGGTCGACATCAACGCAACCTTAGCGTACTCATCTGACGATAATTGCTGCAGACGTGGCGTATTGCTATGGCTATGTAGATAGCCATTCACATAGGCAAAATCACCCACTAAACCGTCATGCACGGCCATATTCAGTCGCTCTACAACCTGACTATCATGTAACTCATTTGGATCAGGGTATTTGGACTGAGTTTCCGGTAAACGAAACTCTGCATCCGACACAGCAGGCACTGAATCCGGCTTCATTAACTGCTGGTTAGAATGGATCAAACTTAGCAGCATAGAGAACTGCGCACCACTACCACTCTGAACCGCTTGGCTCAGATTGGAGGTATAGCCCTCTATTCGAGTTTGAATCTGTTCTGTACGCATAAAGCCTATCTACAACCGGAAGTAACAATCTAGTGTTGAAACTAGTGACGACTGTATCGGCAAAACGCTAAACTTCTTTACTGAAAATCACAGAAAAATTAGAGAAAAACCACCATGGGAAGATGGCGCCCCCCTCAACCTCGAAGCTCTAAATACATTACAGCCGAAGGCTATAAAGAGCTGAACGACGAACTGAAATATCTTTGGAAGGTAAAACGCCCTGAAATTACCCAATCGGTAAAAGAAGCTGCCGCTCAAGGGGACCGCTCCGAGAACGCAGAATATATCTACGGTAAAAAGCAGCTGCGCGAAATTGACCGCCGCGTTCGTTACCTTTCCAAACGCTTAGAAGATATGGTGGTAGTAGACCGCGCCCCAGCCCCAGATAAACGCGATACCGTATTTTTCGGCGCTTGGGTTACACTGCTAGATGAAGAGGATGAAGAAAAACGCCACCGCATCGTCGGCCCTGATGAGATAGGCGCAGGCTCTGATTACATCTCTATGGATTCCCCCCTCGCAAAGCTATTGCTGAAAAAGCAGCTTGGCGAAGAGGTCTGTTTACAGAAACCTGACGGCAGCGAAGTTTGGTACGAGATAACCAAGATCGAGTACGCCTCCTCTTGATCTAAAGCCTAAAGCGATTCAGCCCACTCATCGCGCGTGATTTTGAACAATACGTGTTCGTACAGTGGGCTTTCCGATGGCACAGCAGGGTGGTTGAAGTTTTCCCCAGTATCACGCAAACCCAAACGTGTCATTACCGCTTGAGAGCGTAAATTCAGCGCCGCCGTAAACGAAACCACCTCATCAAGCTCCAACTCGGCAAACGCAAACTCCAGCGCCTTCTTAGCCGCCTCAGTCGCGTAGCCCTTACCCCAAAACGCTTTACTTAATCGCCAACCCACCTCAACACAAGGCGTAAAAGGCAGCTCAACTAAAGGGCTATTCAAACCAACAAAACCAATAAACTGACCAGAAGCCCTCTCCTCAACAGCCCATAACCCCCAACCATTCACATCGATACGACGCTGCAGTTCAGTCGCCAATGCATCATTCTCTTCACGGGACAGCGTACTTGGGAAATACTCCATCACATCAGAGTCAGAATTGATCTGCTCGAAGAACGGTAGGGAATCAGCTTCACGCCAAGAGCGTAGAATCAGTCGTTCGGTAGATAGGATTTGCATGATTACTTATGATTTAAGAGAGCAAAGAAAATTTGGTGTGTCTGCTTTCGACACAAAGCGGACATCAGATCCAACCTCGGCTAACCACATATTTCTGTAAACCAACCTCCGGAATCTGATTTCGAGTATAGGTATTGGTGAATAGTACCGCTAGGATTAATTACCGGTACTTCTTTATCTCAAGTCTCTGTATTGGCATGTTTGAATTATTGTTGTTAATTCATATTAATCGAAACTTAAATTCAGGAAGAGATTTTGTGGGATTAAAACGTATGACTCCATCAGGAACTACGAGATTTTTTTCTATAGCTTTAACCGTTTCACTATTGATTTCGTGTGTGAATTACACTGGGCGCGTCTTTATAGCCCCTAATATACCTGATAGTGAATTCGCTGCTGTTTACATTTATTCATCACACACAGGGTGTGTTGATCTAGGACAGATGAATGTCGATATATTCGTAGATGGTAACAATATATTAGAGCTAGCTGAAAACTCTTTTGCTCTTATTTATTTAGAAGCTGGTGAACACGTCTTCAATACATCTACTGATGATCAAAAAGCATGTCATGGACAATGGTCCCCTGGTAAGTACTGGCCAACCGTAAATCTTCAATTGCAACCCTCAAGATCTTATTATCTCCAATACAACAAGCCTTCAGGTTCATGTATTTCAACCTGTGATAGGCACTTAACCGAAGTACCTGCTGAAATTGCCATACAAGAAATGCAAGGGACAAAGGAAATCAAGTTAAGGCCTTAGTACGTTTCTCTAAAGCCTTAATTTACTACAAATGCTTTCCGTCTAGCTCTGAGAAATAGTTAGCTAATGGTACTGAAAATGCGAAGCAATAAATCAAGGTACTTTAAATTATGAATACTATACGAAATGTCTTATTAATTTCCGGTTTATGCTTTTTTCTACTTGCTTGCGGTGGACGATCCCTTTTAACGTCCGATTTGTCTTATAAAGATGAATTTCAAGCACTTGTAGGGCAAAAATTAATTCTACTATCTGGTGATAGGGTTTGGTTTTTAATGCGTGATCCTTATGACCCGTTCACTAACTTTAGTAGGGGGTATAAACTCAGCCTAATCACTTTGGAACACGCAGCTAATCTTACTTCGGGGACGATTAAACCTCCGTTAACTCCAAAAGGTTTTTACGAGATATTAGGTATTGTCGATGGCAGCAAAATTCAAATAGAAAGAGTTCATGAATACGGGATGGAGACTGCAACCCCTGTGGCATTAGGGTTCATTGAACTAAATCCTGGTCGCCGATACCCATTCGAATCTGAATGGAAGCCTATCTTTGAGTCTCAGATTATGAGGCAAGAAACTGAAAAGCAGTAACAAATACTATGCTTCATGTCCGCTTATGGCACAAAGCAGAAGCTACAACAACACCATCTCTTTCTCTAGGCGAAGCCGATCTCTAGACGCGAAGCGGCGTCCTAAAAGGCGAAGCCGATCTCTAGACGCGAAGCGGCGTCCTTTTTCTAGCCACTAGCAACTAGCAACTAGCAACTAGCAACTAGCAACTAGCAACTAAAACCTAGCCACTCTTCTCCCGATACATCCGACTATCAGCCTGCTCCAGCCAATATTCAATCGCTTGATTACCAGCAAGCATCACACTACCAATACTGACACTTAGCTGATTTTCCATAAGCCCCTGGCTAATTCGCTCAGCGATTTTATCTAAGTCAGCCTGCGACTCTGCAGCAGCGAGCACTACAAACTCATCGCCAGACATACGCGCAGATATATCATTCTCTCTGATAGAGCTTCGTATAGCTTCTGCTAGGCGCTTAAGAGCTTGGTCGCCAGAACTATGACCTTGACGATCATTAATTCCCTTAAGGTCGTCTAGATCCAAATAGAGCAAACCTAAAGCCATTCCGGTGCGTTTGGCGAGTACCGAATAATGCGTTGCTACAGACATAAAGCCACGACGGTTATAAAGCCCTGTGAGTTCATCTGTCATTGCAAGGTTGGAGATCTCTTCATACTGAGAAAGAAGACGTAGATCAGCTTCGATCAAATCTCGGAATTCACTGACCAGATCGAGGTATTCAGAACGGTAATCAGTGGTTTCAAAATCCATGACACAGATGGTTCCAAATGGCTCACCCGATGGCCACTGTACCGGCAGCCCTAGGTAGGAGCTAAAACCATCATCAGCCACTTCCGGGTTCGTGTCCCAAGTAGGATCCGCTTGCGCATTTTTGACATATAGTTCATGCCCTTCCTGAACGACTTTTTTACAAAAAATGTTGGTATCCGGCGTAATCTCCACCCCAGCAGGGTATGGATTCGATTCCTGATCACTGGCAATGACTACCTGATAGCCTTTCGGCCGATACTGAACGATAAAGCCCGCAGGCGCTTGAAAGATACGCGCCATCACATCCACTGTTTTCTGCCACTTATCCAATGGCACCAGATCATCCTTCTCCTCGATTACCCACTGGTCGGGATGCAACATAAAACCCTCTAGAGAAACAACTGTATAGAAACCACTCACTAACTTTAGCAGTTATTCAAGAAATAGAGTCAGAGCTGGATCAATAGTTCAGTAAATTTAGGATCGCCAATGATAGAGATTAACAAAGCAACCTCTAGGCGCAGCCGTGCTGAATTTCAGGCATAAAAAAACCAGCTCAAGGCTAGATTCTTAAAGTGGTGGGTCGTATAGGATTACTAATGCCCTTCGGGCCAGCGTCGCAAGCTCCGCTGTTCTCTACAGGCTTCGCCTTCCGAGTCGAACCTCCCTTCGGGTACGGTTCTCATCCTATACAAAGAGTATCTTTTGAGCATAAAAAAACCAGCTTATGGCTGGATTCTTAAAGTGGTGGGTCGTATAGGATTCGAACCTATGACCAATTGGTTAAAAGCCAACTGCTCTACCGACTGAGCTAACGACCCACATAAGATTGCGAAAGAATTTCGCTAAAGAAGTTTAAGAGTGGTGGGTCGTATAGGATTCGAACCTATGACCAATTGGTTAAAAGCCAACTGCTCTACCGACTGAGCTAACGACCCAACTCTTAAGATGGCTCCCTGAGCTGGACTCGAACCAGCGACCAATAGATTAACAGTCTACTGCTCTACCAACTGAGCTATCAGGGAACTGCTGTTCCAGTAAATGGCGGAGGGATAGGGATTCGAACCCTAGGGCCCTCTCGGACCGCTGGTTTTCAAGACCAGTGCTTTCGACCACTCAGCCATCCCTCCGCAGGAACGGCGCGTATATTATCGCAATGAGTTTTTGTGTCAACTAATTACGTACTGTTTTTTAAAAAAAACTGATTATTTTTCAAAGTTTTTTCAGTTTTTGGAAATTCGACTAAAGATTAACCAGAAACGATTAAAAAACAACCGGATAAACACGCCTCACCGGATTTCTACAAACTACATATTTGGATAATTTGGTCCGCCCATACCTTCTGGGACCACCCATTTAATATTTTGGGCCGGATCTTTAATATCGCAGGTCTTACAGTGTAGACAATTTTGCGAGTTTATTTGGAATCTTTGTCCCTGTTCATCCTCAACCACTTCATACACTCCCGCAGGACAATATCGCTGCGCAGGTTCAGCATAAGTCGATAGGTTTGAACCTAAAGGAATACTTTCATCCTTTAACTGAAGATGGCACGGCTGATCCTCTTCATGATTGGTATTTGAGAGGAACACCGAACTGAGCTTATCAAAGCTGATCTCGCCGTCAGGTTTTGGATAACTTATCTCTTTACAATCAGATGCAGGTTTCAGTTGTGCGTAATCGGCATGAGTATCGTGCAGCGTCAATGGGATTTTTCCGCCAAAGATATTCTGATCGATGTAGTTAAAGGCCCCACCTAACAACGGACCAAACTTATGCATCGCAGGGCCAAAGTTACGTGAGCGGAATAATTCGTCATACAACCAAGAGGATTCAAACTTCTGCGCATAACCGCTTAGCTCTTTACCACTCTCACCTGACTGAGTTAGCTCATCGAAAATTGCTTCTGCAGCCAACATGCCCGACTTCATCGCCGTATGCGTACCCTTAATCTTCGAGAAGTTAAGCGTACCGGCATTACAACCGGCAATGATGCCACCCGGGAAGGTCATTTTAGGCAGGGCATTAAAGCCGCCTTTGGTGATCGCCCTAGCACCATAGGAGACGCGCTTGCCGCCCTCTAGGTACTGTTTTAAAACGGGATGATGTTTCATACGCTGAAACTCATCAAACGGGCTTAAATATGGATTGGAGTAATTCAGATCGACAATCAAGCCAACAACTACTTGATTACCCTCGGTGTGATAGAGGAAGAAACCACCACTCGCGCCATCACTCAGAGGCCAGCCTGAACCATGAACAACTAAACCAGGCTTATGCTTATCAGGATCAATATCCCACAGTTCCTTAATACCCAAGCCATAATGTTGAGCATCGGCTTCTGCTGCCAGATCAAAGCGCTCTATCAGCTCTTTTCCTAAATGCCCGCGGCAGCCTTCTGAGAACACCGTGTATTTAGCATGCAGCTCCATACCCGGCATATAACTATCTTTCTGCTCTCCAGACTCAGTTAACCCCATATCGCCAGTAGCAATCCCCTTAACGCTACCATCTTCATGGTAGAGAACTTCTGCAGCGGCAAAACCAGGGAAGATTTCCACACCAAGCTGCTCAGCCTGCTCTGCCAACCAACGACATAAGTTACCCAAGCTAACAATGTAGTTTCCGTTATTATGCATCGTTTTAGGAACCAGCATATTAGGAACTTGGGTGGCTTTTTCCTCGTCTTTGAGCATAAAGATCTGATCTTCAGTCACCGGCGTATTTAATGGTGCACCCCGCTCTTCCCAATCAGGAAACAGTTCATCCAGAGCCCGCGATTCAATCACTGCGCCCGATAAAATATGTGCTCCAACTTCAGAACCTTTTTCTACCACACAAACGGTTAGCTCTTTTTCCGCCTCTTGAGCTTGCTGCATCAAACGGCAGGCTGTTGATAATCCAGCAGGACCTGCTCCGACAATGACTACATCAAACTCCATTGATTCACGCGCCATATCACTCATAACTCACCTCTCTCACCTATATGGCGTCTACTTAAAACTGTTCTTCAGAAAGCTGCATCACCGCATCACCACCTGCCATGACTGCGCTCAAAAGACCTGATGTACGTGGTAGCAACTGCTCTACATAAAAGCGTGTCGATACTATTTTGCTTTCTAAGAATGGCTGATCGCTCTCAGGATCATTTAGCTTAGCTTGGGCGATGCTGGCTGATTTAACCGATAACCAACCACCACAAAGATAACCAAGTAGCATCATAAAGCTAACACTGGCTGCACCTGCTGCAGCTGGATCTTTACTCGCAGTTTTCAATACCCATTTTTTAGCTTCTTCTGCATGCTTAAGGGCATCACAGATCGCGCTAACTAGGTCTTGCAGTTCAGGTTCGGAGATCTGATCAAGATCGCTAGCAATTTCGCTCAGTAAATCAGTGAGTGCAGCACCACTATCTACCAAGGTTTTTCGACCGATCAGGTCTAAAGCCTGAATACCGGTTGTACCTTCATAAATCGTCAAGATACGGGCATCGCGATAATGTTGTGCAACTCCCGTTTCTTCGATAAAGCCCATACCGCCGTGCACTTGCACCGCAAGATAGGTCATCTCTTGGGCTAACTCTGTTACCCAGCCTTTAACAATCGGTGTCAGAAGATCAGTTCGCGCCTGATGTTTAGCGCGTTGTTCACTATCTTGAGCATGCTGACAAAGATCACTTTCGGCGCGAGCAACATAAGTTAATGCGCGCATAGCTTGAATACCTGATTTCATCTGCAACAACATGCGGCGAACATCAGGGTGCTTCATAATCGTAACGCGAGAACCATCCCTCAAGGTGCCTTGAACACGATCTTTGGCGTATTCCAACGCCTGTTGATAAGCACGCTCCGAGATAGCTAAACCTTGTAGGCCTACACCTTGGCGCGCATCGTTCATCATCGTAAACATGCAAGCAAGGCCATTATTTTCCTCACCTACCAAGTAACCAATGGCACCGTCGTTATCACCAAAGCTCATCACGCAGGTAGGACTGCCGTGGATACCGAGCTTGTGCTCCAGCGCCACAGCCGAGGCATCGTTACGTTGATCAGTTACTTGGCCGTTTTCATCCAACAAAAATTTAGGCACAACAAAGAGAGAGATCCCTTTTACACCGGCCGGGGCATCAGGCAAGCGTGCTAATACCAGATGAACGATATTCTCAGTCATCTGATGGTCGCCCCAGGTTATAAAGATCTTTTGGCCAGTAATTCGGTAGTGATCACCTTCTGGTACAGCACGAGTTTTCAGGGCTGCTAAGTCGGTACCAGCATCAGGTTCTGTTAGATTCATGGTGCCCGTCCACTCACCACTGATCAGCCTAGGAAGGTAGTGCTGCTGTAGCTGTTCACTGCCATGCGTTTCCAACGCTTCAATCGCGCCCTGAGTCAGCAGAGGACATAAAGCCCAAGCCAAGTTGGAGGACTGCCACACTTCGTTAACCGCAACAGAGAGTGCGTTAGGTAGACCCTGACCACCAAACTCAGGATTAGCCGCAAGCGATGGCCAACCACCCTCACAGAACTGCTGATAGGCGTCAGAAAAACCGGGCGTTTCCTGCACTTGGTTATCAACTAACTTGGCACCTTGCTGATCACCAACCACATTTAGAGGAGCAAGCTGTTCAGTGCCTAGCTTAGAAGCCTCATCTAAAACCGCTTCAGCCAAGCCTTCAGCAAACTCTTCTAGACCTGCTGAATGACAAATCTGTTCTAACCCCACTAGCTCATTCAAGACAAAAACACCATCTTGATACGGGTATCGATAATCGCTCATGTATAACTTGCTCCGTCTTAACCTGCTTACCGCTTAGATCGGCTCAGGCTTTTTATTGTAATAACTCGACGTTAATTCACATTGGGAAATGCTATTAACATAATCGTTCCAGCGTCCATTTCCAGCAATAACAATTCACACCTCAATGACTAACAAAAACGTTCTTAAGACAAGAAAGGCCCTATAATATAGGGCCAATTTAAAGCATTAAGAGTCAGCTAATTGCTGGCAATAGCTATCACTACGCCGATATTCTCCAGGGGTCATGCCGGTCCATTTTTTAAATGACCTAAAGAAAGCGGAGGGCTCTTCAAATCCCATCAACCCAGCAACATCATTGATCGATAACTGCGGGGAATTCATATAGTTAAGCGCAGCTAACTTGCGACACTCGTCTTTGATCTTTTGATAAGAAGTATCTTCTTCTAACAATCGACGTCGCAGTGTCGATACTGACATATGCAGCCTATACGCAACTTCCTCAGCACTTGGTAGATCCTGACTAAAGTCCTTACCAATCAAAGCCACTACTTGGGACTTCAAGCTGGTGTCATCATCCACCATTACGATTAGCTGATAAGGGGCTGTTTTTAAGAAACTTCGCAAAGTTTCAGGCGTTTGAACAATCGGAAAATCCAAATAACGCGCAGGAAAAACAATCGCATTATCATGCTGTTCAAATTTCACCTCTGACTGGAAAAGAGTTTTGTATTGAGCCAAGTCGTCTGGCTCAGCAAACGAAAAATAGGCTGCTTTCAGCTCTAACCTCTTACCAATTAACCAACACAAAAAGTGCTGCCACATCGATAGTGAGGTTCGAATACGTCCCGGAATTTCGTCTTTTAAAATTTCCTCCATCGAGACTTCGGCTGCGTCCGTTGTAGTAAACGAAACCTTGGCAAAACGGCCTTTACGTACCAGATAAGGTTTAACTTTTGTGCCGCGACAGATCTCATGAAAATCACTGGCACGATAGATCGCTTTCTCAAGCGTTGTGCAGTGGATCAAGCAATGACACATCATGCGGAAGGTCCCATTTGGCACCTTACCGCCACTCAACATTCCGAAATATTCGTCTTGAGCGATGTAATAAATACGCTGATAGAGCAAACCAAACTTATCCGCTGGAAATTCAGTTTGGTTACCAATTTCAGCCGGATCTATCCCTACATGGGTCAACAGCTGTTCGACACTGAACCCCTGCTCTTCAACTAACTGCAATAAGTGACGGACGTACCCAGCGGGTACGGTAATTTTACGCTCCATGACTCTCTAACCTATTTTGTTCTTATTTTTTGATGAAACGCACTTCCCTTTCTTATTCATGAACTATTATGTTAATAATTTCAAGCTAACGAACTATTTTGTTAATAACTTTGCCCTCAATTGTTATTGAGAGATTTTGTTAAGCCAGTGAACATGGATAGCGTTAAAGATACTGTAACTGCTCTGTAGAGCCCATTCTGCAAACCTACTGAGTAGAAGCAATGGATTTAGATAGAAAACACAATTTGCGCCTTAAAAAAATAACAACGCTAGGTGAACGAAATGGCAACAAAAAACTGGATTTTGCGTCGCAGCAAAAAACCATCCATGGTGTTTAAACGCCAACTACTGCCGTTACTGATAGGTAGTGCAGTAAGTATTAATCAGGCTCAAGCAATAGAATTTAATCTCGGTGATATCGAGGGACGCTTTGACTCTCAAATATCAATGGGAGCCAGCTGGCGTATGGATGACGCATCTTCAGAGCTAATTTCGAAAGGTAACGGCGGTACTAGTCTTGGATCCGGTAGCTACGATGACGGCAACCAGAACTTTGATAAAGGTGAAACCTTTTCTCAGATAGTTAAGGGCGTGCATGATCTAGAGCTACGCTACGAAAATATGGGCGTTTTCACCCGTGCTAAATACTGGTACGACGCTGAGTTAGAATCCGGCTCAAGAAACCATGGACACTCACCTAACCTATATGACCCCGGTGCAGAATTAGACGATTCTGGATTTAATGATTATGCCAAGTTTGGCGGATTCGAAGTATTAGATGCCTACTGGTATGGCGCATTTGATTTAGGTGAAAAGCCACTTGATGTTCGTATTGGTCGCCAAGTTGTTAACTGGGGCGAGAGTACATTCATACAAGGCGGTTTAAACGCGATTAATCCGTTTGATGTTAACGCGTTCCGTCGTCCTGGGGCAGAAGTCAAAGAAGGCCTACTCCCCGTCAATATGGCATTCGCGTCCTTTGGCCTAACCGATAATTTAAGTGTAGAAGGTTTCTATCAACTCAAATGGGAACCGACAGCCATAGATGGTTGCGGAACCTACTTCTCCAACAATGACTTTGTAGGTGAAGGTTGCGATGGCATCCGAATTCAAACAACAAACCCAACCTTATCGGCACTTCTTGGCGTTAACGTTTCCGATCAAGATTATTTCAACACCTTAGGCGCAGGAGGCGTTTGGGCATTATCAGGAGCCGACCTAGCGTCACCAATCAGCCCCGTAGTTAATCGACATGAAGATGGCAGAAGGGAAGCTGATGACGACGGCCAGTTTGGTCTCGCACTTCGTTATTTTTCAGAAGACTTAAACAACACTGAATTCGGCTTGTATCTATCTAGATACCACAGCCGCCTTCCTGTAACTAGTGGTGTGAACTCTTCTGTAACAGCAGGTGATCTACCAACAATTGCAGGCGGTGTTAGCCCAACAGCCGCAGCCGTCGTTGCAGCATTTGATTCTGAATATTTCGTTGAATACCCCGAAGATATCGAAATGATTGGTTTAAGCTTTAACACCAATATCGGGGATATTGCTTGGTCCGGTGAAATCAGCCATAAAACTGATGTACCTATCCAGATCAACGGTCCTCTTTTGGTAGGGGCTATTCTGCAACAAAATATTGGCGGCATAGGCAACAGCGCAGCAGATAGTTTGATAGCCTCCGCAGGAGCAGGCGGTGAGGTTTCCGGTTTCACTCCATTCGATGTAACTCAAGTCCAAACAAGCTTTGTTAAATTCTACGATCAGGTTTTAGGTGCAAGCCGCTTAACGATGGTGGGTGAATTAGCCTGGACTCACGTACACGACTTGGACGAGAGTGCCAACGCGCTTAAATACGGACGTAATGGTGCATTTGGTTATGCTGCTGGTGATACCGATGGTTTCGTAACTCAAGACTCTTACGGTTACGTACTACGCGCTAACTTAAACTATCCGAATGCTTTTGCCGGTGTGAATCTAACACCACAAATCAGCTTTAAGCACGGTTTAGAAGGTTATGGCCCGCAACCTGGTGCAGCATTTAATGAAGATGAGAAAACACTTGGTTTGAGCCTAACCGCTGATTACCTGAATAAATACCGTGTTCAGCTTTCTTATACCGACTTCTTCGGTGGGGATTTCAACTCTATTGAAGACCGTGATTTCCTATCAATTAGCGCGTCCGTTTCTTTCTAAGATCAGCAGATAAATGGAGATATACACTATGTTCAATACCAAGAAACTTCTGCTGAGTTCGGCGATTCTTTTTGCCTCGGCAAGCGTTTATGCCGCAACGCCTGAGCAGGTAGCTCAACTGGGCAATCAACTTACACCGATAGGTGCCGAAAAAGCGGGTAATGCTGCAGGAACAATTCCGGCATGGACCGGCGGTTTAGAAAGCGGATCTGATCGTTACAGCAACCCGTTTGCAAGCGAAAAGCCAATATTCACTATCACTGCAGCCAATGCTGATCAGTACAAGGATAACCTTACACCCGGCCAGATGGCGATGTTGCAAAAGTATGCTGATAGTTATTCTATCCCTGTGTACCCAACCCATCGTACAGCCGCATTACCAGCAGATGTTTATGCTGCAGCAAAACAGAATGCTTCCAGCGCAGAGCTAACCGATGGCGGCAACGGTCTATCAGGCTTTGAAACGGCAATCCCTTTCCCAATCCCTGAAAACGGTTTAGAAGTTATCTGGAACCATATGACTCGCTACCGTGGCGGTGCATTGGAAAGGACTTTTGTGCAGGTACCTGTGCAAGCTAACGGTAATTTTACTGCGGTAAAAATTAACGAAAAGATGTCGTGGCCGAGCGCTTTAGAAGGCGGCTCTGATGCTAAGAAAGATGACAATATCCTGTTCTACTTTGTCCAGCGCGTTAAAGCGCCATCACGCCTAACCGGCAACGTGTTACTCGTTCATGAAACGATGAACCAGATTGCACAACCTCGTCAGGCTTGGACTTACAATGCCGGTCAGCGCCGTGTTCGTCGCGCGCCTCAAATTGCATATGACGCACCGGGCACAGCCAGTGATGGTCAACGTACGACCGATAACCTTGATCTATTCAACGGCGCTCCTGATCGCTACGAGTGGAATCTTGTTGGCAAACAGGAGCTTTACATTCCATACAACAGCTTCAAGCTAGCTGATCGTGGATTAAAGTATGAGGATATTCTTCAACCTGGCCATATGAATCCAGAACTAACGCGTTACGAGCTACATCGCGTGTGGAAAGTAGAGGCAACGCTTAAAGATGGTGAACGTCATATCTACGCGAAACGTACATTCTACATTGATGAAGATAGCTGGCAGATTGCTGTAGTCGATCACTACGACGGTCGAGGCGAGCTATGGCGTGTAGGTGAATCCCACCAGTTCCAATACCGTGATGTAAATGTGCCTTGGCTGACTGCTGAAGCGCTTTATGATCTTCAATCTGGTAGATACCTAGTAGGTAGTTTGACGAACGAAGAAGGCAATGGATTCGACTTTAGCCAACGCTTTAAACATAAAGATTTTACCCCACAGGCGATCCGTCGCATGGGTAAATAAACCCGATCCATGCAAGCAAGTAGCGTAAACGAATAATCCTATCTTATTCTGATACGCAGAAAGCCTCCTTATTTTTAAGGAGGCTTTTTTCGTTTTAGAGCTTTTATATTGAACGATGGACTAGGATAATACTGTGCTTAGCAGCGATGCTGCTCCATCTACTCATTATCGAAAGGTTTTCCCATGGCCGCTATCGGCAAATACAACACTCTGGAAGTAATCAAAGAGAAAGATTTTGGCGTTTATCTGGATGCAGGTGAACTAGGCGAAATACTTTTACCTAAACGTTACTGCCCAGAAGATTTAGAAGTCGGCGACAGTATCCGCGTATTTATCTATCTTGATACCGATGATTATCTGATTGCGACCACGGAAACACCTAAGGCGATCGTTGACGAATTTGCCATGCTGAAAGTATCAGAAGTAAACGATGTAGGTGCTTTCTTAGACTGGGGTCTTTCCAAAGATGTGCTTCTACCTTACAGCGAGCAAAAGAACCGCCCTGTTGAGGTTGGTAAGCGCTACCTTGTGCGTTTGTATCTAGATAAAAACACTAACCGTATTGTGGCATCCACTAAGATCGATAAATTCTTGGATAAAACACCACCTCGTTACAAAGCAGGCGAGGAGGTTCAGTTGGTCATTGCCAACCGTACCGACCTAGGCCAAAAAGCGATTGTTAACCACGAGCACTGGGGCCTGATCTTCCGTAGCGATGTATTGAAAACGGTTTACCCTGGCCAAAAATTTAAAGGCTACATAAAAGAAGTACGCGCGGACGGCAAGATCAACCTTTCCATGCAAAAGCCGGGATACAGCAAGGTTGTAGATACCGTACAGCAGATCCTAGATATGATTGATGAGCAGGAAGGTTTTATCACAATCAATGATAAATCCTCACCAGAAGTGATCTACAAACACTTTGGCATTAGTAAAAAGGCATTCAAAATGGCTGTGGGTGCTCTACTAAAACAAGGCAAGATCACCATTGAGCCGGGCGGATTACGCTTAAAAGATTAAGACCCCTCTTGATAAAAATAAGAAGAAAATGAAAAAGCCGTAGCAGATCTGCTACGGCTTTTTTGTTTCTCCTGTTCATCCTTAACCTTTCTAAAAACGTCGGTTTATCTCTTCAACCACGCTTCAAGATCATCAGCACCGCCAATCAATTCACCATCGATAAAGATCTGCGGCGTTGTGCCGTGCCCTGAAACCGCTTGCAACGTGCTGAAACTTACTCCGTGGCTACCTAGCTCAATCGCTTCGTACTTGTAACCGTTGTCAGTCAGCGCTTTCTTAGCACGTGTACAGTGCGGGCAACCTGGCTTACTCAATACTGTTACGCGTTTTGGCTGTTCCGCTTGCGGATTGATGTAATCCAGCATGGTATCAGCATCAGATACTTCAAACGGGTCGCCTGGAAGGTCAGCCTCGATAAACATCTTATCGATCACGCCATCTTTCACCAGCATGGAGTAACGCCAAGAACGCTTGCCAAAACCTAGGTTGTCTTTATCGACCAACATATCCATCGCTGCGCTGAACTCACCATTACCGTCTGGGATAAAAGTGATGTTGTCTGCATGCTGATCTTCAGCCCAAGCGTTCATTACAAATGTATCGTTTACAGAAAGGCAGATAATGTCATCAATACCATTTGCTGCGAATACTGGCGCAAGCTCATTGTAGCGAGGCAAATGCGTGCTAGAACATGTTGGTGTAAATGCACCCGGCAGTGCGAATACAATTACGTTCTTACCTGTGAAAAGCTCTGCAGTCGTTACATCAACCCACTCATTACCCTGACGAGTGTGAAAAGTTACTGCTGGAATATTCTTACCTTCGCTATTCTGTAGCATGACTTATTCCTCTAAATGTCGCGTCTGGATGACTTGCGTTTCGTTAGAGTTAATATAGGCGAAAACGTTGAATAAAAATAATTAAACAAAACTAATCGACTGATAGCCTAGAGCTATATGGAGATTTTCTATACTAAAATTAAGAGTGAATCTCTTTCGGAAGGAATTCTAAGAATTGATCGAAGGGTACCGGACGCCCAAGGAAATACCCCTGAACATAATCACAACCAAACTCGCGAAGCATATCTAGCTGTTGCTGGTTTTCAACACCCTCAGCTACGACTTTGATGCCCAAGGTTTGACCCATTTTGATGATTACCTCGACCAGCGTTCTGTCCTGCTCATCATCCAAGAGATCGATCACAAAGCTACGATCAATCTTCAAGTAATCCGCAGGATAGTGACGTAGGTAGTTAATTGCCGAATACCCTGTACCAAAATCATCAATAGAGAAAGCAATACCTTGCTCACGCAAGCGTTTGATCTTATCTAACTGACTATCACCACCTTCCATCAACAGCGACTCGGTAATCTCAAACACCAGATTGCTGTGATCCACATCGTGACCATCAATAATCTGCAACCAACGGGCGTCAGCATCTTTTGGGAAAAATTCCGCCACAGAACGGTTAATCGAAATCTGCATATCGATACCTGCCTGCTTGAACTTATCTGACAGATGGCAAGCTTCATCCAAGATCCACTCGCCTAAGCTACGAATAGCGCCTGTCTGCTCTGCAACTGGTATAAAATCTCCAGGGGAGACTATACCTCTAATGGGATGAATCCAGCGTACAAGTGCTTCACATTTGGCAATTTCTTGGGTATCCAAAGCAACGATTGGCTGTAGATAGAGCTCAAACTGCCCTTCACGCAAACCTGCCAGTATGTCGTTATGCAACTGGACATGATGCTTCACTTCCTGACTCAGTGCTTCATTAAAGAAGAAAATTCTATTTTTACCGGCACGTTTAGCTGCGTACATCGCACGGTCAGCATTCTGCAATAGCTGTTGCATGCTATGCCCATCTTCAGGGTACATAGCAATACCTAAACTATGTGTAACCGAGAGGTACTGGCCATCAATAAGATAAGGCTCCCCCAGTTCCATCTGAAGTTTTTCGGCAAGCAATTCAGCCTGAGTAGCCGATTCAATATCACGCAGAATAATAACGAACTCATCACCCGCTAGACGTGCGAGCAGATCATCACTGCGAACAATGCTGCGCATGCGCCCTGCAAACAAACGTAAAAGTTCGTCTCCGGTGTGATGCCCCCAGTTATCATTAACCTCTTTAAAGTAATCCAGATCGATAAAGAACAGCGCAAACATGTGATTATGACGTTGATGATCATAGATCATTGCCTGCAACTGCTGGCCGAAATGGTAACGATTTGATAACCCAGTCAACGCATCATAGTTTGCACGGTAAGTTGCCGTTTCGATCGCTTGAAGCTTTTCACGATAATTCAGAGCAATCAGGTAAGTCGCCATGGCCATTACGAAGCTCACCAATAAGCTGATAAGCCAATAACCCAGAACTTGTCGGTTTTTAACTTGCCATCCACCTTGAGGATAAGCGGCTAGCTGCCAGCGCCCCAAGGGCAAAATAACATCAACTGTCACTGCATCAGGATGGAAGGTTTCTTTATTACCAAAAAACACATCACCATCGACACCTAGTCCATCTCTTCCTCTGATGGCTATATCATTGCCCCAAAGGCGAATATCTATACCAGCTTTCTGTAGAAGATCTTCATCATCAATCACAGCTGAGACAATACCCCAAAGTATATTTCGATCCTCACCAATGAACACGGGTACTCGTGCTATCAGCGCTGTTCCACCTTGCACTAAGTTGACTGGTCCAGAAAGGATAATGTCTTTAAGCTGAATAGACTCCATAACTGCAGGTAGTTGGTCTGGCATTGTTCGGTAATCAAGGCCTAGCGCTGATTCATTTCCTGCGAAGGGATGGATATTAGTGATAACCAAATCAGGTGCCAACGCGATGTGCCTGATACTAAGTTTTGTCTGCAGAAATTCATCAACTAGACGAGAAAATTCACCTTGATTAATGTCTGAATTGATCGCAATTTCAGCTCGTAGCCCCCTCAATACAACAAGATGAGCATTTACTTCACCCTCTAATCGGGCGCCTAAGGTCAAAAGATTTACAAATGCCTGATGTTTAATGTTTTCGCGAATACGCTCAAATTCATGACTCACAAAGAAAGCTGACACCAGCATCACCACCCCAAAGACAATCGCAGAAAATGCGAAAGGGTTTTGGGTAAGCGACTTTAAAATGCGCGGCATCATGAGTAATACAAGCTCTCTATACAATCAATTAATCACGTTTTAGTGCTTAGTGACTATCCAGCAGATGTTATAAGACCTTAGTTATACAGCTTTACAGCTACATAATAAATAGATCCAAACTAACTGTTCGTTGGCCATAATCATATTTGAACAAGCATTCACAATACAGGTAAATTTAATCTTTTCAATTGGTTAGGTATCGACGACCTCATGTTCAGTTTCCGCTGCGGCATATAATAAGCAATCACTGAGGGCGATATCTGGCCGAGTGGTAATCATAAAGAGCTTCAGAGGCTGTGCAGTGACGAGTAGATTGCCCTTAATATCAAAGAAACGAGAAAAAACATCAGCCCCTTCAGCGTCATGAACTTTTAAGTTTTGCTGGCAAGTACCGCCCCCCAACCAAGCGATTAAAGTACCCCGCTCTACTGCGCCAAAATTAAATTGATCTAATTGCGTAGGTACGGTCAGATCGGTTCCGATCACATAACTATCAGCAAAGGCGATCGTCGTTTCCGGCTGAAGCTCTAAACGAACTGGCTGGCGGTACAGCTCTAGATGGTGGCCGTGCTCTAACTGCATTACCTCCTCTTGATAGAGAAATTTTTGTAAACCCTGCCACGCGATCTGATTGGCCGTTTGATCTTTAGCTCCCCCACACTCGATGGTCGCTACCGGACAGCGACGCGTACTTCGCTCCATCAACGCGCCTAAGCGCAGATCGGTTACCACTAAACGTTCACTAAAAAGGGAGACGAGTGCTTCATGTGCTTCGCTCACATATGTCACTACGCCAAAATCTGGGCTATGCCCCGAGGTGTTATGAATATCGAGGATGCACTCAGGTTGATAATCCTCAAACAGCTCTAAGATCTCTTCAGCAAGTTGCCCCGGTGCATCCGTAAAAGGAGGGAAGAAACAACGGTTCATATCCCGCTGCCCAGGATATACGCGGTTTTTATACATGGGTTCCAGAATAGCAGCAGGAACAGAGGGTATAAAACAGAGCAGATTAAACAGCGGCTTTTGCTCCTGCTTTAACCATTTGTGTAGCGCATTAAGGCCAGAGGGTTCATTTCCATGCAATAGGGTCACTAAACCACGGGTACGCTCGCTCCGCTCCCCTTCGACATAGATCATCACCGCTTCGCCCATCTCTTTTAAGAACGCCTCTGGGCTTTCCAGCAGTTGCTCAGAAGTAGGATTTATCAGCGTTCTCATACCCTATTCCCTTCCATATAAAGCACCTCCACAATAGCTACCATCTCACTACAGGTTCATTCGTAGCCGACAGCGTCATATAACGTTGCACCATCTGAGTAAGCGCTTGATTGTGATTTAATTTTTTATATAACCGCTGGTATTCACGCAGTTGCCAATAAGCTCCTGTGATCCCTGTATCGACACGATCTTTGATCACAGCTAGATAGTAATCCCGTTCTTGTGGTTCAATTTCCAAGGCATTTAACCCAGCATATGCAACGGGCAATAGCTCCTGAACAATCTCAGCAACACTTAACTTTTTAAGTCCACCAGCCTGACTTAAGACTGGCCACATCAGCTCCGCCTGCAGACCTTTTTCAGCCGCTAAATAAAAGTTCTTAACCAGCACACTAAATGGCATTGCAGGGATGATTTCATCCATCTGTTCCTGAAGGCCTTTGGCAACTCCCAGTGAAAAAGCTGCATTCGCGGCCATATCACAAGGCGTCGGCCCAGCGGGCAAAGCCCTAAGCTCAATCCGCAAATGCCCACCCTGTTTTTGATCATAAACTGGCCTATTCCAAGGCCAAACCGTACCGGCATGAAGGCACAACTCTTGTAGCGAAGCGACATCCCCTTTATTAATAATATCTAAGGTATTTTCGTCACCAATTACCGGCAATATCGGCTCATGTAGATGCACCATCTCTGCAAATAGCTCATACGCCCCCTCACGAACCCAACCATTACCAAAATCAACACGGGAAGGAATGCCTCGATCACACTCTTCATGGGAACGCCCATCAATTGCTTGCCTGAACAAGGGGATACGTGTCTCATGCCATAATTTATGCCCCAACATAAAGGGAGAGTTCGCCGCTAAAGCAACCACTACCGGCGTCACTAATTGCAGGGCATTAAAGGTGCAAGCAAAACGCTCGGGGCTAACTCGGAAATGAACCTGCATGGAACTATTGGCTCCCTCTAATGAAACATCTCGAGAGCGTAGAGAAATAGGAGGATCTCCCTCAATTTTGATACAAAACATTTTGCCCCGCAGCTTTTGTAGCGCTTGGGTCAATGCGTAAAAACGTGATTCATCAGTGAGAGCCTTTAAGCCAAAATCACTACGTTTTAACGTCGGCAGAATTCCTATAGGCAACGCTTGCCCTTGTTCAGCAGATAAATGATGGTTCACCAATTCGATGGCACTAACCATCTCATTTTCCATCTGGCTGAACGGTGTGCCTGCAGCAGCAACCGGCTTTAAGTTGTATTCGAGATTAAAGCGGTTCAACTCCAACGCTAGTTGCTTATGCCCGCTACGATCAATCACTTCGCGATTTAAACTTAGCGGCCTCCCATGCTTATCTACCAGATATAACTCCAGCTCAGCACCTATAGATGAAGGCCCACAACCAAAACCGGGCCGATTCAACATAGATTTCAGCCCATCTAGGTTTTCCATTAAACGCATTCTGAATTGGCTATAAGCCTGTTCACTAAATTTATGAGAACTGATCTCTTGTCCCATACGCCCCTTCAGGAAAAGTTCATTCAATACCTTTAAGATTAGCTAGCTCTGTTCATTCCTACCAATTTGAACCGATTAGCGCCAAATTTATACAGATATTAGGAAATTCGCAGATGAAAGCGTTTAGGGTAAAATCAAAGAAACCATCAGATTGAGCTGATAATTTTCAATGTCCGTAGAAAAAGTTGCCTGCCACTGCTGTGACCTGATTCAGGAGATTCCTGATCTTTCACCCGGATTAAAAGCACACTGCCGACGTTGCGGGCATCAACTGACGGCAAAAGTACCAAACAGCATTGATCGTGCTATAGCGTTTGCCATTAGCGCACTGATCTTTCTATTTCTGTCCCTGCCATTTCCATTTTTAGCCTTTCAATCCCAAGGGCGTGAACAGGAAGTCTCTCTAGCACAGAGCGGGTTCGACCTACTTCAACTCGGTTTTCCTATACTCGCCTTACTACTACTCTGCTTTATTATCTTGATTCCAGCTCTACTGCTAAGTGCATATTTGGCTATTCTGATTCCGTTAAAACTGGACCACAGTCGGCGCTGGATGTATCAAATAACGCGGCTCCTGTTTACCCTGCACCCTTGGGGCATGGCAGAAGTATTTCTTATCGGCGTTTTAGTGAGTTTAGTTAAGATCGCGGGGATGGCTGACTTAGTCATAGGGATGTCATTCTGGGCTTATGTACTCTTTGCAATCTGTCTAATCGCAACGATCACCTCCGTCGACAAATTGCAGTTGTGGCATCAACTAGATCATTGCGCCGGTATTGAACGCTCCAAAATACAAGTGTCAGAAGGCAGTGCATTAAAGCAAGAGATGATCAGTTGCCATCATTGTGATCTGCTCCACCCAGCGAACGAAAAAAATTGCCGACGCTGTGAAAGCAAACTGCATCCACGAATCCCCAACAGCATGCAGAAAACCTGGGCATACCTGATTACAGCAGTAATTCTTTATCTACCGGCAAATATCTATCCGATCATGAATACCACCCTATTAGGTTCGGAAGATCCCAGCACTATTATGGGCGGTGTAGTTTTGCTCTGGCAGCATGGTTCTTACCCAATCGCACTGGTGGTCTTTATCGCCAGTGTTTTGGTTCCGATTGCTAAAATGCTAATGATCTTTTGGCTAGCTTATAGTGTCCAAGCGGGACATCAGCACAAATTAACTGAACGGATGTGGATGTATCGCATCACTGAACTGATTGGTCGCTGGTCGATGATCGATGTCTTTGTCGTCGCGGTTTTAGTTGCACTGGTACAGTTAGGTGGGCTAGTCAGTATCCAGCCAGGAATTGCTACCATCGCCTTCGCCAGCGTAGTGATTTTAACGATGTTATCTGCGATCAGCTTTGACCCCCGCTTAATTTGGGATAACCTGAGCGACACAGAAATACGCGCCATCAATCATGGACAAGAACCTCTGACCGACTTAATGGACGATGCAACTTAATTATGTCTACTTCGAAAATAGATCCTACCCCGGTTATCAGCGCTAAACGCACGATTTCCAGCATCTGGATATTGCCTCTGATCGCTCTGTTTCTGGGCGGCTGGATGATCTATCAGGACTGGGCTAACCGTGGTCAATTGGTCAGTATTACCTTTATTACTGCTGATGGCATAGAAGCAGGTAAAACCAAGATTAAGGTTAGAAGTGTCGAGGTGGGTAAGGTCGAATCAGTCCAACTCAATTACGCCGATGGCAACGTTTTAGTTAAAGCACGGATCGAGCCCGAAGCTGAAGCACTCCTTCTAGACAACACCCGCTTTTGGGTGGTACGCCCCCGTGTAGGCACTGGCGGAGTAAGTGGCCTTGGCACACTGCTGTCAGGCGCTTATATAGAGATGAGCCCAGGTGAAGGAAAACGAAAAACAACCAAGTACACAGGCTTAGAAGAACCACCTGTCACCTCAGCCTCAGAGCCGGGCTTAAGACTGCAATTGATCAGTGATAACGCTCACTCGCTCAGTGTGGGAGATACCGTGATCTATCGTGGTTTCCCTGTCGGTCGTATAGAACAATTATCCTTCGATACCCAAGCAAAACAAGCGGTTTACGATCTGTTTATCCAAGCACCTTATGATCAACTCGTCACTACAGATAGTCGCTTCTGGAATATGAGTGGTATCAACCTCAATCTCTCGGCTGATGGCATAAATATACAAACTGGTACATTGGATACGCTTCTCGCAGGCGGGGTAACATTTGATGTCATTGATAGTGATAGCAAAGGCCAAGCTGCAGCAGATGGTGATCGTTATCAACTTTACCCAGATTTTGAGAGTGTAAAAGAGCAGCCTTATGCTTTTTACAATGAGTACTTACTGTTATTCGATCAAACAGTCCGGGGGCTCGTTCCAGGTGCTCCCGTTGAATTTCGTGGCGTACGCATAGGTACAGTTGAGCGCATTCCTTTTCAGATTTCTGAAATCACGGGCGAATCAGACCCACGTATTCCGGTGATTATTCGTCTTGAACCAGGTCGTTTAGGTTATGACGATGAAGAAAACGTATTACATAACGCTCATGAAAAACTGCGCTTTTGGATACAACAAGGTATGCGAGCTAGCCTAAAATCCGGCAACCTCCTTACTGGCAGTCTATTTGTCGATTTTGACCTCTACCCCGAAGAGCAAGCAGCTAACCTTATTGAGTTTGATGGTTACCCGGTGATTCCTACCGTGTCAGGTGGCTTTGCACAACTAGAGAACAAACTCAGCGCGGTGCTCAGCAAGATTGAAAAGCTGCAAGTTGAACCTCTCATTTCTCAATTAGATTCAACGCTGAATACTTCTGAAAAAGCCATCAAACAACTGAATCGCACTCTGAAAGAGATCGAATCTTTAGTCCGTAATAACAACACCCAAGCCCTACCAGAAGAATTAAAAGCGACTTTAAAAGAGGTCCGATTAGCAGCAAAAGGAATCGCTCCACAAAGCGAACTGTACCAAGTGATGAACCGTTCCTTAGATACGCTACAGCAAACGCTAAAACAGCTTCAACCTGTACTCAAAACATTGGATGAGAAACCTAATGCGCTGATTTTTGATGCTCCAAAAAGCGCGGATCCAATCCCAGGAGGCCGACCTAATGAATAAAACCATCAACCTCTTTGTCAGCCTTATTCTATTGAGCGTTTTAGGCGGTTGCGCATCCCAAGGCAGCAATCCTCAAAGTCAGTACTATCTTCTTAGCAGCGATAGCCAGAGCTATGTAAAAGAGACCTATCAGCGAGTCATCGGAATCCAGCCGGTTAAAGTAGCACCATATATCAATACACCGGGGATTGCTCTGCTCACTCGCGAAAACCATATTCGCATTGCCAATCAACACCTTTGGGCGGAACAACCCGATCAAGCAATTACCCGCGTATTGCACAACGAACTTGATCAACGTTTAAGCAACAGCCGTGTTGATGATGGCTCACTTGGCCGCAACAGTGATTGGAACTACAGCATTGCCACCCAAATAGATCAGTTTCATGGCACAGAAACCGGTGAAGCGGTATTAAGCGGGCACTGGCAAATAAAACAAGATGAACAGGTAATCAGCACTTACCGCTTTAATCTCAAGCAGCCGCTTGAAAAACCCGGCTATAGCGCGTTGGTCAAAGAGTTACAGCATTTATTGTCGAACCTTGCTGAACAACAAGCCTCTTATTTACAGCAGCATCTAGCAAAGCGTTAGTCGATAAAGTGACAGGTTTAAATAATCTCGACATAAATTATGAATAAGCTTCACAACACGGGAACCAATTCTCAGCTATAATGACTAACTCAGTACGTAGTTTGCTATAAGAACATCTGTTTTAAGAACACAGAAATTTGGTCAGCATTATGGAAAACAACATTTCAGCCTTAAGCACTGCACAATCGCTTATCTCCCCAAGAGGAGCGGGGCCAGAATCCACAGCTCAATCAGCGGGCAACGGTTTAGCCGTGAATGCTCCGCTAGGTACTGAGCCGGGTGGTCAGGTGCAACTCAATCAAGACTTGCCGCAAACAAGCCAAGTACAAAATGTTGATAACGGCCTAGAAACACGAACGAACCGTGCGAATAATGCCGAACCTGCTATTGACCAAGCAGCGCAGCAGCAACAGATCGAAAACTTCCTAGCTGAACAAACCGGCGAAGCTGTTGAGAGTTTCCGCGGCATCGATATTCAATCTGCGCTAGATCTGCAAGAAGGCCTACGTAATCGCCCAGCTGACAGCGCAGAACCTGAATTTTCAGCAGCGCCAGCTGCAAATTCGCCAGAACCTCAAGATGCTAATGAGCAGCAAGATCAAGAACTTCAGCAACGTTTGCAAGCTCGGCTAGCCGATCAGATTCCAAATGATCCAGGCACTGAATTCCCGCAGCTGATTGAGACCGTGGCTTAAGTAAAAAAGCAATTCTCAGATATTAAAAAAGCAGCCTCATTAGGCTGCTTTTTTAATATCTAATATTGTGAGAATTAACTAACTTTCTGAAACCACACAATCACGACCAGACTCTTTCGCTTCATAAAGGTATTGGTCTGCGCGGTTTAAGACAGAGGCCATACTCTCTTCATGCCCACGCTCTGCAAGACCCACACTAATGGTCAGGTCTATTTCGTAAGCAAACTCTAACCGATTAATTTCAGCACGTAATCGCTCAGCAAGAAAACGTACAGGTTCCATATCGCCCGCCAAAGTGAGAATTACAAACTCCTCACCTCCATAGCGGACACACAGATCTTCAGGCCGAGTGTGCTGCAATAAAACCTGCCCAACAGCATGAAGCACGTCATCTCCAAAGCGATGACCATAGTTATCGTTAAGCTTCTTAAAATGATCGATATCTAAGAACATGACATACAAATGTTGATGCCTATTGCGCTTATCTTGGCTTAAATAACTACCTTCGGTTTCGTTTAAATAGCGGCGACTATAGAGGCCAGTTAAAGGATCTTTAATTGCAAGATCACGAATAAGCGTAGTACTTCGTTTCGCCCACAATACCGATACAATTGCCATCACTAAGAAAGCAGCAACAATTAGTTCGATTGATTGGATAAATAAGCGATTGTTCTTAGCTTCAACCTCATCCAAGTAGACACCTGTACCTACTACCCAATCCCAAGGTTCAAACAGGGCAACATAGGACACCTTGTGAAAAACTTCACGCTCAACACCCGGCTTAGTCCAGTAATAATCAACCCAACCACCACCTTTATGGGCTTCACGTACAAACTCTGAAAATAGAAACAGACCATTAGTGTCTTGCACTTTGGCAAGATTGATACCCATTAGATCTGGCCGTTCAGGGTGCATCACCATATTGGCATGACTGTCGTTCACCCAGTAATAACCATCGTGGAAACTACGAGAGAATTTCAATGCGTAGAGTGCAAGCTGTTGAGCTTCCAGCTCTGTCATATCAGAGGTCTGACTCAACTTATAGAACCCCTCTATCATAGAGATAGCAGACGTCGTTAGATCGCGACTATCCTGCTTTTTCTCTTCATAGAAGGTATCGCTGAAGGCGCTATAGAAAAGATAAAAGAGCAACAACATGCTGATCAAGCTAAGCATGCTCATCAAGCCAAATTGTTGCCCTATATTGGAACTTCGATAACCTTTCACTGCTTTACATCCGGTACAGTCAAAGTCCTTTTACTATGATCCTAGATCCAGCATAAACTAACCAATAGTTATGTGATTGATCCCTATCAACTGATTGCTGGTTACACCGACTAGAAAGTTGGTTTGATCTATTCCCAGATTATCGATTTGTAATAGGTATATTAATTAGATCTCTGACGCCAGCGTTGTACCTTGGTTAATGGCACGTTTTGCATCAAGTTCAGAGGCTACATCAGCACCACCAATCAGGTGAACAGGCTTGTTACCAATCTGATCCGCAAGTTCGCGACAAGGCTCCTGGCCTGCACAAATAATAACGTTATCGACTTCTAACAGCTGCGCTTCACCGTCCACCAATACGTGCAAACCGGCATCATCAATTTTCTGGTATTCGCACTTATTCAACATGCGCACACCTTTTTTAGCCAGATCCGCTCGATGAATCCAACCGGTGGTTTTACCTAGGCCAGCACCCACCTTAGATTTTTTACGCTGCAGCAGGTACACCTCTCGAGCGGCAGGTTCAAAACTTGGCGTCATTCCCTTAATACCACCACGGGCATTAAGGTCCATATCCACACCCCACTCTTTCATAAATGCAGAGATATTCTGACTGGTCGATTCACCCTGATGGATCAGATACTCAGAGATATCAAAACCAATACCACCGGCACCAATCACCGCAACCTTTTGACCAACTTCAGCACCGCTCATCACATCGAGATAAGAGAGCACTTTGGCGTGTTCGACACCCTCCAATTCAGGTGTACGCGGCGAGATCCCTGTTGCTAATACAACCTCATCGAAATCACCTTCTGACAACATCGCCGAATCAACGCGCGTATTGAGTTTCAGTTCAACGCCAGTAATCTCGACCTGTCTAGCAAAGTATCGAAGAGTCTCATAAAACTCCTCTTTACCCGGAATTCGCTTAGCGATATTAAATTGTCCACCAACCTCAGAACTTGCATCAAACAACGTTACTTGGTGCCCACGTTTAGCAGCAGTCGTAGCAAAGGCTAAGCCTGCTGGGCCTGCACCCACCACAGCTAGTTTTTTAGGCTTATCTGTTGGTGTAATGACGATTTCCGTTTCATGACAAGCACGCGGATTAACCAAGCAACTGGTCAATTTGCCGACAAAAACATGATCTAAGCAAGCTTGGTTACAACCAATGCAGGTATTAATCTCATCAGCTCGATCTTGTTCTGCCTTAACAACAAACTCTGGATCAGCTAAAAATGGACGCGCCATAGAGACCATATCGGCATCACCTCGTGCCAGCACCTCCTCAGCAACATCCGGCATATTGATTCGGTTTGAAGTGATCACCGGCACAGTTAACGCTTCACGAACTTTTGCTGTCACCCAAGTAAATGCAGCACGTGGCACCTTGGTTGCTATGGTTGGGATGCGCGCTTCATGCCAGCCAATACCGGTGTTGATGATAGTCGCACCAGCTTCTTCGATCGCTTTACCTAAAGCGATGATCTCTTCATAGCTACTACCATCTTCAACTAAATCCAGCATCGATAAGCGATAGATAATAATAAAATCTGTACCTACGGCTTCACGGACACGACGAACAACTTCCAGTGGAAAACGGATACGTTGCTCGTACTCACCGCCCCACTCATCATCACGTTTATTAGTTCTGCTGGCGATAAACTGATTCAGTAGATACCCTTCTGAACCCATGATCTCTACGCCGTCATAACCGGCTTCTTTGGCAAGCGATGCACAGCGCACAAAATCCTGAATCTGGTTTTCGATATCAGATTCACTTAACTCTTTTGGCGGGAAAGGATTGATCGGTGCTTGAATAGCCGAAGGCGCAACCGGTTGCGGATTATAAGCATAACGGCCTGTATGTAAGATCTGCATACAGATTTTACCGTCCTCTTTATGTACCGCGTCAGTTACCAACCGATGGTTATCCACGTCTTCTGCCGTAGCCAACTTCGCAGCATGACCATGAACTGCACCCTCTTTGTTCGGACCAATACCACCGGTCACGATCAAAGCGACACCACCGCGCGCACGCTCTGCATAAAAAGCAGCCATACGCTCAAAACCATTCGGTGCTTCTTCCAAACCTAAGTGCATTGATCCCATCAGCACGCGGTTTTTTAAAGTGGTAAAGCCTAAATCCAGTGGCTGTAATAGATGTGGATAAGGAGTTGTACTCATGGTCTTTTCTCTTGTCGTAAGGGCAAACTAAAGTGCCCATCTATTATTCTTATCTATATTATTTGCCGCTAAACGGCGCCGCTATTTTTCGTAGCGGTTTATATTCCGGTGCCTTTCCAGACATCTTGGCACTGAAGGTTTGCATCATATCTTCTGGTTGAAACATACCTGCTTGCCAAGTCGCCATATAACTCAGGCTATCTTGAACGCTATGGTCCCGGGCATAGTTGATCATCTGCTTACACCCCGTTACCGCTAAAGGCGACTGCGACGTGATCTGAGCAGCAATATCCATCACATCATCAAGCATAGCCTCTTGAGTCGGGTAAACACGGTTCACAAACCCTACTTTTAACGCCTCATCAGCGCTCAATTTACGAGCGGTATAAGCCAACTCTCGCGCTAGGCCTGAAGGGATTAATTGAGGCAGACGCTGCAATGTACCCAGATCTGCAGTCATGCCTAATTCGGTTTCTTTAACAGTAAAATAAGCCTCGGCGGTGCAGTAACGCATATCTGTGGCGCAAACCAGATCTAAAGCACCGCCAATACAACCACCCTGTACAGCGCTGATCACCGGCATACGGATCTCTTCCAACAAGTTAAAACAGGTTTGTAGCTGCATCACCAAACGACGAACCGCTTCGGCACGTCGACCTGCTTCACCGTTAAACATCTGCGGATCAGGTTGAGTAAAGATCTCTAGATCCATACCTGCAGAAAAGTGCTTTCCCTGGGAAGAGATAACTAAGACTCTCGCCTCAGCTTCAGTATCCAGTGCTTTTAATGCTTCTGGAAACTCCTGCCAAAAAGCTTTGTTCATGGCATTACAAGCGTCAGGACGATTTAGCTGGAGGTGCGCAATCTGCTGATCAACCTGTAATGAAAAGGTCTGGTAACTCATACATCGCTCTTATTTTTATGAATGAAAAATGATCTAGAAACCAAACTAGACGCCGTCAAGATAGAAGCAAGATAGCGCACCAATTTTGACACTGTCAAGATTGATTGCTAAATTCCTCAGCTATGACGAATTCAAAGAAGAACTATCACCACGGTGATTTAAGAGATTCACTGCTTAAAGCTGCGACCGATCTGATCGCTGAAGGCGGTGTGGATAACCTATCAATACGCAAACTGGCGGATAAAGTCGGCGTGTCTCGCACAGCCCCTTATCACCATTTCAAAGACAAAAATGAGCTACTTTGTGCCATTGCCGCACAAGGATTCCACCAGCAAGATCAGTTAGTTAAGTCGGTAATTGAATGCAAAAAAGATTTATCTACAGTCGAATTGTTTGAACATTACGTTCTCACTTATATCCGCTTTGCTGATGAACAACGAGAAACCTACGATCTTATGTATGGTCGTGAAATTTGGAAAACGGGTGAGCCTACACCTGAGTTACAAACCATTTCCAAAAACAGTTTTCATATTTGGCTGGATTGGGTGAAAGAGCTGCAACAAAAAAACCTGTTTGATCCTGAACAACCGAGTTTACGCATCGCTCAATCAAGCTGGGCTGCACTCCATGGTCTATGTCGGCTGTTCAACGATGGCATCTATATCAATCGAAAAGATATCAACGATATCGCTAAAAACACAGTCCGTATGATGATCAATCAACCCTGAGTAAGCATAGAACTATGACCACTATCCAATTTAGTCACGCCAATGGTTTTCCAGGTAGCAGCTACCAATATTTATTTAACCAGCTGCCAGAGTACTCTGTGACCTATATCGAAAAAATGGGCCATGGTGACTACCCATTAGATGGTGACCTAACCAACTATGCCAAAGAGTTGATTGCAGATATTGAGCAAAACCAAGCTACACCTGTCATCGGTATGGGGCATTCTGCTGGCGCTGTGGTCACCTTAATTGCCGCAGGACTCAGACCCGAGCTGTTTAAACAGGTGATATTGTTTGATCCCGTGCTTTTTAACGGCCGCAAACGTTACCTAATCAAGCTGATCAAAAAAATGGGCTTGATAGACAAAGTATCTCCAGCAGAGCGGGCTGCTAAACGTCGATCAAAATTTGATAGTCGTGAACAGGCGCGAGAATACTTCAGCCAGAAAAAGCTTTTCAGAACATTCCATCCCGCATGCTTTGAAGACTACATCACTCATGGCCTAACAGAGACCAACAATGGTGTGGAACTAAGTATCTCTCCAGAGATTGAAGCCGATATATTCCGCAATGTCCTTCTCAATGCACCCAAATGGCTAAAACAGGTTTCGGGCACGGTTATCTACGGTGAGCAAAGCGATCTGTTTGGCGCAGGTGACATTAAATGGTGGCAACGTAACTTCCCCAATATGGAGTTAGTCGGTTTTAACGGCGGTCATCTATTCCCATTTGAGCATCCCGATGAAACGGTAGAGCTACTCAAGTCATTACTTGCCAAATAAACCTAACGAGATAAGTCACTCAAGCTCTTAGGGGCAACTATCGTTACCCCTTCATTTCGAGCCTATCTACTCTGATAGTTAACGAGAACTAGGCAAACTTCGAGCGAGCGTTAACTTTGGGGAAAGCCCTGCGACAGTTTGCCTCAGCGACAATTGGTCACATTCTCAAGCCGCTTAGCCATCGTTACCATGCGCCAAAATTTTTAGCGTTTGGACAGGATTATGAAGTCACAATCACTCTCTATCAAGTTCCCCCTTAATACGTTAGCAGCCGCGGTGATTGCTTCTAGCGTTCCGCAAACAGTATTTTCTGCTGAAGAAGTGGTTTCAACCATGGTTGTGACTGCAAGCCGTGTTGATGAAGAGAGTAACTCACTGCCCGTAAGCGTTAGTGCAATTGATGATAAACAATTGCAACTGGATCAGGGTGCACATATTCAAGACAGTACCCGAATGATGGCGGGTGTAACTATTAACCAGCTATCTGGCAGTTCATCACATAACACCGGTATCCGTATGCCATTAAATTACGATGGCTATTACCTGTTCCTGCAAGACAGCATCCCTCTGCAATCCAGCGCATTCTTCAACCATAACGGTTTACGTTGGTCGAGCTTCAATACCAATGCAGATCAGATCGAAGTACTTAAAGGTGCCGGTACCACTCTGTACGGTTCGGGTGCAGTCGCAGCAACGATCAACGTATTAAGTGCAGAACCAACCTTCACACCCAAAGGCCACGTAAGCGTACTGGCAGGTGAAGATGATTACGCACAGATAAAAGTACAACACAGTGACAAAATTGCTGAAGACCAAGCCTTCCTGATCTCAGCATCAGCTTTCCAAGATAACGGCTGGCGTGACCATACTGCCCGTGACCGCCAAGAAGTTTTGGCAAAGCACATTTGGGAGATCGATGAAAATACGGAGCTAAAAACACAGTTCCAAGTCTCAACGATGACCGATGAGATGGCGTCTTCCCTTGATGCAACGGAACTTGCCAAAGACCGGACTCAATCCGGTTTGAGCGATGCTGTAAAAGCAATTAATCCTGAACGAGACAGTGATTTTGCTCGCCTAAGCTTCGAGTTAACACATGCTCTAAATGACCAATTAACGCTAAGTTTTATCCCTTACGCTCGCTATAACTCGAATGATTACATTGCAACTTGGCGCTCCTATACGCCTAAAACTGACAGCAATGTAACTAGTTTCGGTTTACTCGCTAAAGGTAACTGGGCTCACGACAATGGCAACGAAACGATCTTTGGTTTGGATCTGGAACACTCTGAATCTGAAACTTACAGCTACCAACCTATTGATGTGACGATAACCAGCTGGAGTGGTACTACAAATTACATTGCTGACTTTGAATACCGCGATCAGGATATTACCTATAAAAATTTCTCCCCATACATCCAACATAACTTAATGCTCGGTGATACACTGACTGTACAAGCGGGTTTACGTTACGACTATAACCAGTACGAATTAGACAACCATCTAGCAGAAACCGATGACGATGGTTTCGGCAACCGCCAACTAGCTGACCGTAAAGATAAATTTACCAGCCTGAATCCAAAGCTAGGCTTCCATTACGCACTGAATGATAACAGCGGCATCTATGGCCGCGTTGCCCAAGCTAACCGCCTACCAACAGCCTCTACAATGTATAACCTCAAGAGTGGTGATAGTGCTTCACTTGTTGGTGGTGTTAAAGAGGAAACATCAACAACCGTCGAGCTAGGCTACCGCTTACAACGCGAGAATCTATGTCTTTCAGCTTCGATCTATCGTATGACGATCGACGATGCCATCGTATCAGCGGATGACAACAACGGAGATTCCTACCGCACCAATGCCGGCGAAACTCGTCATCAAGGTATCGAACTTGAACTTGGTTATGTTTTCTCACCCTCTTGGTCCACCAAGCTTGCACTTAGCCACTCCAAGCATGAGTTTATCGACTATGTAAATGATGGTACTGACTACTCTGGCAACGAGATCATGCGCGCTCCACGCAATAAGGTCGGCGTAACTGTTAACTGGACTCCAGTATCTGTTCCGGGCTTAGTAACTCAACTACAAGCCGACCATATTGGCTCCTATTGGAAAGACGATGCTAACTCCCTAAAAGCGCCTAGCTACACCCTGTTCAATATGAAAGGTCAGTACGAACTAACACCAGAGCTGATGCTATTTGGGCGTGTGGATAACCTATTTGATCGCCAATACAACTACCAAACTGAATTTAGCTGGGGCAGCGAGAGCTTCTACCCTGGTGCAGGCCGTACCCTGAAAGCCGGCCTGAAATATAACTGGTAGAGCTCACTGATATGAAAGCAAAACTTTACCTTTGGCACCGGCGGCTTGCGCTGCTGGTGCTGGTGCCCCTGCTACTGTTTGGGCTAAGCGGCCTGCTTCATCCGGTAATGCGTTTAACCGCACCGGAGACGGCGCAGCATTTTTATCCACAACCGCAATGGCCAGCCAATCTACCCAGCATTGAAACCCTAATAGATGAGTCTCAACTGACTCCAGTTGCAGGGCTCCGCCCCGTTCAGGTTGATCAAAACTGGTATATCCAGAGTTGGGAAAACCGTTCTGAGCCATCACAGTTTTTAACCCTGAATGCTAAACCAGCTCAGGAGATAGAATTAGCCTACGCAGAACAGTTAGCGCGCCATTACAGTGGAGAAAATACTGCAGGAATAAAACAGATCAAATTGATCTCGGAATTTAGTCACCAATACCCAGCAATCAACAGATTGTTACCTGTATGGGAAGTGACGTTCGAGCGGGATGATAACTTAAGTGTATTTGTGGATATCCGTCAGGACCGACTTGCGACTATGACGGATGATTCTCGTCGTTTGTTTATGACCTTGTTCCACTTCTTACATTTATGGGCCTTTATCGATCAGGAAAACCCACTTAGAACCGCTCTGTTTATCAGCATGATGTTGATCTCAACCTTTATCGGTATCAGTGGTCTCTACCTGTTTGCAGTCTTACCACTAAAACAGCGTAAAAATGCTCAAATAAAGAAGATCCATGCTTGGACAGGTGTGGGGATTTCCGCTGCTCTCTTAATGTTTGTATTCAGTGGCATGGTTAGAACTATAGAGAAACTAGAGCCCGAAATTCGAGGCGTACCGCTCGATCAATCACTCGTGCTTTCAGACATTAGTTTTGGCTTAGCTCAAATACAGGCTCAATACCCTAACAGCAGTAATACACAACTTCATGAGCTTGAAGGGCGTGCTGTATGGCAACTTCAGCAACCGAGACAGCCCAGTCTGTGGTTAGATGCACAATCAGGCGAACAGCTACCCGAAGGACCGTTCGACTTCGCAAAACAACTCGTATCTAACACCCAAGGGCAGCAGTCAGAAGTTATAGATCAGCGTCTTATTAATAGCTTTAAAGAAGACCATAGCTATGGGTTTATTGATAAACGCCTACCGGTTGTCGCTATAGATTATGCCGATAAAACTTATTACGTGGATACTCGAGATGCGGTGCTATCTGTCAAAGTAGATAACGCAGATAAAGTATATAGCTGGCTCTTTAGCTATCTACATAAATGGCACTTTGCAGATGGCCTAGGGCGCGATGGCAGAGATGGGATTATAAGCCTGTTTATCTTGGCAATTTCAGGCACATCACTATTAGGCTTTTACACGTGGCTAAAAGCTCGCCGTAAACGTAAGCAAGCTAATAAGCAGCGCAGTCGTTGCACGGAAGTGGCTTAACTAAGTTCCATCAGAAAATAAAAACGGGCCTTTAAGGCCCGTTTTTTTTATTACGCTGAAACTTTCTCTTTTTGAAACTGAACCTGTATGACCAAGGCCAAAGTCAGGGTAAAGATCAGCGATAAAACGATGGTAGCCGCCGCAGGCAGATCAAACGACCAAGCCAACAACAAACCCACCACAAAGCCAACTACACCAACAAGGTAAGCCCAGCCGACAGATTTACCTCTTACTTGTGCTGCAAGCGCCGGAGCAATTAAGCAAGCAAATACCAGATAGATGCCCGCTTTCATAACCGACAATGTGATCGTTACAGCAAAAGCGATGTAGAAGAATCGCTCTAAACTCTGAGGCCTGAATAATACCAGCAGTTGAATAACGATAGCCATCACACCGAGAGGCACCAGATCAGCCCAAGTTAGCCAGAGAACATCACCGCTTAACGTACGCGTTAATGCCTGACCTCCTTGGGGCTGGCCTGCTACCACCAACACCAACAATGATGCGGAAGCCACATAGATCAAACCGATAAAAGCCTCACGCCAGTCTGGCAGATTTCGGTTGATCCAAGCCACCAAGGCAACACCCAGAAGGGAAAAAAGTACTGCCATCAATGTTGATATTAGAGCTCCATGATCATGATCTGCATCATGAAAGTGCCACTGCGTGGCTAAGATAGTGCCAAGTGCAGCTAGCTGCGCAATGGCAAGGTCAATAAAGACAATCCCTCGTTTTAAGACCTGTCGTCCCAAAGGGACATGGCTTGCCAAAATCAGCAATCCAGCCACCAACGCAGGCAAACCTATACTCAGTGCCTGCATTACTTCCGCACCGTTAATTGCTGCAGCAGATGATCAAACAGTTTAGTTAGATCAGACACTTCGCCTTTAAGATCGACTGTCGCCGGCAAATTCGCATGCGCCATACCCGTTTGCTCAGATAACCAACGCGCACCTTTATCGTTCTGGTACCAGTTGCTGATCACAAACTGCGGACGCTGCTGTTCGACAGTAGATACCAACGATTGCAGATGTGACATCGTTGGCGGCACACCCGGGTTAGGCTCTAGGTCTGCAACAACCTTAATATCAGCCCAATTCAGTAAATAGCTAAAGCTCGTATGCTGAACAACGACAGGCATACCTTTTAGTGGCTCAGCCATGGCTTTCCAACGAACGAGATTTTCCTGCCAATGCATTTGCCAAGCTTCCAACGCCTGTTGGTACGCTGCTTTGTTATCAGGGTCAATCTGCTGTAAGCGACTACTGATAACCGGTGCTAGCTGTTGAACTCGCTCAGGGTCCAGATGAAAATGCGGATTACCTTCTGGATGAACATGCTCAGTACTGAAAAACTGCTTTTCGTGTTTTTCAATCGTCTCTACATGTTCAGACAGGTAAAGCATACCTAAGGCACCTTCTGCCACTTTGCGGTTAGACGCACGTTTTTGTAGCGCAGGCATCCACCCCTCTTCCAAGCTCGCACCACTACAGATTGCGATATCAGCTCTCGCCAACTTAGCAATCAGGCTAGGTCTCGCCTCGATATAATGCGGGTCCTGATAGACATGAGTCGCGCTAAAGACTTTAGCCTCCGGCGCAAGTTGACGGCTTAACGCCGCCCACTCAGGCTCGCAGGCAAAAATCGTAAGTGCTTGCGCAGGTGTAACAACAGCTAACAGCGCAACCGCTGCAATTAGCTTAGAAGCTGTGTGCAGCATGCGCGCCAAATCCTACTTGGTATTGAAGTGTGATCGCGTTGTCTTCACCTTCCATGTTATCAGCATCTTGGTGACGGTATTCCAGGCGTACTTTCTGAGTATGCGTTGGCGACCAGCTAACCATTACTGCAGTTTCTTTAAGCTCAGAATCTTCCCACTCATGTTCGCCATCGTGTTCATGCTCATGTGCAAGATCCACTTGGCCGTGACGGATACCGGCAGCCCAGTTCTCATCAAACTGATAAACACCAGATAGGTACCAACCACTGAAGTCGTTTACTTCTGCACCATATAGATCATCTACATAGGCGTATTCAGCCGCAATTTTTAGCTGCTCTTGACGGTTGTTACCGTTAGGCGACCATTTCCAAACAAGGTCCGCAATATAAAGGTGCTTACCTTGGTACTCAGCACCATGAGAGTGAGCATGACCTTCTTCATGGTCGTGATCGTCTTCCTCTTCGTGGTGACCTGCTTCCTGAGTACGGTTACGCATGTAACTTACACCGGCCTGCCAGCTTGAGTTGTTACCGAAGTCATCACCAAACTCAGTAGAAAGCGTCCATGTACCAATAGTGTTAACTGATTTTTCTTCACCCAGTTCATCACCTCCAAATGCAGCTGCGCTTACACGCCAGTAACGATCTGTTGGTACAATCCAGCTCGCAGATACACCATCATCGTAGTAGTGACCGCCAAGGAACACTTTATACATAAGAGGACGTTCGCTGAAGCTATCAGAGTGGCTATGGTTAGCATTCAGATAACCAATGTCAGCCAAGAAACGACCCGCTGTCAGGCTAATACCTGGTAGGGAAGTGCTTTGGATATATAGCTCTTCAAGCTCAAGGTCAGACTCTTCTTCATTCCACTCAGCGATCCAAGTCATTTGCGCTTTAGCAACATCACCAATATCTTGGCTCAAGCTAAGTTCACTGTGACTCAAACCAAAACCTTCAGTACGACCATTCAGCGCTGTATCATCGGATTTGTGGTACACATCTAGAATGACACCAACTTCCAGCGCATGACCTACAGAAGCCTGCATAGATAGCGCCGACACAGCAAAAGCAAGTGCTTGTTTTTTCATTTTATACCTCAAAAAATTATGATATATCATAACAAACAGACGTAACTGCTCATTATGTTTCAAATTGAATTAGAAGATTGATCGATCAGCTCAGAACCCGACTTCAAGCTGTGAACTATGCAAAATCCAAAGTAGCGACTAATCGACTTTGCCCAGAAGGGACCATTGGAGAGCGATGTACAACACCCTTTCCATCCAAGCCATACCACCCATCACCCTTGAGCAGTAATACATCACCTGCTTGCGCTTGATGTATCAGTTCTTCACTACCATATAGGCCTGACTTGTCGTCAGACAAACCACCATTACCCGCACCTAATTTCGACCGATCTAACAAAGGATCTTCCAACCTCTCAGTCCCTTGACCAACGTAAGTACTTACCAAACGACAACCTAACTTATCTGTATGGAAGCGAGGGCACATCGCACGGTCCAAAACCTGTAAGCGCAGACCCACTTCATCCAACTCAAACAAGCAAGCATACATGTCAATGATCAAAGCTAGATCTTCGATAAATTCAGACTTACCTGAGCGCTCTGGTAATAGATTATTTAAAACTGCTGAAGGATCATCGGCTTGAATAACCGCCCTGATATTTAGATGTTCGTTTTGCAGCAACGTCTCGCAATAGCCGGCCACACCAAGTGCCAAGTCCCGTTGAAAATTACAGAGGTGTACATCTTGATCATAAATCTGAGTTAGAACCTCAGGAGTACCCCCTTGGACAAATCTCATCTCAGATTCAATTTCTAGAGCTTCCTGCGCCACAGCCCATACCTTCAATCAACAGCAAAGCTCGAAATGTTACCATATAACATAACTAAGAAAAAACAATTCAGGATGACGCCCCGTTTTTCTTCCACTAGACTCTGTCCTATATCCACATAAATCCTCTGTACATTATAAGGATCAGACACCTATGGAATTTAAGGATTACCTTACGATTTTGGCGAAACGTGACGGCTCCGACCTTTACCTCACAACTGGAGCACCGCCTTGTGCAAAGTTTGAAGGTAAATTAACGCCATTAAGTAAAGAGCCTTATAAGCCCGGTGAGATCGAAGCAATCGCAAATTCCTTAATGGATGAGCAGCAACGCGCTACCTTCGAAGAAGAGCTAGAGATGAACTTGGCTTATTCCATTCCGAAAGTAGCTCGCTACCGGATAAATATATTTAAACAACGTAACCAATACTCACTGGTTGCGCGTAATATCAAAGCCGATATCCCAAAAATGGAAGACTTGGGCCTACCCCCCGTCCTGAAAGATGTGATCATGGAAAAACGCGGGCTAGTCTTATTTGTAGGTGCTACAGGTTCGGGTAAATCAACATCGCTTGCGGCACTAATCGATCACCGTAACCGTAATAGCGGTGGCCATATCATCACCATTGAAGACCCGATAGAGTTTGTCCACAACCACCGAAAATCTCTGATCAACCAACGTGAAGTTGGGGTTGATACTCGTAACTTCCACAGTGCACTTAAAAACGCCCTGCGCCAAGCGCCTGATGTAATATTGATCGGTGAGATTCGTGATCAGGAAACTATGGAGCAATGCCTGACCTACGCAGAAACTGGTCACTTAGCAATCTCAACACTGCATGCTAACAATGCTAACCAAGCAATTGATCGTATTATTAACTTCTTCCCTCAGGCACGGCATAAACAGATATTCCATGACCTCGCCCTGAACCTCAAAGCAATTATCTCTCAGCGTCTGATTCCAACCATTGAAGGTAAACGTTGCGCAGCAATTGAGATACTTCTGGGAACCTCCAGTGTTCAAGAGCTAATCATGAAAGGTGACGTCAAAGAGATCAAAGAGGTTATGTCTAAAGGCTCTGATACCACCGGTATGCAAACCTTTGATGACTCGTTATTCAAACTCTTTGATGAGGGCAAAATTACACAAGACCAAGCGATCATCAATGCTGACTCAGCAAACGATATGCGCCTTCGAATGAACCTAGCAGTCGTTGATGACAAAGCGGAAAAAACCGATGCGGCACCGGAACCCGAGCAACAGCCCTTCGATGAAGATAATCCACTAGCTGGAATTCAACTATTGGATGAAGACGAAGAGGTTTGATGAAAAATCGGCCTAAAACAAACTAAGGCAGAGAAGACCGGCTAAAAACAGATTTAAGCCCCTTTTGGGGCTTAACTATCACAGGCCTTAAGCTAACTAACGTTTTCGAAACCACATCCAAATTTCCCTAAAAATGAACAACTGATCTGTCGAGAAAATTATCATATGATAATTTTCATTGGACTCTTTAAAGCCATCAGGTTCTCTTCATGCTCAAAAAACTGTTTGTCGCAGATCTATATCTAAAAGTTCGAAAGAACAAGTTTGAAATCAAAAACCTAACAGAAAACAGCGTTTGGAAGGTCGCAACCCCAGCACAGCCTTTTACTACAGACAGGCTGTTAGTCGGCCAGTTTTCTGCTGCAGAACCAGTGCTAAAAGAACTCGTTAAAGACGTAATGCCAAGCGGCTTTATGAAAAAGAGTGCTCAAATACTTATCCACCCGATCGATATCGGTTGAAGGCGGACTTTGCGAAGTAGAAGAAAGAGTATTTACAGAACTCGGCTTAGGTGCTGGCGCATTTAAAGTTAAGCTGCATGTAGGTGAAGGGTTAACAGACGAAGAAGCTAAAAAGCTACTTCAGATTGGATGAGCGATATCCTTCTCATTAAATAGCTTTTTATTGTCCTAAACTAATGCGGTCTATAAAGGCAGCTTTGTGCCACGTAGCAGACCGTAACTATCGAGTACTAACAGCTGCCTACACACTACACACCTTATGCACATCACTATGAGGGGAAAATTTGTATAGCTTTCTCTTTATATGCAGATAAATTCAATCCGTTGCTATGCTGAAGTTAGTAAACGGTTGGGGCTAACTATGAAATTTGTTATCCGGGCATTTCTAGGGATATCACTTTGTTTATCGAGTGTGCAGGCTGAGGTCTATAGCTGAATCGATGCAGAAGGAGTCCAGCATTTCAGTGATAGCCCCCCAAGTGACGAGGCTGAATATAAAGTAATAAATCCAGAACCAACTGTTACGAGATTTATTGTACCTCCTCCAATCAGTTATGACCCTGTTATGCTGGATAATGATCCTCCTGAGAGAATATCGCCTGAGGCACAGAAGTTTAGAGAAGATATAGTAAAAGAAGATACCGATGACAAGAAAGAAAAAACTAGTCGTGGTGGATCTACCAATGACAGAGAACCTTTGAAAAAGATCGGTGAGAAAATTAAAAACTACAATAAACGGGACAGAATAAAAGAAATAAGAGAAAAAAAGAAAGCACAACTAAGTGATCGAAAAAAGGATATTGAGACATTAAGTGACAGGCTACGGCGTCACAATCGTGAAAAAACTAAGGAATAAATCTTTTAGATGAAGAGACCAGTATGGAGGGATTCGCCCCCCTACCCTAGGCCGAACTATCAGGCCTGTTAACCACACAGAACAGAAGTCATATTAGATGTCTGGAATGTGTCGTTAGCAGACCTAATCCTTCTCGGATTAATTGCGTTTAACTAACAAACACTTCCTACATCTCTACAGATCTATTCCGCGTTTAACCTCCCAATCCCGTTTCAAGCAGCTTCCCACCTTCTTCAAAACAAAAAAAGCCCCGCTAAAAAAGCGGGGAAAGATATAGCTTAGAGTGAAGTCGCGAAGAAGAAATGCGGGTGGATTACACCCTTTCAATCACGGTAGAGATCCCCTGTCCCATGCCAATACACATGGTCGCTAGACCTAAGGTTCCGTCCTGTTGTTCTAGCACGTTCATTAGAGTGTTAGTGATACGTGAGCCTGAGCAGCCAAGTGGATGACCAAGGGCAATCGCACCGCCTTTTAGGTTTACTTTATCTTCCATCTTATCAAGCAATTTCAGCCCTTTAAGTACAGATAGACCTTGCGCTGCAAAGGCTTCGTTAAGCTCGACGTAGTCGATATCCTCGATGCTAAGACCTGCGCGTTTCAGTGCTTTCTGAGTCGCAGGTACTGGTCCGTAACCCATGATCGATGGATCACAACCGGCTACTGCCATGCTGACAATACGAGCACGTGGCGTAAGGCCTAGCTCTTCTGCTTTAGCCGCTGACATCACCAGCAGTGCAGATGCACCGTCAGAGAATGCAGAGGATGAGCCTGCTGTTACTGTACCCACTTTAGGTACGAACACCGGCTTAAGCGCCCCCAGTGTTTCAACTGTCGTTTCTGGGCGGATAACTTCATCCGATTCGACTAGCGATTTAAAGCCGTTTTCGTCGTGACCTTCGACCGCGATAATCTCGCTATCCCATAGGCCATCCAGATGTGCTTGATGCGCTAGACGGTGAGAGCGCGCTGCGAACTCATCCTGCATTTGACGGTTGATACCATTCATCTTGCCTAGCATCTCTGCAGTTACGCCCATCATCATCGCTGCTTTAGCCACTTTTTTGGACATCTCAGCATTGATATCAACACCGTGCATGATGGAAACGTGACCCATATGTTCCACACCACCCGCAATAAAGATATCGCCATTGCCGGTCATGATGCCTTGGGCCGCTGCATGCAGTGCTGCCATAGACGAACCACATAGGCGGTTAATCGTTTGTGCCGCTACCGTATGAGGTAGACCTGCTAGCAGTGCAGCATTTCGACCGATATTGAAGCCCTGCTCTTTCGTCTGGTTAACACAGCCCCACATCACATCTTCGATGTCTGCTGGGTTTAGCGCTGAGTTACGCTCTAACAGTGCTTTGATGACCGCAGCTGATAGCGCTTCGGCACGAACATTTCGGAACGAGCCATTTTTTGATTTACCCATCGGGGTACGAACACCGTCAACGATGACTACATCATTTGGTTTCAAGTTCATGATCTTTACCCCTTAACCCTGAGCATTTTGTGGAAAGTATGTTTCGCCAGCTGCGGCCATCTGTTTCATCTTGTCGGTTGGCTGATACAACGGCCCTAGACCCTCGTATTTCTGCGCCATAGCACAGAACTCAGCTAAACCAATCTGATCCAGATAGTGCAACGCACCGCCACGGAATGGAGGGAAACCAATACCGTAGATCAAGCCCATATCTGCTTCTGCAGGGCTGGCAACAATGCCATCTTCCAAGCAACGAACGGTTTCGATACATAGAGGAATCATCATGCGCTCGATTATCTCTTCATCAGTAAACTCACGCTTTTCTTTGGCAATGCCATCAAGCATTGCTGGTACTTCTTCATCCACAATTTTCTTCGGCTTACCTTTACGGTCGAGTTCGTAACGATAGAAGCCTTTGCTGTTTTTCTGACCAAAGCGCTCTAGGGAGAACATACGATCGATAACGTTTTCGCCTTCATGGCTCATACGATCAGGGAAACCTGCTGCCATCACACTATCTGCATGGTGCGCAGTATCGATACCGACTACGTCCAGAAGGTAGGCAGGGCCCATTGGCCAGCCGAAGCCCTCCATCACTTTGTCGACTTGTTTAAAGTCCGCACCATCTTCAAGTAGCGCAGTAAAGCCACCAAAGTAAGGGAACAAGATACGGTTAACTAAGAAACCTGGGCAGTCATTTACAACGATTGGGGTTTTACCCATCGCTTTTGCGTAAGCAACTGTACGAGCTACCGCATCTTCAGAGGTTTTCTCACCACGGATAACTTCCACTAGCGGCATTTGATGCACAGGGTTGAAGAAGTGCATACCACAGAAGTTCTCTGGATTTTTAAGCGCTGTTGCCAACTCAGTAATAGAGATAGTAGAAGTGTTAGACGTCAGTACCGCGCCTTCTGGCAGCGTGCCTTCAACTTCAGCAAGCACGGCTTTCTTAACATTTGGATTTTCAACAACCGCTTCGACCACAAGATCAACACTACCGAAATCACCGTAGTTAAGCGTTGGCGTAATGTTGTTTAGCACCGATGCCATTTTCATCGCATCCATACGGCCACGAGATACGCGTTTGTTCAACAGCTTAGTCGCTTCATCCAAACCTAACTGAAGCGCAGCATCGTTGATATCTTTCATCAAGATAGGCGTACCTTTAGAGGCAGATTGATAAGCAACACCACCACCCATAATGCCGGCACCCAGTACAGCGGCCTTTTTAACAGGCTCGGCTTTGCTCTCAAAACCTTTGCTGACTTTCTTGATGTATTGGTCTTTCATAAACAGACCAACAAGGGATGCGCACACATCCGTTTTAGCAACTTTGACAAAGCCTTTAGCTTCGATCTCATTGGCTTTTTCGCGAGGAAGATTCGCGTGCTTTTGAATCGTTTTCAGCGCAGCCATTGGTGCAGGATAGTGAGGACCCGCTTTGCCACCGATCACACCTTTTGCAGATTCAAACGCCATCATCTGCTCAACCTGATTGAGTTTGATCGGCGTTTTCTTCTCTTCACGGCGCGCTTGGTAATCAAACTTGCCCGCAATGCAACCTTTCAGTAGATCTAGAGCCGCAGCTTTAACCTGATCGGCTGCAACAACCGCATCTACACCGCCATCTTTAAGTGCTGCATCAGGTCGCTTCTCAGCACCCGCGCAGATCCACTCATTGGCGTTATCCACACCAATTAAGCGTGGTAGACGAACGGTGCCACCCCAACCTGGGTAGATGCCTAGCTTAACTTCAGGCAGACCCACTTTGGCTTGGTCGCTCATCACACGATAATCTGTGGATAGCGCTAATTCAAAACCGCCACCTAGGCATAAGCCATTAATCGCAGTAACCGTTGGGCAGCTCATATCTTCAATCTGATTTAGTAGGCTGTGGATATCCATCAAGCCTGCGATCAGCTGTTCATCATCAGCTTTGAAAAAGCCCATAAATTCGGTGATATCCGCGCCGACAATAAAGCAGTCTTTGGCACTGGAGAAAATCACACCACGAATATCATCTAGGTTACACAGGGCATTTACCGCTTCGCGCAGTTCAGCCAAAGTCGCCTGATCGAGTTTATTAACAGCATCGCCTTTGCGGTCAAACACCACATCGTAGATCCCGTCTTCGATCGACTGTACGTAAATCGATTGTCCTTCGAAAAGCATCTAAGTTGCTCCGTCTATTTTTATTTTTGGCTTGGCGAAGTGCCTAAGCGCTTTTTAGTTATGCTGTTTACAGCTTACTCTCTAGCTCAGGCACGGCATCGAACAAGTCGGCCACCAGCCCGTAATCAGCCACCTGAAAAATTGGGGCTTCTTCATCTTTGTTGATCGCAACAATGATTTTGGAATCTTTCATACCGGCTAAGTGCTGGATCGCACCGGAGATACCCACTGCGATATACAGCTCTGGCGCGACCATTTTGCCGGTCTGACCAACCTGCATGTCGTTTGGCACAAACCCAGCATCAACCGCTGCACGAGAAGCACCGACCGCAGCACCAAGCTTGTCAGCTACTTTGTTGAGTAGTTCGAAGTTGTCACCGTTGCCCATACCACGACCACCGGAGATCACCACTGAAGCTGCGGTTAGTTCTGGACGATCACTTTTCGCCAACTCTTCTGAAACAAAGCTGGAAAGGCCGCTATCACATGATTCAGCAAGGCTAACGACCTCTGCAGAACCACCACTATTAGCGACAGGATCAAAAGCGGTACCACGAACGGTAATGACTTTAGTGCTATCGCTAGACTGTACTGTCGCAATCGCATTACCGGCATAGATTGGGCGCTTGAAGGTATCCGCTGCTTCTACGGCAATAATGTCTGAGATCTGATTTACATCTAGCAGTGCTGCAACGCGCGGTAGGAAGTTCTTACCTGTTGTGGTTGCTGAGGCTAGGATGTGGCTATAGTCAGCCGCGACAGTTAGCACCAACTTACTGATATTTTCTGCCAGCTGATGCTCATACGCAGCGTTATCAGCCAATAGAACTTTACTCACACCTGATACTTGCGCCGCTGCATCAGCAACCGCCTGACAGCTAGCACCCGCAACTAGCAGGTGTACATCACCCCCAATTGCATTTGCTGCAGCTAAGGTATTGAGGGTTACAGGTTTAAGCTCGTTATTATCGTGTTCGGCAATTACAAGAATAGTCATCTGATCACCCCCTTAAATTACTTTAGCGTCATTACGTAGTTTTTCGACTAGCTCATCTACAGAGCTAACTTTGATGCCTGCTTGACGCTCTGACGGCGGATCGACACGTAGTAGTTGCAGATTGCTCGCTACAGACACGCCCAGTTCATCAATCGTTAGGACATCAAGCGGTTTACGCTTCGCTTTCATAATGTTTGGAAGGGATGCGTAACGTGGTTCATTAAGACGCAGATCGGTTGTGACAACCGCTGGCATAGCCAGATTAACCGTTTGCAAACCACCGTCGATTTCACGGGTAACGTTGATGCTATCGCCAGTCACCTCTACTTCTGATGCGAAGGTACCTTGTGGGCGATCCAACAGTGCAGCCAACATTTGACCGGTTTGGTTGTTATCAGAATCGATCGCTTGCTTACCAAGAATCACCATGCCTGGGGCTTCTTTTTCTACAATTTTGGCTAATAGCTTAGCGACAGAAAGGGAATCAGGGTTGGTTTCGACATCGACACGGATACCGCGATCGGCACCCAATGCTAGTGCTGTACGGATCTGCTCTTCGCAGCTCTTATTACCAATAGAAACAACGACAACTTCATCCGCTGTACCCGCTTCTTTTAAACGTACAGCCTCTTCAATTGCTATCTCGCAAAATGGATTTAGAGCCATTTTTACGTTAGCTAAATCGACATCACTGTTATCTGCTTTGACACGGGCTTTGACGTTGTAGTCAATCACACGTTTTACGGCAACCAGTACTTTCATAACCGCCTCTTTGTATTGTTATTTTGGTAACCCGTACACATAAGAAAATAGGGTTACTTTCATAGAGGGAAGCTCATTCCCCAAGCTATGTATAAATCTTAGTCTCAGACTGAAATTCAACAATGACAAAAAGCAGCTACATCGCTAACAAAAAATAGCAATATTAATCAAAGCCCCGTAAACAAAGGGCTTAAGAAAGGATCAAGCGCAAACAAATACAATCAAAAGGTATCAAAAAAGTTACCTTTTCTGACAATAGCTAAAAAGACAGGCATTAAAAAAGGGCTAATAAGCCCTTTTTATAATCCAATTTATCTTATAAATATTTTTTTAAGCTGAAAGCACCACGAAGATCGCCTGTGGAAAAACCTGTCGCTTTGTCTTCTGGGTAAAGGGTCTGAAGTTGCTCAGCTATCTCTGGTTTAATCTTGGAACCATGACAAGCTAAGCATTGATCAGCGACGGGGATCGCCTTCATCATGCGGAAGACTTTTCTGCCTTCGTCGTCTACGACAACTTGCGAGAAACCTAAGGTTTTTAGATTAGCCCCTTGCTTAGCTTTGGATTCAAACTGTTCAAGAATCGCCTTTTCCCAATGATCAGGTGCATTTTGCGGGTTACGTAGTTTTAAACTAGTACGCTCAACATGCCATTCAGAATTACCATTCACGCTTTTTGTAAGGCCTTCTGCCTTAGTATTACAAACGTTGATGGCAGCGATAGCACCGCCCTCTTTTTTTGCCGCTTTGAGTTCTGAGCAAAGCGTTGTCACTAGCTCTTTAATGACACCTTTAGCTTCGTTCTGCAGTTCAGGAATATTTACCGAGAATTGTTCCGCTTGAACCGGAAGGGCAGCCGCTAGAGCAGCAGAAAAGAATAATGCTTTCACCTTGGACCTCACTGGATGGGGTGTTCATAAGATGAAGTCATTATACAATTTCATGTAGATTAGTAAATCCTAATATTTAAGATCTATATATTAAAAATGCATATTATTTTTGTAGGAAGGCCATAAATGCCTTTTGCGCTTCTTCAGATAACAAGCGCTGATAAAACAATGCCCCTTCACTATCAATCACTTGGTGAACGGACTTTAAGGTTTCGGCTTTCATCAACTGTTTAGCTGCAATCACCGAATCAACAGGGCTATCAGCTAACTTTTTAGCACGATTTCGTGTTATTTCTAGGAGCAGATCAGGTTCTATGATTTGATTAACAATTCCAAGTTGCTCAGCTTCAATAACATCAAAACTTCGACCTTCCACCAGCAGCTCAAAAGCATGTCGATGCCCTACTAATTGCGGAAACAACAAAGTAGACGCCCCTTCAGGTATTAAGCCCAATTTCACAAAAGGCATTTTACAACGCAGATTATCTGCAGAAACAACGAGGTCACAATGCAAGAGCATGGTCGTGCCTATACCAACAGCATCACCATGCACCGCTGCGATGATTGGCTTGGGAAAGCTTGCCAGTGTATGTAAGAACACCAATACATCTTGCAGGATATTGGGGTTATGCGTTGCAGACACAAAATCGCTTATATCATTACCTGCACAGAAGGACTGACCTTGCGCTCGCAATAGCACGACGTGAACATTAGAATCTTCCGCTGCTTGCTTCAGTAGCGCCGTCATTTCGACATACATTGCCAATGTAAGCGCATTTTTCTTATCTGGTCGGTTAAGATTTATCTCGAAAACAGAGCCCTGCTTTTCGGTTAAAACGGCAGCCATTATTTAGGCTCCTCTACTACATTAACTGCTATCGCAGGCTGATAATGTTCTGGCAGGTATTCGCGAACCATCTCACTGCTTCGCCCCCATGAATGACAACTATCAAGCATAAATTCAGCACCTTGAGCGAGCACATCTTTATCGCTACTCGGCCAGATAGATTGGATAGCTGTCGTTGCTAGAACAGGTAAAAGTTCATTCATATGCGTACAACCCGCAACACCACCTATACGGTCTTTAGCTATACGCAGCCAACCAGGTCCAATGCGTGTACCTTGCAGTTGCGCATATGCAGCACCAACTTTTTTACAGATGCGAAAGGGGGAATAATCTATACAGGCTTCTACCTGTTTGATCAGTAGACCTTTATCGAGGGTCAGGCGAATGCTCATATCATGAAACGCTTCGCCTGCTGGAACATAACCACCACGTTCAGGGTTATCCACATCTCGCGTTTTAACATCGGTCATACGGGCTTCAACATCCCATAAACCATCATCACGAAGATAACCATTACACATCACAGTTCGATTATGATGAGTTTCACGCCGAGTTGGTCGAGATAAAGGCATACTGATCGATTCCCTTTATTCGGCTTTAAGCTGCGTTGGCATTATCATCTGCAGAAGGTTTTAGCAGACGACGAAGCACCTTACCGACATTGGATTTTGGCAGATCTTCAGCAAACTCGACTTGCTTTGGCACCTTGTAGCGAGTCAGTTTATCTTTACACCAATCCCTAACATCCTCACGGGATAGATCAGGATTATTACTAACAACAAAGACCTTAACGATCTCGCCGGTCTTATCATCTGGAATACCGATAGCTGCACATTCCACAACATCAGGGTGCTGGGTAATGACATCTTCCACTTCATTTGGATAGACATTAAAACCAGAGACGATGATCATATCTTTGGCGCGGTCGACGATGCGGTAATAACCTTCCTCATCAATCGTCGCGATATCCCCTGTGATAAAGTAACCATCATCGGTAAATGAAGAAGCGGTCGCCTCTTCTCTTTGCCAATATCCGCGCATAACCTGCGGGCCTTTAACACAAAGCTCACCGGCTTCACCTTGAACCACATCCTGACCATCCGTACCAATAATACGAACATCGGTGTGAATCATAGGCAGCCCGATCGTGCCTGTACGGTTATCATCGGGTGGGTTGAAACATACCGCTGGAGAGGTTTCTGTCAGGCCGTAACCTTCAATTACGTCACAACCGGTTTTATCTTTCCAAAGCACCGCCGTAGAAGGATTCAGCGCCATACCACCTGAAGCCGTAAATTTCAGATTACTGAAATCGACTTGGGCAAAGTTCTCATCGTTACACAACGCAACAAACAGCGTATTTAGACCAACAAAAGTACTCATACGCCACTTCTGCATCTCTTTAATAAACCCAGGAATATCCCTTGGGTTTGGAATCAATACGCTATGCCCACCCATCAACGAAACCACCTGAGCAACGGTGAAGGCATAGATATGATAAAGCGGCAGTGGTGAGATAACCGTTTCAGTCCAATCAACACCAGGAACGGTTAAACGCTCCTGCGCTTGTAACATGTTCGAGATCAGATTGGCATGAGTCAGAATCGCGCCTTTAGAAACGCCCGTTGTACCACCGGTATACTGCAAGACAGCAACATCAGATGATTCAACTTTAACCGGATTCGGTTGCTGACCATCATATTTGTAGAATGCGGAACGAAGCGGAATCGCTTGAGGCAGATTGTAATCTGGCTCCATCTTTTTCAAATACTTAACCGCAGCATTCAAAAGATTACGCTTAATAAAATCGTGTAGATCCCCTACTTGGGTCACAAACAGGGTTTCAATCTGCGTCTTATCCAAAATCTTTTCAGCATTGTGCGCCATGCTCTTGTGGATAATCAGCGCTTTCGCACCGGAATCATTAAACTGGTGCTGCATCTCTTGCGGGGTATACAGCGGATTGGTGTTCACAACCACCAGCCCCGCACGCAAAATACCAAATAATACAATCGGATATTGAACCAGGTTAGGTAGCTGAATCGCTACCCTATCACCCGGCTGCAAGTTTGTTTCTTGCTGAAGATACACAGCAAACGCCGCAGATAAACGATCTAATTCGTTGTAATCGATCGTGCGCCCAAAGCTGGTAAATGCTGGTTTAGGGCCAAAGTTCTTCTGCACATGCGCTAGAACATCTGGAACAGTTTTAAAACCGTAATGATTTATATCAGCCGGGATACTATCGGCGGCAGGGAGTTGCTGCATCTAAGGTTCCTCATGTAATTATTTTTATAAGGGATCTATGTCGGTAATTTTAGGCTACGGGGAAAAATACAGCCAATTTAGTCGCTAGCATAATGTCACCATCAGCCTGTACACGACCCGCCATGAACGCCTGCATACCATCAGTTTCACCCGACATGATCTCTTCGAGAGTAATAGAGTCCATTGTCAATGTCACGGTAGCGTCATCACTAACGCCTTCCGCTACATCACAGCTACCCTCTTTCACTGTCACAAACCAGGAGTCACCATCGCTAATGTCGTACTGAAAAATTGCATCTGTGTCAGCTGCAGCATCGGCATTAAAACGATTTTTCATTTCAGTAAAAACTGCATTCAAGTCGGACATTTCAGATACCTCTTTGTCATTTTTATTCTTTAACGCATAACGTGTTGCGTTGAGTTTTAAGAGGCCGCGTAAAAGCGTGCGGCCTACTGGATTATTTAGTGCTTTCTTCACGTCTATACCTCGACTAGAAAGCAAAGTGTTCTTGGTCCATATCCATCAGGTTATCTGCACCTGACTGCATTGTTTCAACCAAACTACGAGTACGCGGCAAGATTCGCTGGAAATAGAAACGTGCTGTAGTCAGTTTAGCTTGGTAGAACGCTGCATCACCTTCACCTTCTGCCAACTTTTCTTGAGCCACTTTAGCCATACGCGCCCAGAAGTAACCCAATACAACATAGCCTGAGTACATGAGGTAATCGACAGATGCAGCACCCACCTCATCGCGGTTTTGCATCGCTTTCATACCGATCTTCATAGTGAGCTCACCCCACTCTTTATTCAGCTCAGTTAGCGGTTTGATGTACTGTTGTAGATCGCTGTTGTCAGATTCAGCCTGACAGAACTTATGTAGAATTTTGGTAAAGCCTTTTAGAGATTCACCTTGGGTCATCAATACTTTACGACCTAGCAAATCCAGAGCTTGGATCTGAGTGGTCCCCTCATACAGCATAGAGATACGGCTATCACGTACGTTTTGCTCCATGCCCCACTCTGCGATGAAGCCATGACCACCAAAGATTTGAAGGCCGTGGTTAGCGGATTCGAACCCCACTTCGGTCAGGAACGCTTTTGCAATCGGGGTTAGGAATGCTAGCAACGCATCGGCTTGTTTTTTCTCATCACCTTCTGCTCGCTCAACTTTATCCACCAGTTGAGCACAGTAGTAGATCATTGCGCGACCACCTTCAGCAAAAGCCTTCTGGGTCAGCAGCATTTTACGAACTTCAGGGTGTACGATAATTGGATCGGCCGCTTTTTCTGGGTTAGCAGGGCCATTTAGAGCGCGCATCTGCAAACGATCTTTGGCATACACTAGTGAGTTTTGAAAGCCCCACTCTGCATGCGCCAAGCCCTGTAAAGCTGTACCTAGACGCGCAGTGTTCATAAAGGTAAACATGCAGTTAAGACCTTTATTCTCTGGCCCAATTAGGTAACCGGTAGCCTCATCAAAGTTCATGACACAAGTAGCATTACCGTGAATACCCATCTTGTGCTCTAGAGAGCCACAACTAACGCCGTTATTTGTACCAATAGTTTCTGGCAAGTGCTTAGGAACGATAAACAAGGAGATACCTTTTGTACCTGCAGGCGCATCTGGCAGTCGTGCCAATACGATATGCACAATGTTATCTGCCATATCGTGCTCACCCGCAGAGATGAAAATCTTCGTACCAGAGATTTTGTAGTTACCGTCTCCTTGAGGCTCTGCTTTAGTTCGCAGCATGCCTAAATCAGTACCACAATGAGGCTCGGTCAGACACATAGTGCCCGTCCACTCACCGGATACCAATTTAGTAAGGTAAGTTTGTTTCTGATCTTCTGTACCATGGGCATGTAGAGTATTCATTGCACCATGGCTTAGACCTGGGTACATACTCCAAGACCAGTTAGCCGTACCGACCATTTCGTTCACAATGATGCCGATAGATTCTGGTAGACCTTGGCCGCCGTATTCAGCTTCATGGGCTAACGACGGCCAACCGCCTTCAACAAACTGGTCGTAAGCTTCTTTAAAACCTTCAGGAGTTTTAACAGCTCCGTCATCCCACTGACAGCCCTGCTGATCACCAATCTGGTTTAATGGAGATAAAACGCGTTCAGCAAACTTAGCACCTTCTTCCATGATCGCGCCTACCATATCAGGCGTCGCATCCTCGCAACCTGAAAGACTCTGGTAATGCTGCTCAGCGTTAAGCACTTCGTTTAACACGAAGTCCATATCACGGAGGGGAGCTTTGTATTCTGGCATGACGTTTTCCTCATTCTTATTATCGCTCCGCTGATGCGGATAAGTGGTGCCGAGCACCAATACAGTATGTATTTAAGAATGGTTCAAAGGTCGTAATACGCCAATAACAAAACTTACCAGTTTTAGTAACAAAAAATGTCAGCCAATATTAGACAGCGCTTTATTTACTATAAAAAGGGGCTATTGCATGGCATTTAAGATCACTAACAATGACATATTTCGTCACAGCCATATTGCACCGCAATATAAAGACAAAAAAGCCGGCTAAGAGCCGGCTTTTTAAGTGATAAGACTTTTAGTTTATATAATTAAATAAACTCAAATCCTTAACCTGTGCAAAACTTGCATACGAGGCCTGTAAAGCGGTTTGCTGTAGCTGGAACCGGCTTATTGCTTCGTTATAATCAAGATCTTCAAAGGAAGATAAAGCTTCAGTTGTGAAGAGTTCATAATCTTCATTAACCGACTGCTGCTGTTCTAAGGCATTAAGTCGTCCACCAATACTGGTCGTTACGCCAATGAGCTTTTCCTGAATACCATTCAAATTATCCAGTACAAAATCCATTGTCTCGGTAAATGCCTGCTTACCACTACTTGTTGTAAAGTCAGCATTATCCAATGCATCCTTCATATCTTTCGCAGTATCTAAAATATTATGCTGGGATTTAGATCCTAAGGTTGCTGTCCCATCAATGATTTTATCTAACGTAATATCCACCCCGCCAATCTGTATGACTGGATGAGTAGGGTTAGAGGCCAAATCAAAGTTATTCAATACTACCGATGGATTGTCGGCCGTAATAGGCTGACCTGCTGCATTCACTACGGTTAAGTTACCGCCTGAAAAAGTAAACGTCAGTTCACCGTTGTCGGTAATAAACTGATCAAATGCATCCGCATTGTCTTTAGTCAGAGCGACATCATCAATATGATTATTATCTTGGGTAATCACTGCATCAACATACCCAGAAACCTTAGGTACTGTCTCAAAGATATCAAAACCAGAATCGGTCGAAGCTATTTTATTCTCTGGCCCTATCTGAATAGAGCGCTGGCCGTCATCTCCCGCATAAGAGTAACTATCTAGGGCAGCATTATATTCATAAGGCTTTGTGAACCCTTTATGCCCGGAGAATAAAAATTCCCCTTGCACGTCTTTAGTATTCATCAAACCTTCTAACTGGCCTAACAACTCACCAACTTCTGAGGAGATAGATAGCCGATCCGTCTGGGTAAGCACCCCATTTTTACCTTGAATCGCTAACTCTTTAAGCCTTATAGAAATATTGTTAATTTGCTCCAGCGTATTCTCTTCCAACTCTAAGCGACGGCGCGAAACTTCAATATTGCTATTATATTGCTCAGTCCTCGCAATTTCTTTTTTGAACTTTTGAATTTGAGCAGAAGCAAGCGGATCATCAGAAGGCTGCTGAATGCGCTTCCCCGTCGATAATTGGTTTTGTGTCTTAAAAAGTTCACTATTAGTTTTATTGATATTATCAACATTACTAAGGAAGACTTGTTGAGTAGAAATTCTCATTTTCTATCTCCTATACACTTTGAAGCAACGTATCAAAAATTGTCTGCGCTGCCCGAATCAACTGAGCAGAAGCCTGATAAGCTTGTTGAAACTGAACCAGCTTCGCTGCTTCTTCATCCAAATTAACACCTGAAATCCCTTCACGCGTTGCAATATTTGCATCTAAAACTGATTTACCAGCCTTAGCATTTACCTGTGCGACAGCAGCTTCTGAACCCACTCGTTCTACATTCAGCCCATACTGATCCTGATAAGAAGCACCATCAATCAATTTTTCTGCCTGAAGGTCAGACATTAAAAGGGAATTCCTATTATCTGAAACTCCACCTGTATTTAGAGTAATCTCAAACGTATCACCCACTTGAGGCCTGTTATTGATAACAACCTCATAGCCAGATAATGCTATAGGCGAATTAGGCTCATATTCACGGACAACACGATCACCATCCCCATCAGTTAGGACGACATAAGCAGCTTCTTTTGAGTCAGGAGAGTGCTGAATAATAAAGCTATCACCATTCCCCGGTACTTCTGGAGGGTTATTAACATCAATCGCAAAACCAAATGTTTTAGTCATGTCCAAAGCGCCAGATTGGGCCCCGCCGTTAAACAAGACTGTCGAAGGGTTTGCTGAATCTGTAACTACATAGGTACTTGAACCACCGTCATAAACAACTTGAACAGGGAAGGTAACAGCCCCCATTAAACGCTCATCAGTTACTCGTATGTTATTGATAGCTGCAGCACTATTAATATTAGAATTCTGCTCAGGAGCGATTGTCACTGTATCATTGACGGCAATATCTGTATCTACATGAATATCTAGGCCAAGGCTTGGCAATGAAAGGTTACCATCAGCATCAGCCACCCCTGAATAAAGCGTGTTTCCTGCTGTATCAGCAACCTCATAAGTACCCGCTGGAACATTGGTATAAGTAACGGTTAGAGGATACTGTGCAGCACCAACCAATGCAGTATCGGTAACTCTTGCTTCAATAGAACCTGTTGCTGAAGGATTACCCGTTTGCGCTGTAAAAACAGGAGTATGCTCAACCTTATTTACATCTGCTGGCTGTACTGTAAAGCTATTTAAACCTGCGCCATCAACAACCCCGGTAGCACTTATTTTCAGGCCAATCTGATCTGTCATATCAAAAACAACATCAGTACCTGATACTGAAGCAGTTACAACAAAAGGACCTCCTGACGCAGGAGTTACCTGATAATTCCCCCCCCCTAAAGAATCAAAAGTTAAGGGATAACCTACACTTCCAACTTCTTCAGCATCAGTTAGGGTGACTGCATCAGACGAAAAACTTAAACCTGTCGTTCCTACGGTCACATTTATATCAGCAGGCAAAGATACAAACTGATTCCCAGTATTCGCAACACCTTCTAGCTCAGGTAAAAAAGCAACCTGTAAAGGAGGCGTTAACCTATTATCATCAATTACCGTTGAGTCATACTCGATTGAAGATACACCAACTGCAGACCCAGTTCCGCCCACAGTTAAGGTCAAACCATAAGCAGCATCGAGATCTATCTCTGTCGCAGTTGGAGCAGGTACAGCTGGACCAAAAATAGTGGCTCCAGTACTGTCTTTAACTTCATAACTACCTGTACCAGGCGCTAAATGCTCCACACTTATAGGAAAAGATAAGTTATTAATTTTCGTATAGTCAGAAACTTGGAACGTTAAAGGCGTAACTGCAGGATCAACAACGGCCAATCCGGCAGTTACTGGAGGTGTTAATGTATTCTCAACATTAGACAACGTAGCAAACTCAGGGTCCGTAATAATAACTTCAACTTCGCCTGTACCTTGATTAGATCCTGATTCAGCCACTGCTAATGGCGCTGCCAATGCGAGTTGACGTCCATTGGTGAGTACTGTATCAATTTCTGAAGCTGCATTCCGAGTTGGACGAATTAAAAACTGATCACCTGGAATAAATCCAGTATCAGTACGCATGCTTAAGCTAAATCCATCAATCCGTAGATCTAATTCACCAGATACAGGGTCATATGCATATTCTCCCTCTTCATCAACATCAGATACATCCGACTGTAAATTAAGAGTATTACTTTCCCAACGCATACCATCAGACTCACGGGTAATAGTGAATGTACCCGTATCATTAAAAATTAAACTATATTCTGATGCTTGAAGTTTATCCGCTTCATTGATAATTACTGTCGAATTTACTGTTGAACCATTATCTCTATAAGCTATAACTCTATTCTGGGTAACCGCAGGCGCATTAATATCCGTAAACAAAAGGTCTCCTGCATTACCATCAAGATCGATACCTTTTTGGTGCTGCTCATTCATTGTTTCAGCAAAAACCAGAGCGATCCGGCCCAACTCATCAAGAGACTGATTTAGTGTCGTATCCCTATAAGTTAAGGTCCCGCCAATAATCCCTCCAGATACTTGCCTAGTTATATCAGCCTCATTATTCCCAGTTTGTAAGGAAATATTCAGCATACTGCTGTCTGCAGGGTTTAAAGAAGTAACTAGTTTATTAGCAGATAAGCCCACCACCAAAGGTTCGCCGTTACCAACAAATACGCTAACCTCACCGGTAGACGGTTCACTGATCGTGGTAAAACCAATATATTCGGACAACTCCTCAAGCTTTGCATCGCGTTGGTCCAATAGTTCATTGGAAACTTGCCCAGCAGCTGTAGCAATACGAATATCATCATTCAACTGCGCTATATTCTGAGCGATGGTATTTACTGCCGCTGTAGCGCTTTCTAACCTTCCATTGATAGTTTCATTTTGGCGTCGAATATTTGAATCAAGATCATTAAATCGTCTAACTAAAGCATCTGCTTGCGCAAGAAAGAGTTCGCGGTTTGGCAAGCTTACTGGATCATCAACAGCAGTCTGTAGCGCACCAAAATAATCATCCATCGCTTTAGATACACTGGTGACATCTGATGCCATAAGGTTATCTAACTCATTCGCATAGTCACGATAGATTTCAAAACTCTTGTAGGTAGAACTATCAGACCAAATCTGCTTATTCAGGAACTCATCAGCTATACGCTCTACGTCATTTACCAACACCCCGGCTTGATCTTCACGAGATAGGAACACAGGTCTTTGCCTGCTATACCCTTCCGTATTCACATTACTGATGTTCTGACCTGTTACTGTCAGAGCCGTTTGGTTAGCCTGTAGGCTCTGTGTGCCTAAAGATAATAAACCGAAAGACATGAGAACTCCTTTTGAGATTTGGTCTGCTTCTTAAGATGAATAAAGGAGAGTTGTGTAATAGTTTATCGACTATTACTTAACCCTCTTTAGATCCATCACTTCGACTTGCGAGCAGAGCTCCCTCAAAAATATTTTTAATCTTGTCAGCGTAATTAGGATCAGTTGCATAACCTGCTTCCTGTAATTGCTGCACATATTTATATGGATCATCTGTACTTTCCAACGCCACTTTGTAACGCGGATTAGTTTTCAGAAAATCAACATAGTCTCGAAAGCTGTCTTCATAGCTGTCATAGCTTCTAAAGAAAGCCTTTTCCTTTTGTGCTAAGCCATCTCTATATTCCAGAGTTGAAACTTGCGCACTTGCGCCATCCCAGCGTCGATCCGCCTTTATATTGAAAAGGTTATTTGCATTGCTACCGTCTGCAGATCGAACCATAAATTTTCCCCAACCCGTTTCTAAAGCAGACTGCGCTAGCAACACTCGAGGATCCACCCCTAACTCACCAGCCACTTTTTCAGCTAACGGCATTAGCTTCTCAACAAATTCTTCTGGAGATTCAAAACGATCAGGAAGGTTTTCATCTACTACTTTTTTAGCAGCAGCCATCTGTGATTCAAAAACTTCTTTAACCGTACTTTTCTGATCTTCTGTCAGCGTTATTCCCGGAGGGTTTTCTTGGCCTTCAGCCTTCGCTAAAAGCGCTGCAGCAGCAACCGATGCTGCATGATCAAAAGCTCGATTAAGCTCCCGGCTGCTTGTATCTAGAGGTTTAAGTTCAGGTTTCTCTTTATCCACCTGACCACCAAGCTGCCTCACTAGTACATCAGTCAACCCAATACCTTGAGCACCTGACATCTCTAGAGCGATCTGATTGTCATACATGCTTTGAAACATTTTGGTTTGACTACTATTCATAAAGTTGTCTTCACCAAATGCGGCATTTGCTTCACGCATAGACTTCAGTAACATGCTGACAAAAAGTTGCTCAAACTGCTGAGCGGCCAAACGCAGGCCTTCATCACTATCGCCTTTAGCTTTAGCTTTTAATTTTTGAAGCTCAGCCAGATCTGAATAAAGTTGAGCATTATTGCCTGCGCCTGTTTTAATCATTAGATCACCACCAATTCAGCTTTTAAGGCACCCGCTTGTTTCAGCGCTTCCAAAATAGCCATCAAGTCACCTGGAGCTGCACCCACCTGATTTACTGCTTCAACGATATCTTGCAAGTTTGCACCTGGCGCAAACTCAAACATATGACCAGAACCTTCATCTACTACGATTCCAGTACGAGGGGTTACAACCGTCTGGCCACCACCTAATGGATTTGGCTGATTTACATCAGCAGCTTCTGCGATTGCTACCGTTAAACCACCATGAGTAATCGCTACAGGGGAGACTTGAACATTTTGACCAATAATGATGGTACCGGTACGTGAATTAATCACGACTTTTGCGGAATCTTTCGCCGGTTCCACATTTAGATTTTCTAGTACTGAGAGAAAAGAAACGCGTTGATTAGGGTCGCGGGGAGCTCTTACTCGGATTGAGGTTGCATCCATTGAGGCCGCCATTCCAGCTCCTAACAAATGGTTAATTTCCTCCGCAACTCTTCGTGATGTAGTAAAATCGGGACGATGAAGGTTTAACACCAAGCTATCCCCTTGAGTAAAACCACTTGGGACAGCTCTCTCTACCGTAGCACCATTCGGAATCCGACCAACGCTTGGTACATTCAAAGAAAGACGAGAACCATCAGCCCCCTGAACACCAAAGCCAGAGACAACTAAATTACCTTGAGCTACCGCATAAACCTGACCATCAGCTCCCTTCAACGGTGACATAAGTAAACTACCACCACGTAAGCTTTTCGCATCGCCAATGGCCGAAACAGTAATATCAATCTGCTGGCCTGGCTTAGAAAAAGCAGGAAGATCAGCATGAATTGCTACTGCCGCAATGTTCTTAGAAGCAGGATTCATCGTAGATGGAATCGCCACACCAAAGTTATTCAACATGTTTCGGAACGTATGCGAAGTAAAAGATGTTTTATCACCAGTCCCATCAAGACCAACAACCAAGCCATAACCAACTAATTGGTTAGAGCGAACACCAGAAATACTAACCATATCTTTTAGGCGGCTTGCTTCAGCGACAATGGTCACGAGCATGCAAGTTATGAGAATTAATGTTTTTTTCATCATCACTACCTTTAGAATGGCATCAATGCACTGATAAAGAATTTAGACACCCACCCCATTACATTAGTGTCATGAACTGCTCCAGTACCACTGTAAGCTATACGCGCGTCAGCAAGTTTAGTCGAGGCAACTGTATTATCTGAGCCTATATCCTGCGGTCTGACCATGCCGCTGATTCGGATATATTCATCGCCCTGATTTAAGGTTAACCACTTTTCACCTTTAACCAACAAAACACCGTTTGGCAGAACATCATGCACTGTAACTGTAATATTACCTGTCAGGTTATTACTCATATCAGAAGAGCCCTCACCTTCGAATGCGGTTGTCGGACCAGTAATCGAAGCACTTAGTGGTTTGCCATTAAGCGATACCGCATCACCTAATATCGTTGGTTGTGTCAGCGTCAAACTGCTAGATTTGTCTAATTCTGTTGTCGCACTTTTTTGAGAACTAGTACTTTCTTGCAATGTGATTGTCAAAATATCACCGATTCTGTGGGCTCTACCATCACCATACAAGTTTATGCTTGTTGCAGAATTGTAGATTGAACCATTCACTGGTGCAGGCTGCGTTAATGCCTGAGGCACTACAGGTGCATACTCAGGGTTATTTGGTTTAACTTGTTTCTGCACACAACCTGTAAGTAACAATGTAATAGATACAAAAGCAGTGATAAGTTTTTTCATCGTTATAACCTCAATATCTCATTACAGCTGCTGGCTGACATAAGAAAGCATCTCGTCAGCTGTAGAGATAACTTTTGAATTCATTTCATATGCTCGCTGGGTAGTAATCATATCCACCAACTCTTCAACTGAATTTACATTTGAGTTTTCCAACGACCCTTGAATAAGTACCGCTGTACCATTTTCCCCTGGATTACTGACTACAGGAGCACCACTAGATGCAGTTTCGATATATAAATTTTGGCCTTGTGACTGCAGCCCCTGAGGGTTAACAAAGTCTGCAAGCTGCATTTGCCCGATCTGGGTACCTTGTGGACTATCTGGAGTGGTAACTGTAACTATTCCATCAGTGCCAATCGAAAAGCTAAGTACATCATTTGGCAACGTAAGTTCTGGCTCGAGCAAGTAGCCCTCTGGGGTAACTACTTGACTATCACCGTTTAAATGTAATTGCCCATTTCGCGTATAAGCTGTATCCCCATTAGGCAAAGTTACTTGCAGAAACCCTCGTCCATTTATTGCAACATCAAATGGCTCGCCAGTAACTTCCATATCACCTGCAGAAAAGATTTTTTGCGTTCCTACAGTCCGTACACCTAAACCAATTTGTAAGCCTGACGGAAGCTGTGCTTCTTCTGCTGTTTGAGCGCCTGGCTGACGGCGTACCTGATACATCAGATCTTCAAAAACTACGTTATCTTTCTTGAAACCAACAGTCGATACGTTGGCCAAGTTGTTCGAAATCACCTTCAGATTTGTATCCTGAGCAGTCATTCCTGTTTTAGCTACGCTTAGTGCACCGTGCATTATTCAATCCTCAGGTGATTATTAAGATATTTTCAAAATAGTTGCTGCAGTTTCTGAATTTTCTTGTGCAGTTTTCATCATTTTAATTTGCATTTCGAATTGGCGGGATGTCGATATAATCCCAGTCAATTCACTAACAGCATTGACATTACTTGATTCAATATACCCTGAACGGATACGTACATTCGGGTCCGCCAATTCAGGCTCACCGCCATTTGTCATCAAGCCATCAGGTCCTTTGAAGAGAGTCTGAGGATCAGGATTTACAAGCTTAATTTGATCTGCCACTAGCAGTTCTGCAGCATTTTCACCTAATGGGCGAATGGTGATGATTCCGCTGGTAGAAACTTCAATTTCTTCGAAAGGAGGCAATACAATAGGAATTCCGCCATTGCCCATCACCGGCAAGCCACTTCCTGTAACAAGCTGGTTAGCGGCATTGATCTGCAGTGAGCCGGCACGTGTATACCCCTCAGTGCCATCAGGGCGAATCACAGAAAACCAACCATCACCTGCCACAGCGATGTCCAACTTGCGTCCAGTTTCGATTAACGTCCCACTTGTCATATCTGTAGCTGGGCGTTCAGTTTGAGCATAAACGCGAGAGGCATGCCCCTCGCCAAATACCTGCATAGCGCGGGCTTGAGCCAAATCCGCTTTAAAACCTGAGGTATTTGCATTTGCAAGGTTATTGGCATGAGCTTGCTGAGCCAGCATATTCTCTCTGGCGCCACTCATTGCTAAATATAGAACCTTATCCATCTTTATCTTCTCGTTTGAGCGGCTTTGCCGCATCTCGTTGAATTCTTATATGGATATATAAAGCAAAGGGTATGCCAGAAACTCAAAAAGACCGCTTAAGCGGTCTTTTTGAGTTAAAAGATGACTAATCCAGATTAAATCTGAAGAATATTCTGCGTCACTGTATTCAGTGTTTCCAACGTCTTAGAGTTAGCCTGGAAATTCCGCTGGGCTTCAATCAATGCTACAAGCTCTGCTGACAAATCAACGTTTGATTGCTCAAGAGCAGCTGATTGCAACGTACCATTCAAGCCTGTACCTGGCGGGTTGAGAATCGCATTACCTGAAGCAAATGTTGCCGTCCACTCAGTATCCCCAGAAGGAGATAAACCCGATTGGTTTTCAAAAGTTGCTATAGCAACAACACCAAGATCCTGATTTTGTCCATTGGAGAAGCTAGCCACCATTTCACCGGAGGCACTAAAAGTTACACCAATCAGGTCACCCTTAGTATATCCATCTTGTTGCGAGGCTTTTACAATAGATGCCGAAGCAAACTGAGTAGTATTTGTTATATCTAGTTCAATTTCAGTTGTGGAGTCCGCTGGGTCCGCCCCCAAAATAGTAATACTCGGGACAATTGCTCCAACCGAAAACTGTTGACCATTGATGCCTGACAACAAACCATTCGCTGGATTAAACTTAATAAGTACAGGTCCAGGCTCAGTACCAGTACCCGCTTCACCTGGATCTAAAGCCTTACCGATATCTAAAGTTTCCGTGCCATTTAGATAAGCGTACATCCGATAAACGCCTTGGAAGGAATTATCTCCATCTTTAATTGTCGGAGCCCCTATCTGGTTAGTACCGGCAGTCGCAACGAATGTAATTGCATCAGAAGCATTAATATCACCCGCTTCGGCCTTATAAGTGATGGTCACCTGTTTATTAATGTTGTCATATATAACAGATTCAACATCGGGGTTAGCATCTTTAATTCTTGCTTCTGATGCTGTAATTGCCTGACCAATCTGATCTTCAGTTGATCCTGACGGAATCGCTGGAAGCGTTATACCGCCAATTTCTAATACAAGATCATCTACTGTAGGCCCAGTGATAGGGAAAGCGTATGTTTCATTAGCTGCAATTTCTGCTATTTCAGTGACAACTAACTCCCCCCCTGCATCTGCATCATTAATCTGCACAAGATCAGGCTCGGGAAACTCAGATTTAAATCTTAGCGTAATATCATCAGGACCATTTACGATGATACTCTGAATACGCGCATCACCATTAACCGGATCGGTAAGCTTGTCGAAAAAAGCACTTCCCGAAAATGAATCTAATACTGTCCCCGCCGGATAGCCCGCTAATTCAGTTAGATCATTGGTGATAGCTGGTGGAATTGGTGTACCCACATTACCAGTAATTGCAACACCCGAAATTGTATCGCCTTCCTCAATACCAGTAACCTGTTGCTGAGCCTGATAAGGCCGCGCTTCAGCCATATTAAATTTAATTGTGTGCTCATTACCCAAACTATCAAAAGTTCGTATAGTTGTACTATAGGTAAATGAACCAGGTTCATCCTTATCATAATCAGGCAAAAGCGTAGCAGCATCTTCACGGGAATCGATGTTAAAAGACAGATCAATCTCCTCTGTTGCCTTTGGAGGGCTCTCTTTCTGGGTAACCGCAAGATTATCGATAGGCAAACGGTTACCTTCAGAATCAAGACCGTATCCTTGAAGAAAAGCACCTGTTTTAGAAACTACAAAGCCATTTTTATCTAGTTCAAAAGAGCCCGCACGGGTATAGGTGGTACTGCCTTGACCATCATCTAGCTGAAAAAAGCCCGAGCCATTAATTGCTAGATCAAGGTTATTGTTCGTAAACTGAATGGTTCCCGCTTTAAAATCTTGTGCGATATCAGTTACTGTTACACCTGCACCTGGAACGTTAGAAGCACCAGCCCCCACAACCGCCGTTGCATAAATATCACCAAATTCAGTTCGAGATGATTTGAAACCGACAGTACTCGCGTTCGCAATATTGTTGCCAGTTACATCGAGATCTGTAGTAGCCGCTTTTAAGCCGTTAACGGCTGTATTAAAACCTGACATAGTCTTATCCTCACACGCCTATCTGTTTCACATCGCTGATATCAAATGTGCCAGCTGTTGTGTTCACTTTCATACCAATACCATTTTCACCCAGAGTCACACTGTTAACTCGATAGGCCATGCTGGTATCAACCGCTTGATATTCATTATCTTCTAGGCGTTCGATCACGAACGTATAGTCTCCCGGAGGGTGTTCCGGATTACCGTCTTCATCGAACCGCATCTGCCAAGCAAACTCATGTTCGCCTTGCTCAACCGCACCTAGCTGCATATTGTCAACTAAAGTTCCGCTTGAGTTATAAACCTTAATTCTTACGTCTGAGGCACTGGTTTCCAAATTGAAAGCACCTTTCGCGAACGGATTCATGGCAGTCCCTACCTCAGAGGTATCACCAGGAATAAACACTGACTGACCCACCATAGAGGATGCTTGTAATGCAGCCTGACTTGATAGCATCGACTGCGACATTTCATTCACAGAAGTATTAAGTTGGTTAATACTCTCGACCTGTGACATAGTCGCTATCTGCTGCATAAAGTCAGTTGTATCAGCAGGACTAGATGGGTCTTGATTCTGCAACTGAGCAATCATCAGCCGCATAAACATATCACTATCTTCTTCCGTCTGGCTTTTCTGCGTACTGGAAGATTGATTCGCCTTGTTTATCTGATCAAAAACGTTCTGATTTACGCCATTAACGTTACTCATGGCCAAAAACCTCGTTTCTTAAATTATTGCTGCCCAAGTCTGATCGTCTGCTGAAGCATCTGCTTGGCAGTATTCATAATCTCGGTATTAATCTGGAAAGATCGAGATGCTGAAATCATATCCGCCATCTCTTCTACAACATTTACATTCGGGTAATACACAAACCCTTCCTCATCAGCCATAGGATGCGCTGGATTGTATTCTTGGCGTAATTCAGCCTCACTTTCCACAATCCCAAGCACCTGTACCCCTTGACCTGCAGCGATTCCAAACTCATTGTCAGGTTCCGCTAACGGATCAACTTGCTGTACAGCAAAAACTGGCTTTCGAGCTCTATAAGTATCATCAACACTAGAACTCACACTTTCCGCATTAGCCATATTACTGGCAGTCGTATTTAAGCGGATTGTCTGAGCGTTCATAGCCGAACCAGCGATACCAAATACATTACTCAATGACATGATTATTCACCCTTAATCGCTGATTTGAGACCAGTAAACTTCTTATTTAGGAAATGAAATGACGTCTGGTAATCCATAGCATTCTCTGTGTAACGTGCCATCTCTTGCTGAACCTCAACAGTGTTACCATCAACAGAAGCTTGGTTAGGAATACGGAACATCATATCTGCCGCCAAATCAGGCTCTAGCAACTCAGTGTTATGCCCTGAAGAAGTTGCAACCTGTTTTACATTCATTTTAGTCGACACATGCTCTAAAGCTTCAGCAAATTCGATATCTCTGGCTTTAAAGTTAGGTGTATCGGCATTAGCAATATTATTAGCTAAAACCTCTGCACGACGTGCACGGTGCATAAGTGCGTCATCGTGAATTCCCAAAGCTGCGTCAAAACTAATTGCCATTTCATTGCCTCTTTTAATATTACTCCAAATAAAGCAATCAACATGCCAAGCCATTAAAATCCTTAATTTTCAGTGGCTTAAATGGCTATCGCAATTATTCTAAACCTCATCCCTTATAAAAACGGCAATCTAAAACCGCCACATTGCCGCTGGCGGCAAAGGCTATGAACTAAAAGAACAATTAAGGGGCAATAAAAAAAGCCGCTTACCTTTGGTAAGCGGCTTTTTTATTAATGCACGAACTAGCATGCTATATGGCTTGGTAAATAATACCTGGCCGGCAATGAATCATTTTGTATTTATTAGATAATCCAGAAAGGAATTCTGAGGCACCAAGGATTAAATACCCCCCTGGCTTTAACACCCCATGCATCTTTGACAAAATTTCAGTTTTTTTCTCACTGGAGAAATAAATCAATACATTTCGACAGAAAATAACATCAAATTTACCCATCGATGTATATTGACCAAGTAGATTAATACTTTGAAATCTCACCTTAGATTTTATTTCCGGTTTTACCGCCCAACTGCCGTTAGACGTTTCTCGGAAGTGCTGTGTTAGTCGCTCTTGAGAGAGGCCGCGACCTATCGCCAACATTTCATATTCACCTCTACGCGCCTGCTCTAGCACTTGAGTCGATATATCTGTAGCAATGATCTCTTCTGAAACCAACTTACCCGGTGTTTTTTTCTTAAATTCATCCAGCGTCATACTGATTGAATAGGGTTCTTGACCTGTAGAGCATGCGGCCGACCAAATTCTAATTTTGTTAGAACCAACACCCTGCCCTAGCATTTCGGGCACAATACGATCACGTAAAATGTCGAATGGATGAACGTCCCTAAACCATAAAGTTTCATTGGTAGTCATCGCATCGATGACCTGCTCACGCAAACGTTTTGATGTAGGGCTCTGCAGTTTAGTAATCAGTTCTTTTAAACCAGGACAATTATTTTCCTGGACAATTTTCCCCAAACGGCTTTGTACAAGGTATTGCTTATGCTTCGCAAGCAATATCCCACTACTATCCTCAAGGAAGCGACTGAACAACTCAAAGTCAGCATCCGTAATAGTAAAGTTTGATCTACCGGAAATACTCATAGAAAGAGTAATACCCCTAACCTATGACTGATTATTTTTCTACTTGCTGGATGCGCTGTACTACAGCTGTCGCTAGGTCATCCGGATTAAACTTAGCGAGGAAACCATCAGCCCCTACTTTTTTAACCATAGACACGTTGAAGCCACCCGATAAAGATGTATGTAGCACTACATGCATAGCACTCATACGCTCGTCTTCACGAATCATAGAAGTTAGCGTGTACCCATCCATTTCTGGCATTTCAATATCCGAAATAACCATCAAAAAGTGTTCTGTAACATCAGTTCCACGATCAGCCATATCACGCAACAAGTCCCAAGCCATGCGGCCGTTGTTGCACGACGTCACCTTGATACCCAAATTCTCCAAACTTCTTTGCATCTGATTACGGGCTACAGAAGAATCATCGACAATCAGAATTTGATGTTCACGAGCTTTTTCACGAACCTTGTCATCAGCTACATCTTTACTGACTTCTGTTGGCATTGGATATAGGTCTGCCAGGATCTGCTCCACATCCAAAATTTCGATGAGTTTACCTTCATATTCGAAAATGGCTGTCAGATAATTCTCCACACCGATTTCTGTTGGAGGGGCCATTATCTGATCCCACTGAGTATTTAAAATCCGATCAACTTTGCGAACCAAGAATGCAAGCGTTCGACGGTTATACTCAGCAACAATCAAGAAACAGTCTTGCCTTTGCTCATGAGGAACGGTTTGGCGTCCAACAGCTTCAGACAGATCCAGTACAGGAATTGTCTCGCCGCGAATATGCGCCATACCTTTAATAGCGGAAGTCTGACGAGGCACCTCAGTAAGATCGGGGCACTGTAAAACTTCACGCACTTTAAAAACATTGATGCCGTATTGTTGATCCGTTTCCAAACCAAACAATAACAACTCTAGCCTGTTCTGCCCTACCATTTGGGTACGCAGGTTTACACTATCTAGGATACCTGACATGATCTAATAATCCCGTAGAGATTAAATCTATTCTGTTTGTACGCCGTTACATAAACATAATGTTAGTTACAACAACGTGAATAAGCATAATTTAACACGACTTTTCTTCCTAACCACTGTTCTTTTGGCCTCATTCGGCGCTTTAGCAGCCGATCAAACCGAAAAATTAGAGCAGGAGGCGCTACTTTTTCTGCAAGAACATTACAAAAAAGCTAAGCCGGATGCGCGAACTGAGATCAAACTTAACCCGATTAGCCGAAAAATCAAACTAAAAAACTGCCTACAACCCCTAGAATTTCAATCACCTAAAGGAAACGGAAGCAGAATCACCTTTCGAGCACGCTGTCCATCTCCAATGTGGCAACTTTTTGTTACAGCACAAATTAAACTCTATGGTACAGCTGTAATCAGCAGTACCAGCCTTCCAAGAAATACTCGTTTGAGTTCCCAGCATATCCAAAGAACTCAAGTCGATATCACCAACATTCGTTCAGCATATTTTCTTCACACTGAAGAAATTATAGGCTGGACTACGAAAAGAAGTATTGCAGCAGGCACAATTTTTACTGCTTCAATGCTAAAACCCCCTTTAGCCGTGTCACGCGGAAACTCTGTTATTATCGAAGCTAAACGTAGCGGCATTTCAATCAGAGCAGCTGGGACAGCTTTAGAGGATGGAAGTATTGGCCAGCAAATAAAGGTTAAAAATGATCGTTCAGGCAACATTGTTAAAGCTGTAGTTATTGAAGCAGGGCTGGTTCGAACCCCATAAAACACTGTCAATCCAACATGGTTTCATCTGCTTACAACTGCTATACTCGAATTCATTAAAGAAAAAATATTTTTCTAAAGTTTCCAAATTAGCCGCCGATAAGCTGGTTCAGATACAAGTTTGAGGACGGAAAAATGATTAACGACATCACGGGCCTGTCATCGTCGCAGACGAATAGCACTCGTGCACGAGCAGGCGAAGGTAATGCCACCAAAACTGGTAGCAATGATGCCCCTGCGCAGTCTCCGTCCAGTAAAGGTGATACAGTTAAACTCAGCAATGCAGCTCAGACACTGCAGAATGTTGAAAAACAACTGGCCAATGCACCTGATGTGGACAGCGAGCGTGTCGAGCGACTAAAACAAGAAATTGAAAGTGGCAGCTATCAAATCAATGCTGAACGTGTAGCAGAGAAGATGCTGAGCTTTGACAACCTATTGTAAATTTCGCTATGACCGAACAACAATATACAAAACTAGATACCCTGCTTAAGCAGGGTATTTTGCTTTTAGAATCACTTAGTACGGTTTACGACAGAGAGCTCGAAGCACTCAGTAGCAAGGACCTTGAACAATTAAGTGATATCACCCAAGAAAAAATGGGTGTGATTAACAAGTTCCATAACTTCACTCTTGAACGTGTAGCCTTATTAAAATCTTTTGGTATTGAGATAGGTTCCGAAGATTACTCCGCTCAGGATGACAACACCCCTGCCGCACAGCAAACTAATGCATTTTATGCAGAAATCAAACGCCACCTTAAAGAGCTACAACATAAAAACAAGCGCAATGAACAAGCTATCTATCGTAATCAGCAAAACGTCAACCAATTACTCGCTATAGTTCGTGGCCATAAGAAACAAGACCAACTTTATGGCAAGGCTGGAGCCTCAAAACTGTACAAAGCACAAAGTAGCTTAGGCAAGGCTTAAACCGCTTCAACCCTTCTATATCGAATGACTCGATTGTAAAATCTACCTACAAGCACGAAAACTCAACAAGCATGTCCCAGTAGCTCAGCTGGATAGAGCGGTCCCCTCCTAAGGGACAGGCCAGGGGTTCGAATCCTCTCTGGGACGCCATTTTCTTTGCTATCTATCGCAATAAATTACCTAAAGAACCTTTCGGCAACAGAGCGACATCATGGCTCAGATAGCGCCTTAGCTGGTGCTGCTTATCAAGCTCAATACCTTCCAAATTAATCCGTTCAGATAGTTTTAGATAACGCTGGACCATTTTAATACGCTCATCGCGCTTCTCTTTACTATCTCTGGCCGTTTCTAAGAAAAGTTGGGCTAAATTCAACAAAGCATTCACGTTGCTTGAATCGTATTCCGTCGCCAAACCAAAATACTTAAGGGCTTGAGGCATTTTTCCAGAAAGATAGTGTTTCACACCCAAACGATTCACTTTGATACTCATATCCGGATCATGTTTCTTACCAGGTACTTTCTTCGGTTTGGCCGCAGGCTCTAGGATCGGAACCGCATCCCCCATCACACTGAGCAGTTCTCGATCAAGATCTAAAGGGGCAGCTAGCTCTGAGTTTATTCGTTGAGCATCCCTGGTAGCTTTATTAGCAGCATCAGTATCACCTACCTGATGATACATCTCACTTTTCAGAAGAGACGCTCGAACTTGCAACCGCTCATCACGAGGAAAGGCTTGATAAGCTTGCGCTATCGTATTTTCAAACTCATTAAAGAGCTCGATAGCCATACCACCATCTGCATTTTTAGCTTCTAACCGCTTTACGTTGGCAAGACGAAGGTAAGGATCAGGAGATTTATAGCAGCTACGTCGACCTAGGACGATAGACTTTTTATAAGCCCCACCCGCCATATCTAGTTGTTTCGTTTGTGTAGCTAAACGCCCCAATTCCATCTGGCGAGGAATGCCCATCGGCGACTTCTGTGTTGCTTCAGCAACAGCCTCTCTTGCTTGATCCAAATCCCCTTCTTTTTCATGAGTCTGAGCAAGCAAATCATATGCGGCAATCAACAATGGGTACTCTGCTATAAGCTCTAGTAGGAGAGCCTTTGCCTCTTTGAACTGTTCCTGCTGCAGCATGGCTTCTGCCCAAACGATACCTGCTTCTTTATCATGACTCTTCCAATATTGCTTTTCAGCAACCTTGGCACTCTCTTTAGGCCTCTGAAATTTAAGCAGCAAACGGGCAAGAATCAGTTGAGCTTCATCATATTCTGCATCATAGGAAGCAAAGTTATACTTACAAAATGTAATAGCTGCCGGAAGATCGCCAATTTCCAAGGCATCATCGACAGGCTTAAACACGGATTTTCGATAAAGAATATTATCCAAACGATGCTTTAATTCATCCACCGAAAAAGGCTTCATGATCATATCATCTGGGCGGCTATCAATTGCGTGTAGAACCACTTCTTGAGAAGCATCACTGGTCATAAAGATCCAGCAAGCAGTAGGCTTTATAAAACCTCGATAACGGCATTCTTCCAGCAACTGGATACCGGTGAGACTATCATTCACATTATGACCGAGAAGAATAACATCGTAGTTATTCTCTGAAATTTCATTTAAAACCCGATCATTAATAGTAACTGCCTTGAGATTGGCAACACCCATACTCCTCAGCATATAGAAGATAGTAGATCGCATGTTGCCACTGCTTTCTATCAGTAGAACTTGCTTATCAGAATAATCTACTTTCGCCACTCAACCGTCCATATACGCAAAAAAGATATTTGAAGTATAAAAGCCTATTCGTTATGACAAAAGCATTTCCTGCAAACAAAAAAAAGCACCGGGTGTAGGGTGAACACTCGATGCCAAGACAGTTCTATGCTGTGACAACCATCCTATCCCGAGGGCATACAAACACTAATGATCCAGATCAAGAAATATCTAACTCCAAGGTGTAGGCTTGAGGTATTGAGACGATGTAATGAGATCCTGCTTTTTGGGTTTCAGGTAAACTAAACAAAACTTATAAAAAAGCGTACTTATGACTACTGCATTTATCACTCATGAAGATTGCGGCCTACACAATATGGGCCCAGAACATCCTGAAAGCCCAATTCGCTTGGTAGCCATCCAGAAAGTATTGGAAAAAACGGGCCTAATGCAGGATCTTGAACAAATCCAATCCGTACACGTATTACCTGAACAAGTACAACTTGCCCATGCTCACCTCCATCAAAAACGCTTGGAGATGAAGCTACCTGAACAAGGCGTTGTGTATACCGACGAAGATACAGCCCTTTGTCCTCACTCCTTACATGCAGCCAGTTTAGCCGCAGGCTCTGCCGTTATGGCAGTAAACAGGGTAATTAGCGGCAAATCTAAAAACGCTTTTTGTGCTACGCGCCCACCTGGCCATCATGCCGAGCATAACAATGCGATGGGATTTTGCTTTTATAACAATGCAGCCATTGCAGCAATGCATGCTTTACAGCAGCCAGGCATAGAACGCGTTGCTATCTTTGATTTCGACGTACACCAAGGCAACGGCACCGTAGATATCTTTAAAGACAGGCCAGAAGTGCTAGTTTGCTCAACATTCCAGCATCCTTTCTATCCAGAGCGTTACTGCGACTTTGTGCGCGACCACATCATTAACTGCCCTATGGATGCTCATAGCGACGGCATAGTATTCCGTAAACTTGTTGAGTCGCGCTGGCTACCTGCCATCCAAGCTCATAAGCCAGATATGATCATTATATCTGCAGGCTTTGATGCTCATCATGAAGACCCTATGGCAGATATTAAGCTTAATGAAGAAGACTATCGCTGGGTTACTCAGTTGCTCCTAGACGCAGCTCGCACTTACAGCCAAAACCGCGTTGTTTCGGTTCTAGAAGGCGGTTACAACCCTGTTTCCTTGGCATTTAGTGTACAAGCTCATTTAGAAGTATTCGCCGGGCATTAGGCTAGAGGCTAGAGGCTAGAGGCTAGAGGCTAGAGGCTAGAGGCTAGAGGCTAGAGGCTAGAGGCTAGAGGCTAGAGGCTAGAGGCTAGAGGCTAGAGGCTAGAGGCTAGACAGAATAGCACCTCTTTAAATGAAACAAAAAAGGCTGCCAATGGCAGCCTTTTTTAGTTCAATACAAGCTGATAATTAGCTCACGAACTTGATCATTACGCCCGCTGCAATCGCAGAACCGATTACACCAGCAACGTTTGGACCCATCGCATGCATCAACAGGAAGTTTTGAGAGTTATACTCAAGACCAATCTTGTTAGATACACGTGCCGCCATAGGTACCGCAGATACACCTGCTGAACCGATTAGTGGGTTGATTGCGTTGCCACCCATCATCTTGTTCATAATCTTAGCCATGATCACACCAGCAGCGGTACCGATACAGAATGCAACAATACCTAGCGCCATGATGCCTAGCGTTTCAAGATCCAGGAACTTATCAGCAGAAAGTTTAGAACCTACAGATAGACCCAAGAAGATTGTAACGATGTTGATCAGAGCATTCTGAGCAGTATCGCTTAGACGATCTACCACACCACACTCACGCATCAAGTTACCGAAACAGAACATACCCAACAGAGGTGCTGCATCTGGAAGCAATAGCGCCACTAGGATCAACAGTACGATTGGGAATAGGATCTTCTCAAGCTTAGTTACGTGGCGTAACTGGCTCATCTGGATCTTACGCTCAGCTTCTGTGGTCAACGCACGCATAATTGGTGGCTGAATCAGAGGAACTAGCGCCATGTAAGAGTATGCAGCTACCGCAATTGCACCCAATAGGTGTGGAGCTAGCAAACTAGTTACATAGATCGCAGTTGGACCATCAGCACCACCGATGATACCAATTGCCGCTGCTTCTTGGATGTTGAAGTCCATGATGCCCATAGAAGACATTGCAACCGCACCTAGTACAGTTGCGAAGATGCCGAACTGAGCAGCCGCACCCAAGAACAGGGTACGTGGGTTAGCCAACAACGGACCAAAGTCTGTCATTGCACCAACACCCATAAAGATCAACAACGGAGCAGCTGTAGAGCCGATCGCTACGCTATAGAAGTTGTACAGCATGCCATTCGCATAACCACCATCTTTAGCTACGTTGATTGCATCTTGAATCTGAGCAGCTGAAGCAGTGTTGTGGTAGGCATACAGAATTTCTTTTGGATCAGTGCTAGTGATACTTAGCGCAGAAGCCAAACCATTCATCACTTCCGGAACAGCAAAGTGCACAGCATTTTCTACAGCTGTGTATGCTAAGCCAGCTTCTGGAATGTTCGCCATGATGCCACCGAAACCGATTGGCACAAGTAGTAGCGGTTCGAAATTCTTTTTGATGGCCAAGAACAGAAGCAAAAGGCCAACTAAAATCATTACGATCTGACCACCACTGATGTTGTAAGCACCAGAGGCAAGAAACAGGTCGATTAGCTTATCCATCAAACAGTACCTTACGCTAGAGTCAATAGAGTGTCGCCAACCTGTACAGCGTCACCTTCATTAACTTCTACAGTAGAAACAGTACCAGCACGTGCAGCACGTACTTCTGTTTCCATCTTCATCGCTTCAAGAATTACTAGAACATCACCTTCTTGAACAGCCTGACCTGGAGCAACCTGTACTTTCCAGATGTTACCAGCCAATGGAGCTGGAACGTCTTCACCAGCGCCTGCAGGAGCAGCAGCTGGAGCCGCAGCAGCAGCCGGAGCTACAGCAGAAATATCACCGCCTTCAGTTACTTGTACAACGTAGTTTTGGCCGTTAACAGAGATAGTGTAAGTCTGTGGACCAGTGTTTTTAGGTGCAGCCATTGCTAGTGCGTCCTCTAATGTAGGTGCAGGTTCAAATGCATCAGGGTTGTTACGGTTTTCAAGGAATTTCAAGCCAACCTGAGGGAATAGAGCATAAGTTAGAACGTCATCAATTTCGTTCTCGCCTTCTGTTAGCTCAATACCTTTCTCAGCAGCAAGGTCTTTCAGCTCGCCTACCAACTTGTCCATTTCTGGTTCAAGCAGATCAGCAGGACGACAAGTGATTGCTTCACCACCATCCAATACACGAGCTTGAAGGTCAGCATTGTAAGGAGCAGGAGCTGCACCGTACTCACCTTTCAGAATACCCTGAACTTCTTTAGAGATAGTTTTGTAACGTTCGCCCATTAGGACGTTGATCACAGCCTGAGTACCAACGATTTGAGACGTTGGCGTTACTAGTGGGATCAGACCTAGGTCTTCACGTACACGTGGGATCTCAGCTAGTACTTCATCGAACTTATCTGCAGCACCCTGCTCTTTTAGCTGGTTTTCCATGTTAGTCAACATGCCACCAGGTACCTGAGCAACTAGGATACGAGAGTCTGTACCACGTAGAGAACCTTCAAATTTAGCGTACTTCTTACGTACTTCACGGAAGTAGCCAGCAATCTCTTCTAGAAGATTGATATCTAGACCTGTGTCACGATCAGTACCTGCCAATGCAGCCACTACAGATTCAGTAGACGTATGGCCGTATGTCATAGACATAGAAGAGATAGCAGTATCAACACGGTCGATACCTGCCTCAACAGACTTAAGGATTGTCATATCAGACAGACCAGAAGTCGCGTGAGCGTGCAATTGAACTTCTAGATCAGTCTGAGCTTTTAGACGAGAAACTAGGTCAAATGCATCGTATGGCGTCAGGATACCGGACATATCCTTGATGTTGATGGAATCAGCGCCCATATCTTCAAGAGTTTTTGCATATGCAACCCAGTTATCGATCGTGTGAACTGGACTCTTAGTGTAAGAGATAGTGCCTTGAGCGTGTTTGCCTGTTGCCTTAACTGCTTTGATTGCAGTTTCAAGGTTACGCGGATCGTTCATCGCATCGAAGATACGGAATACGTCTACGCCGTTTACAGCAGCACGCTCACAGAATTTGTTTACAACATCATCAGCGTAGTGACGGTAACCTAGTAGGTTTTGTCCACGCAGGAGCATCTGATGTTTTGTGTTTGGCATTGCTTTTTTAAGCAAGCGGATACGCTCCCACGGATCTTCTCCGATAAAGCGAATACATGAGTCAAATGTTGCGCCGCCCCAGCTTTCTAGGGACCAAAAGCCTACTTTATCTAGCTTTTCCGCGATCGGCAGCATGTCTTCAACTCGCATACGCGTAGCGAATAGCGACTGGTGTGCGTCACGCAGAACTACGTCGGTAATGCCAAGTGGTTTCTTTGCGTCGGTCATGGGTAATGGCCTTCTGTCGATTAATGCAGATTTATTCGTTATTGAGCCGTTCTTATTTACGAACGGTGTTTGTGAACCGCAGCTGTCATGACAGCAATTAACTCATCATTGTTATTTCCAGCTGGCGCTGGTGCAGTCTTTTTTGCTTTTGGCTGCGCTGGTGCTTCAGGGAAAAACTTGACTACCACTTTGGACATTCCTGAAGTAGCGAATACCAACAAAGTAAGAAAGACAACAACGAAGCCCATACCAAAGACCATTAATTCAAGGCCTTCTGATAGCAGATTTTCCATTTTAATGGATGCTCCTGTACTTATCGAAACCCATACGTCAGATATGGCTTTTGGCCACCTAATAATTAGGCTTTCACTGACGGATGTACTGGTTGCAAATGGACCATAATTAAACCCGAAAAGTCTACTCCAGGCAATAATTAGAGGGGATTTTTCGGTCAAAGGGAGGATATGGATCAAAATTTGCTTACAACCTTTGATCCATATTCAGGGAAATATGGTGTTATTCACTCTTTCCAGGGCGATAAACTTTTACATTACTAAAGCCACGCTCCTGCATTTGATGGGCATGCATTTGGCTCATAACACCCTTTTCACAATAAAGAAGATACTCCTTACCTTCTTCAAATTCGTCAGCAGCAGCACCTAAAGCGAAAAACGGAATCAACTGAATTTCACATCCAGGAATATTCAGCGGCTTTTTCTCTTGCTCATGCGGCGCGCGAATATCTACAACAACTTGGTTCTCAGCAACTTTGGTTAATGCTTCAACCTCAGCATGGATATTTACATCCTCCTCAATCTCATCGATGCTGATCACCTGACGACGCTCAAGCGCACGTTCAAGTACATCAAAATCAAAATCAGCTTCTTCCTCTTCCACACGATCCTTCTTAGCACAGGTCGTTGGACGGTCAGAGATCACACCACAATACTCGGGCATATTTTTAGCGAAGTCATAAGCACCGATTTCACGGGTGATATCGATAATATCCTGCTTATCCATTGTCACTAGCGGTCGCACAACTAGCTTTTCAGTAGCCGCATCGATAATGGATAGATTTGGCAAGGTTTGACTAGATACCTGAGCAATACTTTCACCCGTTACCAAGGCATCGATTTTCATTTTATCGGCGACCTGCTCACCGGCGCGCATCATCATGCGCTTCAATACGACACCCATATAGGAATGATGTACGGATTGCAGAATCTCACCAACCACTTCATCAAAAGGAATCGTAATAAACTTCACTCGTGCAGAAGAACCATACTTTTGCCACAAATACAGAGAAACCTGCTTCACACCAATTTCGTGCGCATGCCCACCCAAGTTAAAGAAAACAAAATGAGTTTTACAACCACGACGCATAGACATGTAACTTGCGACTATGGAGTCGAATCCACCAGAAATGAGCGAAAGCGTGGAATCTTGTGTACCTAGAGGGAAGCCACCTAAACCTTTATAGGTATTCGTTACTACATAGAGACTTTCATTACGGATCTCTAGATCAACATAAACATCTGGTTTATGTACATTCACGCCTGCGGTATCGGCGTGCTGATTTAAACCACCACCCACATAACGTTCGACGTCAATCGAACGGAAGTCATGCTTACCAGAGCGCTTAACACGCACTTTGAAGGTTTTACCTTTCAATTGCTCTGCATAGATCGCATGTGCTTTCTCATAAACATCATGAAAATCGCCAAGCGGGTACTCAGTCACTTCGATAAAACTATGAATCCCTGGCGTACGACCTAAAAGATCTACCACCTGCTCGATGATCTCTGCACTTGCACTAACGCACTCTACATCCAGCTTGTCCCACTGACCTTTTACTTTGATCTGCTCATCAATACGGCGTGTCATATTCTGCAAATTGCTCTGCAAACGCTGAATTAGACGCTTACGCACAGGGCGACTTTTAATGGTAATTTCTGGAAACAAACGAATAGAGAACTTCATAGCAACGAGCTCAAAAAATAATTAGGACGAGTATTATAAAGTGTAGGAAGGTAGAGTTACAGATGGCGCGCCCGAGAGGATTCGAACCTCTGACCGCCTGGTTCGTAGCCAGGTACTCTATCCAGCTGAGCTACGGGCGCATATCTGAAATTTTCTTTGGAGTGGCGCGCCCGAGAGGATTCGAACCTCTGACCGCCTGGTTCGTAGCCAGGTACTCTATCCAGCTGAGCTACGGGCGCATCCAAGAAAATAAACCGTTGTTTTTTGAGTGGCGCGCCCGAGAGGATTCGAACCTCTGACCGCCTGGTTCGTAGCCAGGTACTCTATCCAGCTGAGCTACGGGCGCACATCAAAATGGCGGTGAGCGAGGGATTCGAACCCTCGATAGGGGTAAACCTATACGCCCTTAGCAGGGGCGCGCCTTCAGCCACTCGGCCAGCTCACCTAAACAACGGCGCGTACTATAACCAAGTGATTATCAAAAGAAAAGCAAAGTTTGAAAAAAATTACGCTTTATTTCCTTCTTCGGCCTTTTCACGCTGAATACGCTGATAGATCTCTTCTCGATGCACGGATACATCTTTAGGTGCATTAACACCAATACGCACCTGATTACCTTTAACACCAAGCACAGTGACAGTGACATCGTCACCAACCATAAGTGTTTCGCCAACACGGCGAGTAAGAATTAACATGTGTAGAATCTCCTTAGTACTTCCCAGGCCACTCCACCTAAACGGTAGAACACATACTGGCATTCATCCAAATCCCTGCCAGAACGCTGCCTATACAACAACAGCTAACCTAACTATAGACTAGCTTTTTCTAATAACCATTATGAACGGTTATTCACTAACCGAATCATCAACATCCATATCAAAAGCAGTGTGCAGAGAGCGCACCGCCAGCTCCAAATACTTTTCAGCAATCACAACTGAGACCTTAATCTCAGATGTAGAAATCATTTGAATATTAATATTCTCTTCAGCCAAAGCATCAAACATTTTACTCGCTACGCCAGCATGGGATCGCATACCCACACCCACGATAGATACTTTAGCAATCTGATTATCACCAACTACTTCACGTGCACCCAGCTCAGCAGACACCTTCTCAAGGACCGCTTCTGCCGCATCATAATCATTTCTGTGAACAGTGAAGGTAAAGTCCGTTGTATTATCAGCAGCAACATTCTGCACGATAACATCAACTTCTATGTTTGCCTGACTGATCGGACCTAAAATTCGTGATGCAACCCCAGGAACATCAGGCACACCCATTACGGTCAACTTAGCTTCATCGCGGTTAAACGCGATACCTGAAATAACTGGTTTTTCCACGGTTGAATCACCCTCAACGGTAATTAGAGTCCCCGGCCCTTCCTCAAAGCTCGAAAGAACCCGCAACGGCACTTTATATTTTCCTGCAAATTCAACGGCACGGATCTGCAATACTTTAGACCCAAGGCTTGCCATCTCGAGCATTTCTTCAAATGTAATTTGCTCTAGACGCTTAGCACTCGATACTACGCGCGGATCGGTAGTATATACACCATCTACATCAGTATAGATTTGACACTCATCAGCTTTCAGTGCCGCAGCTAGCGCAACACCCGTTGTGTCAGAGCCGCCACGACCGAGCGTGGTGATATTGCCATCAGGGTCTACCCCCTGAAATCCCGCCACAACAACGACTCGCCCAGCTTCTAGATCTGATTTAATAGAGGAAACCTCTATATCTTGGATCCTAGCCTTGGTATGCGAGTTATCCGTAAGAATTTTGACCTGACTGCCCGTATAAGAACGAGCAGGCACACCGCGCTTTTCCAATGCCATACAAAGCAAAGCAATGGTGACTTGCTCTCCGGTGGAGACCAATACGTCCATTTCACGAGCATTAGGTTTTGACTGTATATCTTTAGCTAACGCGATAAGACGGTTCGTCTCACCACTCATAGCGGATACAGCAACAACAACATCGTGCCCTTGCTGCTTAAAACCCTCAACCTTGTCTGCGACTGCTTCTATACGCTCAACAGTCCCGACAGAGGTTCCACCATATTTTTGAACAAAAAGCGCCATGCGTGCACCTAAATCGTTATAGAGCAGCCTCGACTAGAGCTGTTACAGACTCCAGCGTAGCAGGCAGAGCAGCTTGATCTGTACCACCACCCTGAGCAAAATCAGGACGACCACCACCTTTACCGCCCAGCTTAGCTGTAAGCTCTTTAATCAAATCACCAGCGCGAATCTGACCAGTCAGATCTTTAGTCACACCTGCAGCCAAAGCAATTTTGTCATCAGCCACGGTTGCCAACACAACAACACCGCTGCCCAGCTTATTTTTCAACTGATCTATTGTGTCACGCAAGGCTTTAGGTTCTACACCCTCTAGCTGAGCTGCTAGCACTTTAACGCCAGAAACGTCCACTGCGTTACTGATTAGATCAGCACCCTTAGCAGCAGCTAGTTTAGCTTTCATCTGCTCAAGCTCTTTTTCAAGCTGACGATTCTTCGCTTGCTGGTCTTGAAGCTTCTGCTCAAATTGCGCTTTTTGATCCGCAAAATAATCCAGCGCTACAGGACCGGTTACGGCTTCAACACGCCGGATACCGGCAGCCACACCACCTTCAGAAGTAATTTTAAGAAGGCCAATGTCGCCTGTACGCTTAGCATGAGTACCACCACAAAGCTCGATAGAGAAATCATCACCCATCGAAAGTACTCGCACTACATCGTCGTATTTCTCACCGAAAAGAGCCGCTGCACCTTTCTCTTTGGCAGCCTCAATTTCCATGATTTCAGTTACGACTTCTGTGTTCAGACGGATCTGATCGTTAACCATCTTCTCAACTTCAGCGATCTGCTCAGCACTCACCGCTTCAAAATGAGAGAAGTCAAAACGCAGACGCTGATCATCATTCAATGAACCTTTCTGTTGTACATGCTCACCTAGAACTACGCGAAGCGCTTCGTGCAATAAGTGAGTAGCAGAGTGGTTCAGCGCGATCGCCTGACGGCGCTCAGAATCAACTTGAGGAGCAACCTTGTCGCCCACTTTCACAGAACCATTTTCGACAGCACCGTGATGCAGGTTGTTTTTACCCTCTTTCGTACAGTTATTAACTGCAAAGGAACCGTTAACAGCAGTTAATACACCTGTATCACCTACCTGACCACCAGATTCAGCATAGAAAGGTGTTTCATCAAGAACCACTAAACCAGTTTCGCCGGCTGTAAGTTCATCTACAGATTCACCTTCTTTGAATAAGGCAACCACTGAAGATGCTTCGCCAGCAAGATTTTCATAACCGGTGAAGCTAGTTTCACCATCAAGCTTGATAGCATCGTTGTAATCAACAGAGAATTTGCCTGCTGCACGAGCACGCTCACGTTGAGCTTCCATCTCACGCTCAAAGCCTTCTTCGTCAATCGTTAGCTCATGCTCACGAGCAACATCAGCTGTAAGGTCATGCGGGAAACCGTAAGTATCATATAGCTTAAATACTGTTTCACCTGGAATAACATTGCCATTCAGATTATCAATCGCTTCCTGCAACAAACGCATACCGTGATCAAGCGTCTTCGCAAACTGCTCTTCCTCTTTAAGAAGAACACGCTCAACCTGAGCCTGCTTCTCAGCTAGCTCAGGATAAGCTTCACCCATCTCCTTCACTAACGCAGCCACAAGCTGATTAAAGAAAGCACCTTTAGCGCCTAGCTTGTTACCGTGACGTACAGCTCGACGGATGATACGACGTAAAACATAACCTGCACCTTCGTTTGATGGCAGCACACCATCGACAATGAGGAAGGAACAAGAACGGATATGGTCAGCAATTACACGTAGAGATTTATTATCCATATCTGACGTACCAACAGCCGCAGCAGTGGCTTTCAACAGATTCTGGAACATATCAATTTCGTAGTTAGAGTGAACATTCTGCATAACTGCCGCAATTCGCTCTAGGCCCATACCTGTATCAACAGATGGCTTTGGAAGTGGTGTCATTTCACCATCAGCGCTACGGTTGTATTGCATGAATACAACGTTCCAAATTTCGATATAGCGATCACCATCTTCTTCAGGGCTACCTGGAGGACCACCCCACACGTCAGCACCATGATCAAAGAAGATTTCAGTACATGGACCACATGGGCCTGTATCACCCATTGACCAGAAGTTATCTTCATCTAGTTTAGAAAAACGTTCTGGATCTACGCCAACTTCCTCTTTCCAAATACGCTCAGCTTCTTCATCAGAATGGTGAACCGTCACCCACAGGCGCTCTTTTGGAAGGCCTAACGTTTCAGTCAGAAACGTCCAAGCATAGTTGATTGCATCTTTCTTAAAATAATCACCGAAACTAAAGTTTCCAAGCATTTCAAAGAAAGTATGGTGACGCGCTGTATAACCTACGTTTTCAAGGTCATTGTGCTTACCACCAGCACGCACGCATCGCTGCGAGCTTGTCGCTCGTGTGTAATTGCGCTTATCTGTGCCCAAGAACACATCTTTGAACTGTACCATCCCCGCATTTGTAAACATCAGGGTAGGATCATTAGCAGGAATAAGGGAGCTACTTGCTACAACCTCATGTCCTTGCTGGTTAAAGTAATCTAGAAAAGCCTGACGAATCTCGGCACTTGTCATATATTTCATTAGATGAACCGTATGCGTATCCATTCTGGTAAAGCCATCGGCAAGCCTCACTTGCCTACCAACAGCGCAAAATCACCACAAATTATGGGCGCGACATTATATATCGTGAGCGAAAATTGTTCGAATCTTTTTCAGAAATGGGCCTATTCGTACTAAATAGACAAAGAATAATCTGTTTGATTTTAGATTAAGGTAGGTAGCGATTATCTGTATTGCGAAGAAAAAACCTGCTTAACTGCAGGCAGAGAAAAACCTAACCCTTTGAAATCTATAACGATAACATCTCAACATTCATCGTTCGCAACTTGCTCTATAGCAAACTGAATCTCATCTATGGAAAATCCACGCTGACTCATAAAGCGCATGCGCTTACTACGCTCTTTAAAATCTTTATCCGCTAGAGACTCTCTATATTTGCGCCGATAAAGCTCCTCTGCCTGGACAAACCAATCTATATCTAAACCCTCGAGGCAACTAGCAAGCAATTCCGAAGCTATACCCTTCTGTTTTAAATCAAATCGAATTCTAATAAGACCATGCCCTTGCCCCACTCTCATACGCACAAAGCTTTCACAAAAGCGCTGATCAGATAAGTACCCGTCCTCTTCTAGACTTTGCAAGACACTATCTAGATCCGCCCCCTCAATACTACGGGCCAGCTTCTGGCTTAGTTCTTTATAAGAATATTCGCGCCGTGACAGTAACTGAATTGCCTTGTTCCATGCCTCTTTATTAGGATTTTCATCCATAACCAACCCTCTTTAAACGAAAAAACCTCCATCTATAGACGGAGGTTTTACTGTGCTAACTTAGCGCCTTAAATTAGATCTAGGCTTTCAGTTTTATCTTCAGCGTCATCTTCTTTCGGTGCAGGCGTCGAAAGCAAGCGATTACGAAGTTCTGTTTCAATTTCATTCGCAATCTCAGGGTTTTCTTCCAAGAATTTAGATGCATTGGCCTTACCTTGACCAATCTTATCGCCATTGTAGGCATACCAAGCACCCGACTTATCAACCAAACCTTCTTTAACACCTAGGTCGATAACTTCACCCATATGGTAGATACCTTCACCATACATAATCTGGAACTCAGCCTGACGGAACGGCGGTGAAACTTTGTTCTTCACAACTTTCACACGCGTCTCGTTACCAACGACCTCATCACCTTTCTTAACCGCACCAGTACGGCGGATGTCTAGACGAACAGATGAATAGAATTTAAGCGCATTACCACCCGTTGTAGTCTCAGGGTTACCAAACATAACCCCAATCTTCATACGAATCTGGTTAATGAATACCAACAAGCAGTTAGAGCTCTTAACATTACCCGTCAACTTACGTAGCGCCTGAGACATCAAACGAGCCTGAAGACCAACATGGGAATCACCCATATCACCTTCGATCTCTGCCTTCGGAGTCAAAGCAGCTACAGAGTCGACAATAATTACATCAACTGCGTTAGATCGAACTAGCATATCTGTAATTTCTAGCGCCTGCTCACCTGTATCTGGCTGTGAAACCAGCAGACTATCCACATCTACACCTAGCTTCTCTGCATAGATAGGATCTAGGGCATGCTCAGCATCAACAAAGGCACAGGTTTTGCCCTGTTTCTGAGCTTCAGCAACCACCTGCAATGTCAGCGTTGTTTTACCAGAAGATTCAGGACCATAAATTTCAACGATACGGCCATACGGCAATCCGCCTATGCCAAGCGCGATATCTAGACCAAGGGAGCCAGTAGAAACTGATGGAATCGCTTCACGAGGCTGGTCCCCCATACGCATCACTGCGCCTTTACCAAACTGCCTTTCAATTTGACCTAACGCTGCGTCTAATGCTTTTTTGCGATTTGCGTCCATCTTCGACCCTACTTTCTCTGAATTCACATTGTGCGCATCTTATCACTGCGCAAAATACTGTATGTATGGACAGTATTATTTCACAAGTTTTCCGGATTGCAACCCTCAATCAGATAAGTTCTGCAAAATCCCTTCCAACGCCACGCTAACTGCTTGTTTTCGAACTGATTCACGATCACCTTCAAAACAGTATTTTTTTGTTCTAACTGGTTTACTTTGTTCTGCCCAGGCAAACCATACAGTACCTACAGGCTTTTCTTCACTTCCACCATCCGGCCCTGCAATACCACTCGTTGCCACAGATAGATGCGCCCCACTATTCTTAAGAGCACCTTCCGCCATTTGCGCTACTACCTCAGCAGACACGGCTCCATATTTCTCTAAGGTATCTGTTGATACACCAAGTGCCCTTTGCTTAGAGGCATTACTGTATGTAACAAAGCCACAATCAAACCACGCAGAGCTACCAGGTATTGCAGTTACCTCTTGTGCAATCCAGCCACCAGTGCATGATTCGGCTGTTGCGATAAAAAATTTTTTTGCCTGTAATTTTTCAGCGATATCCGTCAGTGGTAATTGCATATTAATCCACCCTATTCAAACTATTTAAGCCGCTTTATTTACCGTACAATGCCTGAAATTAAGTTTGCGTAACAACTCTTTATTTCATCATTTAGTAATTAATATCTCTATGACCAAACAAGCAGCGACTACCCACACTCCAATGATGCAGCAATACCTACGCATCAAAGCTCAACACCCTAATCAATTGGTGTTTTATCGGATGGGTGACTTCTATGAGCTGTTTTATGACGATGCCAAAAAAGCTGCGGATCTGTTAGATATTTCTCTTACTGCACGAGGCAAATCAGGTGGCGAGCCTATCCCTATGGCTGGCATTCCTTACCATGCAGCAGAGAATTACGTCGGCAAAATTGTTCGTGCAGGCGAATCCGTAGTTATTTGCGAACAGATAGGAGATCCCGCTACTAGTAAAGGACCTGTAGAGCGAGCAGTTGCGCGAATCATCACACCAGGCACCGTAAGTGATGAAGCACTTCTTGATGAAAATAGAGATAACTTACTGGTAGCCATTAATCAGTCTGGCGACACTTACGGATTGGCTATTGTGGATATCGCTTCAGGTCGTTTTAGCCTGATGGAAATTGATAATCAAGACACGCTTATGAGTGAACTTGAGCGCTTACGCCCATCTGAAACACTCTTCAATGAAGATAGTCAGCTACATGACGTATTAAGCCAACGCAAAGGCCTACGTCCACAATCCCCTTGGCACTTTGAAGCAGATACCGCCAACGATCTGTTATGCCAACAATTTAAAGTCAAAGATTTGAGTGGGTTTGGTTGCGATCATCTAGCGGTTGCGACAACTGCTGCTGGTTGCTTATTACAATATGCGAAGGAAACCCAGCGTACCTCACTACCTCATATCAGACGTATTCAGATTGAACAACATAATGACTGTGTAGCTCTGGATGCTGCGACACGTAAAAACCTAGAACTAGATCAAAATTTATCTGGTGGCTTTGATAACACCCTCGCTAAGGTCATTGATAAATGCCGCACTCCAATGGGAAGTCGCTTATTAAGGCGATGGCTACACCGTCCGATTCAAGACAGAGCAACCTTATGCGCACGACAAGCCTCTATTCAGTGGTTGATTGACAACTATCACTTCGAAACGGTTCAAAGCACACTCAAACTCATCGGTGACAGCGAACGTATCTTAGCCCGTATCGCACTAAGATCAGCACGCCCACGCGATTTGGAACGATTAAAAACATCTCTTAATTCATTACCTTTACTTCAGCAACAGATCGAAGCAACCAGTGTTCCGTTAGTGAACGAGTTATCTGAGCAAATCTCAGAATTCCCAAACTTGGCAGAGCTTCTAACCAAAGCTGTGATAGAAAACCCTCCGGTAGTCATTCGTGAAGGCGGTGTAATTGCTGATGGCTATGATGCTGAACTAGATGAACTACGTGGCATTAGTGAAAATGCAGGCGCATACCTACTAGAGCTAGAACAGAAAGAACGAGATCGTACCGGCATTGCCACCTTGAAAGTAGGCTACAACCGCGTGCACGGCTATTTTATTGAGATAGGCAAAGCACAAAATGCCGAATTGCCTGCAGAGTATATTCGCCGCCAAACACTTAAAAATGCTGAACGTTATATTACGCCTGAGCTAAAAGAATTCGAAGACAAGGCACTATCAGCAAAAAGCCGAGCGCTCACCCGTGAAAAGGCACTATACGAATCCCTGATAGAAACCATTGCTGAAGAGCTGGCTGATCTACAAGATTCTGCTTCCGCTATTGCAGAGCTAGATGTACTCGCTAACCTTGCAGAACGTGCCACTACGCTAGATTATGTTCCACCGACACTGACAGATACACCACAGATCAAAATACAGCGTGGCCGCCACCCCGTAGTGGAAACTGTATTAACAGAGCCTTTCGTAGCTAACGATTTAGATTTGGATACTGAGCGAAAGATGCTCGTTATCACAGGTCCAAACATGGGCGGTAAATCTACCTATATGCGCCAAGCAGCGCTAATTACCCTCCTTGCCCATATTGGTAGTTATGTTCCTGCTTCAGCTGCAACAATTGGCATTGTTGATCGCATTTTTACCCGTATGGGATCGTCCGATGACCTTGCAGGAGGACGCTCAACGTTCATGGTCGAAATGACCGAAACAGCCAACATTATGCATAATGCGACAGAACGCAGCTTAGTCTTAATGGATGAAGTAGGCCGTGGCACAAGCACATTTGACGGTTTATCTCTCGCTTGGGCCTGCGCGGATAACCTTGCCCGAGAAACTAAAGCATTTACCTTGTTTGCTACACACTATTTTGAACTAACCAGCTTGCCAGAGCAGGTAGCATCAGTCTTTAATGTTCACCTAACTGCCGTAGAACACAATGATCACATTGTCTTTCTACATGAAGTTAAAGAAGGCCCAGCAAGCCAGAGCTATGGCCTGCAAGTAGCGCAGCTTGCTGGGGTACCATTACCCGTGATCCAACAAGCAAAAACTAAGCTTATGCAACTTGAACAAGATGTTGCGGTCAGCGCTCAACTTAGCAGCCCGCCACCTCCAGTTCAAAATGACATGTTTGCAGCGCCGGAACCCAAGGCCTTGAAAGAGCTAAAGAAAATATCGCCAGACGACCTCTCTCCAAGAGAAGCACTAGATATTCTCTATAAACTCAAAGAACTCGTTTAAATTTCACCCACAAAAAAACCGCCAATCGGCGGTTTTTTTATAACAGTGAACTTGAGTTTACTGCTGCAGTAAATCCTCTCCGCTCAAACCATTTTTTTCAACGATATCACGCAACTTACGCAAAGCTTCCACTTGGATTTGACGAACACGCTCACGTGTCAGGCCAATTTCACGCCCAACCTCTTCCAACGTACTCATCTCATAACCTCTGAGACCAAATCGACGCGATAACACTTCCGCATGCTTTTCAGGCAGAGCATCCAGCCATTTATCTAGATTACCACTGATATTTGAGCTTTGAAGCAAAGTTGCCGGATCTGAAGATACAGCATCAGGGATCGTATCAAGCAAAGACTTGTCAGAATCTTTACCCATTGGTGTATCAACAGAGCTGACACGCTCGTTAAGGCCTAACATCCGCTCAACATTTTCAACCGGCTTATCTACCAGTTCAGCAATTTCTTCTGGTGAAGGTTCATGATCTAACTTTTGCGCCAGCTCTCTTGCTGCTCGCAAATATACATTCAGCTCTTTAACAACATGGATAGGCAATCGAATGGTACGAGTCTGATTCATAATCGCTCGTTCAATCGTTTGTCGAATCCACCAAGTTGCATATGTAGAAAAACGGAACCCCCTTTCTGGATCAAATTTCTCTACAGCACGAATTAACCCTAAATTTCCCTCTTCAATCAGGTCAAGAAGAGTTAAACCGCGATTGATATATCTACGTGCAATTTTAACGACCAGACGTAGATTACTTTCGATCATGCGCTTACGCGCTGCTTCATCCCCTTTGAGGGCACGACGAGAGAAATACACCTCTTCTTCCGCACTCAATAGCGGCGAGAAGCCTATTTCATTCAGGTAAAGTTGGGTTGCATCCAAGTTTTTGGCATTAAGTAGGTCTTTATGAGCCATACTACCGCGCCCACGACCACTATTTAGAAACTCTGGTTCAGCTTTCTGAGGCGTTCCATCTGTTTCCTCATCATGAGTTTCTTCAGTCAGCTCTTCGCTTTCAACAGCGATATCCTGCACATCCGTTTTGCAGTTATTATCGATATTTTCCATTGCCCGTTCCCTTAACCAATCAGTGCTATCACGCGTTTATACGTTATTTTTTATTATTATGTTTTCTTATAATTATTGTTTCGGCAGATATCGAAGAGGGTTTACTGGCTTACCATCACGACGTATCTCAAAGTGGAGCATCACGCGATCTGTACCTGAATTTCCCATCTCCGCAATTTTCTGGCCTTTATCAACCATATCATTTTCTTTGACTAAAACACGACTATTATGTGCATAAGCGCTTAAAAACTGCTGATTATGGTCAACAATAACTAAATTACCATAACCTAATAAACCGCTTCCAGCATAGACAACTCGGCCTTTAGCCGCAGCCGTGATCTTAGCCCCGTAAGCGGAGGCGATATTAATCCCTTTATTAACTGCTCCCTTTGTTTTAAACGTAGATACGATCTTACCGGATGCTGGCCATCCCCATTTGATTGGCCCAGCAGTAACTTTTGGGGGCTTCGCCTTAGCTTTAGGAACAGGTTTGGCTACCACTTTTTGTGGTTCAGCTTTTGCAGTAACTATAGGCTTAGCTAGCGGCTTAGCAGCAACTTTTACTTTTGGAGTGGTATTCTGAGGCTTATTTATCGTTTTTTGGTGACTAGATACAATTGTCGGCTTTGGCGCAACGATGGAAGCATCGCGTACAATCGATTCTGAAACAGTGCTTTTCGGCACAGGCTTTAAACTCAGTTTCTGGCCTGGGAAAATATTGTAATTACTGGATATACCATTCCTTTTAGCTAATTCCCGATAATCCATCCCATATCTAAAGGCGATAGAATACAGAGTATCACCTTTACGAACCTGATATTGGTTAGGTTGAGGCTGAGCAGAAACAGGCACCGAACGATCGCTTACTGGCGCATAGGTCTTCCCTCCACATGCAACCAGCAGAAATGAGCAACACAGTAACAGACAACCCTTCAAGCCCATTGAACTATACCCCAGCCTCTACCCCTCTGACCTCCGGCCCATTCGTTCAATCAACAATACAGCTGCAGCACCAACAATCATTAAACCAACAGAATATAAAAAAAAGGAAGGTTGCCCAGTCATAGACTCAAATGAGAACGGCGAAATATTCTCCTGCACTAAAGGCACCTGCTCACCATGTCTATTGATGGAGTAAGCAGTTGTATACTTCCACGGCCATACCTTATTAAGGGAGCCCAGCATAAAACCGCCTAACAAAGCCAAAGTCGTTGTTTTAAATGAACTAAACATCCAACTTAAAACCCGAGAAAAGCTCAATAGACCAACCGCACAGCCAGCAGCAAAAACACCTAAGGTAAATAGTTCAATATTTTTGATTGCCATCAAGATAGGCGTGTACATACCCAGCAATAGAAGAATAAAGCTACCTGAGATACCCGGCAAAATCATGGCACAAATAGCCACCATACCGGCTAAGAAGATAAATAACGGCGTTGCCTCGATTGTGGTTGGCGATATAGAGGTAATCATATACGCAGCTATAGTTCCGGCGATAAACGCGGTAAAGCTATTACTATCCCATTGCTCTATATGCCTGCAGACAGACCATACTGAGGCCAAAATCAGGCCAAAGAAGAACGACCACAGTAACTCAGGATATTCAGCCAACCAAAAGAGCACCACCTTTGCGACAGTCACCAAGCTGATAAAAATACCTAACACAAGCGTCAGCAAAAAAGTGCCATTAACATGTTTCCAAGCTGCAACGGGGCCCTGTTTGAACAACACAAACAAAGCTTCTGGCCCAAACTGCTTCAAGGAATAAATAAGCTCTTCATAAATACCTGTCATGAAGGCAATCGTGCCACCTGATACTCCTGGCACCGCATCAGCAGCCCCCATCATCATCCCTTTGCCCGACAATGCTAGATAGTCGCGCCACGTTCTTCCTTCTTGCTTCAACTTACTACCTCACCGTACCACTTAACAAAGGCACAAACTTCACACAGTCTAAAATTTCTGTACTGAACTCATCTTCAGACAATCTAACAACCAAATTTAACTTTTGAGAATCGCTACCACCTACCGGAATAATTAAGCGACCACCAATAGCCAGCTGCTGCTTTAACTCTTCTGGTACAGATTCTGGAGCACAGGCAGCCAAGATACCATCATAAGGCGCTTTCGAAGACCAACCCATACCACCATCAGTATGCTTAAATTGAACATTATTTAGGCCAATTAACTTCAAACGTTCCCTAGCCCTATCCTGTAGTGGTTTAATACGCTCTACACTGTAAAGCTGACCTACCAATGGCGCCAGAATCGATGTTTGATAACCAGAACCGGTTCCCACTTCCAGAACTTTTTGCAATGGCCTTTCCGACAGAAGCACCTCTGTCATTTTCGCTACGATGAAGGGCTGCGAAATAGTCTGGTTGTAACCAATTGGCAAAGCAGTATCTTCGTAAGCTCTATGAGATAAAGCCTCATCGATAAAAATATGTCTAGGCGTATTCCTCATCACATCCAGAACACTCTCGTCCTGAATTCCCTGATCTCTTAATCGATTAATCAAACGATCCCTTGTTCGCTGCGAAGTCATTCCTATTCCGCGTAATTGCTGATCGTTCAAATACTATTCTCCAACCATTCACCCACATTATCCATGCCAGAGTATTGCGTCATATCAGCATGTAAGGGGGTTATAGATACACATTTCTCACTTAAAGCATAAAAGTCCGTGCCTGGGCCCGCATCTGCAGCTGGACCCGCTCCCGCTATCCAATAACGCGTTTTGCCACGAGGATCTTCTGTTGCTATCGGCTTTCCAGCACAGGTTCTGTGACCTAAACGTGTTACATGTATACCCGCAAAATCATCAAGAGGACAATCAGGAACGTTGACGTTTATTACTGTACGGGGAGCGACATTCAGGTGTTGAATGTTTTCGACCAAATTCTTAGCAACTTGAGCCGCAGAGTCGTAATGTGCTGGATGAAACTCTCCAGAAGATATCGCAATAGCGGGAAAGCGTAGATGACGTCCTTCCATAGCTGCAGCAACCGTCCCAGAGTAGATGACATCGTCGCCTAAATTTGGACCAGCATTTATCCCAGAAACAACAACATCTGGCTCAAAACCGAATACACCTGAACTACCTAAATGCACACAATCTGTTGGGGTGCCATTAATCCCAATAAAGCCATTTTCATGCTCAAAGGCTTCTAGTGGACGATCCAACGTTAACGAATTACTCGCACCACTACGATTACGGTCTGGGGCAACCACCAGAATCTCTCCAACCTCGGCTAAGGCTCTTGCTAAAGCAGCGAGGCCTGGTGCATAGACACCATCATCATTAGAGATCAGTATCTTCATTTATCCCTCATTACTTTCAGGCTGGGTAACATTGCAGAGCTCCCGCAATACACTGGTTGCAAATGCCCCTGAAGGCAGGCCAAATTCAAGCCAACATTCAGTCTCATTAATCACATTAATCTCTAACTGCAGGGGAAGCAATCGAAGAGATCTACGCTCTTGTTTTAACGTTAGTTTTTCAAGCAAATCACTGACCTCAGACCAGCGTCCGACCTGCTCTTGCTCCCATTTTTCAGCTGCTGCATTTGGTAGCATATCTCCACCGCCCCACATTGGGCCGGTAAGATTAATCTCTTTATCCGTTAAACGTTGCTGTAATTCATCGGTTGCTTCATCTTCGACAAAACAGCTTTGGCTTCCTGCCAACATCAATGCATCACCATCAAGAATGGTATTCCACAAGCCTTGATCTAACCTTTGAGATAAAACCTGATTAAATACCCAAGAGCGAACAGCAGAGATATAAATCCCCTTCTTATTTCTTTGCCGCTCCTGATATTCGCCGCGCAACAGCGCGATCCCTTTATCTAAATTACCATAGTCCCGACCGAACCGTTGCTCGCCAAAATAGTTGGGTACACCCTCTTTTGCCACATAATCTACGCGCTGCTGCAGTTCATTCATATTAGTAATCTGGCGAAGTCGCAATTTAAAGCGGTTCCCCTGAAGAGCACCTAGACGCAGCTTTCTTTGGTGCCTAACAGCTTTAAGAACCTTGATGCTATCGCCACCAAATAACTTCCAATTCAAATTACGCTTGATCGGGAATTTCGCACAAAACCATTGTTCAGTTACAGCATGACGATCTTTTTTACCCGCATAACTAACATCTCGAGGGCTAATTTGGGCAAAATTTGCTAATTGCCTAGCAACCCAATCAGTATTTTCACCGCATTTGCGAATATAAAGAAACACATGTTCGCCTGATCCTTCAGGCTCAAACCCTAGCTGTTCGATAACCTGAAAATCCTCTGGGCACCTGCGGATCACGGCAGAACCAGTAGGCATTTCATTGAGATATGTAAATTCTGTAGGCAGGGATGTCATAAAAGGTTACTTCTCTGAGGCGGGTTCCACCAGCTGGAAAAAGGACTCATCTTCTTTGATCATACCAAGCTCACTACGAGCCCGCTCTTCCAAAGCAGCATTACCCTTTTTAAGATCTAGAACTTCGGCTTCTAGCTCACTATTCCGCTGACTAAGCTCTTGATTAATGCCTTGTTGCAGTTCTATTTTGGCATTTAGAGCCCAAATATCGCGCAGGTTTGCCTCCCCAAACCACAATCTGTACTGCAGTCCGAGTATCAAAAATAATATAAGGGCAACCAACCAGCGATACATAGATTTCTTATAAGTAAAAAAGGGGGCATTAAGCCCCCTTTTTATATCAGACTATTACGTAGGGTACTACGCTTAGCCCTGACCTTTCACTTCAGAAAGGCCGTTGTAGATTGCGCCGTCACCTAGCTCTTCTTCGATACGTAGAAGACGGTTGTACTTAGCTACACGGTCAGAACGGCATAGAGAACCAGTCTTAATCTGGCCTGCAGCTGTACCAACTGCTAGATCTGCAATAGTTGTATCTTCAGTTTCACCAGAACGGTGAGAGATAACCGCCGTGAAACCTGCATCTTTCGCCATCTTGATTGCGTCTAGCGTCTCAGACAAAGAACCAATCTGGTTGAATTTGATCAGGATTGAGTTACCGATGCTCTGCTCGATACCACGTGACAGAATTTTCGTGTTAGTTACGAACAAGTCATCACCAACCAACTGCACTTTGTCACCGATTTTCTTAGTTAGGTAAGCCCAACCATCCCAATCAGACTCGTCTAGACCATCTTCGATGGAAACAATTGGGTAGTTTTCAGTTAGTGCTGCAAGATAATCACCAAAGCCTTCTGCATCAAAGACTTTACCTTCACCGGAAAGGTCGTATTTACCTTCTTTGTAGAACTCAGATGCAGCACAGTCTAGTGCTAGCGTTACATCTTTACCTAGCTCGTAACCCGCTTTATCGATTGCTTCTTTAATAACAACCAAAGCTTCTTCGTTCGATGCAAGGTTTGGAGCAAAACCACCTTCATCACCAACAGCAGTGTTTAGGCCTTTTGCTTTTAGAACAGCTTTTAGTGCGTGGAAAATTTCCGCACCACAACGCAAGCCTTCAGAGAACTTGTCGAAGTTTACTGGCTGAACCATAAACTCTTGGATATCAACGTTGTTATCCGCATGCTCACCACCGTTAAGGATGTTCATCATCGGTAGTGGTAGGGAGAACTGACCTGGAGTACCGTTAATCTCTGCAATGTGAGCGTATAGAGGCATGCCTTTTTCTGTAGCTGCTGCTTTTGCCGCTGCAAGAGATACCGCTAGGATTGCGTTTGCACCTAGGTTTTCTTTGTTTTCAGTACCATCAAGCTCTAGCATTTTATTATCTAGCGCGCGCTGATCTGTTACATCCATGCCCGTTAGCGCTTCACGGATAACACCGTTAACCGCTGCAACCGCTTTTTGTACGCCTTTACCTAGGTAACGGCCTTTATCACCATCACGCAGTTCTAGCGCTTCGCGAGAACCCGTTGACGCACCAGAAGGCGCACAGGCAGAACCAATCACGCCAGATGCAAGAATTACATCAGCTTCAACTGTTGGGTTACCACGAGAATCCAGTACTTCGCGGGCTTTGATATCAGAGATCTGTGCCATGGGGAAATAACTCCAGAAATTTTACGTTCTGGGGGCGTCAAGCCCCCAATCCTTAATTCGTTTACTGTTTAGCTTGTTGATCTAATGCAGCTTGAATGAAGCCTTTGAACAAGCCATGACCGTCACGCGGGGTTGATGTGAACTCTGGGTGGAACTGACAAGCGACAAACCAAGGGTGATCTGCAACTTCAACCACTTCAACCAGCTCACCATCAACAGAACGGCCAGAAATTCTTAAACCAGCGTTTTCCAGTTGCTCAACGTAGTTGTTGTTCACTTCATAACGATGGCGATGACGCTCAGTGATCTCAGTATTACCGTAAGCTTGAGCAGCAGTAGAACCTTCTGCCAGATGACAAACTTGAGCACCCAAACGCATCGTACCGCCCAGATCATCAGCTTCGCCACGAGTCTCAACACCACCTTCAGAGGTAGCCCACTCAGTAATCAAACCAATTACCTGGTGCTCAGCATCTTTATTAAATTCGGAAGATGTCGCGTCTTCTAAGCCTGCTACGTGGCGAGCAAATTCTATAACCGCAACCTGCATACCCAAACAGATACCTAGGTATGGCACTTTGTTTTCACGCGCATATCGAACAGCAGCAATTTTGCCTTCGACACCACGTTCACCAAAACCACCTGGAACTAGAACAGCACTTGCGCCATCTAGAATTTCAACACCTTCACGCTCGATACGCTCAGAGTCGATACATTCGATGCGAACTTTTTTCTTCAATGCGATACCCGCATGAGAGATCGCTTCGATAAGAGATTTGTAGGCATCCAACAGCTCCATGTACTTACCCACCATAGCGATTTTAACTTCGCCTTCTGGGTTAAGATGAGCATCTGCTACACGATCCCATTCACCTAGATCTGCTTCTGTGCACTCTAAGTGGAAACGTTCCACTACGATATCGTCTAAGCCTTGCTCAGACAGCATTCGAGGAATGTTATAGATAGTATCTGCATCAGGAAGCGACACTACTGCACGCTCTTCAACGTTAGTAAACAACGACAGCTTACGACGAGAAGAGTCTGGAAGTGGGAAATCGGAACGACATACCAAAATATCTGGCTGAATACCGATAGAACGCAGCTCTTTTACTGAGTGCTGTGACGGCTTAGTTTTGATTTCGCCAGCTGTCGCAATGTATGGAACAAGCGTCAGGTGCATAAACATTGCACGAGCGGAACCAAGCTCAGCTTTCAACTGACGTACTGCCTCCATAAATGGTAGTGATTCAATATCACCAACAGTACCGCCAATTTCTACTAGAGCTACGTCAGCATCACCAGCGCCTTCGATAACACGACGCTTAATTTCATCTGTGATGTGCGGAATAACCTGAACCGTTCCACCTAGGTAGTCACCGCGACGCTCTTTGCGTAAAACATGCTGATAGATCCGACCAGCAGTAAAGTTATTACGTTTAGTCATCGTTGTACGGATGAAACGCTCGTAGTGGCCCAAGTCTAGGTCAGTTTCTGCACCATCCTCAGTAACAAAAACCTCACCATGCTGAATTGGGCTCATTGTCCCTGGATCCACGTTAATATACGGGTCCAATTTCAACATAGTTACTTTAAGCCCTCTGGCTTCCAAAATAGCAGCCAAAGAAGCGGATGCGATGCCTTTGCCCAATGAGGACACAACACCGCCTGTGACGAAGATATAACGCGTCATGCAGAACCTGTTTGATCGTGTTTAAGCGAGGATTTTTTAAGATCGAGATGGGGCTATAGGATAGCAAAACTGGGCTAATCAGACAACGATAAGGGACGCCATAAAAGCGAAAAACCTGAGCTTTCTTTATCCCAGCCATCGCAAACGCAGATACCTGGCACCGCAACTACGGTTTCACCCTGAAAAATCAGTGGCCAGCTAGCCTTCTCCCAAGGAGGAAGATCTGCTTCTTGGAGCATTTTTTTTACCGATTTTGAATGCGCATGCCCATCAGGAACGCACCTTTCTCCACCCTTGCGGCGCTGAAGAGTCAATGATTTCTGTAGCGGCTTAGCCAATTCGATGGTGAGCTCACCATCTCCCAATTCCCAACAGCCAGCCTCAGATATTTCGACATTATCGAGTAGCTCAGGGGATGGAGGCACAATATACAATTGATTACGAAAGCGGCGTAGGGAGTGTTCCTGAATTAAATAAATCGGAATAGCATCCGATTTCGCTTGAATAACATCCTGCTGAATTTGATCTAACTGCTGTTCATTAAGCAAGAAGCCAATCTCATTATAAACCCAGCGCCGAATCAGCTCGGAACGCTTTATCTCAATCAAAAGCCCCCATACATCCAGATTTAACTGCCTATTTGCAGTTAAACACTGACGCAAATCTTGATCTAAATAATGATTCAATAAAGACTCACTTTTAGCCACCAAGTCTGCATTTTTTTGCCAACGAGAAAGCAATTGCGGCCAACGCAGCTTTAATTCAGGTAATACCTTATGCCTTAAAAAGTTTCGGTCATAATCAATGAAATCATTAGATGGATCCTGAATAAATTCCAAGCCAATCTCAGTTGCCGCTTGCTCCAATTGTTTGCGCGAACAATAAAGCAAGGGCCGTAATAGATAACCCCGCCCCAGCTCCCGCTGTTCAGGCATACCTTTTAAGCCAGTCAGGCCAGCCCCTCTTAACCAACGAAACAGCAATGTTTCAGCTTGATCATCAGCATGGTGACCAAACAGCACGCAATCACCCTCGTTTATAAAGTCATTAAACGCTGCGTATCGCGCATCCCTTGCAGCAACTTCAGAGGAATTATTAGGAGTGACCGAAACGGAATGATGAACCACACCATTAAGCTCAGCCTGTCTCTCGGAAAACGTCGACCAACTATCTGCCTCAACCTGCAAATTATGGTTGATATGAAGCACGACTATTTGGCTATGTGGTAACACCTTACAAGCAAGATGCAGCAATAACTGAGAGTCTAAGCCACCACTATGGGCAATAACCCAACGGGAGATTGAAGAGGACGAATCAAGGGAAGAGATAAAACGGGAGGTCAGCGCCTGAAACTGGCGCTCACACTCCTGTAAAGCGGTGAGGTTGCCTGTATTAGGCTTCACCACCAAAACCGTATGCCATCAAACGCTTATAACGACGCTCCAGCAATTCATCGGTAGATAGCTCATCTAAGCGACCTAGCACTTCAGATAGGTGACGCTTAAGATTAGCCGCTGTTAGGGCTGGATCACGGTGAGCACCACCAAGCGGCTCACTTACGATCTGATCAACCAAGCCCAACTCAAGCAGGCGATCAGAAGTAATACCCATTGCTTTAGCTGCATCTGCAGCACGCTCAGCGCTCTTCCAAAGAATAGAAGCACAACCCTCTGGGGAAATTACTGAATACGTAGAGTAACTCATCATCATTAGCTCATCGCATACACCGATTGCTAATGCACCACCCGAGCCACCTTCACCAATAACAGTGGAAATGACAGGTGTTTTTAGCTGAGACATCTTAGCTAGGTTAAATGCAATAGCTTCTGACTGACCACGTTCTTCAGCATCGATACCAGGGTAAGCTCCCGGCGTATCAATAAAGGTCATGATTGGCATTTTAAAACGCTCAGCCATTTCCATTAGACGCAGCGCTTTACGGTAACCTTCTGGACGAGGCATACCAAAGTTACGCTTCTGACGTTCCTGAACACCACGACCTTTCTGATGACCAATCACCATTATTGGTCGCTCATCCATACGTGCGATACCACCCACGATAGCCTGATCGTCAGCAAAATGACGATCACCGTGAATTTCATCGAACTCATCGAACATATAATCGATGTAGTCCAATGTATATGGACGCTGAGGGTGACGGGATAACTGTGATACTTGCCAAGCAGACAGATCAGAGAAAATAGATTCTGTCAGAGTCCGGCTTTTGTCTTCCAGACGCTTAATCTCATCGGAGATATTCAGTTCAGCTGAATCCCCTACCAGACGTAGCTCTTCAATTTTTGCCTGCAGCTCTGCAATTGGCTGTTCAAAATCCAGATAGTTCGGATTCATATGACTCATCTATTCAATAGTAAAAAAATTGTCCAAAGTGTACCTGTTTGCAGCATTAAGAACCAGACCCTACAAGAGAAAGCCTCGACGCCAAACAGGACAGCTAAATTACGCCAGTTTAACTGACTAATAGGTTAATGAAACGGCATCACTTCCGAACCGCTCCATTAACGCAATCAACAAATCATCGTTAGCCTGCACCTGCCAATTATCACCCAAAGTTATGGTTGCCTCAGCATCAGGTCGAGAGTAGCGTAACTGCACTGGCAGTGAGCCCTTTCCCTTATAACTATTAAGCAATTCCTGCAGCTCTTTCAGGCGCCTACCAGCTAACTGACTTTCGTTACATTTTACTTGGATACCTTCTGCATACTGAGCACGCGCTTGCGGGATGGTCAGCACTTTACTTACGCGCACCTTGATTCCACCAGAGAAGTGATCCTCTGCCACCTCTCCTTCAACCACTAGCACTGCGTCTTTATGAACAAGTTCACGTACAGCATCATAAGTATCGCCAAAAAGAGTTACATCGATACGCGCGGTACGGTCATCCAAAGTCACAAAACAAAGGTTATCGCCTTTTTTGGTTTTTTTCAGTCGAAGATCAACAACCAAGCCTGCCATTTTTTGGGTCTGCCCACGAGCAGGCTGCAACTCGACAATACGCTTACCAACAAAGTGCCTTAACTCCGACTCATATTCATCGATAGGATGGCCGGTGAGGTACAAACCGAGCGTATCTTTTTCACCCGTAAGACGCTCTTTATCTGTCCAAGATCTAACCGACTTGTAGTCTTCATATGAGCAGCGATCAGATTCAGCCTCTACCTCGCCAAATAGATCAAACATCCCTGCGTCTTGGTTTTTAGCCGCTTGATCGGCAGCTTTCAAAGCATCCGGAATAGCTTCCCATAGAATCGCTCGCTCTGCGCCTAGACAATCTAGCGCACCGGAACGAACCAAAGCCTCCAAAACACGCTTATTAAGCTTCTTCGCACCTACACGTTCACAGAAATCAAATAGATCCGTAAATGGACCGCCATCTGCACGCGCTTCCGTAATTGCCTCTATAGGTCCTTCGCCTACGCCTTTAATCGCACCTAGACCATAAACAATGACACCCTCATCGTTTACGGTGAACATGTACTCACCGGTATTAACGTCCGGCAACGCAGGAGGAATACCCATCACACGACACTCTTCAATGAAGATCACCACCTTGTCGGTGTTCTGCATATCAGAAGAGATTACCGCCGCCATAAACGGCGCAGGGTAATGAGCTTTCAGCCAAGCCGTTTGATAAGAAACCAAGGCGTAAGCTGCAGAGTGGGATTTGTTAAAACCATAACCTGCGAATTTCTCTACTAGGTCGAAGATATTCCCCGCTAAGTCACGATCGATCCCATTCTGTTCAGAACCATCAAGGAAAGAGACCCGCTGCTTAGCCATCTCTTCAGGTTTCTTTTTACCCATCGCACGACGCAGCATATCCGCACCGCCAAGGGTATAACCTGCCATTACCTGAGCAATCTGCATTACCTGCTCTTGGTAAAGGATAATTCCGTAAGTCGGCTCAAGTACCGGTTGCAGCGAATCCAATTGATAATCAGGATGTGGCCACGCCATCTCCGCGCGACCATGCTTACGGTTGATAAAATCATCTACCATGCCTGATTGCAGCGGCCCCGGACGGAATAGAGCTACTAGCGCGACAATATCTTCAAAGCGCGAAGGCAATAGCCTGCGAACCAAATCCTTCATGCCGCTGGACTCAAGCTGGAATACTGCCGTAGTTTCAGCGGCTTGCAGTAGATCGAAGGTCTTTCTGTCTTCAAGATCAATCAGAGCGATATCGAGCGGTTCTTCGCCGTTCTTTTCGCGAATACGGTTTACCGTTTGCAACGCCCAATCGATAATCGTCAGCGTACGCAGACCCAAGAAGTCGAATTTTACTAACCCAGCTTCTTCTACATCGCCTTTATCGAACTGAGTAACAAGGCCATTACCCTCTTCATCACAGTATGTAGCAGCAAAGTCTGTTAATTTGGTAGGTGCGATTACTACACCACCGGCGTGCTTACCTACATTTCGCGTCACACCTTCGAGCTTATACGCCATATCCATGATTTCTTGAGCCTCTTCACTGGACTCAATAAACTCACCTAGCATAGGCTCCTGATCCAAGGCTTTTTTCAGAGTAATGCCTGGTTCAAAAGGAATAAGCTTTGAAAGTCGGTCAGCAAGACCAAACGGTTTACCTTGTACACGCGCCACATCTCGAACTACCGCTTTCGCAGCCATAGTACCGAAGGTTACGATCTGAGAAACAGCATCACGTCCGTAGGTTCGCGCTACATAGTCGATTACCTTATCTCGGTTATCCATGCAGAAGTCGATATCGAAGTCAGGCATAGAGACACGTTCAGGGTTGAGGAATCGTTCGAACAGAAGGTCATATTCCAACGGATCAAGATCGGTAATTTTTTGTGCATAAGCCACCAAGGAACCCGCACCTGAACCACGACCTGGGCCTACAGGAACACCGTTCTCCTTACCCCACATAATGAAGTCCATTACGATCAGGAAGTAACCAGGGAAACCCATCTGAATAATAATATCCAATTCAAACTCTAAGCGATCGATATACTCTTGACGCTTCGCTTGGTAATCAGGATCTTCTTTATCCAGTAAAATCTCTAGACGCTCTTCCAACCCATCAAAAGACACTTTTCGGAAATAATCATCCATCAACATCCCTTCAGGGATAGGATACTTCGGTAGATAATATGTGCCGATTTCAATCTCAATATTACAACGCTTAGCAATCGCCACTGTGTTTTGGACCGCAGATGGGATATCACTGAAAAGCTCAACCATTTCCTCTTGGGAACGGAAGTATTGCTGGTCACTGTACTCTTTGGGGCGCGTTTGATCTTCTAATGTACGGCCTTGGTTGATACATACACGTACTTCATGAGCCTCAAAATCTGACTCATTGATAAACATAACCTCATTGGTCGCCACTAATGGGCAGTTATAGGTTTTAGCCAACTCAACAGAATCATGAACGATCTGCTCGTCACCCACTCTACCTGTTCTCTGAACTTCTAGATAAAAGCTGTTTGGAAAGACCTTCATCCAGCGTTCTAAAATCGCCCCAGCCTGGTCATTACTAGCCAAGATAGAACGACCAATTTCACCTTTCCGCCCCCCTGACAATGCGATTAAGCCCGCTGATTTAGCCTCTACCCATTCAGGTTTTACCAAGGCCATATCCGCTAGAACATTTTGACCCTCAGCATAAGCCTGCGAGATCAATTCCATCAGGTTGAGGTAACCCTCGGCATTTCGAACCAACAAGGTTAGACGGTAAGGCTCTCCACCAGGCTCATCTGTATTTTCCACCCACAGGTCGGAACCACAAATAGGCTTAATACCACTACCTGTTGCCGCTTTAAAGAATTTCACCAAACCAAAGAAATTTGTTTGATCCGTCATACCGACGGCGGGCATATGGTCATCTTTAGCGGCCTTAACCAGCTCTTTGACTCGAACCAAACCGTCAACTAGGGAAAATTCTGTGTGAACGCGAAGATGAATAAACTGCGGATCAGACATAAAACAAACTTATTAAAAGGTTAGTAAAGCAGATCCCGTATGGGCTTAAAACTGCGACGATGTTCAGGTAACGGGCCATGTTCGGCCAGTTTTTCAAAATGTAGAGCTGTAGGGTAGCCCTTATGCTTAGCAAAGCCGTACTCAGGATATTGTTGATCCAGAAGTTCCATCTCTCTATCACGATCGACTTTGGCTAAAATGGATGCTGCGCTAATTTCAGGGATTTTACTATCCCCTTTAACAACAGGCTCACTAGGACAATTTAGATCCGGACTTCGATTACCATCAACATATACAAACTCAGCAGGGATATCTAAACCTTCGACGGCCCTTTTCATCGCTAACATAGAGGCATGTAATATATTAATTTCATCAATTTCAGCTGGCGATGCCGAAGCGACACACCATGCCAACGCCTTTTCCTTGATTTCGATATAGAGCTGCTCTCTTTTTTTTGCAGAAAGCTTTTTCGAATCAGCCAAACCTTGAATAGGATTTTCTGGATCCAAAATTACAGCGGCAGCAACGACATTTCCCACCAACGGACCACGACCAACCTCATCAACACCGGCAACCCTTTTCCCCTGAGAAAAATCTAATTCCATGGTACTCACGAAATCACACCTTTATCTTTCAAAAGCGCCTCAATGGCATCTGCGGCTTTTTCGTCTGCGTCTTGATGAAGTTGCTTGTGTATTGCTGAAAACTTATCACGCAAATAAGCTTTGTATTCACTATCTTGCAAACTCTTTAATACCGCAGGTCCTAGCACTTCTGGCTTTACTTGGTCCTGTAAGATTTCAGGCACTAAAGTCTCATCAGCTAAAAGATTTGGTAAAGAGATAAACTTAGATTTAACCATTCGTGAATAGATAGCATAGGTCAACGGTGCCATTTTGTAGGCTACGACCATTGGCTTCTGCAAAATAGTAGCTTCCAGCGTCGCGGTTCCAGACGCTATCAAAATACTATCGGCTATCGCCATCACATCACGCGAATGCTTCATCACAAGCTGAATATTCAGATCAGAGTATTTTTCTACTATCAATTGATGTAACTGATCATGGCGTGTTTCATTTGCAGCAGGAATCACAAAACGAACATTCTCTAACCCCTCACTCAACCAGCGAGCGGTATCTAAAAAAGGCTCAGCCAAATATTTAAGCTCACTACCTCGACTACCAGGCAATAACGCAATGATTTTCTCGCCGGGCTTTACTGCAAATTTTTTCTTACTCTCAGCTACATTAACGCTGAGTGGAATACTATCTGCTAAAGGATGACCAACGAAAGCGACTTTCTGTTGAGTAGGCGCATAATGCTTCGCTTCAAATGGGAAGAGACTTAGAACAAGATCGGTGGTGCGTTTGATTTTATAAATACGCTTCTGCTTCCATGCCCAAACAGATGGGCTGACATAGTGCACCGTGGGAATTCCTGCTGCCTTTAACTCCCCTTCCATTTTCAGAGTAAAGTCTGGTGCATCAACACCAATAAACAGATCAGGAGGGTTATCAATGAAGTGGCTAATCAGTTTTTTACGTATACCAATAAGCTCTGGTAGTCGCCCAAAGACTTCCACAAGCCCCATAACGGACAATCTTTCCAAAGGGTAATGAGAGTGACAGCCTTGAGCGATCATCAACTCACCGCCAATTCCCTCGACAGTAAGGTCTGGGTAGCGTTTTTTTAACGCTTTGATTAAACCACTACCTAAAATATCGCCTGAAGCCTCACCAGCTACAATGCCTACTCGCAGGGGTTTTGGCATAATCAACCTCAGCGAATTATGCCACGAGTGGAGGATTCAATAGATTGGATCATTGGAACAACTTCAGGGCATTCATCAGCCATCGTTTTTAATTCGGCCAATGCCTGAGCAGTTGTAAGTTTATTACGGAAGATAGTTTTATAAGCACGACGCAACTGAACAATAGACTCAGCACTAAAACCGCGACGCTTAAGACCTTCAACGTTAATACCGTGAGGTTTTGCGGTATTACCATTCGCCATAATGTAGGAAGGTATATCCTTTAACACGACAGTGCTAGTACCACACATTACATGAGAACCAATCCTGCAGAATTGATGTACTGCGGTAAACCCACCCAGAATAGTCCAGTCACCAATATGTACATGCCCGGCAATCGCAGTATTATTAGCCATAATTACATGGTCACCGACAACACAATCGTGGGCAACATGAGCATAAGCCATAAATAGATTATGACTGCCAATTGTCGTAGTACCTGCATCCTGAATAGTACCACGATGGATCGTGACACCTTCGCGGATAACATTATCATCCCCAATGGTCAGGGTCGTGGGCTCACCCGCATATTTCTTATCTTGGCAATCTTCACCAACAGACGAGAATTGAAATATACGATTATTCTTCCCTATTTTAGTTGGCCCCTTAATAACGACATGGGGGCCAATAACGGTGCCCGCGCCAATTTCTACATCAGGCCCAATGATTGACCAAGGCCCTACTTCAACATCATCAGCAAGCTTTGCAGTAGGGTCTATAAGAGCACGGGAATCTATCAAGATTTAAACCTTTCTATCAGCACACAAAATTGTTGCACTACTTACCATATCACCTTCAACGGTAGCTCGCACATCAAACTTCCAGATACCACGACGTTCAGAGATAACTTTTGCTTCAAGTTTCAACTGGTCACCAGGCACTACAGGACGCTTAAAGCGTAGTTTATCTGAGCCAACAAAGTAATAAATTGAACCATCTTGTGGTTTCTTATCCATAGTTTTAAAACCTAGGATACCCGCTGCTTGCGCCATGGCTTCGACAATCAGCACACCTGGCATTACTGGATGATCAGGGAAATGACCATTGAAGAATGGCTCATTTACTGTAACGTTTTTAATCGCAACAATGGATTCTCCCTTTTCTAATTCCAGCACACGATCCACCAATAAAAACGGATAGCGGTGCGGGAGATATTCCCGTATTTCATTTACATCCATCATTTCTTAAGAACCCTTAATCTCAGTAATCTTATCTTCTATAGACTTTATACGACGTGCTAGCTCATCCAACTGACGAAATCTAACAACATTCTTCTTCCATTGTTTATGTGGAAGCATACCTGTACCAGACGAATAAACGCCTGGCTCTATGATTGATTTTGTGACCAATGACATTGCCGTGATATGGCTTCCAGCAGCAATATTTAAATGCCCAGTAATTCCACACGCCCCAGCAATAGTACAACCGGCGCCAATTTTAGTGCTTCCAGCTACTGCCGTACAACCAGCAATCGCTGTTTTTTCACCAATGGTAACGTTATGAGCAATTTGTATTTGATTATCTAAGATTACACCATCGGAGATAACTGTATGCTCTAATGCTCCACGATCTATTGTGGTCCCAGCACCGACTTCAACGTTTTTTCCAAGCCTGACACCACCTAACTGCGCAATTTTGACCCAGTCGCCTTCATCATTAGCAAATCCGAAACCATCTGCTCCCAAAACTGCACCACTATGGATAAGACAATATCTGCCAACGTGAACATCTGGATATAGGGTTACATTAGGTTTAAGAACAGATTCTGCACCAATAAAGCAGTCATCACCTACCACTGTATTCGGCCCAATAACAACCCTTTCATCAACTACTACTCGTTCACCAATAACGACGCCTTGAGCAATAGACGCTGTTTCAGCAATTTTTGCCGATTCAGCAATAATTGCTGAAGCAGCGATACCCTTTGCAGATTCGGAGGACAGGACAAAGAGCTGACTAACACGAGCATAAGCAAGATAAGGATTCTCGATAACTAAAGCATTACCTTTAAACAGACCAACATCTGAAGGAGCCATCAAAATAGCTCCTGCTTGCGTATCAGATAGAAATTTTTGGTACTTACTATTCGCAATAAAGCTCAGATCCGAAGACCCAGCTTTTTCCAAAGTAGATAGGGCACTAACTTTGAAATCACCGTCGCCATGTAACTCTGCTGACAAAAAATCAGCAAGCTGCTGTAGCGTGTACTCATTTGAACTCATTCAGTACAGCTAGCCTACTGCTTGTTTAGCAGTTCAACTACTCGAGGAGTAATATCTAGTTCTTTTTTTGCAAACAATGTAGCTTGCTTCGAGATCACCACGTCATAACCCTCTTTTTCAATCAGATCACGAATAACTTTATCTAGACGAGGGCGCATCTCTTGGATAAATGCTTGCTCACGTTGCATTTTTTGCTGCTGCAGAACTTGACCGTTTTTTTGATACTCAGCAAAGGCTTTTTGGAATTGAATACTCATTTTCTTCAATTCAGCCTCCGATACTAGATCTTTATTCTTCTTAAGTTTTTCTCTTGCTGCTTTAACCTGTTTTTCCAGATCAAGCATTTTCTTCTCTTCTTTCGCAAACTCAGCTTTTAATGACTGGCGATAATCTGCAGCAGCCTCAGATGCAAGAAGAGCCTGCTGGACGCCTAAAACAGCAACCTTTTCAGCGTTTGCATTAAAACTTAATGTTGCAACAAAAAGAAAACCAAGTACGGCTTTAAATTTCATATTCTATTCCTTAGAAAGTTTGACCTAATGCGAACTGGAACACTTCGGTATCATCACCAGTTTTATCATTTAGAGGCGCAGCCAAAGCAACGGACAAAGGCCCAATTGGCGTTAACCAACTCAAACCAAATCCTGCTGATAATCTCAATTCATCTAGCTCTACACCATCTGCACAATTCCCAGGCTTGGAAACTGAAGAACAGTCCGTGTCATAGACATTACCCGCATCCACAAACAACAATGTTCGCCAAGATGTCCTTTCTTTTACAAAAGGTGTAGGGAAAATAAATTCCGCACCACCAGTAATCAATACATCACCGCCAAATGGATCATCTTTGGAATCTCGAGGCCCTAGAGAGTTCTGCTCATAACCACGAACGGTTTTCAAACCACCGGCAAAGAAGTGTTTATAGAATGGATATTCATTACCCCCTAACTCACCCCCAAGCCCCACTCTTCCTTTGAGAGATAAAACCCAGAAACGATCATCTGTCAGAGGATAGTACCATTTGCCGTTATATTGCGCTTTGTAATAACTCAAGTCACTACCTGGCAGGCCTAGCTCTAGAGACAAGCTCTGTGAATAACCTTTTGTCGGGAAGAAACCGCGATTCAAGTGATTCGAACTCCAACGACCAGTAACGTTGAAGTTGATATAATCATTGCCTTCATCGGCAAGATACTGATTTATTTCATCAGGCGTTTCAGTAGTGTTGGTTTTGATTGTTACTTTTTCAACATTAAGTCCGAAGTTCAAACGCTGATAATCATCAATAGGGTAACCAAAGTTAACACCGCCCCCCATCTCATCAGTAGAGAATGCACTGGCATTATCTTCATCAAAATCACGTTCACGGTAATAAACGTTAAAGCCACGACTTACACCATCAACGGTATAATATGGATCTACGAAACTATATGAATACTCAGTTAATGTATCACTGTTAGAAATACCAATACCGACTTTCTTACCTGTGCCTAAGAAGTTATCTTGCTGCAGTTTAAAACCTAAGATAATGCCTGAACTCTGAGAGAAACCAACGCTCGCGGAGAATGAACCTGATTGCTGCTCTTCAACGCGGTAATCGACATCAACTAAATCGTTACTACCTGGAACTGGTGTAGTTTCAACAGCAACTGTTTTAAAATAACCTGTTTTTTCTAAACGCTGCTTAGATTGCTCAATCAATTCATTGGATGCAACTGCTGCTTCCATCTGTTTCAAGTGCTGACGCACGACCTCATCAGCTGTACGCGTATTACCTCGAATATTAATTCGGCGAATGTAAGTTCGCTTACCTGGATCAAGAAAGAACTTGACTGTTACCGTATTGTCATCGTGCAACTCTGGCGCTGGAGATATATTTGCAAACATATAACCTGCATCACCAATACGCTTAACTAGTGCATCTTGAGATTCTGTGATCAAACGACGCGAAAATACCTGCCCTTCTTCAACTCTAACAGCATCTAGAAGTTCAGCTTCAGGCACTACCATTTCACCGGCAACAGCAACATCACGAATTGTGTACTTCTCACCCTCTGTTACGTTTAAGGTAATATAGACATTTTTCTTGTCTGGAGTGATAGAAACTTGTGTGGAATCTATAGAGAAATTCACATAACCGCTATCTAGATAATATGAACGTACTCGTTCCAAATCACCAGTAAGCTTCTGACGCGCATAACGATCATCCTTCTTATAGAAGGACCAGAAATTTGGCAGTTTTAAAGAGAATAACTCTTTAAGCTCTTCATCAGAATAAACCGTATTGCCTACAATATTAATGTGTTGAATCGTTGCGACACGACCTTCTTTTACATTGATATTCAACGCAACACGATTTCCAGGCAAACTCTCCACATCAGTACTAACACTCGCACCATAACGACCCTGAGAAGCATATACACGCACTAGGTCCTGTTTAATTTGCTCTAGGGTAGAACGCTTAAAGACATCGCCTTCCTGCAAACCAGTTTGTTTCAAACCATCCAGTAACGCTTCGGATTCTAGAACTTTGTTACCTTCGAGCTTGATCAAACTGACCGACGGACGCTCTTGTAAACGCAAAACAAGAACAGAGTCATCACGCAACAACTCGATATCGTCAAAATAACCAGAGGCGAATAGTTTTTTAGTTGCCTTAGACAATGACAGAGCGTTTACTTGTTCACCTGCTGCAACAGGAAAATTCCTAAACACAATCCCTGGAGAAACGCGCTGCAATCCTTCTAAACGGATATCTTCTACAACGAAAGATGATGTATTTGCCTGAGCGAAAGAAACCCAGAAAAAGAGCGCTACCAGAAGTCCAATGCCACGTTTCATGAAGTGCGTCTAATCCGTAATAAATAATCGAAACAGCTGTCACAGCCGCATAAAGTCATTAAATAATGCTACAAACATCAATGAAAGCAGCATAGCCATACCAATTTTCAGGCCAAGGAGCTGAATATTCTCACTTACAGGCCTCCCTGTCACTAATTCGACAGCATAATAAAGCAAATGTCCGCCATCTAAGACAGGGATTGGCAGTAAATTTAATATACCCAAGCTAATACTCAGATAAGCAAGAAAACCAATATAATATTCAACACCCAGCGATGCAGAAGAACCGGCAACTTTAGCAATGGTAATAGGACCACTCAAGTTTTTTACTGACATATCGCCCGTCAGCATTTTCCATATAGAGTCGAAAATCAAACCGATCAGTTGCCAAGATCTTTCGAAAGCCATAAAGATAGATTCAATTGGACCATATCTTATCTGCCTTTCCATATTTTCAGGAAGAGAAACTTGCTGAGTGCCCGCCCCTATATAACCTATTTTCTCACCATCATCAGTTATTTTCAGCGCAGGCGTAAGCTTAACAAAGAACTCCTGCCCGTTTCTATCTATTCTCAGGTTCAACGCTTGTTCTGGATTTCTTTTAACCACACTTACAAACGATAACCAATCTTGAACCCGAACTTCATTGACTGAAAGAACCTCATCACCAGCTTTCAAGCCTGAACCCGCAGCCCTTCCATTCTCCAAAAAACTACCAAAAATTGCTGGCACATGAGGACGCCAAGGCACTAGCCCTAAAGCTGAGACCGGTGACTGCTTATCAACGTCAAATTTCCACTCGTCCAATGCGATTCTGTATTCTTGCACTAGAGTTGTACCTTCTTCACGTAGCTTAAGGCTTAGCTCCCCACTTTCAGCAACACGCGAAGCAAGTCGCAAATTAACAGCGTCCCAACTTAAAGTTTCATGACCATCAACAGCCACTATTTCCGAATCTATAGGTAGACCAGCATTTTCAGCCAAAGACCCTTGCTGAACCGCACCAATCACAGGAACGACTGCAGATACGCCATAAATAAAGAGAAACCAATATGCAAAAACAGCAAAAATGAGGTTTACAAGAGGACCTGCGGCAACAATAGCGATACGTTGAATGACAGGTTTACGATTAAAGGCTTGGGAGAGCTGTTCATCAGGCACATCACCCTCACGCTCATCCAGCATTTTGACATAGCCACCTAAAGGAATACTGGCTATCGCATACTCAGTACCTTGACGATCTTTCCAAGTATAAAAAGCTTTACCAAAACCAACAGAGAAGCGTAGAACTTTAACCCCACAACGACGGGCCACATAAAAATGGCCCCACTCATGGATTGTAACTAAAATCCCTAAGGTAACGATTGTGGCAAGAATGGTATGTAACAGTTCCATAGCAATCTCACTATACAATTAGATACTGCATACCCAGCACAAACAAAGGCGAAGCTGCAGTCAGGCTGTCGATACGATCTAAAACACCACCATGCCCTGGGAGCAACTGACTACTATCTTTGATACCCCGATGTCGTTTCAGCATACTCTCAAACAGATCTCCAAGAACCGAGATTAACCCTGTAACGGTAGCAAGCACAACAAGAAGTACAACTTGCACCATTTCATACCCACTATAAAAAGCAAATCCAACAGCGATAACAACACAGGCCATCAAACCACCGTAAAGGCCTTCGCGCGTTTTACCAGGGCTTACACTAGGCGCTAATTTTACCCGACCAAAATTTTTGCCCGAGAAATACGCACCGACATCAGCCCCCCAAACCAAAAGAAACAACAGGAGGATTAACATCTCACCGTTTTCTGAACCTTTCAGCCCAACAAATGCAATCCAGCTCGGCACCAATACTACCAAACCGACTAAAGCGCGCTTCCAACTAGAACTCCAACCAGTGTTCTGCGGATATTTCACCACCCATAGAAATGCAACCGCCCAACCTAAGAGTGCTGCGGACAAGATTAGTTCAACAGGTATACTGGCATAAAACAGATGCAAACCAGCCAGAATAGCGGCCATCAAGCCAACATAGATCAAACGCTGAACACGACTTTCATAACCAGATAAGTTTGCCCATTCCCAAGCGCCCAAGAGAATCACAACATCCATAAAATAAAGAAAGGATGATAAAGGTAAAGCAAACACTCCCAGCAACGCTAAAGGAGCTAGTACTAGCGCGGTTAATATTCGCTGTTTAAGCATTTTGCTCCGCCTCTACCTGCTCACTGGTTTTACCAAAACGGCGCTGTCTACCGCTATAATCTTGGACTGCTGTTTTCAAATGCTTTTTATCAAAGTCAGGCCAATAAGCATCCGAAAAATACAATTCAGTATAAGCAAACTGCCAGATCAAGAAATTACTAATGCGCTGTTCCCCACCCGTTCTAATACATAGATCCGGTTCAGGCAGATCAGAAAGGTTAATGCATTTACCTAGAGATTCTTCGGTGATTTCTGAGGGAGATAAGTCATTAGCAAGGCATTTCTCTGCCAGTTGACGAGCAGCCTGGGTAATATCCCAACGACCACCATAATTTGCAGCAATATTAAGCTGCAAACCATCACAACCCGCAGTCAAAGCTTCAACATGATGAATTTTTTTCTGTAACGAATCGCTAAACGATGTTTTATCACCCACAACTCGTAAGCGAATATTATTTTTTAATAATTTCTTCGCTTCTCGATCTAATGCCAGCTTGAATAACTCCATTAGACCTTTAACCTCCAACGGAGGTCGCTTCCAATTCTCAGAGCTAAAAGCAAATAAAGTTAGAGATTCAACACCTAACTCCACACAGCCTTCGATGACTGAACGCACACAATCCACACCCGCTTTATGACCTGCTAGGCCTGGTAGTCGACGCTCTTTTGCCCAACGGTTATTTCCATCCATAATGATGGCAATATGCCGAGGCGTATTAGTAATAACTTCTGAAGAATTGTTTTTTGATGTCATGCAAATAATTCAGCGGCACTTTACAGCACCGCTGCTTCGATCAAATTTCCATTAGATCTTTTTCTTTCTGCTCCAGAAGACTATCTACTTCTGCAACATGCTTATCCGTAACTTTCTGAATCTGATCTTCGCCACGACGCTGATCATCTTCAGTAATCTCTTTTTCTTTCAAAAGATCTTTAAGGTCGCCGTTTGCATCACGACGAATATTACGAATAGCTACGCGTGCACCTTCAGCTTCTTGGCGCGCTTGCTTGATGTAACCTTTACGCGTTTCCTCAGTCAACGGAGGCATTGGAACACGAATATTTTCACCCGCAGTTGCTGGGTTCAAACCTAGATCAGAGGTCATAATCGCCTTTTCGATTACAGGCACCATTGGTTTTTCCCATGGCACGATCGATAGTGTACGACCATCTTCAACGGAAATATTAGCTACCTGACTCAAAGGAACATCAGAACCGTAATAGGAAACCTGAATTCCCTCCAGAATGCTCGGGTGTGCACGACCAGTACGAATTTTCTTGAAGTTCGTTACTAAGGCATCAACACTTTTCTGCATGCGCTCGGCAGCATCCTGAGTGATTTCATTCAGCATATTTTTCTCCAACCGTTTCACTGCAATCGATCAAAGTACCCTCGTCGCTACCTACCACAAGGTTGGCGAGAGCACCTGGTTTATTCATATTAAACACACGCACTGGCATATTGTGATCTCGCGTCAGACAGATCGCTGTTAGATCCATAACACCCAGTTGCTGCTCTAAAACTTCATCATAACTTAAGTGACGGTAGCGGCGCGCTGTAGGATCCTTAACTGGATCTGCTGTATATACGCCATCAACCTTAGTCGCTTTCAGGACAACATCCGCTTCTACCTCTATACCACGAAGACAAGCAGCAGAATCTGTTGTAAAGAAAGGATTACCTGTACCCGCCGCAAAAATTACAACATCACCTTGATTAAGGTAACGCATCGCATTTCGACGGTCGTAATGATCCACTACACCACTCATTGGAATAGCTGACATTACTCTTGTATTTATATTGCTACGCTCCAATGCATCGCGCATAGCCAATGCATTCATAACGGTTGCAAGCATACCCATATGGTCGCCAGTAACGCGATCCAACCCAGCCTCATTCAGCGCTGCGCCGCGAAACAAATTACCGCCGCCGATAACCATGCCGACTTGAACACCAATCCCTACTAGCTGACCTATCTCTAGAGCCATTCGATTCAGGACATTTGAGTCTATACCAAAGCTCTCGTCACCCATAAGGGCTTCGCCGCTAAGCTTCAATAATATGCGTTTATATTTTGATTGTTTCTCGGTGGTTGGCATCCGTATATCTCCACAGAAATTGGGATCAGGAGAGTGTAGCAAGAAAAGAGGGGATTGCGCATGGGTTAGATGCGCAATCCATAAGCTTTAGAGCTTATTAGCCGTTAAGCTGAGCAGCAACTTCTGCAGCGAAGTCTACTTCTTCAACTTCAATACCTTCACCCACTTCGATACGAGTGAATGCAGATACAGTAGCGCCAGCATCTTTTGCTACCTGACCAACTTTCTGATCTGGGTTTTTAACAAAAGCTTGCTCTACTAGGCTGTTTTCAGCCAAGAACTTGTTGATACGACCAGTAACCATTTTTTCTGCAATCTCTGCAGGCTTGCTAGCCATATCTGGCTGTGCAAGAATGATTTCTTTTTCTTTCGCAACAACTTCTTCAGGCATATCTTCTTTGTTAACAACCTGAGGGTTAACAGCTGTAACATGCATAGCGATGTCTTTAGCTGTTTCTTCGTTACCACCTTCAAGCTGAACAAGCGCAGCAATTTTATTGTTGCTGTGTACGTAAGCACCAACAACGCCACCTTCAACTAGGAATACGCGACGCACACCGATGTTCTCACCGATTTTTTGAACCAATGCATCACGTGCATCAGTTAGCTCACCAGCCATCAACGCTTCAACGTCAGTCGCTTTATCAGCAAACGCTTTTTCTAGCACAACATTTGTAAAAGCAAGGAAGCCTTCATCGCGTGCTGCGAAGTCAGTTTCAGAGTTAACTTCTACTGCTACCGCGTAGCTGTTATCGTCTGCAACTTTAACAACCACAACACCTTCAGCTGCAGTACGACCTGCTTTTTTAGCAGCCTTCATACCAGAAGCTTTACGTAGCTCTTCAATCGCCTTCTCGATGTCGCCACCAGCTTCTTTAAGTGCTTTTTTACACTCCATCATGCCTAGACCAGTACGGTCACGCAGATCCTTAACCATTGCAGCGGAAATGTTCGCCATATCGAATACCCCTATAAAATAATCGCGGGTTAATCAAAAAATCCAAAAAAGGGGGCAAGGCCCCCTCTATAAAGTCAAAGAGAATACGTTGCCGTATCCCCAGCAGAACTATTCAGCTGCTTTTTCTTCAACTTCAACGAATTCGTTTTTGTCGCCAGCAGTTGCTTCGATACCTTCTAGGCAAGCATCAGCTGCAGACTTAACGTAAATCTGGATTGCACGCAGTGCATCATCGTTACCAGGGATAACAACATCAACGCCATCTGGGTTGCTGTTAGTATCAACGACACCGATAACTGGGATACCCAGTTTATTTGCTTCATTTACTGCGATACGCTCGTGGTCAACATCGATTACGAACAAAGCATCAGGCAGACCGCCCATCTCTTTGATACCACCGATAGAACGCTCTAGCTTTTCCATTTCACGCTGACGCATCAAAGCTTCTTTCTTAGTTAGCTTCTCAAACGTACCATCCTGGCTCTGACCTTCCAGATCGCGTAGGCGACGGATAGACTGACGGATAGTTTTGTAGTTAGTCAGCATACCACCCAACCAACGGTGGTTTACGTATGGCATACCTGCACGAGTAGCTTCTTCTTTAACGATTTTGCTAGCAGCGCGTTTAGTACCAACGAAAAGAACTTTGTTCTTGTTGGAAGCCATACCCTGGATGCTGTCTAGTGCACCGTTAAGTGCAGGTAGAGTGTGCTCCAGGTTGATGATATGAATCTTGTTACGAGCACCGAAAATGAATTTAGACATTTTCGGGTTCCAGTAACGAGTCTGGTGACCGAAGTGAACGCCTGCTTTAAGCAGGTCACGCATAGTAATTTTAGCCATTATATTTTCCTAAAATTGGGTTAAACCTCCACGATCCCCAACATCCAACCCGAAGGCACCCTGAACGTTGTGTCGGAACGTGTGTGATATATATTTTTGCTTACGCAAATTGAGCGCGGATTTATACCATAACCACCCAATAATATAAAGCCTATTTCTATTCCTGCAGCAGGATTGCTACAATCCCCTTCAGTTAAACTTTAATACACCGCTTCTGGCGGTTTCACAGGACAATTGACAGCTTATGAGCATCAAAATTAAAACACCTGAAGAGATCGAGAAAATGCGCGTTGCAGGCCGTTTGGCTGCCGAAGTTCTCGAAATGATCGAGCCATATATAAAACCGGGTGTCACCACAAATGAGCTGAACCAAATTTGTCACGACTACATTGTGGATAAGCAACAAGCCATTCCTGCACCGCTTAACTACCATGGTTTCCCAAAATCTATCTGCACCTCAGTTAATCAGGTTGTTTGCCATGGCATTCCAAATGACAAAAAACTGAAAGATAGCGATATCATCAATGTTGATATCACGGTAATCAAAGATGGTTATCACGGCGACACCAGTAAAATGTTTTTTGTGGGCAAGGAACTACCTCATGCCCGCCGCCTAGTCGATATAACTTTGGAATGCATGTACAAAGGCATCAAACTGGTTAAACCGGGCGCACGCCTAGGAGATATCGGCCACGTAATCCAAACCCATGCAGAGCAAAATCACTATACTGTAGTTCGTGAATACTGCGGCCACGGTATTGGTGCTGAATTCCACGAAGAACCTCAAGTCCTACATTATGGTAAAGCAGGCACTGGTGAGATCCTTGAAGAAGGCATGATTTTTACAATTGAACCAATGATCAATGCAGGAAAGCGGCAAGTTAAACTATCCAAAAAAGATGGCTGGACCGTTGAAACAGCTGATCGTCGCTTATCAGCACAATGGGAACATACAATATTAGTAACGGCCGATGGTTACGAGATTCTGACTCTGCGTTCTGATGAGAATATTCAGTAAACCATTTAACTGCGAGAATTAAGCAAAGCGGGTAATGCTAAGATGTCGACCACCCTCCACCAGCAACTAGCCGAAGAAGAGATCATCGACATCGATGATTTTAGAACCAAGTTAGCGGAGGCAATCTCCCCTATCCCAGTGTACAAAGAGGCGCTGTGCACAATAAAAACCAGCCTTGATGATCGTTTCAAGGCCGGAGAGGATATCCGCAAACTAATCTACGGACGTGCGTGGGAAATCGACCGCATTTTGCAAGTTGCTTGGTCTCAATACCCATGGCCTGAAGATAAGATCTCGCTTATCGCTGTTGGCGGCTATGGCCGAGGCGAACTGCACCCGCATTCAGATATTGACCTACTCATCCTCTTGGATGATGAGATCAATGCTGAAGATCTACATGATTCAATCAGCACATTTTTAACCACCCTATGGGATATCAATTTAGATATAGGCTCCAGCGTTCGAACACTCAGTGAGTGCTATAAAGAAGCACAAAGTGATATTACGATCGCCACCAATCTGATTGAATCTCGCACACTGACAGGCAACCCTGATCTTCATACTCAAATGTATGATCGCGTGACATCAGAGGGCGCCTGGACCGATAAAGAATTCTTCCTAGCCAAACAAAAAGAGCAGAAAGAACGCCATCAGAAGACCAACAACACTGAGTACAATCTGGAGCCTAACCTTAAAAACTCTCCAGGCGGACTGCGAGATTTACAAACCATAGGCTGGGTATCCAAAAGGCATTTCGGTTCCACCTATATTCGCGACCTAGTTGAAGATGGCTTCCTAACTGAAACAGAGCTCGATATTTTAAATAAAGGCGAGCTATACCTGTGGTCTGTTCGTTATGCTCTTCACATGCTCTGCAACCGTCGTGAAGACCGCCTACTGTTTGACCATCAGCGCACACTAGCTGAGTTCTTTGGCTACAAAGATGAAGAAGGCAAACTTGCTGTAGAACAGTTCATGAGCAAGTACTATCGCATTGCCATGACCATGTCAGAATTCAACGACATGCTACTGCAACACTTCGATGAAGCGATCCTCCGCGCCAATGAAGAGCAAGTGATCATCCCTCTGAATAATCGCTTCCAGATCCACAACGATTACTTAGAAATCACTCACGAAAACACTTTTGAACACCAACCTTTTGCCCTGATGGAGCTGTTTGTTCTATTAGCACAAAATCCATCCATTAAAGGTGTTCGCGCCTCAACTATTCGCTTAATTCGAGACAATCGACACAAGGTTGATGAAGAATTTCGTAAGGATATTCGCAATACCAGTCTCTTTATGGAACTACTTCGCTCCCCAGAGCGTGTTTCTACCGAATTAAAACGGATGACGCGATACGGAATTTTGGGTCGCTACCTACCTCAATTTGGCCGCATTATTGGTCAGATGCAGCACGACCTATTCCATATCTACACCGTTGATGCACACACCATGAAGGTGATTCAAAAGTGCCGACAATTCAGACATCGCGACTACCGAGAAGAATTCCCAATTTGTCATCGCATTGTAAATCAGCTACCCAAAATCGAACTGCTATACATTGCGGGTTTATTCCATGATATAGCCAAAGGCCGAGGCGGCGATCATTCAGAGCTAGGCGCTGAAGACGTACTCGAATTCTGCGATGAGCACCATTTAGGCAAGTGGGACAGCCATTTAATATCCTGGCTCGTACGTAACCACTTACTTATGTCCATGACAGCTCAACGTAAAGACATTTCAGATCCGGAAGTTATCCACACATTTGCGCAACAAGTCCGAGACATTGTGCATCTTGATTATCTTTACGTACTGACTATCGCCGATATCAACGCCACCAACCACACTCTCTGGAACAGCTGGCGTGCAACATTGATGCGCAAACTCTATACCGATACTAAACGCGCTCTGCGTCGTGGCTTAGAGAACCCAATCAATAAAGAAGACCGTATCGAACAGATTCAGCACGAAGCTCAGATTCTATTGGATCGCCAAGGCGTCGAAAAATCAGCAGTACACACTTTATGGTCAACTATCGGGGATGATTATTTCCTTAGAGAGACCTCACAAAGCATCGCTGAACATACCAAGGCAATTCTAGAACATACAAAAGCAGATGAACCGTTGATCCTGATCCGCCAAACATCTCACCGTGTATTTGAAGGCGCAACAGAGATTTTCATCTACAGCAAAGATATCAAAAACCTCTTTGCAGCCACTGTAGCAGCGATGGACCAATTACACCTCAATATTCAAGATGCACGTATTATCGTGACAGATAGTGGCGAGGTCCTTAACACTTATACTGTTCTGTCAGATGACAATACGCCGTTGTCGGAAAATCCAAGCCATCTACAGTCGATCAAGCAACGCTTAATTGAAGAGCTAGATGATCCAGATGACTACCCTGATATTATCCAGCGACGCGTTCCACGCCAGATGAAACTGTTTGCTACACCAACACAAGTTTATGTAAGCAATGACCCATCTGCTCAACAGACCGTATTAGAAGTGATAACACCGGATCGCCCAGGTCTACTTGCACGCATTGGCGGCATTTTCGCAGAGCACAACCTATCTGTACGTAAAGCGAAGATCGCGAGCGTCGGTGAACGTGTAGAAGACTTTTTCTTCATCACCGACGAACAGGGCCTGCCTGTCTCTGATCCTGATCTCTGCCAGACGCTTCAGGATCAGATCTGCCAGCAGCTGGATGAACATATCCAACACGAAAGTTAATAGAGCCGTAGCCTCAGGTAATCGAGGCACTAAGAGAAAGTGAGGAAAACATGGATCAACAAACGCAAAATGAAATCGAAGCGGCCGTATTCCGTCGTCTACTAGAACACTTAGACAATCGTAAAGATGTACAGAACATTGATCTAATGATTCTGGCGGGTTTCTGCCGTAACTGTCTGAGCAAATGGTACAAAGCTGAAGCTGAAAAGCGCGGCCATGAAGTAGATTACGATGCTGCGCGTGAGTTGGTATATGGTGAGTCTTACGACACTTGGAAAGACAAATACCAAAAGAAAGCCACACCAGAGCAAATGGCAGCCTTTGAAGCGACTCAAAAATAATCGCTTAACTATTAAAGCTTAAGTAATAAAAAAGGGAGCTCCAGCTCCCTTTTTTATTGTCTATTTAGCGGCTAATCCAGGCTCGTTGAACCTGATTTAGATCCACCTCTAAAGTGGTTGCATAAGTATCTTCTTGCACCGGATAAGTCTTCACGACTCTTGCCCCTCTGACAATACCAGAAACAGCAGCTTTGAATTGGTCATTTTGCACAATCATATCCTGTACGGAGGTGGTACCAAACAGATACTGCCCATGAACAACACCTGCTAACTCCTGATAAGCACGTAACTTAGAAGCACGCATCGCCATCAGTATTTTATGCTGACGATTTTTCCCCGGTTGCAAGCTAATCGGTGCATAGCCCGTCGCTCTCACCCAATTGGGTTCTTTAGGCTCTTCAACACGGGTTGGGAAATTAACATCAGGTAACGCTTCAACCATATCAATGGTCGTCTCAACTGCCGTTTCACACCCCTGAAGCAGTAAAACTGGCGTCAATAAAAGCAGCCCAGCCAATTTACGAAAAAAATTTGTATATGCTTTTTTCATCTGATGATTTACCTAACCGGCCCACTTCCATTTTCGATAATCAAATCTTCATTTAACGCTTTGAGAGGATTATACCCCGGCAACCCACCCTCTAAACGCGCGTTACTCACATGGCTCTGCCCTGTCGCCAATACTTGTCGAGTCGTTGTATCAATAACTCGGGCATTGATCACCATGCCATCAGAATGTTGCGCATATGTTCCTGTCACCAAGAAATACAGTTTATAGCGCGTTCTAAGGCCTGACAGATTCTGTTTCGATAGTGGCTGTTTGGTTGATGTTGTCAAACCCGCCGCACGGTAATCAATCAGGTTGTAACCATGCTGTTGCAACTGATAAATAAACGCTTGTTCTAAGCGCTCACCAAAACGCCCTACTTTGCGTTCGTTATGTAAATTTGTGAATGGAATAACCGCCATTGGGAATTTTTTAACGCGGTTTTGCTGCAAACCCGCTGTCATCTGCACGGCCATCTGCTGTACGGCTTCACTTAGAGGGTCTAACCCATTTGGCGAAGATCCAACCTGAATCACTTCACGTTGCATCATTGCTCTCTCCTTTTCAAGAAGAGCCTCTTTTTCAGCAATATGAGCTTTCTCAAGCTTATGTAGCTCTGCAACGACTTCAGGACTCATGCTCTCAATATGCACGGACTCAGGTCCAGCACTTTTATTCATTTGATGCATACAACCGCTTAAACAACCTATCGCAAGCAGCAGTAAAATATTTTTCATCCTGATCTTCCAAACTCAAAGGTTACGCACCACAATCTAACATAATCGTCATAGTATAGGGAGCAATACAAAACGCTCCCTTATACAATGATTTACAATCATATTGTAATTGCATACTGTCAGCTTAAAGAGCCCTGATATAAGATGCCCACGGCTCCAACAACTGTTATTCAAGTTATCTACATATAGAGTAAGTAATCGGTCAACGGTGAAATATGTTTAATCTAGCGCAAAAATTAGTCTTAGCCTGTTTACTTTTACTACCCGTATCAGTTCAAGCTGTCATTGTGGAAGCTGAAGGCCAAGCCAATATTGCCAACAAAGATATCTCATCAGCGCGAGAAGCGGCTATCAGAGATGCTTCACAACAAGCTTCAATGCAAGCAGCAGTTTATGTTTCTAGCAGCCAAGTAGTTCGAGACGGCATTCTAGAAATCGACAACATGCAAATAAGCACTTTAGGTCAAGTTTCAAATATTGAAATCGTCGACGAAAAAGTAATCGGCAACACTCTGTTTGTTCGAATAAGAGCCGATGTACTCGTCGACCAAGGATGCTATAACGGTGTCAGCAACAGCTATACAAAATCAATCGCCATCGCAGCCTTCCCCTTACTCAAATTAAAGCACGCTAACCTAGGCGGACTAAGCAGTGTAAGCAGCGACTTTCCTGCTCAGATCGCACAATTAATGAATAAATATAACAATTTTATTGCGCATAATGCGGGTCGTTTGAACTTGTATATACACCCCAGTTTAGCCCCGACTAATCAATTAGATTACGGAGCACTTTCGAGCATGCAGCAAACCGCAGGGCAACTGAACGTGAACTACATCGTTTCAGGCGTTATTCGCGACATGTCGATGATGGACCCTCGCACGCACGCAGAAAAAAACTATGTTATAGATCTATACAATCAGCTTGATTATAAAAGTAAAAAACATCTAAGAAATTTTGAAATAGACCTCTATATTCATGACGGTTTGACTGGTCATCTAGTTCATCAAAAGCACTACCAAACCGCTGGCTTTTGGAATTTAGACCGCACGATCAAAACAGGGTTTAACACGGCTAGTTTTTTCAAGCAGGACTTCGGTCAAAAAGTTCAAGAACTTCAACAAACCATTCTTAAAGACTTACAAACAGAACTACATTGCGAACCATTTACTACGCTTATCAACCACATAGAAGACCGCACTATATGGATCAACTCAGGTAAACAACAAGGTCTTAAACGCGGGGATAAATTAACCATTTACCGCAAATCTACTTATTACTCACCAAATATGGAAGCAACTACCCAGCTAATAAATACAAAACAAACGCTGGTAATTGATGACGTCCAAATGGGTTCAGCTTCTGGCTACATCAGCAGTGCAGCTGCGTCATTCAATATTAGACCCGGCGACTTAGCTATCGCTCGCTAATGAAGAAAAAATAAGAAAGGACGCACCCGAGCCTAAAAAGCTCGAGTGCCATATCAATACTTAGCGACGTGTTCCGCTAATATTGATCTCTACACGACGGTTCTGTGAACGACCCGCAGAGGTTTTATTATCAGCAATTGGATAGCGTTCACCATAACCACGTGCATTAATACGTAAACGCTCAACACCTGCACTCGCAAGGTAATCACCTACGCGTGCAGCACGGCGCTCAGAAAGTTGCTGGTTATATTTAAAAGAGCCAGAACTATCAGTAAAGCCATCAACATTCAGTTCAGTCTGATCAAACTTAGCCAATACTTTAGCTACAGAGTCCAACACAGGGTAGAAACTACCTGCAATTCGATCAGAATCCACAGCGAATGTAATATTGCCTGGCATAATCAAACGAATAGAATCACCGATACGCTCAACACGAACACCTGTACCTTCTAATTCTTGGCGCAACAACGCTTCCTGTTGATCCATGTAATAGCCGATACCACCGCCAACAGCACCACCCACAAGGGCACCAGTCAAAGCACCTTTACCACGGTCACTTTTACTAGAAACAGCAGCACCAAGTACTGCACCGGCAACAGCGCCAATACCTGCACCCTTAGCCGTATTACCTACCTTCTGTTCACCAGTGTAAGGGTCCAACGTTTGACAACCCGTTAGCAGAACACCTGTAACGGCTACAGCAATCAATTTTTTCATGCATATCTCCTAAGATTCTTGCGCTCCCTGAATTCGGCCATAGTATGGCTGAATATTCGCTGACTAAAAACAAATAAAATAAGTCATAGATGCTAGTCAGTACGGGTAAACACCGATAAAATAATACGATTGTAATTTTTAGATTTGGCCTATATCTACTGTCGCTTAAAATACGTTATTGTGTAGCGGTTAGATAGAGCCCTTCGATTATCTGTAGTACTGCCCTTTGAGGAGATACAATTGTCCCAGCTTCCTGTCATTGTTGGTTTTGGTGGTATAAACCCTGCTGGACGTGCCTCATTTCACCATGCTTATCGCCGTTTAATCATCGATAAGCTGGATTCTAAATCTCGCACTGAGACATTAACCGATCTCGCTATTCTGACTGGCCTAGCAACAACATCTGAAGGCCAATATCTAAATCAAGAGGGTGAAGTTTGCACTGCAGAATCCCTTATTGAGTCTCTACAAGAACAACTACTCAATAGCACTCTAATCCGACAGATCGAAGGTAGCTGCTTTGACGTCAACAACGTCATGTTTAATAAGCCAGCAAGCATCAATTTAGGTGATGAAACCTTAAGATTCCAGTTACGTAAACGCCAAATGCCGCAAAACATTCCAAGCAATTGGCAAGTGACGGAGACATCTTCTGGGCAATTTGATATTGAAGTCACAGGTAAATTAGAAGCAATTTTACCGGATAGCAAAACAGCACCTGTTCAATCGGCAGGCCAGCTGCCTAGCGGCTTCCAACCTGGCAAACTCTACCAATCTCGTAATCACCCACGTAATCTGCAAATGACTGTTTTTGCGGCATCAGATGCGATCTCTTCAAGCGGCATTCCATTTGAACGCATCAGTGCTTACGTTGCACCAGACCAGATTGCAGTTTATGCCAGTAACTCTATAGGTCAATTAGATGATTTTGGTTTTGGTGGATTAACTAAATTCCCAGCGATTGGTAAGCGCACAACATCTAAACAGATGCCTCTTGGCTATGCGCAAATGCCAGCCGATTTTGTGAATGCTTATATCCTCGGCAATGTAGGAACGACTGGCGGCGCTTTAGGTGCTTGTGCAACCTTCCTATATAACTTGCGCAGTGGCGTTAATGATATCCGCAGCGGTCGTCGCAAAGTAGTTTTAGTTGGTGGCAGCGATGCCCCAATCACCCCAGAAGTTATTGAAGGCTTCCGTGCTATGGGTGCATTGGCTGAAGATAAAGATCTGCTCGCTCTAGACAATCTAGCTGAGCTAACCATCAATGATTACCGCAAAGCTTGTCGTCCGTTTGGTAATAACTGTGGATTCACCATTGGCGAAAGTAGCCAATTTGTTCTATTGATGAGTGATGATCTAGCTGTTGAGTTAGGCGCCGAAATCTATGGTGCTGTACCAGAAGTATTTGTTAATGCTGACGGCCATAAGAAATCGATCTCTGCTCCAGGCGTAGGCAACTATATTACTCTAGCTAAGTCAGCCTCTTTGATCCGTTCGATGCTAGGTGAAGAATCACTTCAACAACGCAGTTTTGTTCAAGCCCACGGGACAAGCACTCCGCAAAACCGCGTAACCGAATCTCATGTTATCAACGAGACAGCTAAAGCCTTCTCGATTGATAACTGGACGGTTTCCGCAGTTAAGTGCTATTTAGGTCACTCTCAAGGTACCGCTGGCGGTGATCAATTGAGTACCTCTCTAGGTACTTGGAAATACGGCTATATCCCAGGCATCGTAACAACACCTACGTTTGCTGATGATGTTCACAAAAGCAACCTGAATCTAAGCAACCAACACCATGACGTGGGTGCTACCGGCATGGACTCTGTACTTTTGAATTCTAAAGGCTTCGGTGGCAACAACGCATCTGCACCTGTACTAGCGCCACATGTTGTACACAACATGCTTAAAAAACGTTACAGCGCTACACAATTAAAAGAGTATCAGAACAAGCTTGAGCAGACGCGTGCTGTCGCGAGTGCTTATGACCAAGCAGCCATTCTCGGCGAAGCTAAACCAATCTATCGCTACGACCACAACGTGCTACAAGGCGAAGATCTTAAAATCACTGATTCACAAATAAAACTTCCAGGCTATGCCAACCCTGTGAGCCTAGAAGTTAGTAACCCTTTTGAAGACCTTTGCTAAATAAGGATATAAGTATGCGTAATGCAGTATTACTTTTGATTGCAGGTTTAAGCTTAAGCGGCTGCATGAGCATGGACTCATTATCCCTAGGCAAATCGGAGCCTACCGAGACTGACTATTACCTAGTGGATACAAAGTTTCGCTTTATCTGCTTAGGCAATACCACTCAATGTCGCGATATGACTAAGATTGTCTCTTCTCGTGCTCAGCTAGCGCCTATTGAAGAAGCTTACGGCACTAAAGTTAAAGGGCCAAACTACCCAGTATCACTTACTCGTATGCTTCTAAACCCTGCCGATGGCAGTTACACCAGCTCACCTGCAGGCACTACAGGCCGTTACTTTAAGATTCCCGTTAACGACAAGACACAAATCGCTTGGGATGCTCTAGGCACTATTGAAAGCGGCTTATATTAATCGCAATAAGTTCTTTGATTGTTGGGTAGTGATAGCTGCAACCTCCTCCACAGTTATTTGACGCAGTTCTGCTATCACTTCTGCCACCTTTGCCACATTCGCTGGCAGATTAACCTCCCCCTGATGCCCAGCTAAAGGCATATCTGGCGCATCCGTTTCTAACACAAACGACTCCAGCGGCAATTCTTGCACAAGCCGCCGAATCTTCTTCGCCCGCTCATAAGTAACCGTTCCACCAATACCCAATTTGAAACCTAAATCCAGAAACTGTCGTGCCTGCTGCTCACTACCAGAGAAAGCATGAACAATTCCGCCTCGCTCTAGCTTAATTAATCGTAGCTGTTTCAGGATCTGATCATGCGCTTTACGAACATGTAGTAATACCGGCAAGTTAAACTGCTTTGCCAGAGCTAATTGATCATTGAGGTACAACAATTGCTGATCTAGATTGGCCTCAGGAATGAAAAGATCCAACCCTATCTCACCTACAGCGCAGACCTGCTCAGTCGCCAACAAGGTTTCTAAAATTTCAAGATCTGCTGGAGTGTGCTTTACCATAAAGCAGGGATGCAAACCAAGCGCAGCGTGGAGATTATGATCCGACTTAACCAGACTCAATAAGTCTTGCCACCTATCAGCGATGACACCAGGCACGACAATATCGCTTACACCGGCGATTCTTGCCTGAAGAAGTATTTCTTTCCGAGAAAGATCAAATTCTGAAAAGTCTAAATGACAGTGGCTATCGATAAATTGCATAGCATTAGATTAGGGCGGGAAATATATGGCTGCAAGCCTAGATGCTTGCAGCCATTTATTTAGCGGTAAGTGGTTTAGTGCTCGCGTGTAGCGCGGAAAGCTACATCAGGCCAACGTTCTTCAGCCAAACTCAAGTTCACGCGTGTTGGTGCTAAGTAAGTCAGAAGACCACTACCATCGATTGCCAAGTTATCGTGATTCTTCTTCTGGAAGTCAGACAACATTTTATCATCATTACACTCAGCCCAGCGCGCTGTCTGCACACTGATCGGCTCGTACTTACACTCAACCTTGTATTCATCTTTCAATCGGAATACAACAACATCAAACTGTAGCTGACCTACCGCACCCAAAATTAGGTCATTATTTTTCAACGGCTGGAACAACTGCACTGCACCCTCTTCCGATAGCTGCTGCAAACCTTTCTGTAGCTGCTTCATTTTTAGTGGATCCAATGGGCGCACACGACGGAACATTTCCGGCGCGAAGTGAGGGATACCTGTAAATTTAAGATCTTCACCTGCAGTAAACGTATCACCGATCTGGATCGTACCGTGGTTATGCAAACCGATGATATCACCAGACCATGCTTCCTCTACGTTCTCACGATCACCTGCGATAAAGGTTACCGCATCGGCAATTTTCACATCCTTTTTGATACGTGCATGACGCATCTTCATGCCTTTGCTGTACTTACCGGAACAGATTCGCATAAAAGCAATACGGTCACGGTGTTTCGGATCCATATTGGCTTGAATCTTAAAGATAAAACCACTGAATTTTTCTTCAGCCGGTTCAACTTCACGGGTTAGTGTCGCACGTGGAATTGGCGCAGGCGCCCACTCAACGAAATCATTTAGCATCTCACGAACACCAAAGTTCGCCAAAGCCGTACCAAAGAAGACAGGGGTCAGCTTGCCCGCCATAAACTCTTCTTTATCAAACTCATGAGTTGCACCACGAACCAGCTCCACTTCATCAAGGAAGTCTTCGTAGATATCACCTAAAAGTTCTTTAGCTTCATCACTCTCAAGACCTTTAACCTGAATATCTTCAGGAATAGTATGACCTTGGCCTGGCTGGAAGACATGAATCGTATCGGTATAAAGGTTATACACACCTTTAAAACGCGGTCCCATTTCGATTGGCCAAGTAATAGGCGCAGCAGCAATCTTCAGAACTTCTTCGATCTCGTCTAGCAGTTCAATCGGATCACGAATCTCACGGTCCATTTTGTTCACAAACGAGAAAATTGGCGTGTCACGCAGACGACAAACTTCCATCAGCTTAATGGTTCGATCTTCGACACCTTTCGCACCATCCACAACCATCAACGCAGAATCCACTGCCGTTAATGTGCGGTAAGTATCCTCAGAGAAATCTTCGTGACCCGGAGTATCCAACAGGTTAACCATGCGACCGTTGTACGGGAACTGCATAACAGAAGAGGTGATCGAGATACCACGCTCTTGCTCCATCGACATCCAGTCAGATGTAGCCATACGATCGCCTTTTTTCCCTTTTACGCTACCCGCTTGCTGAATCAACTGTCCAAACAACAACAGCTTTTCAGTAATGGTCGTTTTACCCGCATCGGGGTGGGAAATAATCGCAAAGGTGCGGCGTTGATTAACTTCTTCTTGCAGGATATTCATGGATAAACATCATTTATGGTGACAGAAAGCAGGCATTATACTCCGACTGTGACAAATTACCTCCACTGCGACATTTTGCCTCGTCAGTTTTTCATTACTCTACGGTATAATCCTTTCATGGCTAATCATCGCGATAATTTAATTCAGCTTTCTTACATCAGAACCGTCACCCTGTTCGGGCAATGTATCGCGGTTATCTTTGCGATTTACGGTTTACAGGCCGATCTTAAAGTATGGCTAGTTGGCACAACCCTGGCCGCCTTAGCGCTGCTAAATGTGATGACTTACGCTCGCCTTTTTTCACCTTGGCCTGTCACGGAGCCTGAGTTTTTCTCTCAATTGATCGCAGATATGGCGCTGTATGGCGCGCTTTTATTTCATATGGGGGGAGCAACCAATCCCTTTATATTCTTACTACTCGTCCCGCTAATTATATCCTCGGCTACCATGTCGAGAGCTTATGTCTGGCTGATAGCCTTCATGATCATCGCCATCTATAGCTCTTTGCTGTTTTATTACGAACCTCTAGTTCAGCTGGATAACAGTCATCAGCACCGCATTATGGAGCTGTTCGATATCCATATTTTAGGAATGTGGATCAACTTCCTCCTAACAGTAATTGTTGTAACCTATTTTATTGTACGCATGCGCCAATCCATGCAGATACAGCAAGAGACATTGGATCAAGAACGCGAGAAACGCATTCAAGATCAACAGCTTCTATCGCTCGCCAATATGGCTGCCGGCACAGCTCATGAACTGGGAACGCCATTAAGCACCATGCAAGTCCTACTCAATGAACTTGAGCATGAACACGCTGAAAACCCAGAGCTAGTAGAAGACTTACAACTCTTACGCCAACAAACCGAACTTTGTGCACAGCGCCTGAAACAGATGAGTCAAAGCGTGAAAGAGGAACAAGCGACTGCGCAGCAGATGTCCACCATGGCACTGGTAGAAGATGTTATTGAGCAGTTTATGATTCTTCGGCCAGAGGTAACGCGTACCTTCACTGTACAAGGTGACGGAGAACCGCCTTCTCTTAACTGCACAACATCATTAAAACAATCCCTGTTAAACCTGCTAAATAACGCCGCAGATGCAGAGCCCGAAGATATCAATATCGAGCTAGATTGGGATCAACAGACAGTATATTTCCGTATCTACGATAACGGTCCGGGAATTAGTCTTGAACAGAGCAGCAACCTAGGTAAACCTTTTATCACTACAAAGGGTAAAGGTTTAGGAATAGGGCTTTTCCTAACAAGTACAACATTGGCACGCTATGATGGCGATGTAAGACTCTACAACCGTCCTGAAGGCGGTACGTTAACCGAAGTGACTCTTCCGATAAGGCACGATCATGACTGAACGCTTTCTGATAGTTGATGACGACCCGGCATTCACCCGCGTACTTTCACGCGCTATGACGCGTCGGGAATTTGAAGTTCAAGTTGCCCGTAGCGCAGAAGAAGCCGAAAAGCTGATTCAAAGCTGGACCCCAGACCTAGCTACTGTCGATCTTAAAATGGACGGTGATTCTGGACTGATACTGATCCCAAAACTTCGGCAACAAAACCCTGCGATGAAAATTCTAATGCTGACCGGCTATGCAAGCATCGCCACAGCAGTAGAAGCAATCAAATTGGGTGCAACTCAATACCTTCCAAAGCCTGCGGATGCCGATCAAATCCTAACAGCATTGAACAAGATTGAGGCAGATGCTGAAATAGAAGTGACTGAACACCCCATGTCGGTGAACCGCTTAGAATGGGAGCATATCCAAAAAGTGCTTAACGAACATGATGGTAACGTTTCAGCCACAGCTCGAGCACTTGGCATGCATCGAAGAACCCTACAGCGAAAGCTATCAAAACGCCCGGTAAAACGATAAAGCGCTTTATTGATCGTCTATGTAAGCCTTGGCATCGAAAGTACGCACCCAATCAGGATGAAACACCAACATCCCGGTAAGAAATATCCCGTTCATCAAGCCTTCTGGAAACATAATCAACGGTAGATAACGTACATATTCGTGGATAATTTTCTCGACCGTGTATACACCGTCTAACACTAGAATCGCACTCGCGGATAAGCCTGCTACAGCGGCAGAGAGACCCGCACCTAAAAAACCGCAGACGAATAAGAACACAAAGAAATTCTTCAACATTTTTGCTTCGACAAAGCGATGAAGAAGCCAAGTCGATGCAACCGGAAGCAATACAGAACAAACACCACTTAACAGCAATCCATCCCAGCTTTCCTTACCTACAACGGCCATCCCAACCAATGCAACCGTCGCCGAGAGTATTGCCAAATCCCAACCAAAAACCAAGGTCATAATGGTTAAGCCTAAAAAATGAATACCTAACCCTGGTGAAATTCCAGCCCTCATGGACCACAAAGCCATTAGCAATGCAGTGGCACCAAACAACATATGCTGTAGTGTTCGGTTATCGCCCAATGTAGGCCAAGGTGCATTTCTGATGGCATAAAACAAAACCATACAGTAAATAAGGGCACCACTAATCAACCAATATGAATGTAATAATCCTTCGGAAAAACTCATATTTTTTCTACTTTTTAATAATTAGGATACATTTTACATTGAACATTAATTATCTACTTATATGATAAAGATATGGGGCATTTCTTGTTGACGCATATCACTTTTTTCTAAACCAAAGCGGAGAGCGAATGAATATTCTTGTTGTTGATGATGATCGTTTTATTCGTGAAATAATCAGCGCAGTTATTCAGGACGCCAATCATACACCGATTACTGCCTCTCAAGGAGACGAAGCCTTAGCCGCTTTAGATAAGGGTGGAATCGATTTAGTTCTAACTGATGTCGAAATGCCAGGGCTCAATGGTTTTGACCTTACACGCGAAATTCGCAACCGCTTTCCCGACGATTGGTTCCCTATAATTTTCCTCAGTGGCCAAAGTGATGAAAAACACTATGAGGAAGGGATTGATGCTGGCGGTGACGATTACCTAACCAAACCGGTCAGTCCTATTGTGCTTAAAGCAAAAATATTAGCGATGGAACGTATCGCTAATATGAAGAAAGCCCTCGATGCCGCCAACTCTCGTTTAGAAAAACTTAGCTCTCAAGATCCACTTACAAAGATTTCTAACCGTCGAGATCTGGAAACTAACCTGTTAAAAGAGTGGAAACGCAACAAACGAGAGCAACTCGAGTTAGCAGCCATCATGCTCGATATAGATTTCTTTAAAACCTATAACGATCACTATGGCCACCAGCAAGGGGATGAATGTCTTAAAGCCGTCTCCAAGCTATTGAAAGGTCAGCTTAATCGTTCTCATGACCTTCTGGCACGCTATGGAGGTGAAGAGTTTGTCATTATCCTGCCGGATACTGATATAGAGGGAGCTGAAAAGATTGCAAGCAACATAGTCGCTTCCTTAGCTACTAAAGCCATTCCTCATGTTAAGTCTCAAGCAGCAGAGCATGTGACTGTCAGTATGGGTATTAGCTCAACTGCCAACAATGCAGAAACACCCTCTGCACTGCTAAAGCAAGCCGACCAGGCGCTTTATAAAGCCAAGGAAAGCGGTCGTAACCGTAGCTGCACCTATTCCTCTTAACTGCTTGTAGCTATCATCAATCCCATTAAAACTGCATTTTCACGCTGATCTCCGTGAACTGGAGGGTAGTAATTTTTACGCAACCCTTCAGTTAAAAAACCACTTTTTTCATACAATGCTATCGCAACTAAGTTAGATTCCCTCACCTCAAGCATCACTCGAATAACACCAGCATTTTGTAGCAATTGAGCTCCATGACCTATCAATTGTTGAGCATAACCACACCCTTGGTGGGCAGGATCGACCGCAATCTGGAGCAATTCCGCCTCATCCAGTACTTGAGAAAACATGACATAACCGATTAAGTCCGGTGAATACAAACCAAGAGCGGTAGATCGCTCTGATTCTATTTGCTTTAGGTATTGTTTAGCCGACCAAGCGGCATGGGTGAAACAGGCTTGAGCAATACGCTCTACTGCTGGAAGATCCTTAGCCTGAAGGACATCAATGTTCATAGGAGAAGTTTAAGCCGCGCTAGATTTCAGGTCTAACCAGATTTGGCGCTTAATTCCTGGGAGCTGCATCGCTTCAGTCAAGCTGTAGGTCGCAATCGCTTTAACACCAGATTTAATCGTGAAGCTGATACCTTTCAGTTCTTCTAGACTCTCTTTACGATCCATCACCATTTGAACAGCAGCTTCACCAAAGAGTAGAACCGTTTGTACCTCATCAGTTTGCAGTTCTTTTGATAGCTTATGCTGAACAGCACTTAGCGCCTGCTTATAACCCTGATCTAAGGTTTTGCTAGCAAACATAGGCCAAGGAAGCATAAAAGCAGCTTCAGCTGGACCTGATCGACCTAAAGCAGCCACGATGGCAGCAGCTAACTGTTGATAATTGTTAGCAAAATTACCTCCCTGAGGCGGCAAACTGTCCACAATCAACACACTACCGATCCGCTGGAAGACAAGCTTAAAGACTGGAGCTTCATCCTGCTCCTGCGTTTGAACTTCATTAGACTCAGCAACTACATCAGCAGCGTCAGTGGTAGGAGCTACAACAGTCTTATTAACCTCTTCGGACACTAAACCTAACGCAGCGCGAGCTTCTGACATCCCCTGCTGCATAGTTTCAGGAGATGACTTTCTAGAAACAGGTGCTGTACTAGCTACATTTTGCTGCTGAGGGCGATTTGGAGAATCGAAAGGAATTTCTGGAGCGGGATACAGAAAATCATCAACCCAATCAGATGATGGTTTCGCTCCCGCTAGAGAAGCACAAGGTAGCCAACTGGATATGCCCATTGCATCCAGGTATTGATGCCTAAGCTGTTCTTGCTCCATAGCCACTACCTTGTCTTAACGCTGAATCCTCAGTTACACCTGAGGGTGAGCTTTTTGAACGTTTGCATCCAGCATATTCAAAGCATGGATATAGGCTTTTGCAGAAGCGATGATGATATCAGTATCTGCACCTAGGCCATTGACGATACGGCCAGCATTTTCCAAGCGTACAGTTACCTCACCTTGAGAGTCTGTTCCTTCTGTCACAGCGTTTACAGAGTAGATCTGCAAGCTCGCACCAGAATCTGCAATCATCTCAATCGCTTTAAATGCAGCATCCACTGGACCACCGCCAGTAGCTTCCGCAGTTTTCTCTTCGTCACCCACTTGCATCACAATCTTAGCAACAGGCGTCTCACCTGTTTGAGAAGTCACAGATAGGCTTGTTAGCTTGAACTGCTCACTGCTTGCTGTAGCGCGAGTATCACTTACTAGAGCCACTAGATCTTCATCAAAGATCTCGCTCTTCTTATCAGCAAGCTCTTTAAAGCGAGAGAAAGCATTGTTTAGTTCAGAGTCTGTCGCAAATGTTGTACCTAGCTCTTCTAAACGTGTACGGAACGCAGCACGACCAGACAACTTACCTAGTACCATACGGTTTGTGTTCCAGCCCACATCTTGAGCGGTCATAATCTCGTATGTTTCACGGTGTTTCAGAACACCATCTTGGTGGATGCCAGACTCATGTGCGAAGGCATTTGCACCTACGATTGCCTTGTTAGGCTGAACAGGGAAGCCTGTCACGCTAGAGACTAAACGCGATGCCGGAACGATCTGAGTTGTATCGACATTCGTTTCTACGCCTAGCGTATCTTTACGAGTGCGGATCGCCATCACGATCTCTTCTAGAGAAGCGTTACCTGCACGCTCGCCTAGACCGTTTACCGTACATTCAACCTGACGCGCACCAGCACCAACAGCAGCCAAAGAGTTAGCTACAGCTAAGCCTAAGTCGTTATGACAATGTACAGAGAAAATCGCTTTATCAGCATTTGGAATACGCTGGATTAGCTGACCGATTGTGTGAGCAAACTCACCCGGTACCGCATAACCAACAGTATCTGGGATGTTAATTGTACGTGCACCAGCATCGATTACTTTCTCGATTATACGGCACATAAAGTCCAATTCAGAGCGGCTCGCATCTTCTAACGAGAATTCAACGTCATCAATTAGGTTACGCGCACGCGTTACTGCTTTTACTGCTTGCTCAACCACTTGGTCAGGCTGCATCTGCAGTTTGTATTTCATGTGGATAGGTGACGTTGCAATGAAGGTATGGATACGACCCATTGCTGCATTCTGAAGTGCTTCACCCGCACGGTCGATATCAGCATCAAGCGCACGGGATAGAGAACAAACGCGACTTTCCGTCACAGCTTCTGCAATCGCTTTTACCGACTCAAAATCACCCGGACTCGCAATAGCAAAACCAGCCTCAATTACATCAACACGCATCTTCTCAAGCTGCTTAGCTACACGCAGCTTTTCATCACGCGTCATTGATGCACCAGGGCTTTGCTCGCCATCACGCAAAGTTGTATCAAAAATAATTACACGATTGTCATTGCTCATAAGGTTTGCTCCAAACCGACTCACCAGCGATCAATACTTACAATTATCGCTGCTCTCTAAATTCTTTACAAAATCTGTATTCAAAAAAAGGACAGGAGAGCACTATACTGTTCAAAAAGCAGGGATAGTTTTCAACGCTATCGACAATAAAAACCAGTCTTAAAACTTCGCGTTGCTTTACTCTCTTGATAGCTCATAGCTACAGGGATTTGTGTGGTAATCCAATGCCCACCACTATAACGCCGGGCGGCTGTTTTGCAACCCGTGTTTTCGGCAAATAACGAACAAGTAGAGAGATCATGTCCACAGAGTTTGATTATCAAATCAACCGTAAAGGTACAGCGAGTCAGAAGTGGGAAAAATACAGTGATAGCGACATCCTACCTATGTGGGTTGCCGACACTGACTTTATGTCTCCGCCCGCCGTGATTAAAGCACTACATGAACGTATAGACCACGGTGTTTTTGGTTACACAAATGTTCCTGCTGAGCTTAATGAGTTGGTCATCCAAAGGATGCAGAACTTTTACGACTGGGAGGTCAACAGCAATGACATTGTTTGGTTACCCGGTTTAGTTTGTGGTCTAAACCTCGCTTGCCGCAGCCTCGGTGAAAGTGGAGATACAGTTTTAACCCCTAAACCTATCTACCCGCCTTTTATGTCGGCTCCTCGCCTCTCAGATCGTGAGGTTTGCACACTACCAATGCAGGACATTGATGGCCGCAAGATCATCGATTTTGATGCGTTAGAAAATGCCCTCACCGATAGAACGCGGCTCTTACTGTTTTGTAACCCTCATAACCCCGGTGGTACGGTCTATCGCAAAGAAGAACTAAAACGCCTTGCAGAGATCATTATTAAACACGATCTCTATATCTGTTCAGACGAAATACACTGCGATTTGATTCTCGAACAAGGGCTGCAACATACACCTATTGCTTCACTCAGCCCCGAGATCGCGGCAAGAACGATAACGCTCATGGCGCCAAGTAAAACCTTTAATATCGCCGGTTTGGGCTGTTCTTTTGCCATTATTGGTAATCCAGAGCTACGTAAGAAATTTATTAACACTAAGAAAGGTGTTGTGCCTGATGTGAACCTACTTGGATACACCGCAGCTATTGCCGCTTATCAGGAAGGGGAAGCGTGGAATCAACAACAGCTTGATTACCTCAGAGCTAATCGCGATTACCTACAAAAGGAGATCAATCAGATCCCCGGCCTAAAACTCACCCCAATTGAAGCCACTTACCTTGCTTGGATCGATGTATCAGGAGCGAAATTGACCAACCCTGCACATTTTTTTGAGCAAGCTGGTATAGGTATGTCTCCGGGAAGAGACTTTGGCGACAATAACTATATGCGTTTGAATTTCGGCTGCACACGAAGCACGCTCGAAGAAGCCGTTCGCCGAATTAAACGTGCACTAGTCAATGAACTACCAGCCTAAAACCTAAAGATCCGACTTAGACTCAATCAGTTTAAGAGCGCGTTTCAATTCATCAAAATACTGCTCCGCTGAGAAATTCAGCGGAGCAAAATCTCGATAATCCCAACCATCCTGTTTAGACCGAGCTGGATTATTCCAATTGTGCCAAGCAACGATATCTGAATAACAAGATTGCGTTAGGTTTAACTGCCAACAATCTATATCACCGCAGTTACACACAAATGGCGTCAATACGATCTCACTATCAGTACAAGCTCGCTGCAACATCTCTTTATTAAAACCACAGATGTAGGCGCCACTAATACTGCCTGCAAAAGCCGCTTCATAATCACTCACCCAATCAAGTAGTGGCTGATCATCAACCAAAATATCGCAATAGAGCCCAAGCTGGCTCTGATAACCACCGTAAACCAACTTAAACTCATTCATCGATTAACATACCCCACTTAAGCACGCGGCAGATCAAAAGGGATAACATTGGCTAAGGAAGATTCTCTAAGCGCTAACATCAACAACCGATCAACACCTAAGGCTACGCCAGCACAATCAGGCATTCCTACCTCCAGCGCGTCCACAAGACGTGTATCAAGAGGGCGCTGCGGCAGATCCAATGTAGCTCTTTGCTTTTGGTCAGCATCCAAACGACGCTTTTGTTCGACACTATCTGTCAGTTCGTAATAGCCATTCGCTAACTCTACACCTCTAACAAACAGCTCAAACCTTGCTGCGACAGTTATTCCCGCTGAATTTTTTCGCACTCGCGCCAATGCTGCTTGGCTTTGTGGATAATCCATCACAATAATGGCATCAACCTGTTCCAGCTGTGGTTCGATGACATGAGACATCAACAAATTCAGCCAAGTATCCGGATCAGAGTCATCTAGCTCGATATCTATATGCTTCCGCGTTTCTTTAATTAGGTCTTCTAAAACGACTTCTTCCGGCCTGAAGCCTAAATAACGGAAAAACAGATCCGAGTAGGTGATACGTTCTACCTGATCTAACTGTAAAACAGGCTTAATCAAGGCTTCAATTTCATCTATCAGGTCAGTATCATCAAAGCCCGGGCGATACCACTCCAACATAGTAAATTCAGGATTGTGACGACGACCATATTCGCCATTTCGAAACACCTTACTCATCTGATAGATCGGCCCACTGCCAGCAGCTAGTAAGCGTTTCATGGCATATTCGGGTGATGTTTGCAGATATAACTGTCGCCCTTCTGCGCCTAACGTTTCGCGGTAATCTACCTCAATGCTATCGATAAAAGGATCACTCACCGCACAGTTAGACATCACTGGCGTATCTACTTCTAATACACCTCTCTGCTTGAAGAAATCACGAATATATCCGAATAACTCGCCGCGTTTACGCAAGTTGTCTATTGAAGCTGAAGGCTGCCAATCATTCATACTGAAGTTACTTATTCCATCTAAAACCACTAGGCGTAACTTTATCAGCTTGACCCCCTCCAATAAAAATTAAATCGATGAACCCACATACGTAACTGTCCATCCGTTTGGTCACTTCACTTATCCCCTTCTACACTTAAGAGCACTGTGCATATCAGCGAATAACAGTCGCTGTAGAGGTATGCAGCCATGACAACACCTAAAAACTGTTCTTATTGCAATCCAGATGGTTGGCAATGCAGTGAACCCGCCAATGACTCAGGCCTATGCTACTGGCACGACCCTTCTGTGGATAAAAGCCAGGATGAAGGCGTAAAGAACGCTGTGGAAAAATGGGCTCAAGCAGGCAAGCCTCTCGATGGATTTCAGTTATCACGCGCGCAGTTGGAAGATATCAATTTAGTAAACCGTGGTAGCAAGCAGGGTTATCAATGTCGGGAAGCTGACTTTTACCGCGCGAATCTGCGCAATGCGCATTGTTTTGGGCTAGACCTTAGAGGCTCCTCCTTAATGAAAAGCACCTTGGCAGGTGCCAACCTTCATTGTGCCCATTTAGAAAACTGTAACTTACTCGGTGCAGATCTAAGCCACACCCGACTTGAAAATATCAATTGGGGAGATGAACTCCAACAAGAACGAAGAGCACTTGAAGCCTTCCAGCAAAAAAAACCTCAAGAAGCCGTATCCTTATGCCAAGAGGCCGAAGAGGTCGCACGAATTATCCGCAAACAATGCGAGAAAGAGGGGCTTTTTGAGATTGCAGGTCATTTCTTCAAGAAGGAGATGATCTTCAGGCGCTACCAAATGCCCATGTACAGCTCTCGGCGAATTATCTCAAAAGGGGTCGATCTGTTTTGTGGTTACGGCGAATCCCCTATCAGGGTCGTAATGTTTTCAGTCTGTCTGATATTGCTGTGCGCACTGGTGTATTTCTTTCTCGGAACAACCGCATCCAATCCAATCTACCCAGACAGCACCGGTGCCATAGCGATCTTCTTAGAATTCCTCAATGCGATTTACTTCAGCGTTGTAACCTTCACTACACTGGGCTATGGAGACATAGCACCTATAGGGCTCGCAAGGTTTGTTGCAGCTATTGAAGCCTTTTTAGGCAGTTTTACAATGGCGCTGTTTGTAGTGGTGTTCGTCAAGAAGATGACAAGGTAGGAGAAATAAAGTTAGGAGAGGAAAAGGGACAGAGTGATCTGCCCCTTAACAACATTACGCGCGAGAAACGTATTCGCCCGTACGTGTATCAATTTTTAGTACTTCACCTTCGTTGATAAACAAAGGAACGCGTACAACAGCGCCAGTGCTCAATGTAGCTGGTTTAGAACCACCCTGAGCAGTATCGCCTTTAAGGCCTGGATCTGTCTCAGTTACTTCTAACTCTACAAAGTTAGCAGGAGTCACAGAGATTGGGTTACCGTTGAACAAAGTAACCGTTACAGAGTCTTGCTCTTTCAACCATGGCTTAGCTTCAGCAACTGCGTTTTCGTCCGCACCTACCTGCTCAAAAGTATTTGGATCCATGAAGTACCATAGCTCACCATCGTAGTATGAGTATTCCATAGTCGTATCCATTACATCAGCCTGCTCAACGCTCTCACCTGATTTAAAGGTACGTTCCCAGATACGACCGGACATCAGGTTACGCAACTTAACACGTGTGAACGCCTGACCTTTACCTGGTTTTACAAATTCAACGTCAACCATTGCGCATGGATCGCCGTCGATCATTACTTTCTGACCATTTTTAAACTGGTTAGTAGAAATGTTGCCCATAATGTTCTCTGTATCTCTTGTAAGTTTTTCTCAACCAACAAACCCTGTTGATCGTAAAATTGACAGACATTCTACTTGAAAGGAAAATGCGAGCAACTTTCAGTCGTAATTCCGTACAAAAACATCATGAATTCTATTTCTAATCCCATTCCCGTCACGGAAGAAGCCGACTGGCAACAGCTCCTGAGTCACACAGTTGATGATCCAGCCGAGCTGCTTAAGCTATTAGATCTCCCCGCGTCGCTACTCAATGGCGCGCGACAAGGTAGCGATCTATTCTCACTCAAAGTACCAAAGCCATTTCTACAGCGGATTGAAAAAGGTAATCCAAATGACCCTTTGCTACGCCAAATTCTGCCGTTAGATGCAGAAAGCGCTGATATTCCAGGCTATGTCACCGACCCTCTTGCAGAGATGGCCGCAAACCACAGTGATGGACTTATCCACAAATACCATGGTCGTGTACTGCTTATTCTAAGTGGAGCTTGTGCAGTAAATTGTCGTTACTGCTTTCGCCGCCATTTCCCCTATCAAGACAACCGCTTAGGTTCTGGGCAATGGCAACAAGTACTTGAGTACTTAAATGCAAATAAAAGCATTACCGAAGTAATTTTTTCAGGAGGCGATCCCCTTGCAACCTCGGATAAACGCTTATGCAGAATGATTACTGATTTAGAAGAGATCCCTCATCTAAAACGGTTAAGAATTCACACCCGTTTACCAATAGTAATCCCGCAGCGGGTCACCTCCGAGTTAACCACACTCTTTGCTAATAGCCGTTTCGATATCGCGATGGTTCTTCATGCCAACCATGCTAATGAACTGGATCAACAGGTTGAGCAAGCTAGCGCAGATCTAAGAACAGCAAACGTTACCGTCTTAAACCAAGCAGTGTTGCTCAAAGGCGTAAATGACAGCCTAGCCGCGCTAACAGATCTGAGTGAGAAGCTCTTTCATTTCGGAATTCTACCCTATTACTTATTCACCCTAGATCCGGTAAAAGGCGCAGCTCACTTTGATATCCCTGACGAGCAAGCCATAGCGTTGCACCAACAACTGCAGGCAACATTACCGGGTTACCTAGTACCAAAGCTTGCTCGCGAGATTCCTGGCAAGGGTTCTAAAACACTGTTGTTCTAACCCCGCCGTTCTTACGAAAGGAAACTGAAACTTTTTCATATTCTGGGTTTCATCCTTTGCTTCCCTCGACTGCTGCCGATAACTATCGAATGGAGTAATTAGCACTAGAGGGTGAAGCAATGCGTATTGCCGCTTCTGATATTGCACTGGAGAGTACAGCACACCAATCGACCTATACCGAAATTAGAGAGCATCTAACCGAGGGTTATATTCGTGCTGGCGATGCTTTCAATAAAGAAAATTTGGTCGAAGGTAGCCACAGGGAGCGGGTAGTAAAAGAAGTAAATCAAAGCACTCAAGCTGATGACTCAACCTATGCCGATTTCCGCAAACAGATGGAACGGGAAAATGTCGGTAAATACAGCCTTGACCAACTAATCACAAAGGCGACAGGGAGTAACTCAAGCCTATTTGAGCTAAACCCAGAAGATAAAGTCAAAATAGAGCTTCTAAAAAAGCTGTTTGAAAGCATGACTGGCAAAAGCTTCAATGTCGGCATGTTAGATGCTCAAGCTGTAGGAAATAGCGGTAACAATGCTACTACGGAGCAAGCAACAACATCTGCTAGCCAACTGAGTATTACTTCTGGCGAAGCCCTGGAACACGGCTTCGAGTACAGCTACAGCGAAACCACAACCTCCACCGAGCAAGTCCAGTTTCAAGCCCAAGGGCAAGTGCGCACTACAGACGGCCGGGTTATCGATCTTAACCTACAACTCAATATGAGCCGCTCACTCAGCGAGAATCACAGTTTTCAAATTCGTTTGGGGGCAGCGCTTAAAGATCCTCTCGTGATCAACTTTTCTGGCCAAGCCGCCGAACTTAGCGCCGATACGATTGAGTTCGATATAGATAGTGATGGTGAACTGGATACCGTTCATCGTCTTGATGATGTTAGCGGCTATATCGCCCTGGACAAAAACAACAATGGCTCAATTGATAATGGTAACGAGCTGTTTGGCGCACAGTCAGGTAATGGCTTTAAAGAGCTCGCAGCCTACGATGATGATAACAACGGTTTTATCGATGAAGGCGATGCGATCTGGGATCAATTACGCATCTGGGTTCAGCATGATGATGGCAGTAGCAGCATGTTCACCTTAGCCGACAAAGATATTGGCGCTTTATATCTTGGTTATTCCCGTACGGATTGGGAGCTAAGTGCTGGCCAATATAGTGACGAAATGGCAGGAAAGATTCGTGCAACAGGCCTTTTTCTTACAGAGGAAGGCGAGACCGGCACCTTACAGCAGGTTGATCTAGTCGTGTAACTATAAAGCCTTTTGCTAACCCTTAAATCACGCTTACTAATTCCCCCCCTCAATTTTATCCAAATTGGGGCAAACAGGTTAAATCATCCCCCTCAAAAAACCGCTTTTGCTCCTTTTTGGCACACCGACTACGTAACTTTTTTGCGCAGTTTTATTGCTATTTTTTAACCAAGCTAATTTATGGTGCACAGCAACATAAAGAGCAATCCTATTCATACATATAAAAAACATTAATCTAACCTATTGAATTTAAATAGATTTAAATAAAAAAATGTACATACAAAACATTTTTGGCAAGCCTTTTGCTCTATAACTACCAAGGTCATTGAGTACGACCGAGGGGAGCAAATAATGAGCGAAGTACAACCAAAAGTGGGCAACGGTGCTGACAAATGGGATCAAGCGATCATTGTGGTCGGAGCAGGTCCTGTTGGATTTAGGTTTATTCAAGAGTTGCGCAAAAACGCACCTCAGGCACCCGTAATTTTATTTGGTAATGAACCCTACCTACCCTATGACCGCGTTCGCCTGAGCGCCTTACTTGCAGGTCAAGACTCCGCAGAAAACTTATTACTTCCACTCGATGAATTAGATAACGACCCTCTTTTCAAATACCTCTGCAAAGAGATCGTGTCGATTGATACTGAAAACCACAGCGTTACAGATTCAGAAGCTAATCATTACAGTTACGCCAAGCTAGTCATCGCCACGGGCTCTCGTGCACACGTTCCACATATCACTGGTGTAGATCTGGAAGGTGTATTCACATTCCGCAACATGCGCGATGCCGAAAAACTCAAAGCACGTACAACACGCAGCCAAGATTTAGTTGTGGTTGGCGGCGGCCTGCTCGGTTTAGAAGCCGCACGTGCCATGCAAGGCAATATGACCAACATCACTTTGGTCCAGCAAGCTAGCCGCATCATGAATCAACAGTTAGATGATGAAGCCGCTGTAATGCTACAAAGCCAGCTTGAATCTATGGGGATTCGCGTCATTGTCGGAGCCGGAGTTAAAGGTATAGTCGGTGATCAACGAGTAAAAGGGGTCCGACTGCGTGATGGCAAAACACTCAAGTGTGACTCTGTACTTATCTCTGCAGGTATCAAACCTAATATTGAGTTAGCGCGTAAAGCTTGGATCAAAGTAGGTACCGGCATTCGCGTCAACGATAGCTTACAAACATCTGATCCGGATGTTTACGCCATTGGTGAATGCGCGGAACACCGGGACAAAGTTTACGGGTTGGTAGCTCCAGGCTTCGAACAAGCCGCTGTTGCTGCCAACCATATGACTCAAGGTGACAGCCAATATTTAGGCTCTCATAGCATTGCTCGCCTTAAAGTCGTCGGCGAATCCGTATTCAGTATGGGTAACGTCTTAGACGATCAGCCTTACGATAAAAATCAGTTTTTCAGCTACAAGGCCAAAGATGGCGGATATCGCAAACTAGCCATTCGCAAAGGACGAATTGTCGGTGCAATGGCGATTGGCGACTGGGATGAGATCCCTCGTATTCAGGAGCTGATCACCCACCAACGCCGAGTTTACACATGGCAGATTTTGCGCTTCCGCTTTACCGGAAACCTTTGGAATCCAGCGTCTAATAGCCCAGAAAACTGGCCAGAAACCGCAGTGATCTGTAACTGTAACAACGTGACTCGTGGGCAACTCAGCTACGCCATGGACCAGCAAGGCTGCTGCACCATGGAAACGATTGCCAAATGCACAGGCGCTACTACCACATGTGGTAGTTGTAAGCCACTTGTTCAACAAATTCTTGGCTCCGAAGCAGAGCAACAAGCCGCACCGGACAGCAGAAATTTATTGATCACCTCTTTAGGGGTATTAGCCGCATTGATCGCCTATCTTATGGTGCCAGCGTTTACTGTCAGCACATCCGTGCAAGACTCGATGCGCTTAGATCTTTTCTGGAACGATGGTTTCTACAAGCAAGTAACTGGGTTCACGCTGTTAGGCCTCACGGTTGTTGGCCTTCTTATGTCGCTTAAGAAACGCAGCAAAGCACTCAAGCTTGGCTCTTACAAACTGTGGCGCAGTCTACACACTATTTTGGCCCTCCTCTGCCTAGTCATTTTATTGGCCCATACCGGATTCAATAGTGGTCAAGCCCTTAACCAATGGCTACTGATCAATTTTTTACTCTTAGCGGGTTTAGGCATTGTGATCAGCCTCGCGATAGGCATGCAACATAAGCTTTCCTTCAATGTCGGTCAGCAACTGCGCAGCATCGGCTTTTGGGGTCACTTGCTACTGAGCTGGCCTCTTCCAGCCCTTTTAAGCTTCCACATTCTCAGTGTTTACTATTTCTAGGTCGGAGAGATATTCATGAGTCGTAAATTATCTATCTGGCTTGCTTGGTTAGTGCTTTGCTTTTCGCTGGCAGGCTATTTTGGTTACCAGATGTTCTTAGAAGAACAGAAGCCTGACTTCATAATCGGTGAAGCGACACACGGTCACCATCAAATCGAGATGAGTTGTGATACTTGCCACACCGATCCTTTTGGTGGTGAAGAGGTCATCCATGATGCGTGCTTAGGCTGCCACCAAGAAGAGCTGAAAACCTCCCACGATTCACATCCAATCAAAAAGTTTACCGACCCACGTAACGCTGATCGACTCGAAAAGATCAATGCCGTGAGCTGCGTGACCTGTCATGGCGAACATAAACAAGATCAAACCTTCGAGATGGGTGTAACGCTACCAGACGACTTCTGTTACGAGTGTCATGCAGATATTGCCGAAGAACGACCAAGTCATGAAGGCATGGGATTTGACACTTGCGCCTCGGCAGGTTGCCACAACTATCACGACAACCGCGCACTCTATGAAGATTTCCTTTTGAGCAACAACGAAGGCCCGATGATCAAAGCGATGGCCCAAGTTTTAGCTCGAACCGGTACGCAATCAATCGAACGTAAAGCAAGTCTATCAATAGATCAGGCTGATGCGCCTTCTGCCTCGCCTGAACACCTTAAAGAGTGGAGTGAAAGCATCCATGCGACAGCTGGTGTGAACTGTACCAGCTGCCATGCACCACAAGGACAAGCATGGCAAGACGATCCAGGTCTTGCCGCATGCAATAGCTGTCATACCCACGAAGAAAAAGGCTTTTTGGCAGGAAAGCACGGTATGAAACTATCGGTAGGGTTGGGCAAGATGTCTCCAGTCACCGGTCGAGCCGCTTTCCACGAGAACGCTGATACAACAGGCCTGGACTGTGCAAGCTGCCACGATGCTCATAAACCTGAGCCGAAGCTCGCTGCTGTCGAATCCTGTACCAGCTGTCACAACGATACCCATACACAAAACTACGCGAATTCACCTCATGCAGAACTTTGGAAGCAAGAGCTAAAAGGCGAGCTGCCTGCAGGCAGCGGCGTGGCCTGTGCGACCTGTCATATGCCGCGCGAAGTGCACAAAGAGTTTGGTGAAGAGGTCGTTCGCGTACAGCACAACCAAAGCATGAATTTACGTCCGAATGAAAAGATGATCCGAAGCGTTTGCATGGATTGTCACTCCCTTTCATTCAGCATCGACGCTTTGGCTGACGAAGTACTGATTGAAAACAATTTTAAAGGGCTACCTTCTCAAAACATTCCGTCGATCCAGATGGTTTTAGACCGAGAAGCTAAATAGCCCTATACCGATTTACTTATGAGAACTTGGGGAACGAGGAAAATACTATGCTGAAAAAAGTAACTTTAGCCACTGCAATAGCGGCAACTGCACTAGCAATCACAGGCTGTCAGGAAGAAGAGAAAGCGGTTGGTATCGATCCAAGCAAACACACTGACGCACTCTTCGCAGTAATGAATGCTGACCGTACTAACTACACAAAATACATTGTTGGTCGTCTTGGCCCTAAAGGAGCTGATGCCGTTATGCCAGTTGAGCACTGGAAAGATGTAGATAACGGTGTACCACTTCCAGCGCAGATGTTCCGTTTAGGTTATGAATCTGTATCTGAAGTAACGGATGACTTCACATATTCCCTCCAGTCAATTTGGCCAATCAATTCACAAAACGCTCCACGTACTGACATGGAGAAAGAAGGCCTTGAGTACGTAGCCAAAAACCTAGGTAAAAACTTCTACGGAACAGAAACATTAGGTGGCAAAGACTACTTCACTGCGGTTTACGCGGATGTTGCTTCTGTAAAAGCCTGCGTGAGCTGTCACAACGGTCATAAAGATAGCCCTAAAACAGACTTTAAACTCGGTGATGTTATGGGTGGTGTTGTTATCCGTGTACCTCTAGGCGAGTAATCAGCCATGTTTAACGGTGCTCTGATGTCGCTGCTCACACTAATCCTAGTGTCTTTTATCGCCACAGGATGTGATTCAAGCGAGACAACGAAGACTGCTGCTCTATCTCCCGAATTGCAACAAGGGAAAGAGATCGTAGAGGGCCGATGCTTTGCGTGCCATGCACAAAGCATTAACGGTGCCCCTATCGTTGGCAATGAAAAGATGTGGAAAACACGCGCGACTCAGGGCAAGACCGTTCTGGTTGAACATGCCATTAATGGTATTGGCCTGATGCCAGCTAAAGGTGGTTTTACAGATCTTTCTGACGAAGAGATCGGCTTAGCAGTTGGCTACATGCTTTCACAAATCAAAGAATGAGGGATCTAACATGGGTTGTTTCTTCAGCAAATTGAAATCAATTTTTGGAGGCACCAATAAGTGCAAAGCCTCCCTATATGAACGACTTGGCGGTGAAACCGCCGTTGATGCTGCAGTGGATATTTTTTATCGCAAGGTATTAGTAGATGACCGTATCAGCCACTACTTCGATGATGTTGATATGGATGGTCAAGCTGCAAAACAAAAAGCCTTTCTGACCATGGTTTTTGGTGGACCCCACAACTACACCGGCATGGATATGCGCGAAGGCCATAAACACCTCAAAGGGCTAAACGATAGCCACTTTGATGCGGTAGTGGAAAACCTAGCTGCGACCCTAACGGAACTAGGTGTTAGCAATGATGATATCGGAGAAATCGCAGGTATCGCGGAAAGTGTAAGAGATGATGTTCTTAATCGCCCGAAAGAAGGCGGGGCAGTCCAAGAGGAAAAAGAGATGAGTTTATACGAGCGAATTGGTGGCGAAGCAGCGGTAGATGCTGTCGTCGATATTTTTTACCGCAAAGTGCTTGCTGATGACCGTATCAGTCACTACTTCGACGATGTTGATATGGATGGCCAAGCAGCCAAGCAAAAAGCCTTCTTAACTATGGTATTCGGCGGCCCACACAACTACACCGGGCAATATATGCGTGAAGGACACAAACACCTTAAAGGGCTTAACGAAACCCACTTTGATGCGGTAGTTGAAAACCTAGCCGCGACGCTGACTGAACTCGGCGTGAGTGAAACTGATATCGGCGAAATCGCAGGTATTGCCGGTAGCGTTAAAGATGACGTGCTTAATCGCTAAGGAGTCACAACATGGTAAGCGTCAGATTTGAAGAGGCTGATATTACGGTCAAAGAAGGCTCTAACCTTTTAGAAGCCTTATTGGATGCTGGTCACGACATTCCCAATTCATGTCGTGCTGGCGCTTGCCAGTGTTGTATGCTCCGAGCAACAGAAGGTACGCCACCTCCCGAAGCTCAACAAGGTCTCAAAGAGACCCAAAAGCAACAGGGCTACTTTCTAGCTTGTCGCTGTAAGCCAAATGCAGAGATGAGCGTTCAACGAAATGCGCAAATATCCTCAACCGAAGGGATCTTAATCAGTAAACAACAACTGACGGACTCCGTTCTTCAACTCAAACTAAAAGCAGATATTGATTACTTAGCTGGACAATATATCAATTTAGTTCGTCATGATGGATTAAGCCGCTCTTACTCAATCGCCAGCATAAAAAGCATCGATGACTATATTGAACTACAGCTGCGTATTTTTACAGACGGGCAGTTTAGCCAATGGGCTCTCAATGAATTTTTGCTTGGTGAAAGCATTGAGCTACAAGGGCCATTTGGCGACTGCTTTTATACCAATACAGATCTCAACCAACCGATCCTTATGGCGGGTACCGGAACTGGGCTAGCCCCACTCTATGGCATTGTCAGAGATGCCCTACAACAGGGTCATACCGGCCCAATCAGTTTATTCGCAGGGGCTAAAAATAGCGCAGATTTATACCTAGTCGAAGAGTTACAAGCGTTGTGTAAGCACTACGAAAATCTCACTTACTATCCCGTTGTGCTAGAAAAAGATGGATCACAACCAGACGGTTGCGAGATCGGTGACCTCAATGCCGTAGTCAAAAACAGGGTACCGAATACCAAGGGCTACCGAGCTTATTTCTGCGGTTCTGAAGATCGCGTCAAAACATTACGTAAACAAACTTTTTTGGCTGGCGCCAATATGCAGGATATCTACTGCGACCTGTTCACTCCCTCGAGTTAGGTAACTTGCTAGCCTAACTCCACAAGCCGGCACTGCCGGCTTTTTTAATTCTTTTGTGGTGCAGGACTTATCGGAAAAGCAGCGATAGTGCCTTTAGCCTCAGAGACTTTAGCAACACCTTCGCTCTCTACCTCATCGATACGAACAATAGCATGGGAAGGAATATAAGAGCGCTTAACACCGCTAAACTCAGTTTTGAGTTTCTCTTCACCCGGATCGATAACGAGTTCAGAACGATTGCCAAAAACCAACTCTTCAATCTCTAAAAAGCCCCACATGTCGCTTTGATAAACATGCTTCGCATAGAGTTCAAAAACTTGATCCTGATTTACAAAAATCACTTTAAAGATGCGATCGTCTTTCTTAGCCATTTTTTCCGAAAGCCTAAGTTGTTGCTATTCACTCAATTCAAGCACGATGCTTTGACTACGCACCGGCATAAACTTGTGATTCATCAAGGTGCTTAACAGCACGTTCTAGAGCTTCCGTACGAGTGCTAGCAAAATCCTTACTGCTGATACGGGATTCTAATCCTAGTTTGAGCAATTTATCCTGAGCTTCTTTTGATCGGGTAATAATCGATACATGCTTACCTAAATCTAGAGCCTCAAAAACTACATTTTCGATCGACAGTGCCATAGTGTCATCCAAGAAAGAAACGTCACTCAAATCAAAAATAACCGCTTCGTGTCTTTCAATATCCTGACGTTCACGCGCTATTGCCTTGGAAACACCAAAGATCATTGCACCGGACAAATAGAAGAGAAGTACCCGACCATCCGCCTTATTCAGAAGAATCTTCTGCTCTTCATCCAGAGGAATCTCATCATCCACATCAGACATGGCACGCACTTTCTGCGACTCCACCATAGAAAGCTTCTGGATAATGATGATATTCGCCACAAACACACCGATACCCACGGCAACAATCAGATCCACAAAGACCGTAAGTAGCAGTACGGTATACATGATCAAGGTACTGTGACGGGAGACTTTGTGAGCACGTTTGATAAACGACCAATCAAGGATATCCATCCCCACTTTCACCGCAATCGCGGCCAATACAGCAAGCGGGATATTCTCGATCAATGAGGCGGCGCCAAATACCGCGATGGCCAAGGCGACGACCCTTATTACACCGGAAAGCGCAGTCCGACCACCCGACTGAATATTGACTACAGTCCCCATAGTCGCACCCGCACCCGGCAGGCCACCGAACAGGCCAGACATGATATTACCTAAGCCCTGGCCTACTAATTCTTTGTTAGAGTTGTGCTCAGTTCGAGTCAAGTTATCAGCGATAACCGATGTCAGCATAGAGTCGATACAACCCAACATACCCAACACCATCGCTTCCACCAGCATGATACTGAGTTCGGCGTGAGTGAAATAAGGAATCACCAGAGAAGGTAGTGATGCATCGATCTCACCGATACGCTGAATCTGCTCAAAATCAAAAACAAGCACCGACAGAATACTTACACACACCAGCGCTATTAGCTGAGGCGGCAGATACTTTTTAAGCTTTTCAGGCGTAAAGAAAAGCAGCTGTAAAGTCACTACGAACAGTAAAAATTCGCCCAACTGGATATTCATAACCAGCTCTGGGAGATTCGACAATGTCCCCATAACCCCACCAGCAGGCGCAGTTTGACCAAGCGCAGGGGCCAATTGCATGAGAATCAGGATAACGCCTATCCCGGACATAAAGCCCGAAACCACCGAGTAAGGCATTAAAGTGATGTACTTCCCCAGTTTGAGGAAGCCAAATATTATCTGGAAACACCCCGCCATCATGACGACGGTAAAGGCCATGGCGAGACCTTTTTCGGGATGGGTAGCAATCAGCGTACTCACAACAGCAGTCATAACTACTGTCATTGGACCGGTAGGCTCAGAAATAAGAGTAGAAGTACCACCAAAGAGAGAGGCAAATAAACCGATTAGAATTGCGCCATAAAGACCCGCTTCTGCACCCGCACCTGACGCCACACCGAAGGTTAAAGCAAGGGGTAACGAGACAACCGCAGCTGTCAAACCACCTAACATATCGCCGCGAAGGTTCTTCTTACTCAGCGTATTCAGCGCAAGCATCTAACTTTTCTCTTTGTGTACAGGAATCTAGGCTGTAATTTTACTAGTCGAGCGCAAGCGAGCAAGGTTTATCTGATCCAACTCGACTAAATATTCCTCATAAAAACCTTTCTACGATAAAACTAGGAGTAGTCTTGGATTTTATTCAGCTTAGTTGAATAAAATCCGCACAAAAATAAGCCACTCCTAATTAATCAAAGACTATTACTTGCCAGTTTTCACGTGGGTTAGGTAGAGAGGCAAACCTACCAACAAGAAGCCACCAACCAAGTTACCCAACACCGTAGGAATTTCATTCCACACTAAGTAATCCACCAACGTGAAGTCGCCACCCATAATCATCGCAAATGGGAACAGGAACATATTCACAACGGAGTGTTCAAACGCCATGTAGAAGAACAGCATGATCGGCATCCACATTGCGGCCATTTTACTGCTGGCAGATGTTGAGATCAGCGCACCAACCACACCCATGGAAACCATCCAGTTACACAACATGCCGCGGATAAAAATAGTAATCCATCCCCAAATCTCTTGTTCTTGATAGCCAAGGGTACGAGACTCACCAATCCAACTGACTTTCTCCGCAATTGCGCCACCATCAGTTTGATAACCATAAGTCAGAATAAAGGAAGCAAAAAAAGCGACGATAGCGGCGCCAGAAAGGTTACCCAAAAAGACTAACCACCAGTTACGTAATAACTTCTTAATAGTGCAGCCTGGGCGTTTATCAATCACAGCAAGAGGTACTAAGGTAAATGCTCCGGTGAGAAGATCAAATTTCATCAGGTTTAGCATGATAAAACCGACGGGAAACAGAATTGCACCAATCAATAAATTCCCTGTATTGGTAATCACCGCAATGGCAAAGAATGCAGCCAAGGACAAAATAGCACCAGCCATCAATGAACGGATATAAGTATCCCTGGTGGTCATAAAGATCTTTTGTTCGCCTGCATCGACCATCTTGGTAACAAATTCACGCGGCTCCAAATACGCCATAAACGCCTTCCCTTAAAAAATTACTTAACATGTAAATCAAGCTAAAAATGGAAGGCAATCTTACCAAAACTAAAGTCTAATGAGTCCCCCTCTATGCACCAAGTGACTAAATACCAGTACCAAATACCCATAACTCAACTCGGATCTCTAAAACCCCTTTTAAAACCAAGGCTTTTGCAACCATATCAACTGAGAAAATGAGCCGATTTCAACTCGACTAAACTGTTCATTATCTGGCCGCTTAAGTATAATGCGCGGTCCTTTATGCACCCGGCCATATTTTCCTGCCGGGCTTTGATACACGCAAAATACAGGTGAACAATGGCGAAGAAGCTATTTATTAAAACCCACGGCTGTCAGATGAACGAGTACGACTCTGCACGTATGGCGGATCTGTTGGGGGAAAGTCATGATCTTGAGCTAACTGAGGACGCTGATGAAGCGGACGTTCTGCTCCTGAACACCTGTTCGATTCGTGAAAAAGCGCAGGAAAAAGTATTCCACCAGCTAGGCCGCTGGCGCAAACTGAAAGCGAAGAATCCCGATATCAAAATTGGTATCGGTGGTTGTGTAGCAAGTCAGGAAGGCGACAATATTCTAAAACGTGCCCCTTACGTTGACATGATCTTTGGCCCGCAAACACTGCATCGTTTGCCAGAGATGATTACAGAAACCGACAACGGTGGTGTGGGCATTGTCGATGTTTCTTTCCCTGAAATTGAGAAATTCGATCACCTTCCAGCCCCTAAAGTGGAAGGTGCTGAAGCCTTTGTTTCTGTTATGGAAGGCTGCTCAAAGTACTGCACATTCTGCGTTGTACCTTACACACGTGGTGAAGAAGTAAGTCGTCCACTAGACGATGTTATTACTGAGTGTGTTGAGCTTGCTGAACAAGGTGTGCGTGAAGTTAACCTACTCGGTCAAAACGTAAACGCTTACCGCGGCGATACACATGATGGCGATACTGCCGATCTGGCTGAACTGATCCGTTGTGTAGCAGAGGTTGATGGTATTGATCGTATTCGATTCACTACCAGCCACCCAGTAGAGTTTACAGACAGTTTGATCGAAGCCTATGAAGATGTGCCTGAGTTAGTGAGCTTCCTTCACCTACCGGTACAAAGCGGCTCTGACAAAATTCTAATGGCGATGAAACGCGGCCATACTGCGCTTGAGTACAAATCTAAGATCCGTCGCATTCGTAAAGCGCGTCCAGATATCGAGATCTCTTCTGACTTTATCATCGGTTTCCCAAATGAAACTGACGCTGATTTCGAAGCGACAATGAAACTAATCGAAGATATAGGCTTTGATAACAGCTATAGCTTTATCTACAGCCGTCGTCCGGGTACACCGGCATCTGATCTGCCTGATAATATTGACGAAGAAACCAAGAAAGCGCGCCTACAAATTCTGCAAAGCCGCATTATTCAAAATGCCCAGCAGATCAGCCGCCGTATGGTAGGTACAACTCAGCGTATTTTAGTTAACGGTTATTCTAAGAAAGATCCGGGCTTGCTTTCAGGTCGTACTGAAAACAACCGTGTTGTTAACTTCCGTTGCGATAACCCAGATCTAATCGGTCACTTTGCTGATGTGAATATTGCTCAAGCTTATGCCAACTCTCTAGTAGGTGAGCTAATCTGTTCAGAACTGGACGACAATTTTTCCTTGAAGGCGGGCTAAGCTGTTGAGCACTGCACAATCGATCAAACTTACGCTAGAACCTGAAAATGCTGAGTTTCTAGCGAACCTTGGTGGCCCGTTCAACGAGCACTACAAACTGGTTGAGAAACGTTTAGGGATTGAGATCCGTAACCACGGCAATCATTTCCAACTATTGGGTGATATCGAAAACATCACCTTCGTTTCCGAAATGCTTGAAGCGCTTTATAACGACGCCAAGCAGGACAAACGTATCTCACCAGATCAGATCCACCTTTTAATTCAAGAAAGCGGTCTAGAACAGCGTAATAGTAATCAACAGATTAAAGATACGGATATCAGCATCCGTACTAAAAAAGCGTTGATTCGCCCTCGCGGTGAAAACCAGCAAGGCTATGTACGCTCAATCCTCCAACACGATATCAATTTCGGTATTGGCCCTGCTGGTACAGGTAAAACCTACCTTGCGGTTGCCTGTGCTGTTGATGCCTTAGAACGTGAAGAAGTAGATCGCATCTTATTGGTTCGCCCTGCTGTTGAAGCAGGTGAAAAGCTAGGCTTTCTGCCAGGTGACCTAAGCCAAAAAGTTGATCCATATCTGCGTCCTCTCTATGACGCTCTATATGAGATGTTAGGTTTTGAACGTGTAGGCAAACTAATCGAACGCAATGTAATCGAGGTTGCGCCTCTGGCCTATATGCGTGGTCGTACCCTTAACAACTCATTCGTTATTCTGGATGAAAGTCAGAACACGACGCGCGAACAGATGAAGATGTTCCTGACACGTATCGGTTTTGGTTCTACTGCAGTTATTACCGGTGATATCACTCAGGTCGATCTACCTAAAGGCACACGTTCCGGCCTAATCCACGCGATGCAAGTATTGGACGATGTAAAAGATATCGGTTTCACCCACTTCACCGCTAAAGATGTCGTGCGCCACCCTCTGGTTCAGCACATCGTTCGTGCTTACGACCGTTTTGAGAAAAAAGAAGGCAAGCAGGATTCCCACAAATGAGTTTCGAATGCGAAGTTCAGTACGAAATTGAAGGCGATCTACCGACAGAAGCGCAGTTTCAGCAATGGATATCCGCTGCGCTGACTGGTCAGATCGATGAAGGCGAAGTTTGTATCCGCATAGTAACACTGGATGAGAGCCAAACCCTCAACCGCACTTATCGCGATAAGGATAAACCGACTAACGTCCTCTCCTTCCCTTTTGAAGTCCCTGAAGGCGTGCCCCTTCATCTTCTAGGCGATCTGGTTATCTGTGCCGACGTGGTTGCTAAAGAAGCAGAGGAGCAAAAAAAGCCTTTGTTTGACCATTGGACCCACATGGTTGTGCATGGCTGCTTGCATCTAATCGGTTTCGATCATATAAATGATGAAGAAGCCGAAGAGATGGAAAATCTTGAACGAAAAATTCTCGCCAGTATGGATATAAAAGATCCTTATCTGGAAAGTAACTAAATATCAGGACACTCGACACACCATGAGCGAAGATCGATCGGGACAGCCGAAAGGCTGGTTAGAAAAGCTTTCCCAAGCGTTTAATGATGAACCACGCAGCCGTGAGGATCTGTTAACCGATTTGCGTCAAGCGACCGACGACAATCTGCTAGATAACGAAGCACTGACCATTATGGAAGGTGCCATGCAAGTATCTGATATGCAGGTTCGTGATGTAATGATTCCCCGCTCACAAATGGTAGTTGTGGAAGCGGATCAAACACCTAAAGAGTTCCTGCCGGTTATTATCTCTAGCGCGCACTCTCGCTTCCCAGTGATCGGAGAAACGCCAGATGAAATCCTTGGTGTCCTGCTCGCTAAAGACCTTCTACCTCTAATCCTAGAAGGCAACCTCGACCAGTTTGATCTTAAAAGCAAGCTGCGCAGTGCAACCTTCATCCCTGAATCTAAACGCCTGAACATCCTCCTAAAAGAGTTCCGTGTTACCCGTAATCACATGGCAATTGTGATGGATGAGTACGGCGGTGTATCTGGCCTAATCACCATCGAGGATGTTCTGGAACAGATCGTCGGTGAAATTGAAGATGAGCATGATAGCGAAGAAGATGATGGCAACATCAAACCATTCGACGAGAATGCCTTTATCGTTAAAGCCTTGACTCCGGTTGATGATTTTAACGAGTACTTCGACTCTAATTTCTCTGAAGAAGAGTTCGACACCATCGGCGGCATTGTCACACAAAGGTTTGGCCGCATGCCGAAGAAAGATGAAAGTGTCGAGATCGAAAACTTCCAGTTTAAGATTCTATCTGCTGACACTCGTCGTATCCGCTTATTACAGGTAAGCCGTAACGGATAACTATTATGCCTCTGCAACTGCTACTCGTTTTGCTTGCAGGGGCATTGATTGCCCCCTCCTTAGCACCATTTAATACACCCTATTTAGCCCTACTGCCTCCAGCTATTCTGTATCTATGCAGCCGAAACCGTTCGGTCAAGCAAAGCAGTTGGCTTGGTTATATTTTTGGTCTAGGTTTCTTTGGAACCGGTGCCTCTTGGGTGTTTGTCAGCATTCATGAGCACAGTCATACCCCCTTACCCATAGCCCTCACTTTAACCTCACTTTTTGTGGCAGGCCTAGCCCTTCTCTTTGCTCTACAACAGTTGGTTTGGAAAAAGCTGTTCTCTGCCCGCTTTCAAGCACTGAGTTTTATTGGCTGCTGGGTACTGTTTGAGTGGCTACGTAGCTGGCTATTCACTGGCTTCCCTTGGCTATATTTAGGTAACGCAGCTTTAGATACGCCATTCCAAAACCTTTTACCTATAGGCGGTGTATGGCTAGCAAGTTTTGCTATGTTGGCAACTGCGATTGCTGCAGCAGAGTTTATTCTCAGCCGCAATCTGAGACCCTTGTTATTGCTGCCACTGCCATTGATAGCAAGCATACTCTCTTTCAATCCATGGACAGCTGCAACGGATAAGGCTCTCAAAGTCGCGATCGTTCAACCTAATATCCCACAGCAAATTAAATGGAACCCGGAATATCGCCCTGAGATCTTTGCTAAATATATCAAGCTATCTCAGCCTCATATCGACACTGAATTAATGCTATGGCCAGAAACAGCTATTCCAGCTCTGTTCCAACATGCAGCTACGCCGTTAGCTGAATTACTGAGCGACCTTGATAGTAATGGAGCGACATTAATCAGCGGCCTTCCTAGCACGACAAGAGACAACAGCCACCCTAAAGGCTATCGAGTTCATAACAGTTTGGCGATTCTAACCACGGGCAGCGGCATCTACCACAAACAACGCCTAGTGCCCTTTGGTGAATACGTGCCGATGGAAACACAGGTTAGAGGCCTTCTCGACTTCTTTAATTTGCCGATGTCGAGCTTCTCACTACCGCATGGGGAGCAGCCTTTACTATCGGTTGCGAACCAAAAGATCAGTGCCGCAATCTGCTACGAGATTGCCTACCCAGAACTAGTCAGAAAGAACTCGTTAAACGCCGATATATTGCTTACTGTGTCTAACGATACTTGGTTTGGTGCATCCATCGCACCAGCTCAACATATGCAAATCGCTCGTGTCAGGGCAGCAGAGAACGGTCGTTGGCTGATACGAGGAACCAACAATGGCCTTACCGGTATTATCGATCCACAGGGTAAGATCGTAGAACAACTTCCACAGTTCCAAGCAGGCGTCTTACGAACACAAGTTTTTAGCATGCAAGGCATGACGCCTTTTCAGGAGTTTGGATCACTACCGATCCTAGTCTTAGCAGGACTGTTTACTCTGTTCGGGCTAGGGCGTCATCAGCTAGCCCTGCAAGACAATCCCTACCCCGATTTCAGTTAAAACTATCGATTATGGCCAAGGTTGAGAAACACGCTTAAAGAACGTTTTTCCACAGGCCTGACAAGGCTCAAGTTTTTCTGTTTTCTTTAAAACAAATTGGGTTGAACAGTTTAAACACTGCAGAGTCCCTACTGTAGCCAACTCACCAGCAATGTACTGATTCTCATCGTGATCTAAACGCTCCCGTAACAACTCTTGTCCAATGCGGGTTTGGTCTGCAATCAACTTGAGTTGTTCAGCAAAGGTATGCTCTAAAGCATTCAGATCAAATTTGAGCCAAGCAGCAATCCCAGCCCCAGTTTCATGAGCATAATAGCCCAAGGTTTTAAGGTCTCGAGCCAAATAAGCTTTCAGCAGATCCAGCTCATCCCGAGTCATATCCTCTGCTGCCAGCTCTAACTCCACAGCATCATGAATTTTTTCCTGCAACAGATCCCAAGATCTAGCTTCTGATGTTTTCAGATCCTTAGTAAGTCGCAGAAGCACTCTGTCATAGTCTGTTGAAGCCAGTTTCGTTTTCTTATCGCTATCCGCGCCCATAAAACCACCTCGTTTTTAGCAGAAATGCTGTTTGCCCTCTTGTATATATTGTATGCTATGCCCCAATTAGCAAACTTTTATTAACCGGCGTCAATTGGATGCCGGTTTTTCATCATAGGCATTACGATTCACGAACATGAACGAACAATATCGCCCCCAAAAGATTGAACAAGCCATCCAGAAACACTGGCAAGATAACGACAGCTTCAAATGTGAAGAAGATCTGCAGAAAGAAAAATTCTACTGCCTGTCTATGTTCCCTTACCCAAGTGGACGTCTCCACATGGGCCATGTTCGTAACTACACCATTGGTGATGTAGTTTCCCGTTACCAGCGCATGCAGGGCAAAAACGTACTTCAACCAATGGGTTGGGACGCTTTCGGCCTTCCTGCAGAAAACGCAGCGATGAAAAACAACGTTGCGCCAGCAAAATGGACCTATGAAAACATCGATTACATGCGTAACCAGCTACAGCAGATGGGCTTTGGTTACGACTGGAACCGTGAACTAGCAACGTGCCACCCAGAGTACTACCGTTGGGAGCAATGGTTCTTCACTAAGTTGATGGACAAAGGCTTAGTTTACAAGAAAGAAGCTGAAGTAAACTGGGATCCTGTTGACCAAACAGTCCTTGCCAACGAGCAGGTTATCGATGGTCGCGGCTGGCGCTCAGGTGCGCTAGTTGAGCGTAAGAAGATCCCTCAGTGGTTCCTTAAAATCACAGATTACGCAGACCAGCTACTGGAAGATCTAGACAAACTAGATCAATGGCCTGAGCAGGTTCGCACTATGCAGAAGAACTGGATCGGCCGTTCTGAAGGTGTTGAGCTGATGTTCGACGTTGACGGTTACGGTGAGCTAGAAGTCTTCACAACACGTCCTGACACACTAATGGGTGTGACTTACGTTGCTGTTGCCGCTCAGCACCCACTTGCACTTAAAGCTGCTGAAAACAATCCAGAGCTTGCAGCATTTGTTGAAGAGTGCAAAAACGTTAAGGTTGCCGAAGCAGATATGGCAACGATGGAAAAGAAAGGTATGGCGCTTGGCATCACTGCCACTCACCCACTAACAGGTGAAGAAGTACCTGTCTGGACCGCTAACTTCGTATTGATGGATTACGGTTCTGGCGCAGTCATGTCTGTACCAGGTCACGACCAGCGCGATTGGGAATTCGCGACTACGTACGGCTTGGATATCAAACAAGTTATCCGCCCGCTAGACGATGCAGACGTTGATCTAAGCGTAGAAGCGTACACAGAAAAAGGTGCTTTGGTTAACTCTGGCGCTTACGACGATCTTGAATTCGATGTTGCCTTTAAAGCAATCGCATCTGACCTAGAAGCGAAAGGCAAAGGTAAAGTTACCGTTAACTTCCGCCTTCGTGACTGGGGTGTATCTCGTCAGCGTTACTGGGGTGCCCCAATCCCTGTTATCAACTGTAACAGCTGTGGTGCAGTGCCTGTGCCAGAAGATCAGCTTCCAGTTGTACTACCTACGGAAGTTGAGTTTGATGGTAGCCGCTCTCCAATCAAAAAGATGGAAAGCTTCATCAACACAACCTGCCCTAAATGCGGTGGTGCAGCTGAACGTGAAACAGATACTTTCGATACGTTCATGGAATCCTCTTGGTACTACGCGCGTTATGCTTCTCGTAGTAGCGAAAATGCCATGCTTGAGCCTGAAAAAGCGAACTACTGGCTTCCAGTAGATCAGTATATCGGTGGTATTGAACACGCGATTCTTCACCTTCTTTACTCTCGCTTCTTCCACAAATTGATGCGTGATGAAGGCCTAGTTGATAGCGATGAGCCATTCAAGCGACTACTTTGCCAAGGCATGGTTTTGGCTGACAGCTTCTTCCATGAAGATGAGAACGGTGGTCAGGTTTGGGTATCTCCATCAGATGTTGATATCAAAACTGATGAGAAAGGCCGCGTAGTGAGCGCAGCTCATCGCTCTACCGGTCAGGCGCTACAGCATGACGGTATGTCTAAGATGTCTAAGTCGAAGAACAACGGCATCGACCCACAGATAATGATCGATAAGTACGGCGCAGATACTGTGCGTCTGTTTATGATGTTCGCAGCGCCACCAGAGCAATCTCTAGAGTGGTCTGATACAGGTGTTGAAGGCGCTCACCGCTTCCTTAAACGTCTATGGAAACAAGTTCACGATCATCTAAAAGTTGGCGGTTCTTCTGTTGCGATCGATAAAGATAGCCTAACTGATGTTCAGAAAGAATTGCGTCTGAAAGTTCACTCCACGATTCAGAAAGTATCTGACGATATGGAGCGCCGCCAGACATTCAACACAGCCATCGCTGCTGTGATGGAACTGTCTAACACGATCGCTAAGTTTGTTGATATCAGCGAACAAGGTCGCGCGGTAATGCAAGAAGCACTAGAAGCAGCAGTATTGCTACTAGGCCCAATTGTTCCACATATCAGCCACCAGCTTTGGATCGAGCTAGGTAACGAAGGCGATGCTCTAACAGCTGCTTGGCCACAGGTTGACGAAAGCGCGCTAGTTCAAGACACCATTCAACTGGTTGTTCAGGTTAACGGCAAAGTACGTGCGAAGATCAATGTTGCTGCAGATGCAGATGAAGATGTTGTCCTTCACACAGCGCTAGCTGACGAAAATGTTCAAAAGCACATGGCTGATAAGACAATCCGTAAGAAGATTGTTGTACCTGGCCGCCTAGTGAACATCGTAGTTGGTTAATAAGCACAGATTAAGGAGCAGATCATGATCAAACAATGGCAATCATTGACTGGAAAAATCATTCTGTTGCTAACTCTGTGTGGATTCATGAGCGCATGCGGCTTTCAGCTGCGTGGCGCTCAAGAAGTTTCTGCAGACAAGCAGCAAGTAACGATTATCTCCGGTAATGCTAACTCTGAACTGCTCAAATCCTTACGCCAAAATATGAAATTTAATGGTGTTAGGGAGATAGCAGGTGCTCCTTACCAGATCCAGCTTCGCCAGTTCCGATATAAGCGCCGCGCCGCAACAATCAGTAGTAGTGCTGATGTTGATGAGTATGAATTATCGGTAGAAGTTGTGATGTTAGTCGCAGACCAACAGGGCAACCCTGTAACCTCCGACATTAAACTCCAGCGCGATCGTACATACACCTACAATAAAAATGCTGCTGCAGCGAGCTCTGAACAAGAAGAGCTATTACGCCGTGAGTTGTATAACTCAGTTGCGCAATCGATTCTTCGCCGCTACCTATCCAGTAACAGCGCTCAATAAGCCTGCATGAAACTGCGTCCAGAGCAACTTAGCGGTCATCTGAAAAAAGGTCTATCACCGGTTTATCTAATTACCGGTGATGAGCCCCTACTCTCAGAAGAGAGTAGCGACCTTCTTCGTCAACACCTGCAACAACAAGGCTTTAGCGAACGTGAAGTGCTTCATGTCGATGGTAGCTTCAGCTGGGAATACTTGCTCGAATGCGCCAACGCACTTTCCCTATTTGCAGAAAAGAAGATTATTGAGCTGCGCCTTGGTAGCAGTAAGCTAAATAAGAAATCCAGCGAAATTCTACGTGAATACCTTAACAATCCAGCACCAGATAACATTCTATTTATCATTGCCGATAAACTCGATGGTACCGCTAAAAAGAGCGCTTGGTTTAAAGCGATCGATAGCTCCGGTGTAATTGTTGAAGTATGGCCTGTAGAAGCTGAGCAATTACCTAACTGGATTCGTCAGCGCGCCGCACAGATCGAACTTAAACTAGACGATGAAGCAATTCAGCTGCTGTGTGACCGTATTGAAGGCAACTTACTGGCAGCAAAACAGGAACTGAGTAAACTCAGTCTGCTGTTCCCTAGCCAAGTCGTAACTGCCGACGATGTCATCAATGCCGTATCCGATAGTTCCCGCTATGATATTTACGGCCTCTCTGATGCAGCCCTACAAGGTCAAGCCTCTCGCTGTTGCAAGATCCTGCAAGTATTACGACAAGATGGTACTGAACCTCCAGTCGTGCTTTGGGCTTTATCAAAAGAGCTTCGCTCCCTAGCAGCAATCCAACAAGCACAAAACAACGGCCAGTCCTTTGATGCGGTCTGCCAACGGGAACGCATCTGGGGTAAACGCAAACCCTTAGCCCGTAAAGCCTCACAACGTATTAGTGGTGCTCAGATCAACCAAGCTCTACAGCAATGTGCCGAAGTGGATAAAATTGTTAAGGGCATGGCTGTTGGTGACGCTTGGCTATTGCTGACTTCAATCTCGCTAACCCTAGCTGGGCAAGCACTCGCACTTCCTAATTAAGCACTCAAGAACACCTAGTCTCACCATTCATCATCAGTTATGATGCTATTATATATCAATGAGATAGGTAACTATGCGCCCACTCTTTTTAGGCCTTATTTGTACAATATCACTGGTATTAAGTGGCTGTGATAATGAGACTCCACCAGAACAGATGAAGTCTGGAGAGGATCTCTATGGTTACTACTGCAAAGACTGCCATACCAAGCATGGCCCCGGCGCATATATGGAAAAGTTTGCTGGAAAGGAACCGATGGAAGCCTACAAGATTATTTTGATGATCAAATACGGCTACAATAAAGATAAGCACAGCATGCCAGTTTTTGATCAACTTTCAGAAAAACAAGCTGATGCAGTTGCTCAATATGTGGTTAAGCTCCAGCATTCACATATGATTTCTAAGTAATGAAACTGGGATAGCTCACTTAGCAGGCCCTAAATAATCTCCATATCGCTCAAAAATCTTTGCTAAATCAGCCTCATAATCGCCACTCGTTTCAAACATGCCTAGTAAGCCAGCCCGCTTTTGCTTGTAATCAATAAAGCCAAGGGCTATCGGCACCCCTGCGCCATGGGCGATATAGTAGAAACCGGATTTCCACTTATCCACTTTTGAACGCGTGCCTTCTGGGGACATCATAATTCTCAGCTCAGCATGCTTTTCAAACTGCTGTACCGTCGCCTCAACCATATTATTCGACTTACTACGATCTACAGGAACCCCCCCCATCCAGCGCATCAACCCACCAAATGGAAATTTAAAGATACTATCTTTACCCACCCAATAGAGGGGCACATCCAGCGAGAAAGCCACCATCAGGCTAAACGGCATATCCCAGTTAGTAGTATGGGGAGCACCAATCACGACACACTGTTGTAACTCTTTTGGGATATCACCTACAACCTCCCAACCCAATAATTTAAGTACAGAGCGAGAAAACCAGCGTAAACAGGGCTGAACCACAGGGGTGGAAAACATCGTCTTATGTAACATTACATCCCCAAAAAGGCGTTTAATTGGATTCGACAGCTATTATTTTAGCCTGACCGTCAGAAGTTAACGTCAGATTTAGCTGAACTTGATGCCAATCTTCTGGTATTTCCAGGTCCTGGGCACTGATTGATTCATACCAATGCTGATCGCCTATCTGCCAATCTACCTGTGCAGTTTCACCACGCAGCGGCCGTACTTTAAATCGAAACGCGCAAAAACCATTTGGAGCAACCTGCTGACAAACAATTTTACTCCTTGTGGATAAAACTTAGATCCGAACACTGGTTAAAGTTTGATTAGATAGGTTAGTTACAGTGATTTGATCAAGTTGGGTAGGTGTGTTGGCTGGCTGTGCATTTTGAGTACACCCGGATAGCACGAATAAGATAAGAGGCGTTAGGAATTTGATCATAAGGGCAGTATAACGAGTTGCCGCTAAGGAGTTAATGCCCTAATTTAAGCCTTAAAAGTTACGACAACTCGTTCGAAAAGCCTACCCGATATATTGGTGCAGAACTTCAGTTTCCAACTTGATATTGTCATGCAGCGGACAACGTACACAGACTCTATCTAAGAACGCTTGTTTCTCGGTTTCGCTGAGATCAGCATCGATCTTTGCTTGAACGCTAATCGTCTGAAAGCCAACACGATCTTCTGTTTCTTTGCCCATAAGCCCCATTGGGTTTAGATCGCCATCCACTTGGATCTGCATACTACGTAGTTCGATCTTTTCCTGATTCGCAGCAATTCGTGCGATTGAGCCGATACAACCCGCTAAAGAGAACAGGAAGTACTCAAGTGGTGTAGGGCCTTCATTGGTGCCACCGCTCGCCTGCGGTTGATCGATCGTTACTTTGTGGTCACGGATATCTGCGTGTATAGCCCAACCCGCATTCATAGTGGCAGTCACAGAGATGGTTTTAGTACTCATAATTAACCTTAGTTTTAATCTTTACTGCCTTAGGCAGAATGAACATTAGATAGATCTAATATATAGATTTTTAAGTTATAAGGATAAGAACAAATAGCTATAAGAACAGCGGACCTAAGAACCAATATCAGCTATAACTACCAAAACCTAATCTAGATTCCTGCCTTCGCTGGGATGACCTTAGGCCACTAGCAATAAAAAAGGCCGTTCTAAAAACGGCCTTTGTGGATAACTTAACGTTAAAGGAGGGATATTAACCTACCTTTTCACCCTTCGCTTGTAGATCGGCATGGTAAGAGGAACGAACCAAAGGACCACACGCAGCATGTTTGAAGCCAAGTTCTTTTGCAATGCGGCTAAACTCATCAAACTCTTCAGGCGTCACAAAGCGCTCTACCTTAAGGTGTGAACGGCTTGGTTGTAGATATTGACCGATTGTCAGCATATCTACATCATGAGCACGCAAGTCTTTCATTACCTCAATGATCTCTTCATTGGTTTCACCAATGCCTACCATCAAACCAGACTTGGTACGTACATCTGGGTTCTTCGCTTTGTATTTTTTCAACAAGCGGAGAGACCATTCATAATCAGAACCTGGACGTACCGCTTTATATAGGCGGGGTACAGTTTCCATATTGTGGTTAAAAACATCCGGCGGTGTTTCAGTAAGGATATCGATCGCGATATCCATACGACCACGGAAGTCAGGTACTAGGATCTCCATCTCGATAGATGGAATACGCTGACGCGTTTCACTAACGCAATTAGCAAAGTGCTGAGCGCCACCATCGCGAAGATCATCACGGTCAACTGAAGTTACTACGACATAGCGCAACTCCATATCCGCGATCGCTTCTGCCATCTCTCTAGGCTCATTCTCGTCTAGAGCATTTGGACGGCCATGAGCTACGTCACAGAATGGACAACGACGGGTGCAGATATCACCCATAATCATAAAAGTAGCTGTACCATGGCTAAAGCATTCGCCTAAGTTAGGGCAGCTTGCTTCTTCACAAACAGACGCGAGCTTATGCTTACGCAGCTTCTGTTTGATACTGTCCACTTTTGCACTGGATCCCATCCGCACACGTAGCCAATCTGGCTTACGCGGCATATCTTCTTTCTCAGTTGGAATTACCTTAATTGGAATTCGATCAACTTTGTCGGCGCCACGCAATTTAACGCCCTGCTCTACCCGCTTCTTCTTTACTTCGTTATTGTTATCTAATGACATCTAGGCTTAATCCAGAGTAGTTTGTCGAGTGACTTCTTTATACCCTAGCTTGGTAATAAGGATATCCAGAAGACGCTGCGTTGCCTCAACCTGATCAAGGTCAGAAGTTAACGCGTCAAGTTGTGTCATCGCCATACCGGCATAGCCACATGGGTTTATTCTTAAAAAGGGTTCTAAATCCATAGCAAGGTTAAGTGCCAAACCATGGAAAGAGCAACCTCGGCGAACCCTAAGACCTAAGGATGCAATTTTACTGTTATCTACATAGACGCCGGGCGCATCCGGCTTAGCGTAAGCGTCTATGCCATAGGACTGGACTGTTTCAACCACAGATTCTTCCATAATTGAAACCAGCTCACGCACACCTAATTTTTTACGTTTCAAATTTAGCAGTAGATAAACAATTGCCTGCCCAGGGCCGTGGTAGGTGACTTGACCGCCACGATCCACCTGAACAACCGGGATATCACCCGTACCTAGCAAGTGCTCCTCTTTACCTGCTTGCCCCTGTGTAAACACAGGCTCATGTTGCAGCGACCAAATTTCATCCTCGACCGAATCATCACGCTCATTAGTGAATTCTTGCATCCGCTGCCATGTTGGTTCGTAAGGCTGTAAACCTAAATCCCTGACAATTAGCTGATCAGGGCTCATCAGATCACCATTTTTACGCGATCAGACGCGATTAACGCTTCGTGCAGAGCTTTAAGCTGCTCGACACTTTGAGCTGTTATTTTAAAACGAACGGATTGGAATGTGCCTTTACGGCTATCCTGCAAAGTTACCTGAGAGATATCCAGATCCGGAACATGAATCTGCACAATTTCGATAACATGACCGCGAAAATCTTCACTATTTACCCCAACCACTTTAATTGGATAGTCAGGACATGGAAATTCGATCTTTGGCGGTTCTTGCTGCTTGTCTGTCATAAACTCTGTCTAATTCTCTGTTGGCTTACCGGTCATCAACTTCCGTTGATACTCAGAAAACTTCTCAAAAATCTTCCGCCAAACCGGACCTTTCTGGCCATCACCAATCTGATGACCATCAACTTCAATTATAGGCACTATACCTCGGGTGGAACTGGACACCCAAACCTCATCCGCAGCCAGTAACTTATCATAATCAATATCAATCTCCTGATATTGAATCGCATACTGGTCTGACAATTCGAGAATAAGCTCTCGGGTAATGCCACCTAATATCTCTGAACTACGTTTAGGGGTGTAGAGAACTCCGCGCTTCACCAAAAACAGGTTACAGGCTGAGCCCTCTGTTAATCTTTCATCACGGGAGAACAGCGCCTCATCCACCCCTTCATCTTTGGCTTGCTGTAACACCAATATATTAGGTAGCAAGCAAGTGGATTTAATATCACAACGATGCCAGCGTAGATCTTCTGTAACAATCGCTTTCAACGGAACAACATCATCACAGCCTGCTTGCCAAATATCTTTGATGGGCGAGCAACAGGCAAAAATGGTCGGCTCTAAACTATCATCGTAAGCATGATTACGTTTACCGGCACTTCCCCGTGTGACCTGAAGATATACCGATAAATTGCCACCCCCATTCAACTCAACTAGCTGATTCATAATGGCAACCCAATCGCAGTCACTCTTGATCCGTACTGCGCGCAAACTATGCTCTAAACGATCAACATGCTCCTGTAGACGAAACCCTATCCCCTGATAGTACGGAATCACCTCATAAACACTGTCCCCAAACAGAAAGCCACGGTCAAAAACCGAAATTTTCGCTTCCTCTTGAGGGATGAACTCGCCATTCAGATAGACTGTATTCATATCACCTAAACGCAAATGCCCACATCTACGTTTATAGATGTGGGCATCCATGCAGTTTTAAAGGGCAACGCTAAATGCGTTAGCCAATTAAGCTGGTAAAGAAAAGTAGGATGGCATGCCAAATACGCTTTAACAGACCCGCTTCTGGAACAGCTTCCATCGCTACCAATGGCACCTCAGAAACCAAAGCACCATCCAGTGTTACACGAACTTTGCCTAGTTCTTGTCCTTTTTCAATTGGCGCTGAAATAACCTTGTCTACATCCATTGTAGCTTGCAGTTTATCTGCCTGCCCGCGCGGGATTGTAACTGTAAGTGAATCTTCAATGCCCATACGCAGTTGATCAGATACACCCGACCACACTTTCGCTGTATTCAGTACAACATTGCTCTCGTATAGCTTGTGCGTGCGGTAGTAACGGAAAGCGTACGACAGTAGCTTCTGTGTTTCACGCGCACGTGCTTCTTCGTCACTGGTACCTAAAACAACAGAGATGAGTCGCATACCATCACGCTTCGCTGAAGCCACTAGGCAATAACCTGCTTCATCGGTGTAACCTGTCTTCATACCATCAACAGTTTTATCACGCCAAAGCAGCTTGTTACGGTTTGGTTGGCGGATTTTGTTGTAGGTGAAATACTTTTCAGAGTAGATACTGTAGAGCTCAGGAAAATCATTAATGATTGCTCGAGCAAGCGTTGCTAGATCCGCAGCAGATGACTTATGGCCCTCGGCAGGCAAACCTGTAGCATTCAGGAAATTAGTGTTTTGCATGCCCAGTAGGTCCGCATGCTGATTCATCAGATCCGCAAAGGCTAGCTCACTACCCGCAATATGCTCAGCCACTGCAACAGATGCGTCATTACCAGACTGAATAATGATCCCTTTCATCAAGTCGCCAAGACGTACTTGGGTTCCTTCGCGAATAAACATGCGGGAACCTTGAGTCCGCCATGCTTTTTCACTGATAAGTACCAGGTCATCTACACCTACATTCCCTTTACTTAATTCATACTCAAGAATGTAGGCCGTCATCATTTTGGTCAGGCTCGCTGGTGCAAACGCCTTCTCGGCATTTTTAGACGCAATAACCTTCCCTGTATCGGCATCAACAACAAGATACGCAGTTGCTGCGATCTGAGGTTCAGCAGGTATTAGACGCGCTACTGCATGCGCTTGAAATGCAAACAGTGTTAGAAATAGTACGGTTATGTACTGGGAAGCCTTATTAAACATTGTTTTCCAGAATCTATTTTTAGAAATGAAGACCCGCCAGATCATCATTTTCTTAGGTTTTAAAAAGTCCACTTAAACGCCGTGGATAACTCTACTCAAGCGCTTAAGGGAAGTCCACCAGCCGAGGGGTCTTATGCCCCATCTGCTCAACTTTTTGGGTTAGATCCATTAGCGAAGTATCCGACTTTAATGGTCCAATTTGGACACGATACAAAGTACGGTCATTAGTCGTCGTAGGACGAATCAATACCGCAAGCTCAGGTAATAGTGGACGTAACTGGCTTTCCACATATTCTGCTGAATCTCTATTGGAGTAAGCTCCCACTTGAAGGTAACGCCCTGCTATATTTGCTGTTGGCTCTGGAGCTGCAACAACAGCTCCAGACGTTTGCCATGCTCTTGGGTCGATCGCTTCTAATCGCACATTACCTGTACCATGCTTAAGAATATCTAGCTTAGATGCTGCAGCATAAGACAGATCGATAATACGGTTGCCATGGAAAGGACCACGATCATTCACCCTTACAATCACCTGACGATTATTCGCCAAGTTCGTTACCTTCAAATAAGTCGGGATCGGCAATGATTTATGGGCAGCCGACATCTTATACATGTCATAAATTTCACCATTAGAGGTTTTATGACCATGAAACTTCTTACCGTACCAGGATGCTGTACCTGTCTCGTTATATCCTAACGAGCTATTCATTACCCAATACTGTTTGCCAAATACCGTATAAGGGCTTTTATTACCCCCACGACTCTTTGGCTCTACTTTTGGTACCGCATCTTTTACATGAGATACATCTACTGGACGATCAGGTGCTTTATCATGGCGCATTGAATAGCGGCCACTATTGGTCGTTGTGCTTGTAGAAGAACAGCCGACCAAAGCAATTGCCAATAGAACTAGACCAATTTTTTGCAGCATAGCCTACTCGTAAAATTGTTATTTTTTAGCAATCTGGCCTGATTCCGCTTTCTCATAAGCAGCTTTAATCTGCTCACTTAAGCGATAAACAGCCATCGCGTATAGCTTACTATGGTTGTAACGGGTAATAACATAAAAGTTATGAAGGCCCAACCAGTACTGCTCATCTTCATTCATGACTAAGCGCATCAAAATCGCCTTTCCTTCAGCATCTAAATCCAGCTGCGGCTGCACGCCACGCGCCTGCCACTCGCCAATAGTATGCTTAGGAATCAAACCCTTACGACCAACACTGTACCAGTTTTCGTCTCTTTCTTTCTGGAAAGACACAGCACTAATTACAGGCTCACCCGGCTTCCATTTATGCTCGGCAAAGTAGTTAGCTACACTGCCAATTGCATCGCGTTTGTTTTTCCAGATATCGCGCTTACCATCTTCATCAAAATCGATAGCAAAGTTACGGTAACTAGACGGGATAAACTGGCCGTAACCCATTGCGCCAGCATATGAACCTTTCAGTGATGTGATCTCTACTTGTTCTTCGCGGACTAGCAAGAGGTACTCTTTCAACTGTCCTAAGAAGAATTCACTACGACGGGGATAATCGAAGCCTAAAGTCGTTAGCGCATCCAACACACGGTAGCTACCTGTAATCCGCCCGTAGCGGGTTTCTACACCGATAATCGAAACAATAATCTCAGCAGGAACGCCATATTTCTTTTCCGCATCCAGTAGCGCCTGACGGTTTTCCTGCCAGAACTGAACACCTTGATTAATACGTTTCTCTTTTAAGAATATCTTGCGGTATTGCCCCCAATTCAATGTACCTTCTGCAGGTCGAGAGATCGCTTTCAATATAGAGGTTTGACGTTTAGCTTTACCTAGCACTTCACGCAGGTAAGCTTCTTCAAAGCCTTCCGCTTTCATTTCATCAATAAGCTGTTGTGCACGTGGGTAATCGGCATAAGAACCACCACGAACAGACGCCAACAAGTCTTCCTGAGTCATTCTTTTCGTAGCTTTAGCCTTTCTCTCTTGCTTAACAACACCGTCCTTTGTAGTTGTGTTAGCTACGTTTTCAGATGTAACAATTGGCCCTGTAGATTTAACCTCTGCTGTTGGTTTCTCTGTGATTACACAACCAGTGAGTAAAACACCCGCAGCAATTGCCATTGGTACAAGAAATTTAGATTTCATCCCTGAAAAGCTCCCTAAACACGTACAACATAAATAACTCCTATAAAATCGGTCTATTACAAAATAACGCCGACACACTTCTACTTTAACAACATGGTGCGATAACTATGCACCGACATAATAATGCCAAACCCTGCCATGAGGGTCACAATCGAAGTACCACCGTAACTAACCAATGGCAAAGGTACACCTACTACCGGCAGTAAACCACTTACCATGCCTATATTTACAAAAACATAAACAAAGAAAGTTAAAATCAAACTACCCGCTAACAATCGACCAAAACTATCTGGCGCACGGGCGGCAATCACCAAACCACGCGCAATAATTAACAGATACAGGGTCAACAGTATTAGAACACCGATTAAACCCATCTCCTCGGCCACAACCGCAATAATAAAGTCGGTGTGAGATTCCGGTAGGAAGTCCAACTGTGACTGAGTTCCGCTTAACCAGCCCTTACCTGAAAGACCTCCCGAACCAATCGCTGTTTTCGATTGAATGATGTTCCAGCCTGATCCAAGAGGATCACTTTCTGGATCTAAGAAAGTTAATACCCTCTGCTTCTGATAATCCTTCATGACCATCCACAAGCCAGGTAGTGCAGCTGCAGCCAAACCTAATGCTGCGAAGATGTACCGCCATAAAATCCCAGAAAGCAGCAGTACAAAAATTCCCGATGAAGCGATCAATAACGACGTTCCTAAATCCGGCTGTTTCATGATCAGCACAGTAGGAATACCCACCAGCATAAAGCTGATAAATATATGCTTAACACGCGGTGGAAGCGGCCTATGGGCCAAGTAAAAAGCTACCGTCAGCGGTAGAACTAACTTCATGATTTCCGAAGGCTGGAATCTGAAGCCGGGTAAGGCAATCCAACGCTGCGCCCCTTTAGCACCGACACCAAAGAGAATTACGCAGACAAGCAGAGCGACCCCAATCAAGTAAAGCGCGGGCGCCCACCTTCCTAAAAATCTCGGGGTAAACTGTGCCAAGACAATCATGACAAAGAAACCTACACCCATACGGATGGCCTGACGGGTGACATAACCCATATCTTGGCCTGAAGCGCTGTAAAGGACAAATAAACCAAAACAGCACAGAGCAAGCAGCAGCAATAACAGCCAACCATCTAGGTTAGTGTAACTCCACAAGCTTGGACGTTGACGCAGATGATCGTGCGCTTCTGGCATATAGCGCTCAAATTCACGTCCCATCATCGTGCAGCCACCTCCGGCTCCGTTTCTTCAGTAAAAGGATCGATACCAAGTAGATACGCATCCATCACTTGACGCGCAATAGGCGCAGCCGTACTTGAACCACCTCCGCCGTTTTCAACAATTACTGAGATAGCGATTTTTGGATCATCAATAGGTGCAAAAGCTACAAACAAGGCATGGTCACGGTGAATTTCTGCCAGTTTTTCAGCATCGTACTCTTCATCCTGCTTGATACCGACTACCTGCGCAGTACCTGTCTTACCGGCAATTTCATAAGCTGAATTTGCTCCTGAGCTGCGCGCAGTACCGCGCTTTCCATGCATTACTTCACGCATACCACGGATGATATCGTCCCAATGCTTTTCTTTATTAAGTTTTACATCAGGAAGTGGCCGCTTAACCCCGGCTATATCAGGCATATATAAAATTGGCTCTTCACCCTCTTTGGCTTCTTTAATGCCTTGTAACATTCTCGGAGAGTGCCACTTACCACGATTGGCAACAACCGCTGTCGCCGTTGCTAACTGCAATGGCGTTGCGACAAAGAAGCCCTGACCGATACTCATATTAAGGGAGTCACCGGTATACCAAGGTGTTTTACGCGCACGCTTTTTCCACTCACGAGAAGGCAGAATAGCACCGATTGCTTCCGGTAGGTCCAAACTGGTCACTTGACCAAAGCCAAACTTGCCCAAGTAATCTGACATCGGATCGACACCCATTTTATGGGCAACATCGTAATACCATACGTCACAGGATTGCGCGAGAGAGTCATACATATCAACGCGACCATGTCCTGTACGTTTCCAGTCACGGTATTTACGTCCTTCACGAGTTAAGGTGTAGAAGCCTGGGTCAAAAACAGTATAAGAAGGCTTTACAACTCCTGTATCAATCGCTGCTAAAGCAACAAGCTGCTTAATCGTCGAACCTGGGGGGTAACCGCCACGGATAGCACGGTTAAACAGTGGTAAATCTCTCGATTCCCTTAACGCCGAATAATCCTTCGATGAGATCCCCGTCACAAACAAGTTCGGGTCGTAAGCAGGGGTAGAGACTAAGGTTAAGATACCGCCGGTTTTCGGGTCCATCGCCACAACCGAGGCGCGTCGGCCTTCCAGCAGTTTCTCCGTAATCTGTTGCAGCCTAAGATCCAAGTGCAAAACTAGATCTTTACCCGGTTTAGGGTCCGTCCGCTCCAGAATACGCATCACTCGACCACGAGCATTGGTTTCTACTTTTTGAAAACCCACCTCGCCATGCAACTGATCTTCATAGAACTTTTCAATACCGAGTTTGCCGATATAGTGAGTCGCAGCATAGTTATCCTGATCAACACGCTTGAGCTCTTTCTCGTTGATTCGGCCTACATAACCCATGGCGTGAACCAATGTTTCACCATAGGGGTAGTAACGGATTAGCTCCGCCTCTACACGTACACCCGGTAAGCGATGGTAGTTAACTGATATTTTCGCGATCTCTTCTTCCGTTAAACGGAAGCGCACAGGCACCGACTGGAAGGGGCGACGACGCTGTTTAAGACGCTTTTTGAAACGCTCGACTTCACGATCGGTAATAGGGATCAGTGCTTGCAGATCGACTAGGGTTTTCTCAATGTCTTTCACTTCTTCTTTAAGAAGCGTGACACTGTAACTAGGGCGGTTATCCGCTAACAGCACCCCATTGCGGTCGTAGATTAAACCTCGCGTCGGCGGTACTGGCTGAAGTTGGACACGGTTGTCTTCCGACATCGCCACATAACGGTCGTGTTCAATAACCTGAAGATAATAGATACGCCCAAGTAGAATCCCGAGCATAATGACCACGATAAAAAACGCCAAAGCCGCACGAAACTTAAAGGTGCGGCTTTCTTTCGAGTGATCCTTGAGGCGCTCTGCTGCCATATTCCTAGCGTTCTTCTACTTGTGGTAAGGATGTCCCTGAATGACCGTCCAGGCACGATAAAGTTGTTCTGCTAACATCACCCGCACAAGCGGATGCGGTAACGTCAGTGCAGACAACGACCATTTCTGATCTGCCATTGCAGAGCAACGGCTATCCAGACCATCCGGGCCTCCAATGAGTAGACTGATATTACGGCCATCCATACGCCAGTCTTCCACTTGTGACGCCAGTTTTTCGGTTGACCAGTTTTTACCTAACACTTCCAAAGCAATAATTCGGTCGCCTTTAGGTATTGCCGCCAACATTTGATCTCCTTCCTGCTTCTTGGCACGAGCAACATCACTGCTCTTACCTCGATGCCCTAACGGAATTTCGATCATCTCAATCTGAAAATCTGCAGGTAGGCGCTTAGTATATTCCTGATAACCCTCGTTTACCCACGAAGGCATCTTGCCACCCACAGCTATGATCCGGATTTTCATAAAAAGTTCTACGCTTCTGCGTCAACGCCCCACAGGCGTTCTAGATCATAGAAATCACGCGCATCAGGCATCATTACATGAACAACCACATCGCCAAGATCCACAAGAATCCAGTCGCTTACGCCCTGACCTTCAGAACCTAGCGGCATCACACCTGCATCTTTCAGCTTAACAACTACTTCTTCACCGATAGATGCTACGTGACGCTTAGATGTACCGCTCGCGATAACCATGTAATCCGTTACGCTAGAGCGACCACGAACATCTAGATCGACAACTTCTTTGGCCTTCATATCTTCTAGTGCTGTGTGCACTAGTTCTAAAACTTTTTCAGCTTGCATTATTTCACTTCAGTTAGTTAAACCGTATAAACGGTTATCTTGAATATATTGCCAGACCCCATCAGGAAACAGATAACGAGGCGACAAGCCCTGCGCTATGGTTTCACGGATCTGCGTTGCTGATATCCCTAAGGGAGTCAGCTCATGAAACAGTACTTTGCCCGCCGGTAGCGCCATCGCCTGCTCCAAGTTTTGAGCTTTATGCTCATCTGTAAATTCTTTGATCTCACCCTCTGCAGGGAGATCGTAACCGGGCCGTTTTACCACAACGATATGGCAGTAATCGGTAAACTTATCCCATTCATACCAGCTAGGTAACGTCATATAAGAATCCATACCCATGATCATAAAGATTGGGCATTGATCACCTAATTCAGAACGTAATCCCTGCAGTGTCAGGAATGAGTAAGAAGGCTGCTCAGAACTAATTTCTCGATCATCAGCACACAAGCTTGGCTCATCGGCTACCGCCAACTTCACCATCTCTAAACGTTGTTCAGAGGTTCGACCTGGAGTCGCTCTGTGCACTGGAGTTTTAGAGGGGATCAAACAGAGCTGATCCACGCCTAACCAATGCTGTAATTCCAGAGCCGTTCTCAGATGGCCATTATGGATGGGATCAAAAGTCCCACCCATAAAAGCAAAAGCGTTCGCTTTCATAATCTAACTTACTGACGGATGTGACCATCACCTAGTACAACGTACTTCTCAGAGGTCAATCCATCCAAACCTACCGGCCCGCGCGCGTGGATCTTATCAGTAGAGATACCGATTTCAGCACCTAGACCGTACTCAAAACCATCCGCAAAGCGGGTTGAGGCATTAACCATTACCGAACTGGAATCTACTTCACGCAAGAATGCACGTGACTTAGTGTAGTTCTCAGTAATGATCGAATCTGTATGGTGTGAACCGTAACGGTTGATATGACGAATCGCTTCATCCATATCGTCCACCAATTTGATTGCCAATACTGGTGCTAGGTATTCGGTTACCCAATCTTCTTCTGTCGCATCATTGATAAATGGCAACAGAGCTTTCGTACGCTCACAACCACGCAGTTCAACACCTACAGCCTGATAGCGTTCCGCTAGCTCAGGTAGTACTTCAGGTGCAATATTGGCATGCACCAATAGCGTTTCCATAGTGTTACAAGTGCCGTAACGGTGTATTTTAGCGTTCAAAGCAACATTCACTGCTTTGCCTTTATCCGCCTGTTCATCAATATAAACATGGCAGATCCCGTCCAAGTGTTTAATTACCGTCACTTTCGCATCGCGACTGATACGCTCGATCAAACCTTTACCACCACGTGGAACAATCACATCCACGTATTCTGGCATTGTAATCATCTGACCAACCGCTTCACGGTCAGTCGTTTCAACAACCTGTACTGCGTTTTCTGGTAAGCCCGCAGCACTCAAACCTTGGCGGATGCACTCGGCTACCGCTTGGTTAGAATGAATCGCTTCAGAGCCACCACGAAGAATCGTCGCGTTACCGGATTTTAGACACAGACTCGCTGCTTCAACCGTTACGTTTGGACGAGACTCATAAATAATACCGATCACGCCTAGCGGCACACGCATTTTACCTACCTGGATACCACTCGGTAGGTATTTAAGATCAGTGATTGCGCCTACTGGATCTGGTAAAGCTGCAACCTGACGTAGACCCTCGATCATAGTGTCGATACGAGCATCGGTTAGCTCAAGGCGATCCAACATGGCATCGTCCAAACCGTTTGAACGACCATTGTCTAAGTCTTTTGCATTCGCTTCACGCAGTGCCGGTCGGCTACTATCGATAGCACCAGCCATTGCCAACAACGCCTGATTTTTTAGGTTAGTGTCTGCTTTAGCGACTAGGCGCGCCGCTGCACGGGCATTTTCACCTAGCTGAATCATATATTCTTGTACGTTCATTGCTGTCCTTCCTATCGATAAGCCCTTTATTATAGCGTCAGGGACACTTGGGTTATACCTCTAATGCAAATCATATTCACCCTCGGTAGAATGACCTGTTATTATTTGCCCCTGCATCCGTTTTTGAGCTAACACTGACCGTGACTAACAACGCCAAATCAAAGCCTAATTTCAGAAGGAATCTGACGCTATCCTTAGGCGTAGTGCTATTGGTGGGCTTTGTCGTCAGTATTCTCTACATGCACTTAGCAACCAGCCGACAGGCGGTGCATGAAACGCAAATCATCGGGCAGAACATTGCTAAACAGAGCCAACTCCTGATCCGACCTCTGCTTCTCTCGGATGATCGCGTCAGTCTGAACTATTTACTCAGCGAATTAACCCAGCTTGAGTATGTTGGCGGCCTACATGTACAAGATGCCAATGGCTTCACTCTTGCTCGAGCAGGTAAATCCAGCCAGCAGACTTTGCAACAGCAGCTAATTCAACAAGAAAAGACCATTGGCACAGTCACAATCTGGCTAGACAGCGGCCCTGTCGAGCAGTTACTACGCAGTCAGCTCTGGCCTTTACTGATTATCGCTATCTTCACCGCGATTTTGCTACTGACAACCAGTTGGTTCTTTACCCGATCAGATAAATTCATCTCTGAGAGCAACGCAGATGAGGAAGAAAAGTTTGAGCCTTCGTTCTCCGATACGCTGGCTACTCAGACGCCTGCTGAAAGCACACCTCAAGAGATTGCCGAAGACACTGTCACTATCTGCTCCGCAACAGCAGAAATCACTCAACCAGAAAGCCAAGCACACATTTCAGTTGAAAGCGCTCAAACCGCTAACGAAGCAGCGCCTGTGATTAGGCCATCTGTAGAGGCAGAAAACCTAGTTCAAGATAATACTGAAACGGGGCCTAAAGCCGCGCCAGAAGCCATTGACGAACCACAAGCACCAAACCAAAAGGCTTCTGATCTGCTTCACACCCACGAATTGGTAGATCTTCTCAAACCGGCACCAAGTACTCAGCAGCAGATGCCCAAATTTGAGCATCAACCACAGCAGCTTGACGATTCTGAAAACGTCGCAAATACCGTCGAGACTCTAGTACTAGAAGAAGAACCGGTAGCCACGCAAGAAACGCATACTCCGATGCGTGAAAACCCTCTGCTGAAGAGCATGAATGAGCGTCATGAGGAGCAGCTGGACCTTTATAGCTTTGAGCATGAACTCGAACTAATTCTTACGCCACAAGATTCCATCTATCTGTTCTATATCGATGCCAATACTGCCAGCAGCGATAATATGGAGCCTGACGAGAAGGCAACACTGCTGAATGTATATCATCACCTGGCAAAACAGGTCGCACGTATTTATAACGGTGCCTGCGAGCAACTGCCCAATAAAGATATTCTGCTGCGTTTTGAATTAAGGGACGAAAAGGATAGCCACGGCATTAATGCCCTGTGTGCAGGCCAGCTATTCAACCTGTTATACAAAGGCTTTAATCACTCTCGTATTCGTGGATTCCAGCCAGTATTAAGTCTGCAGATGTCCCTAGCCCGTGGCCATCATGACAAGCATGATCTGGTAAAAGAGGAAGCTCACTTCCTCACGCGCACTACTAATAGCAACGATCTGATCAGCCATACAGCGCTAACCGAAGCCCCTTTACTAAAAGAGGCGATGTTGCAAAAAGCCGATATTAGGCGCGAAGATGAAGACAAAGTATTGCTACTTAAAGTCACACCTAAGCATCAAACACTGCTACAGAAACAAGCGAATCACCTGTTAACCAAGATCTTTAAAAAGTCCTAATTAAGACGGTTTAAAAGGAGCTATCCCTTGCCACACTTAATCATCGAATACTCCAAGCAGATTGAAGATAAGGTAGAAATTACGATTGTTATGGAGAGGGTTTTCCAAGGTGCTGTCGCAGCCAACCTATTTGCTGAAACAGATATAAAGGTCCGCACACATGCTTACGAGCAACACATGAATGGCGCAGGGCTTAATGGCTTTATCCACGTTTCATCGCGGATTTTAAGCGGTCGTGATACCGAGCAGAAAACCCAACTGACTCAAGCAGTGCTTACTGAACTCAAAACTCTCGGCTTGAAAGACCTTTCGATTACCGTCGAAGTACTGGATATAGATCGCGATAGCTACGCGAAACATATAAGTTAAGCACACAAAGCCCAACCATTAAAAAAGGCGCTGCAGATATATATCTACAGCGCCTTTTTCAAAGACTCAATGTCTCGTGAAAGTCGCCTATTTACGCTTTGGCTTTTTCACTTTTAAACCTTTCTGCTTACCTTTCAATTTGGGCTTAGGCTTAGCCGTAGCCTTACGCTTTTTAGACTTCTTGCTCTTACCCGCACTTGGGCCAGAAAATTCCATCAATTCGCGCTCTGCAGAAGATAATTCTTTACCATGATTTGGTTGAGCCTTAGCCATACGCTTTTTAGGCGCGCCCTCAGCCGTTGCCGCAGGCTTTTTACGCGATTTACGCAGAGCATCACGCTTAGAACCTTTCTTCGGCTTACTGCGTTCTTCATCCTTAGCAGGACGATGACCCCACTCATGTTTATGGCCTGGCAGCTTTTTATCGCCTTTTGACGATGGACCGCCGATCTTACCTTCAGCTAACAGCTGACGCGTGGTTTTCTTTTTCTTAACTGGCTGATGATCGATCAGTTCAAAATCGATCTTACGTTCATCCAGATCCACACGCGCGACTTTAACGCGTAAACGATCACCCAGCTTGAACACTTTACGAGTACGTTCACCCACTAAGCGCTGCTTAGCTTGATCAAATACGTAGTAATCACCCGGCAAACCAGTGATATGCACAAGACCTTCAACAAACAGCTCATCAAGCTCAACAAAGACACCAAAGCCGGTAACAGCAGCAATCACGCCTTCGTATTCGTCACCCACATGCTCCTGCATGTATTCACACTTAAGCCACGCCACAACATCACGAGTCGCATCATCTGAGCGTCGCTCTGTCATAGAACAGTGCTCACCCAATTGCAGCAGCTGCTCCATGCTGTAGCTGCATGCGAAATCTGCATTTTGAGCAAAGTCATCCGGGCGTTTAATCGCTTTATCCTGACTTTCGGAATGGATACGGGCACGAATTAAGCGGTGCACCAACAGATCTGGGTAACGACGAATTGGCGAGGTAAAGTGCGTGTACGCAGGATACGCCAAACCGAAGTGACCTTGGTTATCAGGACTGTATACCGCTTGCTGCATAGAGCGCAGCATCATGGTCTGAATCAGATGACGATCAGGACGCTCTTCGATGATCTCTGCCAGCTCTTGGTAATGAATCGGCTCAGGTGTATCACCACCGCCAAGGTTAAGACCCAGCTCACCCAAATAAGCACGCAGATTCTGCAGTTTCTGCTCTTTCGGGCCTTCGTGGACGCGATAAATAGCAGGAACTTTCAGCTTGCTCAGGAAGCGCGCTGTCGCAACGTTCGCACACAACATACACTCTTCGATCAACTTATGCGCATCGTTACGGTAAACCGGAACAATCTGGTCGATCTTACGATCTTCGCCGAAGATCATACGCGTTTCAGTTGTTTCGAAATCTATCGCACCACGGATTTCACGGGCTTTGCGCAGAGCAAAGTAAAGACTGTATAAGTCTTCAAGATGAGGAACCACATCGGCGTACTCCGCACGCAATGCTTTTGATTCTTCCTCTTCTGGCTGCATCAGCATCTTGCCAACCTTAGTGTAGGTTAGACGCGCATGAGAGCTGATGACCGCTTCATAGAACTGATAACCGGATAGATTGCCCGATTCGCTAATGGTCATTTCACAAACCATCGCCAAGCGATCTACCTTAGGGTTTAACGAGCACAAGCCGTTTGATAGCAGCTCTGGCAGCATCGGTACAACAAACTCAGGGAAGTAAGTTGAGTTCGCGCGCTGATAAGCTTCTTTATCTAGTTCGGAATCTGGTCGCACATACCAAGATACGTCCGCAATCGCGACCCATAAGCGCCAGCCGCCGGACTTTTTGCGTTCAGCATACACCGCATCATCAAAGTCTTTAGCGTCTTCACCATCAATAGTAACAAGCGGCAGATCACGTAGATCAACACGATTAGCCTTGGCACTCTCTTCAACTTCAGCAGTCAGCTCGCCGATCTCTTGGCGAACAGTTTCTGGCCATTCGTGCGGAATTTCGTAGTTGTGGATAGCAACGGTGATTTCCATGCCTGGCGCCATATGGTCACCCAGCACTTCAGTTACTTTTGCTTGTGGCAATTGACGCTTACTTGGCTGATTGATCAGCTCAGCAACAACCAACTGACCATCTTTATACGTTAACGGTGTTTCAGCCTCAGGATCAGGAACAATCATGATCTCTTGCGTGATACGCTGATTTTCAGGGCGAATATAACCAAAACCATCCTGACCACTAAAACGCCCTACCAATTTACGGGTATTTCGCTCTAGTACATCAACGATTTTACCCTCACGACGACCTTTAAAATCGACGTTGGTTTCTTGCACTAAAACTCGATCACCATCGAATACTTGGCGCATTTGACGAGGACTTAGCTTGAGATCATCGCCGCCCTCTTCAGGCTTAACAAATCCATAACCATCTCGATGACCAATAACACGGCCTTTGATCAGCGACATCTTATCCATCAGCGCAAATTCATTGCGGCGATTACTCATCAACTGACCATCACGACACATCGCCTTCAATCGGAAGAAGACGGCATCACGACTTTCTGGATCCCAGACACCTAAACCTTCGCACAGCTGTGCATGTCCAATCGGCGCGCCCCACTCCTGCATGTACTGCAGAATGTAATCGCGGCTCGGTACCGGGTTGGAATACTTCTCCGCTTCCGCTGCGGCTTTAGGGTCACTTTTAGTCCAATCTTTACTCATAGAGTTCTCAAAAACGAAATGGCTAGGGCATTTATCTAGCTAGAATAACACGCCAAAGGCTTTCTTTTAGGATAGCACCGCTTAAAGCGATGATTTACAGGCATTTTAAACGAAAAAAGCCGGCAAATGCCGGCTCTTGTCAAACTTAAGGACGATCATCGACCTCAGTCTCTTTCTCCTCAGGAGGGAGAAGATCCTCTTTACAGATGTTCATCGCAATCAGGACGTTAGCCGCCACATAGATGGAGGAGTATGTACCAATAAATACACCCACCAACAATGCAGTCGCGAAACCGTGAATCATTTCACCACCGAATACGCTTAGCGCCAACAATACCAACAATGTGGTTAAAGAGGTCACCAAGGTACGACCCAAGGTTTGCGTCAATGAGATATTCATTACCTCTAACGGCGTACCTTTACGCACTTTACGGAAGTTCTCACGAATACGGTCAGACACTACGATGGTATCGTTCAACGAGTAACCGATTACCGCAAGTACTGCTGCCAGTACCGTCAGGTCAAAGTCCAACTTAAATAGGGCAAAGAAACCAAGCACGATCAATACGTCGTGTGCCAAGGCCGCTACTGCACCTACAGAGAACTTAATTTGGAAACGGAACGCTACGTAAACCATGATCATGAACAATGCCAACAGCATGCCCAGACCACCTTGCTCACGTAGCTCTTCACCTACCTGCGCACCTACGAACTCGTTACGACGCAAGTTAAGCTGCTGTGATTCGCCCGCCTGCAATGCAGAAAGAACTTTATCACCCAGCTGCGGATCATGATCCTGACCTAAACGGATAAGAATATCGGTTGGTGAACCAAAGGTTTGCACCACCGCATCTTCAAACCCAACATCTTTTAGCTGATCACGGATCTTGTTTAGGTCAGCTGGCTGTTCGTAGCCAATCTCAACCAAACTACCGCCGGTAAAGTCCAAACCGAACTTCAAACCGTTAACAGCCAAAGCACCAATAGAGACTATCAATAAGACCACAGAACAAGCTGCTGCGATCTTACGGAAGCCCATGAAGTTATATATCTTTTGTGTAGACATCACAGCTTCCTCAGATTGATAGTTTGCTAACTTGGCGGCCGCCGTAAGTTAAGTTAACCAGTGCACGTGTTACAAGAATCGCCGTGAACATAGAGGTCAAAATACCTACAGATAGCGTGATCGCGAAGCCTTTAACTGGCCCCGTACCCATCGCAAACAAAATAACTGCCGCAAGAAGCGTTGTGATGTTGGCATCAAAGATGGTTGTAGTCGCGCCTTTGAAACCAGCATTAATTGCTGATTGCGGTGGCAGACCATTTTTAAGTTCTTCTTTGATACGCGAGAAGATCAGTACGTTCGCATCCACGGCCATACCAACCGTCAATACGATACCCGCAATACCCGGCAGCGTAAGCGTTGCCGATAGCATCGACATCACTGCAACCAATAGCATCAGGTTCAAGGTCAGTGCGATATTCGCTAGTAGACCAAACACGCGGTAGTACAAAATCATGAATAGCAATACTAGGGCTAGACCGATCTGAACCGACATCACACCGGTTTCGATGTTCTGCGCACCCAAGCTTGGGCCTACTGTACGCTCCTCTACAAAGTAGATTGGCGCAGCCAGTGCACCGGCACGTAGCAATAGCGCTAGTTCAGAAGATTCGCCTGCTCCATCCAAACCTGTAATTCGGAAAGAGTTACCCAATACTGCCTGAATCGTCGCAAGAGAGATAATGTTCTTCTCGGTGTAACGTACTTTTTCCGTTACCTGAACACCATCAACCGTCTTAGTTACCGTACGCTCTTTATCTTCTACGAACAGTACAGCCATGCGGCGTTGTACAGCGTTCTTAGTGGTACGAGCCATTAGCTCACCACCTTTAGAATCAAGCGAGATGTTTACCTGTGGCTGACCGTTCTCATCGAAAGAAGCCTGCGCGTTAGATACGTTATCACCTTTGATGATGACATCTTTCTCTAGCGTAGCTTTACGACCTAGCTCACTACGGAACTCATAAACCTCAGTACGTGCAGAGCTTGCACCTGGTTTCGCTTCCAAACGGAATTCAAGCGTTGCTGTCTTACCGATAATTTTCTTCGCCGCCGCAGTATCCTGGATACCCGGTAGCTGAACTACGATACGGTTACGACCTTGACGCTGAACCAGCGGCTCAGCTACACCTAGTTCGTTTACACGGTTACGAAGTGTTGTCAGGTTCTGTTTGATCGCATAAGTTTCGATATCACGAACAGCTTGTTCAGTCAGGTTAACTTCAACATAAAACTCACCATCGCGCTCATCTGCAGTGACTAAGAACTCAGTATATTCCTGACGTAGAAGGTTAACCGCTGCATCACGAGACTCTAGCTTGGTAAATTTAATTGCCAAGGCACCGTTTTCACGCGTTTCTAGCTTACGGTAACGTAGCTTCTCTTCACGTAGACGACCTTTGATCTCAGACGCATAGTTTTCTAGCTTCTGAGTCACCGCTTTTGGTAGATCAACTTCTAGAAGGAAGTGAACACCACCACGTAGGTCAAGACCAAGCTTCATTGGGCCTGCACCCATAGAAGAAAGCCATTCTGGCGTTGTTGGTGCCAAGTTAAGCGCTACAACGTAATCATCGCCTACTACACGAGTAATAATATCTTTCGCTTTAAGCTGGGAGTCGCCATCAGGGAAACGGATAAGGCCAGCTTTTCTCTCAAGCTCAGTTTCCTTAACAGATACACCTTCACGCTCCAGCGCAGCAGTAACTTTTTCGATTAGCGGCTGATCCACTTCAAATACATCACGTGTACCAGTTAGCTGGATCGCATAATCATCGGGATACAAGTTAGGTGCAGCGTATAAACCACCGAACACTAACACAAACAAAATAAGGAGATTTTTCCAGAGGGGGTATCGATTGAGCATAGCGCCCTATTCCCTGATAGAAACAGAAACGCCACTACTAGATGTAGTGGCGTCTGTGAATTAGCTTAGATGCTCTTAAGAGTGCCTTTTGGCAGAGCTGCTGATACGTGAGTTTTTTGGAAAGTCAGTTCAGTACCTTCGCTCACTTCTAGAACAATGTAGTCGTCGTTTAGGTTAACTACTTTACCCAGAATACCACCTGCAGTGATCACTTCGTCACCTTTGCTAAGGCCACCTAGAAGCTCTTTGTGCTCTTTAGCGCGCTTAGCCTGTGGACGCCACATGAAGAAGTAGAAGATCAGACCAAAGCCAACCAAGAAGATCATGTTGAACATACCAGAATCCATTGGGGCACCGGCAGCACCTTCAGCATAAGCTGGGGAGATAAAGAAGCTCATTTAGCTACTCCTAAAAATAATGTAAAAATTCTTGTCGTTATAAAAGCACTAACAACTTATATGGAGTCAATTGCGGGCGTTTCAAGGCCACGCTTACGATAAAATTCGTCCACAAAGTCGCTCAATTTACCCTGTTCGATAGCTTGACGCAATCCAGCCATTAGCTGCTGATAGTAATGCAGGTTATGAATGGTATTTAACTGCGCGCCTAAGATCTCTTTACACTTATCCAAGTGGTGCAAATATGCACGGCTAAAGTTCTGGCAAGTGTAGCAATCACAGTTCTCATCAAGCGGACGCGTATCGGTTTTATTTACCGCATTACGGATCTTAACCACACCCGTATCGGTAAATAGGAAGCCGTTTCGCGCGTTACGTGTTGGCATTACACAGTCGAACATATCGACACCACGGCGAACCGCTTCAACGATATCTTCTGGCTTACCTACACCCATCAAATAGCGTGGTTTCTCAGCCGGCATTTTGTAGGCAAGATGATCCAGTACTTTCACCATCTCATCTTTAGGCTCACCTACCGACAGACCGCCAATGGCATAACCATCAAAACCGATCTCTTCCAAGCCTTTCATCGATTCATCACGTAGGTGCGGGTACATACCGCCCTGAACGATACCAAACAGCGCTGCTGGGTTATCGCCGTGTGCGTCTTTAGAGCGCTTAGCCCAACGCATAGATAGGCGCATAGACTCAGCCGCTTCGGTTTCTGTCGCAGGGTATGGCGTACATTCATCGAAGATCATTACGATGTCAGAACCCAACTCGCGCTGAACCTGCATCGACTCTTCTGGGCCCATAAACACTTTGCTGCCGTTTACAGGGGACTGAAAGGTCACACCCTCTTCGGTGATCTTACGCATTTTACCCAAGCTAAATACCTGGAAACCACCGGAGTCAGTTAGGATCGGGCCTTTCCACTGCATAAAGTCATGCAGATCGCCATGTTGCTTAACAATCTCGGTACCCGGACGCAGCATCAGGTGGAAAGTATTACCCAAAATAATCTGTGCGCCAGTCGCTTCAATATCTCTCGGCGTCATACCTTTAACCGTGCCGTAAGTACCTACCGGCATAAACGCTGGCGTTTCAACCGTACCACGTGGGAACTGCAAGCGACCGCGACGGGCTTTACCATCTTCAGCCAGCTTATCAAACTGCATAAAACATTCTCTGCTCATTTAACTCTTACCTCTAATTTACGCAGTTAAATCACTGACCACTTTTACGTGTTAAATACATGGCATCGCCATAACTAAAGAAACGGTATTTCTGCTCAACCGCCTCTTTATATGCCTTCATCATGTTGTCGTAGCCGGAGAACGCGCTCACAAGCATCAACAGAGTGGATTCTGGCAGATGGAAGTTGGTGATCATCGCATCCACAGATTTGAATTCGTAACCTGGGAAGATAAAGATATCGCTATCACCAAATAATGGCTCGATTTCGCCATTACGGCTCGCGCTCTCCAAGCTGCGCACACTGGTCGTCCCTACCGCAATCACACGACCACCTTCGGCACGCGTTTGCTTCACCAGCTCACAAACCTCTTCGCTCACTTCGATATACTCGGAGTGCATCACATGCTCATCGATATTATCGACTTTAACCGGCTGAAACGTACCCGCGCCTACATGCAAAGTCACAAATGCACGTTTCACGCCCATGTCATCCAGCTTAGCCAGCAGGGCATCATCAAAATGCAGACCTGCTGTAGGTGCAGCTACGGCACCTGGCTTTTTGTTGTAAACCGTTTGGTAACGTTCACGATCTTCTAACTGATCTTCACGTTTCATATACGGCGGTAGTGGCATATGACCATGCTGTTCAAGCGCCTGAACCAGGCCGCCTTCAATCAAAAATTTAAGCTCAAATAGGTTCTCGTGACGAGCCACCATCTCAGCTTCAATACCACCTTCAAGAATCAGCTTAGTACCCGGCTTAGGCGAACGACTGGAACGCACATGGGTTAAGGCACGCTTATCGTCTAATACACGCTCAACTAAAACCTCAACTTTACCGCCAGACTCTTTAGTACCAAATAAACGAGCTGGGATAACACGGGTGTCATTGAAGATCATAAGATCACCCGGTTGGATCAATTCAAGCACATCGGTAAATTGACCGTGATTGAGTTCACCAGAATCGCCATTCACAGATAACAAACGGCTAGCGCTACGCTGCTCTAGAGGAAAACTCGCAATGAGTTCCTCTGGAAGCTCAAAATGAAAATCTTTAACCTGCATTCAGGGAATTCTTCTATATCAACATCAAAGGGACTTAAGGGCGCGCATTGTACCGGAAAAGAGATTTTTTTTCAGGTTTTCCAAAAGTATTGATTGACGCAAGCGTCCAGATTTCTATAATACGCCTCTCTTAAGTGCCAGCGTGATGAAATTGGTAGACATGAGGGATTCAAAATCCCTTGCCTTCACGGGCGTGCCGGTTCGAGTCCGGCCGCTGGTACCATCCTCCTCAACCCTTTGAGGAATAAGAGAAAACCCTTGTATCACAAGGGCTCTGATCGAGAAGCGGAATCGAAAGATGGCCGCTTTTTTTGTGCCTAAATTTCACCCCCGGTCCATAACCCGAAAATTTCCTGTGCGGATTCTGTGCGCAGAGGAATCCAATACAATCCATCGTTCTACACAAAGATTCACAACCTCTGTATAGATAAAGTCCGGCTTTACAGTCAAAACGTAGGGTAATTACGCCCCAAATTCAGGCGTTCAAGGGCAGCTAACGACACAGAGCAGCCATTGTCTGATAGGAAAGAATTCAAATATCCAAGACCTCCTATGCGCCAAAAGAAGTCCATTCAATAGTTTGAATACCAATTCCTCAGAATTTTAACTCTATAAGAACAAAGTAAACCATCGAAAATGGCTAAAAGTCGTACTAACAACCCATGCATCTTAGAGATGAGACTTATCCGTTGATTACATATTGGGTATAGTGATATTGATTTTTCTTTGAGAATTTCTTTGTGATAAAAACCCATAAAACAATATCTAGAAACACTGATTCACCAGTCATTGTTGGCATTGGCGCCTCTGCAGGAGGGCTAGAAGCACTTGATGTTTTTTTCCGTAAAGTTCCTCTCGCTAGCGGCCTATCTTTTGTCGTTATTCAACATTTGGACCCTGATCAAAAGGATCTCCTACCGGAAATCTTACAGCGTATAACGCCAATGGCGGTTACACAGGCGGTGGATCGACAAAAAGTAGAACCGGATTGTGTTTACATTATTCCCCCAAATTACGACATCTCAATCTCGAAGGGACTTTTGCATTTAAGTGCCCCAATAGCAGCTAGGGGGCAGCGTTTACCTATCGATTTTTTCTTCCTGTCCTTAGCGAAAGACCAACATGAGCGCGCTATAGCGGTCATTCTTTCCGGTATGGGCAGCGATGGAAAAAAAGGCGCTATATCTATTAAAGGAAATGGCGGAATAGTACTCGTACAATCATCCGATTCAGCTAAATTTGACAGTATGCCACTCAGTATTATTGATTCTGGATTGGCAGATGTTATTGCTCCAGCCCATGAGCTTCCTGCTAACATCCTGGCGTACTGCAAGCATGGCAGCCTTGTTAAACCTGCACAGGTAAGCATACCTACTGATCTAGCCTCTGATCTGCCTAAGCAAAAGCCTATAGAGGGCATCATCGGTTTGTTACATGAGCATACAGGCCATGACTTTTCACTCTATAAAAAAAGTACGATCTTTCGTCGTATAGATAGGCGGATGGGCATACATCAGATTCTGTCTAAGGATGTATACCTTAACTATCTCCAGCATAACCCTAATGAGTTAGATTTACTGTTTAACGAATTATTAATCGGCGTAACTAATTTTTTTCGCGACCCCCTAATTTGGGATGGCCTGGTAGACGATGTACTACCTGAGTTACTTAAAAACAACCCCGATGGGCGAGCATTTCGTGCCTGGGTATCCGCTTGCTCAACCGGCGAAGAGGCTTATTCTTTGGCAATGGCGTTCAGCGACGCCTTGCGCAAGCTAAACCCTGAAGGAATGTTTTCATTACAGATTTTTGCCACTGATCTAGATGAACAGGCGATCAAGTTTGCCCGGGCAGGCCATTACCCCTCACAAATTGAAGCTGACGTACCTAAGGATCAATTAGCACGTTACTTTACGAAAGTGGATACTGGCTATCGTATTAATGCATCGATTCGGGAAATGATTGTTTTCGCTAAACAAAACATTACCATGGATCCCCCATTTACTAAGCTGGATATCTTAAGTTGCCGCAATCTTCTTATTTATCTGGATTCTGCGTTGCAGAAGCGCTTAATTTCTCTGTTTCACTATTCGCTAAGTGATCAGGGCATATTGATATTAGGATCTGCCGAAACGGTTGGCACAGATTCATATCTGTTTAAGCCGATAGCTGAAAAGTCACATATCTATAAACGGATGAATAATCCGCGAAAGTTCCTTGATGTTGCTTTCCCGACCCAAGTACCCACAACCTTATATTCCAATCCAGAATTTTTAGTGCACGAGGCTCCTATGAGCAAACCTCTCGACAACCTCCAGACATTAGCCGACACACTGTTATTGCGTCATTTTTCGCCCCCTGCTGTATTAATTAATGAAGATGGCGACATCCTTTATATTAATGGACGTACGGGGAAATACCTTGAGCCTGCGGCAGGTCGAGCTAACTGGAATATTTACGCAATGATCCATGATGACTTACGCCCTGCTTTGGAAACAGCGATCAGAGCGGCAATCAGTCAGAAAGAACTCGTTAAAGTTCAAGGAACGATTTCACTGAGTAATCAAGCGACTCAGGGTGTTGAAATCGAGGCACAAACCATTGTTACACCAAAAGAACTTTCCGGTTTGCTCATGGTGATGTTTTCAGACTTTATCGCTCCGGATAGAGACCCAACAGACAAATTAACCACAAATGAAAAAGCTCTCGCACTTGAATTGCAACAAGCACGGCAAGCACTCAACACCTTGCGGGATGAGAATAGAATCTCGCAAGAGGAAGTAAGAGCCGCAAATGAAGAGCTTCAATCCACCAATGAAGAGTTACAATCAACGAACGAAGAGCTTACGACCTCAAAAGAGGAGATGCAGTCACTCAATGAAGAACTCCAAACACTCAACAGTGAACTACACTCAAAAGTAGAGGATTTATCATCCGTAAACAATGACATGGTCAACCTACTTAACAGCACAGAGATAGCAACACTGTTTCTAGATGGTGAACTTAATGTACGTCGCTTTACGAGCTTTTGTACGCCTCTGTTTAGGTTGATAGAAAGTGATATTGGGCGTCCACTGTCAGACATTGTGACTGAGTTAGAGTATCCCGACTTACAGCAGGACGTTACTCAAGTATTAAGAACATTGATCTTTTGTGAAAAGCAAATAAAAACGCATAAAAATCATTGGTATAAAGTAAGAATAATGCCTTATCGCACGCAAGAAAATGTCATTGACGGGGTGGTAATTACGCTCATTGATATTCAAGAATTGAAGCTGCTTGAGCTAGCAAAATAATAGCCTTTAGGTTGATTTAACGATGATGAAAGAAGTTGATCTGGATGAGAAGAAAACCAATCTTAGGCAGAAGGCAGAACAACGTCTTAACAAGGTAGGCGCTAAGCACAGTGATGCAGAAAAAAATAAGTTATTGCATGAACTCTCTGTCCACCAAATTGAGCTGGAAATGCAAAACCTCGCTCTCGAAGATGCGCGTATTGCTCAAACCGAAGCCCTCAACCGCTACACTGAGTTGTTCGAATTTGCTCCACTTGCATACCTGGTGCTAAATAATGATGCCGAGATTATCTCGATCAACCTAACTGGCTCGACGTTGCTCGATAACGATAGATCTGAATTGATCGGCTCCAAACTTACCCATTTTGTATGCCCCACTCAGAGAACAAAACTCGTTAAGACCTTAGTGGCTGTCATTAATTCCCAGCTCAAAGAAAGCGTTGAACTCAGCTTGAGTATAGGCTCTAAACATATCTGGGTGAATCTGGAGGTCAAACCCGATTCAGTCCCTGAGCATTGTCTAATAACCATGAACGACATCACCGCGAACAAGAAAGCAGAAACTGAAATGAGGCTTGCTGCAGCTGTTTATGGCTCACTGTCTGAAGCGGTTATGGTGATAAATACAGACTTTGAAATTATTAATGTAAATCAGTCTTTCACTGTTCTAACGGGGTATAGTCGTGATGAGATCATGGGGCAATCTCCCGTATTAATTCAATCGAAGACAACAAATGAAAATCAAAGACCTGAAACGCTGCAATATTTATGGAGCGATCTTCATCAAGGCAAGTGGGAAGGGGAGTTGAACCTTCTCCGTAAAAACGGTGAAGAATATACGGCACAACTATCTGTTAGCTCTATATACGACTCAAAAAACTTAGTGACTCATCGTGTTGCAACCTTTTCAGATATTAGTGAAAGGAAACGTTTAGATAATCTTATTCTCAAACAGGCTAATTATGATCTACTCACTGGTTTACCTAATCGGCAGCTATTTCAAGATCGGTTAGCCCAAGGCCTTCACTTAGCATCACGAAACCAGAAGAAACTTGTATTGTTGTCACTCGACATTGATAAATTTAAAGAAATTAATGATTCATTTGGGCACAAGATTGGTGATGCTTTATTGATAGAAGCTGCTACTAGACTGAGTGGGTGCGTTAGAGAGACGGATACTGTAGCACGCCTGGGTGGTGACGAATTTTCAATAATTATGGGCGAACTAGATGATCTCAGCACTATTCTTCCCGCTGCTAACCGAATTTTACAAGTTATGGCAGAGCCATTTCAGCTAAACAGTTCTTCAGCCCATGTATCGGTCAGTATCGGCGTGGCTGTTTTTCCTGATGACTCTACAGTTGATGAAGAGTTAATTAATGATGCTGACAATGCAATGTATGCTGCGAAAAAGCAGGGGCGAAATCGGGTCCATTTTTTCACACAGTTATTACAAGAGGAGATTAATAGAAAGGTTTATTTGAATAGTGAATTGAGAGAGGCTCTAAGCAAACATCAGCTCTCTGTTTTCTACCAACCCATTATCGATTTGAATACCGGGAAATTACATAAAGCAGAAGCACTGCTTCGTTGGAAACATCCGGTTTTGGGCTATGTTTCACCTGATGAGTTTATTCCTATTGCGGAAGATAGCGATCAGATCACTAAAATAGGCGATTGGATCTTTCACCAGGTAGCGCAACAGGCATTAGCATGGAGGTCAGGTTACGATTCAGAGTTTCAGATTAGCCTTAATAAATCTCCCGCACAGTTTTCTAGATCATATAACCAAGAAGTCTGGCTTAATTATTTACAGCGGATTGATCTCGACCCTAATGCTTTGGTCATTGAAATCACCGAGGGCTTACTAATGGATGGCAGTGAGCCAATTAATCGGCAGCTTATACAATTACATGAGTCTGGGATCGAAATTTCATTAGATGATTTTGGAACTGGATACTCATCACTCGCTTATCTTAAGAAATTTGATGTGGATTACATAAAAATTGATAGGGTATTTGTTAAGGATCTCAAACCAGGTTCAGATGATATGGCCTTATGCGAAGCTATTATTGTTATGGCACATAAGCTGGGTATAAAAGTAATCGCAGAGGGTATCGAAACAGAGATGCAACGAGAGCTATTACATACGGCAGGTTGTGATTACGGGCAAGGCTTCCTCTTTTCTAAAGCAGTATCAGCCGATCAGTTTGAAGCCATTTTAGACAGTTACTCCTGAATTGTATCCAGATCTTTAAACAAACTGAATCGCCACTAGTTCTTTAGACACCCATCAGCCGTTTCTCATATCGGTTTTCATACTCTATCGGTGATAGCTGATCATTAAAACCATGACGTCGTTTGCTGTTGTAAAACAGCTCTATGTATTCAAAGATATCACAGCGTGCATCTTCTCTGGTTGCATAAACCCTGCGGCGGATTCTTTCCCTTTTCAGTAGTTGGAAAAAGCTCTCAGCAACGGCATTGTCGTGGCAGTTACCTCGTCGGCTCATACTTCCTTTAAAGCCATGCATCTCTAAAAAGGATTGCCAATCATGGCTTGTGTACTGACTTCCCTGATCAGAATGAACAATAACCTCTGATTCAGGATTACGTCGCCATATAGCCATGAGTAAAGCGTCCAGCACTAGTTCCTTTGTAATACGGGATTGCATTGACCATCCAATAACTCGCCTTGAGAACAGGTCAACGACAATCCCCAAATACAGCCAACCCTCATGGGTTTTGATATAGGTGATATCTGTTACCCATGCTTTGTTAGGTGCAGGTACATTGAATTGCTGCTGAAGGTGGTTCGGCGTGACAATATGAACCTTGCCGCTTGTCTGGCGTGGTTTCCTGTAACCAACCTGTGCCTTCAGCCCAGCTATACGCATGAGTCGATAAACTCTATTTGGGCCACAGACTTCACCATACTCGCGCAGATCGCTATGGATCCTGCGGTAGCCATACACACCACCTGACTCCAACCAATACTGCTTGATCAATCCAGTGAGCCGTTGATCTTCTACAGGGCGCTTGGAAGAAGGTTTCTTACGCCATGCGTAATACCCGCTAGGATGTACATCCAGTAATGAACAGAGCTGACGTACAGGCCAGTCCTTATGATGATCACGGATAAAGGTGTACCTCAATCGGACTGGTTGGCGAAGTACACCGCGGCTTTTTTTAATATATCCCGCTCTTCAGTGACTCGCTTCAGTTCTTTCTTGAGACGGCGTATCTCTAGCTGCTCATCTGTCTTTGCTTTATGTTCGGCTGAATCGGGGCCGTACTTCTTGATCCAGGCATAAAGGCTGTGGGTTGTAACATCGAGCCGTTTAGCTACATCAGCAACGCTGTAGCCTCGGTCAGTGACCTGTTTAACCGCTTCGATCTTGAACTCTTCCGGATAACGTTTGTTGCTCATAAGCACCTCTTTAAAAGCCATTTTCTATGGCTGAGAGATGTCTAGCAAACTAGGGGCAATTCAGTCATGAGTATCGTAATGAGTAAAGGTGAGTATCAAAACAAATTTCGCCACTGGTAATTCCAGTCGCTAACGAACTACAGACAATAGGGATGAATTTAGAAGCCGAGCAACTGCTTCAAAGACAGGCTTACGGCTACTGCATCATCTCTGCCTATAACCGAGCAATTAACTTAATTGTGTCTCACTACATTCAATCAAAAGTAATAGCACTAACAGTAGCTTTAAAGAATAAACTCAGTATTAGACCTATACTATTGTTCTGATCTTTTTTTGGTTTTCACCATGAATTCCGAGCCTCTAATCCATATTGGTGCTCTTCTGCTAGCTGGCTTTGTCGGTGGGTTGATAGCCTCGCATTTCAAGTTCCCCCGCGTCAGCGGATATATCGTAACAGGAATGATCCTTAGCCCATCAGTAACCGGCTTTTTCCAAGAAACGGTGGTTAATGAAGAGCTTTCGGTCATCACTGATATTGCTCTCGGCATTATAGCCTTCTCAATAGGGGGAGCTCTTGTTCTGAAGAGTTTGAAAAAACTATATGGCTTTATTTTATGGATTAACGTTATGGAGTCATTCGGGGCGTTTTTTGTAACCACCTTACTTATATGCCTGATAGCACCTTCCATTATTAATATCAATTTACCCCCACAGTCTTTTTGGCAAACAATATTTCCTATGGCTCTAGTTATAGGCGCCATTACTGCTGCGACAGCACCAGCGGCAGTAATGGCGATCGTGCATGAATGCAGGGCTTCTGGGCCTTTTACTACGACACTTCTTGCGGTAGTGGCTCTCGACGATGTTGCTGCGATTGTCTTTTTTTCATTCTCAATAGTACTGGCTAACAGCCTAATGGAGGCGGAAACTCTTTCGTGGCAGATTATGATTTCCCCCGCTCTGTCGATCTTTACCTCTGTAGTGATAGGTATTGTTTCAGGGCTTATTTTTAGTAAAGCGGTCTGTTTTGTTCAACGTCGTGATGCAATGCTCGGCCTTGTTGGTGGTTTTATTCTGTTGATTTCAGGTATCTGCAATAGCACAGATGTTTCACCCCTCATCGCGAATATGGCCTTTGGCTTTATGGTGGCTAATTTCATTGCGCACACGCATGATATTTTTAGTGTTATTGAGGATGTAGAAGAGTTTCTTTTCAGCATGTTCTTTGTCTTAGCGGGTGCTCATCTTAATTTATCTATCTTCAGTGTTTCTGGTTTTTTTCTTGCTGGGCTTATTATATTAGGAAGCTTCATAGGCAAATTCTTCGGGGCGCGTATAGGCGCAATAATTTCTCATGCTCCTAAAACGGTACGGCAATACCTTGGTCTTGCACTCTTACCAAAAGCGGGGGTAACGGTTGGCTTAATATTATTGGCGAAAGATATGTTCAACTCACCCCTCCTTGCGGACCTCATGGTAAATGCCGTCCTCTTATCGGTTATCGCCAATGAGCTGATTGCCCCGCCGCTTGTTAGATATGCGCTTCAGCGATCAGGAGAAACACACCATGAGTAGTATTGATAAAGTATGGGGGTTTAGATGAAAACTCGAGAGGTAATTAAATGCTTCAAGGAAAAAAGCGCGCCTATTGTTTCAGAAACAAGCACGCTTTCTACCGTATTAGAAACCATGTATGGCTTCAAGCACAGTGGGACTGTTTATGTCGTGAATGAAAACAAAGAGCTTACGGGTACGATTTCTCTGGATATGCTTGTGAGACAGATCCTTTCACACACTTTCGAACCCAGGATACATCCTCGTAGGCTTATAGCAGCTGTTACTTATGAGGTAGCGAGGGACATTATGCTGAAGAATCCCATATCGACAACGGAGGGTGAGGATGCTGAAGTAGTCCTCAAAAAAATGATAGATGCCAATGTTAAAGAGATCGCAATTCTAAATACCGAAGGGCAAGTGATCGGAGATCTTACATTACTAGACTTATTAAATGCGCTGCCTAAATTATGGAAACATAATTGAGGTGCTTATCGTTAACATTCATGTAGTAGCATAGTGAATTTGGCCACCTAATTAGAGGTGATATGGTCACCTCCAGACTACACAGGTGACACTATGACAAAACCAAAGCGACCAAACTTCAGCCCTGAATTTCGTCTTGAATCAGCTCAACTTGTTGTCGATCAAGGATACAAAGTACGAGAGGCTGCTGAAGCAATTCAATCAGTTGTTTTCGGGAGAAGTGCTTTTTGAAGGAAGCTTTAGGGTTTGAATCTAAGGCATAAATATGGAAGTTTTGACTTGCCTAAGTAGCGCTTTAATCAATTTATAATTCAATACAAATACCGACAACACTATTCCACCGGCACTGTGATCAGAATACGCCCCGTAAACGGTTCTTGGGTGCGCCTGTGGCTCATATAGATATGACAGTGGTTTTACCCTGACAACTCGGTCTGCACTGAGAATAAACTGCGTGAAAGGCCTGTTGCTTCGTTGATTTTTTCATCCCTGCAATTAGGCCTTGCTAGGGTTTAAGGTAATCCTGCTCTGTAACTATTTCCACATAACGTCAGATTTTTCCTTCACTGCAGCAGCAAGAAGATCAATCAGCGGGAGCGCTCGATTTGTCAAGCTCACCTCCTCTTCTTCAGTATCATCCTTGCCCATAACAAGAGGCTGCTTTTTATCCGCATCAACTGCAGCGGTTAACTTGCTCAGTGCTTCAGGAACGTCTGCTGCCAGAATTGCGCCAGGGACGGTCGCGCTGTGCCCCATCATTTCTAGCATGGAAAGACCTACATCGCCAAACATCGTAATACTGCTATATGCATCTGTTGTAAATGTTATCAGCATGAGATGCTCCTTGAATTGATTAACCTGTACTACTGATTAAAATAAAACAGATAAGAAAGACATCTACATTATTGCAGACTTCTGTGGCACCAACACATTATTCACCACTCTACACATCCGGATGCTGCATAGGACTTACTCTTTCAGTGAGCACAGAACCAGAATGATTCTGGCCATGAATCCAACGTCTCTTCTTCTAACGCGTGCTCAATGGCTGCTATTAGCAGCTGAGCGAGCTTTATACGACCATCTTTGCCTTTACTCGTAGTCTCAATAATCCCTGTCGCGTAGCTATCATCTATCCCTATAGCGTATGTGTGACAGAGGATGATATTATCTCTGCCGCTTTCATGCAGTACGTATTCAGTATCTTTCGCTAAGACTGGGATATTCAGCCTGTCGACATACCTACGCTTTTTCTTCTTAGTGACGATTTTATCCAGGCTGAACTCGCCATAATCTAATTTCCAATTTTGCGAATCAGGAAGCTTGAATTCATAACTTAAGGTAAAATCTGAGCTTTCAGGGAATTTGAACTCTAGAGTGGACAGTTTTTAGGTTTGTGGCCCTGGCTGTTTGAATCCATCTTTAAAACTGTGGCCTGAACTGTCAGGGGAGTATTCTCTGAAGTTGAGCACTTTTTCTTCTTTTCTGATGCTTTTAAAAGCTTGGCAAGGGTTGGATCATCTATGTCCATTGGGCATCCACTAAAACAACCAGCGAAGGAAAAGAATGATCCTATTCTGATTCAATTTACATAGCTATCTATCAATCGCATTAACTGAAACAGTTCGTAGTCACCGCACTCTGCTGAGGTGAGTAGCCTTCGGCAGCTGCGTCGTAACGAGGTTTACCCTCTTTCTGGCAACCGCATCAACAATGCTAGACCCACCACTGCAGAAACAACAGATGCGAGGAAGATTCCCAGCTTAGCGCTGTCAATGAGGTTTTCGCTAAAAGCTATATTTGCAATAAACAACGCCATGGTGAAGCCGATTCCGGCGAGAAAACCACCACCGACCAGCAGCCGCCAATTAAGTCCTGGAGGAAATATGGCAATGTGCAAGCACACTGCCAGCCAAGTAAAAAACAGAATACCTATGGGCTTACCCAGCACGAAACCTAAGAAAATTGCCCCTGTAACCGAGCTATCAATGTCACTGAATGTGAGTGGCAAGCCTGCGTTGGCAAATGCGAATAGTGGCATGATGGCAAAAGCCACCCAAGGGTGCAGCGTTATCTCCAGGCGTTCTGCTGGAGAAAGCGATTCACGCGCAGCTACTTCAGCAATTTGCAACGTTTGCCGATCCTTCGTGTCTCTACTGGTTTCGTCACTGGATGGATGGGAAATCACCTGACCCAATATCGAATAAAGCCGTTTGTCACTCACCCAGCGACGAGCGGGCGCCATTAAACCGAGTATGACGCCTGTGACGGTGGAGTGGATACCAGACGCATCCACGGCAAGCCAGGTGAATACACCGACCAATAGGTAGAGCGGAAAACCACGAAATCCGAGTACGGAGATGATGCGCGTCATCACCAAACCCAGAGCAGCCAACGTCAACGGCCACCAGACAATATGGCTGCTGTAGCCTATCGCGACGACCAGTATGGCGCCTATATCGTCAACAATCGCCAACGATAGCATAAATACCCGCAAACTTTTAGGGATGCGCGAGCCGAGCAGAGCCAGACAACCGATAACAAACGCCGTGTCAGTTGCCATGACGGTGCCCCACCCAGACTGAGCGGCCTGCCCCGATTGCAGTGTCAGATAGATGGCGGCGGGGAGGATCATGCCGCCGAGGGCTGCGGCTATGGAGAGCGCGGCCTGGCGCGGTTCGTTCAACTCTCCAAGAATTATCTCCCGCTTAAGCTCCACCGCAACAAGAAAGAAGAAAAACGTCATCAGACCTTCATTGATCCACTCACGCAGCGAACGACCAAATTCAAAGGAGCCGAACTGAAGTCCCACCCGCGTCTCCCAAGCATGTTCGAACGAAACCGCCCAGGGCGAGTTCGATAGAACCAGTGCAGCAATGGTAAACAATAAGAGAATCGATCCACCTGCGGACTCGATGTGTAAAAAGCGTACAAAAGGGTTCGTCAGCCGATCAACAAGCTCCTTTGGTAATCGAGTGGTATCTGGATTAGCTTGCCGATCTTTCATCATAAAAATCATTCTGGCAGCCAAGAGCTGTCTGTTGTACGGGGCCTTTTCACACACTCTTAATGAGTATCAGCGGACGGGTTAATTGGTCCAACAACACCCCTGTTAAATACTTATAATTATAGTCTGCCGCCGTCATCGAGATGATGACCCTGTAACCTCTTTCAATCGGGATGACATGAGCAATGCCGGATGGCCTCTTTGACAATCGGAACCAGAGGAGCCGCAACGCTGAGGGTGCGTATCCCGCACCTGAGTAGCTCGGCAATATGTTCAGGTCGTCCCGCCAGCTCACCGCACACGGACAGCGGCATCTGTGGTACGTCATCATGAACCAGACGCAGTAACCGAAAGATCACGGCTGATCCATCGTTGAAATAGCGTTCCACCGCCGCGTTATCCCGGTCGGCTGCAAAGGTGTACTGGGTCAGGTCATTGGTGCCGAAGCTCAGAAAATCGGCGTACTCAGCGATCGCCCGCACCGATAGCGCTGCCGCGGGGGTTTCGATCATGGCGCCAATCCTGGGAGCGGCCTCCTTCGGCCAGAGCTGCTCCAGCATTTCTTTTACGGCGGCCATATCTTCGGGCAGTGACACCATCGGCACCAAAATCCGCATATCGAAGTCGCGGGACAACGCCATCACCGCGCGCAGCTGGGTTTTGAGCAGCTCCGGGTACGCACGCAGCAAGCGAATCCCCCTTAGCCCCAGTGCGGGATTGGATTCGGCAAAAAACGCCAAAAAAGGCAAGGGCTTGTCGGCACCCACATCCAGCAGCCGCACACACACCGAGCGGCCCTTCGCCGCCGCCAGTACCTGAGTCATTTCACCAACCAGTTCAGAGGTATCGGGTGGGGTTGTACGGCCCAAATAAGCCTGTTCCATTCGGTATAGGCCCACGCCTTCCGCACCATTGGCGATCGCCAGTTGGGTATCACTGCTGCTCCCCACATTGGCGATCACCGAGACCGTTACGCCATCTCGGGTGACGGCCGGCCGGCGGGCATTTGCTCGTGCTACGCGATAGGCCTTCGCTTTTTCTTTGGTGAGGCGCTGGAAAGCGATCAGCTGCGTGCTCTTTGGCCGAACCGTGACGGTTCCTGCATCCGCATCCACGAGCGCCAGAATAGCGTCGGGCACGGTGCTGACCAGATCCGGGATGCCTGATATGCAGGGCAGGCCAAGCTGGCGAACAAACAGGGCCGCATGGGAACCGCTGCTGCCGTGTTCGAGTAGCACGCCGGCGATGGCGCGATGGGCGAGAAAAACGGTATCGGAGGGCAGCAGCCTGGAGGCGACCAGGATGCAACCCGGGGGGATTTCATCGAGAGGATGAGCCGTAATGCCCGCGAGGGCATTGCACAGGCGTATCGATAGGTCGCGCATATCGTCGCCTTTTTCCCGGGCGATCTGTGATTCCAACGCCAGAAACCGGCTTTCCCAGCGCAGGAAAACCGCCTTTACGGCGCTGCTGGCGCAGAGCAGGTTGTCGACGACCTCTCTCCTCAACTCCTGCTGCAGCGACGGGTCATTGAGCATCAGTCGGTGCGACCCAAACACCTCAGAGAGGCGCGAGTCGATCTCTTTTTCCACCCGTCTCGCCAGTACCACCAGATCCTCCGATATGCCTGCGGTGGCAAAATCAAGACGGGCCAGCTCCTGTTCGACCTGACTGTGGGCTATGTCCACCGGTGTATCGATCGGCCCAAGCAGATCATGATGGACGTGGATATCCCCTGCGCCAATCCCGGCGATATCGGGGTGCCATGAAGGACGAACGACGAACCAATCTGTTGCATAAGTTACCTATTTTATTCCATAGAGGTTCATTGTGCGCTTTGGCTACAGGCTACAGGCCACAGCCTTAAACCCTCACATATCACTCACCGGTTTGACGATGGACTCAGCGATTAATTCACGTAATCGGCAGTGCAGAATACCGCCGTGATGGAAGAATCTCAGCTCATCCTGGGTATCGATCCGGCAGCGGGTCTTGACTACCCAAGGTTTCCCGCGCTCGGGCTGAATCTGAACGCTGACATCACTCCTCGGAGTCATCTCCGCCAATCCTGCGATACTGATACACTCGTCACCGGTCAGCTGCAGCACGGCGAGACCGGTTTGCGGTTCCAGTTGCAGGGGCAAAACCCCCATGCCGATTAAATTAGAACGATGGATCCGTTCGAAGCTCTCGGCGATTACTGCGCGCACACCGAGCAGGCTCGGACCCTTCGCGGCCCAGTCACGAGAGGAGCCGGTACCGTATTCCGCCCCGGCAAACACCACCAGCGGGATCCCCAGTTGCTGAAAATGCTGGGCAGCGGCGAAGATACTGACTATTTCTAGAGAGGGTGCCAGCCGCGTCACACCTCCGCGCTGTTGCGGCGTCATCAAATTCTGCAGCCGCGGATTGGCGAAGGTACCACGCATCATCACCTCGTGGTTGCCGCGGCGACTGCCATAGGAATTGAACGCTGCCGGCTCGACACCATGGCTTTGTAGGTAGGCACCCGCAGGACTGTCCTCGGCGATACTGCCGGCCGGCGAGATATGGTCGGTAGTCACACTGTCACCGAGCAGCGCCAGGATCCGCGCCTCGACAATATCTTCAACAACTGAGGGCCCCGGTTGCAGGCTGTCAAAATAGCTAGGATAGCGCACGTAGGTGCTGATGCTGTCCCAGGGGTAGCGCTGGCTATCGCTGATCGCCAATTCCTGCCAGTGGCGGGTGCCGGTGAAGACGTCCGCGTAGCGTTGCCGAAACTGCACTTGGTTTACGTGAGCAGCAACGGTGGCGGCGATCTCCTCGGCGTCGGGCCATAGGTCGCTCAGGAACACCGGTTGGCCCTGAGGATCCAGACCCAGCGGATCGCGGGTCAGGTCCAGATCAATCCGACCCGCCAGGGCGTAAGCCACCACCAGCGGCGGTGAGCAGAGAAAACTGGCAGTTACCTGCGGGTGAATCCGCCCCTCAAAGTTACGGTTGCCAGACAGCACTGCACAGACATTGACCTTCTGCTGGCTGATGGTACCGGCTATGGCGGGATCCAGGGGACCGGAATTACCGATACAGGTAGTGCAACCATAACCCACTAGGTTGAAGCCTAGCTGATCCAGCTCCGCTTGCAGGCCGGCCGCCTGTAGGTAATCGGTCACCACCTTGGACCCCGGCGCCAGGGAGGTTTTGACCCAGGGGGCGACCTGCAGACCACGCCGACGAGCATTGCGCGCCAATAGACCGGCAGCCATCATTACCGTGGGATTGGATGTGTTGGTGCAGCTGGTAATCGCCGCAATTACCACCGCCCCCTCTTGCATTCTGAAGGGTTTGCCAAGTACAGCATGGGTACGAGGTGGATCGTCAGTTGGGCGTTCCTGCGCCTGACCCTCTGCTTTTCCTTGAGCCTTGGCAAACTGCTGAAAAGCCGCGGCCACATCTGACAGCGCCACCCGATCCTGGGGGCGTCGCGGTCCAGCGACGCTGGCTTTGATATCAGTAAGATCCAGCGTCAGCTCTACGCTGTAGGTGGCACGTGGAGACGTATCATCGTGCCAGAACCCCTGGGCACGGGCGTAGGCTTCTACCAGGGCAACCTGCTGCGGGTCGCGCCCGGTCAGGATGAGATAACGCAGGGTCTCGGCATCGATGGGGAAGAGGCCGCAGGTAGCGCCATATTCCGGTGCCATGTTAGCGATGGTGGCACGATCAGGCAGACTCAGACTGTTCAGACCTCTGCCAAAAAATTCGACAAAGCAGCCGACCACGCCTTGCTGACGCAGCATCTCTGTTACCCGTAGTACCAAGTCGGTGGCGGTGCTGCCCGGCGGCAGCCGACCACTAAGCTCGACGCCGATCACCCGCGGCAATTGCAGGCTGATCGGTTGACCGAGCATCGCCGCCTCCGCCTCAATTCCGCCCACTCCCCAGCCCAGAATGCCAAGCCCATTGATCATAGTGGTATGACTATCCATCCCCACCAGAGTGTCGGGATAAGCCAGCTGCTCACCAGTATCCAGCGCCTGCGTCCACACCACCCGCCCGAGGTACTCCAAGTTGACCTGATGACAGATCCCGGTGCCCGGGGGCACCACGCGGACGTTATCGAATGAAGCCTGCCCCCAGCGCAGAAAAGTGTAACGCTCGTGATTGCGTAGCATCTCCTGGCGTACGTTCTCATCGAAGGCACCCTCGTCGCCGGCACGATCCACGGTGACTGAGTGATCGATCACCAGATCCACTGGAATCTGCGGGCTGATCCGGCCCGGATCGCCTCCAGCCTCAGCCATGACATCACGCATCGCTGCCAGGTCCACCAGCGCCGGTACCCCGGTAAAGTCCTGCATCAGGATGCGTGCCGGCATAAAGCTGATCTCCTTGATCGACTTACCTGTTTTAAGCCAGTCGCCCAGTGCCTCGATTGAGGCACGCGTGCCCTGCTCATCCTGCCCGTGGCGCAACAGGTTTTCCAACACAATTTTCAAGGCAAAAGGCAGCCGCGACAGATCGCCGCATTGGCCGTAGGCCGCGTAGGCGGCGGGCAGTGCATAGTAGAGGTAAGCTTCGCTACCCACCTGCAGGGTGCGCTGAAACGGGGAGGGTTGATCCGTAGTATGAGTCATTGTTTACTCTCCGATGAGGGTCTGGCTGTACAGGCGACTCTAGTTATAGCCAACCTTAGATCGCCGGCGATTACGGCAGCGCGGCCTTCACTTTCTCCGGTACCCTGGGGCCAACCGGTGCCATGCCCTGCAGATACTTGAACAGTTCGCTGTCAGTAGACAGCACCAGGGTGGTGTTTTGTCCGATTACCGTTTTGTAGGCTTGCAGGCTGCGGGTGAACTGGTAAAAGTCCACCGCTGCAGGGCTCTGATTGTAGGCACGGGCGTAGATTTCCGTGGCCCTAGCATCGGCCAGGCCGCGTATCTCCTCCACTTGGCGGTAGGCTTCAGACTGGATCTTGTTCAGATCCCGCACCCGGTCACCACGGATACGCGCCGCCTCACCGTTACCCTCGGATAGAAAGCGTTCAGCGATCTGGCGCCGTTCACTGATCATCCGGTCGTAGATTTTAGGACGTACGCTTTCGTTGTAATTGATCCGTTTGAAGCGGATATCAAGCAGCTCGATGCCAAACACCCGCACCTTTTCAGCCGCCGCCACGAATATCTCGGCTTCCACCTGCTTACGCCCCTTCTGGATCGCCACCCAGGCGCTGGTATCCAGAGAGCGTCCCCCTCCGCTCAACAACGCATCACGCAGCGGCACCCGATCCTTGGTAGTACGTATGATCTCGATCAGCTCGTGCTTAGCCACCGCATTACGTGTCTCGCTGCCGAGAATATCGTCCAGCCGGGATTGAGCGCTACGCTCATCACGCAGGCGCAAGAAGTACTGCAGCGGATCGGTGATGCGCCAACGGGCGAACAGGTCGACAGAGATATAAAGCTTGTCCTTGGTCGGCATGTCCGAGGGTTTACCGTCCCATTCGAGTACCCGCTTATCGATGGCGTTGACCTCCTGGATAAACGGTAGCTTGAGCTTCAGCCCCGCCTCGGTGATAGGCTCTCCCACCGGCTTGCCGAACTGGGTGATGATCACCTGCTCAACTTCGCTGACGGTGTAGATCGAGCTGTACAGCAGGTACCCGGTGACCAGGGTCAGCAGCAGGGTAAGGGTTGAGTTTATTCTGTTCATGGTCGACCTCCGCTACCGTATCCCAGATTGAGCAGCGGCAAAATACCGCCCGCCTGCTGGTCGACGATTACCTGAGTCTGAATGCTGGGCAACACCTCCTGCAGCGTCTCAATATAGATCCGTCGACGGGTCACCTCCGGCGCCTTACTGTACTCTGCCAGCAGCGCGCTAAAGCGCGACGCATCACCCTCGGCTTCGTTTATCCGCTTAAGACGGTAGCCGTCGGCCTCTCGAATTCGCTGATCTTTTTCACCTTGAGCCAGGGGAATGACCTTGTTGTAGTCGCGCCGCGCCTCATTGATCAGTTTCTCTTTTTCCTGCTGCGCCTGGTTAACCTCATTGAACGAGTCCTGCACCGGCAGCGGCGGGTTGATGTTTTTCAGTTGCACCTGGTCGATGCTGATCCCCATCACGTATTTGCTGGAGAGCAGCTGCATCTTGGCCAAGGCTTCGATTTCGATCTCCTGACGCCCCACGGTAATCACCTCGTCAACAGTGCGGTCGCCCACCACCTCGCGCATCACCGATTCAGAGACATAGCGCAGGGTTTCAGCGGGTTCGCGCACCTCAAATAGAAACTTAACCGGATCGGCGATGCGGTACTGCACCACCCACTCCACCAGCGCAGCGTTGAGGTCGCCGGTGACCATCTGGGTTTCGCGCTTCTTATCACGGGGGCGGGGGCTTTGGTAGGGATCGTTGGCGCCGGGGGTAGTAAAGCCAAACTCCTGCTTCAACTGCCGCTTGACCGGTACGATGGTAGCTATATCCATCCCCAGCGGCAGTTTAAAATGCAACCCCGGTGGCACCTCGTAGAGATACTTACCGAAGCGCTGCACCACTGCCACTGAATCACTCGGCACAGTGTAGTAAGCAGTCCAGAAACCAAGTCCGCTAAACACCAACACCGCAAGACCGATGATCCTAGTACGACTACCACCTGGTAGGTGACAACCGCAGCGAACCCATCCAGCACGGAGCAGACGCCCCAGATCAAATGCCGATTGATTACTCCCATTCCAGGGATCTTTCTGATCATTGTTGCTTTGGCTTGACATCATATATTCCTCTGTTGGCGCCAAATCACTCGCAGAGCAACAACGACAGGAATACCCTCTATTGCCCCAGTCTTTTTACTTAAAGGGAGAGCTGAAGCCTGTTGATAACTCGAAAGGATTTAGGCCATTACAGGCTTAGGATATAAGCCCCCCTCGGGGGAGTCGGTGCGCTAACAAACATAAAGCGCCAATAGGAAGAAGTGTTTAACCGACTTGCCAAATCACCGACAAGCAACTGTACTTCACAGATACACTGTTATTTCTCCGGAATAACGGCTTTTGAGCAACTCTCAGGTATGAAAAATGTATCCTTCTCCACAACAAAACCATTTATTGGCCGCCCTGCCCGATAAAGTTCAACAGCGTCTGTTTCCTTACCTTAAACCGGTTACGCTGCCACTCGGTAAAGTCTTGTACGAGCCGGGAGAGATTCAACATCAGGTTTTCTTTCCGACTGACGCCATCGTCTCGCTGCTTAACGTAACGGAAAATGGCGCGTCTGCCGAAATTTCAGTGGTGGGTAATGATGGTTTGATTGGAGTGAGCTTGTTTATGGGCGGTGAAAGCACCCCCAGTCGTGCCTTGGTGCAAAGTGCTGGCTTTGCCCTGCAACTCTCAGCGCGGCGTCTTAAGGAGGAGTTTGACCGTCACGGCGACCTATTGTTATTGCTGCTTCGTTATACGCAGTCGCTGATCACCCAGATGGCCCAAACCGCCGTATGCAATCGACACCATACCATCGACCAGCAATTATGCCGCTGGCTACTGCTATCACTGGACCGCCTGCCGGGTAATCAATTAATCATGACTCAGGAACTGATTGCCAACATGCTTGGCGTTCGGCGCGAAGGGGTAACCGCCGCTGCGGGCAGATTGCAGAAACTCGGCGTAATAGAATATCACCGCGGACATATTGGCGTACTCGACCGTCCCCGCCTTGAAGCACTTTGCTGCGAGTGTTATGCCGTAGTCAAAAAAGAAACGGACCGATTGTTGCCCTGGCACCCGAACAAGTGACTAACGTCTTGGCTGTGCAATAGACAGGACACGAAGTGTAACTGCACGGGAAGATGGGCAGCCTGTACAAATATGCAAGCTACCCGTTGGGCATATTTTACCCAGTAGCCACCACTACCACTAGAGCAATCGGCGGCGCTGATCAATTACTTACCTACCTGTTTGTCCATCTCTGTCAGGCGTTGCCTGTTCCGATGGTTCCTGCCGAGGCGCTTGCTCTTCGGTAACCTTGCTTCCTTCTCTGGCCGGTTTTCCTTTATTGCTGAACTCCCTCGAGTCGTTAGCCTCAGGGGCAGCACCGGTATCTGGTTTTTGTTCGCGTGGCTTTTTCATATAAACCTCTGAATAATCCTGAAACTCGCGATATTGCGTGCTGCAGGGATAGTTACTATGACAGCAATACATAAAAGCATCGGTTCGCTATCACACACTAGAAGTAGATTTTGAGAACTATTTTCGCAAAGAAGAAGTTGGTGAATGACCGGCGAACTCGTAGAGGGTGTGCCATACTCAGTTCGTCCCTTAGTAACGTTGTGGTCATACCCAGTTTCAAGCAGAGGTTAAACAACTACCCAAACCCGAAATCTTAATTGAAAAAACATCGGTGACTGATGTTAGTTTGTACTTCTCAGTTCTCTCCTTTTTTAAACCCACTTATGCTGTTGCCTCCAGACATTCCATCCAATCACACCTACGTTTAGGATATAGCCTATCGTAGCCAGTTGCTGTTTTGTGCTGCTAAGCAAATGAGGGCTGATGTGCTGATTCTGTACGCATTGATATCTATTGATCTCATAGAAAACCCAACAATATGCGATTCTGAAGCTTTTGAAAGCCAACGTTATCTACGATAAGTCACTACCATCCATGACGCTTCAAGCGATTCAAAATCCCTTGCTCGCAAGAGCGTGCCGGTTCGAGTCCGGCCGCTGGTACCATCTCTTCAACTTTTTGAAGAGTAAGAGAAAAAGCCCATCCTATAAGGGCCCTAGAAGAAAGCGATACCGAAAGGTAGTCGCTTTTTTTGTGCCTAATTTCCACCCCCGGTCCATAACCCGAAAATATCCTGTGCGGATTTTGTGCGCAGAGGAATCCAATAAAATCCATCGCTCTATCATTCTGTACGTTGTCATCATGTCTAAACGTATTCAGCGCGTGCTTATAGCCGGTATGGTGTGCTCTATTGGGGTTGCCCTCGCTGGTAGTAATATCCAACTTCGAGTTACAGGGGTAGGTTAAAGCCTTGGAGGCAGTAATCGAAGAGAAGTACATGCGTAATTATGACAAGCTGGCGATACTGATCCTGCTGTCTTCTTGGGTTGTAGCAATCAAATATTACTTAAAGGATCTACACCGTTTCTGAAGTGAACTGCTGGAGAATTAGATTTGTCTGTTTTAAGCGATGATTGCAACATAATGAATGAAGCTATTGTGATCTATTAGCTGCTCCCCTGATACTTATCACACAGCTTCGTCGTATATCAGAAATTGGTTAGTACCTTTTTCCTTAGCCTTGTACAGCGCTCCATCAGAAAATTTAATCAATTCTTCCTTATCCGTAGTATGTATCGGGGCAAGACTAACCCCAATACAGGCCCCAACCACGACCTCTTTCCCCTGAAGCACAACAGGGGTGGAAATATGATCAATTATCCGCTGAATCAGGACCTTTAGTTCATCAAGACTATGTGGATTAAAAACGATGATGGCAAATTCATCTCCCCCCAATCTAGCAGGTGTGTCGGTGGTTCTGATGTGAGTACAAATTTTGTGTGCCACTGACTTAAGAAGTTCATCACCAACTTGATGCCCATAACGGTCATTCACTACCTTAAATAAATCTAAATCAATACTCAGTAACGCCACTGTTTGCTGGCTACGCATAGATAATCGAATACGGTCATCTAAAATCTCGTTAAACTTATACCTATTGTAAAGACCTGTTAACTGGTCTGTTGTTGCCATCTCTACCAGCTGTTCTTCTAAGGCCTTCTTCTCTGTAATATCTTCTATTACAAGTAGTATTCTGGGAGTTGAATAATTGGGAGATATAACCCTTCTGGCGTTCAAACGCATCACTTTCTTCCCGATATGGGAAAACTCATGCTGAATCTCGTACCCCTCTATGCACTGTTGGCTTGGTAATATTTCATTCAGGAGACCGATAAGGTCTGCGATGTTCCATTGTCCATTGCCTAATGCATATAAGTATTGATCAACAGTTTCTTCTTCAGTGACATAAAACGACTTATAAAAATTTTTACTCGCATACACAACCCGCAAATCACCATCGAGAACCAACAAAGGATCTGGAATAGTGTCTACAATTTCCTCCATGAGATAAGGGTCATTCAGGGTCTGAATCATTATTTCGTTTTCCACATGGCAAAGGCTGTCTTTAGCCTAGCCTATTTTCTGAAAGGGAGTGATTGATGGATAGCCTTACAGTTACTCAACTGCCACCAAGGAGGCTCTTTAAAGCCACCCTCTGTTCTTACCTAGCATTAGACTCATTGCTACAGCTTTTAGGATATACCCCCAAAAAAAAAATTGACCTACAATAGGAAGCTGTATATTATTTAACCAGCTTGATGCTTTATCTCCTATTTATGCACGTCATTTCGAAGTTTTCTCAATTCCTCGTCCTGTTTTCATAAGTACACCGTAAACATTCCTGCATTTATCTGCCTGAACTCAGGCGGCTCATTTATTTCCGAAAATAGGATAAAAATTATGTCTAATACAATTACTGGCACAGTTAAATGGTTCAACGATGAAAAAGGCTTCGGCTTCATCGAGCAACAATCTGGTCCTGATGTTTTTGCACACTTCAGCGCTATTACTGGTGAAGGTTTTAAAAGTCTTCAGGAAGGCCAACAAGTTGAATTCTCGGTAACACAAGGCCAAAAAGGCCCACAAGCAGAGAATATCCGCGCTATATAAACCGAAATAGTTTAACTCTATTTAGAGCATGGCTACACGCCATGCTCTTCCATAAACACAACTTCTGTTACCCCCTATTCCCTCTGAATTTATAAACTCTATTCTGTACTGCAGCCAAAGATCACTAACTGCGGAAGAATGCTTATTTATGAAAGCCAGACAAGCAAATTGTTAATTGCTTGGGCAATAATGGCTCTACTGAAGTTAAAGGAATAACTCACCATGTTAGAATATATTAATGATGCCTTGTGCGTATCTCGCTTCCCTAGGCAAGAAAATGACTTATGGGCATGTTACAAACCTTCCCTTGAATGTACTGACCGAAAACGACAAACGTGGAAACGTATAACCACTCTACTTTCTACCACTGAAATGCAGAGTTACCTTCACAAACATTACGAAGAAGAAAGTATCTCTGAAACGTTTGTTCGTATCTCGGCTAACTGAATCAAAACCGAACTTTTTACCGGATACTCCAGAGCTCAAGTAAAACTGACCATCACTTTGTATTCATTACAGTAATTTCTTCTGCCGAATTCTGCGATACATACTATTATGCTGATGCTGTCATTGCTGGCATATCCAGCAATTTGGTCTGTTATTAGATAAAGGCCTTGACCAATGAAACCTAATTTCGCTCTGGAGCACATTCAACCTTCAAGCAACTGAGGAAATGCGCTATAGGAACTTTACCCTAATAGCTATAATCAGCGACACATTTAAGAATGGGTATCATTCGTTTTCTTCGATATCCTTCTTGATTGTATACAACCTTTCTTTTTGCTCCTCACTATTCTGCATCTTCATCGAACCAACTTTGTGAGTAGAAGTGAAACGCTCAGTTTTATCGAGCACTTCAGATAGGTCAGACAGCCCTTCATTGATTGAACAATAGAGCATCAAGTCCAACCGTTCCAAATTTTCAAGTGCTTGGGTTGCTTGCCTGAGTATAAAGGGGAGTGATTCTAGAATGGTGTCATCTATGGATTGTCTCGCTAATTGGGATTGTAATTTAGTACGATCCTCTAGCCATAACACTAGCTCTTTTACCTCCTCAGTGAAGAGTTCTGCAGCAACATGGGGGGGAAGACGGTCAACTTGAGCATTGAATGAGGCCACTGTGATGTGGTTTTCCTTACCTGAAACTTTGTCTTTGATCTGACGAACACATTTAATCGTATCGCCTTTGGTAATGAATTCCATAACTGCTTCCTCATGACAAAGCATCTTATTGATCTCTATCCACTTAAGAGACAAACTAAAAATAGACCTAGAGAAGTGCAATTACCAATCGATAGGCTTACACCCATACTTTTTTTTAGGTGGCCGCGAGCCAGAAAAGGGCACAGCAATAAAAACAGGTAGCAGCACTTTTACCCTAAGCCTCTAATCTTCAAAGGCATAACGATCCGGATACGAGTTCCAGTACAATCGGATACTAAACAAATCAGCAAATCTAGTAACACTCCCTCCCTTGATACTTATAATCCAGCTTTATCAAAAGAGAGACTATACTCCTCTAGACCGAACTTAAGGAGTTAAGGTAATGTCTAATCGCCCTAATCTACGAACCTATATACTCATACCTGTGCTGCTTTTACTTAGCATGCCATCCTTGGCAGATTGTTGTAGCGAACAATCCATCACGCGAGAAAATCCTGCGGCAATTGGGGGGCGGCTTTACGACAAGTGGTGGGCAGAACTAGATCTTGCCGCGCCATCAACAACACATCCAGCCTACCCAGCTACAGCTAAAAAGTCTGGAGCTACCACTTGGCGCTGTAAAGAGTGCCATGGTTGGGATTATGCTGGTATAGAAGGGGCGTATGGGACAGGAAGCCACTATACCGGCATTAAGGGAGTTACTGCTTATAAGGGAAAAGACCCAGCTCAGATTAGCGCATTATTAACCGATACAACCCATCAATATGACCGCTTTCTGAACAAACATGCTCTAAACCTAATTGCTACCTTCATCAGTGAAGGACAGATAGACATGTCGAACACCATCGGTCTTAATAGCAAAAAAGCCGACGGTGATGCAATCAACGGACAAGTGCTATACGGAGAATACTGCAGCCGATGCCATGGAGATGAAGGAGAAGACCTTAACTTCGGATCAAACCTGAAGCCTGAATATCTGGGCCCTCTGGCCCGAAGGAATCCGTGGGAGGTATTACATAAAATCCGTAACGGCCACCCTGGCTCGAAAATGGGCCCTGAACAGATGCACAGCGGCGATATCATGAGAAGGCACCACCTCGGCGAGGTCCGAATGAACGAACCAATGCCAGCGATGATCGGAAAGTTGACCTTACAGCAACAGATGGATCTATTGAATTATCTACAGAATTAAAGGGGTCACCCATTAGCCGTTTCCGGTCAAGGGCACGAGTGATCCCCTGATGTTTTTTAAACATCATCCGTTAACTTTGAGAATTTTATTAATCGCACCTGTCTTTTCAACGGTGGGTGCTATTTCATTGAAACGCACCAGTCACCCATCAGGATCTAGGCTAACGGTTACTACGTGTTAGCCCCAAGCCAGTTCTGGCTCCAGAAAATTTTCAGTGCCCACACATAGCTAATTCAAATCAGATATAAGGCCTTTATGAGCCAACCTTTTAAGGGCTTATGTGTGAGGCGATTTAATAAATTTCTCATTAATAGTGCCGTGACTGCAACAATCAGAGCCTAGGGTTCAAAACCAACCCCATTAACGTCATCGGCCACGGCTAAACTTAGCCAAATGCTCTTTGTTCATCAAACGGCTCGCCTCGTTTCAACATAAAATAACAGGCGCGAGCTAGTTTATTCGCTATTGTCTTTTTTGCGACCATCACATGGCGGGTGCGTTGCTTTTTCTGATAGAAACGCTTGATCGTAGGGCTCCAGAGAGCACTGAAGTGCGCAGCCTCCATGAACGCCCAGCTCAGATATTTATTGCCGCTTTTAGCATTTCCATGTCCTTTTATTTTTCCGTTACTCACTTTGTCAGCGCGAACGCAGCGGGCGTAGGATGCATAATTACCCGGCCGAGGAAAACGCTCTATATCACCGGTTTCTAGCACGATTGTTGATGCCAGTACTTTCCCAACACCGGGAATGCTATTTATTAGATCATAAGCTTGTGATGAGCCTAATTGTTTAGAGATATCGCGCTCAATTAATTTCACGGCCTGTGTGTGCCATTTCATAGCTAAGTATGTGAGTTGGGCACCCAAACGCAACGGTGGTGTAAATAACTGATCAAGTTGAGGATCATCGAGCAATTTTATCTGGTTGGATGACAAACGCTGGCCGGTATGTCGGGCAATCAAACTCTGTAAACTGAGCAGATGAAGTGTTCGTTGTCTGACAGACAGTAGTCGTCGCCGAAGCAGATCTCTAAGCGCTCTCTGTTCCGTGGGGTAAATGTAACCTTCCGGTAAAATCCCCAGACGCAGTAAATGTGCTAAGTGGCGCGCATCACTTTGATCGTTACTGTGCTTTAGACCTGAGTATTGTGGGATAGCTGTTGTATGGGCTAGCTTAACAGTGAAGCCTTCGAGCATCAGCTGATCTACAAGCCAATACCAGTTCTATGTTGATTCAACAACACAAGCGTGTAGATCCTGTTTGTAAGGATTTAATGCCTCAAGAATACTAACGATGTCATTCGGCAAACGTTTTTCGAAGCAGACCTGATCATTATCATTAATAATAGAAATGACGCTATTGTTGCTGTGTAGGTCGATACCACAATAAAGTGTCATAGAAGCCTCCTTAATTCAGGGGTTCGTTTATTTATTCACTTTAACGGATACCACCTGATTGAGGAGGCGGCTAGGAGATTATCAAAGCCCTTTAATCTATTTAGGCTCACTAGGAACAACCTGCAAATCTAACGGAGCTAATTCAAAACTCGTTGAATGATCACCCCCTCCCTTTCCATCAAGCTTCGTTTGCAGCTTTTTATTAGACATATGTGTTAAAGCAGCCAATACATATACAAATAACTAAAAACCTGCCGCATAGAAAAGAGCATATTCTATTGAAAGCCCTTTGAAGAAAATAAATGCAAATGTCGTATAGAAAACGACTGATGAAGACCAAAGAGCTACTATAAATTCAAATAGCAATTCATCCTTATTCTTTTCTTCCTTGGAGCTATAAATTTGGGACGGCTCTCCGTTCAACCGATCTTTCAAATTCACAGAGTGAACATGAATGGATGCTACAAATAGGTTTAACCACACCACTGGTAATGAAATACCCATCGACAAGATCACAAGCTTAAACGCATCCAAACTCTTAAAAAGCTCAGGATCAAAATAAAAAATCGACAATACACCAGGCGCAATAGCTCCTGTAAAAACAAGTATGCCAATAAAAGCCTGCCTAGCAGTGATATTCTTAACTTCATTAAACATCTGAATTCCTTTTCTAATCAGAGAAGTAATTCTGTATATCACAACCAAATAGCCTGACAAATCAATCTTAATTCTTATATAAAGACAAAAAAGTGGAACTCAAGAAGAAAAACCAAAGGGGCAGGTTTTGCATTGTGCAACAAAATTAAAGAGAGCAGAGGTCTTTTCTTTTTCTAACCACTAGCAGCGAAGCGTTCTAGCCACTAACCTCTATCTCCTTAACAACCTTCTTCCCCCGCCACCCAATAAACAGCCCCGAAGACACAATCAACGCCGAACCAATTAACATGGACGTGGTGAACTCTTCACCAAAGAACAGCAGCCCCAAGGAGCAGCCAAACAGTAAACGAGTATATCTAAACGGCGTTACCGCTGAGACTTCGCCAGTGCGCATCGCTTTCATTAAACAGGAATAGGCGATCACACCGGCTAGCGTAGCGATCACAATCGACAATAGCTCGGGCTGAGATGGCAAACGATAAACCTCGCCTGCCCAGCTAGAATAGAGAAGCCCAGAGATCAGGACTGAGAGAAAGCCATAAAAGCCTAGCCGTGCTGTGCCTATAGTCGGTGGTGCCATGCGACTTGCGAGGTCTCTACCAGCAAAACCGATCATCCCTATTACAGCCAACAAAGAGAGCTGAGAAAAATCATCAGCGCCCGGCTGTACGATTAAGATAACGCCCAATAGCCCAATAAATATGGCTAACCACCTAGCCGGACTGACGCGCTCACCTAAAAAAAGGACTGCGCCCATCACTACTAAAAGCGGAGTGGCTTGCAGTATCACAGTGGCTGTCGAGAGAGGAATAAAGGCAATCGCGAGTACGTAAAACAGCCGTCCTATCACCTCAAAGACGATACGAATACGCATAGGTAAAGACAGCACGTCTTTGATAAACAGTGGCTCGCGGTTGAATTTAAGCATGGCGGCAAACAGCAACATACCGCCCAGACCAAACAGAGCTAACACCAGCCCAACCGGTAGAGTTTGCGCGGCATCCTTAACCAACGCATCCTCAATGGCAAACGCAGCCATAGCTGCGATCATCCACAGGCTGCCAATTAAATTATCTTTACTGCTTGTACCTGTTGATTGCGCCACGAGATCTCTGTTTTCCAAAAGGTAGGTTGATTTAACGACTTACCATCCTACCTATCTCCTCTTAATCCCCAAGGCACAGCCAATAGAATATGCATAGTCACAGATCTGTTCTTATTTGGTCCCTCTAACTCCACAAACAAAAAAGGCCCACTCAATGAGCAGGCCTTTCTTTTTCTAGCCACTAGCAGCGAAGCGTTCTCGCTGCTAGTTACTGAAATATATTAAACACCGTTAATCAGTAGGTGTACGCCGATACTTGCCACATAACCTAGGGCAATTGCAGGCGTCCATTTAAGGTGAGATGCGAAGGTATAAACGCCACGCGCAGTACCTAGTAGTGCTACACCTGCAGCAGAACCGATCGCCAACATACTGCCGCCCACACCCGCTGTTAGGGTTACAAGCTGCCACTGGCCTAGCGACATCGCTGGGTCCATGGTTAATACCGCGAACATCACCGGAATGTTATCTACAATCGCCGATAGCACACCTACCAGACCGTTCGCCCATGTTGGGCCAAGGTCGTTGTACATTAGTTCAGAAACGATCGCCATGTAACCGAACTGGCTCAAGCCAGCTACACACAAGATTACGCCGTAGAAGAACAGCAAAGTATCCCACTCGGCACGCGATACACGTTCCATCACGTCGAACTCTTTAACTTCTTCACGCTTCTCAGTCATATCTTCAAACAGCTCTACAGCACCCACTGTTTCACCGTTTTCATCAACAACAGGGGCAGCACTGAACATTAGGTATGCGCCTGAGTTACCGATATTGTCGAAGTAGTTAGCGGCATCGTAAGACTTACCGCCCATTGGGTTGTCACGATACTTGTTTTGATAGTGCTGACGTACGCCTGCACCTGATTCGTCTTCTAGGACAGCATCAGCCAAGGTTGGACGCTGCTCTTTATAGAAGCCTTTCCAGTGGTTTTTCGTGCCGATCATCTCTTCAGCTTTGATACCCGTTAGCTCTTCTAGTGCAGTATTCCAATGAGTAACGTTTTTCTCTTTATCGATCATAAACGCTGGATATGGCTGATCATTTAGATGCTCGCCAATATCCTTACCGTATGCCTGTAGAACGCTCAATGGGTTCTGATGTGCATCACTACGACCACCAAAGATTGAGTCAGCCATTACCGTGCGACCTTCAACCCTCTTCAGGTAGAACGAGTACAGACCTAGGTAACCTAGACCAAACATCATGCCAGCCGCAGGTGGAAGGTGTAGGAAGCTGTGGAAGCTTACTGCAGTTACGATAGTCGCTAGGAATAGCACCATCATCACTTTAGCACCACGTTTCATGAAGGACTTTTCCTGAGACGCTTCTGGGATCTCATTAGGAATAGCGAAGTTCATGATAATGGCAGGCACAAACCAGTTAACTAGCGATGGGATAAACAGCGGTAGGAACTCTAGGAACTCTACTTTACCCTTCTGCCAAACCATCAGTGTTGTGATATCGCCGAATGGGGAGAATGCACCACCAGCGTTTGCCGCAACGACTACGTTGATACATGCAATCGATACAAAACGGATATTCGAACCACCTACAGCCATTACAACCGCACCCATCAGAAGTGCAGTCGTTAAGTTATCCGCAATCGGAGAGATAACAAATGCTAGTGCGCCGGTAACCCAGAAAACCTTACGTAGAGAGTAACCACGGGATACCAGATAAGCACGCAGCGCTTGGAATACATTACGATCTTCAAGCGCGTTAATGTAGGTCATCGCTACTAGCAGGAATAGGAATAGCTCTGCGTATTCGATAATCGCATGTTTAATCGCATGATGCGCCTGTTCTGTGGCACCAATTTCCTTAAATGCTAGCGCTACTAGAATCCAGATCAGACCCGCAGCCACCAGAACCGGCTTACTTTTAAGCAGATGAATATTGTTTTCCAGCGGAACCAGTGAGTAGGCCAAAATAAAGATGGCGATACTTAGATAGCCATAGAAAGAGGCGCTCAGTTCCGGAACGTTAGCGGTCGCTCCGCCGGTTTCCGCAAAAGCAGTAAGAGGGAGCAGTAAGAGACCAACAACAGCCAACACAAAGCGTAAGCTTGCGCTGTTGATCTGTGGAAAAAACATCGACAGGTTCATGGTCAGAATCCGATTTTAAAATTGTTGTGTCTGGATCAGGTTACGGGTTTCAAAATACCCGCCGAAATTGCATAAGAATTGACAATTCTTATGCAATTTCTGCCTAGCAACTTGCAGGGCTTGACCCATCGTCACGAGAAAGAGCGTCAAAAAATGACCAAATTCGAGTAGACCAACGTTAAGTCCGACCAGCTACTAGCATGGCGTGTATTCATGCCTATGCTGAAAATGCTGCAATGCACACATTTTTGAGCGGGGCTAGGGTAACGCTTTAAGACAAAAGTAAATACTGGTCTTTAGAGCAATAAAGCACCATCTTTTGAGTAAAGGAGTCCGGTAAAAAGACAAGGGGTCTGAGATAGCTGTAGGAAACTTACTCACGAATGCGCGTTTTTACATAGCGTAGCGCCAAAAAGGGACACAAATTCAAGGTATATAGGCGTTGCTGACCTAAGCCTTTTGGATAGGGATCACAAGGAGGAGATCTGTTTTATCGATCTTTTTAATCGGAAGAAAGAGACTATTGCGAGAGTTGTTCGCCACAATAGAGCTTGCGAACTTTATTCAGAAATCTGACACGCTGAGTATTGTTCGAAAACTCGGTCGCGACCACTTCGCCATTCACGGCGCGGATACGTGAAAAACAATCCTTCAGCTCTAAATGCTTTTTGCCATGGCCTGCAGCATAGACACCACGAAGAAAGAAGCCACTACTGGACTGCTGACCTTCAGTCACAATCTTGTCGTATACCGCTTTAAAAATTGAGGGATTAATAACAGAACCCATAAGTCTCTCCTTCTATCTTTCTTCAGCGTGTTTTAAAAAGTCGTAGATATCTTTGTGCTGCTTCGCCAACCAATCACTATTGGATGAGCTACTACTGGATAGCTTCTCCGCGAGATGCAGAAAAGTTTTGTACGAATCGCTATCTTTGATTGAGTGCATAACTTCCTCTCCTCCAATAAGAAAAAACTTAGCGGTTTATGCTCTTTGTGACTGCAACAGTATCTGTTGATTTTCTTGGTACTTGAGGTGGGAGAAGTTCTACCTACCTGAGAGCGAGCAGGTAGAACTGTTCAGCAATGTTAATGGTGAGGTCGTCCATTGCCTATCACTTATGAGCGGATCTAGATTATCAATAATGATAATAATTCGCAATAGCGTTTTGCTTTTTTTGGTGGATTATTTTTATTCGATAGAAAGACTAGTTAGCAGCGTTACTAAAGATGCCCCGTTTTCACATAGATTAATGCACCATCGTCCTTGGTATAGGGGTGATGCTCACTCAAATGAGGACTACGCAGCCACGAGCCTTTCGGATAGATACCATGTTCATCATAGAAAGTGCCTTCAAGTACCAGTATCTCTTCACCGCCAAAATGACGGTGGGGATTAAACTGCGTATTCGGCGCCCACCTAACCAAAGCGACGTGTTCGCCCTCAAATTCATGCAAAGGCATAACAGTTAAGCCATCAACCAGCCCTTGGAGCCAAAGCTGCTTATGAGTATCGATCGCCTTTTGTTCTTTGTCGGCTTCGTTAAACTGCTGCAACTTTACAAAGATGGTTGCACCCTCTTTGCCGATCTTCGGGGTATGCGAGGTACCAATAGGGTTACGGACGTAACTCCCTTGTGGATAATCTTGGTGTTCGTCAGAAAACACACCTTCAAGCACAAAGAACTCCTCCCCTCCGCTATGAACATGCGGAGAGAATTCACTAAAAGGTGCATAGCGGACGATCGAGGTCGCCCGTGCAGATTCATCACCAATTCGGTCTAGCATCACGCGCTCGACACCCGCCATGAGCGAATCAACCCAATGATAATCTTCAGGAAGAATAACTACGCGTTGTTCAAAATCTGCATTTATTCGTGTAACCATCTGACTTACCACTCTTTTTATATATCCAGCACTAGTGAATAACTGAAGCTACGTGATACACAGGGACAAATCTGTTTTTGAACTTGCTGTTCGTTCTGGGTTAGGCATTGATCTCTATGATCAGGCTCCCCATCAAGCACAGTAACCGCGCAGTTTTTACACACGCCACTTTTACAGCTATTGGGAATCTCAATTCCACTTTCAATAATAGCGTCTAGCAAAGTTTGCTCTGCCAATACTTCCACGACTTTTCCGCTTCGCGCGAGTTCCAGTGATATAGAGCTATCGTGCGCCTGCTTGCTTGCACCAAACTGTTCAAGTTGGATCTGTTGTGGATCAACCTCTAATAACTGAGCCTGCTGCTTCAAGCCTGTGAGTAACTTCTGAGGACCGCACGCGTAAACCACTGCATCAGGTGCTTTGGTAGATAAAATCTGATGTAGATCTATACGCTCGTTCGCCTCTCCCCGATAGAAAAAACCATTACCAACAAACTCCCTCTGTAAACGATCAAAGAACGCCATCTCAAGTTGACTACGACCAGCATAGTGAAGTTCAAATTTCCTGCCTTGATCGCGGAGCTTTTGCGCCATGGCCTTAATGGGAGTAATGCCAATTCCCCCTGCTATGAGGATTGTTGGGCGTGTATCTTCATGAAGCTTGAAATAATTTTGCGGTGGCTGGCACTTCAACGTCATACCCAGATTGAAGTATTGATGTACTGCAACGGACCCACCTTGTCCCTGTTCTTCATGCAACACAGCAATTTCGTATATATCTCGTCGTGCTGGGTTAGAACAGATCGAGTAATGGCGCGTGGTTAAACTGCCATCCTCTAGCTGTATAGGTATTTGTAAATGCGCACCAGCTTCAAATTGAGGAAGATCTAGCCCTTGCGGATGACGTAATTCATAAGCACGTACTCTTGGGGTTAGCTGCCTTATACCTGAAATCGTTAACGTTATAGGGCCATCACCTAACGATTGCGGATATGCGGAGGCCACCAGATCGGACTGAGCCTTAAGGCGAACGTTCTCATCGATTACAGGTGCGATAAGCTGCTCCATTTCACTTTCAGTAAAGCGCGGAGTGATATGTTGTGGGCAATTCCAGTCGAATGCTTCTATTTTGATGATAAAGGCACGCTCAATCTCGGCTCTATACCCCGCGACCTCAAGTTTGGCCTGTGTTTCCCAATCATCATCCTTTACCAGCTCGACTCTTCCCATAAGCTTTAAACGACGCTTATTGGGATAATCCATAAAGAAGATAGATACCCGATTGTTGGTACGAAAATTACCAGTACTGACGTATTGACGATTGCCACTAAAATCAGCGAAGCCCAGCGTTGATGCATCTAAAACCTGCATAAAGCCTTTAGGGCCACCTCGATGCTGCACATAGGGCCAACCGGTTTCACCGACACTGGCCATGTAAAAACTATCACGCTCAGCAATAAACTCGGCTTCGTATTCCGACAGCAGATAATTGTAATCTTCACCCTCATCCATACGAGCGTAACCAGCACGACTATTCTGCTCTGATTGAACTTGGCGAACAGTCTCGGTGAATGCGATTTGTGCGTATTTATGTGCCATCGTCAAATACCCTTGTTTTAGGATTTAGCAGAAAAAAACGGGCCTTTAAGGCCCGCTAAGGCAGACTACTTATCAAGCTTGCTGCAGTTCTACTTTGGGGAAATCTATTTCTACGCGACTAGCCTTACCCAAAATATTGGTTAAAACATTCATTCCAACATGGGTAATAATTTCGACAATTTCTGCATCGTTGTAGCCGGCATTTCGTACTTCGAGTAGTTCGGCTGTAGTAACAGCACCATTATTCTCAGCTAAGGAGCGTGCAAACTTTACAGCCACAGCAGCTTTAGCATCCTGACTACTACCAGAACGGTTTGCCTCAATTTCGGAACTAGACAGGCCAGCTTTACGACCTATTGCAGTATGTGCTGATACGCAATATTCACAGGCATTCTGTTCGGCAAGCCCTAGGGCAATACGTTCACGAGTACGAAGATCTAGGCTTCCTTCATTTGCAATCCCATGTAAGCCTAAGAATGCACGTAGTGCTGCTGGAGAATTGGCAAATACTTTAAGAAAGTTTGGCACCATCCCAAGTTGCCCTTCAATCGCGCCATACAGTGCTTGTTGCTCTTCATTTGCTTGTTCGTTTGTTACTAAGTTAATGCGGCTCATATCTAATTCCTCAAACTAATGACCGGCCTCTGTATTTGGCCGCTTGGTTAAGTTGCAGGACTAGTTTGACAAGCAACGATAAATTAAAGAATACTCACAAAAAGCAAATAACTATTACGTAAAATGGAATAATATAACTCGGAGGGCATAAGAACAGTGGATCAATTTCATTTGATGAATGTGTTTGTTGCTGTTGCAGAGGAACAAGGGTTCGCTGCCGCTAGTCGTCGATTGAATATCTCCCCTCCAGCGGTAACCCGTGCTGTCTCTGCTCTGGAAGAAAAACTCGGCATTAAATTGCTAACCAGAACCACTCGACATGTACGAACCACTGACGCGGGCCAGCGCTATCTCCAAGATGCACAGAGAATTCTTCAAGAGCTAGAAAGAGCAAATGAGTCTGCCATAGGCATCAATAGCGAACCCAAAGGCCACTTATCGGTTACAGCTCCCGTTCTTTTTGGACAAAAATATGTAATGCCTAGCATTGCTGAATACCTGAATAATTACCCGGAAACAGAGGTAGATGCCGTATTTCTAGACCGCGTGGTTAACTTGATGGAAGAAGGGTTTGATGTCGGTATACGTATTGGTCATCTTCCTGACTCAAACATGTATGCAAAACGGGTTGGCACGGTGCATATGCACTGGCTTGCTTCGTCACAATATCTAGAAAAATCAGGTATTCCTCAATTCCCAGAAGACCTGAAGCAACATTCAATTATCATGACCAATAGCAGTAGTATGGTGCAAGATTGGAAATTTGATTTCGAAGGAAAGCAGCAGAATTTACGCTTAAAGCCACGATTAACGGTTTCCACCAATCAATCAGCGATCAATGCAGCAAAGCTGCATTTAGGCATTATCCATACTTTGTCGTACCAAGTTGAAGATGAACTAAACCATGGCGAACTTAAAACTGTTCTGGAGAACTATGAACCACCAGCAATGCCTGTGCACATAGTTCATAGAGAGGGCCGCCATGCCAGTAGCAAGATCAGAAGCTTTATCGATATTCTTGCAAAAAACTTAAATAAGAATAAAACCATAAATTAGGTTAACGCAAACCTTCATCGACAGAGTATTTACAAGCTTTTGATACATATAGGCGGTGTCATCTATAAAGAACCATATGTGCAGCCAAGCCCCCTACAAACGAGCCATCAATCTACTACCAAATATGGAGACTGTTACATTTGAAACTGGTTATATAATGAAATCGTTTAGAGTTGGCCAAAGCAGTGCAGCTGAACTGATAAATTGGATATAACGCTGACATTTTCATTGATCGCATTGCGATTATCCTAAGGAAGCTTAAACCACTAAGCAGGGTGCCCAGCTTTGACTACTCTATATGATGTAAATAGCAAAGGTACTTTTGATGACACACACGGTTTCTCAAGAACATTATTCATACCTTCACTCTAGTTAAGCATCACAATGTTTGAGTGAAACATTATGCTGTTCATTAGAAAAAACATCTGGCTTGCGTTTTACGTCTTCCTTTTGGCCGGCTTTGCTTCGTTTATTTTCATTCTTATGAAAACCCATGACTCTATCCGGCAAGATGTGCAGTTAGAGCAAGAAAACCTAACACGCATTACCTCTAACTCAGTTGAAGCTTCGCTTAGACAATATGAAACGCTTTTAGATATTCTGGGTGAGGAACTATTACACGAAGAAAAATTCAAGAATCAGATTCAAGCAATCCAAGAAATAGATAAGATACTGAATGCAGCCAAGACGACGCACAATCTATTTCTAATCGATCTTGCTGGCAATATAGTTGCGACTAACTCTCAGTCTCAAGTAATACGCGAATCCTCATTTAACCTTTTGAAAACACCTAAAGCTGCAAAAGCATTCCAACTCACACTGGATAGTAAATCAGCTGTTATTGGCCGCACTTATTTTAGTAACTGGGAAAACGCTCTGATCATCCCTATTCGTAAAACGATCAGAGATACAAGCGGCCTACCGCTGTTCGTTGTATCCCTAACAATTAACATAGAGCAAGGTCTTCCATTCTTCTCCAAAAATGTTGAACACAGTGCTGACTACAGTGTTTTTATCTATCGAGATCGAGACCGATATTTTCAGATAGCCCCTAAACGTATCATCAAGGATCCCGCTGTATACGAACATCCATTTTCAGAAGAAAGGGTTCAAGAAGGCATCGATTATGTCGAACAGGCCTACAACACTAGCTTTGAGAATATTAAGGATAAACAGATCATTACTACTCATGTCACCGGCAAGTCTAATGATGACTCTCAATCGATGATGTCGAACTTCTATATAAAAGAGTTTCAGCTTTGGGTAGGGGTAGAAAGAGATACCCAAGTTATTAGGAAAAAGTTCTTCCAAGCAGCAGCCAATCTCTCCCTAGTTTTCTTCTTCGCCTATGCCGTTATTTTCTGGCTCTTTAGAGTGATCAGCAATAATGAGAAGAAGAAAGAGAAACTGTTAACTTATAGAGCAACGCACGACTTCCTAACCAACCTGCCCAACCGCTATTTTCTGGATAACTACTTTTCAAAACTAGAAGAGCAAAAGAGGTACCACCTACTGTTTATCGATATGGATAATTTTAAATCGGCTAATGATAATTTCGGTCATGACTACGGTGATCAAGTGCTGATAGAAATAACTAGAAGGCTCAAGCTCAGCATACAAAATAACGAATGCATTGTGGCTAGGTATAGTGGTGATGAGTTTGTAGTCGTTGCATTCAACCTTTCTAGTTTTGAAGCTGAATGCTTAGCCAAAGCCATTTTAGAAGAGATTTCTAAACCCTATCTAATGAGTGGCAACCGCTTAAGTTTAAGTGCCAGCATAGGGATCTCTCATTGTCCTACCGACGCTAGCTCATTTGAAGAGGTAAAAAGACTCTCGGACTTTGCCTTGTATGAAGCGAAACAGAACAAAAACTGCTACACCATCTTCCATGATGAACTAAAAAAACGCTATCTTGATGATCTATCGCTAGAGAATCAGCTCAGAGACGCCATTAAGAGCGATGCAATAACTGTCGTCTTTCAGCCGCAAGTTTCTTCAACTGGCGTGCTGTCCGGCTTTGAATCTTTAGTTCGCTGGCAAAACAAAGATCTCGGTCCTATCCCACCAAATCGTTTTATCCCTATTGCTGAATACTCTGGGCTGATGCCAGAACTTGGCCGACATATTATCCGAAAATCGTTAGACGAGGCAGGTAAGGTAGCATCGGGCAGTTTCTCGTTATCGATAAATGTATCTATCAAGCAATTCTTTTCCGATGGTTTTTTTGAGTACTTTTTAGAGCAAGCTAATCTATCCAAAATAGATAAAAGCAGGCTCAAAATTGAGATTACAGAAAGTCTGTTTATCCAAGATTTAGATTACGTGTTAGGCATGATCAACCAGTTTAAAGCAGAGGGAATATCCGTATCTTTAGATGACTTTGGTACGGGTTATTCCTCTTTAAGTTTGTTGAAAGATCTACCTATCGACGAGCTTAAAATAGATAAGAGTTTTATCGATGATATTGTCGAGGACAAAGATGCTCGATTACTGCTTCAAGGGATTATCGATATTGCTCATAAAATGGGAATAACCATTGTTGCTGAGGGCGTTGAAACCCAAGAACAAAAGCAGATCCTTGATGATCTAGGTTGTGAGGTATTTCAGGGCTATTACTTCTACAAACCCATGCCTATTAACGACGTAATTAAGGAATTTAATTAACATTCCTGCAGGAAAACTCCATTCTTCCCGCTTTTTTTAACCCGATACATACGCTCATCAGCCACGCGTACCAGCGTGTCAAGATCCTGACCATCTTGTGGACAATTAGCACCACCGACCGAACAGCTAACCTCTAGATCTTCAGCAATATCGCTATAGCTCTCATTCATAACATCCAGCAATCTTTCGGCCAAACCTGGAGCACAAGTAGCAGAATCATTACATTGAATGATCATGGCAAACTCATCCCCACCAATACGTGCAACAAAGTCCCCTTCTCGCAACGCAAAACTGAGACGAGAAGCAACCTCCACCAACACTTTATCGCCGATTTCGTGACCATAGGTGTCATTGATCGTTTTAAAATCATCGACATCTACAAACAGCACTGTTAAACACTGTTCGCGAGCAGCTGCATTCTGCATAATCTCATGCCCAGTGGTCATAAAGGCTTTGCGGTTCGGGACACGGGTTAATTCGCAATGATGCGCTTCATAAGCCATCGCACGCCTTTGCTGCTGTGCTTCTTCAACTTCAGCGGCTGAATTAACCAGCGCTTTTTCGACCTCACGTTTTTCAGCTATCAATTGGACGAAGCGATTCATAACATCGTGATAATGATAGGCAGCAAGCACCACAAAAGGCATCGCTAACAAACCTATGAGAAGCGCATTAATTAGGTTAGTAATCTGCTTGTTCATATCGCGAGTAACTGCTTCATGAAAACGGTTATTTTCTTGCTGAAGTACCGCTAAAGCAGCCAATGCAGGAGCATCATCAATACGCACCTGCCTATCTATCTGTTGAGTCGGCGCTCCCCTTTGCACTGCCATCTGAGCGACATGAAGATTATCTCTATACATCTGAAGCGTCTGTTGGATAACTAACAGTGCTTGGCTCTCTTTACCATTGAGATCCAACGAAGAATAATGGGAAATAACTTGAGAAAATTTTTCTATATCGCCACGTAAGTGTTCAAGCAAACCTTGCTCTTGGCGTAAAACATAGTTTTTGAAGTTGTGGATAAAACCACCGTACCCAATGGAACGATGCAGCTCTGACAGAGCAGTTGTACGGTTTTCTGAAGTATAACTATACGCTGTCCAGGCATCCCTTACCCCCGAGGATAGGAACAAGAGAAGCCCTCCCATCAGTAAGATAACGATGGACAGAGAAACAGCTAAAATCGTAATACGACGACTAAATCGCTTACGTAATAAACGTCCTTCCATGACGTATAGCACCTATATGGCTGACCAAAAAAACCACCTTAAATGTAGGCGCATATGATAATCCGTTAGCTTATAGGGTCAAGCTGTAGCCTATTAGACTTACTGCGAAGCACAATTCTAATAAGCTACTCTGGGTTAACAGCTGGTTACCGCTACCGGCATCTAGGTTAAGTAAGCTTTATTCCTCGCCTTCAGATTGTTCTTGCGTACTGCTATTCACTTCCAGACTATCTACACGCTGGTAACCACGCGGTAACTTGTTACCTCGTCGGCCTCGCTCACCTCGATAGTGCTCTATATCAGCGGGCTTAAGCTTCAAGTGTTGACGGCCAGCATGCACAAGCAATGTGTCTTCCGGAGAGAACACAGCCAAGGCAACTACCAATTCCTCTCGGGCAGAGGCTCTTGCAGATGGGATATTAATAATCTTATTACCTTTACCACGCGCCAGCTGAGGCAGTTCTGATACTGGGAAGACCAATAAGCGTCCTTCATTTGTCACTGCAGCCAGAAGAGAATCTTCGACTGAACTCATAGTGATTGGCTGCAAGATCTGAGCATTTTTAGGCAGGGTTAATGCTGCCTTACCGTTTTTAGTCTTACTAGTGAGATCAGAGATCTTAGCGATAAAACCATAACCCGCATCTGAAGCCATCAGGACTTGGTCGTTATCCTTACCCGCAATAGCAGCATCTACAGTGGAGCCTTTTGGTAATGTAATACGCCCTGTTACCGGTTCACCTTGTCCACGGGCGGACGGTAGATTATGGGTCTCGATAGTGAAACTTCGACCCGTGGTATCTAATAAGAGGGTTGGCTGATTAGTCCTACCCTTACAACTTAGCTTAAAGGCATCACCGGATTTGTAATTGAGGCCCTCGGCATCAATATCATGACCTTTTGCGGCACGAATCCAGCCCTGCTTAGAGATCACGACTGTTACAGGATCCGAAGAGAGAAGATCTTTCTCACTGAATGCCTGCGCTTCTTCACGCTCTACGATTGGCGAGCGACGATCATCACCGTACTCTTCGGCAGCGTCTTGGATCTCTTTTTTAATCAACTTACGCATCTTGGCATCTGAGCCCAGAATACCTTCCAACTTCTTGCGCTCTGCTTCCAACTCGTTCTGCTCAGACTGGATTTTAAACTCTTCCAGTTTGGCCAGATGGCGAAGTTTAAGGTCTAGAATCGCATCTGCTTGAATCTCAGTTAGACCAAAGCGCTTAATCAGCTCTGCTTTCGGCTCTTCCTCATGGCGGATAATCGCAATTACCTCATCAATATTGAGGTAGGCGACCATCAAACCTTCAAGGATGTGCAAACGATCCAGCACTTTAGTCAAACGATGATTCAAACGCTTACGTACAATTTCCGTACGCCAGCTCAGCCATTCAACCAAAATTTGGCGGAGGTTTTTAACCTGAGGTTTGCCGTCCACACCGATCATGTTCATATTCACACGGTATGTACGTTCTAGATCAGTAGAAGCAAATAGGTGAGCCATTAACTGCTCGACATCAACACGATTCGAGCGCGGGATAATCACTAGACGCGTCGGGTTTTCATGATCAGATTCATCTCGAAGATCACTTACCATCGGCAGCTTTTTCTGCTGCATCTGAGCGGCGATCTGCTCCAAAATTTTAGCGCCCGATACCTGATGAGGCAGCGCTGTAATAACAATCTCGCCCTGCTCTTTCGTGTATACGGCACGCATACGCACAGAGCCACGTCCTGTTTCGTAAACCTTCTTCAGCTCTCGACGGGAGGTGATGATCTCCGCATCGGTTGGCATATCGGGGCCAGGGACGATCTCGGTAATCTCGTCCAGATCAGCGCGCGGGTTATCTAGCAAGTGAACACAGGCTTGAGCCACTTCACGAAGGTTGTGCGGCAGAATATCGGTCGCCATACCTACGGCAATACCTGTAGTGCCATTCAGCAACACATTCGGCAAACGCGCAGGCAGAATCGCTGGCTCACGCATAGTGCCATCGAAGTTAGGTACCCAATCAACTGTACCTTGGCTGATTTCAGACAGTAAAACTTCGGCATAACGCGCTAAACGGGATTCGGTATAACGCATCGCAGCGAAGGATTTAGGATCATCCGGAGAACCCCAGTTACCCTGACCATCAACCAACGGATAGCGATAACTGAACGGCTGCGCCATCAATACCATCGCTTCATAACAAGCTGAGTCACCATGCGGGTGAAACTTACCTAACACATCACCCACAGTACGTGCTGACTTCTTGTATTTTGCTGACGCTTTTAGACCAAGTTCAGACATCGCATAGATGATGCGACGCTGAACCGGCTTCATGCCGTCACCTACATGAGGCAGGGCACGATCCAAAATTACGTACATGGAGTAATCCAGATACGCTTTCTCGGTAAAATCTTTTAACGCGAGGCGTTCAGTGCCATCTTCGAAGGTTGTTTGTACCGTCATAATTCACATTACACTCGTAATAAGCTCAACTCGCTGCCGTAACACAGACCTAGCAACCAGCTGTAAAAACTATCCTGTTTCTCTGCCTACAGTGACTAATCACAGAGAAAACTCTTGCTACTTTCAACGTCTAAACGTCTGCCAAATTACCTTTGCTCTGCAACCAGTCTTTTCGGTCACCTGAGCGTTTTTTAGCTAACAACATATCCATCACTTCGTTCGTGCCATCACCCGGCTCTACCGTCAGCTGTACAAGACGGCGAGTATCCGGTGACATGGTTGTCTCACGTAGCTGAAGTGGGTTCATCTCACCCAAACCCTTGAAGCGCTGTACACCAATTTTGGCATTCTTACGATCAGCCTTAATACGCTCGATAATGCCATCTTTCTCGGCGTCATCCAGTGCGTAAAACACCTCTTTCGCGACATCGATTCGATACAGTGGCGGCATAGCCACATACACGTGACCCGCAGTAACTAGCGGTTTAAAGTGACGTACGAACAATGCACACAGAAGCGTTGCGATATGTAGACCGTCGGAGTCCGCATCGGCCAGAATACAGATCTTGCCGTAACGCAGACCATCGAAGTTTTCCGAAGCAGGCTCCACACCAATCGCTACAGAGATATCATGGATCTCTTGTGAACCTAGCACTTCGCTTGGGTCGACTTCCCATGTATTCAGAATCTTACCGCGCAAAGGCATGATCGCCTGAAACTCACGCTCACGCGCTTGTTTTGCGGAACCACCCGCCGAGTCACCCTCTACTAAGAACAGTTCGGATTGCATAGCATCGCCACCGGAACAGTCTGCCAATTTACCCGGCAAAGCAGGCCCTTGCGTCACCTTCTTACGCACAACCTTTTTGTTGGAACGCATACGGCGTTGAGCGTTAGAGATAACAACTTCAGCAAGTTGCTCACCTTCTTCTACATGGCGGTTTAGCCATAGAGAGAAAGCATCTTTAATCGTACCGGAGATAAAAGCAGCGATTTCACGAGAAGACAAACGCTCTTTGGTTTGACCAGCAAACTGAGGGTCCTGCATTTTTGCAGAGAGGACGTAACAACACTTATCCCAGACATCATCTGCAGTCAGCTTTACTCCACGAGGTAGCAAGTTTCGGAATTCACAGAACTCACGCATCGCTTCAAGTAAGCCCGTACGTAAACCGTTTACATGGGTACCGCCTTGGGCCGTAGGGATTAGGTTCACATAACTTTCGCAGGTCATCTCGCCACCTTCTGGTAGCCACTGAACAGCCCACTCGACTGCGTCTAGTTCCCCCTGCAAAGAGCCAGAGAATGGTTCAGCTGGTAGTACTTCAAAGACCTGCGTTGTGCCTTTTAGGTAATCAATTAAACCATCTTCGTAATACCATTCCTCTTTCTCACGCTTAGCACCGGTCAGATCAATAAAGGTCACCTTTAAGCCAGGGCACAGAACCGCTTTGGCACGTAGATTATGCTTTAAACGTGAAACGCTGAATTTATGGGTATCAAAGTATTGAGGATCAGGCAGGAAACGTACCGTGGTACCAGTGTTGCGCTTACCACAGGTATCAATCACTTCTAGGTCAGATACTTTTTCACCGTCGGCAAAGCCAATACGATAAACCTGACTGTCGCGACGTACCTGAACTTCTAACAACTTAGATAAGGCATTTACAACCGATACACCAACACCGTGTAAACCACCGGAATAGTTGTAGTTATCGTTGTTAAACTTACCACCCGCATGGAGTTTACACAGGATCAATTCGACCCCGCTGACACCCTGCTCAGGGTGGATATCCACAGGCATGCCTCGACCATCATCGGTCACGCTTAAGGACTGATCTTTATTCAGAACCACATCAATCTGTTTAGCATGACCGGCAAGCGCCTCATCCACCGAGTTATCGATGACCTCTTGCGCCAAATGGTTTGGACGATCCGTTTCCGTGTACATCCCCGGACGACGTCTAACCGGGTCTAGACCACTAAGAACTTCTATGGAACCAGCGTTGTATTGCTTGGACATCAAATACTTTCCTGTCGCAAAACTTTATCTATGAATCAACGTTTAACGATATTTAAATCGGTTGTGCTTCGGGCAGATCAATACGCCCTTCAGCAAACGCCATAATGGCTGGAATCAGGTTTTCAAACTGCTCGAAACCATGACTACCACCTGGCTGAACAAACTGCGGTGATACAGAAAATTTCTCGACCGCTTCTCGGTAATCCAGTGTTTCATCTGCTGTTTGAGCTAACAACAGGTAAGCCTCTGGACGCTCGATCTCTTGGCAATTTAACGCCAATAACTGCTCCAGATGCTCCTGTGTAAGCTCGTACTCTTCACCAGAATACAGATTCACATTAGGCCCAAGATACTGAGGCAACAGTTCAAACGGTCTAACCGATGGGTTAATTAAAACCGTACGCACATGATCATAATGTTCAGTAAGCCATGTACTGTAATAACCACCCAGCGAACTCCCTAATAAGATGATTGATCGCTGTTGGTTTTGCTCAACAAGAGCGCGTAACTGCTCCATAGCTTCTGCTGGCCAGTGGGATAGCTTTGGCACCATCACCTGATCGCCTAGACCTTTACCCTGCAGATACTCGACGAACACCTTCGCCTTCATCGATTGCGGCGAGCTATTGAAGCCATGAACGTATATATAAAGCGGTGTATTCATTTTCTTCCTCTGGCAAAGAACTTACCGGAGGGGAAAGCAAGGCGCAATAGCCAGTAAAGCTATGCGGGTAATCTAATCACTTGTTGGTTAATTTTCCCACAAGAATAAAGCTGATAGCGGCCATAAGCAGGCCCTGCTAGCTTAGGATCATCTTCGACTTCCGAGTTATCTGTCTGAGCTTTAAACTGCGCAGCAGTCGCTGGTACAGAGAATAATTGAACACCCCCTCTCTGAAGCCCCCAGCTTTGATGCACATGGCCAAAGATAACGCTTTTAACCTGTGGATAAAGATCAACAATCTGCCAGAACTGATCAGCATTACCTAAACAGATCTCATCCTGCCATCGGCTTTTTACAGATACAGGATGATGATGCAGAACTAATAGCACATGTTGATCAGGCGCTGTCTGGCTTAATTCCGCTTTTAAAAAAGCCAATTCTGGCTCAGAAAGCGAACCGCTACCTTTGCCATCGGGATTTGAACTACTATCTAGAAAGATCAGTTTCCAACCGCCAAACGTTTTTACCCGTGGCGCTAACTCACTATCGGCAAAGCGCGCCATCTCCTCTACCAGATCATGATTACCGGGAATCCAATAACTTGGGTAAGGAAGCTGATCGACATAAGAAACCAAACGGTCATAAGCCTTAGGTGCGTGATGTGTCAGGTCACCAGTGAGTAACAAGGCATCAGCAGATTGAGATTCAATCTCCGTTATCACTTGTTGAAAGCGCTGCTCGACATTCACACCTTTCAACAACATATCTGATTCTTGTTGCAGGTGCATATCACTGACTTGCAACAGAGTGATGGTTTCAGCCACTGAATACAGGTTCCATGCTGTGGCCGTGGTTTAAACACTCGCTCAACCACTCACCCAGATATTCATTCAGCTGAATTTTTTCGTCAGGAAGGTGCATATTTTTGTTTGGGTAGGGGTAAACACCGGATAGCTGCTTACGGCGCTGCATGCAGATTACCTCCGCCATGCCAGCATCGTGGTATAGACGTACCACTAGCCCAGGCGCCTCTAACCATGGTGAGCTTGATTCAAAGCGATGACTAATCAACAACGTGGTCGTATATTTGAATCGCTCATCAACCTGCAGACGCAGATAGGCAGTATGCTCAGGCCAGCTCACCTGAAACTCACGTTCATCACAGTCATCCAGATCCGGCAATAGCTTCATGATACGAGCATAGTTAGCCTCGCAATGCGCCATCTGCCGAGTTAGATCTGGAATATATTTCCGCTTCATCCGCCTATCCGATTTATCGTTTACTACTTACTGCCATCGCTGATCGAGCGCTGACTTATTTAACTGTAACCACTGCAGAGCAATTATCGCAGGGGCATTATTAATTATACCTTGTTGTACTAATTCAAAGGCATCTTCCACAGGAATGACATGCACTTTGATATCTTCGCCCTCTTCAGGCAAACCATGAATGCCTTCGACACCATTGGAATCCACCTGAGCACAAAGTAGATCGATATACTCTCGCGTTGCTCCAGTGCTCGGTGAGAAACGGGTGATGTGCTTGATCTCACCTAGCTGCGCCCCCGCTTCTTCGACTGCTTCACGGCGAGCGACATCTTCAGTGGTTTCACCTTTCTCGACAATACCTGCCACCAGCTCCAGCAACCAAGGCCCATCAGGGCTATCGAACGCACCTACACGGAACTGCTCAATCAAAACAACCGATTGTTTAACCGCATCATAGAGCAGCGCACATACAGCATCGTCACGGTAAAACAGCTCACGCTGGATCTCTATCTCACTGCCAGCGAAGGTTTTGTGCCGCAGATAGAGTTTGTGCATTTGAAAGAAACCATCGTACAGGGTTTCTTGTTTATCGATGTTGAAATCTTTTTGACCAAAACTTGGTTGCCATTTTTCAGACATGTGCTGTTCCTGTCATTGACTAGCGAATAACTCACTATATCAATTAACCAGCTCATCAAGCCAATTGATCAAGACATTTAGAAATGAAGGATTGGAGAGGTTAGCCCTAAGGAACAGGGCTAGGATAGAAATTTAAGCTTACGCAAAGCACCTTAAGCTATCGGCTACCGATGTAGTAATACAACGCCGACGGGATACAAACATAGCGCTCTCAGCAGACTTTTTAGCTTCTTTTTTAGCCATTGCCGCAAGCTCTGCCACCTCATGAAAGCTGTTACAACAGCAAGGATCAGGGTGAACAACACCGACAGCTAAGCCCAAAAATGAGAAAAAAGTTCGGTTATCTTGACGATCACTCGCCCAGATTCCGCCCGCTTTGAGATCCGCATCGCAGTAGAACCCTTTTACCGCTTTATCGAACTCGCGAATGATCCGCTCACAACTCAACTGCCAATCAGGTGAGCGATAGATCACAACAAAGTCATCGCCCCCCACATGGCCGATGAAATTTGAATCATAAGAGGCGTGTTGCACCAGCAATTCACCCAACAAACGAATCACCTGATCCCCTTTGGAATAACCGTAACAATCGTTAAAGGGCTTAAAGTTATTCAAGTCGAAATAAGCGACATGAAAGTCAGCCGATTGGTTAAGCAACGCATCCACTTCGTTATTGATCGGGACATTACCCGGCAAAAGCGTCAGCGGGTTAGCATATTGCGCATTTTGCACTTTGAGTTCGGTCAATCGCTTCAACAGATCTCGTACATTACCCATACCAACATAAAGATCGTTCTGAGTAATAATCAAATCCTGCTGGATCTCATTCTGTTCATGCTCTGTGATAAGCCGAGAGACTTCATCCAAGCTCATCCCTGCATCCACAATAAGCACGTCATGAGACAAGATCCGCTCGACCGGTTTTGTACCATAAAGCGCTCGACCATATTGGGTAGAGAACAACTCAAACAAACTGGATCTTCTCACTACACCTTGAGGTACGCCTTCATGCACAACCGGTAGAGAGCTTACTTCGGGGTGCGTTCTAAATAGGTCACTCACCGACAGCACAGTATCTTGAATGGAAACAGTTGGAGCATTGCGTAATAGAGAATGAGCCGTCTCACAGTTCTCAACTCGAGGTGCATTTGCAGATTCGTAGACATCAACAACAGGAGGCTCTACTGTTTGCGGCTCTGGGCTTGGATAACCAAGGTAAAAACCTTGGCCAATATTGATCCCCAGCTCTTTGATCGTTTTGACTTCTTCTTGACGTTCAATCCCTTCAGCAATGACTTTGCAGCCCATGGTATTACTGATGTTGTAGATCGAGCGTACGAACTCACGTTTTACCGGATCACTATCAATATCAGAGATAAAATGGCGATCAATTTTGACGTATTCAGGCTTTAGCTCTGACCACAATTTCAAGCCGGAGTAACCTGTCCCCAAATCATCTACCGCAACTTGGAAACCCATATTTCGGTAATGCTCAACGGCAGCATGAGTCAGGCCTTGTTGATCAAATGGGTGCTGTTCAGAAAGCTCTATGACGATATCTTGAATTGAGATACCTAACTCTTGTAACAGTTCAGCCGTAAAACCTTCTGTGTGTTCTGGCGTCCCTAACAAAGACGCACTGATATTAAGAAAGAGTTGCCCACCTGGGTTCAACTCAGCAAATGCTTCAAGGGATTTTCGTCGTGATAGCAACTCAAGTGTGTGTAACAAGTTGTTTTCTATGGCTGTCTGAAACAATGCGCCAGGCGAAGCCATAACCGTGCCCGCAGGCCCGCGGATTAAGGCCTCATGACCAATAACAACATTGTTTTTTAAATCCACAATTGGCTGAAAATGTGGATAAAGTGATTCTGACTCTAAAATATCGAAAAGATACTTACGACGTGACTCAGCATCGACCTCATTTGTTGCAAGCAACATACTTACTCACCTGTGATGCACTATTCTTAGACGCACAGGCTAGCTAGAAAGGATGACACTTAAGTGACAAACGCGAAAATATCTACCATTTATATGGGTATTCAGATATACGATCGCCTAAATATTAGGCAATTCTAATCAAAATCACCCAACGTAAACTGACGCAGCATTTGAATTTCTTCAGCCCAGATAGTCTCATCAATGGTTTCTAGTACTAATGGGATCCCACGAAAGCGATCATCACGCATAATAAATTTGAACACCTCCAAGCCTATCTCTCCTTGGCCTAGACTGTGATGACGATCCAAGCGCGAGCCTAAACCACCTTTAGAATCATTCAGGTGCATCCCTTTAAGGTATTCAAAACCGACAACATTGGAGAAGCCTTCGAATACCTCAGCACAACTCTCTTGAGTACGGATATCATAGCCAGCCGCAAACATGTGGCAGGTATCGATACACACACCAACACGGCTCTTATCTTCTACTTGATCAATAATGGCGGCTAACTGCTCAAAGCTAAATCCAAGGTTACTTCCTTGGCCTGCTGTATTCTCAATAACCGCGATAACTGATTCAGTTTGTGCGATAGCCCAGTTAAGAGACTCAGCGATCTTAGCGATACACTCCTCTTCACTGATCTTGCGCAGGTGGCTCCCCGGATGAAAATTAAGATAAACCAAACCCAACTGTTCACAGCGCTGCATCTCATCTAAGAAAGCATCACGAGACTTCTGCAATGCCTCCTCTTCCGGATGACCCAAGTTAATGAGATAGGAGTCATGAGGAAGAATCTGCTCCGGCTTCAAATTTAGCGCAGCGCAGTTTTTCTTAAATGATGCGATCGTCTTTAAATCTAAAGGCTTTGCCACCCAACGTCGCTGATTTTTAGTAAATAGAGCAAATGCATTCGCTTCAATTTCTTTAGCATTAAGCGGGGCGTTTTGCACACCACCACTAGCGCTCACATGCGCGCCAACGTAGTAAGGCAGTAGATCAGACATCAATTATTCACTTAAGTGTAGATAGGAAAGCAGCCATTCAGCTGCTTCCAATTAAGAATCAAAAATAGAGGCGGCAACGATACTACTCAGGCAGTAGATGATCCACCAGCATTTGCACCGATCGTTTTCCGCGGAACTCATTCACGTCCAAACGGTACACGGCTCGGACTTGGGTAATATCCTGATCCGGCCAGACTTCCATATCGGCATTAAACTGAATCGCATCCACAGCTAAACCAGAAATCGGCTCCATCAACACCATTTTCAGATGTCTTTGACCAACCACTCGTTGCTGGATCAAGGTAAATTGGCCATCAAACAGCGGTTCAGGGAACTGATGCCCCCAAGGACCGGCATCACGTAACAGCTCTGCTAACTCGATCGTCATATCTGCAGCGGTAAGCTCACCATCGGTTAACACCTCTTGCTGGAGGTCTGACTCACTTAATTGGCGTCTAACCTCTTCATCAAAAGCGTTTTGAAACAGCTCTAGATCTGTAGCTTTGATAGTTAAGCCTGCAGCCATGGCATGACCACCAAACTTGCGCAAAAGCGATGGATACCTTGCAGCAATCGCATCTAAACCGTCTCGCACGTGGAAGCCTGGAATTGAGCGAGCAGAACCTTTTAATTCACCCTCATCACCTTGAGCAAAGGCAATCACAGGTCTGTGAGTTCGATCTTTAATCCTAGAAGCCAGAATACCGATCACACCTTGATGCCACTCGGGCTCATACAGAGATAGACCATAAGGAAGCTGCGCTGAATCTAGTTGCAGCTTATCCAGCAGATCGAGCGCTTGTTGCTGCATCTCCTGCTCTATTCCCTTACGCTCCTGATTGAGGTCGTTCAGTGTAGCGGCTAGATCTTTGGCTTTCTGTTCTGATTCGGTTAGCAAACACTCGATACCGATCGACATATCTTCCAAACGGCCAGCCGCATTCAAGCGAGGTGCTATAGCAAAACCAAGATCGGATGAAGCAACTTTGTGTTGTTGACGACCTGATAGCTCGATTAACGCCTTCAAGCCCGGTCTGCAGCGCCCTGCTTTGATACGCTGAAGACCTTGATGAACCAGCACACGATTGTTTTGCTCTAAAGGAACAACATCTGCAACTGTTCCTAAAGCAACAAGGTCTAAGAGCGAACCTAAATTAGGACTCGGCAACCCATTTAAATTAAACCAATCTTTTTGCTGTAACATTCGGCGCAGCGCAATCATCACATAAAAGATCACACCAACACCGCAGGTAGATTTAGCCGTAAACTGACAATCAGGCTGATTAGGGTTGACGATGGCACAAGCTGCAGGAAGCTCCTTACCAGCCAAATGGTGATCCGTAACGATCACATCTAAACCCGCAGCATTCGCCGCAGCAACGCCCTCGATACTCGAAATACCATTATCGACAGTTATCAATAGATCAGGAGATTGTTTCAGGGCTTCCGCTACAATCTCTGGACTTAAGCCATAGCCATATTCAAAACGGTTAGGCACCAGATAACCAACCTCTGCCACGCCCATCATCCGTAGCGCTAAAACAGCAACTGAGGTACTGGTCGCACCATCACAGTCAAAATCACCAATGATTAAGATTTTTTCCCGTTGCTCTAACGCCCTAACTAAGCGGTTCACCGCCCCATCAATGCCTGCCAAACCACTATCGGGCAAAAGTTCATTCAAGCTCCTGCCAAGCCCTTGCAGATCATGGACTCCACGTGAAGCGTAGATACGGGCTAAAACTGGATTTACCTGCTGAAACACAGGTACAGATGTATCGACCTGCGGCCTCGGTGAAATGCTTAACTGCTTCATTAGTTCTCTAATTCAATGGTGCTAACAGGTGCAGGGAACAACACGTCTGTTTTCTCAGTGTAGTGGTATGCTAACAGCCCTATCCACTCCCTTACAGCAGTGTTTAGGCCATTCATATTTGTATTTAGATCAGGCGTAAAACGCATTGTACCGGCGCGATAATCAACAGGGAAAGGGATTACATCAATCCCCGCTTTACGATACACACCAACCGAACGCGGCATATGGAAGGCTGATGTCACTAACAGCCACTTACCTTCGACCTCACCCTCAGTATTCGCGATCAAATCCTTGGTATAGATGGCATTTTGAAAAGTATTTTGCGAATCTCGCTCGATCGTTACACGCGATCCCATACCCTGTTGATGCAACCACTGTTTAGCTACATCTCCGCCTCTAAATTCAGGCGCTAGAATGGAGCCAGAGCCCCCAGTAAAAACAACTTTAGCTTCAGGGTAACGCAACATTAAGCCCGGTAGCGCCATTAAACGGTCTGCCGCCTGATTAAACTCCGGCCATTGAGTATGGGAGGACATCTCTGCATTCTCCCCACCACCAAGAACAATAATGCCAGCGATAGGCTCTTTAATTTCGGATAATACAGGTTGTGGAAAGCGCTGTTCTAACTGCTCTAACAGATAGTTAGCCACTGGGTATACGCTGATTGTCAGCATGGCCAAAACAGAAGTCCAGACCAGAAATACACCCAATGCCCGGCGCCATAACAACAGACCAAACAGCAGCATTAGTAACAAAAAGTGATCCGGCTGCGCGACAAACCATAAGATCTTTGAAAGCAAAAAAAACTGATCAGCCATATCCATAGGCCCCTGTATTATTATTTTTCTGTCAGGCACAAAAAACCCGACATTAACGTCGGGTTTTGAGAATATCACATCTGATTAATACTTACTCAGTGTGTACATGACTAGAAACATACTGCTGTACAGTGTTCAGATCGTTGTCTAGCACTTCTAGCTTCTCTTCACGTTCGAACAGATCAGCCATATGTGCAGGCAGCTGCGGTGCATCCAAACCAGCTTTAACCACTGGCTCAGGGAATTTAACCGGATGTGCTGTTGATAGAGTAATCATTGGCACTGATTGATCACGGTTACATTCACGTCCAGCTTTAACACCTATCGCTGTGTGCGGGTCTAGAAGATATTCTGTCTCTTCGAATACCTGCTTGATCACATCACAAGTTGTCTCATCATCTACTGCATAACTATCGAATAGTTCGCGAACTTTTTCCCAACGAGCAGGATCTAGTTCAACAGACTCTTTCGAGAAGCGCGCCATTAGATCGCTGATCTCTTCACCATTACGGCCGTATACATCAAACAGCATACGCTCGAAGTTAGAAGACACCATGATATCCATGGATGGAGATAGCGTGTGAACCAACTCACCTTTAGACATGTCGTTACCGGAGATAACACGGTGCAGAATGTCATTTTTGTTAGTTGCAACAACTAGCTGCTTAACCGGCAAGCCCATCTGCTTCGCCAAGTAACCTGCGAAGATATCGCCAAAGTTACCTGTAGGTACAGAGAAGCTTACTTCACGGTGAGGACCACCCACAGCCAAAGAAGCAGAGAAGTAGTAAACGATCTGAGCCATGATACGCGCCCAGTTGATCGAGTTTACTGCACCCAGCTTCATGCCTTTCAGGAAGTCCTGATTAGCAAAGCTGTCTTTAACCATCTGTTGGCAATCATCAAAGTTACCTTCCAGCGCAATATTAAAGACATTGTCTTTAATGATCGTCGTCATCTGACGACGCTGAACTTCTGATACGCGATTATGCGGATGCAGAATAAAGATATCTAGGTGTTTGCTGTGGCAGCAGCCTTCGATCGCAGCAGAACCCGTATCACCGGACGTTGCTCCCATGATCACTAAGTGTTCGCCACGCTTCTCCAGTGCATAGTCCATCAAACGGCCTAGCAACTGCAGTGCAAAGTCTTTAAACGCTAGTGTCGGGCCGTGGAATAGTTCCAGAACCCACTCGTTAGTACCTAGCTCTTTCAACGGTGCTACAGCGATGTGATTGAAACCCGCATAGGTTTCATCAATCATCTTTTTAAGATCAGCATCGTCGATACAATCATCAACGAATGGCTTAATCACGTTATAAGCAAGCTCGTTGTACGGCAAACCAGCCCAAGAAGCGATCTCTTCTTTGCTAAATGTTGGCAGTGTTTCTGGTACGTATAGACCACCATCACTTGCCAAACCAGCCAGCAAAACCTCTTCAAAGTTCATTGCCGGAGCCTGTCCCCGGGTAGAGATATATTTCACGGGGTTTACTCCTTAACTATCAAAGTGCTCAGCACGGATACGTGTAACCGAACCGTTGATGTCATCTAATGCTTCGATCTGAGCGATTGCATCATTCACTTTTTGCTCAAGAACAGACTGAGTCAGGATGATAACTGGCACCTGATCTTCAGCTGTTTCTTTCTGGATGATCGCTTCGATATTGATATCTTGCGCACCTAGGATGCTAGAGATCTTAGCTAGCACACCTGGTTTCTCCTGTGCGTTCATGCGCAGGTAGTAAGCAGATTCTGTTTGCTCGATTGGTAGAATCGGCGCATCAGATAGCTCAGTTGGCTGGAAAGCCAAGTGAGGTACACGATTGTCACGATCAGCGGTTAGCGTACGAACAACATCAACGATATCAGCAACTACAGCAGAGGCTGTAGGTTCAGCACCCGCACCTGCACCGTAGTACATAGTTTGACCAACTGCATCGCCGTCAACTAGAACAGCGTTCATTACGCCGTTTACGTTAGCAATTAGCGCTGACTCAGGAATCAGTGTTGGGTGAACACGCAGTTCAACACCATTGTCAGTGCGGCGAGTGATACCTAGATGCTTGATACGGTAGCCTAGCTCTTCAGCATACTGCACGTCTTCACGTGTAATCTTGCTGATGCCTTCAGTGAATGCTTTTTCAAACTGTAGCGGTACACCAAACGCCAAAGACGCAAGAATGGTTAGTTTGTGAGCAGCATCGATACCTTCAACGTCGAACGTTGGATCCGCTTCTGCGTAACCAAGCTCTTGCGCTTCTTTCAACACATCTTCAAATGCACGACCTTTGTCACGCATTTCAGTCATGATGAAGTTACCAGTACCGTTGATGATACCCGCCAACCAGTTGATCTTGTTTGCAGAAAGGCCTTCACGGATCGCTTTGATGATCGGAATACCACCTGCAACAGACGCTTCGAACGCAACCATTACGTTCTTCTTCTGAGCCGCTTCAAAGATCTCGTTACCGTGAACCGCAATCAGTGCTTTGTTTGCAGTTACAACGTGCTTACCGTGCTCAATTGCTGTCAAAACCAGCTCTTTAGCAACGTCATAACCACCGATCAGTTCAACGACAACATCAATTTCTGGGTTTTTAGCTACAGCAAAAATATCGTTGGTAATCTGAGTGCCTTTGGTATCGCAATCTGGGTTTGTGTCGCGAGCACCAACCTCTTCAACAATAATCTTGCGGCCTGCTCGACGAGCAATCTCTTCCGCATTGCGCTTCAGCACATTAAATGTGCCACCACCGACTGTACCTAGTCCGCAGATACCAACTTTAACCGGTTTCAAACCTGCACCTCGCATGCTGTTGAACTAAAAAAAACCGCGATAACCTCTTTTTTTCAGGCAATTACCGCAATCTACAAAAAATAAGGCGGGTATTATAGCCAAAACAAGGCAATAGCTCTATCTCTGAGCCCATTATGACCCAACAAATAAAAAAGGAGGCTATTTAGCCCCCTTCTCCGTAACCGCAGTGGGTTATTTCTCAAGATCTAGCAGGTTAACCAACTGCTGAGCTGGCGCATACCCTGGGTACAAACGACCATCTTCAAAAATAATTGCTGGCGTACCTGTAACACCAACAGATTGACCCAACTGCAGCTGATCTAATACAGGGTTATCACAAGTCTTAACTGCTGGGCGAATGCCTGATTTAGCTTGATCCATCGCTTGACGACGACCTTCAGCACCTTCCGCACACCAAATTGATACCATGCTTTTAAAAGTGCCTGTACCGGTTCCATTTCGCGGATAAGCCAAATAATTAACTTGAACGCCTTGTGCATTCAGAGCTGGAATCTCTGCATGTAGTTTACGGCAATATGGGCAATCAACATCTGTAAAGATATTCACAGTCGCTTTTACTTCACCCTTAGGCTTATAAACAACTAACTGCTCTTCATCTAGATCAGCCATCTGAACTTTACGCTGTGCACTTTTCTTGCGTTCAGTCAGATCAACAAACCCTTCTTTGTCGGTGAAACGATACAGTTTACCAATAAGAAAATATTCGCCCTTCTCATCGGCATATAGTACTTCACCACTGTTTAACTCGACTTCACGCAATCCAGTTAAAGGCGCATCACCTATCTCTTTCACGACGATACGAGCATCTACTTTCTTAAGGTTCTGCTCAATAAGCCCTTCAGCTTCTGCCGCCATTACTGATGTCGCTACACACGCCCAAAGGCAAGCAAACGTTTTAAATAAGTTTTTCATAAAATTTCCAAATCTAATAAAGCTCAGACTTATTCCAATACCAAGAAGAGACTCTCGATCTCACGAAAAGTTCCACAGTCTAGCAGATTAACCTCGCGGGTGATGCTGTTGATGTAAGGATTGCAGTCGCTGTTGTGCTACATGGGTATAGATCTGCGTGGTTGATAGATCACTGTGGCCCAACAACATCTGAACTACACGTAGATCAGCACCATGATTGATCAAATGAGTTGCAAAAGCGTGCCTCAAAACGTGTGGTGATAATGGCTTATCAATACCTGCGGTTAAGGCATGACGTTTGACTCGGTGCCAAAAAGTTTGCCGCGTCATTTGCTGACCACGTCTACTTGGAAAAACTACATCACCAACCTCTTCACCCATTAGAAGGGGGCGTACTTGTGAATCATAGCGCTTTACCCAACTAATCGCCTCATCCCCCAAGGGCACAAGACGCTCTTTCCCGCCTTTACCCATGACGCGAATCACGCCTTGATTGAGATTCATCTCATGCACTTTCAGTGCAACCAATTCAGAGACACGCAACCCCGTTGCATACAGCACCTCCAGCATCGCGCGATCCCTAAATTGCACTGGATCATTTAGCTCTGGCGCCTCTAGCAAAGCCTCTACATCGGCCTCAGTTAAGGTTTTTGGCAGACCACGACCTTTTTTCGGGCTTTGAATTAGTAACACAGGATCTTCCTCTATCTCCCCTTCGCGAAGGAGATATCGGTACAAGCCCCGCAAGCAGGATAACATTCTGGAAGTTGAGCTCGGCCTTAACCGTTCTTTTACTCGCCACCCAAGGTAAGCCTGTATATCGGCCTTTGTACAGGCAAGTAAACGAACTGCATTGGGACGTAGCCAAATGGCAAACTGAGTAAGATCGCGTCGGTAAGATGCTAAGGTATTGTCACTTAACCCTTTCTCCATCCAAATAGCATCTAGATAGGTATCAATTAACTGCGCATCACTGGGATGTACAGTTTCAGCCTCACGTTTTACTACCACTTATACTCCAAACGTCAGACCAACGTACTAATGATATAACTGCGCACTTTGAATTTTATCGTAAGCCACAGGATAAGTCGCAGTACCGCGCCCACTAACCAAACGATGCTCTACAGTAACCACTGTATCGGTTACAGCAACCAAACGCCCCTCTACTTTCCTTCCAAAATAGGTATAAAGAATCACTGGCTTCCCTATATGGGCACCTAACTTTTCAACTGTAATTTTTTTGAATGACTTCTCTACGATTTTTTTCGGTTTAGGTCTAAGATACATAGTAGCCGTAGGCTTCACTTCTGGCTTTTCTTCGGGCTTTACAACCTTTTCGATCTCTTCACCCAAAACAAGCTCAGGCGGCTCTTGTTTTTGCATCAACTCACGCAGCAACCGCTCCCCTTCAGGATCAGGCTCCGACCAATCCAGTCCATCTAGGGCCACATATTTCTTACTAAATTCAACATAAGGATTTAACTCACGAACCAAATCACTCGGCGTTTGAATTTGCGCCATTGATTGAATACCAAACCCTTTAGGAACATCCAAGCGTAGATACAATGAGCTCCCAGGATTATTCAAACCGTCAAACGCATTAAGCAACTCATCAGGGATTTTCCAACCTTCATAAGCTAAACGCTTTGAAAGTAAGCTTTTATAACGTTCGCGATAACTCTTAACAGGCTCTTTATTTAAGTTTGCACAAAACTTATTGCGTTTCTTGTTATAACCACGATCAAAATAGCGTGCCTCGATATGCTTAAGCTGTGGCTGAGCAAACACGATTGACTGCATATTCAGTGTTTCGCTGGCAACTTTTAGCACCATCGACATACTCATATTCGCGACCTGCTTTGTCCTACTTTGCAGATCAAAATTCAATTCGTTATCAAGCGGGTCAAAATGGTATTGAAAAGAAACATCTGAGTTTAGAGTACCATAGCCCATTTTACGGACCTCAGGCAGACCTATAAATTCCAAACTACCGCAGGCCAGCGCATCATAACCTGGCCCAGCGTCACGTTGAGCCTCTAGCGCTATACGCCCCCAATCCTGCATATAACCACTGTTCAGATTTATATTCAGGCCCTTGAGATCAACATTAAATGCATCAGGCAGTTCACCTTTCGAGAGTTTTTCTTCTAAATCCAGAACAAATCCCCATGAAGGCGCCTTCAGTACAGCCAACTGAACACCGATTTCACCTTCAGAACCAATTGGAGCAAATGAGATACCTTTAAGACCTACCTGAGCCTCAACAAGGTCGATATGAATATCTTGGTAGGTCATTGTTGCAAAAGGCGCGACATCCTTTGCAAAGCTGTCTGCTGCAGAAGAAACCTTCCACCAGACAAAACCATAGACTCCGGCAAAAAGCGCAATCGGCGCACAGATCACCAACAGTACAGTTGCAATTTTTTTGATCACGTTGACTTGCATAATCCTTAGCTCCGGAAGCTCTCCCTATATGCATGGAACTCAAATAATAAATGTCATTATGGGTAGGAACTGGCGATTATGTCCAACCCTTTATCTATTCGCTTGATTCTTCTCTATGAATAAGCACAAAACAAAAACAAAAAAAGCGGCATAAAGCCGCTTTTTTTAAGAGAGGAAGGTGAATTAACCCAACTTCTCTTTGATACGTGCAGACTTACCGCTACGCTCACGTAGGTAGTAAAGTTTAGCCTGGCGAACATCACCACGACGCTTAACTTCAATGCTATCTACAGTAGTGCTGAAAGTCTGGAAAGTACGTTCAACGCCCACACCGTGAGAGATTTTACGTACAGTGAAAGCAGAGTTCACACCACGGTTACGTTTGCCCAGCACTACGCCTTCGAACGCCTGTAGACGTGTACGGTTACCTTCAACTACTTTTACCTGAACTACAACAGTATCACCTGGTGCGAATTCTGGTACTTCTTTGTTCATTTGTTCAGCTTCAAGCTGCTGAATAATTAGGTTCTTGCCGCTCATCGCTTGCTCCTAAACATTCAACCTTCGGACCCTTGGGTCTCCCGGATAAAATCGGTTAACAATGACTTTTGTTCAGTATCCAACTCAAGATCTTCTAGCAAATCAGGCCGGCGTTGCCAGGTTCTTCCTAATTGCTGCTTCAGACGCCAACGTCTGATCTCTTTGTGGTTGCCACTCAACAACACTTCAGGCACTTGCATATCGTCGAACTGTTCTGGTCGAGTATAGTGAGGACAGTCTAGTAATCCATCATGAAACGAATCTTCTGTAGCTGAATCCTGATGCCCTAAGACCCCAGGTACTAAACGTGAAACTGCATCAATCATAGTCATGGCTGGTAATTCACCGCCACTGAGGACAAAATCCCCTAACGACCACTCTTCATCAATTTCCGTTTCTATCAGGCGTTCATCAATACCTTCATAACGCCCTGCTACCAGAATCAACCTCTCACGAGAAGCTAGTTCCTGTACGCCCTTATGATCCATGCGACGGCCCTGCGGCGAAAGATAAATTACTTTAGCCTCTCCACCCGCAGCTGCTTTAGCAGCATGGATAGCATCCCTAAGAGGTTGAACTTTCATCAACATTCCCGGGCCACCACCATAAGGTCGGTCATCCACAGTTTTATGCTTATCGTGTGCAAAGTCTCTAGGACTCCAGCACTGCATCTGTATCAAACCATTTTTCACCGCTTTACCTGTTACGCCGTAGCAACGAATTGCATCAAACATTTCAGGAAAGAGTGTCACCACCCCGAACCACATGGTTCAGAACTCTGGGTCCCAATCGACCCGCATCGTACCTGTTTCCAAGTCAATCTTTTTAATCACCTGATCAGGAAGATAAGGCAACAGACGCTCTTTTTGATCAATGCTCTCTGCTGTACCTTTCACAACCAATACATCATTTGCACCGGTTTCCATCAGGCGGATCACCTTGCCTAACAATTGGTCAGACTCGGTATAAACTAATAGGTTTTGTAACTGGCTCCAGTAGTACTCACCCTCTTCCAAAACTGGAAGCTGGCTTGCATCAACCGCAATATCTAAACCACAATACTTAGCAGCAACATCGCGATCATCAACACCGGCCAGTTTTGCAATCAGACCTTTACCATGACGCTTGCTGGCTTCAACCTCTACAGGCTTTAATACACCATCAATTTTTAATAGCCACGGCTTGTAATTGAAAACATTCTCCATTGGATCAGTATGCGAGTAAACCTTTACCCAACCTTTGATCCCATAGACTGCAGTAATTTTTCCGACAATGAGTTGTTCATTATTTGAATTACTGCTCATTTTCAATCCTGATCAAAAACCTAAAAATTACTTAGCTGCTTTAGCTTCTTTTACTAGCTTAGCTACGCGCTCAGAAAGCTGTGCGCCTTTGCTCTGCCAGTATTCAACACGATCAAGATCGATACGAAGACCTTCTTCTTGACCACGTGCAGTTGGGTTAAAGAAACCAACACGCTCAATAAAACGGCTGTCACGCGCATTACGCGAGTCCGCTACTGAGATGTGATAGAAAGGACGCTTCTTAGCGCCACCACGAGACAAACGAATTATTACCATGCGTTAGACCCTTTTATTGAGTGGGTTTTGATATCGCCCACTGTTTGATGAACCAATCTGTTTTAACGCAGATCGGACCGGAAAAATCAGGGCGGCAATTCTACGCGAATTTGCCGCCCTAATAAAGCAATTTCGTTTAATAAATGCGCAATAATTACATGCGTGGGAAGCCGCCAGGACCACCCATGCCGCCCATACCACCTGGGCCACCACCCATTCCTGGTGGTAGCATGCCTTTCATACCACGCATCATTTTCGCCATACCGCCTTTGCCGCTGAACTTTTTCATCATTTTCGACATCTGCTTATGCTGTTTAAGCAGGCGGTTAACATCTTGCACCTGTGTACCAGAACCCATCGCGATACGCTTTTTACGGGAGCCAGAAATAATATCAGGCTTACGACGTTCCATCGGCGTCATTGAGTTAATAATCGCTTCCATCTGGTGCATACCTTTCTCAGCATTAGCAGCATCGGCCGCTTGCGCCAACTGCCCCATACCCGGCAGTTTATCTAGCATGCCCATCATGCCGCCCATATTCTTCATCTGAGAGATCTGTTCGCGGAAATCTTCTAGATCAAAACCTTTACCTTTTTTGATCTTCTTAGCGAATTTCTCTGCTTTCTGCTTATCGATCTTCTGTTCAGCTTCTTCGATAAGAGAAAGTACGTCACCCATACCTAAGATACGGGAAGCGATACGATCAGGGTGGAATGGTTCTAAAGCGTCAACTTTTTCACCTACACCCAAGAATTTGATTGGCTTACCTGTGATCTGACGAACAGAAAGCGCAGCACCACCACGGGCATCACCATCTGTTTTTGTTAGAACCACACCGGTCAGCGGTAATACTTCATTAAACGCTTTGGCAGTATTCGCCGCATCCTGACCTGTCATTGCATCGACAACAAACAGGGTTTCGATAGGGTTAACCGCTTCATGCAAGCGCTTAATTTCACCCATCATATCTTCATCGACGTGCAAACGACCTGCAGTATCAAGAAGAACAACATCATGATGCTGAATACGCGCATGGGCAATTGCAGCATTCGCGATATCAACTGGATCTTGCTCAGCCGTTGATTGGAAGAAATCTACCTGCACTTCACCCGCTAGTGTTTCTAACTGTTTGATCGCAGCTGGACGATAGATGTCAGCAGAAACGACCAAAACCTTTTTCTTTTCACGCTCACGCAGGTGACGACCAAGTTTAGCTACAGAAGTGGTTTTACCCGCACCCTGAAGACCAGCCATCATCACAACCGCTGGAGGCTTAGCCGCTAGGTTCAGCTGTTCATTAGCCTCACCCATAACCTTGACCATCTCTTCATTGACGATCTTCACAAAGACCTGACCTGGCGTCAGACTCTTGGTTACTTCGGTACCTACCGCGCGCTCTTTAACGCTGTTTACGAACTCTTTAACAACAGGCAGCGCCACGTCTGCTTCCAGCAGCGCCATACGCACTTCACGCAATGTGCCCTTAATATTGTCTTCTGTCAGTTTCGCCTGACCCGTGACTGAACGTAGCGTATGCGTAAGTCGTTCTGTTAAATTCTCAAACATGTCCTGCCCCACACTTCCTCTACACAGACAGCCCTCTAGGGCCCATTAATTAGAGGAAATCGATAAACTTGGATTAATAATCGCAGTATTATACCGCACTCCAAGCATCCTTAGCAGCCCCTCTTCTTTTATCCTTCTCTTATCTGTGACAAACTAAGGCTCGATTTACACTCCACCCTGTAAACACTGTTCTCCAGGAACACTGGACAGAAGAGACGAAGATGTTATCCATTTCTACATTAGTTGCCGTTCTGCTTTACTCAACCGCAGGTTTTTTACAATGGCAAATAATGCGCGGAGACCGCAAACAATCTCGCTCTATCAACCAATCCCTTGGCCTTGCAGGTCTTGTGGCGCATACAGCAGCGATTTTTTTGGTTCTACACCAACCCGGTGGAATCAATCTCAGCCTATTTAGCGTTGGCTCCCTAATCTCTTGGCTTGTAGCGGGTTTAGTATTACTCAGTAGCTTACGTCAGAGTATCGACAACCTCTTTATCGCTGTATTCCCAATGGCCGCCATGACGGTATTAGCCACTTGGATTGCCGGTGTCGGCGAGGGCAAAGCCTACGATGCTGGATTGATCCTCCATATACTGCTATCTATCTTGGCTTATAGCATCTTCACCATTGCAACAATTCAAGCCATTTTGCTTTCACGCCAAGTTTCAGCACTTAAGCATCATCACACACGCGGTTTAGTGTCCTCATTGCCACCATTACAAACAATGGAACGCCTATTGTTTGAGATGCTGTGGACAGGACTTACGCTACTAACTGCAGCACTTGTCACTGGTTTTATCTTCTTTGAAGACCTATTTGCTCAGCATCTAGTGCATAAAACCGTGCTTTCCCTGATTGCCTGGGGGCTCTATGCCATCTTGCTATTTGGCCGAAATAGTTTTGGCTGGAGAATAAATGCAGCCATCCGCTGGACAATCACAAGTTTTGTGATTCTGGCGATTGGTTTCTTTGGTAGCAAAGCCGTAATGGAATGGTTTATCTGATATCCAGATAAAAGCACGTATTAATCGAGAGTATGGCTTGACACTCTATTAGCCACATTTAAAAATATCCCTCCATTACTAATATAGGCATACCGTCTTGGAAGACGCATCGATAAGCTTTCTCTTGGGAGTCCTTGGCTTCCTGATCCTTTGTTCCGCTTTTTTCTCTAGTTCCGAAACAGGCATGATGTCGCTCAACCGATATCGCCTAAAACACTTAGTTAAGAAAAAGCACAGCGCCGCTATTCGCGTCAGCAAGCTCCTTGCTCGACCAGATCGCCTGATTGGCGTTATTCTGATCGGTAACAACTTTGTAAACATCCTTGCTTCGGCTATTGCCACCGTCATCTGTGTTCGCCTATGGGGCGACGCCGGCATTATGGTTGCCACCTTCGGCTTAACTGTATTGATCCTAATCTTTGCAGAAGTATCACCTAAGACGATGGCTGCGATTCACCCTGAAAAGATCGCTTTTCCTGCCTCTTTAGTTCTAGCGCCGCTTTTAAAACTGATCTATCCACTTGTATGGATCATCAACGGTATTACTAACAATTTCCTTAAGCTATTTGGCGTAAATGTAACCGGCGATAACAGTCATCACCTCAGCACTGAAGAACTGCGTACACTGGTACACGAAGCAGGCGCACTACTTCCGCAAAACAACCAGAACATGCTTCTTGGTGTCTTAGAACTATCAGAAGTAACTGTTAATGATGTCATGGTGCCACGTAACGAGGTACTGGGCATCGACCTAGATGATGACCTTGATACGATTATCGCGCAGTTAAGCCGTACCGAGCATACTCGCCTACCTGTCTATCAAGGTGAGCTAAACAAGGTTGTTGGCCTACTGCACATGCGCAACCTAGCGCAGGTTTTCCACAGCGGCACAGTAACTAAGGCAGCGATCCTTCAAGTAATCAGAGAGCCTTACTTTATTCCGGAAAGCACCCCTTTGCAGACGCAACTGCTGCATTTCCAATCTCAAAATCGCCGCATCGGCATGGTGGTTGATGAGTATGGTGACGTACAAGGTATTGTGACACTGGAAGACATTCTAGAAGAGATTGTGGGTGAGTTGTCCTCGAACAACAAAGAAGCCGATCAAGATATCTTTTTGCAGGAAGACGGTAGCTACTTTGTCGATGGCACCGCTTATATCCGTGATGTAAACAAAGCGCTGGATTGGGAACTGCCAACTGATGGCCCGAAAACTATGAACGGCCTGATTACAGAAACATTGGAATCGATTCCTGATGCTAACGTTTGTCTGCAGTTGGAACACTACCGCATAGAAACACTACAAGTCAGCGACAATGTGATTAAAACCGCTCGCATTATCGCCCTACCTAAACCGGTAGAAGAATAGAGTTCAGAAGACCGACTCCCTTGGTAACTGTTTTACTAAAGGGAGTCATTTAACCGAGCGTCTAACTAAGTTTGGATTGAACGCTATCAACCTTATCCTGCATCGTTTGCTCTCTATCTGTACGCGTACCTAAGCGCATTGATGTCGTTATTCTCGGCGCGCCCATCTCATGCACAGCTTCATGACAACGCTTTACCGCCAACATCACCTGATCCCAGTCACCTTCCACATTAGTGCCATACGCATGCATCTGATGACTTAGACCTGCCTCATCAAAAATCGTCTGACAAGCCGCCACATATTCAGATACTGAAACACCGACACCTAAAGGGACGATGCAGATATCAATCATAACCTTCACGTTGGATTACTCCGGCAACTGACCTTGCTCACGCAACTTAATTTTTTCCCAAACAGCGCGCTTTTCGTCATTTGAATAAACACCCCATTCAGCAATCTCGATACCACTTCGCTGACAGGCGATACATAAGTCATTTTCATCAAGCGCACAAACACCTACACAAGGGTTTGGCACAGGTTTGTTCTCTTGCTCGGTCATACTTCTACTTCTGAACGGTTAATTCTTTCTTAAATCGACGCATATTTTCGACGTAGTGAAGCGCATTCTGCCTAATACCTTCCACCTGCTCGTCACTCAATCTACGTTTGATAACAGCAGGCGAGCCCACCACAAGGGAGTTATCCGGTATTTCCATCCCCTCCGGTACCAATGTTTTAGCACCGATCAAGCAACCTTTACCAATTTTGGCTCCGTTCAAGACAACAGCACCGATACCGATAAGCGAGCCATCACCCACTTCACAGCCATGAAGCATCGCCATATGCCCAACAGACACATCACGCCCTATGCTCATTGGGAAGCCACTATCGGTATGCAACACCGAACCATCCTGAATATTACTTCCTTCACCGATAACGATAGGATCATTATCTCCCCGGATAACAACGTTAAACCAGATAGAAACACGATCATGCAGCTCTACATTGCCGATAACAGTCGCATTATCCGCAACAAAGTGCTCTTCACCTACTAACGAAACAGCTTGCTCACCTAACGAATACAACATAGTCCCCCTCAAGACCCACTGGTGAAATGACGAACTTTATGTTCAGGCCGAGGCTTCATTGGAATATTTGCCCCACAGCCTTCATTTAATAACTCTGCCAACATATAGGCAGTTAAGCCCCAAATGATATGACCATTAAACTCCCATGCTGGCACATAGATACTTTGATTTTTAAAACGTATCTCATCCGTTGCATAACGGTTATCCGCAAGAAAAAAACTCAACGGCACAGTAAATATCTCATCGAGTTCGGCGGGATTTGCAGTAAATTCAATATCTGACGGAATCACGCCTACCCAGGGGGTCACCTGCAAGCCATGTTTAGATCTCACCTGCCCCAATTGCCCAATGACATCAACATGCTCAGGCGCTAAACCAATCTCCTCTTCAGCTTCACGCAAGGCGGTAAAGAGCAGATCCGTATCAGTATCATCATATTTACCGCCTGGGAATGCTATTTCGCCACTATGAGATGACAGGGTTGCCGAGCGCTTGGTCAACACAACATGAGGGTCGTCATGATCAGTCAAAGCGATCAACACACTGGCTTTAGGCGATGTGTCTGGCAAGCTGCGTGGTTTAAACCCCACTAAGCGCTCGCGAATAATTGTGAGCATAAGCGTATCTTTTAAAACTGAAGCTCTGCTTAGATTAAAAATTATTATATAGCTTAATAGTAACAGAGCTATTGAGTGAACAGCCAAGAGAAACTTGGCTCTCGCTTTTTAACCTCATGGTGATAATCTAGGCTACTCATGCATTTCTTGCCTTTAGATAGATGGACTAACCTAGGTTAATTGAATGAACTACTGCCCAAACTGTGCCGGCACACTTACTTTCAGCGTTCCTGAAGGGGATCACCTTCCTAGGTATATCTGTAATAACTGCAACACTATCCATTACTCAAACCCAAAGGTCATTACCGGCTGCGTGCCGATCTTCCAAGATAAAGTCTTGCTGTGCAAACGCGCCATTGAGCCTCGCAAAGGCTTTTGGACCTTGCCTGCTGGGTTTATGGAGAACAATGAGTCCACTTTAGAAGGTGCGATGAGAGAGACCCTTGAAGAGGCAAATGCGGAGGTTAAGATTAGTCATCTCTACACAATAACCTCAATCGTGCATGTAAATCAGGTACAGATGCTCTATCTAGCTTATATGGACAAACCGGAGTATTCGATCAGTTCAGAATCATTGGAAGTTGAACTGTTTAGTGAAGAAGAGATCCCTTGGGATGAGCTTGCATTCCCAACCATCAAGAAGGCACTAACTTATTACTTTGCCGATCGTAAAAACAACCACTTTCCTTTACGTGAAAATGTTGTAAACCGCTCTATGCAGCAGCCCAAAGAAGCGGTTTAACACGACCTAATTTCTAACTAAAATAACGCTCAGTTACTGCATCGGCGGGGATCGGCTTCTCGTAATAGTAACCTTGCCCTTCCATACAGCCTGCCTGAGCGAGGAACTCAGCCTGCTCGGCTGTTTCAATACCTTCCGCAACTGTAATCAAGCCAAAGTGACTCGCCACATCGATAATTGCAGCACTAATTGCAGCATCATCAGGGTTACCTGGCAGATCATCAATAAAGGCACGGTCAATCTTCAGCTGATCTAGATTGAAACGTTTCAGATACGCCATACTGGAGTATCCCGTACCAAAATCATCCAATGACAGCTGTACACCTAGCGCTTTGAGGTCGTGTAACAACTGTGTAGTTTTATCCTGATCATGCATCAAAGTACTTTCTGTGATTTCTAGCACCAATGAGGCAGACTCAATCCCCGACTGCATCAATGCCTCCTTCACCTCTTCCACCAATTCAGGTCTAAATTGACGGACAGAAACGTTCACAGACATGGTAAACGGCTGATCAGATTGTTTACCCCACTCAGCCGCTTGCTGACAAGCTTGCTGAAGCACCCAGCCACCAATAGGCAGAATCAAACCTGTTTCCTCAGCGAGCGGGATAAAGTTATTTGGTGAAACCAAACCTAAATTAGGATGCTGCCAACGAATAAGCGCCTCACAACCAGCTAAAGAGCCATCAGATAGATTTACTTGCGGCTGGTAATAAAGTTCAAACTCCTGATGTTCAATCGCTTTACGTAGAGCAATCTCAACCTGTAGACGCTCAGAAGCGCGTCGATTCATTTCAGCTGTGTAGAACTGATAATTATTGCGCCCCTGATTTTTAGCAAAGTGTACTGCAGCGTCCGCATTACGCAGCAATTGATCGAAGTCATCTCCGTCATCTGGGAATACTGAAATACCTATACTTGGTGTAATCATCAAATGACTGTCGCTTTGCAAAGGCTCTGATATTTTGTGAATAATGCGTTCACATAAATTCGCTGCCTGCTCTAAATTCTTCAAATTAGGCAAAAGGACACTGAATTCATCTCCGCCCAAGCGACTCACTGTATCGCCTTCACGCACTTCATGCTGAATGCGTTCCGCGACCATTTGAAGTATCTCATCACCAAAACGATGCCCAAGGCTATCATTGATATTTTTAAAGTTATCTAGATCAATATACAAAAGCGCAAAACGCTGTTTTGTCGCTCGACAGCTCAAAGAAATCGTTTGATCAACCCGATAACCTAACAATCGTCTGTTTGGTAAATTAGTCAAAGAATCATAATCAGATAAGTAACGCAGCTTATCCTCTGCTTCTTTACGCTCCGTCAGATCAGTAATAGCTGCGATATAGTTCTGAACTTCACCTTGCTCATTGTGAGATGCACGAATAGAAAGCCACTGCGGGAATATCTCGCCATTCTTGCGACGATTCCAGATATCACCGCCCCAAGCGCCTTTGGCGTCAATCTCCTCCCACATCTCCTTATAGAAGTCGGCACTATGTTGACCAGACTGCATTAAGCGCGGATTTCGCCCTATCACTTCATCGGCTGAATATCCCGTTATATCAACAAAAGCATCATTAACCGCTAAGAGGCGACAATCAGCATCCGTCACCATAATCCCCTCACTGGCGTTATCAAAAACGCGAGAGGCCAAAAGGAGTGCTTTTTGTTTATTTTCAATTTCGTTCTGGTATTTACCAAATTGTCGGTTCAACCAACCAGAGAAAACAAACGTCAGCGACAGTGTGGCGCACGTAGCTAAAAACAGGAAAGTATAGATTTGCGCGCGATCCTGGCGCATGGTCTTTTCAACCAGTTCCTTCTGTTTTTCCATCAACTTTTTAATGTCATCCGGATAGAAACCACCGACTAAAACCCAACCTAAATCAGGGACAGTTTCTACCAATGATATTTTCGGGTGAGGCCCCTCGCCGTTAGGGTAATACCATTCATATTCGATAAAACCGCCGCCGTTTTCTGCCGTCTCATAGATAAGCTCTAAAACTTTACGCTCTTTTGTACTCACTTTATCAGAGGGGTTATCCCCAGTTAGCGAACTTAAGCCAGCAGTCGATAACAAATTCCCCTCAGTATCAAACACCGCGAGATAGCCATTTTCACCGAAACGAATGGTCTCCAAACGCTTTAAAGCTTCTTCTTTAAGATCATTCTCTATTTGATAGAGGTAATCACCCGCCCCAATAATCCATCGATAGGGCTCGAATGATTTTACAAAAGCGATCTTCTCCGTCATCTGAGTCTGATTGTGAGGAGGGTACCAACGATAACGAGAGAACCCCTCTTTCTCTTGATTCTCTACAGCGTCCAATAAACCACGCATAATGTAATGCCCGGTATCATCCTGATTATCATACAGGGAGCGTCCTTCAACACCCGGTGAAGTCGGCAGTAAGATACAGATTCCTTGATCATCATCGATAAAGATATAACCACGACCATTAAAGAAACGCAGGTCACGCAAAGTTTCACGGATTAACGCTTTAACTTCTGTTTCAGGTCGTAAAGGGGATTCGCGGTCATAGATGGTTTGTGCGATCGTATGTGCTTTAAGAACTTCTTCACGAGATTTTTCTTTAAGAACAGCCTCTGCTTGGGCCACCATATACTGGATATAGTCTTTTGCACTATCGATTTCAGTAATTAGGTGCTCTCGCCCTTTATCCATAAACTCCTTCTCTAAAGAAGCTAGGCGATACTCACTATCTCGTTGGTTTTTGTATAAAAAATGTGTGGCAACAGCTGCTAATAGCATGACTGCTATGGCAACTGATCCCCAAAGGAGGTAACGCGGCAGTACACCTACGTTAGGGGCTGTCATTGAGGAAAACCTCTATACATCCGACAGAGGATAGAAGCCGCATCCCCTTCCCCATCACGATAGAACATAAACACTGCAGACATCCGATATCTGAACCAATACAAACAAAAAGATCCGACCCACTACTTTAACAGGTTCAATCAAGAAACAGACCATTCATCCGGTCAAAAAATTGATCTGCATCAAACTACCATAATTTATAGCCTACAACAAAGAACAGAAGCTTAAAATTAGACCAGTACAGATGTGGGCTAACGCAGATTTAGCTTAGTGTTTATTTCATCCATATAGCGCCGATAATCAGGGCTATCAGTACGGCTATAGTTAAGATTTCGGAACAACCCTGTCAGGGTTACAAAATAATCTCTCACCGCAACCTTATCATTAAACTCTTGCTCGGATGCCAGTGCTGTTCTTAAGAGAGTAAACAACGCTTGTTGGCGTTCTATGGGTGCCGAGATATCAACCTCATCAAATGCATCTTGCTGCAAATAAACCTGATCTAAGCAGATAGATTTGTGGTAAAGAATATAGTCCTGCAGAGTAACGCCCTCTTCACCCGTTACCTGCATCATCTGTTGAACCTTTTCACCTTGATCGAGCAATAGCTGCATCTCTTTCACTTGAGACACCCAATCCGCTCCTAAATGCTCGGCATACCAATCGGCGAGTTGGTCAAGGTAACGAGACCATGAGATCAACGGATCTACTGCGGGATAAGCTCGCTTATATGCCCTTTCGGCACTCAGACCTAAAAAAGTTTTAACGGTACGCAGCGTCGATTGGGTAACGGGCTCTTCAAAATTACCCCCAGCTGGGGAAACAGTTCCAATCAGGGTAAGACTCCCCATATCTCCGGCATTGTTTTCGATCAAACCTGCACGTTCGTAAAGTGCGCGTACAGCAGAATCTAAGTACGCAGGAAATGCTTCCTCACCCGGAATCTCCTCTAAACGTCCAGAAGTTTCTCGCATGGCTTGAGCCCAACGAGACGTAGAATCAGCAATGAGCAACACGTTATAGCCCATCTGGCGATAGTATTCAGAGATAGTAATCCCTGTATAGATCGATGCTTCACGAGCCGCCACAGGCATAGATGAGGTATTACAAATAATCACTGTACGATCCATCAAGGTTCCTCCTTTTGGATCCGGCATATTTGGAAACTCAGTGATAGTTTCCACCACCTCACCAGCACGCTCACCACAGGCCACAATCACCACGATATCAACGTCCGAGAAACGCGATATCAAACTCTGCAAGACGGTTTTACCCGCGCCAAAAGGCCCCGGAATACAAGCCGTTCCACCTCTTGCAACAGGGAAGAAGGTATCGATAAGGCGGATAGAAGTAAGCAGTGGTTCTTGAGGATAATGACGTTTACTGCTTCCTGACCGAAGCAAGGGCTCACTCACTGGCACACGCACCGGCCACTTTTGCTGCATAGTGACCTCTATTTCATTGCCTTGCTCAAGGCGTAGACGTGCAACCGGCGTCGTAACCGTGAAACTTCCTTCCTGAATCCAGCTGATTTCAGCCTCTCCATAGAGGTTAAACGGCGCCATGATCCGATGTTTAAATCGCCCTTCCTGAACATTGCCGATCAAATCACCTGCTTTGACTCGATCGCCAACCTTAACACTTGGCTGGAACGCCCAATGCTGCAGTTGATCGATCCCTTCAACTTCCAAACCTCGAGGCAGGAAGAAGCCATGCTGCGCAGCAATGATCTCTAGAGGGTTTTGCAAACCATCATAAACTTGCCCCAATAACCCAGGCCCGAGCGCAACCGAAAGCATTTCGCCACTTTGCCTAACCGGATCACCAACAGCCACACCACGGGTATTTTCAAACACTTGAACATCCGCTTCCCCGTGACGCACTCGAAGCACTTCCGCTTGCAAAAATTCCTGTCGTCCATCCACAGCAGTACGCACAGGGCAGATATACACCACTTCATTTTTCAGAATGGGATAAAACACACCTTCATCATCTTTACCCAGTTCGATGGTGACGATGTCATCTCGTACCGCAACAACCTGAGCTGTAATCTTTTGATTCACTAGGCTTCCCCCTGAGCTAACTGCTGCTCTAGGCCTGTAATTTTCAATAGCTGTAAATTTGCCCGATTAAATTCTGTGAAAGCGGTTTCAGCATCATAATTTAGGTGACGCTCTGCGAGACTCCAACGCAGCACAAAGCACGCTAGCGCTTCAAAACTAAACCCATTTTGTTTCTCACATAGCGCTAAATCTTGCCACAACCACTGGTTTAACGTTTGCTCCACCAGCATTGCATCCTCTTTAGCTAAAGCTCGCTGTAAAGGTTGTAGCTGTGGACACACGTCCTCTAAACCAAATCCGGGTTCAAACCAATGTCTACGAATACGCGGCAACCATCGGCCTACACCATAAAACAACGCCGAATTTTCCATACCTGCGGCACGACTGCGTAAAGCCGCCAACAGTGTTCTTAATTCAAAATGAAACAAAATCCGCTGACGTAGCACGTCGCTATTTACCTGATCGAGTTGATTTGCCCACTGGTACACAACCTCTTTATCCGTCAAGCCTCGCAACCTCTTCTCATCGGGATAATAAAGGCACTCAATCAAGGCTAACTGCTGTCGATCGACATCACTCAGCATGGTTAAGCGTTGATCTAGCGCTATGCGTGACAACGGCATCTGCTGACACTGTTCTAGATCAGGCAGCCATGGTAACGCAGTAATTAAGGTGTAATAGTCCGACACTAGCGAATCACTCCCTCAATGATCGCTCTAAATCGGGGCTGAAGATGTTTTAACAACAATTTGGATATAGCTTCACTACTCAGATCAACTTCCACCTCTTCTCCTTGCAAACGAACACGGATTCCTTTGCCTTGGTGAAGGTCAAAACTGACCCCACCCCGCATCTGCTCAGCCGCAAGAGACTGAACAAACTGACTTAATATTCCCTCTCTATACTCCTTGGGGTTTCTGCGTAATTCATCCAAGCCGATGTAATCATCAGGCAGGAGCAGCTCGATTTCAGAGGCATCTGCGATGCCGTGATCATGACTTGCTTTAGCCACGAGAGATAGAATCAAGCTACGCATAAACTCAGCATTATCCATCTGCTGTGCAACCAAACGTTCCACTTGATCAGTAAAAGAATGAGATAAGGTTTCTCTGACCTCCAAATGCATATCGCGAGCAGCGATCCTTAATGCGTCTTCGCCAGACTGCTGCAGCTTTTCAGCTTCTTTGCGTGCCTTGCTAACAATCTGCTCTGCTTCTTGCTTGGCTTGCGATAACAGCCAATCCGCACGATGTTCAGCTTCTTCAACCAAGGCCTCAGCCTCATGCTGTCCCTTTTCCACACCCTGCTGGCGTAACTTTTCGATCAACTCTTCAACACCTGAAGATGCATGAGTTTTATGTTCATTACTCATCAACACTCCCCCATTACAAAGGCACGCCTGCACTAATAACCAGCGCAAAAATAAATGCGAAGACTGCAAAACCTTCTACAATTGCAGCGGGCGCTAACGACATACCAAATATCTCAGGACGTATTTTGGAGACATTAATCGCAGAAGCACAGCAACGCCCCTGCCAAGCAGCACTAAACAGCAAGGCCAAACCACATAAAAGGCCAATGGCAGCCAAGCCCGGTGCGTTATCGATAGTTATCTCTCGATTCAACGCAAACATCACCACGATGCCGTAGATAGATTGCGACGATGGCATCGCAGCCACACCGATATAACGACCATGACCTGTTTCGGTTTCTAGCAGTGCACCACAGGCAGCTTGACCTGCCTGCGCACAACCAATCATGCTACCGATTGCACCCAACGCCATTGGGCCATATAGACCAGCCCAACCTAAAGCAATAATCAGGTTATCCAAGGCGAAACCTCCCGTTTAGCAAACGGCTGAAAAGCATAGCCTTCATCCGCAAGACTCCAGTTATAAAATTCGATTAAATTCAGACGCAAACCGTGAATCACGCCACTGATCACAGTGAGAACAAAATTGAGAAGATGACCCACCAGCAAGATAAGTACTTTAAATAACAGGCCAATTGCAGGCAGAGCCGCCGCAACATCAGTAGCCAGTTGATTAAAGGTCATCGCCAAAGAAGCACTGGCCAATCCCAAAGCAAAAAGACGCAGATAACTGAGAACATCACCAAAAATTTTGGTTATCCCAGCAAGGGCTAACACACCATCGAAGAACCGACCCACGCTCCATTCTGACTTTTCACTTGAGAAAAGCAGAACCAGTGATAGGCAAGCTGTCAATAACAACCAATGTAAAAACTCAAATCCAGCGATCCAGCCCCACAGCGCTACGGTAACCGAGCCTGCCCAGCCTAAGGCTGCATACATTCGGGTACTGCCGCGTCTAACCCAAGCCATCATCAGGTTTGCCAAAATAAGATGTACAGCCCCTACGGATATTGAGAGCAACATCATGCTGTCAAAATCATTCAGATCCATCAGCTTCCAACCTTGCAACCAAACAAAGGGGGCCTGAGCACCGAAGTAGCTTCCCACCAACACACCCCAAACGAAGCCGGCGACAGACAGAGCTACGCCCATTGCTCGTAAACGTAGCCCCGTTTCTGTACGTTCCATATCACGCCAGTAAAACAGCAGTATCGCCGCTAACAAAAGCGAATAACCCGCATCGGACATGATCAACGCAAAAAAGCTAACAAAAGAAAAGAACACCACCCGCGAAGGATCCCAGCTACGGTAACCAGGCATTTGGAAGAAATGCACAACTTCTTCACCTCCGGCGACGGAGGTTGGATTCTGCAAAAGTGTCGGGGGCAACTCATCAGACTTAGGCACTTCAAGCTGGAGCACCATACTGTGCAGATCAGCAAAGTGCTGTAACGACGCTATATTGTCATCAGCCACCCACCCCTGAATCGCAAAGATTTCATCACGGTCTAAGGTCTGACCGGATATCTCTGCCAGTTGTGCATCATCCTCAGTCCCCGCAATGGAGCGCTGCAGAAGATAGATCCAACGGGTGAGCGCTTCACGTTCAGCTTCAACAGTTTCCAGCTCAACCTCGATATCTTCCAACTCACGTTGCAACTGCTCGAGCGGAATTGCTCCGGTATGAGTTCGAGTCACTGGCATAGCGTTTAACGGCGGCTCTGTTTCTGAAATAACCGTGATATAACAATAGCGATTATCTCGATGCACGCTTTGCCAAGGTAGCTCTGTTTTTACTACCTCTTTCATCTTGTAGTTCGGCACAAGATAAAACCACAAACGACGACCGTATAACTCGCCTTCCTCAGGCAGGATAAAACTACCCCAAGGCTTGAGATCTTTTATGCGTTTACGCAAAAAATCATGCCGCTCCACCAATTTCAGACGCAAGCTACGGTTTTGATCAACTTTGTCTGTGACCTCTAGCAGATCAAAATGACGTTCACTGACTACCTGCTTACGCTTTTGCTTAGAATTCAGCAGATAGTGCAACACGCCATGGAGCTGTTCAGGGCTCACTTGATGCTCAAGCTTCACTTGGGATTTTTGCGGCGCAAGCAAAGGAATAACATGTATGACTCCCAAGGTTTGCAGAGCATCGAGGATGGATGCCTTTTCCTCTGTTAAACCAACTAAGGTCGCTTTCTTAAGAGACTGAATACTCATAACTGCAGCCTCCGGCGTTTGTTTTTCGCAATTTTGGCGCGCACAACTCCTGCACGCTCTGCATCGGATAAAGCGATACGGATTTTTCGGATATTTTTTTCAGTTTGCGGTATTAAAACTTTATCGAATAGGTTCAAACGCTGAGTCGTTTTCTGTAACCCCGTTTCCAAAATCTGCAATCGCTGTAAGTAGATTCGGATCTCCACCTCCAGCTTGAGTGTCTGCTCCTGTAGCCAGAAAACCGTATCGACCCAATGAGGCAATACCAAGCGAGAGTATTCAGATAACTCAACTTCAAACACAGCCAGCTCTGGCAGCTCCAGCCCCACTAAATTGCTGTACTTCACCTCAACCTTTTGAACCTGTAACAACTGGCTTAGCTCAATCTTCGCACTCGCTAACATTGGCAGAGTTTCAGACACACACAAGTGAAGTTCATTTAACTTTTGTTGATTAGCTTGCAGGAGCTGCCGGGTTTCTTGCCTCGCAGCCAGAAGCTGTTTGCGCTTTAAATCTAAGGCGGGCACGAACTGACGAAACGCTTTTAAACGTCCGCCTTCGCGATTTAATGTGGACTTATTGAGTGCCAGCTTAGCCACAATCCATCCTTAAACTTGAGCCAAGTTTTGCGCAGGAAAATACTTATCCACCAACGCCTGCTTCATCAACAGCTCTTGTGACTGAAAGCACTCCGCCAGTGTCTGCCAACACTGATCTAATGCCTGCTCTAACGGCATAGTGACATGAATATCCATAAACCGATCGCTGAACAGCTCACCGAATTTAAGTAAGCGTTCGTCATACTCACTTAGCTCAAACGACATCGCCTGCTTCTGCGCTGCATCCTGAGATTCCGCATACAAGCGCACCATAGTGTTCATGATCTGACTATGATCTTCTCGCGTGACTTTGCCAATCACATGCTGCTTTAAGCGCGAAAGCGAGCCGAAGGGATCAATCACACCATCATGCAGATAGAACTGACCTTCGGTGATATAGCCGGTGTTATCTGGCACGGGGTGGGTAACGTCGTCACCCGGCATCGTTGTAACCGACAGAATGGTTACGGAACCTGCGCCTTTATAATCGCAGGCTTTTTCATAACGCCGCGCTAGTTGCGAGTAGAGATCACCGATGTAACCCCGGTTTGATGGCACATGCTCCATAGAGATCCCTACCTCTTTGAGTGCATCAGCATAAGCGGTCATATCAGTAAGCAGCACCAGCACCCGCTTACCTTCTTCAACAGCAAAACGCTCAGCCACCGCTAATGCCATATCTGGAACCAGCAAACCTTCTACGGTAGGATCCGATCCCTGATGAACAAACATCACCGTTCGCGCTAGCACACCTGCGTCCTCAAAGGCCTGACGAAAGAAGTAGTAATCATCAAACACTAAGCCGATACCACCGAAAATTACGACATCCGCATCAGCATGCGTTCCGATCTGCGCTAACAGCTGGTTATAAGGCTCTCCCGCTACGGAAAAAATGGGGATTTTTTGACTCTCAACCAGACAGTTAAACACATCAATCATCGGCACATCGGTACGAATCATATGTGATGCCAATACACGTCTAGCAGGGTTTACTGTGGGACCATCGATCTCAATTTTAGGCTCTTCTGTTAGCATTGGACCATTATCGATTGCCCGTCCAGTACCTGAGAAAGCACGCCCTAAAATATTTGGAGAGAAAGTCACTTCCATCGAGCGACCTAGGAAGCGAACCACCGAATGAGTTGATAGCCCTTTGGTACCCGTGAAGACCTGAAGGGAGACCTCCTCACGATCAAGCAAAATGACTTGGGCCAAATTAGCTTCAGCGCCGTCATGTTTGTCATTTTCGATTAAAGCCAGATCACCAAAACAGATAGACGAAGCACCCTCTGTTAGCGGCACATGCACTTTAACTATGTCACCAACAATTTCCAGAATACGAGAGTAACGTACCAATAACTGCGTCACTTCTACCTCCCTGTCATTCGGTTATAACTTTAAAATTCTTCTAAGCGCCAAACGTCGTAGGCAGGTTCTTCATAAGGGTGAGCCGATTTCATTGCATTGACAGCCTGATGTATCAACTCATCGCTGCACACCAATTCAACCTTCCACTCCGCGACTGTTTCAACATTACCTAAGCGCCCTATATGCGGATCACTACCCTCTAAAGGGCGAAACTGGCCTTGGCCAAGCACTTGCCAACAGCAACAATCATAGTTACCAATTCGTCCTGCACCTGTCGCGAAAACAGCCGCTTTGACCTGTTCCAAGTTTTCATCAGGAACAAAGAAACTTAGTTTATACACCGAAGCTTTACCGTTTTATTTAACTGTTCAACCATGTTGGGTATCTGCGCAGCTATACAATCAGATACTGATGCCATAGTCTCAGTTTGACCTAGTTGAACCAGAAACAAACTGATCTGTGGCAAGGATTGTTTGAGTTTAAGCAACAACTGCCAACTCTCTGAGATACCCAAAGTATGACTACTTACTGGCGCATTTTGCATATGCAAAAACCCAGACCCATCCTCAATATACCTGTACTCACCTGCTTTTTGCTCCATTTCACAGGCATCAATCACAATCACCTGATCAAACTGAGGCAATAGCGTCACTAAAGAGTGGGCAGGACTGGTTAATTTTTCGCAGATAACGCCCTCAGGGAGTAAGCCTTGTAGAGCATCCACCAACACCCAACCGATTTGATCATCGCCATGCGAAGAGCCCAAACCAAATATTGCTAACTTCAAGGTTTACGCTCCGTGGTCAGTTTTAGAAAATGGGTTGCGCAGGAGATACAGGGGTCATAATTACGAATGACCTTTTCACTGTGTAAGCGCAACAGGTCATCGGGTTGATCTAAGCCAAATTCGCTCAGGGAAAACAGCAGATCTTGTTCAATCCGCGCTTGGTTTTGACTGGTCGGCGGGACAATTTTTGCCTCTCTGATCAAACCATTCTGATCCACTGAATATCGGTGCCAAAGCAAACCACGCGGCGCTTCACTCCAGCCATACCCAGTGCCCACTTGCGGATTAACTTCAACTGCGCTTCTTTCAGGTGACTCATACGTTTCCAACAACGTAATCGCTTCATCCAAAGCAAAACAGATCTCCACACCACGCGCTAACATGCTATGAAACATATTCAGACTCGGAAAAGGGTTGCCCAATTTATGGAGTAGCTTTTGTAGAAAATCAGGCAGCTGTTGATGATTTAGATTGATCCTTGCTAGAGGACCGACCAGATAGTCCTGTCCACTTAGGTGACTCCACAACGCGGTCGAGTGTGGCGACTGGCTCTCTGTAAAGTAGGTTTCATATTGGTCCTCAGGGATATTCAATCCTGAGCTACTAACGAGACGGCCTTCACCGAGCGGATAGCCATCCGCTGTTAACGAAACAGAATTAAAAGCCTGAGGATGATCAGGAACCTCCACCTCAGCTAACCATTCCAGCATTGCTATGGCCTGAGGCAATATCTCATTGAGATGCTGTTTAAGTGCTTGCGCTTCGGCTACCAAAGGAGCTTTATGAAAACCACCCACTTTAATGCCGACTGGGTGTACCGAACGCCCCCCCAAGAAACGCATAATGCGGTTACCGGCGTCTTGGATCGCAAATCCCCTTCGCACCTCATCGGGGTATTCCCCTGCTAATTCCAAGGCTGAGTTATGTCCAAAATAGTCCGGCAACGCGAGGAGATGGATATGCAAGCCATGACTTTGCAACCACTCGCCCAGATAGAGCAAACGCCGCATATCCTTTATCCACGGGGTTAGCTGCACCTGAAATAGAGACTCCAAAGCATTCACCGCGCTGATTTGATAAGCCACCGGACAGATTCCACAGATGCGCGCCACGATATCCGGAACCTCAGAAAAGTGGCGTCCTTCTAGAAACTTCTCAAAAAAGCGTGGCGGTTCATAAATTTTAAACTGCAGATGCTGCAACTTACCTTGCTCAATCTTGAGATGGAGCGCCCCCTCTCCCTCTACACGGGCAAGTGAGGGCACATCAATCTGAATCTTACGTTCAGTCATTCAGCTCTCCTTTGCCACTACTTATAACTGCCTCCCCCAAACCCAGACAAGGATCAGGATGAATCAATTGAAAACGCCGACAGACTTCTGCATCAACAAGGCCCAAACCAGATAGGCGACGCGCCATCGCTGAATGATGGGACAGTTCTGCTTCGCCATAACAGCCATAACATGCCCGACCAAATTTGGGACAGAGTGCGCCGCACCCCAATCTTGTCACCGGCCCCAGACAAGGCTCACCAGCAGTGACTAAAGTGCAGACCTGACCTGAGCGTTTACACTCGATACAGAGTTTTTCGCGTTCATCCTGAGGCATTGCCCCCTCAAGCATTAAACTGATCGCCGTTGAGATTTGGCGGCTATTGATCGGGCAACCCCAAAGTTCAAAATCAACTTTCACATGATCTTTGATTGGCTCTGAACGCTCTAAACTGTCGATAAATTCAGGCTGTGGGTAAATAGCTTCCGGCCAAGTTTCTGGCGCTTGTGCTAAGTTTTTCAGTGCTTGAATTCCACCTGAAGTCGCACAAGCCCCCATAGTAATAAGGTACCGGCTATTTTTGCGGATCTGTTGAATTCGCTCAGTATCATGCAGGGTCACAATACTGCCTTCGATAAACGCAATATCGACCTCTGCGTTTTCATCCAAAACACCCGCTTCGGCAAAGTGCTTAATCTCAACCCGAGTGGCTAACGTAATCAATGCCTCCCCCATATTGAGAAGAGCGAGTTGGCAACCATCACAGGAACTAAACTTATGCACAGCAATACTCGGTTTAGAGTTCATCACACGCCCTCCCTACCTAAACGATCGTTTACAGCAGGGTAAGAAAATACCGGGCCATCTTTGCAGATAAAATCAGCCCCAAATTGACAATGACCACAATGCCCAATGGCACACTGCATATTTCGCTCTAAACTGAGAAAAATCTGAGCTGGGTCTATCCCCAAACCAATAAGCTTTTCCGCGGCGGCATGCATCATCCCCTCAGGGCCACAAATCATCGCCAATGCATTACGTGGATCAACCGTCACTTGATCAAGCAGCTCAGTGATACGCCCTTTATGGAATGGCCACGCCGGTCCTGATTCATCCGCTGCAAGAAACACTTCAACATTCTCAAGCTGACGCCACCGATCGTAGCGCTCACTCCAGATAAGGTCATTGCTGTGCTTAACGCCTTGAACAATACTCAGGCGTCGATAGTGATCTCGTCGTTTAAGCGCATAATTGATTGCAGCTACGACTGGTGCACAACCTAATCCACCAGTAACAATCAGAAGATCCTTATTTTTTGCGTCTGGCAGAGGCCAACCACGCCCGAATGGACCTCGTAGACCAATTTGATCTCCCTGTTTTAATTTCGCTAAACCTTGGGTAACCCGCCCGACAATCCTAATAGTGTGATCAATGACTCCTTCATCCTTAGGATCAGAAACGATCGAGATTGGCACCTCACCCACACCGAAAAGGTAAAGCATATTGAACTGTCCCGGTTCAAACTTATAGGCCTCTCGCTCTGCGAGGTCAGCCAACTGCAACCTAAGCGTAAAGATCGTTTTAGATTCATAAATAACATCAGTAACAGTTGCAACCATAGGTTTCTGATAGAAAGCATTCATTTTTTGCCTCCTGATATCAGATTCGCTTCTGCTACAAAATCTATCTCTGCAGGGCACCAGGTCATACAGCGACCACAGCCGGTACAGCCTGATCGGCCATATTGGGCCTGCCAAGTATCTAGCTTATGGATCATCCACTGTTGGTAGCGCTGCTTAATCGTTTCTCTAACTTGGAACCCCGCAAGTTGCCCATGAGATTCTCCAAAACAGCTATCCCACTCTCTGACATGCTCGCTCTCAGCACCATTAAGTTGTGGTTCTTCATGCTGTCGATGGCAGAAACAGGTGGGACAAACCATAGTGCAGTTACCGCAAGCAAGGCATCGCTCGGCAACATCATCCCATTGCGGATGATCTCTTCTGCTTTGCAGATCGTCTTTAGCGATAATATTGAGTGATCGGGTTTGTTGTTGCTCAGCTGCTTGAATCTGCTCTTTGGCGGTATCGGTCATCGCTTCAGTCACTTCCTGCAGCGGCAACTGATCAACTATGGCCAAACCTTTGTCAGAGCCCGATTGAATAAGGAAACCATCTTCTAATTCAGTTAGAAGAATATCGTGAGCTTGCCTAACTTCAGGGCCATCACCGGTAGAGACACAGAAACAGGTTTCTGCTGAGACGTTGCAATTAACAGCAATCAAGAAAAGCCCTTGCCGCTTTGCTTGGTAACCGGGGTCAACAAAATCACCTTCTAGAAAATGCTGATCCTGCAGTTTCAACGCGGCAAGGTCACAAGCTTTTACCCCTATGATCGCAACTTTATCTTGCGCTTGTTTAGGCACCAAAAATTGTAAATGACCATCATCACCACGCTTTGCTTGCCAGATGACTTCTCGAGTAGGATACAACAGAGGCTTCAGTGCCGAAGGCCCATTCGCCCAATTAAACTGACGTGGAGAATCACTGTGCTTGAGTCTATACCGCCCCGGAACCTGTTGATCTGTCCACCCTTGCGGCAGATCACTAACAGATTGGAGATCATCAAAAACAATCGCGCCATCGCGAACTTGAGGACCATGTAGCCGAAAACCTTGCTGCAGCAACAGCGCAAACAGCTCAGCTAAATCCTTCCTCATGAGAAAAGCAGATTGAGAAATCGCCATTCACTCCCCCTCCCTTACTCTTTTAATATTAGCCTAAACTACTAGACAAGCTTCGCGATTTTGGGCGGTTTCTGTCTTCAATTACGCGACCATAAATGACACTATGGAAAGGTGCGCTAACCCAGACATTAATTGCATCTATTTTGAGTTTAGATATGAAAGTTCTTGTCGTTGAAGACAGCCAGATGGTCAGCCGTGTATTACAACGGCTCTTTCTAACATCAGACCTTCCACTGGAAGTTGTCTTCTGTGAAAGCCTCCTTCAGGCTCAAGAAAAGGTCGATCTTTACGAAGATATTTTTGCTGCACTGGTTGATCTAAATCTTCCAGATGCACCCAATGGTGAAATTGTAGACTTTATTCTCGCTCAAAATATTCCAACGATTGTTCTAACCGGCAGTTATGACGATGATAAACGTGAATCCTTGCTTCAAAGGGGAGTCGTGGACTATATAATCAAGGAGAGTCGTTTCTCTTATGAATATGCCGTCCAGTTAGTTCACCGATTACTAAAAAACCAAGCAATCAAGGTTCTATTAGTAGAAGACTCTTCGTCCTATCGACTCTTGGTACGTAAACAGCTCGAAAAGCACCTCTATCAAGTAATTGAAGCCTGCGATGGACAAGAGGGGCTAGAAAAGCTCAAGCAAGACCCAGAAATAAAGCTCATTCTTACCGATTACGAAATGCCCAATATGAATGGCATTGAGTTAGTACAAAATATTCGCCGGGATTACGAAACGTCCGAACTCAAAATCATCGGTTTATCTGCAGCTGACAGCCCAGCCCTTTCAGCAAAATTTATTAAAAGTGGCGCGAATGATTTTTTAACAAAGCCATTTAATTATGAAGAGCTCCACTGCCGAGTGATGCATAACATCGAGCAGATGGAGTTAGTAGCTCAGATCCAAGACGCTGCTAACCGTGACTTTCTTACCGGTTTACATAACCGTAGATACCTGTTCGAACAGGCTGAAAAACAACTAGGCCCATCGCAAAACAAAGCTTGTTTAGCCATGCTGGATTTAGACTTCTTTAAACGGATCAATGATGACTTTGGCCATGACGCTGGAGACTCTGTACTCACGCAGCTAGCCAATCTGTTAAGAAATACTTTTAACCGCTTTCTACACGCGCGTATTGGTGGTGAAGAGTTCTGCATTCTTCTTAACGGCTTAAATCAAGAACAAGCTGAACTGCTTATGCAGCATTTCTGTAAGCTAGTAAATGACACGGCGTTTACCTATAAAGACCAAACCCTACCAGTGACCGTCAGTATTGGTCTAGTTGAGCGCGAACTGGATAATTTCAGCCAGATGCTGAACCGGGCTGACGAGATGCTGTACAAGGCAAAAGAGGCCGGCAGAAACAATGTATGCAGTGAATAGCTCGCTGTAACGCACAGAAAAAAAACCAACAAAAAAGCCGCTATATTAGCGGCTTTTTTCTAGCATTCAGGGTTCTTATTTAAGACCTAGAATATCCTGCATATCGTACAAGCCATTCTCTTTTGCTGCTAACCACTTACAAGCACGTACAGCGCCTTTAGCAAAAGTTAGACGGTTACTCGCCTTGTGGGTAATCTCGATACGCTCACCTTCTGTACCAAATAGCACAGTGTGATCGCCTACTACATCGCCAGCACGGATCGTTTCAAAACCGATCTCACCACGAGGACGCGCGCCTACCTGACCTTCACGACCATATACTGCACACTCTTTAAGATCACGACCCAACGCGTCAGCAACTACTTCACCCATACGTAGTGCTGTACCAGAAGGAGAATCCACTTTGTGACGGTGGTGAGCTTCGATAACTTCGATATCGTAATCATCGTTACCTAGCGCTTTCGCTGCGATTTCAAGCAACTTGAAGCACAAGTTCACACCAACACTCATGTTGGGTGCAAATACAATGGCAACGCTCTCAGCAGCCTTCTCTAGCACTTCTTTCTGTTCATCAGTCAAACCTGTCGTACCGATAACAACTTGCTTACCGTGAGTAGTACAGAAACGAACATTCTCAAGAGTGACTTCTGGTGCAGTAAAGTCGATTAGCACGTCAAAATCAGCAACCGCTTCATGCAAAGAACCAACAATCTTAACGCCTAGCTTACCAACACCTGCAACTTCACCAGCATCTGCGCCGATCAAAGAACTATCAGGCTCAACAATAGCTGCACCTAACTCGATGCCTTCAGCCATCTTTAGCGCTTCGATATTTGCTTTACCCATACGACCGGCTGCGCCAGTAACTGCTACTTTAATCATGTAAGTTTCCGCTCTTATTTGTTTTTGTCGTGAAGGATATTCTGGTCCATATCCAATGCAGGTTTATCGCACTGAGGATGGCCAACAGCACGGGCAGGTACACCTACAACCGTTGTATGCCTTGGCACATCATCCAACACAACACTTCCGCCACCTACTTTGGCACCTGAGCCCACTTCGATGTTACCGAAGATCTTGGCACCCGCCGCGATCATAACGCCTTCACGAATTTTCGGATGACGATCACCACAATCTTTACCTGTACCACCTAGAGTTACAGATTGCAGGATAGAAACATCATTTTCGATCACACTGGTTTCACCCACAACAATACCCGTTGCGTGATCAAACATTACGCCATGACCGATTTTAGCCGCAGGGTGAATATCAACCTGCAACACACAACTAACTCTGCTCTGAATATAAAGCGCCATACTCTTACGGCCTTTATTCCACATATAGTGCGCCACACGATAAGCCTGAATTGCATGAAAGCCCTTAAGGTACAGCAATACAGTCGCATATTTATCGATTGCCGGGTCTCGGGTACGAACCGCAGCTATATCTGCACACACAGCCTGTAAGATCTCTGGCGCTTCACGAAACACTTCTTCGATCACTAGACGAAAAGTCACTGCTGGCACCGCATCATCATGCAGCTTACGGCTCAACAGATAAGCTAAAGCAGAACACAAGCTTTGATGCCCTAAGATATTAGCGTGATAAAACCCCGCCAACACAGGTTCTTCAATAACTTCACGTTCGGCTTCTGCCGTAATTTCATCCCAAAGCCAAGTTGGGCATTCTGGATTCTGGCTCATGCCATCCCCATTCTTATAAAATTTAAGGGGCAATAAATGCCCCTTAAAATTAGGTCATATCTTCAAAAAACTTTTTCACAGAATCAAAGAAGCCATGCTTCTTCGGGCTGTGTTTATGCGTACCTTGCTCCATCTCGTCTTGGAACTCACGCAATAGCTCTTTCTGACGGCTGCTCAACTTAACCGGCGTTTCCACAACCACTTTAACCAGAAGGTCTCCCGTAGATCCACCGCGAACCGGCGCTACACCCTTGCCACGCAGACGGAACATTTTTCCTGTCTGAGTTTCGGATGGTACTTTCAACTTAACACGACCATCAAGAGTTGGAACTTCTAGCTCACCGCCCAATGCTGCATCAACAAAGCTGATCGGCACTTCGCAGTATAAGTGTTTACCGTCACGCTCAAAGATCGGGTGATCTTTAACATGAACTTGTACATATAGATCGCCTGCTGGACCACCATGAGTACCTGCTTCGCCTTCACCCGCTAGACGGATACGATCGCCTGTATCAACACCTGCTGGGATCTTAACGTTAAGCGTCTTAGTCTTCTCTTTACGGCCATGACCATGACAGTCAGTACAAGGATCAGTAATGATCTTGCCTTCACCATGACAGGTCGGACAAGTCTGTTGTACTGAGAAGAAGCCCTGCTGCATACGAACCTGGCCTTGACCGCCACAAGTACCGCACACTTTTGCAGAAGTACCAGGCTTAGCACCAGAACCATCACAAGTTTCACACTCTACAAGCGTAGGAACTTTGATACTCTTTTCTACACCACGAACCGCTTCTTCCAGCGTCATTTCCATGTTGTAGCGTAAGTCAGCGCCACGTTGTACCGAGCTACGGCCGCCGCGACCACCGCCGCCACCGAAAATATCGCCAAATACATCGCCAAAGATATCAGAGAAGTTACCGTCGAAGCCGCCACCGTGACCACCACGCATGTTCGGATCAACACCGGCATGACCGTATTGATCGTACGCAGCTTTCTTCTGAGCGTCAGATAACACTTCGTAAGCTTCGTTTACTTCTTTGAACTTATCTTCTGCATCCTTATCGTCCGGGTTACGGTCCGGATGATATTTCATTGCCATACGGCGGAAAGCTTTCTTGATATCGCGATCAGATGAATCCTTAGATACACCCAATACTTCGTAATAATCTCGTTTTGACATGGTCACTACACTATACAGTCACAACACTGTTTTCGGCTTTAAGCCGGATATGACAACGCGGGCATAGAGCCCGCGGTGCCGAGTAATTCGACTTTGCAGCATCGTTAGACACTGCAAAGTTCTACGCTTATTTAGCCCGATTCAGCTAAAAGGCGACTTATTTTTTGTCGTCTTTAACTTCTTCGAACTCAGCGTCTACTGCATCATCGTTACCGCCAGCTTGTTGCTGTTCAGCACCGCCTGCACCTTGCTCAGCTTCAGCTTGCTGTGCAGCTTCTGCGTACATCTTCTGAGCAACACCAGAGATCGCTTCAGTAAGTGCAGCAGTTTTAGCTTCGATAGCGTCTTTGTCGTCGCCTTTAAGCGCTTCTTCAAGCTCAGCAGTTGCTGCTTCAACAGCTGCTTTCTCTTCGTCAGTCGCTTTATCGCCAGCTTCTTCCATAGTCTTCTTAGCAGAGTGAACCATTGCATCGCCCTGGTTACGAGCAGTAGTCAGTTCTTCGAACTTCTTATCTTCTTCAGCGTGAGCTTCTGCATCGTTTACCATCTGCTCGATTTCGTCATCGCTTAGACCAGAAGAGGCTTTGATTACGATAGACTGCTGTTTACCAGTCGCTTTATCCTGCGCAGATACGTTAAGAATACCGTTGGCATCAAGGTCGAAAGTTACTTCGATCTGAGGCACACCGCGTGGTGCTGGTGGGATCTCAGCCAAGTCGAAACGACCTAGAGATTTGTTCTGTGCCGCTTGCTTACGCTCACCCTGTACAACGTGAATTGTTACAGCGTTTTGGTTGTCGTCTGCAGTAGAGAAGATCTGAGACTTCTTAGTTGGGATAGTCGTGTTCTTCTCGATTACTGGAGTAGCTACGCCACCCATAGTTTCGATACCAAGCGTTAGAGGCGTTACGTCTAGTAGTAGAACGTCTTTAACGTCACCTGCTAGTACCGCACCTTGAATCGCAGCACCCATTGCTACCGCTTCGTCAGGGTTAACGTCTTTACGTGCTTCTTTACCGAAGAATTCAGCAACTTTTTCCTGAACCATTGGCATACGAGTCTGACCACCAACCAAGATAACTTCGTCGATTTCAGAAGCGCTTAGATCAGAATCTTGTAGAGCGATCTTACATGGCTCTAGAGAACGCTGAACTAGTTCTTCAACTAGAGACTCAAGCTTCGCACGAGTGATCTTAACGTTGAGGTGTTTTGGACCTGTCGCATCAGCAGTGATGTAAGGTAGGTTAACGTCAGTCTGCTGCGCAGAAGATAGTTCTACTTTAGCTTTCTCAGCACCTTCTTTAAGACGCTGTAGCGCTAGTGGATCGTTGTGTAGATCGATACCTGTGTCTTTCTTGAACTCATCAGCCAAGAACTCGATCAAACGTAGGTCAAAGTCTTCACCACCAAGGAACGTATCACCGTTAGTAGAAAGTACTTCGAACTGGTGCTCGCCATCTACTTCAGCGATCTCGATGATAGAGATATCGAAAGTACCACCACCTAGGTCATATACAGCGATAGTTTTGTCGCCTTTAGACTTGTCCATGCCGTATGCAAGAGCAGCAGCAGTTGGCTCGTTGATGATACGCTTAACTTCTAGACCAGCGATTTTACCCGCATCTTTAGTCGCCTGACGCTGAGCATCGTTGAAGTATGCTGGTACAGTTACAACGGCTTCAGTTACTGTCTCACCTAGGTAGTCTTCTGCAGTTTTCTTCATCTTCTTCAGAATCTCTGCAGAGATCTGAGGTGCAGCAAGCTTGTCGCCTTTAACTTCTACCCAAGCATCACCGTTGTCAGCTTCAACGATTTTGTATGGCACCATTTTGATGTCTTTCTGAACAACATCATCTTTGAAACGACGGCCGATAAGACGCTTGATAGCAAATAGCGTGTTGTCTGGGTTAGTAACCGCCTGACGTTTTGCAGGCTGACCAACTAAGATTTCACCTTCATCAGCGTAAGCAATGATGGAAGGCGTTGTGCGATCGCCTTCAGCGTTTTCGATAACTTTAGCGCTGTCGCCATCTAGGATAGAAACACAAGAGTTTGTAGTTCCTAAGTCAATACCGATGATTTTACCCATTTGTATCTGCTCCAATTCTTTCTAAGCTGCCCGTTCTAACGGGCAGTGATTAATTCTATAAGTGACTTACTAGTCAGTATGAAATCTATATAAGTACGTTTCGCAGGGTTTCAAGGCCGAACCCAAAATTAAATTTACCTAACGTACCTTAAGCTTTAGCCACAACAACCATCGCAGGACGTACTAGACGGCCGTGCAATGTGTAACCTTTCTGCATTACTGCAATAACTGTATTTGGCTTCGCATCTGGAGACTCAACCATAGACATCGCTTGGTGTAGTGCCGGATCAAATGCTTCGCCCATAGGATTAACCTGTTCCATCTGGAATTTAGCCAGACCAGATAGGAACATGTTCATAGTCATCTCAACGCCTTCTTTCATCGGCTTAACCGCTTCGTCATCACCGAAGGCTTCAATAGCGCGCTCTAGGCTATCGACGATTGGCAACATTTCGTTGGCAAACTTCTCTACGCCAAACTTGTGCGCCTTTTCTACATCCTGTTCAGCACGACGACGAACATTCTGAGCATCAGCCTGAACACGTAGTATCTGATCCTTTAGCGTCTCAACCTCAGCTACTGCTGCAGCTAGATCAGCTGCCAATTTATCCGCATCCTGAGCAGTCTCTTCTGCAGCAACCTGTTCCGCTTCACCTTGTTCAGCGTTTTCTTCTTGCGCTTCTTCCGCTGCTACAACCTCTTCTGGCTGCTCAACTTTCTGCTCTTCTACTGGGTTCAGTTCTTCGTTTGCCATTGTGCTCTCCAGCCAGCCCATTCAATAAACTCGAGGGCGTCTGTTGGGTGTTAATATCAATTGCTCTTGAATATGGGGACAAAGAGATCGCTTTCAACAGATAAATTCGATTTTTTTACGCTAATTTCAGATAAAGATTGCATCCGATCAAAATATGACTTATACAGAAACCACTGTATAAAAACACATGTATTTTATTATGCTGAATCAATTATCTATTTGTGACTTTGCCATTGTTGATCACCTTGATCTGGAACTAAGCCAAGGCATGACCGTAGTCAGCGGTGAAACAGGTGCGGGTAAATCGATTATGCTCGACGCCCTAGGCCTAGCCTTAGGTAACCGCGCAGAGAGCGGTGCCGTACGCCAAGGCGCTGAGAAAGCCGACATCACAGCAAGCTTCAACATAGATAGCATCCCTGAAGCCTCTCAATGGCTGTCAGAGAATGATTTAGATAATGACGGTGAATGCATACTGCGCAGAGTGATCACTAAAGAGGGGCGCTCACGCTGCTATATCAATGGCCGCCCATCGCCTGCCAGCTTAGTGAAAAGCCTTGGCGAGCTGCTGATTGCTATTCATGGTCAACATGAACACCAACGCCTACTAAAAAAAGATCACCACCGCACGCTACTCGATAACTTTGCCGGACAGACTAAACTGGTCAGCCAAGTTCACAATAGCTACCAGCAATGGCATAAACTCGATAGCGAGCTAAAACGTCTCTCTGAACAAAGCGCCGAACAAACAGCACGCGTGCAACTATTAAGCTATCAGATTGAAGAGTTAGACCAGCTCGCCTTAGCCGATGGCGAATTTAAGCAACTGGAAGAAGAGCAAAAAACTTTAGCTAATGCCGAGAGCATTCTGAATACAGGCCACCAGCTAATCAATCTAGCCAGCGATAGCGATGACGCCAACTGCGTACAACAACTGAATCACTGCCTGCAGCTTCTATCTGAAATCCAATCAGAATCGCCCTCAGTGCGACAAGCCAACGAGATGCTGAACTCGGCATTGATCCAAGTTGAAGAAGCCAGCAACGAGATCCGCCATTACATGGATCGCGTCAATGTTGACCCGAGCAGACAACAAGATGTCGAAGAACGCTTATCAACGATCTACGAGATTGCGCGTAAGCACCGCATTAACCCAGATGAGCTTTGCGAGTTCCATCAATCGCTTAGCCAAGAGCTATCCAGCCTAAGTCGCTCTGACGAAGAGTTAGAGCAACTCGCCCTTGACGTTGAGAGCGCCAAAACTGAATACCTCGCTTACGCTAACAAGTTAAGCACCAAACGCTCAGCCGCCGCTAAAAAGCTAGGCAAATTAGTCGATCAGCAACTGCATAATCTGGGCATGCCATCTGCGCAGATGTCTGTTGCATTAACCGCTTTAGAAAAACCAAGTCTGAACGGTTTGGAAGAAGTCGAGTTCCTGATTATTACCAATGCCGGCCAACTACCAAAACCATTAGGCAAAATCGCATCCGGTGGTGAGCTATCACGTATCAGTCTTGCTATCCAAGTAATCACAGCACAAACCTCCACCACCTCGACACTAATCTTTGATGAAGTCGATGTAGGTATTGGTGGTGCCATTGCCGAAGTCGTGGGTCGCCTACTAAGACAACTGGGTGAAAAAGCACAAATTCTATGTGTAACTCATCAGCCGCAAGTCGCGAGCCAAGGCCATCAACATCTATTTGTGAGAAAACAGACGGATAAAAAGACCACTCACACGCAGATCAATCAACTTTGCGCGGACAGCCGTGTTAAAGAAGTTGCACGTATGTTGGGCGGGATCGATATTACAGAGCGATCTATTGAGCATGCTAAAGAGATGCTTGCTCAAGCAAGCTAGACCTCAAGCCCATACACATAGTTTTTGGAAGGGTATTCCATACACTAAAAAACCCGCTAGTAGCGGGCTTTTTAGTTGTCACCAGAGCAAGTACTGCTTATTTTTCGTCTGCGTCTTTGTGAACGCCGTACAGGTAAATAGTACGATCAGTCACAGTAAAGCCCATAGACTCAGCGATCTCGTTTAGAAGCGCATTCAAACGTGGATCGTTAAATTCTTTTACGATGCCACTTTTTACGCAAACAATGTGATCGTGTTCTTCATCACGCGCCAATTCAAATACAGAGTGACCACCTTCGAAGTGGTGACGTGTTACAAGACCAGCCGCTTCAAACTGAGTTAGTACACGGTAAACCGTTGCCAAACCAACATCTTCACCTTTTTCCATCAGCAACTTATAAATATCTTCAGCACTGAAGTGATCGCCTTCACCAGCCTGTTCTAGGATCTGATAAATTTTTACGCGAGGCAAAGTAACCTTCAGGCCTGCTTTTCTTAGTTCCTGATTTTCAAGTGACATAGTTATCTATTCTCTAAGCTGTTGGTGATTACATAATCATGCGGAAGCTGAATTGCTTGTTCAATAGCGCACGAAACTTTATTATCCGCATTTACGCACAATAGTGGAAGCAAAATTCTGATGCAAAAACTACTAATTGCTACAACTTTTACTGTAGCACTAACTCTAGCCGGTTGTTCTGGTTTCCCAGGTGTTTATAAAATCGACATCCCGCAGGGTAATGTTGTAACGCAAGAGATGGTAGACCAACTTCGTCCAGGCATGAGTCAAAGCCAAGTTCGCTTTATCATGGGTTCCCCGTTAATCACTGACACCTTCCACGAAGGCCGTTGGGATTACCTATACACTAAGAAAAGCGGTGAAGATGGCAGCTATACCAAAGAGCGCATCTCTCTATACTTCACAGATGGCAAGCTAAATGGTTTAAATGGCGACTTCCGCCCAGGTGGTAAGCGTAGCTAAACCTTAGCTACGCAGGCGTGCAGCTTATTCAGCTTCTTTCTTTGCTTTCACCTTAGCTGCGCGCTTGGCCCTTGCTTCCTTCGGATCAGCAATTAAAGGGCGATAGATCTCGACACGCTGACCTTCCCGCAAAATAGTCTCTTTAGGGTTCTTGATTGCTTTAGCAAAGATACCCATAGGATCATTCTCAGGATCGATCTGTGGATAAAGCTCCACAATGCCAGACTGGATAACCGCATCATAAGCAGTGCAATCATTAGCCACAGTCAAAGCTATAATTTTTTGCTCTGTAGGAAGGGCATAAGCGACTTCAACATTCATAGTGACACTTTCTCTTAAACGTATACTTGATCTGCGCGGGTTACAAAGGCATCAACCATAGTCGTTGCAACTTGGTTAAAAACCTTACTCATCGCCATAGAAGCAATTTTACCCGAGAACTCAAACTGTAAGCTTAAGCTTACTTTACACGCTTCATCACTAAGCGGTTTGAAATCCCACACACCACTCAAGCGGGAAAAGGGCCCCTCTTCCAATTCAAGTGTCATGCTTACAGGGCGGTTAAGCTGATTTCGGGTGGTAAAGCTATATTTCAAGCCACCTTTAGAAAGGAACAAAGTCGCAACCAACTCATCGTCGGTGCGACTTATAATCTCGGTGCTAGCGCACCAGGGCAAAAACTCAGGATATCGTTCTACATCATTTATAAGATCAAACATCTCTTCTGCAGTGTGCAAAACCAATGCACTGCGATCTACCTGAGTCATGCCTTTTATTCATTCCTTTACTTCAACTTCTCAACTAGGTTGAGAATAAAGATTACAGCTACCGCTACTGGCGATACATATCGCAGCGCAATATACCATGCATTGAACAGTAAAGGAGAGGAGATTGCCAATTCATCTTCAGCCATTTTACGAGTTACGAACCAACCCGCGAAGATTGCGATGAACAATCCACCCAATGGCAACATGACATTAGCCGTCATAAAGTCTAGGAAATCAAAGACATTGAAGCCCATCATCTTGAAGTCGGAGATGAAGTTGAAAGAACCTAGCGCAGCGATACCTAAGCCCCAAACAACAAGACCTAGTGCGATACACGCAGGAACACGGCTCCAGCCAAACTTCTCAACCAACCAAGCAGCTGCTGGTTCGATTAGAGAGATAGCTGAAGTCCAGGCAGCAATACCTACAAGTAAGAAGAATACGAAACCAAAGATCTGACCACCAGGCATCTGGCCGAAAGCAACAGGTAGCGTTACAAACATTAGACCAGGACCCGCACCAGGATCCATGCCGTTAGCAAATACGATCGGGAAGATAACCAAACCCGCAATCAAAGCAACGATAGTATCCATTGCAGCGATTGTGATTACAGAACCGCCGATAGAGGTCTTCTTAGGCATATATGAGCCGTACGCCATAATCGCACCCATACCCAGAGATAGGGTGAAGAATGAGTGACCTAGCGCGATCAATACGGCATTCCAACTCAGCTCAGAGAAGTCGAAGTGGAATAGGAAATCAAAACCTTGAGAGAAGCCTTCTGTCTGCATGGAGTAACCAAGCATGATCAATAGAAGGATAAATAGCGCAGGCATCAATAGCTTAACAGCGTTCTCTAGGCCTTTCTTAACGCCACCAACGATAACCACCATTACCATGGCAACAAAGATCGTATGCCAGATCAGCAATGTCTGAGGATCAGCTAGCAAATCATTAAAGACTTTACCCGCATCATCACTGCCAATCGCAATGAAATCACCAGTACCCATACCAGCGATGTAATAAAGCACCCAACCCGCAACTACAGAGTAGAACGAGAAGATCATAAAGCCGGCTAGTACACCCATCCAACCAACAAATGACCATTTCCCTGAATGATTGGCTTCTATCGCCACATCTTTCATAGCATTGATAGGACTTTGTCTACCACGTCGACCGATGAAGACCTCTGCCATCATGATTGGTACACCAACCATCAAGATACAGACAAGGTATACCAGTACGAACGCACCGCCACCATTTTCGCCCGCAATATATGGGAACTTCCAAATATTACCTAAGCCAACTGCCGAACCAGTGGCCGCCAAAATAAAGATCCAACGAGATGCCCAAGCACCGTGGATAGACTTCTTTTCCTGCATGAACTGCTACTCTTCTGGGGGGTTAGTCGCGAAAAAACGCAAATTCTTTCACTTTTTCCTTATTAAGTACATCGTTGACTGCTCAAAAAGTGCACACTCCGCCACCTACCCAGAACTTTAGGGATATCCCCTGTTTTAGATAGTAAAAACAGAGCTTTTTATTGTGCAGATTGCACATTCAGAACTTTGTAGAAGTATATGAACAAATAGAAATAGTTTTCCCTGATTGCAAGGCGCTTTCCCTTAGCAAGCCTGATCTATATAATCGCCCGCCATGGCCAAGAAAAAGAAAGCCCCATCGGGCAACACAATTTGTCAAAACAAAAGAGCACGTCACGAATACCTAATTTCGGATAAATTCGAAGCAGGTCTCGTTCTGACTGGCTGGGAAGTAAAAAGCCTACGCGAAGGACGCGCGCAACTGGTGGAATCCTACGTGGTTATCCACAAAGGCGAAGCTTGGTTAGTTGGTGCACACTTCACTCCGCTGAAAACAGCCTGCACCCACGTAGTCGCAGATCCGACCCGTGATCGTAAATTGCTACTTAACCACCGTGAGCTGGTCAAGATCATCAACGCGACTGAAGCTAAAGGCTTCACTTGTGTAGCACTCTCCCTTTACTGGAAAGGCAATCGCATCAAATGCGAAATTGCGCTAGCCAAAGGTAAGAAGCAACACGATAAACGCGCCGCAGATAAAGACAAAGACTGGGCTCGTCAGAAACAACGCCTTATGGCAGCTAAATAGCTGCCATAGCACAACCTCTATACCTCCTTCTTTTTACCGATCCATCTTTCCATCGCAGCAACGCATTCCAACCCCTTTTTAGTTTTTCCAAAAAAGCCTCAAAGGAACTTACACAAAAAAATTGGGTCGAAGCTTCACAATCTACTCGTCTATACCCAACACAATAGGTATAATCGCGAGTTATCTGGGGATGACTTGGCTTCGACGCTGATTACAAAACCTTAGGTGCATGTCGAGAATGTAGTGAATCTCGTAAATCCCTCACTACACAGTTATAGTTGCTAACGACGATAACTACGCTCTAGCTGCATAAGTCAGCTTGTGCCGCTCCTTCAGGTGTCTGTAACTAAAGGATTTTGCGGTATCATTCGAGACAGAATCGCCCGGATGCTTCGCCTTAAGCTGAACGGCTAAAACTTAAAAAGGCTCGCCCATAACACCCTGGCTCTCGGGTCGTGACGGGTTAACTAAATAGAGAAGCCTAAACATGTAGATCTTGAGGCGGAGGATTGACGGACGCGGGTTCGACCCCCGCCATCTCCACCAAACTCCCTGAAGGCCCCGTTAATCGGGGCTTTCGCTTATCTGGGCGTTAGAAAAAGCCGGTCTGTAACACTCAGGTGTAACACATGCAGAGCCCTAACTACATGATTCTACGCGGTAAGACCTACTGGTTTAACTACGCTCTTCCCTTCAGCTCCACCCGCTTAAGACTCAGTCTAAAATCACAGTGCAAAGACATCGCACAGGCCGTAGCTTATCGACTATCATTGCGCGTCAGTCAGTATTTAGAGGTCGTACCACCCGTGCAGTACTCAGAAGCAGAGATTAAAACGCTGGCCCGTCAGTGGGCTGAACAGTTGCTAAATGAAGTAAAGGAAGATGCGCTCTCTTCTGGAATGCTTAAGGAGAAAGAGCAGTATGAACATTGGGAACAAGCTTCATTCAATGTCTCTGAAGCACGAGAAGCCGTAGCCTACAACAATCTCGATTACTCTTCTCGAGCTGCCGACCTATTTATTGAGGAACATGATCTAGCCGTAACTAAAGACTCATACGAGTACAACCTTCTCCGAAGTGAGATGAATACCCACAGCGTTCAGTTCTTCGAATACCAAAGAGCTTTATACTCCAAAGGCGAACCTTTACCAGAGACTTTCTTCCCTGATACTACTGTAGTTACACCTGTTCTTCCCAAGCCAATAGAGATCGAGCCAGAACCCTCACCAAGCATCACGGAAGTCTTCGAGAAATGTAAGGAAGACAAGATACGTTGTGGTGAGTGGAGCACGAACAAGAGCATAAACTCATACAGTGCTGTAATAGCTGTGCTGCTTGAAATCATGGGCGACAAACCTATTAGCGAATTTAGCAAAGCCGATGTGCGTGACTACAAAGAGCAGCTACCTAAGTATCCTAAGAACAGAACTAAGGCGAAACACTTAAAGAACCGGACGCTAGAGGAGATTACCGCAACAGGTGACTATGAAACCATCTCAGACCAGACAGCTCACAATCAGTTTGATAAAGCAAAAGCTGTCTTCAATTGGGCTGAGCGTGAAGGTTACATTGATAGATCACCTTTTGGTGACATGACGATCAAGGTCAACCAGAGAAGTAAGGAAGCACGACTACCGTTCTCGACTGAAGACCTTCAAGCCATATTCTCACAGCCGGTCTTCACAGAACGGAAGTTCACGAAGAACTGGCACTATTGGGTACCTCTGATTGGCCTCTATACTGGTGCGCGTATCAGTGAAATCTGTCAGTTAAAACTGGACGAAGTAAGCCCGAAAGACGGCATTCCGGCTTTCCATATCATTGCTGATGAAGAAGGCAGAAGACTGAAGAACGCTGCATCAAGACGCATTATTCCTATCCACCAGCAACTTATTGATTATGGTCTACTGGGCTACGTTAATCAGATGAAAGCGAAAGGGGAAACAATGCTGTTCCCTGAGCTTGAGGGCTATGCTTCAGAGAGTTGGGGCAACGAGCCTAGCAAGTGGTTTGGTAACCTCAAGAAAAGAATCATAACCAAAGACGCTAACCGCAAAACGTTCCATTCATTCAGGCACGGCATGACAGACAAACTGAGACTGCAACAGGTGCAAAGCCATATCATTAGCCAACTACTAGGGCATGAGCAGGAATCGACTACACATAGCACTTACGGAAGCGAGCAGATAGGCGTTGTGCAGCCTGCCTTACAGCAGGTCGACTTCAGTGAAGTGCTTGAAGGAGTTAAGCCGTTCTACGCTGAGAAAAGCTGAGAGGAAGCCCAAAGGGGGAAATGATTTAGCCGAAAAAATATGAGCATCTTTATATAAATAGAGTTACTGTCATCTCCCCCCCGTACCGGCTATACATAGCTATTAGAAACTAATTATCCTTTTCTAAAGCGACAGCCAGCGTAGCCATAAGTAAATCTTTAGGACAGCCGACATTACTGAAAATTGTTGTTACATTTGCAACATGCCTGTATTCATTATGAATCTGAACATCCATCTCATGAAGAAAGTCTGCCAGTCGCTTCATATCACCGCCTGATTTTCCTTGAGAGGTAGTCTCAGTAAACGATTTTTGTTTCGCATTATTAAAAGTTTTCACAGAAGACATCGCACTTCTGACTTCTTCCATTAAAGACAAGCAAACACCTGCATCTGAAACTGACATATTACTCATTTCTGCTTTAACTGACGTTGAGCTAACAACAAAGAGCAAAACGACAGCAAGCATAGACTTACTCTGCGATACCAACGACTGCATCATACATTTTCCTTAATTTTCAAACTGTTGGAACATAGATTCTACGCTGGCAAAACTGCCTAAACAACGCCTCTAAGAAATTACCCCGTACTCTAAGGGGAAAGCGTAAGACACCAGATGGGCCCCAAGCTTAGCATCCCTTTTGAGAAGCAAGCCGAGATCATCCGCATTGCGCAAGCAGGTTTAATCCCGAAAACGAAGATAGCTAAACAATTCAATATTAGCCGACAAAAGGTCTATGACATACTGAAGGAGTTTAAGGAAGGTACTGACGCCAGCAAATAGTTTGCTCGAACGCCAGTTTTCGATACTTAGTGGTAATGAACGCCGCATTCAGCGAGTTATCCGCTGCAATGTATTTTGTTAGACATTTTCTACAATAAAATGCTGAAGCTGTTGCGGGGAGTTTTGAAAGGTATCAACCTTACCGATAGATAACCTGCTGTAATCACCTAAAGTTATTTTGTTTATTAGCTCTTGCTCTAAAGTAGATATAGCTTCCTTTACCCGCCGGGTATCTTTTCCTAAATATTTTGCAATTGGATATTCATCACCTTCAGAAAAGTCTTCAAGCTTTTCGGAAATGATACGTTCAAACACTTCATACTTCGAAATGGTCGTATCAATAGTTCCTTGTGCTTTCTTTTCTAAAATGTAAACAGAAGCTATTAAATGCTCAACAATCTGAAGCGCTACAGATAATGCTTCGTCTTTTGGTTTTTTAATGTCATGTGCAGCATCATTACCCATAAACCTAATTCCATGTAACCGCTCGGAGTCATTTTTTGAAATATATCCGGCGGTTGAAAGTCGATTTATTCTAACCTCCAAACTGCGGCCCGGTATTTGTAGATCATTACACACAGCTTCAACCGCAGCCCTAAGGCCCAAGCCTGCCAAAACCTTTGCCTCCTCTCTAAGCGCCATCAGTATTTCTGAATAGATAACTCGAACTATTTCAGGCAGATTCCAGATATCATCTATCTCTCTGTGCCCCTCTACTGCTTTAGGATAAACAGTGATTTCTTCAGGGACTTCCCACTCATCATCATATGTAGGATAAGCAGCCTCTATATCTTCAAATACTTTCCTAAATGACTTTGTGTCACACCCTAGGCATTGGAGTATCTGATAGGATATGTCACACCTATATTCGTCCCTATGCGACTCTTGATTTTCAGCAAGCACTTCACTGTTTGTCTTTTTTCCGCAAGCACGACAATAGCTCTTTACTATTCTTTTACTCATATCTTCCTGATTTACTTATAGCCACTGTTTATATATACAGAGGTAAATACCCGCCTTCGCGAGACTTCCATCTAGCTGTTTCATGAGAACATTTAACTTAGCACCAAGACAAAAGCAAGCACCATTCATATCTGATAGCAATGCTGAAGCAGCAAACATATTTGCTCAATCGATATATGCTGCACAATTAATCAGCTTTCCTCCTCAACAATTAGCTTAGCATTTCCTCATTTACCACATAGCCGCCCTGACCAGCACGTTCCCCGAAGATCGAATTAACACACATACTTGGTAGAAGGAGCGATCATTTCCGCCTCTTTTGCCTTACCCCTGTTAATTACTAACCAATGAGGAAACATGAAAGACCTTATCCGTAAGAGCCTATGGCTCAAGCCGAGTGCGTGGCAAGCAGTACTTGATGAAGCCACTAGAAGAAACAGCAAGCCAAGCATCACACTTGAAGCACTAATCAATGAAGCTATCGACAGCCGCATGAGGGCCGAGCAGAAGTATGACCACCAGCCAAGTAATTGAAGTCCCCCTATCTAGCATTACCACTCACGATGAACTACAGAACAGGTCTACAAGAGCCGAAGGCATCAGAGAAGACCGAGAAGTAAAGAAGCTTCAAGACCATATCAACGCCTTGAAGCGAGACATTAAGGCCCATGGTCAACAGACTCCGGTGAAAGTAGTAAGCGATGGAACTACCCACTGGTTAGTTGATGGCTACCACCGATATGCAGCGATGAAGCAACTAGGAGCTGACACGATCAAGGCTGAAGTCATGGAAGGCACATTCGAAACAGCCTTTGAACAGTCGATGATGGCTAACCGTCAGATCATTCAATCTCTAACACCTAAGCAGAGAGTACAGAACGCTTGGAGAGCAATCATCAACCCTCACACTGGCTACTACCGGAAGCTGCTTATCAGCAAAGGGCAACGAGCTTTAGCAAGATTTATTGGAGTCAGTGAATCGACTATCAGAAGCATGAGACAACAACTTAAGGAATGGGCTAGAGATGAGATTGAAGCTATGCACTCAAATGAGTTCGTAGATGAAGAAGCACCAAAACTTAGCGATGATGACCTTGATACTCATTGGATGGAACACTGTGCTGAGCTATACAACCATGTCTTTCATCAGCAGTGGCTCGAATTCACTAAGCGAGTGAGGACACAGACTGATAAAGTCAGGTTTGAAATACAAGTTCAATCAACAGCGGAAAAGCTAAAGGACGTTATCGAACCACTACAGGACGAGAACGGTAGCTCTGTAGTCCGGCTTGCGCTAGTGGAGATACTGAAAGAGATCGAAGCTAACCCTATACCTAACCCAGTAGTTCAGATGGAAGAAAAGGGAGTTCAGATTGCACCATCATTAGACCGATCCAAACTTACCCTTCCTGAATTCAATGACTTTTGAGTAGGACTGAAGTGCGTACACTAAGGTGCGTAAAAACGCAGTTAGAAGACCTTTCTATCTGTAACACTCACATGTAACATATTCTGAAACTTACATATAACGAAGACCAGCCTTCAAGGGATTTAGCAGGGTTCGAATAACACCCCGCCATCTCCACCAAACACAAATCCTGTGACTTCCTAACAGGTCCCGCAGGCCTTGAAATACCAAGGCTTGCGGTCTACTCTCTATTCCTATGAGTTCCACCCTATACCCCCAATTACAGCACTTATCTTGGGGTATATCCGGGGGTATTTTGCCCCCCTTAAAATCGGTACCCCCAAATCAGGGTTATTTCCACAAGAGGACGTGGTATGCCGTTGACTGTAAAAGAAGCTCAGGCAGCAACACCAAAAGAAAAGGATTACAAGCTATCCGATGAGAAAGGCCTATTTCTATTAATCAAGAAAAGCGGCGCAAAATACTGGCGCATGAAGTACCGCTTCCAAGGTAAAGAGAAACTCCTGTCGTTTGGTGTTTTTCCCGAAATCACTTTAAAGAAAGCCAGAGAAAAACGAGATGAAGCTCGCTTACTACTTGCTGATAGCATCGACCCATCAGCTCACAAAAAAGCACAGCAAGCATCAGAAAAACTTAAAGCGGCTAATTCATTTCAAACTATCGCCCTTGAATGGTTTGAAACCCAGCAAAGCGATAAAACACCCGGATATCAGAAACGCGTACTTCGCGCACTGGAACACGACCTATTTCCTTCGATTGGCGACACCCCTATAAACGAAGTAACTGCCCCAATGCTTCTTGAAGCCTTAAGGAAAGTAGAAGACCGTGGAGCAATAGAAACTGCCCATAGGGACAAACAGATTGCTGGGCAGGTATTCCGATACGCAATCGCCACAGGAAGAGCTGAACGTGACCCATCCCCTGATCTGAAAGGAGCTCTTAAGCCCTCAAAAACAAAGCACTTCTCGGCTATTACCACACCGAAAGAAGCAGGCAAGCTAATGGCAGCAATTGATCAGTTCCAAGGAACGGCCATTGTATGCGCTGCCTTAAAGCTATCCGCCCTTTTCTTCTGCCGTCCTGGAGAGCTCCGGCGCTTAAAATGGTCTGATATAAATCATGACGAAATGCGAATTGAGCTGGTGGCAGAAAAAACACACCAGCAGCACATCATCCCATTAAGCAAACAAGCCGTAGCAATCCTTAAGGAACTTCATTCCTTAACTGGTAATGGTGAGTTTATTTTCCCTTCTGCTCGAGGCCGAAGTCGCTGTATGTCAGAGAACGCTATTAGAGTAGCACTCAGAACTATGGGTTATGGGAACGAGACAATGACCCCTCATGGTTTCAGAGCAATGGCCAGAACACTCCTAGACGAGGCGCTAAATTACCGAGTCGAATGGATAGAACAACAGCTTGCTCATGCTGTTAAGGATGCAAACGGCAGAGCATATAACCGCACTAAGCATTTGGAACAGCGAACCAGAATGATGCAAAACTGGGCTGATTATTTAGATCAGCTTAAGGCACAAGCTCTATCTGGAAATGTGATAGCTGCAAACTTTGGACAAAACTAAAAATTACTTTTATCTATCAGGGAGAGATACCTAATGCCTACCTTTTCTGAACTACCAATTTTCATAGAGAACTTAATTCAAAATATTCCCCAAGATGTATCAACCGATATTTTTCAAAAAGCAGAACCTGCTTTGGAAGAATGCCTACAACTCCTCACCATCCTTAATAAAGCTGCTTTTTACGCAGCAAATAACGATTCAGCAAATCTGTCCATAAGTGATTTAGCGGAAGCAAGCGCCAGCCTATCTGAGCTTAGCGGACTATTAGCTCAGGTCAGTGGTTCTAGTAGTCACTAGAAAAGAAAGATAATTAGTTAATACAGCACCTAGGGTAGTCCCCGAAAACCTGTTCCCAAACAGACTGGTGTTGTACCTACTAAAAAGGGATGTCGCCATAGGGAGGTGATATGAATCTCAACCAGATAACAAAAGAACTAGCCACAGAATACAAACGCCTTATAGAGGTCCTAGATATCTATAAAGAATTCGAATGCGCTTCCGATGTCCGTACAGTAGCAAAGAGCTTGTTAGTAGTTCACGGTAAAACTCGAATTACTCTTCCTTGCTATGAGTCCAACCGCACGAGAGCTTATAGCCCTGAACGAGTATTATCGATTATATGTAATTGCTCACCCGAAGTGGATATCAATTCAATTGAAGCCCATAAACTCCAGAACCTAGATAGTAGAAGGTTCGAACCTATTTATATAAGGGATTATTGGGTCAAATACGATGATTTTTCTATTTACCTAGAGGCTATTTATTCAGCTGTGGATGGAACTTCGGAGTTAGAAAGATGGATTTCGTTTCTAGAGGTTAAGTGGCCCATAGCGGGAAAAGAATTAAAAAGAATACTAGCTAAAAAAACAGAAAAAGAGAGCGAAACCTCGAAGTCAGCAGAAACAGAAGTGGGACGCTCCAAAGAAAAAACCTACCTAAAAATAATTGGTTTATTAGTACAGGCCTTAGTTGACTCAAAAGGCCCCCGTTTTGGGACAACAAACAAACCTAATAAATCTCAAATATATGATGAGCTGATTGCCCCACTCGTAGATGAGAAGGGTATTAACGGCGTTAGTGGCAGCACATTCTCAGATTATACAAAGAGAGGACTAACAGAGTTAGATCGCTGGTAAGTCATATCACCTATATCCAGCTGGATTTTTGTTTTTCCAGCTGGAAGTTTCTAATATCCTTCCACCATACCCTTCTCCTGAACTTCATTACACCTCAGGAGAAATACATGGATTCTAAAAGACTAATTCGCCGCCCCGAAGTTGAAAAGCTAACCGGCTTAGGCCGAAGCTGTATCTATGCTCGAATGTCCCGCAATGAATTCCCAAAGGCCATCCCCATTGGCGGAAGACTGGTGGCCTGGAATGAGTCTGACATTCAGAAATGGATTGATGATCGTATTACAGAAGCCAAGGCACAGTCCGCAGCGTAAGAAGGGGGTATACAAGCATGGCCAAGAAACCAGCAGCTCCCAACACAGGAGCCACCAGCGAACAGAACTTAGATAAGCATAATTCCATTCCTACTAAACATGAACTCTGTATTTATGAGCTACTAAAGGTAGGTACACACGGAATTAATCAGCTTAAAGCCCTAAGCACGTATCACGACACCTGCTTAAACACGACCATTTCAGAATTAGGTTTAAAGCGAGGTCTGATAATTCAGAGAGAGCAGCGCAAACACCTTCATAGTGCTGGTGGAACCACTCGCTTTTGTTGGTATTGGTTCCCTACTCGCAAAGAGGCTCAAGAAGGGCTTACTGTGTTAAACCGTTTGCGTGAACAAAGAAATTTTCCCTTAGTCGAAATGACTGAGTCCAATAGCTTACTTGAACAATTTCCTCAAACCCAACCAGAGCCAGCCACATAAGTATGTCTCGGTTTCTTTTAACGCTGCTTCAACGGTCGGACTATTTGGCTGTTGAATGCGGCAAGATAATACTTATCCCTGCCAATGGTGACACGACAACCAGTGACACTTGGCTTAAGGAACACTGGTTACGGGTAGCCTCAGAACTACTGAGGGTGACAGGTCACTCTGGCTACATCTATAAAGGGTACTCAACAGGCTTCTATACGAGCCACAAAGCTGGTGGCGTAACTCTACAGCTATTCAATCCGGTTAATAACCAAACAGCTTTTGCCATCTTCAATGCTGAGCTGAAGCGGGCCCGAAGTACTAAACATGGGAAGAAAGGCTCAGTCCTACCGAAAGGGCGCTTTATAGTCGGCAAGAAAAGCGGTTTTGTACAGTTCTGGTGCGACATGGGCCTAGACCTGCCCAGACGCCTTTCAGCCTTTCATGACTGTATGGGGAAACTTGATGGTCTGCTTATGACAGCAATCACCAATGAGAAAAACAAAGTGATAAATCGCTCCCTGATGCCATTAACGATTAAGCACCAAGAACTGAAAGAACTAATAAAAGCACCCGACAACTACCCGACAACTATCCGACAAACAACCGACAAACAACTGACAAGAATCCCCGACAAGGAATTCCACCAATCACCGGTATCACAGGGAGTACAGCCAACATCAGCTGCGTGTCTCAACAACTACGATATAAAGGTTAAAGGTATAACGGGTGAAGGTAATAGTTCTTTTCGCCTCATAAACAACAAGCCACCACAAGATCAAACTATTGATGAATGGCTAGATGATTACACCTCTAATGAAAGCCAGCTTGCCTCCACAAACAACACCAGCAGAAAGCCAAGTCCGAAGTGCTGGCAAGATTTAAAAGGAGCATTAAACCAATCCGATTAATATCCAGTTACTAATTTAATTATATCTATGGAGTAGCTTTTTCTACTACCACGGAGGGCACGCAGACTCTCGGTTTCTGTCTATTTCTAGCCTTTATATACCCCTCCACCACACCTATATAATTTCCCTTTTGACTCAAAGAGTTAGACCTGACGGGGTTGAGGGCTTATTCAAAACAACAAGAAAATCGACTTAAGCTATAAGCAGGTAGAGATAACACTAAAAATGCTAGGGGCCCCTCACTAATACTTCACCCACGGGGGACAAGCAGACTCCCGGTTACAGGCTATTTTACGAACCTTTATACGCCTCACCACCAGAGACCATAAACCTTTTCCTTTTCAATAAGTTAAAGGTGAGGAAGGTGAGGAATTAGATCCTCCCAGCGTATCTAGAAGGGCTGGCGTAAATATCCAAAGATTACGAATTTCAAAGACCTTCGCTCAAGTCATTTGAACACAACCGTGAAATTGAAAATTTTGCTTTAGGATAGAAAAAGAAAGTTAAGAATATTTCTAATCTAGGGAAGTTCAATAAATACAGAGCTAATAATTAATAATATTTCGGGGTTATCTTATCGCTCTTTTTATCCCTACTCTCCACTTCTTCTTCCAAAGACTTGATCTGCAATTCGATCAACCGATCCGACCTAGGCTGAACTGAGAACTGCCAAACCATCAGTCCGAATAAACCTATAGCAATACCAGCAGCCAAAGAATAGTTAAGAACTGACATATAAAACTTTTTATTCTCTTCTTCCACCTTCACTAGAGCCTCTAAAAGCTCTTTACGCTTAGCATCACGCACCGAAAGCTCTTCCTTCTGCTCTAATATCATCATTTCTTCAGCCCTTTCCAGCGCCTTAGCTCTGCTAGTGTCATAGACATAAACAAAGGACAACATGGATGAAAGAACCAGAGCAAGCCCTAATAGAGCATAAAACTTATATATATTATCTGTTGGAATTGAAAACCCTGGCGTCATAACACCCTCTTAAAACCACAAAAAATGAGCCATAAATTAAGACGTTTTATTTTCTAAATAAATAGGAAAAATTCTGGATTTTTCAAGGGAAAATTTATTCATTTTTTTCCCGTCTTTAAAGCTAGTTAAGAAGGTAATATCCACTAGTTATCTCTATCATTTTAAGCCCTGACACCAGCCAGCCATCAATCAACAAGAAAGGAAAATTTGAGCTTTACCTTTATAACTTGATACATCAATTGTTCTAACAAAGATATTTACTACAAATTTTGGCAATACCTTGCCTTTTTACAATCATGTACAATTCGCGCTCTTTCTTGAACTAACCTACGAATGTAGTTTGATCACAATGGATGTAATCACTTCAATAAAAGCCGTGCCTACAGAATTTTGGTTAGTAGCTGGGTTAATATTGTTTATTGGGCTAATGTTTGAGCGCGTCCGTCGTTTCATATACCAAACCCTTTTTAGAAAATATTTCCTAAAATGTTTCTTCTTCCCTATATTCAATAACAGGCTGTTCCAAGTCATGATACCTGGCTTGGCTGCTTCGTATTTCATATGCCTTGATGTTTGGGGAGATGATTGGCCAATACTTGCTGATCACAAAGAGTTTCACAGCTTAGCCTTTTCCATAATGATCGGCCTTTCCATTTTTTCCATGCTTACTCGAGCGCTCTTTGATATCTTCCAGGATAAAAGCGATAAAGATTATATTCGCTTCCTAGAAGACTTCTGCCTGCTAACCTCCAGGGTAGTTATCACAAAATTGAATCGTTTTAAGGGCAAAGCAAGTTCTTTATCACCCTCTGGCGATACCTTTAAAAAAATCACGCATCCTTCTGACCAAATAAACCATATCATCAATGAAATTGAACACTTCCTAAACAGCGCGTACGGCATTAGCCAACAGCATCTAAGGATTACAGTTCTTCATGAGGACCACCGAACGAAGCGCTGGACTTATAAATTCTTAACAAATCAAAACTGGAACTACACTAAAGCTGAAACGCTCATAACTGGAAACTCTACTGCAAAACAGTGTTTAGACACTGGTGAACCAAGATTTTATCCCGACAAGATTGAAGCAAGTAACAAACGCAATTACATGATGTCGGATAGAGATAATAGATATGGGAACGGCAGTATCTTTTGCTATCCAGTTTTCATAGAAAATGCCGATTATACTGATAGATATATTATCTCCATTGTCACTTATGGACCGATGCTATGTGACCCATTGGATGACAGACTGGTAGAGGCTACGAATGTTGTATTCTGTGACATTTGCAAAAGATTAGAATTGGAACTAACTTTACTATCGATCAAAAACTGGCAATTCAATTTTCATACGAACAGGACACGGAAGGCGTCATGAAAGAGCTACTTGCAATGATCAATTCTCTAACGAAGCGCGAAGAGACAGTAACACCTCCTGATAAAGAGTCTCTTATTCGTTTTGCAATGGCGATAGAAAAAGCAGCCCAACAAACCTCGGTTCCAGATTACAGATTCAAAGGCTCCTTGGATGGAGAAAAACAAGAAGCAAGATCTCAATAAGATAAAACCAGGTTTGAACGAGACAAACCTCAGCATCCAAAAGCACTTCTATACATTACACTCAGAAAAGTAACGACACTAAACCTCCATAAACATTCTTAAAGCAAAATTATTTGGGGGTATTTATGGGGGTATACTCCCAAGACTAAAACACAAAAAACATGAAATAACATATAGTTAAACAAACTATTCGTTAGACGCCATCCCACCAAATACAAATAAAAAAGCCACCTTCGGGTGGCTTTTTTATTACTCTTAAAAACTAACTTCTAAACACCAAACACTGCAGGAAGAATAGTTACGCTGGCAAGCGTAATCAGGCCTATTGCAACAAAATTCAACACAAAACCTGCACGCATCATATCAGCCATTTTCAATCTACCTGAACCAAACACGATAGCGTTTGGCGGAGTAGCTACAGGCATCATAAAGGCACAACTCGCTGCAATCGCAGCAGGAATAACCCAAACAAGCGGAGTGCCCGTGATAGATTCAGCTACTGGCCCTAGCAGAGGTAAAAACCCAGCCGCTGTCGCCGTGTTACTGGTGATTTCAGTCAAAAAGGTAATCAACGCAGTAACAATCAATACACCAATCAATAATGAAACACTGTCTGCTCCCTGAATCTGTAAAGCGATAAATTCAGCTAAGCCAGAAGACTTAATGGTAGCCGCCAGAGTTAGGCCTCCACCGAATAGGATCAAGATACCCCAAGGTACTTTTTGTGCGCTTTCCCAATCCAAAACACGCTCGTTATCGCCGGATTTAACTGGCAGGGCAAATAGTAGGATAGCCGCCGCCATTGCGATTCCGGTGTCAGAGATACCAATACCTGTCCACTTAGCAAGGTATGGGCGCATTACCCAACCGATTGCCGCAAATAGGAAGATAAATAACACTTTCTTTTCGCCAGCAGACATCTGCCCTAGCGCTTGCAACTGTTCTTTAAATACAGATTTAGCACTAACCGCACCAGCCTGATCGACTTTATAGCTGATTTTGGTAAGTAGAACCCACGCTACTATCAGCATGATAATTGATAGTGGCAGACCCATTGCCATCCATTGTGCAAAACCGATTTCCATGCCGTAGCTATCAGATAGGTATGCAGCCATCAGCGCATTTGGAGGCGTACCAATCAACGTTGCAATACCGCCAATGCTAGCAGCATAGGCAATGGACAATAGCATTGCTTTGGCAAAACTCTCGTTGTTCGGTTCTCGGTCGGTAACAATTTTCACTACAGATAGCGCTATAGGTAGCATCATTACCGCTGTAGCTGTATTGGACATCCACATCGATAGAAATGCCGTCACCAACATGATTCCCAAGATCTGGATACTTGGTTTGGTGCCCGCCAGTAGCATAGTTTTTAGCGCAATACGCTTATGCAGATTCCAGCGCTCCATTGCGATAGAGATAAGGAAACCGCCTAGGAATAGGAAAATCAGCGGGTGAGCATAAGGTGCAGCAACCGCTTTGATGTTTGCGATACCTGCAACTGGCACCACAAATAAAGGCAATAAAGAAGCCGCAGGAATTGGAACCGCTTCGGATATCCACCAACTCGCCATCCAGAACGCTAGTCCGGCGGTTCGCCAAGCTTCAACTGAAAGCCCCGCAAAAGGTGGATCAATCAGTAATGTCATCAACATAATTAAAGGGCCGAGGGATAACATTAGCCAAGGTATCTTTTTATTTTTGTCATTCATACTCTTCTTCCAACCTTAATTTAAACGGTATTTAAATTGGTGAACGTTTACTTTTCACATCATGGAAAGAAGAGATAGCAAGAGTATTGCCAGCTTTGAAAACAATCTTAAAAAGATCTAATTTTCAATAAGTTAAAAAGAATATCTATTTTTTAACAAGGTACATTATGCGGATACCCGCACAGAATTAGCGGGTGCTTTGTCACTAAAACCACACACAAATGAATCACAAAAAACAGGGCTAATTAAGTCAACGTTTTGCGATATAAGCCACGTTAATGCACTAGCTCAGTCTTTTACAAAGCTACGTCTTTGGATTCCGTATTTTGCCAACTTATCGTAAAAGGTTTTTCTGGGGACGCGCAGTAAGGAGATCGCCTCTTTTATAGAACCGGAGGATTGGCTCAAGGCCTCCTCTATTACAGCGCATTCAAAAAAAGCGACTTTTTCACTTAGCGACAAATCCTCTGGCATAGAAACGCTTGGCTGATCAGCGTCGATCGAGATAGGCATACCAAGCAACACCCTTCTTTCAGCGGCATTGCGCAGCTCACGCACATTACCCGGCCAATGGTAAGCCATCAGTTGATTGGACTCTTCACTAGCAAGCGCTGTTAGGGGTTTGTGATAACGCCCAGCAGCTATAGAGCTAAAGTGTTTAAACAACAATGGAACATCTGCTTTGCGCGCACGTAAAGGCGGTATATCTACTTTTACTAGGTTTAAACGGTAATAAAGGTCTGTACGGAACAACCCTTGTTCTGCGAGCTTCAACAGATCAATTTTTGTTGCCGCCACAAACCTAACATCCAGCGGAATTGCGGTATTACTGCCAACAGGGGTAATTGTTCTATCTTCTAACACCCGTAACATTTTTACCTGCATAGACATAGGCATGCTTTCTATTTCATCGAGAAAAATAGTACCGCCTTGGCCGAAACCTAGTTGCCCGGTACGGTTTTCTGTCGCGCCAGTAAAAGCCCCCTTTTTACTCCCGAACAACTCACTCTCGATTAGGCTTTCGGGTATAGCGCCACAGTTAATCGCAACAAAGTTTGCATCAGCACGACTGCTCATCTCATGTAAGTAGCGCGCAACCATCTCTTTACCGGAACCGGTTTCACCACTAATCAAAACATCTGCTGGGGTATCAACTACGGTATTAAGCAGCCGCATCATATCTTTCATTTCAGGGGTGTCGCCAAGTATCCGGACCCCTTTTTCAGGTACTGCTTTCAAACTACTTTTAAGTGCTCGATTTTCTAGGACAAGGGCTCTTTTTTCACTGGCACGCTTAACACTATCCAACAGCTGCTCTGTGATCGGCTTTTCAAAAAAATCGTAAGCTCCTTGATGCAAACATGAGACTGCAAGCTGTACATCGGCATAGCCGGTTAGCATGATGACCGGTATATCAACATCTATGGTTTGGATCTCACTAAGAAGCTTGGTGCCGCACATCTTTGGCATATTAATATCTGAAATCACAACACCTTGGAAATGCTCATCCAGTGTTTTTAAAGCCTGCGTACCGTTCGCGAACGCCTGGACTTCATAACCTTCTATCTTTAGAAGCTGGCTAAGGGAGTCACGAATGATCTCTTCATCGTCGATAATCCAAACTTTTGTCATTTTAATTGCTTCCAGTGTTACTTGATTTCAACGAGATCGTGAATGTAGCCCCAGCATCCGCATTCTTAGCCGTCAGCTCACCATCGAAAGAACGAATAATGTTACGCGAGATAGATAAGCCCAACCCTAAGCCTTGATCGGACTTAGTGGTAAAAAAGGCATCAAATATAGTGTCTATATTTTGCAGGTCCAAGCCAATACCACTGTCGGTTATATGAATATCGACATAACCATCTCTTTGGCTAAAGCTGATACTAATAGATTTTTCCTGCTGCTCAGACATTGCATCTATAGCATTAGATAAGAGATTAACCAGGACCTGCTCTAACTTTAAGGCCTCACCCCAAACAAAACTGCTGTAGTGCTCAACAGACAAATCGACTTTATAGTTTGTGATCTGGGGCCCTACCACAATTAAAGCGGCATCAAGGCACTTAGACCATTCACACCAAGCTAATGAGGGCTCTTTATTCCGACTGAATTGTTTTAACTGTGAAACAATTTTATGCACCCGCTCAGTCATATCCTGAATGGTATTAAGCGTCTCTTTAGCTTCCTGATAGTCACTCCTATCAAGTAATCGTCGACAGGCAGCTATATAAGCATTCATAGCACTGAGCGGCTGATTGATTTCATGATTGATCGAAGCTGACATCTGCCCAATCGTAGCTAGCTTAGTCGACTGCATAAGTGCTTTATGCGCTTTATCTAACTCATCAGTGCGAACCGATATCTCCTTTTCTAGCGCCCTGCGGGTATACAGCAACTGACGATAACCAGCAAAGCGTCGATAAAGGTAGAACGCCAAAACAAAGACCAAGCTATACCCCAGAGAGAGCCAAATCATAAAATTGGTGACTTGATAGCCCACCGCTGCCGCGGGGCTGAACGTAACGAGCTTAAGACTCATGCTAGGCAAGCTGGATTCACCATAAAAATACAAACCCTGCTCGGCCTCGGCGTACTCTATTTGCCACTGCTGCAAGTCAGCAAGTGCATACTTTCTTTTACTGTTATTTAAGATATTTTGCGTCAGGTCGAGGTAACGTTGGCTCTCTTTAATATGCGCCCAACTCAAGACTTCACTTTCGCTGAGCTGCTTGAGGCGCCAGAATGGGTGATTAGACATAAAGATGACATTGTCAGGTCCATAAACCATAAACTTTGTAGAATGCTGACCAGATAACCACTCTGTATCCTGCTCAAATCTGGAAATATCTACCTTTACAGCAGCAACACCAATAATCTTTTCATCGACGTACACCGGAGATGAAAAAAAGATGCCGCGCTCTTTAGAGCGAACACCTAGGGCGTAATACGTCGAATTCTGCCCCTCAATTGCCTGCTGAAAATAAGGACGAAAAGAAAAATTGCCGCCTATAAAACTCGATGCGTTTTGAAAGTTACTTGCAGCAACAACATCGCCTTTAATATCGAGCACATAAACCTCACTAGCCCCAGTCGTTTTAGCAATATCAAGTAAAAGTAGATTTAATTCGTGCGCTCCAGTATTGAACTGCAGTAGTTGACGAATCTGGTAATGGTTCGTTAACAGTTCTGGAATATGTGCATAACGGGCAAGTTCTTTATTGAAATAGGTACTGACATTTTCAGCTTCATTCTTCACTTTTTGATCAAGTTCGATATAGAGGCTTCGCTGAAAAAGAGAAACACCAACAAATAGAATGAGACCTAGGCATATGAGGTAAAGTAAGAATACAAATAAGATTTTCCTGTCTCGCATACCAGACCCCATACATTATGACTTGCATACTATGCCGTAATAGCTAGTTTAAATCATCGTGTACCTAGTATCTAAATCCCATATCAGGCGCCCTCTTAATCTATGTTATCTAAACCAAATACAAAAAAAGCCCTGCAGCAAAAACCAGCAGGGCTTTTTAAATACGTTTTTCTATCTGGTTACCGCGTTAGCAGGCAAAACCCAAGCAAGTATCGAAGTCTAGATTTTCCCAACCGTCTTCACCATCGTGAATCCAGAATGCACCACAACATTCGCAGCGATAGATCGAGCTTTCGGGGATAGAACTAATTAGCTTTAGATCAGCGTGTGGAAAGCCAAGGTGTTCTTGCTTTTCACAGTTACAGCAGGACCTTTTATCATCATCCATGATCTTATACCTAAGTTTGTTACTTAAGGGCTAGCTTACTGAATAATCCTTCGACTGAAACTAGGAAAAATTCTTAATCTCTTAATTTTCGAGCAAAAAATCTATATTTTTTTACAGTTTCACTCAGCCACAAAAAAACCGGCCTAAGCCGGTTTTTTTTTAGTACACCAGTGTCGATTAAGACAGTGGATAGTTGTCTGGTAGTGGCAGACGCGCAACACCAGAATCGATCGCTGCTTGAGCAACTGCAGTAGATACAGCGCCTAGTAGACGAGAGTCAGTTGCTTTAGGGATGATGTAGTCACGACCGAACTCTAGAGAGTCTAGGCCGTAAGCATCAAGTACTTCCTGAGGAACTGGAGTCTTAGCCAGCTCAGCAAGAGCGCGTACTGCTGCTTCTTTCATCTCTTCGTTGATTGCAGTAGAACGAACGTCCATTGCGCCACGGAAGATGAATGGGAAGCCAAGTACGTTGTTTACCTGGTTAGGGAAGTCAGAACGACCTGTCGCCATGATAACGTCGTCACGAGTTTCGTGAGCAAGCTCTGGGCGAATCTCTGGATCTGGGTTAGCACATGCGAATACAACTGGATTAGCAGCCATTTTAGATAGCTGTTCAGCAGAAAGCAGGTTAGGACCAGATAGACCAACAAATACGTCAGCACCATCGATAGCATCGTCTAGAGTACGCTTGTCTGTTTCAGACGCAAACGCTGCTTTTTCTGGTGTTAGGTTTTCACGGCCAGAGTGGATAACACCCGTACGGTCGATCATGTAGATGTTTTCAATCTTAGCACCCATGTTCACTAGCAGCTTCATGCAAGCGTGAGCTGCAGCACCAGCGCCTAGGCATACGATTGAAGCTTCTTCTAGCTTCTTGCCAGCTACTTCTAGTGCGTTGATCATGCCAGCAGCTGTTACGATAGCTGTACCGTGCTGATCATCGTGGAATACAGGGATGTTACAACGCTCGATCAGAACACGTTCGATTTCGAAACATTCTGGAGCTTTGATATCTTCTAGGTTGATACCACCGAAAGTGTCCGCGATGCGCGCAACAGTGTCGATGAATGCCTGTGGGCTTTCAGCGTCAACTTCGATATCGATAGAATCAAGGCCAGCGAAGCGCTTGAACAGCAGTGCTTTACCTTCCATTACTGGCTTAGAAGCCAATGGACCTAAGTCACCTAGACCTAGAATTGCAGAACCGTTAGAAATTACTGCGACTAAGTTACCTTTAGCCGTGTAACGGTATGCATTTTCAGGATCTTTTGCGATTTCACGAACCGGCTCTGCTACACCCGGGCTGTACGCCAAGGAAAGATCACGCTGAGACTCAGCGTCTGTAGACAGTTCCACACTGATTTTACCTGGACGTGGGAACTCATGGTAATCAAGAGCGGCTTGTTTCATATCATCAGACATAGCTGCTGTTCCAATCTAGTTAAAAAGTCGAACACAGAACTATATAGAAAACATATTTGCCGAACAACTATTCCGCACCTGCAACAGGCTTTTTTTCTTTAGGTTAAACCTAAAGTACTAAAAAAACCTGCTAAGAAGTCGTAAAAAGATAGGATCAACGTTTAATGCTGTATATGTGCAGAGTGGCTAATATTCATCAACCAAGGTTGGTAGTGTGCAGGTGCGTTATGGCTTTTTGGCTTAATCCAGCCCCTTATTGTAAGGACCTTACCCTCAAAAGCTTCAATTTTTACCTTGCCGCCTAGCTGCTCTGCAACAATAGGGCTAAATTTTACGGCTAATTCGTCACCGATCTCTAAAATCCAACCAGAACGAATCTTTTTAACCGCTTCGACTTTACCTTTTAAGATTCTAAAGCCTGATTCACGGTTTTTTAGCGAAGCCACATCTCGAATAGGGCTTTGATTCCACAACCCAAGTTTTGCTTCTACCGCACGCTGTTCAGCAGATTTTAGGCAATTAAGATAACTAAGATTCGGCGGTACCGCTATATGGTAGGCCAAGCCATTTTCAAGCAGAGATTCCCCAACATGCTGACCGTCAGCGTACAAATGGGCTAACCAACGCTTATAGCGATCTTTTGGCTCTTTACCGACCACTAACGAAAGATCAGCATCTTTTAACAAGGTTTTCAGGTGAGCGGTTGCTTGATCAGCATAAGCTTCGGCAGGTTTGTCTTCCTTGGCAGTTTCTGGGGTATTGATACCGATAAGGCGAACACGCCGACCATCGGTCAGCTTTACTGTATCGCCATCATATATATGCGCAATTTTTACCGTTTCAGCATGATGCGTTTGTTCACACTGAGCTGCGATAACGACAGCACTGTAGCCAGAAACAAAAAAGGCGCACCACAATGGGAGCGCCTTTTTCAAAATTCTCATAAGTGACATCACTTACTTTTTCATGCCGCGGCCGCCAAAACGCTTGTTGAAGCGATCGATACGACCACCAGAAGTCGCTTCTTTCTGCTTACCAGTGTAGAACGGGTGACAAGCAGAGCAAACGTCCAAGTGGATGTCTTTGCCCAGAGTGGACTTAGTTTTAACAACGTTACCGCAAGAACAAGTAGCGTTAATTTCTGCGTATTCCGGGTGGATACCAGCTTTCATGATAAACCTCATTAGATTCATGCCGCCACCTGATCTTCTGCCAGGCACCGCATTGATTTAAACTACCAGTAAAATAACTGGTACGTTAAGTAGGCGGCGAATTATACGCATCGATATAATGCTGCGCAACTTAAAACCGTTTAAAAAGTGAGCAATTTAAGCATATATGAGCATTTTACGGCTTGCCATTCCTAGCCCCCTACGCAGACTGTTCGATTACCACTGCCCGGAAGGGATCGATCCCCTTTCATTAAAGCCCGGTATTCGCGTTCTAGCCCCGTTTGGGAACAGAGAAGTCATTGGTATTTTAGTCGAGGTGGCGCAAAGCAGTGAGTTTGATCATAACAAGCTTAAAAGTGCCTCACAGATCTTAGATGACAGCCCGCCTTTGCCTGCTCACCTGTTTAAATTGGCACGCTGGTCTGCAAGCTATTATCAGCATCCAGAGGGCGATGCCCTGCAACAAGCACTACCGGTTTTACTGCGTAAAGGCCAAGCCTGCGAATATCAGCACGAAACGTTATGGCGCGCCGCCGAAGGCGCTTGCTTGAGTGCCATCAAGAGCAACGCTAAACGCCAATTGGAGGCGTTGCAGCTATTACTCGATCATCCTCAAGGGATCAGTGCCGATGCATTCCGTGCAGAAGGCGGACAGACTGCCGCATTGAACGCTTTGCAAGAGAAGCAACTCGCCGAATCATTTAAGCGCGAACACAAACAACACACAGGCCCGATTCTGCATGAGTCACCTCTTCCTTTAAATGAAGAGCAAGATAACTGTGTAAAACAGATCGCTCAATTTGATGGTTTTAACGCTTGCCTATTAGAAGGTGTCACTGGTTCAGGTAAAACCGAGGTTTACCTGCAAGCGATCGAGAAAGTTATTAATGAAGGCAAGCAAGCCCTAGTGCTCGTGCCAGAGATCGGTTTGACGCCGCAAACCGTGGCGCGTTTTCAGCAACGCTTTAGCGTGCCTATTGTTGCCCTACACTCTAATTTAACCGATCGCCAACGCTTGGATGCCTGGCTACAAGCGCGCGAAGGCATTGCGCGGATTATTATTGGTACCCGTTCGGCTATTTTTACACCGATGAAAGCCCCCGGCATCATTATTATTGATGAAGAGCACGATGCTTCGTTTAAGCAACAAGACGGCTTCCGCTACTCCGCTCGCGATTTGGCGGTCGTTCGAGCCCGCTCGGAAGAGATCCCTATTGTTTTAGGCAGTGCCACGCCCTCTTTAGAGACGCTACAAAATGCGATCGAAGATCGTTATCACTGGCTCAAACTCACTCAACGCGCGGGTAACTCATCTCCTCCTGAATTCAGGTTGCTGGATATTCGGCAAGAGAACTTATCAGATGGCCTTTCACCGCAACTGATACTGAACATAAAGAAGCACCTAGAAAGCAGCACTCAGGTTTTGGTGTTTCTAAATCGTCGCGGGTTCTCACCGACGTTGACCTGTCACGATTGTGGCTGGATAGCAGATTGCACCCGCTGTGATGCCCATATGACGTTGCATCAACGTCCTGCGCATCTACACTGTCATCACTGTGACAAACAAGCCGCTATTCCGCATCGCTGCCCTGAATGTAATAGCGATCAACTGCAGCCGGTTGGCGTAGGAACTGAGCGCAGCGAGCAAGCATTGCAGAAGCTTTTCCCGAACTTCCCGGTGATTCGTGTCGACCGCGACAGTACCCAGCGGAAAAACGCGATGCAGGAGATCATGAATCAAGTGAACAGTGGCGATCCCTGCATTTTGGTAGGCACACAGATGCTCGCCAAAGGACACCATTTCCCACGGGTAACACTGGTTGCGATCATCAATGCCGATAGCGGCTTATTTAGCGCCGATTTCCGCGGTATGGAGCGTACAGCACAGTTAATTCTGCAAGTTGCAGGACGCGCTGGGCGTGCCGACCATGCGGGCACGGTCATGATGCAGACCTACCACGCCGATCACCCCACCCTGCAAACACTGGTTCAGCATGGTTACAGCGCATTCGCGCAAGAGGAGCTGCATAATCGTAAAATGGCGCAACTTCCACCGTTTACTCACTACGCATTGCTTCGCGCAGAAACGACGCAAAATGGTCGCGCCGAATCGTTTTTGAGTGCGATTAGACAGCAGCTAGAAGATGACATGCTGCTGCCACAGGATGCCCATTGGATCGGCCCCTTCCCTGCCCCTATGGAAAAACGCGCAGGCATGCATAGAGCGCAGCTGATGATCTATGCGCAAAATCGTAAAGCGCTTCATCAGCTATTAGCCAACCTGTGTTGGTATCTAGAGCAAAATAAAGAGTCTCGAAAAGTTCGCTGGTCTATAGATGTCGATCCAGCGGATACTTTTTAAGCAGATCTCGCCTTTCAGCTCTTAACATAGGCAGATTTTACAGGGATAATACGCGGTTCTTCTGAAGCCCCAACCGATCAAATTGATCGACCTTGGGCTCACCGACTTACTTCAAACGGTATTTGTACGCTAATGAAAGAGATAATTGCAGAGCTGATTGACTCCGCCCTGAAGACACTGATTGAAAATGGCACTTTGCCTGCCGACGTAGAACCTAAAATCATGGTGGAAAACACCCGTGATAAATCTCATGGTGACTACGCTTCTAACATCGCTCTGACATTAGCTAAACCAGCTCGCTGCAACCCTCGCCAACTGGCTGAGAAATTGGTTGACGCACTACCTGCATCAGACAACCTAAAACGCACAGAGATTGCGGGCCCAGGTTTCATTAACTTCTTTATCAGTGGTGCGTCGACTAGCTCTCTGTTGAAAAACATCCTAGAGCAGAAGAACAACTACGGCCGTAACAACAACGGCGAAGGTAAAAAAGTTCAGGTTGAGTTTGTATCGGCAAACCCGACTGGTCCTCTTCACATCGGTCACGGTCGTGGCGCAGCAGTAGGTGACTGCCTATGCCGAATCATGGAAGCGAACGGTTGGGATGTAACGCGTGAGTTTTACTACAACGATGCTGGCCAGCAGATCAACAACCTAGCGCTGTCTGTACAAGCACGCTGCAAAAACCTAACACCAGATGATCCAAGCTGGCCTGAAGATGGTTACCGCGGTGACTACATTATCGACCTAGCGAACAGCTACATGGCTGGCGACACTGTTGTATCTGAAGACCAGTCTTTCACTGGCGCTAAAGATGCAGATGATCTGGAATCTATCCGCCACTTCGCTGTTGCTTACCTACGTCGCGAACAGGATCTAGACCTTAAAGCGTTTGCGGTAGATTTTGATGTCTACTTCCTAGAGTCTTCTCTATACGCAGAAGGCAAAGTAGAAGCAGCTGTTCAGACGCTGATCGAAAACAATTTCACATACGAAGGTGGCGGCGCACTTTGGTTGCGTACGACGGACTTTGGCGACGACAAAGACCGTGTAATGCGCAAGAAAGATGGCGGTTACACTTACTTCGTACCCGACGTGGCTTACCACCTTGATAAGTGGCAGCGCGGTTTCGATACGGTTATCAACGAACAAGGTGCCGACCACCACAGCACGATCACACGTGTACGTGCAGGTCTTCAAGCACTTAAAGCAGACATCCCTCAGGGCTGGCCTGACTATGTACTTCACCAGATGGTTACCGTTATGCGCGGTGGTGAAGAGGTTAAGATCTCCAAGCGTGCAGGTAGCTACGTAACACTACGCGACCTAATCGACGAAGTAGGCCGTGATGCAACACGTTACTTCCTAGCAGCACGTAAGTCTGACAGTCATCTAACCTTTGATATCGACTTGGCACGCTCTCAGTCTGCTGATAACCCTGTTTACTATATCCAGTACGCTCACGCGCGCGTTTGCTCTATCTTCCGCAAACTAAGCGAAGGCAACTTGGAGTGGAACGAAGCTGAAGGTATCGCTGCACTAGACAAGCTAGAGCTAGAATCTGAGAAGAATCTAGTGATCAATCTGGGCAAATATCCAGAAGTGGTTAAGAACGCAGCCAATGCACGCGAACCACACCAGATCGCTAACTACCTGAAAGATCTAGCGGCAGAGTTCCACACTTACTACAACTCAGAGAAGACTCTAGTAGAGGACGCCGATGTACGTAACGCGCGTCTAACACTGGCTGTAGCGGTACGTCACGTACTAGCAAACGGTTTGGATCTACTAGGTGTATCTGCACCGGAGCAAATGTAAGTAGATGGCATCTCGTAAGGATTACGCCAAAACCAAACGTGGTAAAGCTTCAGCTAGCCGCGCTAAGCCTGCCCCAAAGAGAGCACCTGCTAAGCAGAAAAAGCGCTTTCCTACTGGGCTACTGGCGTTGACCTTATTACTGCTGGGTGGCCTTGGTTACGGTTTGTATAACCTAACTAAGGTTGATCCTGGCGAAGCCAGCACACCACTGGCCAACAGCAAGCCTAAGCCTGCTCAGACGGCTGAAAAGCCGAAACCGGCTCCATCAAAGCCAGTTAAAAGTCAGGCCCCTGTTGTTGAGAAGTCGACTGATAAGAGCCGTTTCGAATTTTACGAAATGCTTAAAGAAAGCGAAGTTGAAGCGCCTAAGGATGTGTATAAATCCACGCCGAAAGATGCCAAGACCCAGCATAAGTATCTGCTACAAGCCGGTTCATTTAAGGCTAAAGCTGATGCCGAGAGAATGCGCGCTCAGTTGATACTGCTTGGACTGCCAAACGTCCACACCAATATCAGCACCAGCAAAGACGGCACCCAATGGTATCGGGTGCGAGTTGGCCCATTCGATAACCGCTCGCGCTTATCTAAAGCCTACGACAAATTGGTTCAGCAAAATATCCAGCCTTTGCGAATCAAACAGTAAAAGCTAAAAGCCCATCCTTAAGTCGATGGGCTTTTTGTTTTTACAGCCTTGAAATTCATCTCTTAGTCACCATCTTTCTTTAAACCTATAAAGAAACAGTGCATTACGCTTCATCGATTTATAGCGCACTGTTTAAGATTCACTCCCATTAGGAGCAGATAATGACAACGATAGTATCCGTACGTCGTGGCGATAAAGTAGTTGTAGGCGGTGATGGCCAAGTATCGCTAGGCAACACTGTAATGAAAGGCACTGCACGTAAAGTTCGCCTTCTGCCTAAGCACGATGTAATTACCGGTTTTGCCGGCAGTACCGCTGACGCAATTACCCTACTTGATCTTTTTGAAGCTCAGCTAGAGAAACACCAAGGCAACATTTTCAATGCCGTTGTAAGCCTAGCGAAAGAGTGGCGCGGTGACCGTGTGCTACGCAAACTTGAAGCACTTATGTTGGTTGCTAACAAAGAGAAAACTTATCTAATCTCGGGTAGCGGCGACATTATCGAACCAGAAGATGGCGTTATCGCTATTGGTTCTGGCGGCAACTTCGCTTTGGCTGCTGCTCGCGCCCTAACTGACAATACTGAGCTTTCTGCTAAAGATATTGTTGAGAAGAGCCTACATATCGCTGCTGGTATCTGTGTATTTACCAACGGCAACCTGACTATCGAAGAACTTGATTCAGTTCAGTAATCCAGCCACAGGAGCTAAAAATGTCTAACATGACACCACGTGAAATTGTATCCGAGCTGGATCGTCACATTATCGGCCAAGACGAAGCAAAACGTGCAGTAGCCATCGCACTTCGTAACCGCTGGCGTCGTATGCAACTTGATGATGAGATGCGTACTGAAGTAACCCCTAAAAACATCTTGATGATCGGTCCTACTGGTGTAGGTAAAACTGAGATCGCACGTCGTCTAGCAAAACTAGCTAACGCACCGTTCATCAAAGTAGAAGCGACTAAATTTACCGAAGTTGGTTATGTCGGTCGTGACGTAGAAACCATCATCCGTGACTTGGTTGATATGTCGATCAAGATGCTACGTGAGCAGGAGATGGATAAAGTACGCTTCCAAGCTGAAGAAGCAGCGGAAGAGCGTATTCTTGATGCCCTACTGCCACCAGCACGCCCTGCAAACTTTGGCGAAGAACCTACTCGCGAAGACAGCGCTACGCGTCAGGTATTCCGTAAGAAACTTCGCGAAGGCCAACTAGACGATAAAGAGATCGACATCGAAGTGGCTCAGCCACAGATGGGTGTTGAGATCATGGCGCCTCCGGGCATGGAAGAGATGACGAACCAACTGCAAAGCATGTTCTCTGGCATGGGCGGTGGTAAGAAACAGTCTCGCCGTTTGAAGATCAAAGATGCTTTTAAAGCCCTAACTGATGAAGAAGCAGCGAACCTTGTTAAAGAAGATGAGCTGAAACAATCTGCAGTAGAGCTAGTTGAACAGCACGGTATCGTCTTCCTAGATGAAATCGATAAAGTCTGCAAAGGCGGCTCTAACAGCAGCGGTGACGTATCTCGTGAAGGTGTGCAGCGTGACCTGCTACCGCTAATCGAAGGCTGCACAGTCAGCACTAAATACGGCATGATAAAAACAGACCACATTCTGTTTATCGCATCCGGCGCATTCCACTTGGCTAAGCCGTCTGATTTGATTCCAGAACTGCAAGGTCGTCTGCCAATTCGTGTTGAGCTAAATGCCCTAACACCAGAAGACTTCCGCCGAATCCTAAAAGAGCCAAATGCATCGCTAACTGATCAGTACACAGCGCTACTTGGTACTGAAGGCGTGAGTGTTGAGTTTACTGATGAAGGTATTCATCGTGTCGCTGAACTGGCATTTGAAGTAAACGAAAGCACAGAAAACATCGGTGCACGTCGTTTACACACAATGATGGAACGTCTACTAGAAGAGCTTTCTTTTGCTGCATCAGACTGCTCTGGTCAGACAATCAAAGTAGACAAAGCTTTTGTTGATCAGCAGCTTAGCGAGCTAAGCAAAGACGAAGACCTAAGCCACTATATTCTGTAATTAGGACCCTTTAACTGGGAGTAAGATGATGTCTAAAGTACCATTACCGACTCAGATTAAGCTGCACAAGAAGTCTCGCACGCTGGAATTAAGCTATGAGGATAAAACCTTTGAGCTAAGTGCCGAGTACTTACGTGTGCACTCTCCATCTGCTGAAGTGCGCGGCCATGGCATCGGCAATGGCGTGCTGCAAACAGGTAAAAAGCATGTGGGCATTAAAGAGCTGATTCCTAGCGGTAACTACGCTCTAAAGATTGTGTTTGATGATGGTCATGACAGCGGTATCTATACGTGGGACTGCCTACATGACCTTGCCTACAATCACGATCAGTATTGGCAAGAGTATCTTCAGAAACTAGCAGATGCTGGCGAATCACGCGATGGCGGTATGATCGCTATCGGGCGATAAGCATCCTACATCGTAGATAAACACTAAAAAGGGCTATTCATTAATAGCCCTTTTTTATTTCTACGTCAGTTCTACCTAAAATAATCCCTTTTCAATCGCAGACAATTTCAGCGGATAAGGTTAAAATCCCCCTCTAATCTAAGATTTTCAGGACATCCGAATATGGCAGATCAACGCAACGACAACACCACTCACTTTGGCTATGAAAACGTCAAAAAAGAGGAAAAAGTACAGCGTGTTGCTGATGTCTTCCACAGTGTTGCTGGCAAATACGATCTGATGAACGATCTAATGTCCGGTGGTGTTCACCGTCTTTGGAAACGAATCACGATTGAACAAAGTGGCGTTCGAACAGGTAACACGATCCTAGATATCGCAGGTGGCACTGGCGATCTGACCATGCGTTTCTCGCGCCTTGTGGGTCCTACAGGTAAAGTTGTTCTTGCTGACATCAACGACTCAATGTTGAAAGTTGGTCGTGACAAGCTGATGGATAAAGGCGTAACAGGTAACGTTGAGTTTGTTCAAGCAAACGCTGAAGCCCTGCCATTCCCTGATAACACCTTCGATGTGATCACAATCGCATTTGGTCTACGTAACGTAACAGATAAAGATGCAGCACTACGCTCTATGGCACGTGTACTTAAGCCAGGCGGTAAATTGATGGTATTGGAGTTCTCTAAGACAGATAACCCTCTGCTAACTAAAGCGTACGACTTCTACTCGTTCAACATCCTACCGCACATGGGTTCTGCAATTGCTGGCGATGCTGATAGCTACCGTTACTTGGCTGAGTCAATCCGCATGCATCCAGATCAGGAGACACTGAAAGGTATGATGCAGAATGCGGGTCTGACAAACTGCCGCTACCAGAATATGACTGGCGGTATCGTTGCACTACACACAGGTATCAAGCCTTAATCGCTTTTTAGGATCTAACTCATGCTCGAGATGCTTCAAGCTACCCTATTCACGACTGCAGAAACGGTATGCAACCAACTGCTAAAACGTGACCCGGTTACACTGCAACATCTTGAGCGCCTCACTGGCAAAGTGATTGCGATTGAATGCACTTCACCTGCACTTAACCTTTACCTACTGCCTAATGCCGATGGCCTTCAGATCCAATCGGTTTACAACGATGAACCGACTACAACACTTCGTGGTAACGCCGCCGATTTTATCACTCTGCTAACCAGCAAAGATAAGTCTGATGCGATGTTTGGTAAGACGGTTCAGATCAGTGGTGACAGCGCTTTAGCTACCCGCTTCCAGCAGATTCTGAGCGATGCTCAGATTGATTGGGAGGCGATGCTAGGTGATGTGATTGGCGATCTTCCTGCACACCAAGTAGCTCTATACACGGCTTGGAAAGCTCAGTGGTATAAAAACAGTGCTTCTAGCTTTATCCACAACTTGGATGAGTATGTAAAAGAGGAAGTAAGGTTTATCCCTACACGTCCAGAGATGGACCTTTTCACCAATGAAGTTGAGCAACTTCAGGAAAGGGCTGAGCGACTCGCCGCTCGTGTTGAACAAACGCTGGCTAAGCACAAAGCTTAAGTTTCCAACGTCTGTTCCACTCGTTCTGAATTAGAACGGTTTCACTACAACAAAGATCAAAATCGGAATAAAGATCAGTAACGGTAGCTCGTTAAACAGACGAAAATAACGGCCACTGCGATCTAAAGTTCCCGCTCTCATTTTGTTTAAGTACGCTTTACACCAAAAGTGATAACCAATCAGCAAACCGACAAACGTCAGTTTTGCATGCATCCAACCACCGCCAATGCCGTAGCCAAACATCAGCCATAAACCTAGGCCTAAGGTGAAGATCGCCATAATGCTCATAAAGCCATAAAGCTTACCGGCCATGATCTCTAATCGAGCAACATCCTGCCCTGCTTCACGCCCTTCAACGTAATGAACAAAGATACGTGGAAGGTAGAAGATACCTGCCATCCAACTGGTCATCGCAAGAATATGAAAGACTTTTATCCACAAAAATGACATACAAATTCCTTAGTAACCGAGCAGCGGATAGAGTTCTCCGCGCTTAACAATTTTATGAGCAGATTGAATCGTACCGTCACTCTGCCATTCTGAAATAACTTTCTTCAAGAGAGGTAAGGCTTGCTCTTCGGTCATACCCGGTTTAAGAACCGGCTGATAGAGCAATTTGAGCAGTAGGTAATCTAAACCGGACAGCAGTGTCTCTGGAGTACGATCATTAAAGATAGAGGGAAAAACCTTGTCCGAATCGTTTGGCAAACCCATCACCTGCGTTATCTCTTCAACAATACAGGTAACTAATTTTCCATGCATCCTCGCCTGATCTACCGGAATAATCACTGCCGCTTGATCGATCTCATAACGACCATTCACTCGGAAGTTCGCCATGCAAACCGCACCATGAACGATCTTTTCCGCACGCTTACCAAAGAGTTGACCCACCTGACGTTTCCACAAAGACTGCTTAGTGAAAACCATAATCAGGTTAGCGTCCTGTTTACGACTGACTGTCTTAATCGATAAACCGGTGATCTCAGACAGATGCTTGAGGTGCATATTTACCAAGCTGGTATGCACCTCAGCGTCAGGCACTTGGTGATCCAACCATACCCGAATTGGTTTATTCCAGCGTCTTACCATATGCCCTTGAAGGCTGTATTCATTGCGCAGCGCCACCTCTTTAAAAGCCTGCAGAATAAACTCAGACTGCTGCCAGCGAACCGCTGGATCAACAGCCGCCGCAGGTAAGGCAAATAGCGCGCTGAATAACGCAATAAACAGAACGAAGCTTTTCACGTATTACACAGCTTCTGTTGTTACGGAAAGAAGACCTGTCAACTCTACCTCTAGCTTATCCCCGGGCACCACGGGGCCTACACCTGCTGGCGTGCCGGTTAACACTACATCACCCGGCTCTAGGGTAAAGAACTCACTGGCATGGCTAAGTAGCGGCAGCACTTGATTCAACATAGCTGCACTGTTGCCCTGCTGACGGATCTCACCGTTAACAGTCAGTTTGATCTCTACGTCTTGTAGATCGGCAACTGCATTTGCAGCGACAAAAGGAGATAGTGGGCATGAACCATCGAACGCTTTCGCCTTCTCCCAAGGATGACCTTTCTCTTTTAACTTTCCTTGAAGGTCACGCAAAGTTAGATCTAAACCTAAACCTACGCCGCTAATCGCCGCTTTCGCTTCTTCCTCAGATGCATTGCTCAGTTTAGAACCAATCAGAATCGCCATCTCCGTTTCAAAATGAACGGAACCATACCCTTGCGGCACAGTAAACGGCTGAGTCATATCAACCACACTCGTAGCGGGTTTGATAAACAACATAGGCTCGGTAGGGATAGGATTATTCAGCTCTGCAGCATGATCGGCATAGTTACGACCGACACAAATCACTTTACCCGTTGGCAGGTTTACCAAATCTCCGTCGACAATACTGTGTTGATAGCTCATAGGTACTCCTTAAATTATCGTGGGGTGAAGTTTACCCCCCTGTCGCACAGTGCTCCAGTTTTACGCTTGTTTTATAGTAGAGCATTAAACTGGATAGCAAAGTAATCAGCAGAATAACCAAGGACCCAAAGACCACACCATCCCAGCCCCACGAGTGCCAAAACGGATCTAAATAGAAGCCACCGCTACTAGCCCCCAGATAATAGAACAGCAGATAAATAGACGATGCGGTCGCTCTAGCGTGCAACGCGGTATGGCTAACCCAACTACTTGCACAAGAATGAGCTAAAAAGAAACCAAAGGCGCTGACCAAGAAGCCTAAAATGATCGCCCATAAACTGCCCTGAAGAGTCAGCAGCGTACCGGTCATCAAGATAATGATCCCCATAGCCATGACTAAGGGCTGCGGAATATTTTTGGCAATACGTCCGGAAAACGCAGCTCCCACTGTACCGCTCAGGTACGTCAGGAATAGTAAGCCAAGCACACCCGCCGATAGGTAATAGGGGTCATCGGCCAGCAGAAATGTGGCATAGCTGTATTGGTTGATAAAGATAAAGAAGTTAAGTCCGCCAACAAGATAAGCGAGTAACAACAGAGGATTAGAAAGATGCTGATAGGCATCTGTCATCATCTGCGTTGGCACGACCTTTCTTGCGCTGAAATTCTCTGATGGCGGTAACAACCACACAAACAAACATAGACAGAAGAAGCTAATGAAGGTCATCAAGGCGAATGCTTCCTGCCATCCGAACAGTTCACCGGCAAAACCACCTATAAGACGCCCACCAATGCCCCCTAAAGTGTTGCCGCTGATATACAAACCGACTGCGGCAATTAAGCCTTTTTTTGTGAACTCATCGCCCATATAAGCGATCGCGATAGCCGGCAAACCCGCTAAGAAAATACCTTGTAATGCTCGCCAGAACAACAGCCAGGTAAAGTCGGATACCTGTGACAAAACAAAACTACAAAGCACTGCCCCGCACATAGTCATCAGCATTAACCGCGTGCGTCCAAGGGCATCAGATAGGGGACCAAACACCAACAAAGACAAACCCAAGGTCAAAGTAGTCACTGTTAAGCTCCAACTGGCTAATAGTGGACTAATCTCAAACTCCTCCGCCAACATCGGTAGCAAAGGGTGCGTGATGTAGAGATTGGCAAACACCATAAAAGAGCCTATGCATAAGGCCATAGTTGCGCGCCAAAATTGACTTGTACCTGCTTCGATCATGTTCCACCTCTCATTCGTGGTGGAAGACTAGCAATCGCAAAGCCATCATAAAAATATATACTTCTTATAGCCTTGATAAGAAAATATGATGATGGATATAAAACACCTACGCTATTTCAAAACCGTTGCCGATCTCAACAGCTTTACTAAAGCCGCTGAAAAGCTACACATTGCACAGCCTGCAATGAGTATGGCGATCAGAAAGCTAGAAGAAGAGTTAGATCTAAAACTTCTACATCGATACGATCGTAAAATCAGCCTGACCGATGAAGGTGAACACCTTTATCGCCATGCCAATAAGATATTGCAGGCTACCGAAGATGCCATTTTGGAGATGCAGGAGCTGAAAGGCTTGCTCAAAGGCGAAGTGCGCGTAGGCATTCCAAGCATGCTTGGTTCTTATTATTTTCCGCCTATTTTGATGGCGTTTCGACATCGTTATCCACAATTAACATTAACCGTTATTGATGGAGGCGCAGGCAAACTGCAACGACTTTTAGAGCAAGGGGAACTCGATTTAGCGGTTATCGTCGATAAATCTATCCCCAGTAAGAATCTAGAATCCAAAGTCTTTCTGCAAGAACAGATGATGGTGATCTCACCGCTCGACCACCCCTTTGCCAGTTTAGACAGTGTTGAATATGCACAACTCTTTGCGGAAGAGCTGGTGATGTTTAATACCGGCTTTTTCCACCGCAATGTAGTCGATGATCTCGCGGCACAGGCCGGTATTACGCCTAAAATCAGCTTTGAGACGAATCTGATTCCTCTGATTAAATCGATTGTTAAACAGGGGTATGCCATCTCAACCCTGATGGCGATGGTGATCGAAGATGAACCGGGATTAGTGGCGCGCCCTTTCACAAAACCGGTGTGGTTGGACCTTTCAATCGCGTGGCGTAAAGATGGCTATCTATCTCAGGCTAACCAAACCTTTGTCGATTTTGTGTTGGAAAACAGCCCGATTAAATCCTGAAATTTGCAGCGATTAGCATTTAATTTTATGATTCGCGCAAATTTTAGGAGATCAAACATGCTGAACGTAAACGAATACTTTGACGGCAAAGTAAAATCTATCGGCTTCGAAAACAGCGAAGGTAAAGTAACTTCTGGCGTAATGGCACCAGGCGAATACGAATTCGGCACAAGCGAAGACGAACTAATGAAAGTAGTTAGCGGAGAGCTAATCGTTAAACTACCTGGCAGCGAAGAGTTCCAGTCTTTCCCAACAGGCACTGAATTTAAAGTGGCAGCGAACCAGAGCTTCCAGCTTAAAGTTGAGCAAGCAACTGCTTACCTTTGCTTCTACGGCTAAGTAAAAGCTAGGCTTCTGTATTCCCAATATAGAAGCCTTTCCCTCCAAATACCCGCTTTATACAATCCACCTCATCTCAAGATGAATATTTTTCCGCCAATCTGAGCTTATCATTCATCCTTTTCAACTTTGGCTGTGCTAATATTCGCGCTTAATTTTAAAGCGTTTAAACCTGTGGCCCTCCTAAACTCTAGGAAAAGCCACGCAAATTAAAGAGCTGCACACCATGAGCCAAACAACCTCTCTCGATAAAAGCAAAATCAAAATTTTGCTTCTGGAAGGCGTACACCAATCTGCGGTGGACACTTTTAATCAGAATGGTTACACCAACATCGAATTCTTAACTGGTTCCCTACCAGAAGAAGAGTTGATTGAGCGTGTTAAGGACGTTCACTTCATCGGTATCCGTTCCCGTACTCAGCTAACTGAACAAGTATTTGAAGCTGCTGAAAAGCTAGTAGCTGTTGGTTGCTTCTGTATCGGTACTAACCAGGTAAACCTGGAAGCCGCTACGATGCGTGGTGTCGCAGTATTTAACGCTCCATTCTCTAACACTCGTTCTGTTGCAGAGCTAGTGATCGCTGAAGCAATTCTTCTGCTTCGTGGCGTTGCAGAGAAGAATGCTAAAGCTCACCGTGGTGAGTGGCAGAAATCTGCTAAAAACTCTTACGAAATCCGTGGCAAGAAGCTTGGTATCGTAGGTTACGGCAGCATCGGCTCTCAGCTAAGTGTTATTGCTGAAGCGATGGGCATGCAAGTGTTCTTCTACGATGTAGTGACTAAGCTACCACTAGGTAACGCGACTCAGGTTGGCTCTATGAAAGAGCTTCTAAACATGAGTGACATCGTTTCTCTACACGTACCTGAAACGCCAGCAACTAAAGATATGATGGGCGAAGCTCAGTTCGCTGAAATGAAACAGGGTTCTATATTCCTGAACGCTGCTCGCGGTACTGTTGTTGTAATCGATGAGCTATGTAAAGCACTAGATTCTGGTCGTCTACTAGGCGCGGCTATCGACGTATTCCCTGTTGAGCCACGTACTAACAATGACGAATTCATCTCACCACTTCGTGAGTATGACAATGTAATCCTAACTCCACACGTAGGCGGTTCTACGATGGAAGCTCAGGAAAACATCGGTTATGAAGTAGCTGAGAAGTTGATCAAGTACAGTGATAACGGTTCTTCTATCACGTCTGTTAACTTCCCAGAAGTTGCTCTACCAGAGCACCCACACGTTCACCGTCTACTTCACGTACACAACAACGTGCCGGGCATTATGTCTGCGATCAACACTGTATTCTCTGAAAACAGCGTTAACATCAGCGGTCAGTACCTACAGACTAACGAGAAAGTTGGTTACGTAGTGGTAGACGTTGATGCAGATTGCTCAGCGGTAGCACTAGAAAACTTGAAGCAGATCGAAGGCACTATCCGCTGCCGTCGTTTGTTCTAAGTTGATCTAATTTGATCAAAACGGGCAGCCTTAGGGCTGCCCGTTTTCGTTTTCCCAGCGTTTAAATATCGACTCAATCTGATTGAACACCTGATCTCGGTATTGCGGTGTTTCGTTCACCAGATGATGTTTAGCTTCATCAATCAACGTTAATTCCATCTCCGGATAAAGCCTACCCAACACTGCCATATTGTGCTGCCAATCGACCGTACTATCGAGGGTACCCTGAATCATATGAATACGCCCAGGCACAGGCAGATGCGCTTCGATCCAATCCCCCCACGCCAACATAGCACCCACCCAACTCACAGGGATTTCGCGGTGTTGCAAACAATCCCCTTCTCGTAGAAAGCGAATAAAGTCATCGTCATGAGAGTTTTGGCTATAACGTCTCGGCACACGCCGTAATACGTATTTCAGCCAGCGAAATTTTCGTTGTATGCTGCGCCACAGGCTTGGTCTTACTAAGGGCGCCAACAACACTCGTTCACCCAAAGAAGGCATGGTTTGATCAGTAAACAGGAGCTGATGCGCCATCACCACCGCACCACCTGTGCTCTGGCCAACTAAATGAACGGGGTAAGATAACTCCTGATCTAAACTCGCAAGAAGCTCTGCCAGTTGAGTCGCATAATGTTGAAAATCATCCACCGCCAGTGGATCACCATCGGATAAACCATGACCGCTCAAGTCGTAACAAAGCAGATCAAACCCGCTTTTCAATAGGTCATCAATCAGGTGCTGATATAACCCGACATGGTCCATATAGCCATGCACCAACACAACCGTTCCGCGGTTAAGGGAACGATCTAAAACCGAGAAGGACTGCAAGGTCACAGAAACTTCATCAAGCTCAATACGCCCTATACGATAGTTCGAATTTTCAACGACCTCCAACAAACCGTAACAATCTAGATAAGCACGAACACTTTCACTCGGAATTCCAAAGTCCGTTTCAGTAAATACCCTTAGTCCTTTTATGAGTAGATCACGATCAAATACAGCCATACCGCCACTCCACGCGCTTTTTCAGCTACTTATAACTTTAGCGGATACTGAAAAACCTTACAGAATATAAATAAATCTACCTTCTCAGTTAGGCAATAAGCCTTCCCCTACATTTAAAAACACCTTACATCTTTGATGTGATATCACCTGCAAAAATCAGGCAAATATCACACTAAAAATTACTACTTTGGAATCATAACCACACTTTATAAAAGGATATCCTTTTGAACATCCTACTAAAAAGTCAATTGACAAAAACTAATATTAAAACGATTCTAGCAGCGCTACTTTCAATCTGACTGAGAATCATTATCATATATTTTTTCATAATATACTTGCGAGAAACGATTTAGATGTACCTTAGTTATTAAGTTTTTTTGCCCTAAAGCGGACTAGAGAAGTTGCCCATTTTAAATAGTGGATAATTATTCCTACCCGTTTTTACTTTAATGAAACCAACATTTAAGCAAACAAGAAATACAGACAACCATTTGTTTTTAAAAGATAAAAATAAGCAAAAAACCACATAAAACCGCACTTAACCATACGTAAAATCCGATATAGAACACTAGATATAAGAGTCATAACTTTATGAGCCATCCAGAAAAAGAAACTTCCTCTCAAAAGTTTGAATTAGAAATACTGCTAGGCTATGTTCTCAACGTTTTACGTGAAGTTACTGGGTTAGACGAAAAATCTCTTACAAACAACACCTTATTCAGCGAAGTCGGACTTGAATCTCTTTCAATTTTAAACTTCAACTCCAAGATCAGTACACACTTTCCAAATACCCCTAAAACCCTATTATTCGACTGCCAGACACCTGAAGATGCCGCTATTCATCTGATAAAACTAGACCCTGAAGCAGCATCCAAGCTCATCGCAAGCATAGCTCCTACCACATCCCAAAAAACGTCAGAAATATCTTCTCCATCTCAGAAGGATCATTGGCCAGAATTACCCATTATCAACAACAGTTTTCAATCGGAAGATATCGCTATTATTGGTATGCATGGACAATTCCCTGATGCCACTCAGCTTAGTGACTTTTGGCAAAATTTAACTCTGGGTCAAGATTCCATTAGCGAAATCCCCCCTGAGCGATGGTCATTAAATAACTTCTTCGAAGAAGGCACTTCCTCACGTAGCAGTGGCCTTAGCTACGCAAAATGGGGAGGCTTCCTCTCTGATATTGATCATTTCGATACTCAATTCTTTGGTATTCCACATCGAGAAGCAGCCTTAATTGATCCCCAAGAGCGCCTATTTTTGCAATGTGCTTGGCATGTAATGGAAGACGCAGCTTTGCTTGGGGAGCGCTCGAACCAAATCCGCACAGAGAATGGTGCTCTGGATGTAGGCGTATTTTTAGGCATAACGACCAATACTTACCCCCTGTTAGGGCCAACCTCTTGGCAGAGTAATTTTTCGAAGATTCCTTCAGGGATGCCATGGTCTGCAGCAAATAGGGTTTCCTATTGTCTGAATATGTGTGGACCAAGTTTAGCTATAGATACCGCTTGCTCGTCATCTCTTGTTGCTATTCATAACGCCATCGAAAGCTTACGCAACAAGGAATGCCAAGTAGCCCTCGTAGGTGGAGTAAATCTGTACACCCACCCCGCAAAATATGTCCAACTGTGCCAGCAACAGATGCTATCCCCTACAGGTCGCTGCCATTCTTTCGGAGCCGATGCCGATGGTTTTGTTCCGGGCGAAGGGGTCGGAGCTGTTCTTATCAAGCCTCTATCCAGTGCTTTACGGGATGGTGATAGAGTTCAAGCGGTCATCAAAGGCAGCGCGATCAACCACGGTGGACAAACCAATGGGTTCACCGTGCCTAGTCCAGCCTCTCAAGCAAAATTAATTAAAGACACACTCCAGAAATCGGGCCTGGAAGCAGAAAGTATTAGCTATATCGAAGCCCATGGAACAGGTACTAAACTGGGTGACCCAATAGAGATCGAAGCCTTAAAACAAGCGCTGTTTAGTGAATCAAGCACACCAGAGACTTGCGCTGTAGGCTCAGTAAAATCGAATATTGGCCATTTAGAATCAGCAGCAGGTATTGCGAGTTTAATTAAGACCTGCCTGCAATTTAAACACCAGCAGATCCCCCCTTCCCTTCATTCTTCTAAGTTAAATCCTGATCTGGGCATTGAGGGAACGCGCTTCCACATTCCGCAAAAATTAGAAAGCTGGACACCAGCTGACGGTGTAATGCGTGCAGGCATTAGCTCATTTGGGGCAGGGGGCGCTAATGCGCATGTGATTGTTGAGCAGCCTCCTGTGCAACTTTGTGCCGACAAGCTTACCGGCCCATTACTTTTCCCTATTTCTGCCCGCTCAACGGAACAGTTACAGCAGCTTGCTGATGATTTACGTCATTACGCGGAACAAATTCAATCTCCAATAAATCAACAGGATTTTTTATCCTCTCTGGCGTATACCCTGCAGTGCGGACGTAGTGAAAATAGCCACCGATGTGTTTTTATCGCCGATTCGATACAACAATTAATTCAATCTTGTAACGATTTTTGTAATCAGCAGAACGTTAATTCAAGTTGGTTTAGCGGCAAAGTAAACCTGGTCAACAAACCAAACAATCAGCAACAATCTAAGCTGAATATTACTGAGATAGCACAAGACTGGGTCAACGGGGAAACGGTAACTTGGTCGAGCTATTGGGCGGTCACTCCTCCCCTTACACAAGCACCTCTCTACCCATTTGCTAAAGAATCCCATTGGTTTAACAATGAGCAACAACAACCTGCACAGCAACAAAACCAGCTGAATTTTGATGGCAATGAGTTTTACCTGAAGGATCACGTTATTAAGGCCGAGAAGGTTTTACCTGCGGCTGCATACATCGATATTTTACAGCGTCAAATCCAAACCCAACATGCCACCACAGTATGCGAACTTTATGACCTTACCTGGGCCACTCCAGTAACCCTGAAAGGTTTGGAACATCGCTCAATAAACTGCATAGTCGAATCTAATACTCCTCGCTCCGGCGTGACCTTTTCCTCGATCACTGATGACAACAAACAAGCTGTCCATTTTCGAGGGAAATACAGCATCGATAACAATATTTCCGCGTATACACCTCCCCTGTCTCTCGATGTTGTACGCGAACGCTGCTCTCAACCAATCAGTACCACCGATTTCTATGCCAATTTCGAAGCATTAGACATCCATTACGGACCAAGCTTCCAATGTATTAACAAGGTATGGAAAGGTGACAAAGCTTGTTTAGCCGAGCTCAAATTGCGTCATTCAGGTCGTGAAGATCAGCCGATAACAACTTTAGACCCAGCCTTACTGGATGGAGTGCTACAAAGTGCATTTTTTGCCGCTAATACCAGCGCCGAGACTATCCACAGCGCTTATATTCCTTACAGCTGTAAAAAATTATCACTTTTTGCTGCTCTGACAGAAACAATCTATGTTCATGCCGAAAAGCTCGCCACTAACTCGGCTGAAACAGAAACCTTTAATTTCCATGTGTATTCTCAGCAGGGTCAATTACTACTCACTATCGAGGATTTTTCGTTTCGAAATTATTCACCTCAGGCCTCGCAGCATAAACCACATATTTTACGTCCAGTCTGGAACAGCACGCCTTTATTGACGGCTAATTACCACGAAGGTGACCAGAAAAACATCCTGTTATTTGATCAAAACAGGGAGCTCTATGACCAATACAAACATAAGTTCGAAGGCAGATTGTGGTTACAACAAGCAGCGACGGCATTTAGTTTCTACGATCAAACAATTATCAATGCTGATCCAACAAATCAGCAACAGTTTGGTCTTCTGACCCGCCTACTCCAAGAGCAGAGTGCTCAGCCTGATACAGTCATTTTTAATCTTCATCATTCAGAAAGCTTGGCCAATGCACCTGCCTGGGAATCACATTTACGGCTAAACGGCACAACTCAGCTGATCTCCTCTCTGCGCTCATTGTGCGATTCCAAGATCAGCACCCGCATGCATATCATTGTGTTATTACCTACCCACAGTAATAGCGCGTTGACCGGAATGTTGAAATCAATCCATCAGGAAATTCCGACAATTAGCGCATCGGTTATAGAGCAAGATAACCTAACCGGGGAACTTGGCCCTCTCACTACAGAGATCACCTCCGGACCAAAAGAGGGTGTAGTTCATATCCGCTTGAATGATTCAGGGCGTTGGCAAAAACAGTTGGAATTCGATCCACAGCAAATCCCTGTAAAAACTGAAACTACGACCAACTTTCAAGCGGGCGACTCCATTCTTATCACCGGCGGGTTAGGTGCTATTGGTCAATTATTTGCGAAAAACTTAGCGAATCAAGGTGGTCTCACTCTGCATATTGTAGGCCGAAAACCGCAATCAGCAGTTCAACAAGAGACTCTCAAAACCTTAATAGAGTTAGGAGCAGCGCGGGCATATTACTGGAGTGCTGACTGTGCTAATGAAGAGCAGGTTCAACTGCTGATTGAACAGATCCATAACAAATCGGGTTCGTTACAAGGCGTTATTCACTGTGCCGGAATGCTAAAAGATGATTTCTTCAGCAAGCTCTCCACCTATGATTTAGAAGAGGTCATCTGCTCTAAATCACTCAGTGCTTATTGGCTCGACCAACACACGAAAGCCGATCCGATAAAACACTTTGTTTTGTGCTCTTCTCTTGCAGGCATACATGGCAACATTGGTCAAAGCAGCTACGCTCTAGCGAACGCATGGCTAGATAATTTTGCTGAACAACGAAATCAACTTAGCTCTACAGGCTCGCGCTCCGGCCATTGTATCTCTATTGCATGGCCACTCTGGCAAACCTCTACGGGTATGCAAGCAACTGAATATGTCACTGAATGGTTAAGCAGCAATGGACTCTCATTATTGCCTGAAGAAACCGGTGTAAAACTATTCCAGCATGCACTTACCCAGACTCATTCGGTCATGATCCCAGTACATGGCAAACAGAAGGCCGTTGCCAAGATAATGGGGATCACTAGTACGACTATGCCGCACACACAAACACCTTCATCAATACCGGAGGTCAGCGGCAACGTTGCTCATAAATTACAAAAATATCTCTCACAGCATCTTTCGAAGGTTACTGGCACTCCTATAGAGAAAATTGACCCTGAATCTGCTTTAGATGCCTTAGGGTTAGATTCTATTCTAGTCATGGAAGTGAATGGTTTATTAGAGAACGACTTCCCTGAGCTTTCGAAAACCGCATTATTTGAAGTACGTTCGATCAACGAATTGTCACAGCTCATCATTGAAGAACATAGCAATGATGTTGCTACCCTTTTCCCAACCGATACAGAAACAGTTAAAGACCTCCTCTTCAACGAGGTTCATCACCCAGAGAAAAACAATTCTCCCAGGCAAAACGGCTTCACTGATAACGACATCGCTATTATAGGTCTCGCTGGTCAATACCCTGAGTCATCCAACCTAAACGACCTTTGGCAGCACTTAAGTGAAGGTAATGATTTAGTACGCGAAATCCCTGCTCGCTGGTCTCAAACAGAAGGGAAAGATAGCGCTTATGCACGCTGGGGCTCATTTATTGCGGACTTTGATAAATTCGACCCTCTGTTTTTTGGTATCTCTCCCCGTGATGCAGAACGCATGGACCCACAAGAGCGCTTATTTTTACAGTCCGCTTGGCACGCAGTAGAAGATGCAGGTTATACGCCCGATTCCCTATCTGGGGCTAGAAACAGCACTGAACGACAGCGAGTGGGTGTTATTGCCGGTGTTATGTATGGCGAATACCAATTTTACGGCGCTCAAGCCTGGCCACAACGCCCAGAGACTTTGACGAATTCCTCATACGCATCCATTGCCAATCGAGTTTCTTACTGCATGGATCTAGATGGCCCATCCTTCGCAGTGGATAGTATGTGCTCTTCATCATTAACCAGCATCCACGTTGCTTGTCAGTTGTTACAAAGTGGCGGCTGTGAAGTAGCGCTAGCAGGTGGGGTAAACATTTCATCTCACCCGTATAAATACCGCATGTTAAGCGACCTTCAATTCGCTTCCACTGAAGGAAAGTGCCGCAGTTTTGGTGAAGGTGGCGATGGCTACGTCCCGGGCGAAGGTGTTGGAGTAGTTGTACTTAAACCCCTAAGCGCAGCAGAAAGGGATAATGATCACATCTACGCTGTTATTCGTGGCAGTGATCTCAACCACGGTGGCCGCACCTCGGGCTACACCGTCCCGAATGCGGATGCACAAGCTCAAGTAATCAGCCGTGCTTTTGAACGCTGTAAAACACCAGTAGAACAGCTGAGCTATATCGAGGCTCATGGCACAGGCACCAGTTTAGGCGATCCTATTGAGATACGAGGGTTAACTAAAGCCCTTAAAAACCAAGTTTCTGAGAACTGGCAATGCCCTATAGGTTCTATCAAATCTAACCTCGGTCACTTGGAGTCAGCTGCAGGTATGGCTGCACTAACCAAAGTGTTGTTACAGCTGAAATACCAAAAGCTCGTTCCATCGATTCACTCAGAAACGCTGAACAGTAAGATAGATTTCCAACGTTCACCTTTTTATGTGCAACAAACACTGAGTGACTGGACACCACAACAAGACCCTAGCGGCCAAACCTTACCGCGTTTGGCTGCGATCAGTTCCTTCGGCGCTGGCGGAGCCAATGCTCATCTTGTGATTGAAGAACCATTAACGCCAACTCCAGCCAACAAAGTGACAGAAGAACAGCTATTTATGTTCTCTGCCCATGGCCACAATCAATTACAAGAAATGCTGATCCAGTTCCAAACCTATCTCCAAAACGTCGAGCTAAGTAATGATCAACTGCTTTTAGGTACAGAACAATTTACTACCGCTGATGTTGCTCAAACCCTATGTCATGGCCGCGTTCACCATCCGATCCGAGCAGCGTTTATAGCAAGTAATTTCCAATCGCTAAGTCATCAGATTAAGCACTGGTTACAGCAATCCTCCAAGAGAAAAACTGAAGGCGCAATTTTCGATACCCAATCAGTTTCTGAATCACTGTCTAACCAAGCTAATGCATGGCTATCAGGCGAACCTTACGCCATGCCAAGCACCCACTGGCGTAAGGTTCCCCTACCGGGTTACCAATTCTTAAAACGCCGGTATTGGGCAACCGCTGAAGATGTCAGCAGCTTTACACCTGTTTCGGAAGCTAAAACAGCTTCGACTCCTGTAGCTGAAGTAAGAACAGCAAAACAGACCGAAGAGCCAGATACCGATTTGCCGGAAGCAGTACTTACTCCTAGTGAGGTACTGGACCTGATAGCCAAAAATAAGATCAGTGAAGAAAAAGCTCGCGAACTATTACTCGCAATGGCCTAGCGCTGACGACACTGAATGGAACCATACAAAAATTTAGGGAATAGAGACATGACGCATAAAAATATTGCAATTATTGGGGCTGGGGCCAGTGGCATTGGTGTAGCTAAAGCATTCAGCCAAGCGGGAATCGAGTTTGAAATCATTGAAGCCACAAACCGCTTTGGTGGCAACTGGCAGCCCGACGGTCCAGCATCAAAGATGTATGACTCTGTCCATCTAATCAGCTCAAAACGTAATACTCAGTTTGCTGATTATCCTATGCCTGATCACTACGCTGATTACCCTAAACACAACTTAGTCTTTGAATATTTACAAGATCTGGCACTTCATTATTCCTTAGACAAACAAACTCGCTTTAACACCCGCGTACAGCACATGGAAAAATTGGAAGAGGGATGGCAACTGGATTTTGCGGATGGCACAAGCACAACCTATAACCTCGTGGTTGTTTGTAATGGACTGCTCGGCAAACCAAAAACACCGACGTTCCCAGGCGAGTTCACTGGCGAAATACTGCATGCCTGCGATTATCGCTCTTCCCAAAGCTTTAGAGGAAAACGAGTGCTAGTCGTCGGCAGTGGTAACTCAGGCTGTGATATTGCCGTTGATGCCGCTCAAGCTGCAGACAAGGCTTTTCATTCGACTCATCGCGGCTATCACTACATGCCGAAATTTATTAACGGTCGTCCAACACAAGAGTGGCTGATGGAAGAAGCCGCTAATTATCCAAACCCTGATGATTACTGGCAGCATGTACAAAGCACTTTCAAACTAGCCGGGTTCGACGGGACCGATTATGGTTTGCCGAAACCTGATCACAAGATTGAAGAAGCCCACCCGATCATGAATTCACAAATTCTCTATTACATCGGTCATGGCGATATCAGTCCTAAAGAAAATATCAGTCACTTTGATGGACAGACTGTCCACTTTAGCGACGGCAGTAGCGAAGAAATTGATCTATTGGTGTGGGCAACAGGATACGACATCAACATGCCATTCTTACCTGTGGAAACATATAACTGGCCGGATAAACTCCACTCCCTCTTCCTTCGTATGGTTCCCGCTGAATTTGATGACCTTCTCTTTGTCGGGTACCTAAATACGCCTTCAGGGATTGGCAATCTAGCCAATATGATGGGCCGCTTTGTCGCCAGTTATGTTCAAGCACGCTCATTGCAATCCCCCGCCTGGGAAACCTTCCAAAAGATGAAACAACATCCATCCATGCTGGATCTTGGGCAAGATCGCTTTATGCATACCCAACGCCACGAACATGAAGTGGATCTATGGAAATACATCAAGGCTGTGAATTTTGTCACCAGCAAAATTCAAGAAGCTCCTCTCACAGCACGTAGTGCTTAACCCTTACGCTAAATTCAGATTGGAGCCCCACAATGAGCAATTTAATCCAACCAAGCAATGACCCAGGTCTGAGCGCTGCAGAAGCTCTACGCCTACTAGATAACAAGCAAGCCTTAGCGACGAAAGCTGAAGTCAGCCTTCCAGTCCCAAAACAAGGCGCTGAGGAGCTAGTAAAAACCCTGCTTGAAACAGAACTACAGGGCTTGATTCTTCAAGTACTAAAACTTGCCCCTGAAGATTTTTCTGCCAGTCGCCCGTTAATGGACTATGGTCTGGATTCCATTGCTTCAACTGAAATTGGCAACCTCTTTACCGAACGATTTAACATCACACTGCCTCCAACAATTTTCTTCGAATTTCAGGATTTGGAGAGTTTCACCGGTTACTTAATGGTGAATCATAAAGAGGAGATGGAAAATAAATACGCAGGCAAAATCGATACAACAAGCGCTCAAGCTGAACCTGAAAAACCTGCTACTACCGCTCCTGTGGTTCAACTGCAGGCCGTGCCTTCAACTAATTCCAATACCCCAGTAGCGACACCTGCAGCAGAAAAAATCCTCTCTGACTCGGCACTATTAAGTATTGAAGACCTGTGGCAATCAAATCAAAGCGTTGAAAGCGTTGAAAGCGTTGAAAGCGTTGAAAGCGTTGAAAGCGTTGAAAGCGTTGAAAGCGTTGAAAGCGTTGAAAGCGTTGAAAGCGTTGAAAGCGTTGAAAGCGTTGAAAGCGTTGAAAGCGTTGAGGATGAACCACAGCTATTAAGCATTGAAGAGCTATGGAGTAATAATGCGGTGACGGCACCAGCAGAAACTGCGCTCCAAACTAAGCTCTCTTCAGTACCAGCATCAGCTCCAACAAACGCTAATCCAGCAAACGATAACGTCTCTGAATTTTCCCCGACTCAAGCAATACTCGATGAAATGAACACCTATGTGGAGCAAGCGGCAAAACTCACGCTCACACGCAAAAATCGATCAAAAATTGAATTTGCCACCTACGGCCAAGGCGAACCTATCTTGCTATTAGGTGGTCTAGTAATGCAATACGACGTCATGTGGCGTCTGCAATTAGAAGAGTTAGGAAAACACCACCAACTGATCATGTTCCACATGCCAGGCTGCGGAAATTCTGACTTTTATGAAGATTTATCACTGCAAAGTATCACTGAAGATATTAAAGATGTACTCGACGCTTTAGGTATCCGAACACTACCCGTGATTGGCTATTCTTTTGGCGGGGTATTGGCCCAATCCTTCTGCCTAAGCTACCCAGAACGATGCTCATCGCTCTGTATTACGGTCAGTTCCGCCACAGCAGAAGGTGCAACCGAGTTTCAATCGCTGATGAAAGAGCTGCAAAAAAGTGCACTCTTTATGCAACTCAACCGCCACTGGAGCGTCCCTTCATTACCCACTTATCAGACAGTCATTGAAGGTTGTGAGTTTTATGACCAAATAAGTAGTATTTCTGTCCCTACTCTGGTGGTATCCGGCGGTGATGATCAATATCAAGCATCGCACTATTCCCAGAAGATTGCCGCAAAAATACCGCAAGCAAAACATGTTGAGTTTACAGATGCAGGACACCTTCTCGGATTTACTCATTACAAGGAATACAACCAACTATTGTTGAAGTTCCTTGCTTCCGAGAAATTATCAAAATCAAGTGCTAACGTTTCAGCAAAAAAGCAATTACCTCAGGCGGCTAAAAGCATCCTGAGTCAAACGACGCCACAAAGCCTGGAGCTGCTTGAAGAATACATAAATAACGGCGAACAAGGGCATTGCGCTATTCTTTCAAACGCTTCCGCTCAAGCTGCCTATCTATTGAATATTTTCTGTACTGGCAACCAATCAGATGGGAGCTATCGCAGCTACTTTATGACATCTGTAGAAGAGTCCTTAGATGCGGCTTTTCGTTTAGCGCGACACCACGCTCGCAACCGCAACCCTGATGGGGCAGGAACCCTGCTTCTGATAGACGAGAGCGGTTACTGGCAACGCTATTTCAACCCGTTACAACGCGATTTAGCTGACGCTTTGGTTCCGGGAGTTAAAATCGTCCCGTCGATCGCAGCAGGCAAAGCATTTATTCAACAACACGCTGCAAAAGATATTGCTGCGATCACGCTAGCTTTATCAAATCAATCAACAGAGCAAGTAGATAATTTCCTAGAGGAGATTAAACAACAAGGTTTACTGAGTATTCTATTAGAGCAAAGCGCATCCAACAGCAGCTTAACAACCAGCGTACTATCGCAACTACAACAAACAGCAGATCTAATAGTGCTGGGCGAATGCATTTCAAATTTCCAAGCCCCTGTGGGCGCCTGCATGGTACACAGTTCAGTCAAAAACCCATGGCTAATGACACCAAACGAAAGCTATGTTCGCCATGTTATGACCAGCTTCGGATTAACTCTAAAACTGGCCTACGAGCACTTAAGCCAAACATTGGCGGATTCTTTATCAGCAACACAACATCAGCACCTACGCCGTATTACTGCGAGTAGTGAAGTTAATTATCAAACCCACTTGGAATACGGCAATGTTGGTTATGCCAAAGTAGCCCTTTTACACGGTTTCGATGCCCGCTTTTACGAAGCACGTGGTATGCGCTCACGTATGAGCCGTGATGGCAGCCCATCCACTGAAATTATTGATTGTTTTGTCAATGTTGGTACCTGCCCAAGGGGACTGAACCCTGAAGATGTGATCAGTGAAGTAGTGCAGCAACATGAATCCCAAAAGGATTACTGGATTGAGTTACAACAGCAAGTTCAGGAGCAAACTGGATTTCAACACTCTTTACCCGCGTCAGGCAATATCACTGCGGTAGAAGCTGCTCTGACACTCGGATTCCTAGCGCGTCCAGAACAGAAGAAATTACTATGCTTTACTGGCGGCTTAGGCTTCACCCTACTTAGTGCTGCGTCATCTTGCGATAAAGTATTCGATATTTTCAGACAACCGTTCCAGCCTATTTATCCGCATACCGTTTTTATCGATCCCGCAGCAGAAAACGCCGCTCAGGAACTAGAAGAGCGGCTCCTTAGTGGTGAGATCGGTATGGTCTGGTTTGAAACGATTCAAGTCGATGCGAACGCTTCCCGCCCATTACCAAAGCAATTAATAGAGCTAATTAATAAACATCAGCAAAAGCAGGGGTATTTAGTCGGGGTTGATGAAACACAAACCAATCTAATGACAGGCAAGTTACTCCACAGCCAAGGCTTAGTTAACGCACCAGATATCGTTGCTTTAGGTACAGCTCTATGCGATTCACTTTTGCCTATGGGAATAGTGTTATTCAACCAGACAGTAGCCGAACAATCTGCTGAAACAAATCCTTCACGTTTTGCCGATTTATATGGACGCAACCGTTCACAACTTGCTTCACATATAACCTTAAACAGCCTACAGGCAATTAAACGCGACAAACTAGAAACAGCCGCAAAAGAGCAAGGCCAGTACTTCAAGCAGGCCCTTCAAAGCTTACAAAAAGAACTGCCAATTATTCGAGAAATCCGTGGTGAGGGACTGCTACTCACCCTAGAAATGGATCTAACTGGGCAAAACCCGTTTGTTGAACGGAGCTTTGGCTACTTGCTATGGGGGACAATGTTGCGAGATCGCAAACAAGGTGTCGCTGTAGCTGTATGCCCTATTCACAACAACTGTATCCGATTCTTACCTCCGTTAACGATAACCAGAGAAGAGATTGATCTGATTATCCAAAACCTCCGCCGCACTCTCAGTTTAGGCATTAATGGCGTACTGAAAAATTGTGCTGAATACACAAAATCTATCGGTGAAACCCAAACTTCGGGCTTCCTTGCCAACCTAGTAACCGATAAACCAAGGAGCAAAACAATGCAAAAGGAAAACCCAAGTACTGCAACACCCATCTCAGATGATGTGCAAACAACGGCTTCAGGAAATGACCGCACAGTACAACCACATGAAGTTAAGATTCCGCCACTTAAAAGTAAAAACGGTTTACCTACAGTTTGTATTATCGGTGCGGGTGTCGGCGGCATTGCAACAGCACGTCAGTTGCAGAAAAAAGGCATCGCCTATGACTGTTTTGACCGTCGTGATCACTTAGGTGGCATTTGGCATTTTGATAAAACAGGAAAACATACTTCTGTTTGGCACAGCATGAACATGAATACACCAAAAGGTCTGTATCAGTTCAAAGATATGCCCATGCCAGATCATTACCCTGACTTCCCTTCGCATAAACAAGTTTTGGCTTATTTAACAAGCTATGCGGAGCATTTTAACTTAACCCCGAACATCCATTTAAACTGTTCTGTAGATAAAACTGAACGTCTAGATGATGGTACATGGAAAGTCATTTTAGGTTCTGGTGAAGTACGTTTCTACGATGCTCTTATCGTAGCGAACGGTCACCACAATACGCCTAACTACCCCGATTATGTAAAACGCGATAATTTCGCAGGCGACGCAATCCACTCTCAACAATACCGCTACCGTCATAAATATCAGGGTAAAAAAGTACTAGTCGTAGGTGTAGGCAACAGTGGTTCACAAGTGGCCGTTGATGTTAGCCATGATGCCGATATGACATTCCTGTCTCTACGTCGCGGTGTTTATGTACTACCACATTACCTGTTCGGCGTCCGTATGGATAAGATGATGTGGAAGCTAAACGACTGGTGGGTGAAAAAGATTCTTCCTTACCCCCTTTTTGGCCTAATGCATACAGGCCTATATAAGACGCTAATCGCTAAACGTAAACAAATGGGCATGCCAAAACCCGACCATTTAATGATGTCCAGCTTACCAACGCTATCTGAAAATTTTGCCAATAAAATTGGTGATGGCAAGCTAAAAATCATTCCAGAAGTTTCGCGCATCGATGGTCATACAGTTCACTTAACTGACGGCACTTCCGTCGAAGTCGATTCAATTATTTATTCCACGGGTTACCAAACAACGTTCCCATTTCTGGATAACAAAATCCTAAATGCTGAGGACAATCGAGTACCGCTATACCAGCGTATCTTCAAACCAGAAATCAATAATCTTGCTTTCATCGGCCTGTTCCAAGCAGTAACTTGGGGCTTCCTCGATATGATGGAACGCCAAGCAGAGCTTGTCGCAGACTATATTGCGGGTTCCTACCGACTCCCTACTCAGGATGAACAATTACGAAGCATCGAAAAGGATCGAAAAACTGTCGATAAAGAGTTTTTAGCCACTCTGCGTAATAACTATGAGATGCACGGCCCTACTTATATGCATGAGTTGAAAAAAGAGATCAAGAAAGGCCAAAAGCGCGCTGTAGCAGCTGGTTGCACACAACCTATTGAAGCGAAAGCTCATCTTCAGGCCGAACAAAATGATATCCAAAGCGCCCCATTACAGCCTATGAACAATGACACTTTAGTTGCCAACGCTTAGGAGAAAGAGTCAGATGCCACAATCAACTCAACCATACTCACCTATTGCAATCACAGGCATACATGGAAGGTTCCCGGCTGCCCAAGATACTTGGCAGTTTTGGCAAAATCTAACTGACGCTAAAGATGCAATTCAACCGGTGCCTAAAGACCGTTGGTTGTGGCAAGACTATGATGAGGACACTGTACATGGAGAACATGTAACCTACTCCCATTGTGCAGGTTTTACGCCCAAGCCTGACCACTTTGATGCCAAATTCTTTGGTATTTTACCGCGCGAGGCCGAAGCTATGGACCCTATGCAGCGCTTAATGCTGCAAACATCCTGGAACGCATTGGAAGATGCAGGCTACGACCCACACCAATTGGCAGGTAAAAAAGTAGGCGTATTTATCGGTGTCGGCCACGCTGATTACCCTGTGTTAATGCGTGAAAATGCAGTGCCTATAGATACCTATCGAGGCACTGGAATGGCTTTAACCGCCATTGCTAATAAAGTCTCTTTCTATTTTGACTTTCATGGCCCAAGCGAAAGCATTGATACAGCATGCTCTAGCTCCCTAGTTGCCCTGCATAGAGCAACCCATGCATTACGCGAAGGCGAGTGTGAAATAGCTCTTGTTGGTGGCGTTAACTTACTACTAGGCCCTGAGCTGTTTATCGCCTTTGGTAAGGCAGGAATGTTAAGCAGAGAAGGTCGCTGCCAGACCTTTGATAACAATGCCGATGGTTATGTCCGCGGTGAAGGCGCTGCAGCAGTCGTTCTGACCTCGTTAGAACAAGCTCAACAAAATAACGATTATATCTACGCGATTTTACGTGGCAGTGCAGAAAATCACGGTGGGCGCGCCCACAGTTTTACTGCTCCAAATGTAAATGCACAAGCCGAGGTGATTAGTCAGGCTTGGGAACGTGCAGGCCTACAGCCATCAGATGCAGATCTAATTGAAAGCCACGGCACAGGTACCCCTTTAGGTGACCCAATTGAAATCAATGCGATCAAAAAAGCCATTGGACAAAATAAGAGCCCAATAGCGATAGGTGCACTTAAAAGTCATATTGGTCATTTGGAAGCAGCAGCAGGTATAGCCGGAGTTATTAAAACAATTCTATCTATGCAACATCAACGCATGCCAGGGAACCTACATTTTAACCAACTGAATCAACATATAGACCTTGAAGAATCCGGTTTATTTTTCCCAACGGACAATCAATCTTGGGCTATCGCGAACCAACCATTACGTGCGGGCATCAGCTCCTTTGGTTTTGGCGGTGTAAATGCCCATGTCGTTTTAGAATCCTACCCGCTGGCTAAACAGAACAAAGACACAGCTCAACCAGAAGCTTACCTTATCCCCATATCGGCACAGGATGAAGACAGCTTGTACGCCCGGGTCCAACAGCTGGTAACCTATTTAGAAGAAGATGAAATAGCAGCACAACGAAATACCTGTGCTTTATTGAGCAAAGCCCTGCAGCAACATTTTCACATTACGCCAGATGAAAACCCGAGCTTACACCAGCTGAATTTATCTCCATCTATGCTGCAAGAGTCGCTGTCGATGATAGCTTCCACCTTCGATATTCAAGCAACATTAACTGATATTCGTGGTTGCCAAAGCTTAAAAGAATTAGCCGAACGCTTAGCGACCCTTAAATCAGGAATGGAACAGCACAGAACTATCCAACATACTCACCTGCTCTGTACCACCAGCATTCCAAGAAAACTTATTTGCAACCTTACTCTACAGCAACTGTCCTACACCTTGCTAAATGGTCGCAGCACCCTAGCGCAGCGTATAGCATTTATCTGCAAAACCAAATCAGAGCTATTAGCGGCATTACGAACCTACCTGCTTGAGAAGCATGCACCGGAACAATCCAGCCTTAGCACAACTCAATGGGTCAGTGGTCGCCCCAAAAAAAGCTCTACCAAAAAACCTGATACATCCGAACAAACATCCCTTAATCAGTTGGAAAGCTGGGCACACTATTGGACTAGCAACAAAAAAGCACAATTAAGCTGGCAAGAGATTTACCCTACAACAGATGCCCCTGCTAAATTACCCCTGCCTGCGTACCCATTTAAGTTACAGCGGGTCTGGTTTAAAACACCGAATGAAGCACTAAAGCTAACATCTACAACAAAAGCCTCTGTATTAAATTGTTGGCACAACATCTGTGAAGATAAAACACTTTTCCCTAGTTCCCTGGCGAGTCTGGCGCAACTTGTTGCCGACCAAACGGAAACAAACAACAACACTTTAACCAATATAGTCTTCGGCCCTCCTCATTCTTTGCCACGTTCCACTAACATTGAAATTATTACCCATTCTCAGGCTCAGTTAATCCAGTGTTTGAACAGCAAAACCAATCAGGTTTTAGTGCAAGGAAATAAAAGAAAAACAACAGCGAACCTTTCTAAGGCTCACAATACGCCAACACACTTGCAACAGTTAAGCGTAGAGCAGCTTTATCAAAACTTTGCGGAAAGGGGAGCAGTATTCCCTAACGCGGCACATTACGTCGAAACTGCAACAAGCACAGAAAATTATCTGCAATTAAATTTTTCTCCGAAGTTGGCAAGCTCACCTGCTCCCCAATTGTGGTCATTGTTATTCAGCCATCTAATTGCTGCTTGTAAAGCAGTCAGCACTAAAACACACGCTTTGCCATACAAAATAGCCAATATCACTTATATGCCAATCACTGATAACAGCCTGATAAGCGCAAAAGTCTACAGCTCTTCCGAGACAACAACCCTCAATGCTCAGATCTATGCTGGGGATAAATTAATTATGCAAATAACAGATCTAGAGCTACGCGCACTACCCAACTCGGAAGCAAACGCAGAAATAAAGACAGAGGCCCACTCATGAGCGCATTTATTTTTCCCGGCCAAGGCATTCAGCGTAAAGGGATGGGCAAAGAGCTGTTTCCACACTTCCAAGAGCAAGTACGACAGGCCGACCGTATTTTAGGCTACTCCATCGAAAGTTTGTGCTTGGAAGATCCGGAACAGCAATTGAATCTGACCCAATATACTCAGCCTGCGATTTATGTTGTGTCTTATCTCAATTACTTACGCACGATGGAGCAATATGAAGCACCAAATTTCTTTTTGGGGCATAGCGTAGGTGAATATGCGGCATTAACTGCTGCAGGTGCAATCGACTTTGAAACCGGCTTGCAGATAGTAAAGCGCCGAGCAGAACTAATGTCTGAAGAAGACCAAGGCGTTCTCGCAGCTATCATAGGGTTATCACAACAAGAACTGCAGCAACATCTGCACGATTCACGCCTGAGCGACCTGTATATCGCCAACATAAACAGCACTAGCCAAATTGTCATCGGCGGAAAAACAAACAAGGTCGATGCATTTCTTAAGTACTGCCGTGAACGCAGTGTTAAAGCTGTTCGTCTACGAGTCAGTGGCGCTTTTCACACACCAGAAATGCAGCCCGCTGAACAAAAATTTAAAGCATTTTTAGCAACCTGTCAGTTTCAACAACCAATTACTCCCGTAATTTCTAACTTAACTGGAAAGCCACATAAACTAGAAGATTTTGCGACTAATCTATCGCAACATTTAACCCACCCGGTACAGTGGGTCAAATGTGTTGAGTACGTTCTGCATAATAATGTCAGTTCATTTATTGAATTTGGCGAACCAGCCATTCTCAGCCCGATGATAGACGACATTAAATTGCACGCTCTAAAAAACCAACCCGCACTTAAGGCTGTTAAAAGCTCGACTCATAAACAAACAATAGACCGTTCGGGGCTGGCTCAATTCGCTTTACCTGAACAAGCACTAAGCTTTTGTAAAGCATTCCGTTGCCGCAGTCCCCTACTCGTTAGCTCTCTAAATGGTGCGGCCGGCACAACCTTAGTAGCCAGCTTAGCGAAGCACGGGACGCTATGTATGCTGGACTGTGATCACCTATCGAACAGTGAGCTGGGTAACAAGCTACAAATCTTAAACCAGCAACCGGACGTATTGAATAAGTACGGCATCTCATTAAGTTCAGATATCTACAAACAAACAACTCAACTGGAACTGCTAAAACAATACAACATCGGTTACATCGAAGTCAGTGCAAGCGAACCCAGCCAGGCACTAACAACCTATAAATCAGAACATCCAGCTTGCAAGCTAGTGGCCCGGATCAGATCTATAAAGGAATTGGAAAATTTCTATGCTATCGCCGATGCCATCTGCCTAGAACTTTCTTCCGCAAATACACAACAGGAACCAAGTCTGAGCTTATTCGCCCAAGCTCTTGCTTATAAACAGGGGCAATCGAGTACACATTCCCCTTACATTGGTATTAGCGGAATGGCAGGTAACCCAGCCAATATCCATTCCTGGCTAAGTAGCGGGGCCGATTTTGTCATCGCAGGTTCAGTATTTACACTCACCAAAGAAGCGGAGCTGGACCAAAAGACAAAACAGCAGTTAAGTCAGCTGTCTTATGCAGGGTACAGCGTACAGCCCGACTGGCTCTTCCCTGATCTAAATTCATCATCAAATTGCTACGTATTAAATAGCAAAGTAAAAGACCTCAACAGGCAATTACAGCGAGCATATCTCGATTCAGATAAAGACAGCCTCAACACTATGAAGCAGCTGCTAAACCAAGCACCTTTATCTGCAGATCCACAAGTAATAGAAAATTTACTTGTCACAGCCCCTGAGCAATTAAGCCGAATCAGGGAACAGATCAGCCAGATAATTGCGCAAGAAATTCAACCATATCTGATTCCTGGCGATAGTAGTTTGGCCCTCTTTAATACATGGCGCCAAACTGAAAAACATCCCACTTATTCTGCAATTTCAGCCGGACAACTTTGCGATCTACTTTGTCCGTCTATCAATATTTCTTCTGATTCATTGGAGCAAGAAACATGGAACTAGTTAATCGTATCGAACAAACCATTACCGAATTTATTTTCCAAGAAATGAACATCCCTATGGAAGATATAGACCCAGATATCAACTTAGGTGCATTTGGTATGAGTTCTGTCACTGGTACAAAGTTGATTGGCATTTTAGAAGAACAGTTATCAACGCCTCTGAATCCAACGCTGATTTTTGAGTTCCCCACCATCGGTGAGTTGGCGGAAGAGATTGGAAAATTATCCTCAATAAACAACTCGCAGGAGGCATAAAATGTTTCATAAATCAGAAATGTCTGTAAATGAACTGTTTAGTGCAACTGCAAGCTTACCTGTTCATGACGCGCTAGCGATCAGAGCCTGGGCACATCCTGATAAAGTACTGTTTACCTTTCTTGATGAACAAGGTGAAGTCAGTGGAACACTTAGTTACCGCGAGCTATATCTTAAATCGCTCTCGATTGCGCAACAATTAAAGCAACACAGTGAAGCCGGTGATCGCGTCATTCTTTTCTTTCCACAAAGCCTAGAATTTATTGCAAGTTTTATTGCCTGCCTGATGACTCAGCGTATTGCGGTGCCTCTTAATCTACCTAACCGTCGCAGGTTAGATCGTTGCGAAAAGATCATTACAGACTCAGGTGCTACTCTGGCTTTAAGTCATTCTAGTTGTTTAGAAGAAAGCCAAGCTGCCTTTGCTAATTCAGAACAGATCAACTTAAACTGGCTAGTCCCCACTGATACCTTAGCCCCAACCGATCTTGGAGACCAAACGAACCTAAGTAATATCGATCCACAAAGTGTTGCTTTCTTACAATATACATCGGGCTCTACCTCCGATCCGAAAGGAGTCATGGTCAGCCACCACAACATCACGACGAACTTACGCATGATGCGTGATTCATGGCAACTAGATCACACCACGGACATCGTTTCTTGGCAGCCCCATCATCATGATATGGGTCTAATCCTAGGTCAGCTATTACCAATGGTATTAGGCAACCACACAGTCTTAATGGCTCCTAATACCTTTGTTCGCCAGCCTTCTATATGGCTACAAGCAATTTCCGATTACCAAGCTACCATGGCAGGCGGTCCTAATTTCGCATACAACCTTGCAGTAGATCGCTATTCAGCTGACAAGTATAAAGACCTAGATCTTTCCAGTTGGACCATCGCACTCAACGGTGCCGATGTAGTCCGTGCAACAAGCTTATCTCGCTTTGTGGATAACTTTGCAAAACATGGCTTCGAAGCCGACTCATTCTTGCCATGCTATGGCCTTGCTGAAGCAACACTGTTTGTGTCCGGAGGACCAGTAAGAAAACCTACCTGCAGCCAAGAAGTAGATACATGGCAGATGGAGATTGAACGTCGTATTGTGCCGCCATCAACTGAGGAAAAAAGTCGCTTATTGGTTGGCAGTGGGGAAGCTTCATGGGAAGTCGAAACCTGCATTGTTAACCCTGATACTTGTGAGCGATGCGCAACAGGTGAAGTGGGCGAAATATGGCTACATGGTGAAGCAATGGCTCAAGGCTATTGGCAAAATGAAGTCGCTACCCAGAACGCCTTTAGGGCCGAAATACTGGGGGAACCCGGCAAACACTTTATGAGAACCGGTGACTTAGGTTTTATCGGAGAGGACGATTTACAACTGTATATTAGCGGCCGCCTAAAAGATTTAATCATATGTGAAGGGCGTAACCTTCACCCTGAAGATGTTGAATACTCAATCATCGAATCCTTTCCCGAGAACAAGCCTCAAAGCGGCGCCGTTTTCTGTCACGATGACGACCAAAATCGTCAATGCATAGTCGCTGCGGTTGAAATTAATCGTGAGATTAAACGCGCTCTTAAAGAAAACCCAAAACAGGTGAAAGCATCCATTAGGGCTTCGGTAGCGCAAGAACATGGTATTACGCTTAACCAGATTATTTTCGTCCAACCCACTAGTATGCACAAAACTACCAGCGGGAAAATACAACGCAGCTTAATGAGAAAACTGTATTTAGCCAATGAACTTAGCTTAGTTACTGAGTAATCTGGAGCGACCTTGAATTCACTTGTTCATACCGCTGATCCAAGCATAGTTACGATTAACTCCTTGCCCTCTGCCGAGAAAGTGCTCGTGTGCTTTCACTTTGCAGGGGGGAGCGCACAAAGTTTTTATAAATGGAAAAACCAGTGCGAAGACAACTATGAACTGATCGCTTTTGAGTTTCCTGGTCGCGGCAGGCGCATGCGTGAAACTTTTGCTGAAAGTATCACAGCTCTTGCTGAACAACTTGCAGCGAGTTGCTCGCAACTCCCAGATAAACCCTGGATATTTATTGGACATAGTCTGGGCGCCTTAATCGCTTATGAAACCGTACGCTGCTTACAGCGTACGCATAAGAAGCTACCTGAACGTTTAATTATCTCCGCTCGGAATAGCCCTACTTGGCTTCCTGTTTCCAGCGGACTGCCACAACTCGGGCAGCACTCATTAAAAGAATATTTAGGCAGTTTAGATGGTACGCCTAAAGAAGTTTTAAATAACAAACCACTGATGGATATGACACTCCCCATCTTAAAGTCCGATCTAGAGCTTATCTATAATTACGAACATGCGCCGAGCTCCCAACTCCCTATTCCTATAGATGTGTTTGGCGGCTTAGATGATAACCATGTAACTTTTGAAGCCTTATTGGCTTGGAAAAAAGTAACCTATCAGGATTATCACTTACATATGATTTCTGGGGGGCACTTTTCATTAATGGATGCCCCACAACCACTCTTTCAGTGGTTACATAAACTGACCGAACAAGGCACATAACTTGAAGCCCTGTTTTGATCAATCCTCAAAATATAGCCAACAGAGAAATTGGGTTCAGGCTATTATTTTACGTACAGATGATTACCCTCTTGAGGAACTTATAGGTGTTTTAGATAAGAATGAACATGCCCGTTACCAAGCCTTTGTTAACCCTCTACACAAAAAAGATTTTGCTCTAGCGCATATTTTAAAAAGGCGGGTTTTATCAGGCTATCTGCAGTTAGAAGAATCCGCTCCTTTGCATTTTGGTAAGACCCGCATGGGTAAGCCTTATCTCCACAAACACCCGATTCACTTTAATTTAAGCCACTCCCGTGGAATCGTTGCCTTAGTTTTTTCAAATACTCTGATCTGTGGAGTAGATGTAGAAGCACACCGCACACAGCACTTTTCAACAAACCTGCTCAAAGTGAGCATGACCGCTGCAGAACAACAAGCAATTCAAGGTGCGAAGAATCCTATTGCTGAGTTTTATGATCGTTGGGTTACTAAAGAAGCTCTAATAAAAGCGCAGGGGGTAGGCCTACGGCAGCCGCTTGATACGCTTTGTACAATCAAACAGCATTATCCCACCATGAGAGAAGATCGACTCATCAGCCAAGAACAATTATGGCAATTATCCGCTCCCGACTACTCCCTAGCCATATGTGCACTAGGCCCAAAGCCAGATTTTTTTGTCGAATACCCGGCCGTTCTATACAGTTAAACACCACCTCATTGAGTAGCCATTCGCTCAACTTATACCGAATATAAGGCCTATTTATCATACTTTTGGGTCGACTTAGGCGACAATAAGAGACCATTGCGCTACTGTGCGATGCACAAATTTAGCTGCAAATTAATCTACAGCGATCATTCATACAGTGACCGGTTGCCTGGCACCGGAACTGACAGAATATTTACTGGGGCAATTCATTATGAGTCAAAGAGTACAGAGTGGCGGTCTTCAGGTTGCACAGGCTCTATACGATTTCGTTAACAACGAAGCACTGCCAGGTACTGGCGTAACTAGCGAACAGTTCTGGGCTGGCTTTGATGCCATCGTTCACGATCTAGCGCCAAAGAACCGTGACCTACTAGCTAAACGTGATGCAATCCAAGAGCAGATCGATGCGTGGCACCGTGAGCGTCAAGGTCAGGCTTTCGATCTAGAAGCGTACAAAGGCTTCCTATCTGAGATCGGTTACCTATTGCCAGAAGGCGAAGATTTCGAAGCGACTACTTCAAACGTTGACCCAGAAATGGCGACAATGGCTGGTCCTCAGCTAGTAGTACCTGTAATGAATGCTCGTTTCGCACTTAACGCAGCTAACGCACGTTGGGGCAGCCTATACGACGCTCTTTACGGTACTGACGCGGTATCTGAAGAAGGCGGCGCTGAGAAATCTGGTTCTTACAATCCAGCTCGTGGCGCTAAAGTTATCGAAGCTGCACGTACTTTCCTAGACACAGCAGCTCCACTAGCGGCAGGTTCTCACAAAGATTCTGCAGGCTACAGCATCCAAGACAACAAGCTTGTTGTTGTAATGCGCGATGGCAGCGAAACTACGCTAGCACAAGCTGAAAAGCTGATCGGTTACACTGGTGAAACAGCTGCTCCGACTTCTATCCTATTCAAAAACAACGGTCTGCACTTCGAAGTACAGATCGACCGTGAAAGCCAGATCGGTAAAGACGATGCTGCAGGCATCAAAGATATCGTGATGGAAGCTGCTCTAACAGCAATCATGGACTGTGAAGACTCCGTTGCTGCTGTAGACGGCGACGATAAAGTTGTTATCTACCGCAACTGGTTGGGTCTAATGAAAGGCGACCTGACTGAAGAAGTTAGCAAAGGTGGCAAGACTTTCACTCGCTCTATCAACGCTGACCGTGAATTCACTGCACTAGACGGTTCTAACCTTGCCCTTAAAGGCCGTAGCTTGATGTTCGTACGTAACGTTGGTCACCTAATGACTAACGAAGCTGTACTAGACAAAGATGGCAACGAAGTTCCTGAAGGCATCATGGACGGTGTTGTAACTACGCTTATCTCTATGCACGATATGCAGGGTAAAGGTAAGTTCAGCAACACAACTACAGGTTCTACATACATCGTAAAACCTAAGATGCACGGTCCAGAAGAAGTTTCTTTCGCTAACGAACTATTCGCTCGTATCGAAGACATGCTTGGCCTAGAACGCTTCACTATGAAGATGGGCATCATGGATGAAGAGCGCCGTACTACAGTTAACCTGAAAGAGTGTATCCGCGCTGCTAAAGAGCGTGTTGTATTCATCAACACAGGTTTCCTAGACCGTACAGGTGACGAGATCCATACATCTATGGAAGCTGGCCCAATGATCCGCAAAGGCGACATGAAAGCTGCTGCATGGATCGGTGCTTACGAAAACTGGAACGTAGACAACGGCCTTCTATGTGGCCTACAGGGTCGCGCTCAGATCGGTAAAGGTATGTGGCCAATCCCTGATCAGATGGCTAACATGCTTGAAGCTAAGATCGGCCACCCAATGTCTGGCGCTAACACTGCATGGGTTCCATCTCCAACAGCTGCTGTTCTTCACGCGACTCACTACCACCAGGTAGACGTATTCGCACGTCAGGACGAGTTGAAAGTACGCGATCGCGCGAACCTAGACGATATCCTAACTGTACCAGTTGAAGCGAACCCAAGCTGGACTGCTGAAGAGATCCAACAAGAGCTAGACAACAACGCACAGGGCATCCTAGGTTACGTTGTTCGCTGGATCGACCAAGGTGTTGGTTGTTCTAAAGTGCCTGACATCAACGATGTTGGCCTAATGGAAGACCGTGCAACACTACGTATCTCTAGCCAGCACATCGCTAACTGGTTGCGCCACGGTATCTGTTCTGAAGAGCAGGTAATGGAAACGCTTAAGCGCATGGCTGCAGTAGTAGATCGTCAGAACGAAAACGATCCTCTATACCGCCCAATGGCTGGCAACTTCGAAGACAGCGTTGCATTCGCAGCAGCGTGCGAACTAGTAATCGAAGGCTGCGTACAGCCAAACGGTTACACTGAGCCAGTTCTGCACCGTCGTCGTATCGAAGCAAAAGCTAAATTTGGCGCATAATCTGCCAAATTAAAAAGCTTTAAAACTGAAAAGCCGTGCTGAAAAGCGCGGCTTTTTTGTTGAGGAAACCTGCGAATAAGTCTAATACTTTCTCAGTGGGTTATAAAACGACCAGATACGCGAAAGTCAGTGCAGCGAAATGTCTGGACCTTTTCAAACTGACTGACAAAGTAGATGGTCGTTTTAGAGCCCACCCTACGGGGCATACAGAGCAACCGAATCACTTTGTTAATGATTTTCGACAGGCAACCAGCATGCCTGTAATCATTGCCTCGTGCTTCAATTGCTCTGTAAGCCTGAGTCGTATAGGACTTGTTCGTAGGTTTCCTTATCTCGCCTCCCCCTAAAATAGGTTACACTGATAGCATTCTTTGCCTTTGTGAATAACCCATGTCAGAAGCTCAGCAACTTGCCGAATTCATTCGCTCTTATCCTAACCTTGTTGTCCTGACGGGGGCCGGCGTCAGCACAGATTCGGGCATTCCCGCGTACCGAGATGCCAAAGGTAACTGGCAACACTCTGCGCCGACCCAGCATAAAGAGTACATGGAGAGCCACTACGCCCGTCAGCGCTATTGGGCACGTAGTTTGATCGGTTGGCCTGCTATTAGGGATGCCGAGCCTAGCGCGGCGCACACAGCGCTCTCTGAGCTAGAAGCAATGGGATTTATTCGCTTACTGATCACGCAGAATGTCGACCGCTTACACCAGAAATCAGGCAGCCAAGCCGTTATCGATCTGCATGGACGGTCTGATCGAGTCAGTTGCATGAGTTGTGCACAGAAGTATGATCGTAAAGATATCCACAGGCATACTGAAGCGATCAATCCCCATTTCGAGATCCCTGAAGTTCCCCTTCGCCCCGATGGTGATGCGGATCTAGAAACCCATCTATTTGAAGATTTCTCTGTACCGGAATGCCAAGCATGTGGCGGAATTTTAAAACCGGATGTTGTCTATTTTGGTGATAACGTCCCGAAAGAACGAGTTTTTAGTGCCTTGGATGCACTAGAAGATGCCGATGGTTTACTAAGTGTTGGTAGTTCTTTGATGGTCTATTCAGGCTATCGATTCTGCAAACGAGCCCATGAATGGGGAAAGCCGATCTGTTCTTTAACGATTGGGGTAACGAGAGCAGATCCACTTCTGGATCTAAAGCTGGACGCTCCGATTGCAGAGACGCTGACCGAAGCGGTAGAGATACTAAAGCGAGAAAGTTAAGCAGGAACTGCCAGATCGAAATCTATGTCGTCTAGGTGGTCTTTCATTACCTTACGTGCCATGCACACACATTTACCGCACTGACTACCAACGGCAAGCTCTTTGTTTAGATCACGCACGCTTCGCGCGCCTTGATCTACGGCATCACGAACATCACTACAGGTAATATTTTCACAAATACAAACGAACATTGAAACAATAACCAATCTCAATTAAATCAGGTAATGATAATAGTTATCAAATAAGCAACTTTCAATACATTTAACGAGAATCTTGTTGAAAATTATTCTCATTAAATTGCAATTATTGAATGCTCTTCATAACTCGCCAACTAATTGATTTACTTATTAAATTTATTTTTAAAAATCACACAACAAAAAACTGGTTATTTATTATACAGAATAGCAATGAGAATCTAACGCATTGATCTTTTCAACTTATTGTTTTATAAGGTTTTTTGATTTGAGTCATTTTATAAACTAGACTCTTGATCACTTTGAAATTGCTAACCCACACATAGCTGGGCGGTTATTACTAAAGGAGATCCCCCATGCAAGGCGACAAACAAGTCATTAGTCACCTGAACAAGGTTCTGACAAGTGAGCTCACTTCAATCAACCAGTTCTTTCTTCACGCACGTATGTACAAGAACTGGGGCCTAGATGAGCTAGACGGGAAAGCTTATAAAAAGTCCATCAAAGATATGAAACAGGCAGACGATCTAATCGAGCGCATTCTGTTTTTGGAAGGACTACCTAACCTACAACAGTTAGGTCGACTACGCATCGGCGAGCATACTGAAGAGATGCTGCAATGTGATATGGATTTCCAATTGGAGCAACTGACAATTTTGCGTGAAGCGATCGCTTACTGCGAAACGGCGCAAGACTACGTCAGCCGCGATCTGCTGGAAGACATTCTGGAATACGAAGAAGAGCACGTAGACTGGATCGAAACTCAGCAATACCTAATCAGTAATGCAGGTATCGAAAACTATCTGCAATCTCAGATTTAACGGGAGAAGACAATGAAAGGCAATCAAAGAGTCATTGACGCACTAAACGGCCTGCTAGCGATGGAACTAGCAGCAATGGATCAGTACTTCATCCACTCCCGTATGTACGATGATTGGGGCTTACATAAGCTTTACGAGCGTATCGATCATGAGTTTGATGATGAAAAAGGCCACGCTGCTGCACTGATTGAGCGTATGCTGTTCTTGGAAGGCACGCCAGACATGACCACCCGTGATGGTTTTAAGGTCGGCACTGACGTTCCATCAATGCTTGAGTCAGATCTTCGCGTTGAATATGAAGTTGATAAAAAACTTAAGGACGCGATTAAAGTCTGCGAAGAAGAGCAGGACTATATGAGCCGTGAAATCCTAGAGAAGCTTCTGGAAGACACCGAGGAAGATCATGCGTACTGGTTGGAAAAACAGCTAGGTTTGATCAAAAAAATCGGTCTACCAAACTATCTTCAGTCTCAGATGGGCTAATAAGCTTATCCATTAAGATCATTCAAAGGCGCTGTTTATCAGCGCCTTTTCTTTTCCTACCATGAACCTGCAGCCCCTGCCTTTTTGCGATAAAATTAGCCTATAACTTTTAGGAGAGCAGAACATGGCTAACCGCGCTTGCGCCCGACACATATTGGTTAAAACCCGCGACCAAGCGGAAAGGCTGAAAATGCGCCTAAAGTTAGGCAATGACTTTGGTAAACTCGCGAAAAAATACTCCCTCTGCCCATCGGGCAAACGCCAAGGTGGTGATCTGGGCGAATTTCGTCGCGGTGATATGGTAAAACCGTTTGATGATGTCGTGTTCAAAAAGCCACTACATGAAGTACATGGTCCGATTAAGACCAAATTTGGCTGGCACCTTATCGAAACCATTTACCGCAAGTAAATTAGGGTTAATTTACAGTACGTAAGACTTAGTTAAGCTTCTGTCAGTATGATTAAGTTTTTATCTACTACTGACCATAAGCGCCATGCCTAAACTGATTAAAGACTTTCGTGATTACCAATTTGTTTATTACTGGTATGAAAAAGCACTGGCAAACTTAGCCCTTACCTACCGACCATGACGCATGCCGAAGAGTGGATTGAACAGCACCGTTCAACTCAGTTTAATGGCGCTGATCGTCGCAGACGTGAACAATCTTCCATCTATCAACGCCGAGCATCGGACCGAATGTTACGTGTAGATATCGATATCTCGGTGCAAAAGATTGCTGATCTAAAACAATCTTTTGCAGCCTGAGGTTCTGAAAAAACTTCAGATTTCTATTTTACCCAGGTCTAGGCACAGTCACCACGTCGCCGAAGGTCTGGTAATCAGAACCTCCCAGACGTGCCAGCGGATCAACTAAAGCTGCATCAATTTTAGGTCAGCCTTGCTGATCCATTTCTACAACCGCGTCATCCAACCATATTTTCTCTATACGGCCAAAGACCAGTCGTTGCGGGGCATTACCAATATCCTGTTGCTGATACATAGAACAAGACATTGCAATCTTAGGACCTAGGATTCTAGGTAACTCAAAACCTTCAACATCGACTGTTTCCAGGTCGCATAGCTCGATTTCCGATTCTCCCCTAGGTAGCGTCACTGAACTATGGGTCACCTTAGTCGCCAGATCTGAACCTGCGATATGAATCACGAACTTTTCAGTATCCGCAATATTCGCGTAGGTATCTTTTGACGTACCATCAGGCTTTGAGCCAATCGATAACATCGATCAATGGTGGATCACTGCACACCGCTGAAAAATACGAAAACGGTGCGAGATTGAGTGCACCTTGTTGATTAGAAGAGAGTACCCAAGCCACAGGGCGAGGTACCACAACTTGCGTCAGCGCGTGATAGACATCTGACTTTTCCATATTCTCTAATTCTAAAAGCATATCCTTACCTGCAATAAAAAAGCCGCTTTCTGTTACCAGAAGCGGCTTTAGTAATCAGACTAACTTAAGCAATTACAAAGTTAGAACTTTCTCGCCACGTGCGATACCAGAAACACCTGAACGTACAACTTCCATAATGTTAGAAGTACCTAGTGCTTCAATGAAGGCATCCAGCTTACTGCTTGCACCCACCAACTGCACGGTATACGTGTTTGGTGTCACATCGATGATAGTGCCGCGGAAGATGTCCGCAGTACGTTTGATTTCAGCACGAACAGTACCATTGTTCGCCTTCATCTTAATCATCATCAGCTCGCGCTCAAGGTGCTCACCTTCAGTTAAGTCAACAACCTTAACAACATCAATAAGCTTGTTTAGCTGTTTAGTGATCTGCTCAACAACACGGTCATCACCTAGCGTAGTCACTGTTAGACGAGACAATGTCTCATCTTCAGTTGGCGCAACGGTCAAAGACTCAATGTTAAAGTTACGCTGAGAGAACAAACCAACAACACGAGACAGAGCGCCTGGCTCGTTTTCCATCAATACAGAAATGATATGACGCATGATTATGTTCTCTCCGTTTTGCTCAACCACATGTCACGCATAGAACCACGTGGTACCTGCATTGGGTATACGTGCTCAAACGGATCAACTGCGATATCCATGAATACCATACGATCTTTCATAGCAAAGGCTTCACGCATAGCACCTTCAAGGTCTTCAAGACGCTCAACACGGATACCTACATGACCGTATGACTCAACCAGCTTGATAAAGTCTGGAAGAGACTTCATGTAAGACTGAGAGTGACGAGATTCATAGTTCATATCCTGCCACTGACGAACCATGCCTAAAGACTGGTTGTTCAAGCAGATAACCTTAACCGGAATATCGTACTGGCTAATGGTAGATAGCTCCTGGATGTTCATCTGGATACTACCTTCACCTGTTACACATACTACTTCTTCATCAGGGAAGTTCAGTTTAACGCCCATAGCAGCCGGAAGACCGAAGCCCATGGTGCCCAGACCACCAGAGTTAATCCAACGATTTGGCTTGTTAAACTTGTAGTACTGCGCTGCAAACATTTGGTGCTGACCTACGTCAGAACAAACATAAGCATCGCCGTTAGTCACTTTGCTAAGCATCTCGATAACTTGCTGAGGCTTCATTAGCTCAGAATCATCTGTGCGGTAGCGACCACCGTGTCGCGCACGCCATTCGTCGATCTGTTCCCACCAAGCCTGTAGACTATCGGCACAAGGCGCTTTCTTAGCAGCCTGAACCTGTTCCAACATCTCTTTAAGTACCGCTTGAGCAGGACCTACAATTGGCACATCTGCTTTGATGGTCTTAGAAATTGATGCCGGATCAATATCAATATGAACAATCTTAGCTGTAGGGCAGAACTTATCAGTACCGTTAGTTACACGATCGTCAAAACGCGCACCGACACACAGAATCATGTCGCTGTGGTGCATTGCCATGTTTGCTTCATAGCTACCGTGCATACCCAACATACCAATAAACTGCTTATCAGTACCTGGGTAGCCACCCAAACCCATTAGCGTATTAGTTACTGGGTAGCCCAGCTCTTGAGCCAACGCAATTAATTGCTCGCTCGCATTACCTAAGATTACACCGCCACCCGTATAAATAACTGGACGCTTTGCAGCCAAAAGCATATCCACTGCTTTTTTGATCTGACCAGTGTGACCTTTAGCTATCGGATTGTAAGAACGCATTTTTACGCTCTTAGGGTATTCGTATTCGTAACGCTCTGTAGGCGTAGTCATATCCTTAGGAATGTCGACTACAACCGGACCTGGACGACCACTTTCAGCGATGTGGAATGCCTTCTTAATAATTTCAGGGATCTCTTCCGGGCGCTGCACGCTGAAGCTGTGCTTAACTACCGGACGAGAAATACCGATCATGTCGGTTTCCTGGAAAGCATCTTCACCGATCAGGTGTGACATAACCTGACCCGTAATAACCACCATTGGAATAGAATCTGTGTATGCAGTTGCAATACCTGTTACTGCATTGGTTGCGCCTGGACCAGACGTAACTAGCGCCACACCCGCTTTACCGGTAGCTCGTGCGTAAGCATCAGCCATGTGTGTAGCAGCCTGTTCGTGACGGACCAAAATATGTTCGACTTCGTCCTGCGTAAAGATTGCATCGTAGATGTGCAGCAATGCACCACCTGGATAACCGTAGATGTATTTAACGCCTTGATCACGAAGCGCGCGAATTGTCATCTCTGCGCCTGAAAGTAATTCCACTTTTCTCACCCTCTAACGACGTCAGTGTCTCGTTACTGACGAAATTAACAGTTTTTGTTTCTGTAACGTTGAACGTGCCTGTACTAGACAATATTTGTTGAATCTCTAGCGATCTCACTCTGAACCATTCCAGGGGTAGAGCTGTAGGTTCACGTTCGGGTGTGTGCCGGTGTTGGGGATCGCCCAACCGACAGACCTTTGAGAAACGGCCCTCAGAAAGCTGTCTCCCTGAGCTTCGGGTTGTCCTACGCACTCAAGGCCTCAAAATTCGAGGCAGAAATTATCTCACATAGGTGCTTATTTTTTCAACTAAATTCATGCTGCACCTGCGGAATAACGGGCGATTGCAGTCAAATACTATGCTCAATTTCAGTATCAGGTTATAGTCTTGCTATACAGAACTCAGGACAGAGCCCTACACTACCCTTCATCGGCTCTGAATATACGTTTACAGGAGATCCCTATGAGTATCGCTGAGATTAAAAACAAAGAGCGAGTAATCAACGAATTGATGTCTTTTATCCGTAAAGTGTTAGTAGAGCCGGATATCAGCGAGAAAGCTTTAGAGATTGCGCGTGAGCACTTAAATGATGAAAACGCGGCTCAGGTGATTGCTGATAAGCTATCTGCGACGACTAACATCAAGATCCCGCTAGAGCATAGCGAAGCGGACCGCTTGTTTTTGGAAGTTCTGATCGATGTTATTAAGGATGAGCAAGCGCTTTACTAAGCACTGCTTTGATAATAAAGAAGGCTGCACTATGCAGCCTTCTTTATTGGGAATAGCAATAGGTTATTTCTTGCCGAGACTAGAGATATAGCTCGTCAGTACTTCCAGCTTCTCTGGGTCATTATCCATAAACTGCACATCAACACCGATAAACGTAGTTTCAATGCTTCTCTCATTTGCAGATAAGCCACTAATATAACCGTTCATCTGCGCAACTTTGCCACCCTTCGTCTGCTCAATATCCACCACCACTTGCTCAAGCAGTACTGGGATGCCCTCTTCACGTTTCACCATAACTTTTACTTGCTGCAAGGTGATGTCTTTAATTGCACAGCGTAATACACCTGAAGATATACGTAATTGAGCTAAACCTTTTGGTTTTTTAGTTTGTTTTGCTGCGGATTCACTTTTCCCCGCAGCAAGCATTTGAGCTGCTTTTCGACGAGACGCCGCGCTAGATTCAAAACGTTTTCCTACGTACTTTTTAACCTTTTCTACCAATTGTGAATCTTCAAAAGGTTTACCCATATAATCATTTACACCCGCCTGAATCGCTTTCAGAACGTAGTCTCGTTCACCGCGGCTGGTTACCATGATAAAGGGGATATCACTATAGTGCTGCTGCTGCCTTGCCCAGTGCAAAAGATCTAAGCCGGACATACCAGGCATTTCCCAATCGCATAAAATCAGATCGTAATTAGTCGCTTCCATTTTAGAACGGCCGTCATCACCGTCTTCCGCTGCATCGATTTGGTACTCAGGGAAATGCTCTTTCACTATGCGTGAAACGTGGTCACGAATAAAACGCGCATCATCAACGATTAGCACTTTGATTTGACTCATCCTACCTCTAGTCCTTCTAATATCTAAGAGGGTTTTGGCTTTCTAAGCTGGCCAAGAATCCACTTCTACGTTCAAAGTTTACACTTCCAGAATAGCTGATCCGATAGGGAAATTGAAAGATTTATTCCATACATCATATCCAGCTAATATATTACTATAACAACTGTCGCCTGCTATACCTCTGGAACCTGAAGTAACGGAAACTGAATTTTCAAAGCAACTAAAATTTGTTGCAATTGCCCTAAGTCTTTAAATACTAAGACAGTATCTTTCTCTCCAAAATAAGGACCTAAAGCGCCTGGTAATCCATATCCAATTTGAAAAATAGATTTATTCGTCAAACCGGTACATTCAAAGTAACCAGGCTTAACAGGAAAAATCCATTTCCCCCTTTGCCACATAGGAGGTGCAGAAGCCTGTGTCACTAGGCACACCTTGAACTGCTGCAGAACTAAAGCGTAACCACTTCCAAAGTTAGGATGACTAAAAGAGATTACGTTGGCCACCGGCACTCTTCCTATTCCACTGGTAACGTAAGCCCAACTATTATCAAACTTAGATCTATAAGCAAATACAAGCTTACGTGGATCAGTCTCATCTATCTGCCTGTCAAAAACATAACTGTTCGCGATCCTTTTAGGATTAACTAAGTCGTAATACGGTTCTAACGAAAGGTTATAGATAAGAGGCTGCAAATAATCAGCTACAGGAGAGGATGGGTAATTAGTAGAATAGGGAACACTGATCGGCTTGGGTTCCGGTTGAACTGGTGGTGCCTGCTGTACGGTTTTCCCCGCACAGGCAGACAACAGCCCAACTAAAAGTACAATCGTTAATATTCTCACTGTAGTTCTCTCAGTCAATAATCAAACTACACTTTAGAAGTGTTACCCTTCGGGATCAATATGTGCGATACACAAAATGCTGAGCTTCTTCATAATTAGGCAAAGCCGGTACCGTCAACACTGGAAACTGTCGTTTCAGGGATAAAATAACTTTCTTGAGTTCCAGTGGTTTCCTGAATGTTAAGACAGTATCACCTTCTGAATAATAAGGACCAAGTAATCGAGGGAACTCAGAACTACCTTTGAAAATACTGCTTCGGGCTGAACCAGTACACTCAAAATAGCCGGGTCTCCCAGCAAACGTCCACTTTCCTTCTTCCCAAACAGGTAGCCCAGAAGCCTTGCTGACCAAACAGATCCTTACTCCCTTCAGCACAAGAGCATAAATCGAGTCTCGACGATCACTCTGTACTATAAAGGCATTAGCTGAACTTTGAGGGGCTACACTTGTGGTGAGATACCCCCATTGCGCCCCCTCTTCTTTTTTAAAACCCAGAATTGATTTTCTGCTATCTGAGGAGTTAATCAGGCCTTTATATTTATAAGAACCCCTCAGTTCAAAACCATTTTCAATCCGATAAATACTTCTTTCAGCAAGGTTTTTTAGTAAAGGGCGAGCATAACCACTATAGAGACCTGTATTGGGTTGCTTCGAAAGGTTTACACTTATTGGTATAACTTTGTACTGGATACTTGAATCCAATATGTCTTTTGTCACTGCAGCCTTAATATTAGTTCCAGAAAAAGCACTCAAACTTAAAACAATACAAACAACCAACTGATACTTCACAGATCCCCCTATAAAATCTGACTTATTCAGTTATTGTTCGAGCATACACCACAGAACAAAAATCAACCAAACAGATGTTTAAATCATTTAGTTTGAACGACCTAGATCTATTGTCAGTTCAACCGAACATATCGACCTCTATAGATAAACCTTTAGCTGAGAAAGAACTAGGCAGAATCCTCATTAACTTACGCCAGAAAATATTTCAGCTATATATTTCGAAGCACACAAAGACCCCTATACAAGAAAAGCCAGCTAAAAAGCTGGCTCTTCTTCTAAAATACAACTAAATCTGCGGATCAACGAAAAACAAAACTGCCTTGTTCAACATCAACAGCAATTTCAGTACCCGGTGCATAACGACCAGAGAGTATCTCCTGCGCTAATGGATTCTCAATCCACTGTTGGATCGCTCGTTTCAACGGTCTAGCACCATAGATAGGTTCAAAACCAACATCCACCAGCTTATCCATCGCTGTTGAGGTTAGTGTCAGGCTTAGATCACGTTCGGCGAGACGCTTCTGCAAACGCTGCAGTTGGATCTTGGCAATACCGGCCACCTGATCTTTTTTAAGACTGTGGAAAACTACTACTTCATCAATTCGGTTAATTACTTCTGGACGGAAGTGCGCACCAACCGCTTCCATAACAGCACTCTGCATCAGCTGGTAATCGTCATCATCACTAAAGTTCTGAATCAGATCAGAGCCCAAGTTCGATGTCATCACTACAATGGTGTTGCGGAAATCAACAGTCCTGCCTTGGCCATCAGTTAAGCGGCCATCTTCTAATACCTGAAGCAAGATATTGAATACATCAGGATGGGCTTTCTCTACCTCATCTAGCAGCAGTACAGAGTACGGTTTACGTCGCACAGCTTCGGTAAGGTACCCCCCCTCCTCGTAGCCCACATAGCCTGGAGGCGCACCAATCAAACGTGCGACTGAATGCTTCTCCATAAATTCCGACATATCAATACGCACCATCGCTTCTTCCGTATCAAACAGGAAGCTGGCTAACGCTTTACATAATTCCGTTTTACCCACACCTGTTGGGCCTAAGAAAAGGAAAGATCCATTAGGACGATTTGGGTCGGCTAAACCTGCCCGAGAACGACGTACCGCATTAGAGACTGCGATAACCGACTCTTCTTGGCCGACGACTCGATCATGCAGCGCTTGTTCCATTCTCAAAAGCTTTTCACGCTCACCTTCCAGCATTTTACTGACAGGAATACCTGTCCAGCGCGCGACAACCTCTGCAACCTCTTCTTCAGAAACTTTGTTACGCAAAAGTTTAGCTTCTTGCTGCCCTTGTTCTTCCGCCTCTGAAGCCGCAACTAACTGCTTTTCAAGCTCAGGGATTTTACCGTACTGAAGCTCTGACATTTTCTGCAGATCACCAGAACGAGTGTGTTTTTCCAGTTCTATACGCGCCTGATCTAACGCTTCTTTAATCTTTTGTGAACCTTGCAGGGCGAGTTTCTCCGCCTTCCAAACTTCATCTAGGTCAGCGAACTCTTTCTCGACATTAGAAATAGTACTTTCAAGCTCCTTCAAACGCTGTTGCGCTGCACTATCCTTCTCTTTTTTAAGTGCTTCACGTTCCATTTTTAGCTGGATAAGGCGGCGTTCAAGACGATCCATATTTTCCGGCTTAGAGTCCATCTCCATACGGATGCGGGATGCAGCTTCATCAATCAGATCGATGGCTTTATCTGGCAGCTGACGATCAGTGATGTAACGCTGAGAAAGTTTTGCTGCGGCAATGATCGCAGAGTCCGTAATATCAACGCCATGATGCACTTCATAACGTTCTTTTAGACCACGGAGAATCGCAATCGTAGATTCCTCATCAGGCTCATCCACAATCACTTTTTGGAAACGACGCTCTAGAGCTGCATCTTTCTCAACATACTGGCGATATTCATCAAGGGTAGTCGCACCAACACAATGTAACTCACCACGTGCTAATGCAGGTTTCAGCATATTACCCGCATCCATTGCCCCTTCACCTTTACCAGCTCCCACCATAGTGTGCAGCTCATCAATGAAGAGAATAATTTGCCCTTCCTGCTTGGAAAGCTCGTTAAGCACTGCTTTTAGACGTTCTTCGAATTCACCACGGAACTTAGCACCCGCAATCAACGCCCCCATATCTAGGGATAACACTTGTTTACGCTTTAAGCCCTCAGGTACTTCACCATTAACAATACGTTGAGCCAGCCCTTCCACAATCGCCGTTTTACCTACACCCGGCTCACCAATGAGTACTGGGTTGTTTTTGGTTCGGCGTTGCAATACTTGAATGGTACGACGAATTTCATCATCCCGACCAATGACTGGGTCTAGCTTACCAGCTTCTGCACGCTCGGTAAGATCAATACAGTACTTATCCAAAGCCTGACGATTATTTTCTGCATTGGGGTCCTGCACTGACTCCCCTCCTCGAATTTGATTAATAACCTGATCCAACCTCTGCGGATTAACACCCGCCCCTTTTAAACATTTGCCAGCACTAGATTTGTCTTCTGCTAAAACCAACAGAATCAATTCACTCGCGATAAATTGATCGTCTTTTTGCTGAGCAAGTTTATCTGCTTTGTTGAAAACCCGTGCTACATCTTGAGAGAAACGCAGTTCACCATCAGGATTCTGAACTTTAGGTAACTGCCGAACAGCCTGATCAACTTGGTTTTTTAGTGCATGAACATTTGCACCTGCTTGTTCTAGCAGTGGCACTGTTCCTTGCTGTTCAATCAATGCACTTAAAAGATGAATAGGTTCTATGTAGTTATTATCTAACCCAACAGCCAATGATTGAGCATCAGCCAATGCTTCTTGAAGTTTGGATGTAAATTTATCCGGACGCATACAACCTCCACTTAGCCTTTAAAGAACCTGTATCTGACAACACAAAGGGTGTTTTTAGGATACAAAGTTATCGTTATAACAGAGGTATGGGGACAAGTAAGGAGCGCTTCAAGGGTTTAACGGTCAAAAATTAGACAAGCCTTATGTAAAATAAGGATTCATTACGTGGAGAGTAGCTCTAAAAAACGTTGCTTGTTTTCGTCTATAAATTCTCTTAGATAATGCTGCCGTGCATCTGAATCACAAAAACAAATCAGGATCGTATTCGCATCAAGCTGATAACCACTATAGTGATGATAACCAACTTCCATATGTGCTTCGTCGTAGTCTTCGCTATGCTGAGCGGCGCTCTTAAATATATAGAGTAACGCCTGGCGTGCTGCAGCTAATTGTTTTTTATATTCATCTGGAAACGTGGACTTCTTAATCGAACCTTACGACATCAAACATCCTTGCAGAATTAACTCTTTCTCTTGCATTTCACGCCAGATATTCATTTTCTTTACTCCATTGCAGAAGATCACTTGCCTGCTGTCTCAAAACAGGTAACGAAATATCATTATCAGAACATAAACAAAGCGCCTGTTCCTGATCGGTAAACATAGAAAGGGTTTGGACATTAGGACCTGTTAAAACAATGTTACTCACTTCCCCCATAAAAGCGGCTTTCTCGGCTAATGCCTTAGAAAGTTTATTTACACTCTTTAGCAATGTTTTACGGGAAGAGCTTTCAATATTTGAACAGAGGACCTCTTGATTTTCATCAAGATGCATAGCTCCTAAAACACCACGCTTATTCATCGCGGCATCTAACATAGTTTCTTCATAAGTAGGCTTATAGAAATCTAGCGAGAAACCATTGCCGTCCAATAGGCGGTCGCATAATTCATCCCATTGAACGTGAAGCTCTACAGCGGAAATCAACTCTTCAACAACCCCTAAAACAGAACGAGGGTCACGAGCGTCAATAAACATAACCGTTGCCATCACCCCCATCTCCCTTATGCAGGCGTGATAGGCTTGGATCGAAGGAGAGGGCTCTATATCAGAATGAGTAACCGCAATGATCAAACGACGTTTTTGAATATACTCACGAAATTCTTTGACATAAAAACGGATATCGCGGAAAGGGGCTTTACGGGTGTTATCCACCAATAACACTACCCCTATGGCATCTTGAGCAAATTCACACGTCAGCATTTCCCATATAAAGCTAAAGCGCTCTTGGCCTGGAGTACCATACAGGTGTACCCGTGCTTGATCATGCAGATCTAGCACACCGTAATCCATTGCTATTGTAGTATTTTTCTTACGGCGAACCGTAACATCACTGGCACGTGCATCAGTATCCAGCGTTTCAATATCACTTAACGATCGAATAGCTGTAGACTTTCCTGAACACACCGCCCCTGTAAAAAGGATCTTGTAGTTTTGCATGCATGCTTTCCTTGCTAAGCCAGTAACCATTACTTACAACATCCCCGCTGTTCAAAATCAGTTCTAAATCAAGTAAATACTTAAGGAAGAGTTATCAATCTCAGGAAGTCAGTTTCTTTGCAACTTGCTCTTTTAAAAAAGCGGTATGAACTTCACGAATATGTTTTCGTACCAATGCTATATTGGAATTTTTTGCTGATAAGCAAACTAAAATCAACCCCGGCTTTAACTGATAGCCACTAATACGACGATCGCCTATCTCAAGATGAGATTCATTATGTTTTGTTCGCATCTTTGCAACATTAGAAAACACATAAATAAAAGCCTGCTTTCCGATTGTTGCATGATTTTTATATTCAGCCGGAAAACTGGATGCCAAAACCTCTTTGCCACTTAACACCATACTACATTCAATCACCCCAGGCTTATCGACCTGTGTCAGTAGCTCAATCATTGATGGCTCCATTGCAGCAGATCTGACGCTTGCTGTTTCACAACATTCAAACTTAAGCCTCGATCAGAGCACAAACCTAAAGCCTGCTCTTTTTCAACAAATACGGATAAGGTTTCTTGATTAGGCCCGCATAATACAAGATCGTCTATACTCCCCATAAAAGCAGCTTTATTTTCCAATGCAGCTACAAGGTTAACCATAGAACGAAGCAGTTCTTTATTACTCTGGTTTCTAACACTAGCACTGAGCACTTTTCGATCAGCTCCCAGATGCATTGCACCTGTAATGCCACGGGTATTCATTGCAGCATCCATAAGTGAAACATTATCTATCGCTTGCGACTCTGGTTTCTTTCCTTCCGCAAGATCATCATCAGAATCAGGCATTGTACTGTTTACTTCTAAACGTTTGCTCATGCCTTCCCAATCAATACCTTTTTCTAGGCTACCCACCAGCTCTTTAACAATCTTTAAGACTGATGAGGGGTCACGAGCATCAATAAATACAACGGTAGTGAAAAGCCCCATTGCCTTTAATTCGCTCATGTAATAATCATAATCAGGATCGCTTTCTATGTCTGAGTGGGTTACAGCAATAATCAGGCGACGACGAATAATAAAATCTCGAAACTCCTCGACATAGAAGCGGATATCTTTGAAAGGGTCGTTTCGGGTGTTATCAACCATGAGAATTAGCGCTTCTGCATCATGCACAAGGTCACTCATCATGAGCTGCCACATAAACTTGAAGCGTTCTTGCCCCGGAGTACCGTAAAGATGCAGTTTGGACGTAGAGTTTAATTCCAGTATTCCATAATCCATAGCAATAGTTGTTTTTTGCTTTCTACGAATTGCCGAGTCACTAACATTCGCATCTGTATCAACGGTCTCTATATCACTCAAAGAACGGATCGCAGTCGTCTTTCCTGAACAAACGGAACCAGTAAATAACACTTTATAATCAGACATCTAAATCCCTCAGCGCTCTGCAAGGCTATTTGAGCAATTCTTGTAGACCATCACATCAACCAAAACTACGATAACAACAGCTTGATTGGATAGACTTTTAACTAACTAATTCTTAGCCGAAACAACGAAAGTTTCAACCATCCTGTTGGATAACTCCCCTTGGGAATAAAACGCTATCCACATTAACATCTGAGCTATTCTTCCTATTATGGGCAGGTAACTGAATCATTAACGCAAAACTTGGGCCTCTAAAGCAATTATGTCTAGAGTATATTTTTTCGATTTGAGGAGCACATTGCTTTAAAACAGGATTATAACCCTACTCTAAACAGGTAATTGCAATAATAATCTCCACAGTATATTAATAAGTTCTTTACTGCCTGAATAATAAATACAAAAAAGTAAGGTGTGAGATGTACATCCGGTTTAATGATATTTCAGAATTAGTTTCTGCAATCGGAGGCGAAACGCTCAAGGACAATGAGCATTGGTTAATTTTTCTTGCTGACAAACATCAAGATGAGCTCGACAGCTTGGTCGAACAACTCAATCTTAAAGAATGCAGTTTCTTTGGCGCTGTTTTTCCTGGGCTAATACACGGAAAACGTATGCTTTATGAAGGTGCGTTAGCACTCAAGGTTAGCTGTTTAACCCCCCCCGTTGTTGTACCAATGCCCTCGGCAGAAGAATTTATTACGACTCTACCTACCTACAACGATATTCCTGAAGAAGGAGCAACCTGCCTAACCTTAGTTGATTGTTTATCTCCTAAAATCGATAACCTTCTTAACCAACTGTACAACCGTTTTAGTAAACGCTGCAGTTACTTTGGTGCTGGAGCAGGAAACCATGATCTACGACCCGAAGCCTGTATCTTTGGCCCTTGGGGAACACAAAGAGATGCAGCATTGATTGCGATTATTGACCAAACCAGTCGCAGCATAGCCAAACATGGATGGGTGAGACATTCAGGTCCGTTTGTCGCCAGTAGAACTACAGGTAATGTTCTACATGAATTAGATTGGGAGGATGCTGAAACCGCATACCGCAATTCCCTTCCTTCTAAGCTCCGAGGCACTCCAGCTGAACGCTTTTATAAAGATGTCACTCCTCGCTACCCTTTTGCAGTTGAACACCCGGGCGCAGAAGATGTTGTGCGAGACCCTATAGCCTTATGTGGCAATAACGACGTAATGTTTTTGTCTGATATTCCCCAAGGTGCACTCATGTACCTTGTTGAGGGTACTCCCGAACATTTGATAGAAGCCGCCCGCGAAGCGGTGGAAGAAACAGTGTCAGTCAACACCTCCTGTATTTTAGTCTGCGATTGTTTATCTCGCACCGTTGCGCTCGACAGCCAATTTCCCGCTGAACTTCGTACGGTTTATGAGCAGGTCAACCAAATTAAATTTGGGACAGATGTGTCCGGTATATTAGCCTTAGGTGAAATAGCAAGTAACGGCGAGCGTCCGGTAAACTTCTATAACAAAACTTTCGGCATATGCAGTTTCTATGAGTAAAACTCCAACAGACTTAAGGTCTGATATACAGCGGATGTATGAATTATCATTGGCTGTAGGGAATAGTCTCGACCCCGATCGGGTATGCCAAGAATTCACTGCTGCACTGATGCGACAAAGTGAAATAACTTATCTTGGCATTTGGCTATTACCGGAAAAGTTTACTCATTCTGCGCAAGAGTATAATCTTTTTTTCGCCTTCCCATTCAGTCGATCTAAAAAGACGAAACTTCCTTACAATCACCCAGCAATATCTATTCAGGATGATGAAGATTTCTGCTGCTATGATCTAGCGGAAGCTACGACTGAACAACTTGCAGAGCATCACTGCTCAGAAGGCAGCGCTGCGATATTCCGCTTAGGGTCATTAGGTTACATTCGCCTATTACGTGACGATAGTTACTTCTCGCAAAAAGAGTTACGTCAATTAAGACCAATTATTGAAAAGCTTTTTGTAGCTTTAGGCGGTGCACTTGCCTACAAACAGCTACATAAAGAGAGATATTTCCTCGACTCTTTAATCGACACTATCCCTGAACTAGTATGGCTTAAAGACCTAAACGGCACGTACCTCGCGTGCAATCCCCACTTTGAAGAGTTCGTTGGTGCACCTGAACATAAAATTATTGGCAAAACCGATTATGACTTTGTAAATAAGGAACTTGCCGATACTTTCCGCAAGCACGACCTAGCCACGCTGGTCATAGATAAAACCAACACCTTCCAAGAGTGGGTAACTTTTGCCAATGATGGTCACCGCGCGCTGCTTGAAACGACCAAGACTCCTATGAAAGCGGCTTCTGGGGAAGTAATTGGCGTATTAAGTATTAGTCACGAAATTACTCAGCTACACGAAGCACAGCAAGCTTTAAGCACCAGCGAAGCAATCTTCCGCAGCTATTTTGAGCTCGGTTTAATTGGTATGGCTTTGATTACCACTGAAGGTAACTGGATCCAAACCAACACCTATCTATGCGAAATGCTTGGCTATGAACCTATACATCTGCAGATCACACCTATATCAGAACTAATTCACCCTGATGATAAAACTTGCTTTAGCCAGATGTGCAAAAGCTTACTTAACGGTGATTCAGAGCATGTCCGACAGGAAATCCGTTTAATCAGCTATTCTGGCCCGGTTGTACATACTGAGATTGCAATGAGTGCGCAAGAAAGCACAGAAGGTGAAATCAACCATTTGGTCACGCTCATATCCGATATCTCTGAACGTAAACGTACCGAACAGCAACTCAGCTTAGCTGCCAGTGTATTTGAACATGCCAGTGAAGGCGTAATGATTACCAATGAACAGGGTATCATTCTGGACGTAAACAACGCCTTTTATCAATTAACCGGTTATAGCGCTGTAGAAGTCATCGGTCACTCTCCCAACATATTAAAATCAGGCCATCATAGTGAAGAGTTTTTCGCTTCTATGTGGCAAAGCCTTAGACAAAACGGGCGCTGGCGTGGTGAAGTTTGGAATCGCAACAAATCTGGAGAAATTTACGCAGAGCTACTTAATATTGCTGCAGTAAAAAGCCCTAACGGGGATACCACTCATTACGTAAGCATCTTCTCCGATATTACACAGCTGAAAGAGCATCAGCATCAATTAGAAAAGATGGCGCATTTTGATGCCCTAACTCAACTACCAAACCGCGTTTTGCTCTCAGACCGCTTACAAACAGCACTGAAACATTGCAAGCAACACCAGCAGATGATGGCGGTTGCCTATATCGATTTAGATGAATTCAAACCTATTAATGACACTTATGGTCATGATGTTGGGGATATGCTTCTAGTCGAAGCAGCTAAACGCATGCAGCAGACACTAGGCCCCGAGCAGGTTATTGCGCGACTCGGTGGTGATGAATTTGTTGTAATCTTAACGCAATTAAAAAATGTCACGCACTGCCAAGGGATTTTAGCGAATTTAAACCGTACTCTGGCAATGCCTTTCCAAATAAAGCAGCGCCATCTATCTATATCAGCCAGTATAGGCGCGACACTTTATCCAGATGATGATTCTGACGCAGATACCATGATCCGTCATGCAGATCAGGCGATGTATACCGCAAAACAAACAGGGCGTAACCGCTACCACTTTTTTGATCCTGCTGTAGATCGACAAACTCAAGACCAACATAAAGCTCAAGATGAGATCCACGAAGCACTGATCAATAGAGAGTTTGTTCTGTTTTACCAGCCAAAGATCAATATGCAAACAGGCGAAGTCTACGGCATGGAAGCACTGATCCGCTGGGAGCATCCCACCTTGAACTTACTACCGCCCGATAGCTTCCTGCCGCATATCACAAACTCTGATCTTGCAACAAAACTAGGATCTTGGGTGATGAATGAAGCGATTCGCCAGCTACGTGTATGGAGAGCTGCGGGGCTTGAGTTATCCACCAGCATCAACATTTCAGCTGAACACCTACAAAACCCAGCATTTCCTGAACAATTGGCTGATCTATTAGCCAAATACCCAGAGGTTCCGCCAGAAGCAATTGAATTAGAAGTGTTAGAAACCACCGCTTTTAATGATGTCAGTGCAGCCTGCGACATCATCGACAAATGTCACAAGTTAGGTATTAAATTCGCTTTAGATGACTTTGGCACGGGCTATTCGTCTCTGACTTACCTTCGCAAAATTCCGGCTGATACCGTAAAAATTGATCGCAGCTTTGTTATGGATATGCTGGAAGATGAAGAGGATAAAACGATTGTTGAAGGCATTATTGGCTTAGGTAAAGCCTTTAATCGTGGGGTAATTGCTGAAGGGGTAGAAAGCGCTGAACATGGCCACTGTTTGATGGAATTAGGCTGCCACCATGCTCAGGGCTATGGTATCGCCAAGCCTATGCCAGCAGACCTCATCCCCGATTGGTTAGCCTCTTTTAACTTGAGCCAACACTGGAAATAAACACCCTTAATCAGCTGATTTCGAAATCAAAATACTGATTCGGGAATGGTTCATCCTGCAAGGTAAAGTGCCACCATTCTTGATGAAAAGGCACAAAACCATGCTGAACCATCACTCGCTGCAATAACATTCGATTAGCACGAGCCTGTGCTGTTACCGCGCTTGAATCAAACCAAGACTCTGGGCCAAAGAAATCAAACTCTGTTCCCATATCCAGCTCCACTTTGGAAGATAAATCAATCAATGTCAGATCAACTGTACTTCCTCGGGTATGGCTTGAATGTCGGATAAGATAACCTTTACTAAACAGTTCAGGCCGCTGTAATGTTGGGAAAAAGCGTTCCTGTGTATTACAGGGACCATCTTGGTCGCACCACGCAATAAACTGATCAACTGAACGCTGAGGGCGATAAGCATCAAATACTTTGAGCCCCAAACCGAATTCAGCTAAAGAGTGTTGAACCCTCTGCAAAGCCAAGGCCGCAGGCTTAGTTAATAGGCACGTTTCTGTCAGATAGCCACAAATTGACTCACCGACAAAGTTATCGCCCGTAAAATACTTCAAATCCAAAGCGATACTGGTGTCGATATCTAAGAGATCAACAAAGAGTTCGGGTTTGGTAGTAATCAAATCCACGTTATTCAATCCAGATCAGGCTCGCCATTCGGCCAGTTACACCATCTCGGCGATAGGAATAAAACCGTTCTGCATCAGTATAGGTGCAATACTCACCGCCAGAGATTGATTTCACACCTACAGAATCTAACCTTTGGCGAGCGAGTTGATAGATGTCTGCTAGATATTTTCCAGGTGAGTCTTTGACAGGGCTGAAAGCCAGGTCTGCTTGAACTTGAAACACGACAAATTGGTCTCTCACCTCTTCCCCTACTTCAAATGCATCTGGACCTATTGCCGGGCCTAACCAGGCATGCAAATTTTCTGGCTTTTCAAAACCCGCGACAGCTTGCTCCAAAATACCATCAAGCAGCCCTCTCCAACCTGCGTGCACTGCTGCAACACGCTTGCCATCACCATCAGCAAACAATACAGGTAGACAATCAGCCGTCATCACAATACATGCTTGACCCGATTCTTGGCTCCAGCACCCATCTGCTTCACGACAAACACCATCATCTTGAGCTTCTACGAGTTCAATTCCATGAACTTGCGATAGCCATTGAGGGCTACGTGATAGGTCCAGTTCATGTATCAAAGTCTGACGATTTTGTTTAACGTGCTCAGGATCATCTCTAACGTGATCTCCCAGATTTAAGCCTTTATAAACACCATCACTCACACCATCAATACGCGTAGTAGTACATGCTTTAACCCCTTGGGGAGCATTCCAATCTGGGAGAATAAATTGCATTTATTTACACCAACTCATCTTCATGGGCATCTAAGTCCGCTTGAAGTAGCGATAACAGATGTTCAAAGTCGTCAGGCAAATCTACTTCCCAAGAAACCAGCTCACCTGTATCCGGGTGCCATAGTTCAAGCTTTTTGGCATGTAGTGCTTGGCGTTTAAAGTCCCGAAGTCCTTCAATCATCTCATCACTACAGCCTTTAGGTAGACGGAAACGACCACCATAAAGCTGATCACCTACAAGGGGATAATTTATATGTGACATATGCACACGAATCTGATGGGTACGACCCGTTTCCAGCTTTAAACGAATATGGGTGTGGGCACGCATTTTTTTCAAAACACGATAGTGTGTAGTAGCTTCTTTACCTACTCCAACAACCGCCATCTTTTGGCGGTTTTTAGCATGACGCCCCATAGGCTCATCAACTGTGCCACCACCGGTCATTACGCCATGAACCACAGCCTCGTATTCACGTCCCATTGAGCGTTCTTGCAACTGGTCAACCAGCTCTGTTTGAGCAGCTATAGTCTTTGCCACCACCATCAAGCCAGTAGTATCCATATCAAGACGATGGACAATACCTGCACGAGGCACTTGAGCGATCTCAGGACAATGGAACAGTAGCGCGTTTAACAAAGTACCATCACGATGACCCACAGCTGGATGCACTACCAATCCGGCTGGTTTATTAATTACTAAGATATGATCATCTTCGTAAACAATATCCAGCGGAATATCCTGTGGTTGATGATCTTCGATCATCTCCAACTGAGCCTCTATGACAATGGTTTCCCCTCCGAATAATTTATCTCGAGGGCGCTTTACCGCACCATCAACTTTAAGAGAACCATCTTTAATCCAGCCCTGTAAACGTGAGCGGGAATAATCGGGGAATAGCTGTGCTACCGCCTGATCTAATCGTTTACCGACTAGATCATCTTCAATGCGCGCTTCTAAATAAATTTGATCAGACATTCGAACCTGTCATAACTTTCTAAATTGATATGTCTGGGTCTGTTAACAGGCCCTATCAGTTATGGTTAAATAGGCCGTTGAATTGCATATAGCCTCTTTCTGCCCAGTATAACCGTTCGGGCAAGAGACTACACCGGGATTAATATAAAGATGCGTATTACCAAGAGTCTTATTGTTGCTTTATTCTGTCTAATGACAGTTGCATGTTCGTGGTTTGAAGATATTCAAGAATATCCAGACGTTCCTGAACAGCAGTTGTATCAGGAAGCAATCACTGCATTGGATAACGAAAGCTTCGATGTCGCGATCGAAAAATTCCAACTTCTTGAAGCCCGCTACCCATTTGGCCGTTTTTCTGAGCAAGCGCAGTTAGAATTGGTGTATGCATACTTTAAAAACTATGAACCCGAAGCGGCGCGTGCTGCAGCTGATCGCTTCATCCGCTTACACCCTAATCACGACAACATTGATTATGCATATTACCTAAAAGGTTTGACCGCGTTCGAACAAGATATCAATTGGATTACTCAATACCTGCCTATCGATGAAACTAAACGTGATCCAGGTGCAGCCTTAGATTCTTTTGAAAGCTTCTCTACGCTAGTTAGCCGCTATCCTGATAGCCAATACGCTCCTGATGCGCAAAAGCGTATGGTTTATCTAAAAAACCGCCTTGCTGCTTATGAAGTACATGTAGGCCGTTACTATATCCAGCGCGAAGCTTTTGTTGCGGCGGCTAATCGTGGTCGTTACGTAATTGAAAATATGCAAGAAACACCTGCTGTGCCTGACGCACTAGCAGTCATGATTGAAGCTTACACTCACTTAGGTCAGCAAGATCTAGCGGCAGACACACAAGCGGTTTTGGCAAAGAACTTCCCAAATTACCAATACACACCTGTTTATAAAGGTGAGAAGACTCTATTTGATGCCGCGACGTTTGACCTGTTTAGCGATACTAAGGAGGTGCCAGTTGCTACTCCAGTTCGCATGAATGAGAGCACTGACGTGCCAAAACCTGATCGCTCCCTCTTCAGCACCATTACTTTCGGTGTATTTGATGATGAAGACGAAGAACAGAAGAAATAACTAAGAAAAACTTAAAGGCACCTTAAAGGTGCCTTTTTGCTTCTTAGGGAACCTTAAAGAGAAATAAGAGAGACAAATATGCAGGCAGCAACGATTATCAAAGAGATGCAGGTACTACCTGAAATCGACCCTGCTAAAGAAATTGCACGTCGAGTAAGCTTTATTAAAAACACACTTAAAGCTTCTGACCTCAAGAACCTTGTACTCGGCATTAGTGGCGGTGTGGACTCCTCCACCTGTGGCCGACTCGCGCAATTAGCAGTCAATGAACTAAACGAAGAAAGCGGCGATAGCAGCTACCAATTTATTGCTATGCGCTTGCCTTACGGCGTACAGAAAGATGAAGAAGATGCGCAACTAGCACTTCAATTCATCCAACCATCACAGTCTATAGCGGTTAATGTAAAACCTGGTGTCGAAGGCATACATACAGAAGTCACAGCATCACTCGCTGAAGCACAACTCAATCAGGCCTCAGAGGGCGCCGTAGATTTCGCTAAAGGCAACGTAAAAGCACGAGCACGAATGATCGCTCAGTACGAAGTTGCAGGTATTGTAGGCGGCTTAGTCATTGGTACTGATCACTCAGCAGAAAACATCACAGGCTTCTATACCAAGTGGGGGGACGGTGCTTGTGATCTTGCGCCTTTATTTGGCCTGAGCAAACGCCAGGTTCGCGAGTTAGCTCAAGCTTTAGGTGCGCCCGCACTACTTGTAGATAAAACACCTACTGCGGATCTTGAGTGCTTGGCACCTCAAAAAGCTGATGAGCAAGCACTAGGCCTAAGCTATGATCAAATTGATGATTTCTTAGAAGGCAAGAGCGTTGAAGTGGAAGTAGAGCAACGCATTATCGAGATCTACAATCGCACTCAACATAAGCGTCAGCCAATTCCAACTATCTACGATTAAGCATCACTATAAAGCCTGCAAACGCCACTACTGCTTGCAGGCTTTTTTTTTAGCTTATCGATCCATCCGGTAAGGTTCAGCAGAGATTATTGTCTCTCGTCCCAATAGGATATCGGCAAGCAGTCGAGTCGAGGCCGGCGCGAGCACCAAGCCATTTCTAAACTGACCAGCATTGATAAATAGGTTATCTAGGCCTGCCACTTCACCTATAAATGGAATACCCTCTGGCGATCCTGGCCTTAAACCTGACCAATGATGCTCTACTTCATAGTCTGCTAATGCCGGAATAATATCCAACGCAGTTGCATGTAAGGACATCGCTGCATCCATAGTCGTGCGTTTAGTAAAGCCGATACGTTCCATTGTACTACCCACCAGCACCCGACCGTCATTACGAGGGATCACGTAACGTCCGCCTTTCAAAATCACACGATTTACCAAGCCTGGTTTGGCTTTAAACAACATCATTTGTCCGTGTACAGGCTCTACGGGGAGCTCTCTATCTAACATAGATAGTAACTCTGCACTCCATGCGCCCGCTGCGATAATCACTTTACCCGCACAGAATTTTTGGTCTGCCGTGTGAACGCCAACAACCTGATTACCCTTAAGTTCAAAACCTTTTACTTCCTGATTTTCTACCAGAGTTACGCGTGAATTTAATACTAAGCTTTCACGAAGGGAACGACCTAAGCGTGGGTTACGGATACTACATACTTCGGGCATCCATAAGCCTTCTTCTAAACCAGAACAAAGATTAGGCTCCTTCTGATAAAGGAAATCGGCATCGACTTTACGAAGAGGGCGATGATATTTCTGCGCCCAATCGAGAGCATTTTGCTGATCTTCCACAGACACCATCAACATGCCCTTCTGGCGCAGTTCAGGATCAAAGCCTGTCTCATCTAAAAGATCTTGCGCCAGATGGACATAACTACTCTGCGACCAAGCAGCCAGCTCTGTGACAGCATCAGGATAACGCCAAGGGTATAGGGGCGAGACAATACCACCGCCTGCCCAAGAGGACTCTTGTGCGCAAGCTTTTCGATCTAAAAGCGTTACATCAGCACTTGCTTGAGCCAGCTCTCGAGCCAGCATCATTCCGATTACACCACCACCGATTATTAAAAAGTCAGACATCTAATTTCTCAATTGTCTTACGTTACTTATAAATTTGGCCATATTGCAGAATCAAGGAAGGGACAGAAAATTTTAAAGTATGAAAACAGTGAAAAAAGCAGAAATACACTGCTTAGAGATGACAAAGGGGATAAACACTCATGCCTATCCCCTACTATTGTCAAAATAGTTCTTCCCAGATTTCAATTAAGGAGTGTCAGTGACAACAAAATCCTTTCCTGATGTTATGTCAGCTGTCACAGGGCTAGCAGAGAAATCATATTCCAATGGAGCAAAGTCAAATGATGATACCCCACCAGAGACAACCGAAGGAGTTACCGTACCACTCCAAGCATAATCAACAAAGCAGCTGTAACCAAGAATTTGATCTTCCAACACTTCTAGCTCACACTGCTGCGCAAAATCTGGCAAAGGGTCAATCCCAACCTCAATTTCAGATAATAAACCCACTGCTCCTGAAGCGACCGACGATACATCCAACCGGCCCGAAATTTCATATGCTAAATTCACATAACCAAGAATCTTCTCGCCATCAGGAATAATGGCCGTGCTTGCACCAACTGTATATGTATAGTCATGCGTACTTAAGCTCGGATAATCTGCTGGGACATTATTAGTTGCCACCAAGAAGTCATCACAATCACTATTACCTTGAGTATTAATCACTAAAAAGTGCTGGTTCAGTAGATTGCCAGATGTATTCAAAATTGATGACTGAGTGTCTTCAGTATTAGTATCAACCTCACCATACATATAGTAATAACCCAGCCCTGGAGTCGCATTCGAAGCAGCTAGGTAAGGTCCAGGCCCATTAGTAGTGGTAAAACGAACCAGACCTGATTGACCAACAATATCAGTAGATTGAATTGCTCCAGATACTGTCGCGGGATCAACACCATAATACTTGTACTCACGTGGTGAAATACAAGCTCCGGGCTTATTAGAACCGGAATCATCTGGCAACAACAAAGCGATTGTACCGTACCAACCTTCACCAAACAGACAGGTGTAACCGATCTCGCTACCTACTAGATATACAGCACATCCACCTCCTTCTGAGGTTAATACATTAGGGGATGCTTTTAAGTCCGTATACGTTACGGAAACACCGCTATCCACGTATATAGAGCCCTTAATTGAAAAGATAGGGCTAGTTAAGTCGACTAGCTCTATCACTGTAACAACCTGATCGCACCCAGCATCACCATTGATGCACTCATCATCGGTAATCTTGATGCCATACTTATTGTCAGCAAGTTCGATCCAATCACCTACCGATTTACTAGCATCATGGACCTCATCAGAAGTTGTTCTAGCCGTAGCGATTGCAGAACCCGTTGGTCTCTCAAAACTACCTATATCTTCTGATGAACCGATACCGGCCTGATCATTTGAATCAAGAGACTCTTTCGGATCATTCCATACTAGACGAGAATCTAAGGATATCGAATCTGCATTTCCTGTTGCATCAGTCCACGAAACATCAACTTCTAACAAATAATGTGTTTGAAATGATGCTGCAGCTGCTGAGGCCAATGTATAGGAAACACTATAAGCGTTATTACCCACGGTAATATTTTCAATTTCAGGATAAGATGCTAAAGCTAAACTAGCATAGCCGCTCTCCAAGATTACAACTCGCTCTTGCTCAAGCTTCTGCTCAGCTAATTTAACAGCAACAGCCCTTGCTTTAGAATTCCCGCTTTCGGTTACCAACTCGCTTTGAAAAAGTGCAGCTCCAATCAAACCCACTGCCACGATGACAAATGCCAGCAAAGCTTCTATCAGCGTAAAGCCCTTTTCATATTGACTATGATACATTTTCACCACCTTTATCAGTCCCTCGAAAGCTTACACTGCATTGTTCACCAGTCCTTCCAACTACCACGCACAACTTCCTTAGCATTAATATTATCAAGATTATCAACAACATCCTGATCATAATAAATATTGGCTGTACCACTACCCATATCTAAATCGGTTTCAGATACTATTCCACCGAAGATATCCACGGTACCAACGACTTTATCAACATTCCTTGCGATAATAAGCCCGTAAATATCTGGTGAGCCACTAAAGCTTAGATCCCCATCTGTCACTATAATTACTGGATTTTCTGAACTCCCAATTGTTCCTCCAGTCAGTTTAGCATCGCTCAAATATATCAATTGACCCTGTACTGTAGCAGCATCGGCATCTTTTAGTTCATTTCCAGTCATGCTCAAACCAGCCGAAAGGACTAACTCATCAAGGGTCCGACCAAAGAAGTTTTCAACAAACTCATCACCCGTAGTGTTAGCCATATTGGTATCACCATCAATCACATCTGGGCCTGTAGTATTTTTCGTGGTGCTCTGTATATACTCGATATCGTCTATTTCATTTCCAGTCGCTGTTAGATGCCTTGAAAGATCATCAACAGTCCCATCCCATGTATCGCCGCTAAAACCTGTCCAATCTGGATCTCTGATATAAGTATCTGCAGACCCCCAAGAAGTTATGTCATCGCCGGCCCAAATATTTAAATTGGTAAAGCCATTAAAAACATTCAAATTACCTGTAGCATCAACGTAACCACGCGCCACTATGGGAAGGTCAGGGGGATTAGGCACAAGTGGAACCCTGCCCACAAGGACACTTATTGATCGAGTAATCAGCCCATCGTCACTACGGCCGACAGAATCTATCTGAATCAATGACATATCAGCATCACTACTGGCATCAGAAAGCAAAGCGGTAAACTCAACCCCACCGCCTAAACCAATCGTTGCGCCAGATACACTTAAATCGAGCACGGTGTCATTATCTTGGTCCAACCCAGCTCGAGTATAGGCGATAGCGTAATCCACCCCCGCTTGCGCAGCATGAAAAGCTTGTTTCGCACGATATTCATTCGCAACTATTTTCTTTTCAGTAATTACTGTTTCAGATGTAAAAAAGGATACCCCTAAAACAATAACAACCATCACTAGAGCAAGAACAAGTGTTGCCGCCCCCTGCTGCTGAGTTCTTCGGTTTTCTAACTGATTATTTTTAATCTGCATAGAAATTATTCCGGATTTTTACCGTTTCCTGTACGGTTTTAGTCCAATCACTATCATTAACAACCGATGCAGTGATCGTTATATTTATTTCTCTAACTGAAGCAACTTCATCGGTACCTACACTTGCAGGACATACAGCGCTTGAAGCATTCACGGTACACAAAGAGCTATCAGTTAATGTCATTGCATCTACCGACATAAAGTTTTCATCGGAAAGTCTCTCCCAAGCCCCTGCAGAGCAGGATGTCATACTCGTTCCAGACGTTTTTACCCAAATTGCAGAATCTGAAAAGCGCACCCCGCTATACTCGGCTGCACTAACAATACTGTCGGCATCAGTATCATAGTTATAAAGCGCACAAGTAGAACTAACCAAGTTAAAATCATCCCCTACATCACTATAAGGAGAAGACAAATCTCCAACCTGAACCCAATGCCCCGCTCGCCTTATATCATCAGAAATTATTGAGGTAATAGCTGCTAATTCTTGGTTCAGGCGGGCACTATATACAACATCCCTACTACTTTTAAACGACACAAGAAATGTATATATAGCTCCTGATATAACGATAAGGCCCACAACTAAACCAATCATTAATTCGATCAGAGTCACACCCTTCTGCTTAGCCGGTATATTTCTTGACATCTTCATTACGGGCACCCTGCATAAAGATCCAAGGTATCTGAACACAATCTCACCCGACCAATCGTACTCAATACTATTTTTGCGTCACCATACCCTGGATAGCTCAATGTAATTGTCCCGTTGTCTATCGCTGTAGATCGTGGTGCACGAAAGCCAGTAATATCACTTGCAAAACCTGTGGAGGCTGTAATATTAGGATAGTCAGCCCCTGTAACATACCTAGTCTGTTCAGAATTAATTGTGCATAAAGCAGCAGATGCAGCAGAAGAGCAATCACATGCAGCTGTATCACTGACTCCTATACACCAATCTGTACCACCAGTTCCTTTAAAAGCAACATAGATATCAGCGCCATTAGAAATAGACTCACTACGAGCATACTGTATATGCCCGTAAACTTTCTCTGCTGCCCCAGTTAGCTCAACCCTTTCTTGAAAGTCATTCAAACTAGGCGCCGCAAGAGAAATTAGAATTGCTAATACAGCCAACCCGACCATCAACTCTATTAGAGTAACACCCCTATTTGCATGCAGCTTATTCATCTATCTTTCCCAACAATCCGCATCAGCAAACCCGCCGCCATAAGCTGGTCCGTTTTGAGTTATGCGAAACGAGCCACATACATCATTAGCTTGTACACCTGTCGGAGCTGCAGTGACTGTGTAAGAGCTAGCTCCTGTACTGCTAATAGTAATGTTATAAAAACCTTCCCTCGAGGTAGTTCCGTACGCTAATGATGCTCCAGTAGCATAAGCTACATTATTCGCTCTCCATTTTTCTTGCTCTAACCTGATATCAGCTAGGCTCGCCATGGCATCACCACGTCGTGTCTTCTCTATGTATGACTGGTAGGCTGGATAAGCAATTGTTGCAAGAATAGCTACAATAGCTACAACTATCATCAGTTCAATTAAAGAAAAGCCTGATTGAAGGTTTTGATTTCCTTTCATTTTTTTCATTCCTAAATACGCACCAAGTATGTAGTTCAACGATTAATAGAAAAAACTTATAGTTAAGATACACAAAACATAAACTCTCATTTTGAAACGAGCAACAAGATTTGCACTAAAAAGACAACAACCAATTCTAATGTAAGACTAGTCGTTTAAGGGAACATACGCCACAAGCGATTTTATGAGGGGTCTCGAGTAAGAATAGCTTAAGATAGAATAAATACAAAAAACCCGAATTAAAAAATTCGGGTTCTTAATATCATCTTAGCTAACTTGAAGAATCTCTACCTGGAAATCTAGCCTCTTCCCTGCCAGCGGATGATTAAAATCAACCGAAACCATCTTATCATCAAATTCAGCAATCACGCCTGGAAGCTCGCCATTACCAGCATCCGCGAATGAAATAACCAAACCTTGCTCTAATTCCATCCCTTCAAACTGACTGCGAGGGATATTTTGCACATTACTTGGATTACTCATTCCAAAGCCATTTTCGGGTAGAATTTTTAGGGTTTGTTTTGTCCCTTCTTCCAAGCCGAACAGTGCTTTTTCAAAACCTTCCAACAAGTTACCATCGCCCACGTTAAAAGTCGCGGGTTCAGCTTCGAAATTGGAATCAATTATTTGACCGTCTTCCAGTTTAATTGCGAAATGCAGCGTAACGGTTTTACCCGGACCGATCAATTTACTCATTGTGAACTCTCTTCAGATGATTTGCGCTTCCCTTCCAGAAATAACATATCCAGAATCAGAATAATCGCTCCAATCGTAATAGCGGTATCCGCAATATTAAAAGCAGGGAAGTAATAATTCTGATAATGCAGGGAGATGAAATCAATCACATACCCTTGTACAGCCCGATCATATAGATTGCCTAAAGCACCACCCAATACGAGAGACAGTGCTAGACCTAACCACCAATAGATACGAGGCGTACGCTTTAGCCAGATCACCAGTACAACACTCACGACCACAGCAATTGCTACAAAGAACCAACGCTGCCAGCCACCTGCTTCTGACAAGAAGCTAAAAGCAGCGCCAGTGTTGAACAACAGCGTTAGGTCGAACATTGGCAGTACGGGATTAGGATCGGCATACTTTAAATTAGTTACCGCTAAGTATTTACTACCTAAATCCAGTACAACCACCAGCAGCGAGAGCACACCCCAGATGAGGCAGCTCCGCACTGGTTGTGTTTGTTGTTCAGTGCTCTGTGTCATTAAGCAAAGCTACGGCTTTCACCGGCACCTTTAACGTTATCAACACAACGACCACATAGCTCAGGATCTTCAGAATCCTGACCTACATCTTCACGGAAGTGCCAGCAACGTGGACACTTATCAGCAGCACTTTTAACTACACTAACCTTAAGCCCTTCAAGCTCTGTATCATTAGCATCTTGTGCATCAGCTAATGGTGCTACTGCCGCTTTTGATGTGATCAAAACGAAACGCAACTCGTCTTCTAGTTTACCTAGTAGAGCCTGTAGAGCGTCATCGCAATACAAAGTCACTTCAGCTTCTAAGCTACCACCAATGTTGCCATCGCTACGTTCAGTTTCTAACTGTTTATTAACCGCAGTTTTCACTGCCATTACCTGTTCCCAGTAGGCAGAATCAAATGCGCTATCCGCAGGTAGTTTGGTTAGGCCCTGATACCAAGTATCCAAATGAACAGACTCTGTACGCTCGCCTGCAAGCGTTGCCCAGATCTCATCAGCAGTGAAACTACAGATTGGCGCAATCCAACGAACCAACGCTTCAACAATATGATAAAGCGCAGTCTGAGCAGAACGACGCGCATGTGAATCAGTCGCTGCTGTGTATTGACGATCTTTGATGATATCTAGGTAGAAACCACCCATATCCTGCGAACAGAAGTGAGATACTTTCTGGAACACTTGTAGGAATTCATATTGGTTGAAGTGCTCGATAAGCTCTTCTTGCAAACGAGCTGCACGATCTACCGCCCAAGCATCCAACGCTACCATATCTTCTGGTTTAACCATGTGCTGAGCAGGATCAAAACCGCTTAGGTTAGCCAAGAAGAAACGTGCTGTGTTACGAATACGGCGGTAAGCGTCCGCGGCGCGCTTCAAGATATCGTCAGAACAGGTCATCTCACCGCTGTAATCGGTAGAAGCAACCCATAGCCGCAAGATATCCGCGCCGTACTTGTTCATTACTTCCTGTGGCGATACAACGTTACCAACCGACTTAGACATCTTGCGGCCTTGACCATCAACGGTAAAGCCGTGCGTTAACACCTGTTTGTATGGCGCTTTACCTTTGATAGCAATCGCAGTTTTCAAAGAAGACTGGAACCAACCACGGTGCTGATCCGAACCTTCAAGATACATATCAGCTGGGTATTCCAAGTTGTCACGCTGATCAACTACAGAATAGTGCGTTACACCGGAATCAAACCAAACATCCAAGGTATCAGTTACTTTTTCGTACTGATCAGCTTCGTCGCCCAATACTTCAGCAGCATCCAGATCGAACCATGCATCCATACCCACTTTTTCAACACGCACAGCAACCTGTTCGATTAGTTCTGGCGTATTCGGGTGTAGTTGCTGAGTTTCTTTGTGGATAAACAGTGCAATTGGCACACCCCAAGTACGTTGACGGGATACACACCAATCAGGGCTCTGCTCAACCATCGCTTCGATACGATTTTGCCCCCAACCTGGGAACCACTCAACACCTTTAATCGCTTCTAAAGCATCTTTCTTCAGACCTTTCTCTTCCATGCTTACAAACCACTGAGGTGTTGCACGGTAGATCAATGGCGTTTTGGTACGCCAGCAGTGAGGGTAGCTGTGCTGGAACTTATGTTCCAAGACCAGCTTGTTGTTTTCGGTTAATAGAGCAACAACTTTATCGTCAACTTTATAAACGTGCTCGCCTGCAAATACACCCGCACCTTCTCCTAGAACACCCGAAGCGTTCACTAGGTTCATTGTGCCAATACCGTATTTACGGCCAACCTCAAAGTCTTCCACACCGTGGTCTGGTGCTGTGTGTACAGCACCTGTACCCGCATCTAGGGTTACGTGATCGCCTAGGATTACAGGAACTGTACGCTCGTAGAACGGGTGCTGTAGTTCAAATTTTTCTAGTGCTTGGCCCTGACAGCGACCAACGATGCTGTACTCTTCAACACCGTAACGCTTCATAGCATCTTCAACTAAGCCTTCCGCTAGAAGAATACGCTCCGCACCTAAACCTAGATCTAGCTGAACAAGCACGTAGTCTAGCTCACCACCTAGAGATACCGCTTGGTTAGATGGCAACGTCCAAGGCGTTGTTGTCCAGATAACAACTGACGCTTCGCCTTCACCTTCAAGACCCTCGAATTTCGCAAGGAAACCGTCCTGATCAACTGGAGTGAAACGTACATCGATCGCTGTAGAAGTCTTGTCCTGATATTCCACTTCAGCTTCAGCTAGTGCAGAACCGCCCACAACACTCCAGTAAACTGGCTTGAAGCCTTTAACTAGGTGGCCATTTTCAACGATTTTGCCTAAAGCACGGATGATATTAGCTTCAGTATCAAAATTCATTGTTAGGTATGGGTTGTCCCAATCGCCTAGAACACCTAAACGGATAAAGTCTTTCTTCTGACCTTCAACCTGTCGTGCTGCGTAGTCACGGCACTTCTGACGGAAGTCTTTGTGAGACAGTTTCACGCCCGCTTTGCCGTGCTTAGTCTCAACCTTATGTTCGATTGGCAGACCATGACAGTCCCAACCCGGCACATAAGGCGCGTCAAATCCGCTCATTGTTTTGGATTTGATAATAATGTCTTTCAGAATCTTATTAACCGAGTGACCAATGTGAATATCACCGTTTGCGTATGGAGGGCCATCGTGCAAAGTGAACTTATCGCGGCCAGCACTGACTTCGCGAATTTTCTGGTACAGATCCATCTTCTGCCAACCCTGTAACATTTTCGGCTCACGCTGAGCCAAATTGCCACGCATTGGGAAGGCTGTTTCCGGAAGGTTCAATGTTGCTTTGTAATCGGTCATGGTTATAAGTTCCGAATTAACTACGGGTGCGGTCAAAGTAAGCCCGCACATCTTCAATATCTGCAAAAATTTGTTTTTTAAGCGCATCGATATCTGAGAATTTACGCTCATCACGAATAAACTGCTTAAACTCGACAGTTAGCAACTGCCCATAAATATCTTTATCAAAATCAAACAGGTGTGCTTCAAGCACCGGCTGCTGACCACAAACGGTTGGGCGTATACCAACGTTACACACACCCTGAGCAGTAAAATTTGGGCCTTTAACTTCTACCGCATAAACCCCGCGCAAAGGGCAAGCATAACTATGCATACGTACATTTGCCGTTGGTACTCCAAGCTGGCGGCCCAACTTTTGGCCATGCATCACACGTCCTGAAACAGCGTAAGGGCGCCCAAGCAAAGCAGCTGCCGCTTCAAGATCATTCTGCTGTAACACACTGCGAATACGTGTACTACTCACGCGCTCATCAGCATTTAAAAACGTTTGCGTATTTACCACTGTAAAGTCGTGACGTTCGCCTGCATCACACAACATGTTGTAATCACCTGAACGATCACAACCAAAGCGAAAATCATCACCAACAACAAAATGCTTCACCGCTAAACCATGCAGTAATAGCTCTTGTACAAACTGCTCCGCCGTCATCGCACGTAGACGGTCGTTAAAATTTAGGCAAAGATGGCGATCGATACCCTCTGCCTGCAACAATCTGTACTTTTCGCCAAAGCGGGTTAAGCGCGGCGGCGCTTTATCGCCTGCGAAGAACTCTTGAGGCTGAGGCTCAAAGGTAATCACAACTGAAGGCAGGTTTAGCTCCTTCGCTTTTGCCTTTACCTGAGCAAGCACCTGTCGATGACCTAAATGCACGCCATCAAAATTGCCGATAGTTGCCACACAACCTCGGTGTTTTTCGCGCAGGTTATGTAATCCGCGAATTAGTTCCATCAGGTACTCTTGCTACAGCCAAAAATAAACGCGGCATTATAGCTCAGATAATATCCAACCTGTACTACTGAGACCCGCTGTAAGCAATAGAATGCAAAATAAACTTAATTATGCTTCAAATGACGCACTCTCAAGCCTGCAAAAGCCAACACAACAGCATAAACAGCCCCGCCAGCAACCACCAAAATCGCCATTTGAGAGATTCGCGCCCACAGATCCATCTGTAGCCACTCCTCAACTGAACCCATCAACTGGATGATGACAATAGCCATCGCCACATTCGCCACTAACATTCGTAGCAATTGCATGGCCCAACCCGAAGACCAGCTAAACACGCCAGATTTGATCAACCCATATAACAACAACCCAGCATTCATAAACGCCGACATCGCTGTCGCAGCAGCCAAACCAACATGAGCAAACGGCCCAATAAGGATCAAGTTAAACACCATATTCGCCACAGCAGCTTGGATGCCGATTTTCACTGGCGTTTTGGTGTCTTGGCGAGAGAAATACCCCGTAGCCAAAACCTTAATCAGCATAAAGGCGAGCAAACCACAGGCATAAGCACGCAAACTAGCCGCAGCCATAAAGACATCACGATCGGTTAAAGCGCCGTAGTGGAATAAGGTGATCAACAACGGTTCGGCCAACACAAACAACGCTACCGCCGCCGGTATACCGATAAACATCACCATCTGCATTGCCCAATTCAAAGTAGACGAAAACGCCTCGCCCGATTGAGTTGTATGCTTACGCGACAAGCTAGGCAAAATAACGGTCGCAATGGCGATACCAAACACCCCCAAAGGCAGCTCTGCCAGACGATCTGAGTAATACAACCAAGAGACACTGCCGGTTTGTAGGAACGATGCCAACACCGTATCCAAAAGCAGGTTTATTTGCGTAACAGACACCCCGAACAACGCCGGAACCATAAGTGTCATGATGCGGCGAACACCTGGATCATTCCATCCCCAGACGGGTTTAGGTAAAAGATGAATACGCGCTAAAAATGGCAGTTGAAAAACCAACTGCACCACACCCGCAATCATGACACCCCAAGCTAAAGCCAAGATAGGCGGATCGAACAGCGGGCTTAGGAAGATCGCAGAACAGATCAAACTGATATTAAGCAGCACAGGCGTGAACGCAGGAACGGCAAAACGCTCATAGCTATTCAGAATAGAACCGGCAAACGCAGTCAACGAGATCAATAGCAGATACGGAAATGTAATCCTCAGCATCTCTGCTGCCAGTTCAAATTTACCCTCATCCCCCATGTAGAAGCCTGGGGCAAACATAGCGGTTAGCATGGGTGCCGCCACCACCGCCAAGACAGTGATTGCGATTAAAATACTTCCGAGAGTCCCCGCAACATAATTAACAAGCTGCTGGACTGCTTTTAGATCTTTTTGGGTACGATATTCAGATAGAACGGGCACGAATGCTTGAGCAAACGCTCCCTCAGCAAATAGTCGGCGAAGAAAGTTAGGAATTTTAAACGCGACAAAGAAGGCATCAGCACTACCACTGGCACCAAAATAATTGGCAACAACAACATCTCGCGCTAAACCTAGCACTCGCGAAAGCATGGTCATCACGCCAACCACGGCACTTGATCGCAGTAATCCCGCTGATTTTTTTGCTTCCGTTTCCTGCTTCGACACCGCTTCCGCCTATAATTTCATGAATAACACTCAAGAGAATGGGAATATTACTGCTTCAACAAGAAAATTTCTGCAGTTTTATTGACAGATAGCTCTCAAATATGAATAATCTCGCCTCTAATTTTCGGCGTATACCAATAAGCCGATATTTTACTAACTAATTTTAAGGAGCCGGACTGTGGCAAATTCCGCAGGATCTCGTAAACGTGCTCGCCAGGCAGAGAAGCGTCGCCAGCATAACGCTAGCCTGCGTTCCATGGTACGTACCTACATCAAGAAAGTTGTTGCTGCTGTAGAAACAGGCGAAAAAGCTGCTGCACAGGAAGCATTCCAAGCTGCGCAGCCAGTTCTAGATGGTTCAGTGTCTAAAGGCATCTTCCACAAGAACAAAATCGCACGCACTAAAAGCCGTCTGAACAAGCAGATTGCTGCTCTTTAATTAGAGCCAAGCGTAAAAAAACCGGCTTATGCCGGTTTTTTTTGTGCCTAAATTTAGCCCCTCAATTAAGAGAGGACTAAATTGTCTCTATGCACCAATTCTTCTTCACCCATAAAACCAAGAATGGATTCAATTTCACCACTTGGCTTACCGATAATTTTTTGCGCATCCCCAACACCGTAGTTCACTAAACCTCGCGCTACGATACGACCAAATTCATCGCTAATGATCACCATCTCACCTCGAGAAAAGTCACCACTCACACTACGAACACCCGCTGGCAATAAACTCTTACCACGCTCACGCAGCGCCTTAACCGCACCCGCATCAAGCATAAGATTTCCACGCGCCTGCAAATGACCTGCAATCCACTGTTTACGCGCCACCATAGGCCCTTTCTCAGGTACCAACAATGTACCTATATCTTCCGCCTCTCTTAAACGCAGAAGGACATTATCTTCACGACCACTCGCAATCATGGTCACAGCCCCAGAACGCGCCGCCAATTTAGCTGCACGCACTTTGGTCGCCATACCACCACGACCCAGCTTGCCACCATCACCCGCCATCGCCTCGAGCGCTTCATCACCCGCTCTCGCTTCGGAAATCAAAGTTGCTTCTGGATCATGACGCGGATCCGCCGTGAACAGGCCTTTTTGGTCAGTTAGCAAGATTAAAGCATCAGCTTGAACCAAGTTAGCCACCAACGCTCCAAGCGTGTCGTTATCGCCAAAACGAATCTCTTTAGTGACAACCGTATCGTTCTCGTTAACAACTGGGACAACGCCTAACTCAAGCAACTCTTTTAAAGTCGCCTGAGCATTGAGATAACGCTTACGATTGGAGTGATCTTCATGTGTCAGAAGGATCTGCGCTGTATGGGTATTATGGCGCTGAAAGTTTGTTTCATAAGCCTGCACAAGGCCCATCTGCCCAACAGCCGCAGCCGCCTGAAGCTTAGAGACCTCATGCGGTCGCGAATCCCAACCTAGGCGAGTCATACCTTCCGCAACCGAACCCGAGGAAACCAACACAACTTCAAGACCAGACGCCTTCAGAGCAGCTATTTGATCCACCCAGCGACTGATTGCTTCAAGATCCAACCCCTGACCATCATTGGTGAGGAGCGCACTACCAATCTTTACCACCCAACGCTTTGCGCGCTTGAGCTTTTCCCTACCTACAGCCACTTAAAAACTCCTAACACCGTCTGCAGTAGCAACAATCACTTCAATTGCTATTCACGAACATATTCAACTTCAACGTCATAATCATCATCGTCAAAGTCGTCATCATCCAGATCTTCGCCCTCACGACGCGCTCGCATATCCGCACGCATCTGCTCAATACGCTCTCGAGCCTCAGCATCAACCTGCTCACGAATCTGCTGCTCTTGCTCAAGAATAGAAGGATCTTCCTCAATCGCCTCTAAACGATGATCCAAGAACGCCTGAATATCACGCATCATGTCATCAGTGCCTTGCTGACTTAGCGCCGAGATACGATAAACCGGACCTTCCCACTGCAACTCATCAATCACAGCCTGACAACGCGCTTCGCGCTCCTCTTCCGGGACCATATCCAGCTTATTTAGTACCAACCAACGCGGCTGATCAGCTAGCGTCTGACTAAACTTCTCCAGCTCACCCACAGCGACTGCTGCCGCCTCCTCAGGAGAAACACCATCCCAAGGTGCCATATCGACAAGATGCAGCAGGATACGGTTACGCGCTAAGTGCTTAAGGAAACGAATACCTAGACCCGCACCCTCTGCAGCACCCTCGATAATCCCCGGGATATCTGCAATAACGAAACTGCGATGCTTTTCGATACGTACTACACCTAAGTTAGGCACAAGCGTAGTAAATGGATAATCAGCCACTTTAGGCTTAGCAGCGGATACTGCTCGAATAAGCGTAGACTTACCCGCATTTGGCAAACCCAACAAACCCACATCCGCCAAAACTTTAAGCTCAAGCTTAAGGTTTCGAGTTTCACCCATCGAGCCTTTAGTTGTCTGGCGTGGAGCACGATTCACACTACTCTTAAATCGCGTATTACCCAAACCATGAAAACCACCCTGAGCAATCTTCTCAACCTGACCGATCTCAGTCATATCAGCAAGAATTTCATCGGTATCCGTATCGATAATGGTTGTACCAACCGGCACGCGCAGCACCTGATCTTCACCTTTAGCACCGGTACAGTTACGGCCCATGCCAGACTGACCATTGGCCGCCTTGTAGTGACGCGTGAAACGGTAATCGATCAAAGTATTCAGGTTTTCATCTGCCTCAAAATAAACAGAACCACCATCACCGCCATCCCCACCATCAGGGCCACCTTTGGGGATATACTTTTCACGCCGAAAGCTCATACACCCATTGCCACCCTTGCCGGCCTCAACCGTGATGACTGCTTCATCGACAAACTTCATGTTATCCCCCAAAAGTTAAACATAGGAAACCTACAATTAAGCCCTGAAACACCACAAGACTCAGTGGTAGATCCCCTGAAAAATATTCTAAAAAAACTATAAACAAAAAAGCTCCGCCTTGGCGGAGCTTTTTAGAAGCTTAAAACCGTTGCTTACGCATCAACTACAGAGATGTATTGACGCTTCTGCGGGCCTTTAACTTCGAATTTCACAACGCCATCTGCTTTCGCAAATAGAGTATGGTCTTTACCACAGCCTACGTTTGTACCAGCGTGGAATTTAGTACCACGTTGACGAACTAGGATGTTACCTGCAGCAACTACTTGACCACCGTAACGCTTGACACCAAGTCGTTTCGACTCCGAGTCGCGACCGTTCTTAGTAGAACCACCAGCCTTCTTATGAGCCATCTATCTAACTCCTAAACTAGGTTAATATTAGGCAGAAATGCCAGTAATTTTAACTTCAGTGAACCACTGACGGTGGCCCTGACGCTTCATGTGGTGCTTACGACGCTTGAACTTGATGATCTCAACTTTCTTAGCGCGGCCGTGCTGAACAACTTCAGCAGTCACTTTAGCACCGTCAACAACTGGTGCGCCGATTTTGATATCGTCGCCGTTGCCAACTAGCAGAACACGGTCAAACTCAACGTTTGCGCCCGCTTCAGCCTGCAGTTTTTCCAGTTTAAGGGTTTCACCTTCCTGGACACGGTACTGTTTACCACCGCTTACGATTACTGCGTACATTTTAATCTCCGTTATTTGCCCACCCAGCTACTAGAAAAAGGCCTACTTCTAATGGTTACACCATATGGTAGGGAGCCATTATTGGATGGGTCAGGGCGCGCGATTATATAGCAAACAGCCTTTACACACAACTAAGCTTCTTTATTTACATAGCGTAAAACCAGCATTTCTTGACAGAAACTATGCATACACCTAGCATGCGCTATTCTTGATTCCTTTAAGTTAGTAGCAGCCATCACTTATTATGCAGCCTCACCAGTTCAACCCTGTAATAGAACCCCAATTTGAAGCCGTAAACGATTACATCATTAATCACCTTGGCTCTAACGTACCGCTTGTAGAAAAAATTGGTCATTACATCGTTGAAAGCGGTGGTAAACGTCTTCGTCCGTTACTCGTATTGCTTGCTGCTAATGCTGCAAATTACCAAGGCGATAAGCACATCCCGCTAGCGGCGATTATCGAATTTATCCACACAGCCACGCTGCTGCACGATGATGTAGTTGATAATTCTGATCTACGCCGCGGCAAAGATACCGCTAATGCAAAATGGGGTAATGCACCAAGCGTACTAGTAGGCGATTTCCTTTACTCCCGTGCATTTCAGGTATTAGTAGAAATTGGCTCAATGCCGATTATGGAAGTGATTTCCAATGCTACGAACGTTATCGCTGAAGGCGAAGTTCTGCAGCTACTAAACACAAAAAATCCAGATACCACCGAGGAAGCTTACATGCAGGTTATCCTTGGTAAAACAGCCATGCTGTTTGAAGCCGCTACTGAAGCAGGCGCGATCCTTGCCGAAGCCAACAAAGAAGAGCAAGAAGGCTTACGCTTGTATGGCTTACACTTAGGCACAGCCTTCCAACTTATCGACGATGTTATGGATTACTTATCCACAGCAGAAGAGATGGGCAAGAACGTAGGCGACGATCTGGCTGAAGGTAAAGCAACCCTGCCACTTATTCATGCAATGCGTGCAGGTAACGAAGAACAACGCAAACTGGTTCGACAAGCAATTCGCAAAGGCGGTTTAGACGATCTTCAACCGATTATGGATATCGTAAAAGAGACTGGCGCTATCGAATACACCCAAGAGAAAGCTCAAGGCGAAGCCGATAAAGCGATTGCAGCACTTGATGCGCTACAAGACACATCATTCAAAGAAACGTTAATTAAAATTGCCAACTTGGCAGTGAAACGCAAAAGCTAAGCATCCATATCTGTGCACTTAATTACCATCAATTAAGTGCACAGTTAACGCCCCTCAGTCACGCAACAACCAGATCACTTCCTTCCGGTCACCGTCTACAGCCTCACCTAACCACTCCACTTTGAAACGCTGACCAAACAAGCCATTTACCTCTTCGACAGACACATTGAACGGCGGTCCTTGCGGACTATCAAACTCCAAGGTCACCAGCAAAACTTTTACACCCTTTGGTAACAGCTCAATGAGCTTATTTGCGTAATCAGCTCGCATATCCTTGGGCAAAGCCACCAAAGCCGCACGATCATATACGCCTTTTACATCCGCTAAGGCTTCTTTGGTCAGCGCAAAAAAATCACCACAAAGAAGATTTAGATCTTCGCATCTATGTGAGATAAATTTTGTAGCCTCACCCATCTCCACAACCAAGCCATTCTCGCCAAAGAAGTCCAAGCAAGCATTTGGGTTAAGCTCCACCCCCAATACATCATGACCGCGATCCTGAAGCCAAAGCATATCCTTGCTTTTACCGCACAAAGGGACAAAAACCTTGTCGCCAGCGGCTAAATCCATCTTTTCCCAATAGGAGACCAAGTAAGCATTAACCTCCGCTTGATGGAAGCCTATACGCCCTTCGGACCACTTTTGATGCCAAAAATCATGTTCCATTTCGCCTTTTACACCCTAAATCGTAAACTTTTTATTCAATAAACCTGACACAGATCGTGCCTAGTGGCATTCAAATCTGTATAATTGCGCGATATTTTGACTTATAAAAACCTGGATAAACAGAAGCTAATGACAAGACCTTCCTCTTTTAATCGCGATGAGCTGCTGTCTTGCGGCCACGGCGAAATGTTTGGACCAGGCAATGCGCGCCTACCAATTGGCAACATGCTAATGATGGATCGCATCCTGGAAATCACCGAAGACGGTGGCGAATTCGGCAAAGGTGAGATTATCGCTGAGTTGGATATAAACCCGGATCTTTGGTTCTTCGGCTGCCATTTTGAGGAAGACCCTGTAATGCCAGGCTGTCTAGGTCTAGACGCTATGTGGCAGATTGTTGGCTTTTTCCTTGGCTGGAAAGGCAACCCAGGCCGCGGTCGTGCATTAGGTTCTGGCGAAGTTAAGTTCTTCGGCCAGGTACTACCGACTGCCAAGAAAGTTACTTACCGTATCCAGCTTAAGCGCGTAATTGAGCGTAAGCTAGTTATGGGCATCGCGGACGGCAGCATGTCCGTTGATGGTCGTGAAATCTACACAGCGAAAGATCTACGTGTAGGTCTATTCACATCTACAGAAGATTTCTGATCTATTAAGGCCCTGAATTCAGGGCCTTTCTTCTATTTTCCGTCTACTTTTTTACGAATTTAGTGGCAAAACACTACTGATTCACGGAAAATAAGCACCTTAAATTAGAAAAAGAGAGAGAAGCACATGCGTCGCGTTGTTGTTACCGGTATGGGTATCGTTTCTTGTCTGGGTACAGATAAAGAAACCGTTCTGGAATCACTGCAGCAGGGTCGTTCTGGTATTAAATTCCAAGAAGACTATAAAGAGCGCGGTTTCCGTAGCCAGGTAGCCGGCAGCATCGATATCGATTTCTCTGAGCAAATCGACCGTAAATTGCTACGTTTCATGGGTGATGCAGCAGCATACACTTACATTGCAATGAAAGAAGCAATTGCAGATGCAAACCTAGCTGAAGACCAGGTTTCCAACGAGCGCACTGGCCTTATCGTAGGTTCCGGCGGTGCTTCTGCTGACAACATTGTTGAAACAGCTGATATCACTCGCGAGAAAGGCGTTAAGCGCGTAGGTCCATACCGTGTAACTCGCACAATGGGTTCAACTGTTTCAGCTTGTCTAGCAACACCTTTCAAAATCAAAGGTGTTAACTACTCTATCACTTCTGCTTGTGCTACTAGTGCTCACTGTATTGGTAACGCAATGGAGCAGATCCAGCTTGGTAAGCAAGACGTAGTATTCGCAGGCGGTGGTGAAGAACTTCACTGGGTACAGACTGCCATGTTCGATGCTATGGGCGCGCTATCTAGCAAATATAACGAAACACCAGAAAAAGCTTCACGAGCATACGATGCAAACCGTGACGGCTTCGTTATCTCTGGCGGTGCTGGCATCCTAGTTATCGAAGAATACGAACACGCCAAAGCTCGTGGCGCTAAGATCTACGCTGAACTAGTAGGTTACGGTGCAACTTCTGATGGCTACGACATGGTTGCTCCTTCTGGCGAAGGCGCTGCTCGCTGCATGAAGCAGGCAATGGCAACTGTAGACGGCAAGATCGATTACATCAACGCACACGGCACTTCTACACCAGCAGGTGACATGCAAGAGCTGAAAGCGATGAAAGAAGCCTTTGGCGATGACATGCCAACGGTTACTTCTACTAAGTCTCTATCTGGTCACTCTCTAGGTGCTGCTGGCGTACAAGAAGCGGTTTACTCGCTACTTATGCAGGAAAACAACTTCATCGCAGCATCCGCAAACATCGATGAGCTAGACCCAGAAGCAGAAGGCCTACCAATCGCTAGCGAGAAGCAGGAAAACGTAGACCTACAACGCGTTATGTCCAACAGCTTCGGCTTCGGCGGCACTAACTGCACATTGGTATTCGAAAAACTAAAAGACTAATCAGTCTTCTAGATATAAAAAAACCGCCATTCGGCGGTTTTTTTATATCTGATATTTGGCTTAGGCTATCTCTAGCGCTTTCATATGTTCTTCTAACCAAGCCACCATATCTTCATGGATTTCATCCACTGTACGGCCTTCTACAGGAATTGGCTCGCCCACATGGACTTGCACAGTACCTGGGATCTTCGCAAAGCTTTTGCCTGGCCAATAGAGCCCAGCATCATGAATCATTGGGATCACCGGCACACCCGCACTTAACGCCAGCATCGCTCCGCCTTTGTTAAACTTACCCATTTTACCCACAGGCACTCGCGTACCCTGGGGGAAGATAATCACAGGGATATCATCTTCTAAACGAGATTTACCCTCCGTCAAAAGCTGCTTAAGTGCACCACGCCTTTGGCTACGATCAATCGCTATAGGATTCAACAGGCCTAGCGCCCATCCAAAGAAAGGAATCTTAAGAAGCTCTTTTTTAAGCACTGTACACTGCGGGCGGACCAAGGTTTGTAAAAACAGTGTTTCCCACTCGCTCTGGTGGTTAGCTACAACAACATAAGCACCATCTGTAGGCAGATTTTCACGCCCAGTGATCTTTACACCCACACCACAACACAGTTTTAACCAAAAGATATAAAAGTAGTTAATCAGAGTGACAAATTTAAAGCGCTGCTGGAAATTCAATAGCGGCGAGATGATTAAACTCAGTGTGGCATGCACAATGGTTAGAGGGTAAAAGCCTAAGTAATAAAACACTGCACGTAGATAGTGCAGTGGATTCGCTTTTTTAGACATGCTTAACCCCCAGTTACCGGCGGGAAGAATGCAACTTCATCCCCAGCAGCTACGGCGGCCTTCTCGTCACACATCTCTTGGTTAACAGCCATCAATATAGGCGTATCAACCAGAATCTTTTGCCACTGCTCTCCGTGAAGCTCAACTAGCTGATTTAGTACCGCAGCCACATCAGCAGGCTGACTCACTTCAATAGACTCTTCAGCTACACCTAAACGCTCGCGCAAGCTGGCGAAATACACCACTTTAACCATGATTACTTCTCCATCTTCCAGTGACCGCTTTTGCCACCTTTCTTTTCCAATACTTTAACTGCGCTCATAACCATGCCTTTATCCACAGCCTTGCACATATCGTAAATCGTTAAACCCGCAACAGATGCCGCCGTTAGCGCTTCCATCTCCACCCCCGTCTGACCTGCCAACTTGCAGGTTGCCGTAATCTCAACAACATTACGTTCGGCATTAGGATGAAGATCTACCGCAACTTTACTCAACATCAATGGGTGACAAAGAGGAATAAGATCACTGGTGCGTTTTGCAGCTTGAATACCTGCGATTCGTGCAACCGCTAAAACATCACCCTTTTTGTTACCACCTTCCGTAATTAACTTCATGGTGTCAGGCAGCATTTCAACTTCCGCATAGGCAGTCGCTTCACGAAAAGTCACTTGCTTTTCGGAAACATCCACCATGTTAGCGTTCCCTTGGTCATCCAGATGAGTTAAACGACTCATAACTACTCCTGTGTTTGCGTTGCCTGATTTAGAACAGGATTAGCGTACATCTGACGAAGAATATCCTGCGCACCGCCTTCAACACTGTTAATACGTGCTTCTAAACCAGCCTTCTGATCAGCAGTAGCATCATCACTATGACCTGCCGCAATCAGATTAGATGGGTGCAAATAGTAATTTTCATGAATTTGACGATCGATCTCAGCCGCTAGCTCTTCAGGTGTATCAAAGTCAGCATCGATAGGATCACCAAAAGCGACATGCACATGCCCCTTATCACCCGTAATGCCTTTCACAATACTTGCGATATCTTCGTACTGAGACTTTTCATAAACACCATCTGTTGCCTTCGCATGCAGCTCATTCGCTTTTAAGGCGTCACATGGATCGTATTCATAAGAGATAGAAACCGGCACAATATTCAAACGCTTAGTTTGCTCAGCAAAACTACGCGATTTTCGATGCGCCATATAAAGCATCTTCAAAATGGCTGGGTCTGTCGCATCATTCCCATCTTTTGCACGGCCTTCTCGCTGTGCTAACCAGATAGAATGACCACCTAAGATACTGTGATCGATATAAGAAGATAGCTGCGTTAGCGCTTTCATCATTTCACGCCCTGTTGCAGAACGATTAACGATAAAGCTCTTATTCAAACGCATAATGTCTGAAACATAAGGCTTACGAAGCAGGTTATCACCGATCGCAATCCGAACTGTATCCATGCCGTACTGATGGCGAACCCAATTGACGAATGCTGGGTCCATTGCGATATCTCGGTGGTTTGAGATAAACAGGTAGGATTCTTCAGGATCAAGCTCATCTATACCACTACAAGTCAGCTTAGTGGTCGAACGGCCAATCATCTTCTTCATATAGCTAGCCACCAGCATCTGAAACTCATAGACACTGTCGATCTCACCAATCTTGGCAGCCAAGGCAATACGAACAAATGGTTTTAACAACCATCCGATACTCGAGGATAATTTAGGAAACTGGTAACGCGTAACAGCGGTCAGGAATTCATCATTGTGAAGAATATTAAGGAGTGCATCCGCCACTTCACTATCGTTGAACGGTCTGATCTCTTTATACGGATCCTGCTGATCTGTCATTCTTTCCTCGAAAGCTCTACTAAAAAGGCCGTTATTTTACCGTTTTCTCACGCAAACTTCAGGGAAATTAAATGTAATTAACCGAGAAGTTCAGAAAACGGGATGAATCCGACCAAATCACCCTCTTCTACAACTGTCTGAGGAGGAATAACAGCAATACCATTCGCCCAACTAGCAGACATCAATACACCGGAACTCTGATTTGCAAACGGCTGTAAACGCCCATCCTCAAACCGAACTCGCAGATATTCTTGGCGCTGAATAGCTCGCTTTCTCTGGAAGCCCGCAGGCACTGACAGCTGCAGTGGCGGTTCGAATGAAGCACCCTGCAACTTAAGCAAGAAGGCCCTCGCCAACAAACAGAACGTTATCAATGTCGACGTTGGATTGCCCGGTAAACCAATAAATGGCGTACCTTTGACCTGCCCATAGGCAACAGGTTTTCCTGGTTTGATCTTGATCTTCCACATATCCAACTGACCAAGATGCTCAACACAAGATTTGACATGATCCTCTTCACCCACAGAAACACCACCAGTACTGATGATGGCATCTGCCGATGCAGCCGCTTTTTCCAATGCGGCTAGCGTTGCTTCACGTGTATCTGCAACACAACCTAGATCAACAACCTCCATACCTAAACCCTGTAATAGCCCAGTCAGGATATAGCGATTAGAGTTATAGATCTGCCCTGCACAAAGAGGAATACCCGGTTCCACCAGCTCATCACCTGTGGATAAGATCGCAACCTTGAGGCGCTTATAAACAGAGACAGAAGACAAGCCTACCGACGCTAATATCCCTAGATCAGCTGCTTGTAAACGCGTACCTACTGCGAGTACCTGACTACCAGCCAAAATATCTTGGCCTGCTCTACGAACGTTATCCCCAACAGGCACATCTGCAGGAAAAACAACCTTATCTCCCTCAAGGCGAACATCTTCCTGCATAACAACTGCATTGGCACCTTGAGGAATCTCAGCTCCAGTAAAAATTCGCGCACAAGTACCTGCAACTAGAGGCTGCGGGGGCGTACCTGCAGGGATTCTCTGGCTCCTTTCTAAGCTTGTCTTAGCACCCAAATCAGCCGTATTAATTGCGTAACCATCCATACTGCTATTATCAGCTGGAGGGACTGAAACAGAAGCAACTGTAGCTTCAGCTAATACGCGCCCTAAGGCCTCTGCAACTGGCATAGCCTCAGTCTCTACAGAAACATTTGCTCCAGCCAAAAGACGTTGCAGCGCTTCTTCGAAAGGGATCAATCCAGGTTGAGAATCACAGCTTCCCATCTTCTTACCTTAAGCGTTATCTTCTTGATGCTTCATGATCAGCGAAGCGAAATTACAAGGCTTGTGACGATGATCTAACTGCTGCGCAATCACATCATCCCAACCAGTACGGCAAGCACCCGTAGAGCCTGGTAGACAGAAAATCACTGTTCCATTTGCAAGCCCGCCTAGCGCTCTGGACTGAATGGTCGAGGTACCGATCTGACCGGCTGAAACTTGACGGAAAAACTCACCAAACCCTTCAATAGATTTATCAAATAGTGGTGCCATTGCTTCCGGCGTAGAATCACGACCAGAAAAGCCTGTACCACCTGTAGAGATAATCACATGAATATTTGAATCGGCAATCCAACGAGAGGCAACTGCTCGCATCTGATAGACATCATCTTTAACAATTTCACGTGCACCAAGTACGTGACCTGCAGCCTCTAAACGATCAACCAACGCTTGCCCAGAGGTATCTGATTCAAGCGTGCGAGTATCGGACACAGTTAACACGGCAATATTTAGCGGAATAAATTCTGCTCTGGCAGGAGTATGGGACATGAGTATTTTCCTTAATAAGAAAGCGCGGGAACAAGGATAACGATGAGCTCGTTTAGCCCCCTGTCATATTCATAAAACGGATGATTTGCGGTTCATCGTCTAGATCAAATTCGTGCTTCTCAGGCTTCAGATCCATGGCATCAATAATAACCTGTTTCAGCTTTTCCTGATCATTCGGGTGAGCACGCAAGGTATGCAGAAGATCAACAGAGTGTTCGTTACCCAAACAAAGCAACAAACGCCCTTCAACAGTTACCCTGACGCGGTTACACTCAGAGCAGAAATTATGACTGTGCGGCGAGATAAAACCAACACGGCTTTCAGTATCTGCCATTCGATAATAACGGGATGGACCAGCAGTACGTTCAGTGGTTGGTTGCAGCTGATACTGCTGCTCAATAATGTCGCGGACTTCATCACTGGAACAATAGACTTCAGCACGATCATGCTCAGAGATCTGCCCTAAAGGCATCTCTTCTATAAAGCTAACATCAACACCTTTTTCTCGCGCAAAGTTAACTAGATCAAGCACTTCATCATCATTGCGACCTTTCATCACAACCGCATTTAGCTTGATTCGATCAAATCCTGCTGCAACAGCTGCATCTATACCTGCAAGCACTTGGGTCAATTTACCAGTCCGCGTCATCGCTTTAAAACGATCTTCTCGCAAACTATCAATACTGATGTTTAACCGGTTAACCCCAGCATCCTTTAAATCTTGAGCCATCTGCACAAGTTGAGAGCCATTAGTGGTAATCGCAAGCTCAGCATCTAATTGGCCTACACTGCGCATCAGTTTCATCACATCACGACGCACCAGCGGCTCACCACCTGTTAAACGGATCTTCTTCACCCCCAGGCTCACAAACACTTGGGCGATCTGATTAATTTCTTCAAGGGTAAGTACTTGAGCATGAGGCAGGAAAGACATGTCTTCCCCCATGCAATAAACACAGCGAAAATCACATCGATCAGTCACTGACAGACGGATATAATCTACCGTTCTGCCAAATCGATCTACCAGCGCTTGAGAATCTTTTTTATTATTGGTCATGAATTTTCAATGCAGCTATCACTTATAATTTGAACGCTCTAAAATAGCACAAAATCTTTTCAACAGCATTTAGACCAATTCTCATAGGAAACCTAATGTACTTTGCCATTAAGCACATTCACTTAACCTGCGTCGCACTAAGCTTTGTATTATTTATTCTTCGTGGCGGCTTAGCGCTATTTTGCCCAGAAAAACTAGAAAAACGCTGGTTAAAGATCGTACCACATATTATTGATACCGCACTGCTGGTCAGCGCACTAACGCTCGCAGTAATGATTGAACAATATCCATTTGTTCATCACTGGGTAACAGCTAAAGTCATCGCTTTGGTGGTGTATATTGGTTTAGGAACAATCGCTATCAAACGCGGCAAAACGAAGGCAATTAAAGCAACAGCACTAGCAGGCGCGCTGTTTGCTTTCATGTACATTGCAGCCGTAGCGGTTTCTAAATCCCCAATCCCTTGGGGTTAAAAAGCCTCTAGCACTTGGCGGCTAGGATGATGGATAGATATCTCGCATCAACCATTGCAACTCCTGTCGCCAAGGTCTCTGCCTAATCCCAAATACGCTCAATAATTTCTTACACATCAAAACAGACGTATTTGGGCGTAACGCTTCTGTGACGTAATCTTTACTCGATACTGGGACCAACTTTTCCACATCAAAATTTTCGTACTGACCTGCAGCAATCAGAATCTCTTTACAGAAATCATAGCGATTGATCACCTCAGCTCCACAGTAATGGTAAGTACCCCAGGCATCTGCACCATTATGAATTTGCTTTAGCATAGCGAGAATAACTCGGGCGACATCGGATGCAGAAGTAGGACAGCCCTTACGATCCGTTACTGCTTGTAGTTCAGATTGTTTCTTAGCTGCCTCAAGGGTTCGCAAAACAAAGTTGTTACCCTGTTCGCTAAACAACCAACTGACACGCAAGATAATATGTTTAGGCAAAGCCTGACGAAGTCGCTCTTCACCTTGCCACTTACTATCACCATAGATTCCTAAAGGTGCGACTTCATCCTCTTCGGTATAACCGCTGGCATAGTGACCATCAAATACGTAATCCGTGGATAAATGGAACATTGGGATAGACAGATCACCACAAGCAAACGCTAAGGCCTCTACTGCATCAGAGTTAACCGCATAACAAAGCTCTGATTGTGACTCCGCTTCATCAACATCATCAAACGCAGCGCAGTTCACAACATAATCCGGTAGATGATGAGCCAGTTGCTCAGAGATCTGCTCTGAATCAGTAACATCTAACTGAGATTTTCCCAAAGCAACAACTTCAAAAAAGCTATCTGCTTCCACAGCACGCGTCAGCGCACTCCCAACTTGCCCATGAGCTCCGGTAATTAAAATTTTGATCGGCTTTAAAAGTAGATCCAGTGCCATTTTCAAACTCTCCAGTAATCCATCATAACTGAACGAGTCCAAATGCTTGCAACTTTGGCATTGCGTGCTCCCCCACCATGTACAACTAATCAAAATATACCGCAATCTCCCAGCATCGAGAAGCATACCTTTCCTCTAGCCACTTCTGCGGAATACATTTCCGTAACAAAGAACATACTAAAAACCATACATGCGTTTGAATTCAAACAAGCATACCCATATAAAAAATACGTATAACAACAAATAACCATTACCAACAAGCTGTTTATTAAAGAAAAACCAACCAATATTCAGCATAACTAAGATTTAATGTGTTTGACATAAACAAAATATCACCAAATACTGTTTGAAAACTTAAAGGATAAATTCCTTTTCTCGACGATAAACGGCAAACCATTGGAAACAATGAGACGCAAAGCCACCGGCCTACCACTCAAAAAGGAGTCAAGGCAGCGGAGCTACCGAATGGAGAAGCTATCATGGCTAAAAAATCTAGTGGTAAATCCCCTTTACCTTCTAAATCTGACCTTTCAATCGAACCCGAATCCGCTTTCGATCTATTTGAAGAAGAATCCTACTTTGATTTTTCTGACGAAACAGAAAGCGAAACAGCTCCAGAGACTGAACTAGTCGCTGATGAAAGCTCAGAAGCAGAAAGCCTCGCTTCTTCATCCTCAACAGATTCAGCTCATACTGAAAGCGCCACACCTGAGGATGAAAAAGCCAGTGACAAATACGTAGATCATGCAGAAGCTAAACCGTCTTCATATGTAAGCAGTAGCGCAACCACTGAAGCCAGCACCACAGAATCCACACCTGAGGTGGTATATGGCAGCGGCAGCGATGATGTGATCGAAACATCCGCAGCAGATCATTATGTAAAATCAGGTCATGGTGATGACAGCATTTCCTCTAAAGGCGGCGATGACTTTATCAAGGCAGGAAAAGGAAATGACAGCGTAATCAGCAGCGATGGCAACGATGTACTGGATGGCGGTCACGGTGATGACCTGCTGGACGGCGGTGCTGGCAACGATATTTTAAACGGTGATAAAGGCAACGATTCATTAATCTACACCCTTTCAGAAAACACCGGTGCGACTGATTTTTACGATGGCGGCAAAGGCAGTGACTCATTAGTGCTGCGTCTTAGCAAAAGTGAATATGCTGAATATGAGGCCGAACTAAATCAGCTGGAAGAATGGATTGCAGACAACTCAAACCCTATTCGCTCCACCAGCAAGCAGTTTAACGATGCCAGCCACAATAGTGCACAACACCCTGTATTTGAAACTTCATTTGGCCTAACGCTACGAAACTTTGAATCTCTTGAAATTGAGATTACAGATCCAGAAACTCCTGAAGTTGAACTACCTCCAGTAGAGAGTGAAATTGAAGCGACTATCACTGGCGAAGGCCCTATCCCACTGAAAAACGTCGACGTTTCTTTAGTTGAAGGCTCTCAAATCACCTTTGATGTTGAAGTGAGCGTTGAAGAGCTACCAGCAAAATATGACGTATTCATGCTGCATGATCTTTCTGGCTCCTTCTGGAACGATCTACCTAACGTTCAGGCTCAATTCTCAGGTTTATATGACAGTCTAACTGCCGACGCTGATGTTGCCTTCGGTGTAGGCAGCTTTGTCGATAAACCAATGGAAACCTTTGGTTCAAGTTTCGACTATGTCTACAACACTGATCTAAGTGTCACCTCCGATAAGGAAACCATTCAAACAACATTGGATAACCTTCACACCTCCTCTGGCTGGGATTGGCCAGAATCACAGATGGAGGCCCTAGTACAAACCGCTCTTCGAGAAGATGAAATTGGATTCCGCGACGGTGCCCAAAAGTTTGCCGTGCTATTCACTGATGCGCCATACCATAAAGAGGGTGATTACGAGACCACATCAGTTTACGACAGCGAAACGGGCACAATGACAAGCGTTGCAGTTGCTGACAACGATTATGATACCGAGTTTGAAGTCGAAGATTACCCAGATCCAGCCGTAGTTGGTCGCATGCTGATTGATGCAGGTGTCACTCCAGTCTTTGCAGTAACAGCGCCATATATCGACATGTACCAACAACTGGTGGATGAATGGGGTGTCGGCATAGTTACCGAGCTAACCTCTGATAGCTCTAACATTGCAGACGCAATAACTAACGGCATTACCGAAGCACCTCTTAACCTTGAGCTTGAGGCTCTGGGCGATGACTATGGGTTTGTATCCAGCGTTGAACCTCCAATCTACGAAAACGCCGAGCCTGGCAGCTATAACTTCACGGTGACCATGGAGATCCCTGAAGAGAGTGAAAGCTATTCCTCTGACAGCATCACTCTTGAAGTAACCGGATATGGTGAAGTAAATGTTAACGTCGAAATTGATCAGATCGATATTACTGGCGATAGCACTAACGACATATTAACGGGTGATGCTGGCCCTAATGCCATCTACGGCATGGAAGGTGATGACACCCTGATTGGTACCGGCGGCAGTGACCAACTGTTCGGTGGCAGTGGGCATGACACCCTCACTGGCGGTCTAGCAGACGATGAGCTGACAGGGGGTGCAGGAGACGATGTCTTTGTTTTTGCCAGTGGCGATGGCAGCGACACTGTGACCGACTTCTCGGAAGGCGATCTTCTTGACCTACGAAGAGTAAGTAGTATTGAAAACTTTGCGGATGTTGAAGCTGCTGCAACTCAAGTTGAAGCCGATACAGTGCTGGACTTTGGCAACGGCGACAGCATTACCTTGTTAGGCGTTAATGCCGAAACACTGTCTGAAGACTCTCTAATTATATAGCCCCCTTACCAGAGGGAATCCGCCCTTACCGATTCCCTCTGGTTCCTTTCCCCGCTATCCCGGAGAGCTACTATGACTTCTTCATCCCCCAAGACAGAAAGTTCTTTTATAAAAAGCACGTTGTCGAAAATCAAAGGCGGCTTAAAAGCTGTGCTCTTATTCAGTTTTTTTATCAATCTACTGATGCTGGCTGCCCCACTGTACATGCTACAAGTATTTGACCGCGTTTTAGGTAGCGGCAGCACTGACACTCTGATCTTCCTCAGCATCGCAACCATACTGGCCATTGCCACTTTAGCTGGCCTAGAACTTACTCGTGGCAGAATCATGCTTAAGCTCGGCATCTGGCTAGAGCAAAACCTAACTCCCAATGTTTTTACACAAAGCATTATGGAAGCTTCACGTAATAGCAAAAGCCAAACAGCCCAAGGTTTACGTGACGTCGCAATTTTAAGAAATTTTTTAACCGGTTCTGCCATTTTCCCAATCATGGATATTCCATGGCTGCCTATATTTTTGGGTTTTATCTATCTGCTTCATCCCCTGCTGGGCATCATCGCAACCGCAGGCGCCCTGCTGTTGTTTAGTCTAGCGGTCCTGAACGATCTACTCTGCCGCAAACAATTACAGTCATCATCAAATGCATCTATAACCGGCCTGCAACAAGCGGAATCAGCCCTACGCAATGCCAATGTCGCTACAGCAATGGGGTTTACAGACAACTTGGTTAATCGTTGGCAAAAACAAAATACAGAAACACTTTATCACCTTGCCGAAGCAAGCAAGATTTCAGGACTACTTACCTCTGCATCCAAATTTATTCGCTTAGCTGTGCAGATAGCCATCATGGGGGTTGGCGCTTGGCTGGTTCTTGCAAGTGAAATGACGGCTGGTGCAATGGTAGCGGGCTCAATACTGCTTGGCCGAGCCTTAGCCCCTGTCGACCAAGCAATGGGATCATGGAAAAATGCCATCGCAGCAAAAAGCGCCATGACCCGCCTAGAAACCCTCTGCGAAATAACAAAACCAGCAGAAACCGGTATTCAATTACCCGATCCTCAAGGATCGGTAAAAATAGAGAATATGGTGTTTGCATATAGCCGAGAAAGCGAACCAACCTTTAGAGGCTTAAACCTGAAGCTCCAAGCAGGCGAATCCCTGGGCGTCATTGGACCGACAGCTTCAGGCAAATCAACCCTAGCAGAACTGCTCACAGGAAACTTAATACCTGAATCCGGTCATATCCGGTTTGATAGTGCCGATATACATCGCCTGAACTCAGCGGATAGACGCCAGCTAATCGGTTATCTGCCACAAACAATTCAACTATTCCCCGGCACCGTAAGTGAAAACATCGCCTGCATGGGTGAGATCGACGCCGACGCCGTCGTCAAAGCAGCACAACTGGCCAATCTGCATGACACTATCCTTAGCTTGCCAGAAGGATACGAAACGGAGATTGGAGAATCAGGCACCGTGCTCGCTGGAGGTCAGAGACAACGCCTAGCCCTAGCACGTGCCCTGTATGCCAATCCTAAACTACTGGTATTGGATGAGCCCAACGCAAGCCTAGATTTTTCTGGTGACGCTGCGCTAATCAATAGTTTGAAGTCCCTAAAACAACAAGGTGCGACCAGCATCATCATTACCCATCGCCCTAGTATTTTAAAACACGCCGATAAAATTTTGGTGCTGTACCCAGGCGGTAAGTACGAAATTGGTAGCAGAGAGCAGATGTTTAAAAAAGTAACCGCCTCTGATAACACCCAACAACAAACAACAGCACAGGAGAAGACTCATGCAAACATCCGCCCTGTCTGAAAACAACGGTCCTGATTTTAAGAGCTCGTTATTGTGGGGTTTTGGCACCCTTGCAGTATTCCTTGCCTCATTTTTTATCTGGTCGATCACAGCCAAGCTGGATAGCTCTGCTATCGCCCCTGGTATTATTTCTGTCGAATATGGTCGTAAGACTGTAGCCCACCTTGAGGGCGGGATCGTCGGCACACTCCAAGTAAAAGAAGGCGAGCAAGTAAAAGCAGGCCAAGTATTAATTACCCTTAACAATGAAAATTCACTGGCGACTTACCAGCTTCTGAAAGACCGGATACTAGTCGCCCAAGCACTAAAAGCGCGACTGGATACAGAGTACAAAAGCCTAACCCATATTACTTTTCCAGATTCCCTACACGCTGATGGTGATAAAGAAGCTCTGGAAGCAATCCTAAATAGCCAACGCAAAATATTTTGGTCGCGCCAAGAAAGCTTGAACACAAAGAAACAGATCCTAACGCAACGAATCACCCAATTAGGCTCAGAAATAAAAGGTATCGAAGGGCAACTTAATAGCGAACTTAAACAGTCCCAACTACTCCACCAAGAATTGCGACTGGTTGATAAGATGTATAAAGAAAAAGTAGTTGATAAGCCTCATTGGCTGCAAGTTCGCCGCAAGACCCATGAAATTGATGGCAAAATCAATATGCACCGTGCGCAGATTGCCAAAGCTGAACAAAGCATTGGTGAGACTGAGCTAAAAATTCTTGAGATCGATTCAAACCATAATAAAGAGGTAGCAGAGGAACTCAGAGCAGTTGAATCCGAACTATTGGACCTAAACAATCGTCTCCAAGCAGCACTCGATGTTCACAACCGTAGCACAATCAAGGCACCAATTGATGGCATTGTCGTTGGCTTAAAAATCAATACCCCTGGAGGCGTAATCCTTCCTGGTGAGCCACTATTAGAAATAGTCCCTGATCATGAAGGACTGATTATTGAAGCCAAAGTAAACCCTAATGATATCGATGTTGTCCATCAAGGCATGCTCGCGCAGATGCGGTTAACCGCGTTCAATCAGAGAACCACCCCTCTGCATCAAGGTACAGTTGAGACCATTTCAGCAGATCACCTGACAGATGAGCTCACTGGGGAAAACTACTACTTAGCCAGAATTAAGCTCGATCAAGCTCAATCCAGCCAATTACTAAGACCCGGTATGAAGGCAGAAGTGATGATTATCACCGGTGAACGCACCTTTATGAATTACTTATTAGAACCGATTACCAATAGCTTCAATAAAGCATTCCGAGAAACATAAAGATAGATACCCTCAAAGCACATTGCCATTGAGGGTTTCCATCACTAACTGGGCAAAGGACTTTCGCTAAAGGAAGTTAACAACCCACACAGGAACAATGCAGACCAGCTGTCTAATTTACCCTTAGGCTTTTACTGCTTTCTTTGCGTTTTAATATACGCCGAGAAGTCATCAAAGCCTCCTATATGCTGATCGTTTATAAAAATTTGAGGCACGGTTTTACGTTGAGTTCGTTGCACCATTGCCGTCTTCAACTTTGGCTTACCGGTTATTTCAATTTCTTTGAAACTCCAACCTAAATTTTTCAATAAGCGCTTAGCTGCAATGCAGTATGGGCAATAACTCATGGTATAAATTTCGACTGACGGCATCTTTTAACTCCTAAAAATCATTCTGTGTGTATTTATGCTGTCACTAAATTTACCCGTAAAACCTCAGCTATAGGCCTCCAAACATCCACAGTAACCGTCCAAGCATCCAAAATAGATTTACGCTCTCAGCCAAGCCCTGTGAGAGCCCTAAAACGAAAAAACCTCGCAATGCGAGGTCTTTGTCGATCTATCCAGCTCTACAAATATTAGAACGGAATGTCATCATCAAAATCATCAAAACCTGGTGCAGCTTGAGGTGCAGGCGCCTGTTGCGGTGTTGGAGCAGGACGCTGCTGAGGAGCTTGCTGAGGCGCAGCTTGTGGAGCCATCTGTGGCGCCATTTGAGGAGCCGGTGCTTGCTGCTGTTGTGGCTGTTGTGCATAACCACCCTGTTGCTGCTGAGGAGCATAGCCACCTTCGTTACCGCCGCGACTATCAAGCAACTGCATTTCGCTTGCTACGATCTCAGTAGTGTAACGATCCTGACCACTTTGATCCTGCCATTTACGGGTACGCAACGCACCTTCAACGTAAACCTTGCCGCCTTTGCGCATATACTCGCCAGCGATCTCCGCTAGACGGTTAAAAAATACCACACGGTGCCATTCAGTACGCTCTTGCTGCTGGCCCGTCTGCTTATCTTTCCATGATTCAGACGTTGCGATGGTTACATTAGTTACAGCATTGCCATTTGGCATATAACGTACTTCTGGATCTCCACCCAGATTGCCCACCAAAATTACTTTATTAACACCACGTGCCATTTTCTTTCTCCAAAAATCTTCTCTCACGTCAGATTGATAAACCTGCGCGTATAACACTCAAGCTTAACATGCGATCACCCTCTCGCCCACTCTTATCCCATAGAGATTTTATCGTTTAGAAAAGCTACAGCGGCCACGAAAAATCTCTATAATGGGATGTTTTGTTTTCCACATCTGAGAGCCATTATGGATAAGATTCAGGTCCGGGGTGCGCGTACCCACAACCTTAAAGATATTGATCTGGAGATCCCCCGAGACAAACTCATTGTTATTACAGGGTTATCCGGCTCAGGTAAGTCTTCACTGGCATTTGATACGCTCTATGCAGAAGGTCAACGCCGCTATGTTGAGTCTCTCTCGACCTATGCTCGTCAGTTCCTATCGATGATGGAAAAACCTGATGTCGATCATATCGAAGGCTTATCCCCTGCTATTTCGATTGAACAGAAATCAACATCTCACAACCCGCGCTCGACTGTTGGTACTATCACCGAAATATACGATTATCTACGCCTATTATTTGCCCGTGCAGGTGAACCACGCTGTCCGGATCATGATCTACCACTTGCAGCGCAAACAATCAGTCAGATGGTGGACCAAGTACTTGAGCTTGAGCAAGGCAGCAAATTAATGCTGTTAGCACCTGTAGTACAAGGCAGAAAAGGTGAGCACTTACACACTATAAACAATCTGCGCGCTGAAGGTTTCATTCGCGCCAGAATCGATGGAATTGTCGTTGACCTTGATAGCGCACCAGAGCTAGATAAGAACAAGAAGCACGATATTGAAGTGGTTATTGACCGTTTCAAAGTACGCGATGACCTACAGACCCGCTTAGCCGAGTCATTCGAAACAGCACTTAACCTCAGCGACGGCATTGCCAAAGTCGCTTATATGGATGGTGACGCTGACGAATTAATCTTCTCTGCTCGCTTTGCCTGTCCAGAGTGCGGACATAGTATTCAGGAACTCGAACCGAGACTGTTTTCTTTCAACAATCCACATGGTGCTTGTCCAAGCTGTGACGGCTTAGGGGTTAAGCAATATTTTGATCCCTCTAAAGTAGTTCACGATTCAAACCTGACCCTATCCGAAGGGGCGATTAGAGGCTGGGATCGCCGAAGCTTGTATTATTTCCAGCAGCTTAAAGCGGTAGCAGAGCAATACGGGTTTGATATGGATACTCCATTCAAGTCCCTGAAAAAATCAGAACAAGATCTAATTTTGAATGGTAGCGGCAAAGAAACCGTCACTTTCCGTTACCTAAATGATCGCGGCGACATCATTAATAAGGCACACCCATTCGAAGGTGTTCTAAATAACTTACAACGCCGCTATAAAGAAACCGAATCCGATACCGTTCGTGAAGATCTAGCCAAATATCTAAATATGCAGCCATGCTCGTCCTGTAACGGCAGTCGCTTACGTCGCGATGCGAGGCACGTATATATTGATCAGCAGACACTTCCTGATATCGTTAAGAAACCGATTGGAGAGAGTTTAGAGTACTTTGAGAATCTTCATCTAACAGGTAAACAAGGTGAGATCGCTGAAAAGATTCTCAAAGAGATTCGAGAACGCCTAAGATTCCTTGTCAACGTAGGCCTCGAGTACCTATCTCTAGATCGTAATGCGGATACTCTATCAGGTGGTGAAGCACAACGAATTCGTCTGGCAAGTCAGATTGGCGCTGGCCTTGTTGGCGTTATGTACATTCTAGATGAACCTTCGATCGGCCTGCACCAACGGGACAACGAGCGACTGCTCAAAACACTAGTTCACCTAAGAGACTTAGGTAATACAGTCATCGTTGTTGAACACGATGAAGACGCTATTCGTCTTGCCGATTATGTCATTGATATAGGCCCTGGTGCCGGTGTGCATGGCGGACAAGTCATTGCGGAAGGTACGCCAAATGAAGTCATGGCAAACCCCGCCTCTATAACAGGTCAGTATTTAACAGGCACTAAAGAGATCGCTGTGCCTCAACAGCGTCATCCTGCTGATAGCAAGAAACAGCTATGTCTTAACGGTGCTAGCGGTAACAACCTAAACAATGTCGATCTTAAGATCCCTGTAGGCTTACTAACCTGCATTACCGGTGTATCTGGCTCTGGCAAATCTACTCTGATCAATGGCACGCTATACCCTATAGCGGCCACAGAAATGAATAATGCTACAACCTTAGATCCAGCACCGCATCAATCTATCGAAGGTATCAAGCATTTCGACAAGGTTATCGATATTGATCAAAGCCCGATTGGGCGTACCCCACGCTCAAACCCAGCAACATATACAGGTATTTTCACACCCGTACGTGAACTATTTGCTGGTACACAAGAGGCGCGCTCTCGAGGCTATAAGCCGGGTCGCTTTAGCTTTAACGTCAAAGGTGGTCGCTGTGAAGCTTGTCAGGGTGATGGTGTCATCAAGGTAGAGATGCATTTCCTACCTGATGTATATGTGCCTTGCGATGTCTGTAAAGGCAAACGCTACAACCGTGAAACGTTGGAGATAAAATACAAAGGCAAGAATATCCATGAAGTATTAGATCTTACGGTTGAAGATGCACGAGAGTTCTTCGATGCTATTCCAGCACTGGCTCGTCGCCTACAGACCTTAATGGATGTTGGTTTGTCCTATATCCGTTTGGGTCAAGCTGCAACAACACTATCTGGTGGTGAAGCTCAGCGCGTAAAACTAGCCAAAGAGCTATCTAAGCGTGATACAGGTAAAACCCTGTATATCCTTGATGAACCGACTACAGGCCTACATTTTTACGATATTCAGCAATTACTGAACGTACTCTATCGTTTGCGCGATCACGGCAACACCATAGTTGTGATTGAACACAATTTGGATGTAATCAAAACAGCCGATTGGATTGTAGATTTAGGACCTGAGGGCGGCGTTAAAGGCGGAATGATCATTGCCGAAGGCACACCTGAAGAAGTTGCTGAGAACCCAGCTTCGCATACAGGTAGATTCTTAAAACCAATGCTTAACCTGAAATAAGCAGGATAAGCATTTACATAAAATAAGCGAAAATATTGTTTAATGTTGCCAGTTAACACCTTTTTTGATTTTCTTTGAAGGTGCTCCAGCAATAATAACATCTTTCTCGGCAATTGATCGCGTTACCGTAGTATTTGCAGCAACTATACAGCCATCTTCAATCACAGAATTCTTCAATACAAAACTTCTTGCACCAAGCCAGACATTGTTACCAATAATAACTTTATCTTCAAGATTAATCTGATTCCCAGATTGATCTAAAATCGCATGCTGGTCGGTATCCATAATGACGGATTCCCAAGCGAACATACAATCATTACCGATACACATCTGCTTTTTGCAAATAATAGTGCTGTCACCAGTGGAGATAAAATTGCCACCTAGATCAAGGTTCCCAGTCACGATTAGACGCGTCCCTTTTCCTATCTTGACTTTACCCTTAACTGTGACTAGACCATCTATCTGGAGCATTGTTCGGCTGTAGCGATAGTCGATCATATTTGCCCCAGTAAAGCCGATTCGAACTAAGCCTGTTTTAACCTTATCTAACTTAACTCTGCCATTTAATGAGATGAGTTTAGTTTTATTAGAGACAATAATAGGAAGCTTAATGGCTTGCTTAAAAGGTAATAAATGTAAGTTAACGTACAAACTTTTTGGAATTGCAGCTAAGTAGCGGAACAACTTAATCAATTTATCAGTATTCATTACACCTAAAACCTATCTACGAACAAGCAATATGAAGGGTAATAGTAATGTCTTTACTAAATTTCAAGCAATAAAAAACCCGGCATAAAGCCGGGTTTTTTTAGATCAAGAAATCTTAATCTTCTGCTTCGTCAGCAGCTTCTACAGCTGGACGATCAACTAGCTCAACGTAAGCCATTGGAGCGTTGTCACCTGGGCGGAAACCGCACTTCAGGATACGAACGTAGCCACCAGGACGCGTGTTGTAACGCGGACCTAGTTCGTTGAACAGTTTACCAACAGCAACTTTGCTGCCAGTACGTGCGAATGCCAAACGGCGGTTCGCTACAGTGTCGTTTTTAGCCAGTGTAATCAGTGGCTCTGCATAGCCGCGCAGTTCTTTAGCTTTAGGCAGAGTTGTACGAATCAACTCGTGCTCAAACAAAGATACTGCCATGTTTTTAAACATAGCTTTGCGGTGCGCACTGGTACGGCTTAATTTACGACCAGATTTACGATGACGCATGATAAATCCCTACCAAACCAGTCAGTTGTTATCGCCGAATCAGGAAGCGACTTTATCGTCGTTCTTCAGGCTAGCCGGTGGCCAGTTCTCAAGACGCATGCCAAGGGACAAGCCCTTAGATGCAAGTACGTCTTTGATCTCTGTCAACGACTTCTTACCCAAGTTCGGAGTCTTAAGCAGTTCAACCTCTGTACGCTGAATCAAATCACCAATATAGTAGATCTGTTCTGCCTTCAGACAGTTGGCGGAACGTACAGTCAGCTCCAGATCATCTACAGGACGCAGAAGAATTGGATCAATTTCCGGCTCTTCTGGTTCATCCTTAGCTTGATCAGCACCATCTTCAAGGTCAACAAACACAATAAGCTGTTGCTGAAGGATAGTAGCCGCACGACGGATAGCTTCTTCTGGATCAATGGTACCGTTAGATTCGATATCAATAACCAGTTTATCCAAGTCAGTACGTTGCTCTACACGCGCGCTTTCTACTACGTAAGAAACGCGACGTACTGGGCTGAAAGTAGCATCCAGCTGTAGACGACCGATTGCACGAGTCTCTTCTTCATCAGAAACACGCAGATCAGCTGGAACGTAACCACGGCCACGACCAACAGTTAGCTGCATGTTTAGACTCGCACCTTCATTAAGGTGAGCAATAACGTGGTCCGGGTTAGCGATTTCAACATCCTGATTCAGTTGAATATCACCAGCAGTTACAGGACCTGCTTCAGATTTGCTCAGAGTCAGGGTTACTTCGTCGTTGTTGTGCAACAACACTGCAACCCCTTTCAGGTTCAGGAGGATCTCAATTACATCTTCCTGAACACCTTCAATTGTGCTGTACTCATGCAAAACGCCTTCAATCTCAACTTCTGTTACGGCACAACCCGGCATAGAAGATAAAAGAATGCGGCGTAATGCATTGCCCAGCGTATGGCCAAATCCACGCTCAAGTGGCTCTAGAGTCACTTTAGCGCGCGTTTTGCTGATTTCTTGTACGTCAATATGACGTGGACTTAGAAACTCATTTACCGAACGCTGCATATTTCCACCAAATTAAAGTTAAAATTACTTCGAGTACAGCTCTACAATTAGCTGTTCGTTGATATCTGCGGACAGATCAGAACGCTCTGGAGTGGCTTTGTATGTGCCTTCCATTTTTGCAGCGTCTACATCAACCCACTCAACTGCTGCACGTTGGCCAGCTAGTTCTAGAGCGTTTTTAATACGCAACTGAGATTTAGCTTTTTCACGTACTGCTACAACATCACCTGCTTTAACTTGGTAGGAAGCGATATTCACAACCTGACCGTTAACAGTGATTGAGCGGTGAGATACGATCTGACGAGATTCGGCACGTGTAGAACCGAAACCCATGCGATATACAACATTGTCCAAACGACCTTCTAGCAGTTGCAGAAGGTTTTCACCTGTTGCACCGCTACGACGAGCCGCTTCTTTATAATAACTGCGGAACTGACGTTCCAGTACGCCGTACATACGACGAACTTTCTGTTTTTCACGTAGCTGCAGGCCGTAGTCGGATAAACGACCGCGACGAGCGCCGTGAACACCAGGGACAGTCTCAGCTTTACACTTGCTGTCCAGTGCGCGAACACCGCTCTTTAGGAAAAGGTCTGTACCTTCCCTACGAGACAGTTTGCACTTTGGTCCAAGATAACGAGCCATATTACCGTCTCCAGATTAAACGCGACGTTTCTTCGGTGGACGACAACCATTGTGAGGGATTGGCGTCACGTCAGTGATATTTGCAATTTTGTAGCCTACAGAGTTCAGAGCACGAACCGCTGATTCGCGACCTGGTCCTGGGCCTTTTACAAATACGTCTAAGTTTTTCAGGCCATATTCTAATGCAGCCTGTCCAGCGCGCTCAGCCGCAACCTGAGCAGCGAAAGGGGTACTCTTACGAGAACCACGGAAGCCGGAGCCACCCGCAGTTGCCCAAGAAAGAGCATTACCCTGACGATCGGTAATTGTAATGATCGTATTGTTAAAAGAAGCGTGGATGTGGGCGAACCCATCCGCTATTTGCTTCTTCGCTTTTTTGCGTGTGCGATTACCTGGCTTTGCCATATTCGGAATTCCTATCGCTTACCACTTATTTACGGATCGGCTTACGCGGGCCTTTTCGAGTGCGCGCGTTAGTTTTACTACGCTGACCGCGAACCGGAAGGTTACGACGGTGGCGAATGCCGCGGAAACAACCAAGGTCCATCAAACGTTTGATGCTCATGGATACTTCACGACGTAGGTCGCCTTCAACAGTAAATTTAGCAACTTCTCCACGAACGATGTCCAATTGCTCATCGGACAAATCAGAGATCTTAGTAGTCGGTGCAATACCGCAAGTTTCTAAGATCGCAGACGATGTCGTGCGGCCAATACCGTAAATGTAAGTCAGAGAAATTACCGCATGCTTATTGTCAGGAATGTTGACTCCAGCTATACGGGCCATTCTATTACTCCGTTTAATAAAAGGTGTTTGTTTAAATTATCAAACACCAATAAAAATTTGTTCTGTTCGCAGAAGGCGCGCAATAATACACATTGATTAAAATTAAATCAAGTGTTGCACACCATCTGCGCCCAAATCAGGGATTAATTAACCCTGACGCTGCTTGTGACGCGGCTCTACTTTACAGATCACACGTACTGAACCGTTACGACGAACGATTTTGCAGTTACGACAGATCTTTTTAACAGATGCACGTACTTTCATGATCTACTCCAGTTGTGGCCTTAGCGCGAAAGTCCTGCGCCGCCACCTTTGAGATTAGATTTCTTCATCAGGGACTCGTACTGATGTGACATCAGATGAGACTGAACCTGCGCCATAAAGTCCATCACGACAACTACGACGATCAGGAGTGAGGTGCCACCGAAATAGAACGGTACATTCGCTGCGACTACTAGGAACTGAGGCATCAAAGATACAGCAGTAATATAAAGCGCACCGAACAAAGTCAATCGGCCCAACACGGTATCAATGTAACGTGCGGATTGATCACCTGGACGAATACCCGGAATAAAAGCACCTGATTTCTTCAGGTTATCTGCTACGTCCTTAGGATTGAAAACAATCGCTGTGTAGAAGTAGCAGAAAAATATAATTGCGACCGAGAATAGCAAAATGTATAGCGGCTGACCTGGGCCAAGCGCTAATGCAACATTTTGCAGCCAATCCATGCCTTCACTCTGACCAAACCATTGGCCCATAGAGGCAGGGAAAAGCAAAATACTGGATGCAAAAATCGGCGGAATCACACCAGCCATGTTGACCTTCAATGGAAGATGGCTAGATTGTGCCGCGAACACACGATTACCCTGTTGGCGTTTAGCGTAGTTAATGGTGATACGGCGTTGGCCGCGCTCCATAAACACAACAAAGCCAACTGTAGCAATCGCTAGTACAGCAATAGCTAACAGCGCAAGGATGTTTAAATCACCTTGACGCGCTGCTTCAAAGGCCTGTCCGATCGCACTTGGCAAACCGGCAACAATACCAGCAAAGATCAGAATGGAGATACCGTTACCGATACCACGCTCTGTCACTTGCTCACCTAACCACATTAGGAATACTGCACCCGCTACCAAAGTGACAACAGCTACAAAATAGAAGCTAGCATCCGCGGTAAACGATACACCTTGATTGGCTAGGCCTACGGCCATACCAAAGGCTTGTACAGTTGCAAGCGCTACAGTCCCGTAGCGAGTGTACTGGTTAATCTTACGACGACCAGCCTCACCCTCTTTCTTTAACTGAGCCAAGGTAGGGCTAACTACCGTCATCAACTGCATAATAATCGATGCAGAGATGTACGGCATGATACCCAATGCCAAGATACTCATACGCTCCAGCGCACCACCGGAGAACATGTTAAAGAGACTCAGGATTGTGCCCTGGTTCTGATCAAATAATGCGGCCAGACGATCTGGGTTGATACCCGGTACAGGAATATGTGCACCGATACGATAAACAACAATCGCCATCAAAACGAAAAGTAGACGAGACTTAAGCTCACCTAGTCCGCTTTGGTTGCCCGCTGGTATAGGTCCTTTTTTAGCCATTTACGCCTCGACTTTACCGCCAGCAGCTTCGATAGCAGCCTGTGCACCTTTGGTCACTTTCAGACCTTTAACAGTGACAGCCTTATTGATCTCACCAGACAAGATCACTTTAGCAGTTTTGATTTCCTGCTTGATGATGTCTGCTGCTTTTAAAGCATCTAGATCAATTACTTCAGCTTCGATCTTAGCAAGTTCGTTCAGACGAATCTCTGTAACGTAACGAGCAATACGAGAAGTAAAACCGAATTTCGGCAGACGACGCTGCAAAGGCATCTGACCGCCTTCAAAACCTGGTTTTACAGAACCGCCTGAGCGGGATTTCTGACCTTTGTGACCACGGCCACAAGTCTTACCCAAACCGGAACCGATACCACGACCAACACGTTTAGCCGTTTTACGAGAACCTTCAGCAGGGCTTAGAGTGTTCAGACGCATGTTTTGAACTCCCTTATTAGTCTTCTACCTGAAGTAGGTAGTTAACTTTGTTGATCATGCCACGTACAGATGGAGTATCTTCTACTTCAACTGTGTGCCCAATACGGCGTAGACCTAGACCCTTAACGCACAATTTGTGGTTAGGAAGAGTACCGATAGGGCTACGTACTAGTGTTACTTTAACAGTCTTAGCCATTGTCGATTACCCCAGAATGTCTTCTACGGACTTACCGCGCTTAGCAGCTACATCTTCCGGAGACTTCATTGCAGCAAGACCTTTAACAGTCGCGCGTACAACGTTAACCGGGTTTGTAGAGCCGTAGCACTTAGCCAGTACGTTATGGACACCTGCCAATTCTAGTACTGCACGCATCGCACCACCTGCGATTACACCAGTACCTTGAGATGCAGGCTGCATGTAAACTTTAGAAGCACCATGACGTGCTTTAATTGGGTACTGCAACGTGTCGCCGTTTAGTTCAACTGAAACCATGTTACGACGAGCTTGTTCCATTGCTTTTTGAATAGCAGCAGGAACTTCACGAGCTTTACCACGACCGAAACCTACACGACCTTTACCGTCACCAACTACAGTTAGTGCTGTAAAGCCGAAGATACGACCACCTTTTACTACTTTAGCGACGCGGTTAACCTGAACCAGCTTTTCCTGCAGATCGCCGTCTTTCTGTTCATGATTTGACATATTCGATCCCTTTAGAATTCCAGGCCGCCTTCGCGGGCTGCATCAGCCAAAGCTTTAACACGACCGTGATACTGGTAACCAGAACGGTCAAATGCTACTTCAGATACGCCAGCTTCTTTAGCACGCTGAGCGATCAATGCGCCTACTTTTTCAGCTGCTGCAACGTTACCGCCAGCAGATTCACGCAGATCCTTTTCTACAGTAGATGCAGCTGCAAGAACTTTAGCACCATCTGCAGAGATAACCTGAGCGTAGATGTGACGCGGTGTGCGTGTAACGCACAGACGTGTTGCACCTAACTCACGCATTTTAAGGCGAGAGCGGCGAGCACGACGAATACGAGATTGTTTCTTAGCGTTCATAACCCTGCCCTATTTACTTTTTCTTCGCTTCTTTACGACGAACATACTCATCAGCATAACGAACACCTTTACCTTTGTAAGGCTCTGGTGGACGGAACGCACGAATCTCAGCAGCAACTTGACCTAGAACTTGCTTATCAGCGCCTGAAAGGATGATAGTGGTTACATTAGGCGTTTCTGCTTTGATACCTTCTGGTAGGTCGTAGTCGATTGGGTGCGAGAAACCTAGGTTAAGGTTCAGCGTGTTGCCTTTAGCAGCAGCACGGTAACCAACACCTTGTAGCTCAAGAGTTTTCTTGAAGCCTTCTGACACACCAACAACCATGTTGTTAACCAGTGAGCGTGTAGTACCGGACAAGGAAAGAGACAGCTTGGAAGCTTCACGAGCTGTGAAGTTCACAGAACCTTCTTCTAGAGCAACACCAACAGTTGGGTGAACGTCTAGTGAAAGTTGGCCGTTTTTACCTTTAACATTGACAGTCTGACCGTCAATCTTAACTTCAACACCTGCAGGTACGATAACAGGGCTTTTTGCAATACGTGACATATTGAAATACCTCTTAGAATACCGTGCAGATTACTTCGCCACCAACGCCAGCACTACGTGCAGCGCGGTCAGCCATTACACCTTTACTTGTAGAGATAATCGCTACACCCAGACCACCAGATACTTTTGGTAGTTCGCTTGCGTTCTTGTAGATACGCAGACCTGGACGACTAACGCGTTTGATCTCTTCAATTACCGGCTTTCCTTCAAAGTATTTAAGCTCAATGTTCAGAACCGGTTTTACGTCGCCTTCTACTGCGTAGTCAACGATGTAACCTTCGTCCTTAAGAACTTTGGCAATTGATACTTTTACTTTGGAAGACGGCATAGATACGGCCTGCTTTTCAGCCATATGACCGTTACGAATACGAGTAAACATATCCGCTAGAGTATCTTGCATGCTCATGCATTTACTTCCTCTTGTGCAGCACAGTGCGGTACCCAAAGGGCCGGACCACTGCGCTTACCGTTATACAAACTGGTGGATTACCAGCTTGCCTTTTTCAAACCTGGAACATCACCGCGCATCGCTGCTTCACGCAGTTTAATACGGCTAATACCGAATTTACGGTATACAGCGTGTGGACGACCAGTAATCTGGCAACGACGCTGCTGACGAGATTTGCTTGAGTCGCGTGGTAGCTTCTGTAGAGCGATCACTGCATCCCAAACTTCGTCTTCAGATGAATTAGGGTTGTTGATAATTGCTTTTAGTGCAGCACGCTTCTCAGCATACTGTGCAACAAGCTTCGCACGTTTGTCTTCACGTGCCTTCATTGATTCTTTAGCCATGATGTATGCCTATCACTTACGGAACGGGAAGTTCAGGGCAGCCAATAGAGCACGACCCTCATCATTGTTCTTAGCAGTTGTAGTGAACGTAATGTCCATACCACGCATCTTATCAACCTTATCGAATTCAATTTCAGGGAAGATGATCTGCTCTTTAACACCCATGCTGTAGTTGCCACGACCGTCGAAAGATTTCGGGTTTAGGCCACGGAAGTCACGGATACGTGGGATAGAAATATCTACCAAACGGTCCAAGAATTCCCACATACGCTCGCCACGTAGTGTTACTTTACAGCCGATTGGCCAACCTTCACGAACTTTGAAGCCCGCGATAGATTTACGTGCCAAACATACAACTGGCTTTTGGCCCGCAATTGCAGTCATATCTGCAACAGCGTTCTCAAGCATTTTCTTATCGCCCAACGCTTCACCAACACCCATATTTAGAGTAATTTTAGTCAAACGTGGAACTGCCATTACGTTAGGGCAGTTCAGCTCATCTTTAAGCTGCTGCTTAACGGAATCGTTATAAAGCGCTTTTAATCTAGACATGATATCTCCCCTTATCCGCCAATTACTTCGCCGGTAGACTTGAAGATACGAGTCTTAGTGCCGTCTTCAAGAACTTTGAAGCCTACACGATCGCCCTTACCAGTCTGCGGGTTGAAGATCGCTACGTTAGAAACTGCAATAGCAGCTTCTTTCTCAACGATGCCACCTGCTTTACCCAACATTGGGTTCGGCTTAGTGTGCTTCTTCACCATGTTGATACCAGAAACGATCAAACGATCGTCCAGAACACGCATGACTGTGCCACGCTTGCCCTTGTCTTTTCCTGCGATGACAATTACTTCATCGTCACGTTTAATTTTGCGCATAATTTACCTATATCGCTTCCTGCTACCCTCTCATGCTCAAAAACGCCAACACCTTCCGGTGTTAGCGTTTTCACATAAACCGAACAGTATATTGTTCGATCTTTATAGCACTTCAGGCGCCAGGGAAATGATTTTCATGAACTTCTCTGAACGAAGTTCACGCGTCACTGGGCCGAAGATACGAGTACCGATTGGAGCGTCGCTCGCATTCAGTAGAACCGCAGAGTTTGTATCAAAGCGGATTACTGAACCGTCTGGACGACGAACACCTTTACGGGTACGTACCACTACGGCGTTAAGAACCTGGCCTTTCTTCACTTTACCGCGAGGAATCGCTTCTTTAACAGTAACTTTAATAATGTCACCTACAGAAGCGTAGCGGCGGTGAGAACCACCAAGGACCTTAATACACTGCACTCGCTTAGCGCCACTGTTGTCAGCTACGTCAAGCATAGATTCAGTTTGAATCATGGTCTTACTCCACAAACATTTTTAGGCCGCCCGCAATGCGGACGGACCGTCTAATGGAGCAAAGGTGCGATAGTTTACACCTTTGCTGCACGCTCTTCAATACGAACCAACGCCCAAGATTTATTCTTAGACAAAGGACGAGTTTCTGCGATGGTAACTAGGTCACCTTGCTGGCACTCATTTTTCTCATCGTGAGCATGCAGTTTAGAAGAGCGCTTCATGAATTTTCCGTAAATCGGATGCTTCTCTTTGCGCTCAACCAGAACTGTGATGGTTTTATCCATCTTGTCGCTTACAACGCGACCAGTAACAGTTCGAGTACGTTTTTCGGCGCTCATACTTAGTTACCTGCCTTTTCGTTGAGTACTGTCTTCACACGAGCGATATCGCGACGAACCTGTCCTAGAAGATGATTCTGAGCAAGCTGACCAGTTGTCTTCTGCATGCGCAGGTTAAACTGCTCTTTTAGAAGACCTAGTAGTTCTTGCTGTAGTTCATCAACGGACTTTTCACGTAGTTCAGTTGCTTTCATTACATCACCGTCCGTTTAACAATGGTTGTTGCAACAGGCAATTTAGCAGCAGCTAGGGTGAACGCTTCAGATGCAAGCTGTTCATCAACTCCGCTCATTTCGAACAGAATCTTACCTGGCTTAATTTGAGCAACCCAGTACTCAACCGCACCCTTACCTTTACCCATACGTACTTCAAGCGGTTTCTTAGAAATTGGCTTGTCTGGGAACACACGGATCCAGATTTTACCACCACGCTTAACGTGACGTGTCATGGTACGACGCGCTGCTTCGATCTGACGTGCAGTGATACGACCACGACCGGTCGCTTTCAGTGCAAATTCACCAAAGCTTACAGTGCTACCGCGCTGTGCTAGACCGCGGTTACGGCCTTTCATCATTTTGCGGAACTTAAGACGTTTTGGTTGTAGCATCGACGTCTACCTCACTTACCTTTCTTCTTAGGCGCATTCTTTTCAGCACGAACTTGTTCGATGCCACCAAGAACCTCACCCTTGAAGATCCAGACTTTAACGCCGATCACACCGTAAGTAGTGTGCGCTTCATAAGTAGCGTAATCGATATCAGCACGAAGTGTGTGCAATGGCACACGACCTTCACGATACCATTCGCTACGAGCGATTTCGGCACCACCAAGACGACCACCTAGCTGAATCTTGATACCTTTAGCACCAAGACGCATTGCGTTCTGTACCGCACGCTTCATTGCACGACGGAACATAACACGACGCTCAAGCTGGCTTGCAACACCTTGTGCAACAAGACGCGCGTCTAGTTCTGGTTTACGAATTTCTTCGATATTGATGTGAACTGGAACACCCATCATTTCTGATACAGTGTTACGTAGCTTCTCAACATCTTCGCCTTTCTTACCAATCACGATGCCCGGACGAGCTGTGTGAATAGTAATTTTTGCATTCTGTGCAGGACGCTCGATTTCGATGCGGCTAACAGATGCTTTTTCAAGCTGCTTGTCCAGGTACTCACGCACCTGCAGATCGTTCTGCAGCTTGCTTGCGTATTCGCTCTTGTCTGCGTACCACACAGAAGTGTGATCTTTAACAATACCGAGACGAATACCCGTAGGATGTACTTTCTGACCCATAACGGAATCTCCTAGCAGTCAGCTCAGTCGGCCACTTTTACAGTGATGTGACAGGAGCGCTTCAAAATACGATCAGCGCGACCTTTCGCACGCGGCTTGATGCGTTTCATAGTCATTGCTTCATCAACAAAAACTGTAGAAACACGTAGCTCGTCAATATCAGCACCTTCGTTATGCTCTGCGTTAGCAATAGCAGACTCTAGTACTTTCTTAACAAGCGCCGCACCTTTTTTAGGACTATACGCCAGGATATCCAGAGCTTCACCGACAGATTTACCACGGATCTGGTCAGCAACCAGACGTGCTTTCTGTGCAGAGATGCGGGCGCCTTTGTGCTTAGCGGCAACTTCCATCATCTAACTCCTTATCGCTTGGCTTTCTTGTCTACTACGTGACCACGGTAAGTACGTGTCACAGCAAACTCGCCCAGTTTATGACCAACCATGTCCTCGGAAATAAATACCGGAACATGCTGACGGCCGTTGTGTACTGCAATTGTCAAACCTACGAAATTCGGGAAGATCGTAGAACGACGTGACCAAGTTTTGATTGGACGACGGTCGTTTGCTTCAATTGCAGACTCTACCTTTTTCAACAGGTGAAGGTCGATAAATGGACCTTTCTTCAGTGAACGTGGCACAGCTGTATCCTCTTACTTAGCGTTACGACGGCGTACGATCAACTTATCAGTACGCTTGTTCTTGCGAGTTTTATAACCCTTAGTCGGAACACCCCATGGCGACACTGGGTGACGACCACCGGAAGTACGACCTTCACCACCACCGTGTGGGTGGTCTACTGGGTTCATCGCAACACCACGAACAGTAGGACGAACACCACGCCAGCGCGTAGCACCAGCTTTACCAAGCTGACGCAAGGAGTGTTCACTGTTGCTCACTTCACCCAGAGTTGCACGACACTCAACTAGGACTTTACGCATTTCGCCAGAACGTAGACGAAGAGTTGCGTAAGCACCTTCACGTGCAACCAACTGTGCAGATGTACCCGCAGAACGAGCAATCTGAGCACCTTTACCAGGCTTCAACTCAACACAGTGGATTACAGAACCCACTGGGATGTTGCGTAGAGGCATAGTGTTACCAGGCTTGATATCTACAGAATCGCCAGACATGATCTTAGCGCCCGCAGATACACCTTTAGGTGCAATGATGTAACGACGCTCACCGTCTGCATATACAACTAGTGCGATATGCGCAGAACGGTTAGGATCATATTCCAAACGCTCAACTGTCGCTGGAATACCGTCTTTGTTACGACGGAAATCGATGATACGGTACTGCTGTTTGTGACCACCGCCAATATGACGAGTAGTGATGCGACCGTGGTGGTTACGACCACCGCTCTTGCTCTTTTTCTCAACAAGAGCTGCATGAGGCTTACCTTTATGCAGTTCAGTGTTAGTCACTTTAACTACATGACGGCGTCCAGCAGAGGTCGGCTTAGTTTTAGTCACTGCCATTTTATATACCCTCTATTACTCGCCACCAAGGAAATCAATCTCAGAGCCGTCAGCTAGAGAAACGTATGCTTTACGCACATCGCTACGCTTGCCGAAACCACGCATAGTACGCTTGGTTTTGCCCTTAGCATTAAGAACGTTCACGCCTTTAACTTTAACGTTGAACAGCTCTTCAACTGCTTGTTTGATCTCTGGTTTAGTAGCGTCTTTAGCCACACGGAATACCACTTGCTGAGAACCATCAGCTACGATAGTAGCTTTCTCGGAGATGTGCGGACCCAGCAGCACTTGATAAATGCGTTCCTGTTTCATGCCAGCTTCTCCTCGATTTTCTTCAGAGCAGCAACAGTAACTAGTACTTTATCAAAGCCAACCAGGGAAACCGGGTCAACGCCAGCAGCATCACGTACATCAACGTGTGGTACGTTACGTGCAGCTAGGTACAAGTTCTGCTCTACATCTTCAGTAATCAGCAGTGCGTTAGTCAGCTCAAGCTCGTTCAGCTTAGCCACAAACTGTTTTGTCTTTGGAGATTCCAAAGCGAAATCTTCAACAACAACCAGACGTTCTTGACGTACAAGCTCAGAGAAGATGCAACGCATTGCTGCGCGGTACATTTTCTTGTTTACTTTCTGAGCGTAGTCACGCGGCTGAGCCGCGAAGGTAACACCACCGGCACGCCAGATTGGAGAACGGCTAGTTCCCGCACGTGCACGACCTGTACCCTTTTGACGCCATGGTTTAGCACCACCACCAGAAACCGCAGAACGGTTTTTCTGAGCTTTAGTGCCTTGACGACCGCCAGCCAAGTAAGCTGTAACCACTTGGTGAACTAGCGTTTCGTTGAATTCTTTACCAAAAGCCAGGTCGGAAACTTCAACCGAACCATTAGCTCCAGCTAAATTCAGATTCATTTCAAACCCCCTTAGGCGCCAGCTTTAACAGCTGGTTTAACGATTACGTCACCGCCAGTTGCGCCTGGAACAGCACCTTTGATCAACAACAGGTTGCGTTCAGCGTCTACGCGAACAACTTCTAGGGTCTGCACAGTAACCTGAACATTACCCATTTGACCTGCCATCTTCTTGCCTTTCCAAACACGACCAGGAGTCTGACATTGACCAATAGAACCCGGAGCACGGTGAGAAAGAGAGTTACCGTGAGTCGCGTCCTGCATGGAGAAGTTCCAGCGCTTAACGCCACCCTGGAAACCTTTACCTTTAGACTGACCTGTTACGTCAACTTTCTGACCAGCTTCGAAGCGCGCAACTGTTAGCTCGTCGCCAACGTTGACTTCGTCGCCACCCGACAGGCGGAACTCCCACAAACCACGACCAGCTTCAACACCAGCTTTAGCAAAGTTACCAGCTTCTGGCTTCGAAAGGCGGTTAGCCTTCTTAGCACCAGTAGTAACCTGCACTGCTTGGTAGCCGTCGGTTTCTTCTGTTTTCACAGCAGTAACACGGTTCGGTTCCACTTCGATGACGGTGACTGGCACGGATACGCCGTCTTCAGTGAAGACGCGAGTCATACCCGCTTTACGTCCGATAAGACCTACAGACATTTTCTTTTAAAACCTCTTGCCAGTTGTGTACGGGGCTGTTACCCACTACGGCTGCCCTTTCCAGAGCATTCCACACTTAATAAGCGCTTCATTAATTAAAATTAACTCTGCGCAGTTGCCTTTTAGCCGAGGCTGATCTGCACTTCAACACCCGCAGCAAGATCTAGCTTCATCAATGCGTCAACTGTTTTTTCAGTTGGCTCAACGATGTCTAGAACACGCTTATGTGTACGGATTTCATACTGATCACGCGCATCTTTGTTTACGTGAGGTGAAATCAGAACAGTGTAGCGTTCTTTGCGAGTAGGAAGTGGGATCGGACCTCGTACTTGAGCGCCAGTTCTCTTTGCAGTATCTACGATTTCCTGCGCAGAAGAGTCGATCAAGCGATGATCAAAGGCTTTCAGACGAATACGAATTTTCTGATTCTGCATTTCGATCACACATTTCCAAAAAATAATTTTACGGCATACGCCGACCTCCCCCTACTATGAGGGGGACGCAAATTCTACTTATGTCACCTTCGAAGGTCAACAGTAAGCAGGATTATTTTGTACAATTAACAAACAATCCATACCCACACCCCTGAGCCAGCTTATAAACGGACACAAAAAAGCCCTCGCAAGGAGGGCTTTTTCAAATCAAAGAGTATTAATTACTCAACGATTTTAGATACAACACCAGCACCTACAGTACGACCACCTTCACGAATCGCGAAACGTAGACCTTCTTCCATTGCTACTGGGTTGATTAGTGTAACGTCCATCTTAACGTTATCACCAGGCATTACCATTTCTACACCCTCTGGAAGCTCACATGCACCAGTGATGTCAGTTGTACGGAAGTAGAACTGTGGACGGTAACCTTTGAAGAATGGAGTGTGACGACCGCCTTCTTCTTTGGATAGTACGTATACTTCACCCTCGAAACGAGTGTGAGGAGTAATAGAACCTGGAGCTGCTAGCACTTGACCACGCTCAACTTCTTCACGTTTAGTACCACGCAGTAGAACACCAACGTTCTCACCAGCACGGCCTTCGTCAAGAAGCTTACGGAACATCTCAACACCAGTACAAGTAGTAGTCGTAGTTTCTTTGATACCTACGATTTCAACTTCTTCACCAACTTTGATGATACCACGCTCAACACGACCAGTTACTACAGTACCACGACCCTGGATAGAGAATACGTCCTCAATTGGCATGATGAATGCACCGTCGATTGCACGCTCTGGCTCAGGAATGTAAGAATCTAGAGTTTCTAGAAGAGTCTTAACAGCAGTAGTACCTAGTTCGTTGTCGTCTTGGCCATTTAGAGCCATTAGAGCAGAACCTGGAACGATTGGAGTGTCGTCACCTGGGAATTCGTACTGGTCTAGAAGCTCACGAAGCTCCATTTCAACCAATTCTAGCATCTCAGCGTATTCTTCAGAGTCAGCACCACCACAGTCTTCTGCAAGTAGGTCTGCTTTGTTTAGGAATACTACGATGTAAGGTACACCAACCTGACGAGACAGTAGGATGTGCTCACGAGTCTGTGGCATTGGACCATCAGTCGCACCACATACTAGGATAGCGCCATCCATCTGTGCAGCACCAGTGATCATGTTCTTAACGTAGTCAGCGTGACCCGGGCAGTCAACGTGTGCGTAGTGACGCTCTGGAGTGTCATACTCTACGTGAGAAGTCGCGATCGTGATACCACGCTCACGCTCTTCTGGAGCGTTATCGATGTTAGCAAAATCTACCGCTTCACCACCGAAAACTTCAGCAGCTACACGTGTTAGAGCAGCAGTTAGCGTTGTTTTACCGTGGTCAACGTGGCCAATTGTACCAACGTTTACGTGCGGTTTCGTGCGTTCAAATTGTTCTTTAGCCACTTTTCATTACCTCAAAGTAATTAGGCGAATAAAAATATTAGTTCTGATTGATTACAGCGTCAGCGACATTTTGTGGCGCTTCAGCGTAGTCGAGAAACTCCATCGAGTAAGTCGCACGACCCTGAGTCGCGGAGCGCAGATCGGTCGCATAACCGAACATCTCACCCAGCGGAACATGAGCGTTGATAATCTTACCCGAAGAACTGTCTTCCATCCCCTGCACAAGACCACGACGACGGTTCAGGTCACCCATCACGTCACCCATGTAATCTTCTGGGGTTACAACTTCAACTTTCATCATTGGCTCTAACAAGCACGCATTTGCTTCTTGCGCGTACTTTTTAAGCGCCTGTGATGCAGCGATTTTAAACGCCATTTCGTTGGAGTCAACATCATGGAAGGACCCATCGTACAAACGTGCTTTAAGGCCGATTAACGGATAGCCAGCAATGACACCGTTATGCATCTGCTCCTCAATGCCTTTTTGTACAGCTGGGATGTATTCCTTAGGAATAGCACCACCGACAATCTCGTTGATAAACTCTAGACCCTCTTCATCAGAAGGGCTAAATTCAACGACAACATGACCATACTGACCACGACCACCTGACTGACGTACAAACTTGTGGTTTGCGTCAACAGACTGACGGATCTTCTCACGGTAGGCTACCTGTGGTTTACCGATATTGGCTTCCACCTTAAATTCACGCTTCATACGATCCACGAGAATATCAAGGTGTAGCTCACCCATACCGGAAATAATTGTCTGACCCGTCTCTTGATCTGTTTCAACTTGGAAAGATGGATCTTCTTGCGCAAGCTTACCTAGCGCAATACCCATCTTCTCTTGATCAGCTTGAGACTTAGGCTCAACCGCTACAGAGATAACTGGCGCAGGGAATTCCATACGCTCAAGGACAATCTTGTTGTCACCATCACATAAAGTATCACCCGTAGTTACATCCTTCATACCAATTAGAGCTGCGATGTCGCCTGCGCGAACCTCTTTAATCTCATCACGGTTGTTAGAATGCATCTGCACCATACGACCAACACGCTCTTTTTTACCCTTAACAGAGTTAAAGACCGCATCACCCGATTTAAGAACACCCGAGTACACACGTACGAACGTAAGCGTACCCACAAATGGGTCTGTAGCAATTTTAAATGCAAGCGCAGAGAACGGCGCGTCATCATCAGCCTCACGCTGTGCAACAGTTTCCTGTTCATCATCTAGCGTACCTTCGATCGATTTAACCTCAATCGGAGATGGCATGTATTCGATAACCGCATCCAAAACAGCTTGAACACCTTTGTTCTTAAACGCAGAACCAGCCTGCATAAGAACAATATCGTTATCCAAGGTACGAGCACGAAGCCCCTGTTTAATCTCTTCCTCTGATAGATCACCTTCTTCAAGGTATTTTTCCATCAGCTCTTCTGATGCTTCAGCAGCAGCTTCAACCAGCTCCTCGCGCAGCTCATCAGCTTTATCTTGCAAATCAGCCGGAATATCTTCCAGCTCGTAGGTCATACCCTGATCCGCTTCATTCCACATAATGGCTTTCATGCGAACCAGATCGACAACACCAACAAAATCTTCTTCTGCGCCAATCGGGAAATTGATTGGAACAGCATTAGCGCCAAGACGATCTTTTAACTGATCTACAACCATGAAGAAATCCGCACCAAGGCGATCCATCTTATTGACGAATACCATGCGCGGAACTTCATATTTGTTAGCTTGACGCCAAACCGTTTCTGTCTGAGGCTGGACACCGGAAGATGCACATAACACAACAACTGCACCATCAAGAACACGCAATGAGCGCTCTACTTCGATGGTGAAGTCAACGTGCCCAGGAGTATCGATGATATTAATACGATGATCATCGAACTGCTGGTTCATACCCTTCCAAAAGCAAGTTGTTGCAGCAGAAGTAATTGTAATACCACGCTCCTGCTCTTGCTCCATCCAATCCATTGTCGCAGCGCCATCATGCACCTCACCGATCTTATGAGAAAGACCGGTGTAGAACAGGACGCGCTCAGTTGTAGTCGTTTTACCGGCATCTACATGCGCACAAATTCCGATGTTACGGTAACGTGCGATAGGAGTTTTACGAGCCACGACTTAATCCTCAGTATCTTAGAAGCGGTAGTGAGCGAATGCTTTGTTCGCTTCAGCCATACGGTGTACGTCTTCACGCTTCTTAACTGCAGCACCACGGCCTTCAGCAGCGTCCATCAACTCGCCTGCTAGACGCAGAGCCATTGACTTCTCACCACGACCACGAGCAGAGTCTACAGCCCAACGCATAGCTAGAGCCATACGACGAGCAGGACGCACTTCAACTGGTACTTGGTATGTAGCACCACCAACACGGCGAGATTTAACTTCAACCGCTGGCTGGATAGCTTCTAGAGCTTTTTCGAATAGTTCGATTGGATCTTGTTCAGAACGCTCTTCGATTTTATCTAGAGCACCGTAAACGATCTTCTCAGCTACAGACTTCTTACCGTGAACCATTACATGGTTGATAAACTTAGCAAGAACTGTGCTTCCGAATTTAGGATCCGGTAAAATTTCGCGCTTTGCAGCGACGCGTCTTCTAGGCATTGATAAGCCCTCATTAAATTAAAAGGTCTTCAGGTATTCCAAGCAATTGATGCTAGGCCTTACTCTTACCGTGTATTCAACACAGTGTTTAGATAACTAAAGCACTATGTTGGGACGACGATTAAGACTTAGGACGCTTAGCACCGTACTTAGAACGGCCTTGCTTACGCTCATTAACACCTGAGCAATCTAGTGCGCCACGAACTGTGTGATAGCGAACACCAGGAAGGTCCTTAACACGACCACCACGAATTAGAACAACGCTGTGCTCCTGCAAGTTGTGACCTTCACCACCAATGTAGGAAGCAACTTCGAAGCCGTTGGTCAAACGAACACGACATACTTTACGTAGTGCTGAGTTCGGTTTTTTCGGAGTAGTGGTGTATACACGGGTACAAACGCCACGACGCTGAGGACAAGCCTGCAATGCACGAACATCGCTTGGCTGAACTTTGCGTTTACGTGGTTTACGTACCAGCTGGTTAATCGTTGCCATTAAGCAAACTCCACGTTTTGATTTAACACCATAAAAAAATTGGATTTACACAATCCAATCACAAAGGGGCCGGAATTTTAATCAATTCCGGCCCTAAACGTCAAATACTGGATACTATTTATTCAATATTTTCGAATAAATTGTTATTCAGCATCTGGCATTGAAGCATTTAGCGCTTCTGTCAGTGCCTGCTGAACTTCTTCAGCACTTACTGTCACGGACTCACCTTCAGCAGGTTGAGCACGTTTGCGCTTACGCTCTTCATGGTAAGCAAGACCTGAACCCGCTGGGATCAGACGACCTACTACCACGTTTTCTTTCAGGCCGCGCAGGAAGTCCTGCTTGCCTGTTACCGCACCTTCCGTCAGAACTCGAGTTGTTTCCTGGAAGGATGCTGCTGAGATGAAGGACTCAGTAGCCAAAGATGCTTTAGTGATACCCAATAGTACGCGATCGTACTTAGCTGGGATCTTACCAGCAGCTTCTAGCTCTTCGTTCTCTGCCAATACAGCTTGGTATTCAACCTGATCACCTGGGATGAATGTAGAATCACCCGCAGATACGATCTCAACTTTACGCAGCATCTGACGAACAATTACTTCGATGTGCTTATCGTTGATGCCTACACCCTGTAGACGGTATACGTCCTGGATTTCACCAGTGATGTATTTCGCCAGCTCTTCTACACCTAGTACGCGTAGAATGTCATGTGGGTTAGACGGACCATCAGAAACAACCTCACCCTTCTCTACATGCTCACCTTCGAACACGTTCAGGTTACGCCATTTCTGGATCATTGTTTCATGTGGCTCTGCATCACTAGGAGAGATCACAAGACGTTTCTTGCCTTTAGTCTCTTTACCGAAGCCGATTAGACCAGAAACTTCTGCAAGAATCGCAGACTCTTTCGGTTTACGTGCTTCGAATAGATCCGCAACTCGCGGCAGACCACCGGTGATATCCTTGTTCACAGTACCTTCTTGAGGAATACGTGCAAGAACGTCACCTACTTGTACTTCAGCGCCATCACTAAGGTTCATGATCGCTTTAGCTGGTAGTAGATACTGCGCTGCAGAGTCTGTACCTGGATGCATTACTTCATTACCTTTTGCATCCAATAGCTTGATCATAGGACGGATATCTTTACCTGCTGCTGGACGATCTTTAACGTCCAATACCTCAGTTGTAGATAGACCTGTTAGCTCATCAGTCTGGCTCTTAACGGTAATACCGTCTTCCATGCCTGAAAGCTCTACCTTACCCGCCACCTCAGAGATGATTGGGTGGGTATGTGGATCCCAGTTAGCTACGATGTCGCCTGCTTCAACAGAGCTACCGTCTTTAACTTTGATCACAGAACCGTATGGAAGCTTGTAACGCTCACGCTCACGACCGTGCTCATCAGTTACACCTAGTTCACCAGAACGAGAAGTTGCAACCAAAGCACCATCTGGACGCTCTACAAACTTAAGGTTGTGAAGACGAATTTCACCGCCGTTCTTAACCTGAATGCTATCTACGGCAGCTGCTCGTGATGCCGCACCACCGATGTGGAACGTACGCATTGTTAGCTGTGTACCTGGCTCACCGATTGACTGAGCAGCGATAACACCTACTGCTTCGCCTGGGTTAACCAAGTGACCACGACCTAGATCACGACCGTAACAGCTTGCACAGATACCATGACGAGTACGACACGTGATTGCACTACGTACGATAATCTCATCGATAGAAGAGTACTTCTCGTCGTTTTCTAGGCGATGCTTCCACGCTTCATCGATCAGCGTACCCGCTTCGATTAGAACTTCTACACCCTGCGGGTCTAGAACATCAACAGCCACTGTACGACCTAGTACACGATCACCCAGCGCAACTACTACGTCACCGCCTTCGATCAGAGGTACCATCACAAGACCTTCTTCAGTACCACAATCATGTTCTGTGATAACTACGTCTTGTGCCACGTCTACTAGACGACGCGTTAGGTAACCGGAGTTAGCTGTCTTCAATGCCGTATCGGCTAGACCCTTACGAGCACCGTGAGTAGAGATAAAGTACTGAAGTACGTTTAGACCTTCACGGAAGTTCGCAGTGATCGGTGTTTCGATGATTGAGCCATCCGGCTTAGCCATCAGACCACGCATACCCGCCAACTGACGAATCTGTGCAGCACTACCACGGGCACCGGAATCGGCCATCATGTATACAGAGTTGAAAGATTCCTGCTCGGACTCTTCACCATCTTTTGTAACAACCGGCTCAGTCTTCAAGTTATCCATCATCTTCTTAGCCAACAATTCGTTAGCACGAGACCAGATATCGATAACTTTGTTGTATTTCTCACCCTGAGTTACCAAACCATCAGCAAACTGACGTTCGATATCCATTACCTCAGCTTCTGCTTCATCGATAATAGTTGCTTTCTCAGCTGGAATTTCGAAGTCGTTAACACCGATAGAAACACCAGACATAGTTGCCTGACGGAAGCCCATGTACATCAACTGGTCAGCAAAGATAACTGTATCTTTCAGACCACAGCGACGGTACGCTTCGTTAAGAAGGCGAGAGATCGCTTTCTTCTTCATTGGCTGGTTAACAAGCTCATAAGGTAGACCTGCTGGAACGATTGCGAACAACAAAGCACGACCGGCCGTTGTTTCCTTCATTTCAGTAATGGTTTCTAGGTTACCTTCGATGTCACGAATGCTTTCTGTAACACGTACTTTGATCTTCGCTTGTAGATCAAGTTCACCGGCACCTTGCGCTCGAGCGATCTCTTCGATGTCAGCAAATACCATGCCTTCACCTTTCGCGTTCACTCGATCACGAGTCATGTAGTAAAGACCCAATACAACGTCCTGAGAAGGCACGATGATCGGCTCACCATTGGCAGGTGATAGTACGTTGTTTGTAGACATCATCAACGCACGCGCTTCCAACTGAGCTTCAATAGTCAGCGGAACGTGTACAGCCATCTGGTCACCGTCGAAGTCGGCGTTGTATGCCGCACAAACTAGTGGGTGAAGCTGAATAGCTTTACCTTCGATCAGTACCGGCTCAAATGCCTGGATACCAAGACGGTGAAGTGTTGGAGCACGGTTAAGTAGTACAGGGTGCTCACGGATTACTTCGTCTAGGATATCCCAAACTAGTGCTTCTTCGCGCTCAACCATCTTCTTAGCCGCTTTGATTGTAGTCGCATGACCACGAAGCTCTAGCTTGGAGAAGATGAATGGCTTAAATAGCTCAAGTGCCATCTTCTTAGGAAGACCACACTGGTGTAGACGTAGGTACGGACCTACCACGATTACAGAACGGCCAGAGTAGTCAACACGCTTACCTAGAAGGTTTTGACGGAAACGACCCTGCTTACCTTTGATCATATCAGCCAAAGATTTCAGAGGACGCTTGTTAGAGCCAGTAATCGCACGACCGCGACGGCCGTTATCTAGCAATGCATCAACAGATTCCTGCAACATACGTTTTTCGTTACGTACGATGATATCTGGAGCATTAAGGTCAAGTAGACGCTTAAGACGGTTGTTACGGTTGATAACACGACGGTAAAGATCATTAAGATCAGATGTCGCGAAACGACCACCATCTAGTGGTACTAGCGGACGAAGATCTGGTGGAAGTACTGGTAGTACTTCAAGAATCATCCACTCAGGCTTGTTGCCTGACTTGTAGAAAGCTTCTAGTAGTTTAAGACGCTTAGAAAGCTTCTTGATCTTAGTTTCAGAGTTAGTCTGCGGTAGTTCTTCACGCAGTTGATTAACTTCTTCTTCAAGCTCAATAGAAGACAATAGCTCTTTAACAGCTTCTGCACCCATACGTGCGTCGAACTCATCACCGAACTCTTCTAGCGCTTCAAAGTACTGCTCATCGTTCAGTAGCTGACCGCGCTCAAGCGTAGTCATGCCTGGATCGATTACAACGAAAGATTCGAAGTAAAGAACACGTTCGATATCACGTAGCGTCATATCCAGCATCAAACCGATACGGGATGGCAGAGACTTAAGGAACCAAATGTGCGCTACAGGAGAAGCAAGTTCGATGTGTGCCATACGCTCACGACGAACTTTAGCTAGCGTTACTTCAACGCCACACTTCTCACAGATAACACCGCGGTGTTTCATGCGCTTATATTTACCGCACAAGCACTCGTAGTCTTTTACTGGACCAAATATTTTGGCACAGAATAGACCTTCACGTTCTGGCTTGAACGTACGGTAGTTAATAGTTTCCGGCTTTTTAACTTCACCGTACGACCATGAACGGATCATTTCCGGAGAGGCCAGAGTGATCTTGATAGAGTCGAACTCTTCAGATTGGCCCTGTGTTTTCAGCAGATTCAGCAGATCTTTCATTCTTTCAAGCTCCTAACGGAGTTCTTGCTTGAGGCCGCCCGAAGGCGACCCCCGCCTGGTATACAGTTTTGTGCTTATTCGGATTCGAGCTCGATGTCGATACCCAGAGAACGGATCTCTTTAATAAGTACGTTGAAGGATTCCGGCATACCCGGCTCCATACGGTGATCGCCGTCGACGATGTTCTTATACATCTTCGTACGACCATTCACGTCATCGGACTTAACTGTAAGCATCTCTTGTAGAGTATAAGCAGCACCGTATGCTTCTAGTGCCCATACCTCCATCTCACCGAAACGCTGACCACCGAACTGCGCCTTACCACCCAGCGGCTGCTGCGTAACAAGACTATAAGAACCAGTAGAACGAGCGTGCATTTTGTCGTCTACCAAGTGGTTCAGTTTCAGCATGTACATGTAACCAACAGTTACAGGACGGTCAAACTTGTTGCCGGTACGGCCGTCAAACAACGTTGACTGACCTGTGTCGCTCAAACCTGCAAGACGTAGTAGAGATTTCAATTCAACCTCTTTCGCACCGTCAAAAGCAGGTGTAGCTAGAGGCACACCACCACATAGGTTCTTAGCTAGCTCAAGGAGCTCATCATCAGAGAAGCTATCTAGATCTTCTGTGCGGCTGTTCATGCCAGCACCCAGATCTGCATTATAGATCTGATCTAGGAAGCTACGAATCTCAGTTACTGTTTCAGTACGCTCACGCTCCTGATCCAGCATCTCATTGATACGACGACCTAAGCCTTTCGCAGCCATACCCATGTGTGTCTCTAGGATCTGACCTACGTTCATACGAGACGGTACACCCAGTGGGTTCAGTACGATATCTACTGGCTCACCGTTCTCATCGTACGGCATGTCTTCTACAGGCATGATTACAGAGATAACACCCTTGTTACCGTGACGACCCGCCATCTTGTCACCAGGCTGTACGCGACGCTTAGTAGCAACGTAAACCTTAACAATCTTAAGGACGCCAGGTGCAAGATCATCACCTGTCTGCAGCTTGCTCTTCTTATCTTCGAAACGCTTGTCTAAAGATTCTTTACGATCTTCCAGCTGTTTCTGAGCTAGCTCCAGCTGTTCAACTGCATTTTCATCAGAAACGCGGATGTTGAACCAATCAGATTTAGACAATCCAGCTAAGAATTCAGCTGTAATCTCTTCGCCTTTCTTAAGGCCTGCACCACCGTCAGCTTTCAAGCCAACAAGTACACGACCTAGACGTTCGAACGTTGCCTGCTCTACGATGCGAAGCTCTTCGTTTAGATCCTTACGGATTGCGTCAAGCTCTGCCTTCTCGATAGATAGCGCACGCTCATCTTTCTGAACGCCGTCACGTGTGAATACTTGAACGTCGATTACTTTACCAACAGTACCTGTTTTAACACGTAGAGATGTATCTTTAACGTCAGATGCTTTCTCACCGAAGATCGCACGCAGCAGCTTCTCTTCTGGTGTTAGCTGGCTTTCACCTTTAGGCGTTACTTTACCTACAAGGATGTCACCTGGGCCTACTTCAGCTCCGATGTGAACAATACCTGCTTCATCAAGCTTCGCTAGTGCAGACTCACCAACGTTTGGAATATCTGATGTAATCTCTTCAGAACCCAATTTCGTATCACGCGCCACACAGGTTAGTTCCTGAATGTGGATAGTTGTGAAACGATCTTCCTGAACTACACGCTCAGAAATTAGGATGGAGTCCTCAAAGTTGTAACCATTCCAAGGCATGAAGGCGATACGCATGTTCTGACCAAGTGCTAGCTCACCCATATCAACGGATGGACCATCAGCCATAACATCGCCAACTTTTACAGTATCACCAGGATTAACGATAGAGCGCTGGTTGATACATGTATTTTGGTTGGAACGTGTGTATTTAGTCAGGTTGTAGATATCTACACCTGCATCGCCCGCTGTAACTTCGTCGTCGTTTACACGAACAACGATGCGGCTCGCATCTACAGACTCAATCAGACCACCGCGACGTGCCACGACACATACACCGGAGTCTTGAGCTACGTTACGTTCGATACCAGTACCTACTAGCGGCTTATCAGCACGTAGTGTTGGTACAGCCTGACGCTGCATGTTCGATCCCATCAATGCACGGTTCGCATCATCGTGCTCTAGGAATGGAATCAATGATGCCGCAACAGATACAACCTGACGTGGAGATACGTCCATGTACTGGACTTTGTCAGGTGACATTACTGTTGTTTCGTTTAGGTGACGAACTGTAACAAGCTCATCCAATAGACGACTTTCGTCATCCATTGTTGCAGACGCCTGTGCGATTACGAATGTATTCTCTTCAATCGCAGATAGGTAATCCAACTCATCTGTTACTTTGCCATCTACTACACGACGGTATGGAGTCTCTAGGAAACCATAGTCATTTGTACGAGCAAATGTTGCCAAAGAGTTGATCAAACCGATGTTTGGACCTTCCGGCGTTTCGATTGGACATACACGACCGTAGTGAGTTGGGTGTACGTCACGTACCTCGAAGCCCGCACGCTCACGCGTTAGACCACCTGGACCTAATGCAGAAACACGACGCTTGTGAGTTACTTCTGAAAGCGGGTTGTTCTGATCCATAAACTGAGACAGTTGAGATGAACCGAAGAACTCTTTAATTGCAGCCGCAACAGGTTTAGCATTGATTAGATCCTGAGGCATCAGGTTATCAGATTCCGCCATGCTTAGACGTTCACGAACAGCACGTTCAACACGAACCAGACCTACACGGAACTGGTTTTCTGCCATTTCACCAACAGAACGGATACGACGGTTACCCAAGTGATCAATATCGTCCACGGTACCTTTACCGTTACGGATATCAATCAAGGTCTTCATAACCTCAAGAATATCTTCTTTGTCTAGTACGCCAGAACCAGTAACTTCTTCGCGACCTAGACGACGATTGAACTTCATGCGACCAACAGCAGAAAGATCGTAACGCTCTTCAGTGAAGAAAAGGTTTTCGAACAATGCTTCAGCAGATTCTTTTGTTGGTGGCTCACCAGGACGCATCATACGGTAGATTTCTACCAATGCTTCTAACTGGTTACGCGTAGGATCGTTACGTAGCGTATCAGAGATGAATGGACCACAATCTAGGTCATTCGTGTACAGAGTTTCGAACTCAGTGATATTTGCAGCACGAAGCTGTTCAACCAGTTCCTCTGTAATCTCAGCGTTACAGCCACAGATCAACTCACCAGTAGATGGATCAATGACATCTTTCGCAATTGCCTTACCAGCCAAGTACTCCAATGGTACTTCAAGCTGTTCCATATTGGCTTTTGCCATCTGACGAATGTGACGAGGCGTGATACGACGACCCGCGTCAACAATCACATTACCTTCAGGGTCTTTCACTTCAAAAGACAGCGTTTCACCACGTAAACGATCTGCTACCAACTGCATGTTGATTGCATCAGTCGTTAGGTTCCAAGTCGTATTATCGAAGAAGATATCTAGGATCTCTTCAGCCTGGTAACCCAAAGCCCGCAACAAGATAGTTGCTGGCAGTTTACGACGACGGTCAATACGTACGAATAGGCTATCTTTTGGATCAAATTCAAAGTCTAACCAAGAACCACGGTAAGGAATCACTCGCGCAGAGTAAAGTAGCTTACCAGAAGAGTGTGTTTTACCTTTATCGTGATCGAAGAACACACCTGGTGAACGGTGTAGCTGAGATACGATTACACGCTCAGTACCGTTAACTACGAAAGTTCCGTTTTCAGTCATCAAAGGCATTTCGCCCATGTAGACTTCTTGTTCCTTGATGTCTTTTACGGCTTTGTTGCTGGATTCACGGTCATAAATAACCAGACGAACTTTCACACGCAAAGGCGCTGCGTATGTAATACCGCGTATTTGACACTCTTTTACGTCAAATACAGGCTCACCCAGACGGTAGCCAACATATTCTAGAGATGCATTTCCAGAATAGGACACGATCGGGAAGACGGAGTTAAATGCTGCATGCAGACCAGCATCTAAACGATCTGCTGCTTCAACCCCTGTCTGCAAAAACTTTTTATAGGAGTCAAGCTGAATTGCCAGCAAGTAAGGCACATCCATTACTTGCGGCAATTTACCGAAGTCCTTACGGATGCGTTTCTTTTCAGTGTATGAATAAGCCATCAGTGTTCCCCAGCAAGTGCACCAATTTATAAGCAGGCCGAAAACCCGTTTCGGACTGTGTTACCGCTATTTATTTGCTGTCTATAAATAACGGAAAAAGGCCGGTGGCATATAGCCACCAGCCGTCAGCACTTCGAACAGAAATCTGTTCGGATTAGCATGAAGTTATTACTTAACTTCAACAGAAGCGCCAGCTTCTTCCAGTGCTTTCTGAAGTTCTTCAGCTTCTTCTTTGCTAACGCCTTCTTTAACAGCAGCTGGAGCGCCGTCAACGATGCCTTTAGCTTCTTTCAGGCCAAGACCTGTAGCGCCACGTACTGCTTTAATTACGTTAACTTTCTTATCGCCAGCAGCAGTTAGAATAACGTCAAATTCAGTTTTCTCTTCAGCAGCCGCACCAGCATCGCCAGCAGGACCAGCAGCTACAGCAGCAGCAGCAGTTACACCGAATTTTTCTTCCATTGCTTCGATAAGAGCAACAACGTCCTTAACAGACATTTCAGCAATTGCGTTTAGGATATCTTCGTTAGTCAGAGACATTTTCTATATTCCTGATATTTGTAAGCCAGAAGGCTCATTAAAACTTGTATAAATAAAGGTGCGTATAAACTTACGCAGCTTCTTCTTTCTGGTCGCGAACTGCTGCAATAGTACGGCATAGTTTGCCGGCTGCAGCTTCTTTCATGCAAGCCATCAGCTTCGCAATTGCTTCGTCGTAAGTTGGCAAGCTTGCTAGCATAGCCACGTCTACAACTTCACCTTCGAATGCTGCTGCTTTCAGTTCAAAGTTCTCATTGTCTTTCGCAAAGTTCTTCAGGATACGAGCGCCAGCGCCCGGGTGTTCCTGAGAGAAAGCAATGATACTTGGACCTTTGAAAGTGTCCTGTAGGCATGCATAGTCAGTGCCTTCAACTGCGCGCTTAGCAAGCGTGTTACGTACAACTTTAAGCCATACGCCGTTTTCACGAGCTTCTTTACGCAGTGCAGTCATATCGCCTACTTCAACGCCGCGGGAATCCGCAACAACAGCAGACAGAGCACTAGATGCAGCTTCCTGGACTTCAGCGACGATCGCTTTTTTATCTTCGAGTCCTAATGCCACGATTTACTCCTGGAGTAGTCTTTCGACTTATTACCAACCGCCTCATTTCTGAGGCTTTCCGAGTACGGTGGTTTGATTCAAATACAGAATCTCACCGTCTGCGCAGGCTGGTTTAGCCCATTAAGATAAGGAAACCCTTATCACCTGCGGTCTTTGACGGCCTTCATCTCTGTGTAACAGGTACAGAAGACCCTCAAAAAACCTTTCATGTCGATTAAACTTCTAGAGAAGCCTGATCAACTAGCAAACCTGGACCCATAGTAGTCGACAGGGTTACTTTCTTAAGATACACGCCTTTAGCAGAAGCTGGTTTCAGCTTCTTAAGGTCAGCAACTAGTGCTTCGATGTTCTGCTTGATAGCAGCCGCTTCGAAGTCAGCTTTACCAACACCTGCGTGGATGATGCCGTTCTTGTCAGTACGGAAACGAACCTGACCAGCTTTAGCATTGTTTACAGCAGTAACAACATCTGGAGTTACTGTGCCAACTTTAGGGTTAGGCATTAGGCCACGTGGACCTAGAACCTGACCAAGCTGACCAACAACACGCATTGCGTCTGGAGTTGCGATAACAACACCGAAGTCCAGATCGCCACCTTTCATCTGCTCTGCCAGGTCTTCGAAACCAACAACATCAGCACCTGCAGCTTTTGCTTTCTCAGCGTTTTCGCCTTGAGCAAATACAGCTACACGAACATCGTTACCAGTACCGTTTGGCAGTACAGTAGAACCACGAACAACCTGATCAGATTTACGCGGATCAACACCAAGGTTTACAGCAACATCAACAGTCTCTTTGAACTTAACAGTAGAAAGCTCAGATAGTAGAGAAACTGCATCTTCAATAGAGTAAGCTTTACCCGCTTCAACTTTCTCAGCGATTAGCTTCTGACGCTTAGTCAACTTAGCCATTACTCATCACCCTCCGGAATCAGACCCATGCTACGCGCAGTACCTGCGATAGTACGTACAGCTGCATCCATATCTGCAGCAGTTAGGTCAGGCATTTTAACAGTTGCGATCTCTTCCATCTGAGCGCGAGTAACGTTACCCACTTTCTCAGTATTTGGACGACCAGAACCGCTCTTAAGACCTGCAGCTTTCTTCAGAAGAACTGCTGCTGGAGGTGTTTTAGTGATGAAAGTAAAGCTACGATCAGCATAAACAGTAATTACAACAGGAACTGGCAAGCCGTTTTCCATGCTCTGAGTTTGAGCATTGAACGCTTTACAGAATTCCATGATGTTAACACCATGCTGACCTAGTGCAGGACCTACTGGTGGTGACGGGTTAGCGCCGCCGGCAGGAACTTGCAGCTTGATATAAGCTTCAATCTTCTTAGCCATTTTTATTTAACTCCTAGTGGGTTCAAACGCCTTACAGCTCCCCATTTTCTCAAGACAGAAAAACCCCAGCTTTCGCTGAGGTTATTCCTTAAAACTCTAAATCAGGCTTTTTCGACCTGACCAAAATCCAATTCAACCGGTGTAGATCGACCGAAGATCAACACTGCCACCTGCAGCTTGTTCTTCTCGTAGTTAATCTCTTCAACCACACCGTTAAAGTCAGCAAACGGGCCATCGATAACTCGAACCATCTCACCCGGTTCGAATACAGTCTTCGGACGCGGCTTATCAACACCACTCTCAACTCGACTTAGGATTTCGTTAGCTTCTGCTTCTGTGATCGGCGCAGGATTACCTGCAGTACCACCGATAAATCCAAGAACGTGCGGCGTATTCTTAACCAAGTGCCAGCTTTCATCATTCATATCCATGTGCACCAGTACATAACCTGGATAGAACTTACGCTCAGATTTACGTTTCTTACCGTCACGGATTTCAACAACCTCTTCGGTAGGCACTAACACCTCACCAAAAAGATCCTGCATAGAATGCAGTTCAATTCGTTCTTTAAGCGTATTCATTACACGCTTTTCGTACCCGGAGTACGCATGAACAACATACCAACGCTTAGACATGCTTATCAGCCTCTTAACCTATTGCTCCAGATACTAACCAGCTCAACAATGAGTCAAGCCCCCACAACGCCAAACCCATAATCAGAACCACAACCACAACAATCGCCGTCGTCTGCGCTGTTTCTTGACGTGTCGGCCATACCACTTTGCGAATTTCCTGCTTTGCTTCTTTAAACAAAGTAAAAAACGCTTTCCCTTTTGCTGTTTGCAGTGAGATAAAACCTGCAATCAACGCTAACACAAGCAGTGCAACCACACGGTAGAACAAAGACTGATCTGCGTATACAGAGTTACCTACAACGCCCGCAGTAACAATTGCTACTACAGCGACCCACTTAAGGGCGTCAAACTTTGAACCTTCGGAATTCACTTTGGCATTCACGCTTAGGGCCTCAGGATTACTTAAAAATAGCTTGTGTATTGATGCCACCTCAGAGAAGAGATGGCAGGCCAGGAGGGACTCGAACCCCCAACCTGCGGTTTTGGAGACCGCTGCTCTGCCAATTGAGCCACTGGCCTACTGCATAATAGGGAGGCATATTGTATAAGCCTCCCTATCAGTTGGCAATACCTAATTGTTGATTTTATTCAACAATTTTAGATACAACACCAGCACCTACAGTACGACCACCTTCACGAATCGCGAAACGTAGACCTTCTTCCATTGCTACTGGGTTGATTAGTGTAACGTCCATCTTAACGTTATCACCAGGCATTACCATTTCTACACCCTCTGGAAGCTCACATGCACCAGTGATGTCAGTTGTACGGAAGTAGAACTGTGGACGGTAACCTTTGAAGAATGGAGTGTGACGACCGCCTTCTTCTTTGGATAGTACGTATACTTCACCCTCGAAACGAGTGTGAGGAGTAATAGAACCTGGAGCTGCTAGCACTTGACCACGCTCAACTTCTTCACGTTTAGTACCACGCAGTAGAACACCAACGTTCTCACCAGCACGGCCTTCGTCAAGAAGCTTACGGAACATCTCAACACCAGTACAAGTAGTAGTCGTAGTTTCTTTGATACCTACGATTTCAACTTCTTCACCAACTTTGATGATACCACGCTCAACACGACCAGTTACTACAGTACCACGACCCTGGATAGAGAATACGTCCTCAATTGGCATGATGAATGCACCGTCGATTGCACGCTCTGGCTCAGGAATGTAAGAATCTAGAGTTTCTAGAAGAGTCTTAACAGCAGTAGTACCTAGTTCGTTGTCGTCTTGGCCATTTAGAGCCATTAGAGCAGAACCTGGAACGATTGGAGTGTCGTCACCTGGGAATTCGTACTGGTCTAGAAGCTCACGAAGCTCCATTTCAACCAATTCTAGCATCTCAGCGTATTCTTCAGAGTCAGCACCACCACAGTCTTCTGCAAGTAGGTCCGCTTTGTTTAGGAATACTACGATATAAGGTACACCAACCTGACGAGACAGTAGGATGTGCTCACGAGTCTGTGGCATTGGACCATCAGTCGCACCACATACTAGGATAGCGCCATCCATCTGTGCAGCACCAGTGATCATGTTCTTAACGTAGTCAGCGTGACCCGGGCAGTCAACGTGTGCGTAGTGACGCTCTGGAGTGTCATACTCTACGTGAGAAGTCGCGATCGTGATACCACGCTCACGCTCTTCTGGAGCGTTATCGATGTTAGCAAAATCTACCGCTTCACCACCGAAAACTTCAGCAGCTACACGTGTTAGAGCAGCAGTTAGCGTTGTTTTACCGTGGTCAACGTGGCCAATTGTACCAACGTTTACGTGCGGTTTCGTGCGTTCAAATTGTTCTTTAGCCATCAGTCTGTCCAGTACAATTAAATTTACAAAGCGCAAATATAACAAAGGGCAGATATATTACTATATCTACCCTAAAAAAATAAATTCTGGAGCTCAAGAGCGGAATTGAACCGCCGACCTCACCCTTACCAAGGGTGTGCTCTACCCCTGAGCTACTTGAGCTTAGTCTCACTTGGAGCGGGTAGCGGGAATCGAACCCGCCTCTTCAGCTTGGAAGGCTGAGGTAATAGCCACTATACCATACCCGCCTTACTGTGAATGGTGGTGAGGGGTGGATTCGAACCACCGAAGCTTACGCGTCAGATTTACAGTCTGATCCCTTTGGCCACTCGGGAACCTCACCAACAATTTCAAAACTTCACTGACCTATGAGATGGTGCCGGCACCAAGAGTCGAACTCGGGACCTACTGATTACAAGTCAGTTGCTCTACCAACTGAGCTATACCGGCGTCTCAATGAAGTGGCGCGTATGTTACCACCGACTCAGGGCTTTGCAACCCCTTTACACAATTTTTTTTCAATTTTTATAAAATAATAGTTTTCTTTGACTATTTCTTTGATTTTACTGGATAAATTTCGATCAACTGAAGCATCCATCACAACAACATAGCGAGCTCCAGTAGATTCGCGCTTTTCTACACGACTATCAATTGCTAGCGAAGATAGTACCTTTACCTGCTCTACAGCCGATTCTTTATTACTATAACCTTCCAGGCTGTACTCAAAGCCCAGCAATTCGTCACCAACCTCACTTAACCCCTTATTTTCCAGATAATCCATTAAAGCCAAGCGTTTCTTTAGATCTTCTGGTAAGGAAATCACTACCACATAGCTAGCAACAGCTTCTTCCATCGCTTTATATTCAGCCTGACCGCCCAAGCCGACAATTAATTGCGTCACGGCAGCTGCTTTTACATCGGTTTCAAAACCAGCAAACCAAAAACACTCTTGCTGACTAGACTTCTCAGCCTTTAGCTTTTCAAGAGCGTCCTGATCCATCTCAGTAACCAGCTTTAATGTATTCAGCTGTTTACGCGTATCTGACGCTTCAATTACTTGCGGCTCTATTTGTATAGAATGCCAAAACAGCAATACCGCATTAGCCAACAGAAGGAATAGAAACAACCAGCGAAACATAACTAAGCCAACGCCCAAGCCAAACCATCTAAGACCAAATCAGGCTCGAGCTGCCCGCATCCTGCCATCTTGTAGAACAGTTCGCCATCACCGCCTGTTATATAGAGCGCGCTATGCTCAATATTTAGATCCTTTACAATTTTTTCTGTTAAAGCAGCAAACGCGAAATCAATTCCGTTAGACACGGCTGAATTTGTATCTTTACCCGGCTGAGGATTAAAGGACTCAATGGAGTGATCGACAAGAATTTCAGATGTGTTTTCTAATAGGCCTTTTTGCATCAACCTGAGGCCCGGAATGATATGACCACCTAGATGTTGACCTTCATGATCAACGTGATCGACTGTAATTGCACTTCCACAATCAACCACACAACAAGCGCCCCCCGCTTTTTTAAAGGCAGCTAACATGGCCAACCAACGATCAACCCCCATCCGCTGCGGATCGACATAGCTATTTTTTAATCCAGCTTGCTCTGCTGTTGTTTTAGCAAATAAAGGTTCGACTTGCTCTAGCGATTGAAAGATCGCTTTTAGTTGCAGGTTTATCTCTTTACCTGCAACTGACGTCACTCTGATTTTTGAAAATTTTTGTAGCCAGCTATCCGGTATTGACTGCTCGCTCAATTCTCGCGTTAACAGCTTACCTTGAACACCATTTTGTTCGAGCACTCGCCACTTAATAAACGTATTGCCAGCATCTATTTCAAGAATCATAAGTTTCGCTGAACACTCACTTCTCCACCATGGTATGCCTGCACGCCAGACGGCGTTTGCAGAAGCAGTGCACCGGATGTATCGATACCGTTGCAAATACCCTCTACTACCTTCTCGCCAACCTGCAATGCGATCTCTTTATTCTGCATCGCATGATAGGACTGCCATTCATCAACCCATGCAGCAAAGCCCGTGCGCTCAAACTCTTCAAGCTTTACTACAAGCTGATTAATAACTTCGGCTAATAGTCGATTGCGACTTACATCAGTGCCAGCAATAGTTTTAAGATCGGTCCAAGGCTGATCGATATCTTCAGCCTGTTCTTTTGGCATATTCACATTCATACCAACACCAATAATCACTTGGCATTGACCGGACGCCTCTCCATTTAGCTCAATCAAGATCCCTGCGAGCTTTTTGCCTTGGTAAAGTAGATCGTTTGGCCATTTCAGTTCAACCCCATCAACCGAGAGTACTTCCAATGCTTTAACAAGAGACAGACCGATCAGCAGACTCAAACCTTCAAGGGCTGCCGCACCCTGTTCAAATCGCCATACCAATGAGAAATAAAGATTGCGAGCAAAAGGACTAACCCAGCTGCGACCTCGTCGACCACGACCTTCTATCTGCTGCTCAGCAACAAACAAACGCCCATGACAATCTCCCTGCTGAGACTCCTTCATAGCCATCTCATTAGTTGAGGCAATGGTTAACGGAATCTCTGGACATTTAATTAGTTCAGCTACCTCTGGGCGTAAAGCAGATTTAATCTGCTCATAATCCAGTAGCTCTACACCACCCGGGACTCGATAACCTCGCCCTTTAACACTGTAGACTTCAAGACCGCTTTCTTCGATACGGCGTATATGTTTCCAGATCGCACTACGGCTGATTCCAATTTCCTCTCCTAATTCTCGACCGGAGTGGAATTTGCCATCAGCTAGAATAGACAACAACGAACGGAGCGTCATACTACTTTGCCTTCTTTAAATTTTGTCTAAAACAATAAAGCTATAGTTGTATGGGTTAGGTCCTTCTGCAGAGAAATCTTCTCTACCCACTTCTTTCCAATTTTCTCGCGCAAACTCAGGGAACCAAGCATCCCCTTCTATTTCTGCATCAACCTCTGTCAGATATAAACGATCAGCCTTCTCTAACGCTTGCGCATAAATCTGACCGCCGCCAATGACCATTGCCTCGGATGCGCCATCGATCATTGCTACACTTTCAGCCATATCAATAGCCGCTTCTAGGCTAGAAACAACTTTGACACCTTGAGGCGCATAAGATTCCTGCCTAGAGATAACGATATTGGTGCGCCCAGGGAGTGGACGACCTATAGACTCATAGGTATTTCGCCCCATGATAATCGGCTTACCCATAGTTACCTGTTTAAAGTAACGTAGATCTTCAGGTAAGTGCCATGGCAGCTTATTGTTAACGCCAATCACTCGATTTTTAGCTTGTGCAACAATAATTGCTAAGTTCATCGAAACTCCTAATCGACTTATATCGCTAAGATATTAAGCATCATTTTATATTCTTACCAAAAATACTTAACATTCGGTAACATAATCTCACTGAATTTAAACACAGGGTTAAGCACAAACCAATGAGACAATACCTAGATCTGTGCCAAAGAATTATCGATGAAGGCGTTTGGGTAGAAAACAAACGCACAGGCAAACGCTGCCTTACCGTCATTAATGCTGATTTAACTTATGACGTCGGCCAAGGGCAGTTCCCTATGGTGACTACGCGCAAGTGCTTTTACAAATCAGCGATTGCAGAGATGTTAGGCTATCTCCGCGGTTATGATAACGCAGCAGATTTCCGCAAGATTGGCACCAAAACATGGGATGCCAACGCTAACGATAATGCTGAGTGGCTAGCCAACCCATATCGCAAGGGTGAAGATGATTGCGGTTTCATCTACGGCAAAGTAGGCAGAAACTTCCCAAAACCCGATGGCGGCAGCATCGACCTATTGCGTAAAATTGTGGATAACCTATCAAACGGCATTGATGACCGTGGTGAGATCTATACTTTCTATCACCCGGGCGCATTCCACATGGGTTGCTTACGACCTTGCATGTATAGCCATCACTTCTCACTGCTAGGCGATACACTTTACCTAAACAGCACTCAGCGAAGCTGCGATGTTCCATTGGGCCTGACCTTTAATATGGTGCAGGTGTACTTCTTGCTGGCAATCGTGACCCAGATCACCGGTCACAAACCGGGCAAGGCGTATCACAAGATCGTGAACGCCCATATTTATGAAGACCAGGTCGAGCTAATGCGCGATGTGCAGCTTCAACGCGAGCCGTTGCCTTTACCGACCTTTAAGATCAATCCTGATATCAAAACGCTGGAAGATTTGGAAACATGGGTAACCGTCGATGACTTTGAAGTTGAAGGTTATCAGCACCACGATCCTATTCAGTACCCGTTCTCGGTTTAAATCAGACAATAAAAAAGAGGCCTATTTGGCCTCTTTTTTATGCTCAATTTCATCCACGCTTGTAAGCAAGCCCAACCAAGAACATCCCCAACAGTATCATCGGCAAAGAAAGCAACTGCCCCATGGTTAGCCACTCAAAAGCGATAAACTGAAGATGCGCATCTGGTTCACGTACAAATTCCACTAAAGATCGGAACAAACCATAGAGCAGAAGGAATAGACCAGAAACCGCCATTTTCGGTCGCGGTTTAGATGAGAACCACCAAAGCACCACGAATAGCACGAGCCCTTCTAGTGCAAATTCATACAACTGAGAAGGATGACGAGGTAGATCACCACCGCGAGGAAATACCACACCCCATGGACCATCCGTAACACGCCCCCAGAGCTCACCACCAATAAAGTTACCTATGCGGCCAGCACCTAAACCGATCGGCACCAAAGGAGCGACAAAGTCCGTCATGGTAAATAGGGATTTACCGTGTTTACGGCCAAACAGATACATGGCAGCTATAACACCGAGCAAACCTCCGTGGAAAGACATTCCCCCTTCCCACACAGCAAACAGCCACAGCGGATCTTGCAGGAAGCGATCAAGGTGATAAAACAGGACATACCCCATTCGACCACCCAATACCACACCCATAGCACCCCAGAAGATCAGATCGGATATCTGCTCTTCAGTCCAGCCAGAACCCGGCAAACGCGCTCGTCTTACACCTAACCACCAGGCTGCGGCAAAGCCGATTAAGTACATCAAGCCATACCAGTGAATCTGCAATGGCCCGAGATCTAATGCAATCGGGTTGATATCATGAACCCACACAGCGCTACTCCTAAACTAGGTTACTGATTAAGAAACGCAGTCCTACACAGAATAAAAAGACTGCAAAAATCCGTTTTAAAACTGGTCCCGGCAGGCTGTGCGCCCATTTAGCACCAAACTTAGCAAAATAAGAACTGGTCAAAACAATACCCGCAAATGCAGGTAGGTAGACGTAACCTGCACTCCAATCAGGCATATCAGCATCACCCCAACCTTCCCAAACATTGGTTAGCGCCGCCATTACTGCAATCGGAAGGCCACAGGCAGCCGATGTAGCAACAGCTTGCTGCATCTGAACTCGCCCCCAAGTAAGATAAGGCACAGTCAGGGTTCCACCACCAATACCAAAAATACTGGAGAGCCAACCAATCACACCACCTGAGATAACAAAAGATTTGGTACTCGCCGATTTTTCACCCGCATCTGGCTTTAGGTTCAACGCCATCTGGATCGAAACCAAAATAGCAAAGCTACCCAACGCAATTTGCAGCCATTCACCGGTCATTTGTCCCGCAGTTTTAACGCCGAGAAATGCACCCAACAGAATACCGGCCGTTAAAGGCTTAAAAATATCCCAGCGGACTGCACCTTTGCTGTTATGTGCCATCGTAGAGCTGATCGAAGTCACTACTATGGTCGCTAAAGAGGTAGCAACCGCTGCATGGGTTAGCACACTAGGCGCCATCCCCTGTAATTCAAAGCAAAAGACCAATACCGGCACGATCAACAGACCACCACCAATACCAAATAAGCCTGCAACGACCCCTGCTGCTGCGCCTAGAATTAAGTAGGTAAGAATTGTGATCAGCATCTTTTATCCTTTACTCTGCCTTTGTGCGATTTGCACTTACAATAAAAACGATCGCTATATTACCCAATTAATGGCCTATTACCTATGTGCTTAATAACATTCGCATATAAGACCCACCCTAAATACTCCCTGATTTTACTCGCCAATCGCGACGAGTTTTATCAAAGAGCAAGCCAAGCAATGCATTTTTGGCCAGATCAAGCTCACGTGCTTGCCGGAAGAGACCTAGAACAGATGGGCACTTGGCTGGGCATCAACAAGGAAGGAAAGTTCTCAGCCGTTACCAATTTTCGTGATGGCAACAACATGGCCAAATCGAAAAAATCTCGTGGTGAGCTTACAGCCAATTTTTTAACGGGTTCTACCGATGCGAAAAGCTATTTAGCACAAATGGAGACAGAGAAATCACTATACGGCGATTTTAATCTGCTTACAGGGGACAAAACAGGTCTGTACTACAGTTCGAACCGCGGAGGCCAAACACAGCAATTAAAACCCGGCGTATACGGAATGAGCAACGCGCTTCTAGATACACCATGGCCAAAGCTTACCCAAGTAAGACAGGCGTTAGCAGATACAATCGAAAATGAGATGATTTCTGAGCAGGTTTTGTTTGAGATTATGCTTAACGATCAACGCGCCGAAAACGAAAGCCTGCCAGACACCGGCGTACCTTTTGAATGGGAAAAACTGCTATCGTCTAGCTTTATTCGATCAGAGACTTATGGCACTCGGGCTATAACGATCCTTCTACAAGAACTCGATGGTCACACAACTGTTATCGAACAAGGGTACGACTATAATGGGCCATTAGAAAGAAGTGAGTATCAACTTACCTTGCCAGCTTTAGGGTAGTGTTCTCAAAAAAATCGGCTAAACAACAACCGGCTGTTTTGGCAGCGCTATACCCAATTCAGTTAGGCGCTCATTGATGAATTTCTGAATGCGATCAGCATCATCCATAGCCATCACATCTTTCAGGAGTTGACCCGCGTCTTCCTTACTCACTTGGCGAATCGCGGCTTTCACTTTAGGCAAGTTGGTCGCGTTCATTGATAGCACATCATAACCCATTGCCATCAACAGCAAAGCACCACCTGGCTCAGACGCCAATTCACCGCAGATAGACACTGTAACGTTTTCTTTATGCGCCTCTCGCGCAATGAAAACAAGCGCCCTCAGAACAGCGGGATGGTAGCTAACATACAGATCAGCAACACGAGGGTTATTTCGGTCTACAGCAAGCAGATACTGGGTAAGGTCGTTGGAACCTACCGAGATAAAATCGACACGACGTGCAAATCGGCGCACCTGATAAACAGCAGCCGGCACCTCAACCATCACACCCACCAATGGACGCTCAATATCATGCCCTTCATCTTGCAGTTCTTTAACTGCACGATCGATCTGACGACTGGCTTCTTCTACCTCTCCTACGCTGGTCACCATCGGCAACATAATACGTAGATTACCGTAACCTTCGCCTGCTTTAAGCATGGCGCGTACTTGCACTAGGAAGATCTCAGGATGATCTAGCGTCACTCGGATACCACGCCATCCCAAGAATGGGTTTTCCTCTTCAATTGGGAAGTAAGGTAGTGACTTATCTCCACCGATATCCAAGGTACGCATTGTCACAGGGCGAGGGTGGAATGCTTCTAATTGCTTGCGATAAGTCTGCGCTTGGTCTTGCTCACTCGGGAAGAACTCTCGGATCATGAAAGGCACTTCGGTTCGATACAGCCCAATACCTTCTGCACCGCGATCAAGTGAACGCGCTACATCGGCGATCAAACCTGTATTTACCCATAACGGCATTCGGAAACCATCTGTAGTTTCCGCAGGAAGATCTTTAATCGCTTCAAGTTCGGCTGCTTGTTCCTGCTCACCACGCAAGATATCTCTGTATGCCGTTAGAAGATCCTCTCCCGGCTGTACGTAGATTCGACCTGAATAGCCATCAAGAATCAGCTCTCGACCATCAATACGCGTTAGAGGCAGATCAACCGCGCCCATAATGGTCGGAATACCCATGGAACGAGCAAGGATCGCAGCATGGGAGTTACTAGAACCATGCACAGAAACTAAACCGACCAACTTCTCGCTCGGCACTTCACCAAGCATCGCCGGCGTTAACTCATCAGCGACCAGAATAGTTTCATCGGTAAATTCGAGCACTGCAGGCGCATCTTCTTGCAGATAGGCGAGCACTCGACGACCTAAATCTTTGATATCCGTCGCACGTTCGCGCAGATAGGGGTCATCCATCATAGAGAACTGACGCACATGCTCCATGACAACTTCACGCAGTGCACCTTGTGCCCAGTTGCCTTGGCGGATTCTCGCCACAACTTCGCCAGCCAGAGCGTTGTCATCCAACATCCGCAGATAAACATCAAATAGCGCCTGCTCTTCTGAACGCAAACGCTGGGCTAAACTGCGGCCAACGACTTTGATATCCCGTCGAACGAGTTTTAATGCTGCTTCGAAGTTAGCAATTTCCTGCTCAACGTCTTTGGCAACTTTATCTGGAACTGAGTTTAGATCCGCCGGCGGTGCAACAACCGTAGCTGAACCAATAGCTACACCCGCAGAACCAGGCACACCCTCAAAACGCAAGTTAACGACTTCGCCGCTTGGCTCTTCGCCCATTACACCTAAAGAACCCGTCGCTTCAGCATGAGCAATAGCCCCAGCAAGCTGGGCAGATAAGGTCACGAGAAAAGCTTCTTCACTCTCATCAAAACGACGCTGCGCTTTTTGCTGAACAACTAAGACACCCAATACACCGCGGTGATGGATAATCGGCACGCCGAGGAAAGAGTTAAAACGCTCTTCACCGGTAGACTCAACATATTTGTAGGCGGGATGCTCGGAGGCGTTTTCAAGGTTGATCGGTTCGGCACGATCTACCACCATACCCACCAAGCCTTCTTCGGCAGATAAACGAACGCTACCCACCGCTTCCTGATTGAGACCTTCAGTCGCCATCAAGACATAACATTGATCCTCAGGATCAAATAGATAAACAGAGCAAACCTCTGTGGACATAGCACGCTGGATGCGACGCACAATCAGATTCAGTACCGAGTCCAAATCTGGCGCGATACTGACTTCCTGTACAATCTTCTTCAACACATCCAGCATTCAGTGTCTCTCCTTCTAGGTATTTATGGCATTAAATCTCGATAGTTTAGGTGATAATTCTCGCATTGCCTTGCGATACACCTCTCGTTTAAATGACACAACCTGTCCTAGCGGATACCAATAGCTCACCCAACGCCAACCATCAAACTCTGGCGATTCAGTGTGATCAATTTTTACCGCACTATCTGCGCTCAACATCCGTAGCAAAAACCATTTTTGCTTCTGGCCAACACATACCGGATGCGAATTGCGCCGGATCATTCGTTTGGGCAATCGGTATCTCAACCAACCTCGGGTTACTGCAACAATTTCTACATCTTCTGCAGCAAGTCCAATCTCTTCTCTTAATTCGCGATACATTGCTTCTTCAGGGGTTTCATCCTCATTGATTCCCCCCTGCGGAAACTGCCAAGCATCTTGGCCAATTCGTCTTGCCCAAAGGACCTGACCCAGCGAGTTAGCCAGAATGATACCGACATTCGGCCTGAACCCATCTGAATCAATCACTTTAGTTATTCCTAATTATTTTTCAGCTATTGTTCCATAATTCTTTGATACTCAGCAAATCCCTTTTCAGACAATTGCATTCAACGCGTATCCTCCCTATCCTTGCGACACTATCTTATTCGTTGAGGAACCTCTTTTGAGCTTAGCAATTTTTGATCTGGACAATACTCTTCTTGCCGGTGACAGTGATCACGCATGGGGCGAATTTTTGTGCGAAAAAGGGATTGTAGATAGCGATGAGTATAGTCGCGCAAACGACTACTTTTACGAGCAATATAAGAATGGCGGATTAGATATTTTTGAATTCCTTGCCTTTGCTCTAAAGCCTTTGGCGCAGATGCAACGTGCAGAGCTAGATAAACTGCATTTAGAGTTTATGGAATCTAAAATTATTCCGATTATGTTACCTAAAGCGGCTGAGCTTCTGCAGAACCACCGCGAACAAGGTGATTACTTGCTTATTATCACAGCGACTAACCGCTTTGTAACAGGCCCTATCGCAGACAAACTGGGTGTAGACGATATTATTGCAACCGACCCTGAAGAAATAGACGGGGAATATACCGGTAAAGTTGCGGGCATACCTTGTTTCCAAGATGGCAAAGTAACGCGCCTAAATGAGTGGTTAAAGCACAATGACTTTAACTTAGAAGGTAGCTATTTCTATAGCGATTCCCACAATGACTTACCGCTCCTTGAAAAAGTAACTCATCCAGTCGCTGTCAATCCAGATGAGACCCTAGAAGATCATGCTAACGCAAACCTCTGGCCAGTATTAGATTTGCGTTAACCCCACGTTGATTAAAGCAAAAAAAGAGAGGCAATAGCCTCTCTTTTTTATTACCTATTAAAGTTCAATCAAAGTGCTCAGCAAAATGACGAACATCGTGAGCTAACTTATCAATCTTATCGGCCGCCTTTTCCATCTCTGTCAAAACAGCCGCACTGATAGCTGACTCAATCAACAGTGCTAACTCATCAAAATGCTCTTCACCAATATCGTTGTTCATTGCATCCGGCAATCTCGCTTTAAAAGAATCGACAACATGTTGAGCATGTGCAGTTTGTTTTAGTGTCATCGCTCCACTCCTTAACTGTTACTTATGCACTGGGTGACGATCAATTTGCCCTTGGGCATTGCTGACGATTTGCGGATCCGGCTGAAGATCAATCTCTTCACTTTTATTCGGATAAGGCATACGACTAAGTAGATGGCGCATGGCATTAAGTCTTGCACGCTTCTTATCGTCAGATTTAATCACCGTCCAAGGTGCATCTGCCGTGTCGGTATAGAAAAACATCGATTCTTTGGCTTCTGTATATGAATCCCACTTATCTAAAGAGGCCAAATCGATTGGAGAAAGTTTCCATTGTTTCAACGGATCTACACGACGAGCCTGAAAACGTCGGAACTGCTCGTCACGGCTTACCGAGAACCAGAACTTAAACAGTTTGATGCCACTTCGCGCCAGCATACGCTCCAGATCAGGGGTCTGACGCATAAACTCTAAATACTCAGATGGCGAACAGAAGTTCATTACTTTCTCAACCCCAGCACGGTTGTACCAAGAACGGTCAAACAGCACTATCTCACCAGCCGTAGGAAGATGGTTGATGTAACGCTGGAAATACCACTGCCCTTTCTCTTGCTCGGTCGGCTTTTCTAAAGCCACGACACGTGCACCACGAGGATTAAGGTGCTCCATAATACGTTTGATGGTTCCGCCTTTACCGGCTGCGTCACGCCCTTCAAAGAGGATAACAACACGCTGCCCGGTCTCACGCACCCAGTTCTGCATCTTCAACAGTTCTATCTGCAGCTCTTTTTTACGCTTTTCGTATTCTTTGCGGGAAATTTTTGTATCGTAAGGGTATTCGCTGGACTCAAACTGATCAGTAATCTCCTGATCCAGCAGTACAGTAGGGCAGATTTCTTCTTGCGGTGGCAAGATCACATCTGCAGTTTGAACATCAACGTCTGGGGTCTGTAACTCCTGGTTCATAGGCTTACCTCTCTAGTTCGGTTAATCAGTATTACTGATTATGCGCCTACTACATCAGGAGTTTCTGATATAGATCAAACAACTGTTATAAATGTAAAAATACGCTTTTTATCGGCATTAATTATTCGGTATGATCCCCGTCCTTTCCGGTTAAAACCTCACTGAATATTAGCCCTCAAGCCACCACTTTACAGTGCTTCAAGGACTCATTTAGCTCATGCATCAACATGCTTCGCGTGATGATACCCACCAGCTTATTCTGCTCAACCACTGCATACACTTTTGGTTTATCCAAACCCATCTGCTGAGCTAAATCGACAATACTCAATCTCGGTGAAACCGTAAGTGGATCGGTACGCATAATATCGCCAACAATCTCGTGGCTATCACAGTGATAACTGTCGGTAACTAAATAAGGCAAACAATCAAACTCTGATAAAAAGCCAACCACCTTCAAGTTTTTATCTACTACCGGTAAGCCTAAATACCCAGACTCTAGAATATGAGAAACCGCCTCAACTAGGGGCATATCTGCACTCAGCGGTTTATTCACAGGAAACATTGCATCTCTTACTTGTAACATAACCCTACCCACCTGTTTTATCTTGCTGATTACAGTCTGGCAAAGAACTCGAAAATGACAAATTCACCACAAAAAAAGGGAGCTATTTAAGCTCCCCTTTCTCGATCAATTAAACAATGCTACGGACACGGATTTGGATGCCGCACATGAATCGCCTCAATCTCCGCTAGCAAACCTTCATCAAGGTTAAGATTTACAGAGTCTATATTCGCTGTCAGCTGCTCCATGGTCGTTGCGCCAATGATATTACTGGCAACAAAGTCGCGACCATTAACAAAGGCTAACGCCATCTGCGCTGGATCCAAATTATGCGCTCGAGCAAGCAATACGTACTCTTCAGTCGCTCTTTTACCTTGCTCATTCAGATATCGAGTGTAATCAGGGAAAAGAGTTAAACGCCCTTTCTCAGGCTGAGCGCCATTAAGGTACTTGCCACTTAAGGTACCAAATGCCATTGGCGAATACGGCAGTAGAGACACCTGCTCACGCATCAAAACCTCGGTTAAACCGACCTCAGAGGAGCGGTTTAACAAGTTGTAGGGATTCTGTACGGAAACAACTCGTGGCAGGCCTAATTGCTCAGCATAAGCTAGAAACTTCATGGTTCCCCATGCCGTTTCATTGGATAAGCCCACATATCTAATCAAGCCTTCGTCCACCAGCTCTTTTAAAATGTTTAGGGTTTCCAAAATTGCTGCCCCATCGTTTTCTGGAGCATGCTGATAGCCTAATTTACCAAAGAAATTAGTGGTGCGATCTGGCCAGTGGAGTTGGTATAAGTCGATGTAATCGGTTTGGAGGCGCTTTAAACTGCCTTGGAGCGCTTCACGAATATTTTTGCGATCAAAATGCATATCAGGGCGGATAAAGCTGACAAAATCTCCAGGCCCCGCAACCTTTGTTGCAACGATCACCTTCTCGCGGTTATTCCGTTGCTTCATCCAGTTGCCGATGTAGGTCTCTGTTAGCCCCTGATAACGCTCATCCACAGGCACTGGATACATCTCAGCAGCATCAAGAAAATTGACACCTTGCGCCCAGGCATAATCCAGCTGCTCAAACGCTTCGACCTCAGTGTTTTGTCGACCGAAGGTCATAGTTCCCAGACAGATCAGACTCACATTGAGATCCGTATTACCTAGCTGACGATATTGCATGGTAAAGCTCCTATCTGGGAACAGATGTCGGATTAAGAGGATGGCAAAACTCTGACAAAGAATGATTTAAGGTAATCCGTTTCTGGAATCGCCGGATGTACCGGGTGGTCTGCACCCTGATGCCCCTGATCAAAGATCTGAGCATTACGATCCAATTCGCGGCTATTACTACGAATAATATCGATCAAGCGATCACGTTGAAGATGCATAGAGCATGACGCAGACACCAAGATTCCGTCTTTCTTAAGCAGACGCATGGCGAAGTTATTCATACGGGAATAAGCACGCTCACCATTACGAATATCCTTTTTCTTCTGGATAAACGCAGGCGGGTCCAACACAACCACATCAAATTTTTCTTTATCTGCAATGAGAGACTTACAGATATCAAAGGCATCACCGTGGAAGCCTTCAAATCGATCAGACGCATTATTGATACGCGCGTTCTCAGCTGCCACTTCTAGAGCAAAATGGGAAGCATCGACACAGATCGCCTGATTAGCACCAGCAGCCAAAGCCTGCGCGCCCCAGCCACCTACGTAACTAAACAAATCCAGTACGCGCTTACCTTCAACATGCTTTTGCATCTGTGCGCGGTTATTACGGTGATCGTAGAACCAACCAGTTTTCTGGCCTTTCTGCAGTGGGGCTAGCAGTGGCACAGAGTTTTCCATCAACGGACACAGCTCAGGGATATCACCCTGGATAATCTCTGTATAGGTTTCCAAACCTTCCATATCACGCATTTTGCCGTCATTACGCAGCAGAATAGCTTTTGGCGTGAATACTTTGTTCAGTGCATCGATAATGTCATCCAACACCGCTTCCATACCGGCTGTGGAAATCTGTACAACAAACACATCGTAGAAACGATCAATCACGAGACCCGGCAGAGCATCACTGTCACCAAACACCAGACGATAGCAATCATCAGTAAAGCAGCTTTCACGCAGTGATAGCGCCACTTTAAGGCGGTGAATGATTAAGGAGCGATCCAAAGTGTATTTAAGATCACGACTGACGATTCGACCGCAAATCAACGTATTTGGGTTTACATAAGCAACGCCTAAAGGTTTGCCTTTGTCAGTTTCGACAATAACCTGCTGGCCCGGCTCAAAGCTCTTCAGCGGCGTCGCACGGTTATCCACCTCGTTACTGTAGATCCAAAGGTGACCACCACGCAGCCTGCGTTCAGCCCCACTGTTTAGTTTTAGAGTTTGCAGTGACATGTTTTTCCTGTTTTACAGACAACTGTCCCGGCATATAGCCGGGACAAGGTATTTATTTCTCAGGCCGAGGCCCTAAATCTGACTTAAGCTTCAGATTCGCACAGATCGTTGTAAGCTTCTGCGCTTAGTAGTTCGTTCAACTCTTCAGCGTCGCTTAGCTTCAATTTGAAGAACCAACCATCACCGTATGGGTCAGAATTAACTAGCTCTGGAGAGTCTTCCAGATCTTCGTTAACGGCTACAACTTCACCACTTAGCGGCGCGTATACATCAGATGCAGCTTTAACAGACTCAACAACACCTGTTTCATCACCTGATTCTACTTCAGCACCGACTTCTGGCAGCTCAACGAAAACTACGTCACCCAAAAGGTCTTGCGCGTGATCTGTTACACCGATGACAACGGTGCCATCACCTTCAACGCGGATCCACTCGTGACTAGCAACGTATTTCAGTTCAGATGGAATGTTACTCATGTTTATTTCCTACCCCTATGGGTCCTGTTTAAATCGAATTCTTAGTCAAAAACTTTTTTGCCGTTACGGACAAAAGAAGGACGAATTACACGTACAGACACCAACTTGCCTTTACCACGCAGATCCACTTCAGCTGTATCCGTTGTGCCCACAGGCACACGCGCCATAGCGATCGAACAACCTAGCGTTGGGGAGAATGTACCACTGGTAATCTCGCCTTCGCCAATGCCGTCTACTACAACCTTCTGATGTGCACGCAATACACCACGCGCTTCCATCACTAGACCTACAAGCTTATGGCTCACACCTGCATCGCGCTGCTGTTGCAGTGCTTCACGGCCGATAAAGACACGCTCTTGCGGTTCCCAAGCAATAGTCCAACCCATATTAGCTGCTAGCGGAGAAATAGTTTCATCCATATCTGCGCCATATAGGTTCATACCCGCTTCTAAACGCAAAGTATCGCGCGCGCCTAGTCCACATGGAGCAACGCCAGCATCCGCGAGTGCCTGCCAAAAATCTGCCACCTCATCTTCAGGCAGCATCACTTCTAAACCGTCTTCACCAGTATAGCCAGTTCTCGCAATAAACCAGCCTTCTGACTCTAAACCTTGGAAAACACTTAACTGATCGATCAAGTTAGCGCGCGACTCAGTTACAGCTTGTTTCGCCAACGCTAATGCGTCTGGGCCTTGCACCGCTACCATCGCCAATTCTGGCTGCTCTGTTAGGGCAACGTCATCAAAGCTAGCTGTCTGGTCAGACATCCAACGTAAATCTTTTTCGCGTGTTGCACAGTTCACAACGACACGGAACCACTCGCCAGCAACACCTGGCTCTGTCATCAGGTAGACAATAAGATCATCAATTACACCAGCATCTTCATTCAGCATGCCGCTGTACATCGCCTTACCTTTTTCCTGCAACTTAGCAACATCGTTTGCTAGCAGGTAACGTAAATACTCTTTAGCGTCTGTGCCGGTAACGTCTACAACCGTCATGTGGGAGACATCAAACATACCAGCAGCTTGTCGAACCTTGTGATGCTCATCTACCTGAGAACCATAGTGGATTGGCATATCCCAACCACCGAAGTCGACCAGCTTAGCACCCATCTCTTGGTGCTTTTCGTACAATGCAGTTTTGCTACCCATATTATTAACTCTTATCAGGGGCTAGCTTAGGCCTTGTTATCGTCATAAACAGGTCTTGCTAGGCTTTAACAACTGCTTTTCAGCTCAAGAGCGAATCAATTGACCTGAAAAACAAAAAAAGGGAAGACAATTTATAGGGATTCTCTTCACAGTTCAATCTTTGAACGACAAACTAGGGTTGCGACTATGGTCGGATCAGATTATCCAAGCCGATTATTCTTGAATGCTTCTCTGCGCCAATTGCGGCAAACGACCAGATAACCCCATCGCATCCATCACAATATGATTTTTAACGGGTGACAGTTTATCCAATAAGTTCATGCCCATATTGCGCGCCAAGCAAGCCAAAGGTTGTCTGGTATTAAATAAACGTTTGAAGCTTTCCATAGCTAGGGACATCTGAATATTGTCATTGCGGCGTTCGCGCTGGAATCTGCGTAACACCGATTGGGCGCCTAAAGGCTCACCTCGACGCGAAGCGTCCATCAATGTTTCAGCTAACTGAGCTGCATCCAACAAACCTAAGTTCACACCCTGACCTGCCAGAGGATGGATGGTATGTGCCGCATCCCCAATCGCTGCAAAACCCGGCTGAATATAATGCTGAGCATGACGCTGACGTAACGGAAAAACGCTGCGTTGATCGCACCATTCTATTTCTCCTAAACGGTTCTCAAATGCACGACCTAATTGCTGGCAAAACTCTTCGTCGGGCAATGCCATCAATTCGTTAGCATGTTCTGGCGATGTCGACCAAACAATCGAGCAGTAGTAATCACCCTCTTCGCTACTCAAAGGTAACAATGCCAGCGGTCCATCTTCGGTAAAACGCTGCCAAGCAGTCGCTTGATGCGGCTGCTCGGTTTTAACAGTGGTCACAATGGCATGATGACCATAATCCCATTCCACCATTGGTAGGCCCGCATGTTGACGTGTTTTCGATAGCGCGCCATCCGCAGCAACCACTAGGTCCGCTTGAATGATACGACCATCACTCAATTTCACCGCACGGCCTTGATCAGACTGGGGAGATAGCTCCGTCACTGTCACACCGGTAATCAGTTCTACTGAAGGTGTTTCTAAAAGAACCTGATACAAACCCGCCAGTGTCACACGGTTTTCTACAATATGGCCTAAAGCCGGCTCATGCAGTTCTCGCGCTGAAAAGTGAATATGCCCAGTCCCTTCGCCATCCCAAACATCCATCTCGGTATAGGGGCTTAGACGATAATCCTGCATATACTTCCAAGCACCTACAGAGGTTAAGATCTGCTGCGAGGCACAGGTGAGCGCACTGACACGAGGGTCATAGCCCTTAGCTTGAGCACCTTTAACAAACTCAGAGAAACCACTGATATCGCCTTCGCGTTGCTCTAAAAGCGTTACTTTAATATCGGCATCCGCCAAAGCCGCAGCAAGAGTAACTCCCACCATGCCGGCTCCAACAATCACTACATCTGAATTAAGCACTTGTGCCTGTGTATTTTCTGGCATGATCTATCTCTATTTCAGGTCTGGAGCGGGCATATCTAAGCCCATGGCACCACGGGCAAAAACGGTTCTAGCAGGCGGACAAATATCTAATAGTTGCAGGCCTAGGTTACGGCCGGCAGCAAGCAGAATATTATTATTAGAAAACAGCTTCATAGTCTGATCGCTCAGCCCAATTGTGCGCTGCTGATCTTGTCGTTGCTGTTCGTAGAAATCCTGAAGTACGTTTAAGTCACCTAGATTGCCACCTGCCTTACGGGCTTGAATTAGGTGATCAGCCAAAGCGACAACACCACGTAACGCCAAGTTGTATCCTTGCCCGGCAATTGGGTGCAAAGCATGGGCTGCGTTACCTAAGACCACTAAACCCTGACGCACCTGCTCCTGTGCTAAAACCAGTTTTAGAGGATAGGTATGTCGTTCACCCACTTTGACAAAATTACCTGCGCGATGACCAAAGCGTTCGTGTAGACGCGCTATAAACTCAGCTTCGTCAAGCGCCATCACTTCATCGACTTGATCATTAGGCACTGTCCAAACTAGACCACAACGATGCTCACCGTTTTGTTCTTCCAAGGGTAACAGCGCCATAGGGCCCGTATCGGTAAAACGTTCATAAGCTATATCGTTGTGTGAGCGATCTAAGCTGACGTTGGCTATGACAGCATGTTGCTCGTAGGTTGTTTCGCTGTAGTTCATGCCCATCCCTTCACGCAATGAGGAACGGCCACCATCAGCCATCACAACCAATTCAGTCGTTAACTGATGCGTCTCACCCTCTTTTTCTAGGGTGACGCCCATCTGGTCAGAGCCATACTGAACATCTGTCACTTCTGCAGGGCAGATAAAATCAATGCGATTCGCATCATCCTGCTGTAAACGATCTAGCAGGACACGTCCGAGCCATTGGTTTTCGACCACATAACCCAGCGCAGGCACTCTCTCCTGCTCTGCGTGCAGACGCGTCACACCAAAATGACCTTTATCTGAAACGTGAATATGTTTGATGGGTGCTAAATGCGTTTTTAGCGTTGGCCAGATACCCATGACTTCGTAGATAGAACGGCTTCCATAAGCCAATGCCGTCGCTCTGGAATCATAGCTTGGCTGATACTCCAGAGCACTTTTCTCAGGCATAGGAAAGGCTTCAATTACGGCGATATTCAGATCAAGCTGTTCACTCGCTGGCAGAAGAGCACAAGCTAAACTCGCGCCCACCATGCCGCCACCAATCACCACAATGTCATAGTGCTGTTTCATTTTGCTGCCATTAACGCTTCAATTTCTGCAATTTCTTTCGGCACAGCTGCAGTAAGGTTTTCGTTCCCCTCTGCAGTGATCAAGATATCGTCTTCAATACGTACACCAATACCGCGCCAACGAGGTTCAACATTTTCGTTGTCCGCAGCGATATAGATCCCTGGTTCCACCGTCATCACCATACCAGGCTCTAACGGACGCCATTCGCCATCGACTTTGTAATCGCCAACATCATGAACATCCATACCTAACCAGTGACCAATACGGTGCATGTAAAAATCACGGTAGCGACCCGCTGAGATCTCTTCACTCAGCGTCCCTGATAGCAAACCTAGCTCAATCAGCCCTGTGGTTAACACTTCTACCGATTTTTCATGTACGGCTTCCCACAAAACACCCGGTTTCGCGAATTCAATACAAGCTTTCTGTGCTTTCAAAACCAGTTCGTATATTGCCGCTTGTTCTGGACTAAAGCGACCATTTACAGGGAAAGTACGCGTAATATCGCCAGCATAATGATCTAGCTCACAACCGGCATCTATTAACACCAAATCGCCATCATTGAGCGGTTCGCTGTTTTCGATGTAGTGCAGCACACAAGCATTTGCTCCGCCACCCACGATAGTCGAGTACGCTGGCTGGCGTGCGCCATTCATCGCGAAGTGGTGCAAGATCTCCGCTTCTAGCTGATATTCCATCACACCCGGCTTACACAGTTGCATCGCCTTGATATGCCCCTGCGCAGAGATCTCACCGGCACGACGCATCATCTCTTTTTCTGCATCGCCTTTGATCAAGCGCATCTCATGCAACAGGCAATCCAACATCACCAATTCAGAAGGCGCAACTGCCCCTTGGCGTACTTTTGCCCTAATCAGGTTAAGCCAGTGTCGAACACGTTGATCAAGTTCTTCATCTTTACCAATGGAGTAATAGATTCTAGAAACGCCATTTAACAGGCCCGGCAGGATATCATCGACTTCATCAATGGCATGAGCTTCATCCATGCCATAGTCATTAACAGCGCCTTCAGGCCCTGCTCGATAACCGTTCCAGATCTCCATCAGCTTGTCACGATTACGACAGAACAGCACCGATTCGCCATCTGTACGACCCGGCATCAATAGCAGCACTGCATCCGGCTCGTTAAAACCAGTTAAATAGTAAAAGTTGCTATCCTGACGAAATGGATATTCAACATCGCTATTACGCTGCTTCATCTGCGCAGAAGGAATAATCGCGATACTGCCCGGTGACATCTGCGCCATCAACGCAGCACGACGTGCGACAAACTGATCAAGACCGATCTTCATTAGTGCAACCTGTTGTTTTCTGGCTTAGCTTTAGCAAACTCTTTTTCTTTCTCTTCTAACGCTTTATTACACTCAGTAAACAGCATCAAAACAGCCATACGCACATATTCTTGAACTTCCATCAGATCAGCTTCGTTTTCATCAAGCTCTTCCAGATCGGAAGAGATTTGTGCGATCTGGCCAAGGTCATTTAGCGTCTCTTTCGCTTCAGGCGATAAGCTGGCATCTGTATGTTTACCATAGAGACCGAATCCACTTAGGAAGCTCTGACACCAACGCCCTAGCGATTCAGCACGCATAGAGATCTCATCCTCATCATCTGGAAGCACCATATCGAACTCCAGATCCATACTTTCCATACAGCCAAGCGTAGCGGTGTAAAGATTCGTCACCACAGACTTACTACTGTCTTGGGAGAGCGACTCGATATCGAGCAATTCATTAACAATTTTCTCCAACGCCGCTGGTTTTAAACGTGCACCCGCAGCTAAATGTCCCGAGATAACTCCGTGGAGTTCTGAAGGTGAAACAGCTCTCACCCCCTCCTCTACAAACATATTTGCGATAAGTTCAAAATCGGGTAGATCTACAGGTACATTTTCTAAAGACATGAATCGAATCCATCAATAATATCGTGCTGTTAATCCTAGCATTTCAACACTTCCTGTGCAGCGTCATTGACCCACAGACAGGGGCTGATTATAGTCCTGCTGAGAATAATTTAGCTTTAGGGGCATTCTTTCTGCATGACTGAGCATTACTTTAACGCGCTGGAACAGAAAATCGATCAACTTCTGGAACGCTGCGAACAACTAAATCAGGAAAATATTCAGCTGCGTGCCCGTGAACAACAGCTTAAAGAGGAGCGTGCTCAATTAGTACAGCTCAACGAACAAACGCAATCCAAAATTCAAGCGATGATCATGCGACTTAAAGCGTTGGAGCAAAACAAATGAGCCAGCCAGAATCCCAACCTGTCACTATTACTCTGCTAGACAAAGAGTTTAATTTTAACTGTCCGGCTGACGCAGAAGCTGAATTATTAGCTTCCGCAGACTTTCTTAATGAGAAAATGCTAGAGATCAGAAAAACAGGCAAAGTATTAGGACTTGAGCGGATAGCAGTGATGGCAGCGCTCAATTTGGCTCATGAGCTATTGCAATCCAAACAAGCAAACACCAGCAATATTGAAGAACGCCTACGTCACCTTGGCAACAAAATTGATCAAGCGTTAATCAACGAAACACAAACTGCTGATTCGGACAGTTAACCACTGTCCTTGAAAACTTTTCAACTTAAGAAAAGCGTATATTTAACAGCCAGTTACAGCAACACCTAGCAGAAAATATTTTTATTACAAGTCCTGACACCGGCATCACAAAGGGTATAATAAAAACATGCCCTGGGGTGTTCGACCGTTGGTTACGTCCCTCGAGCCGATAATCACACTTTTGGGGGTTGCTCGTAGTTTCTGGTGTGCATGTCCGATTTACCGGAAAGCCTAATGATACTCAGTAACCACCTCCTTGAACCTTCGGGTTCAGGGCCATATCCGACACCGGCACCTTGGGGATCTTCATTTCACAATGACTCAACAACGCAAACAACTCCGCCAGCGTATTCGTCAACTCAGACGTTCTTTAACTCCTCTACAACAGGAACAAGCCGCACAAGGTTTGCTAAAGAATATACGCACCCGCTCAGATTTCAGACGCGCTAAAAGCATCGCCATCTACCTACCTAATGATGGTGAGATAAACCCTGAACCGTTGATTCATTACTGCTGGAAATTAGGCAAGAAAGTCTACCTACCGGTATTGCATCCTATTCTTCACAATCGCTTATGGTTTACGCCGTACACAAACCAAACACCGATGATTAAGAATATCTACGGTATCCGAGAGCCCAAACTACAACCGCACAAACGCAGAGCCGCTTGGGCGATCGATTTAGTCTTGTTACCTCTAGTCGCCTTCGATGCAAAAGGCAATCGTATGGGCATGGGCGGCGGATACTATGACCGCACATTCGGCTTTAAAAATCTGAAGAAAAGCATGAAAGGACCAAGCCTTATCGGGCTGGCACATGAAATTCAGAGAGTAGAAGAGTTACCTGTAGAGAGCTGGGATATCCCTCTAACATCGATTGTTACTGATAGCAGAAGCTATCTATAACGCAATTGAAAGCTTAGCTGTTAAAGACTTGCTCAAACAGAGAAGCAAACTGGAAATCTGCATGTGATACGCCGGTCATTACAGACCCTAGTACAAACACGACTACCAAGATTAGAACCAGATCAGGACCTTTTTTCATTATTCTGCCTATAAGGTTTACCACACATTAAACAAACGCTCGTTTACTTAATGCCCGGCCGTAGTTTTTCATAAATACAGTTTTTTGCAACCCCTTATAAATCATGGGGCAATAAAACTATCGGCCAGTTACATAATTATTTTAATCCAGAATTGCAAAAAGGGCCAATTACCTACTGATTTATAAACTTTTTTGCAGAAAATTAAGAAAAATCATCATAAAAGGTATGGTTAACATCGAGAAAAGTGTCTGTCCGGTGATAATGGCAGCCATCATTTGCACATCCCCACCAAGCTGACGCGCCAGAATATAAGAGGATGCAGCCGTTGGTAAGGCCGCGTACAACCAGATAATTTCAGCATTTGGCAATCCCAATACAACACAGATAAGAAAGGCCAATAATGGCATTAATAACAGTTTGATCAACGAGGTGGCACAAAGCGCTTGGCCACTTTTCATTAGGACCTTAAAACTCAGTCCTGCTCCGACAGATAACAGCCCTAGAGGCAGAGCCATACGACCTAGGAATTCAGCGATAGGCATAAGCAGATTCGGGAAACCTACCCCTGTCTGATTTAGCAACAAACCACACAAGCTACCGACAATAAGTGGGTTCTTTAACAACGCTAACAGCACACTCTTAAAATCTTGAGTGCTACGGGTAAAGTAGGAAAAGACCAGTACACAGCAGAAATTCAGCAAGGGGATCATGAGCGCCATGACCACTGCACCGACCACTACCCCTTGAGGACCAAACAAGGTTGCCGAAGCAGCTAAGCCCACATAAACATTGAAACGAACTCCACCCTGATAAATGGAGGTAATGCCCGCTGCATCGACCCTCAAGAACGGTTTTGCCAAAAAGACCAACACACTACCACCCAAAACCAGCAACACAACAGCCAACCCCACCTGATCCAGGGGGACAGCAGTCATATCGGTACTGGCTAAACGGGACACCAACAGAATAGGAAACAGTACAAAGTAAGTCGCCTTTTCCGCCTGTCCCCAAAAGTCATCGGTTAGAAATCCGCTCTTTCTCGCCGCATAGCCGAGTAAAATAAGTGCAAATACCGGCCATAGAGCACTGATAATTTCGATCATAGTGTTATAGTGATCTTATAAAGTTAATAATGATGTACAGAGTGGAGCCTACAATGATGACATCTCTTGTCTTAACCGTCATCGGTCCTGATAAACCAGGTCTGGTCGAAATGCTAGCGCAAACCATTACTGAAAATGGCGGCAACTGGCTTGAATCCGGTATGTCCAGATTAGCAGGAAAATTTGCCGGCATTCTAATCACCGAAGTTCCTGAAGATAAAGCAGCTTCATTAACTGCAGCGCTAACAGCGCTAGATACTCAAGGCTTGAAGGTAACAGTTGAGCAATCATCGGTACCAGAAACCACTGGCGCCTCTCAACACTTTAAACTTGAGCTAGTTGGCCATGACAAACCTGGTATCGTTCGCGATATCTCAAGCGCACTAGCTAAACGCCACGTAAATGTAGAGCGTCTAAACACAGAACTAGTATCTGGTTCTATGTCAGCTGAACTGTTGTTCAAAGCAGAAGCTGAGCTACTCGCATCCAGCGACCTTGACTTAGATGAGCTGCAACAGGATTTAGAAAATATTGCCAGCGATCTAATGGTTGATATCAGCTTAGATAAATAAGCCATACCGCAGACAAACAAAAAACGCGCTTACCTTTCTCAAGGCAGCGCGTTTTTTATTTCTAAGATGAGCTATTAACCACGCGCATCCAATTTAGCCTGACCACGCTTCACAGCTGCACGCACCTGATTTGGTGCTGTACCACCAATGTGATCACGTGCTGCAACAGAACCTTCAAGGGTTAGCACTTCAAATACATCCTGCTCGATCGTATCGGAGAACTGAACCAGCTCTTCCAGCGTCATTTCACCTAGATCTTTATTCTGCTCGATACCGTAGGCTACAGATTTACCTACAACTTCATGAGCATCACGGAAAGGCATACCTTTACGCACTAGGTAATCAGCCAAGTCAGTCGCTGTAGAGAAACCGCGAAGCGCAGCTTCACGCATACTCTCTTTCTTAGACTCAAGCGCAGGCACCATGTCAGCAAATGCACGTAGACAACCTTTCACTGTATCGATCGCATCAAACAGTGGCTCTTTATCTTCTTGGTTATCTTTGTTGTATGCCAGTGGCTGAGACTTCATCAACGTTAGCAGGCTCATCAAGTGACCGTAAACACGACCGGACTTACCGCGTACTAGCTCAGGTACATCTGGGTTCTTTTTCTGCGGCATGATTGAAGAGCCTGTACAGAAACGATCTGGCAGGTTGATAAAATCAAACTGAGCAGATGTCCATAGAACCAACTCTTCAGACATACGTGTTAGGTGCATCAACAAGATACTAGACGCTGAACAAAACTCGATTGCGAAATCACGATCAGATACAGCATCCAAAGAGTTTTCAGCAGGCGCACTGAACTCAAGTAGTTCGCAAGTTAGGTCACGCTGAATTGGGTAAGTTGTACCCGCAAGTGCTGCAGCACCTAGCGGCATGATGTTGGCGCGCTCACGGCAATCTTCGAAACGGCCGAAGTCACGCGTTAGCATCTCAAACCACGCAAGCAGGTGGTGACCAAAGGTCACAGGCTGAGCTGTTTGAAGATGAGTAAAACCTGGCATGATCGTATCAGCTTCACGCTCAGCAATACCTAATAGGCCCTGCTGTAGGCGCGTAATTTCAGCCAAGATTAGATCAATCTCATCACGTAGGTACAAACGAATGTCGGTCGCTACTTGGTCATTACGAGAGCGACCAGTGTGTAGTTTCTTACCTGTGATACCAATTTTCTTAGTCAAAGCCGCTTCGATGTTCATGTGCACATCTTCTAGCTCAATTGACCATTCAAATTCGCCACGCTCAATTTCGACACGAATTTCGCCAAGACCACGGATAATATCGTCACGCTCTTCTTCTGTAAGAACGCCTGCTTTTGTCAGCATCTTCGCATGAGCAATAGAACCGCGAATATCCTGCAGATACATACGTTGATCAAATTCAACGGAAGCCGTAAAACGCGCAACGAAAGCATCCGTTGGCTCATTAAAACGACCGCCCCACTGCTGGTTAGTTTTATCACTCATGGGAAAACCTCAAATTACTCGGAGACTTAATCAGCTATTTTTAGCCGATATCACAAAATTTGAGCGACATTATATCATGCCCTTTCGCTTGAGGTGTCTATATCGCGCCCTGCAATCTGCTACAATCGGCAACAAATATTAAATATGCCGTATTTGAGACTACTTTTATGAGCAGAACCATCCGCATTGCTACCCGTAAAAGCCCATTGGCCCTATGGCAGGCAGAATATGTAAAAGCCGAGCTAGAACGCCATCACGCAGACATTAAAGTCGAATTACTCGGCATGGTATCTAAAGGCGACAAGATTCTTGATGCACCGCTAGCGAAAGTGGGTGGTAAAGGCCTGTTTGTAAAAGAGCTAGAAGAAGCAATGCTAGCCGGTGAAGCTGATATCGCGGTTCACTCCATGAAGGATGTACCAATGGAGTTCCCAGAAGGCTTAGGTTTGGCCGTGATCTGCCCACGCGAACAACCAACCGATGCTTTTGTTTCTAATACTTACAACAGCATTGATGAACTACCTCAAGGTGCTGTAGTCGGCACATCGTCTCTACGTCGTGAAGCGCAAATTCGCGAAAAACGCCCTGACCTAGAGATCAAATGGCTTCGCGGTAACGTCAATACACGTCTACGTAAATTAGATGAAGGCGAGTACGATGCGATCATCCTTGCCTCTGCAGGTCTGATTCGTCTAGAGATGCCTGAGCGTATTCGTTCAGAAATTTCTGTAGATTTCAGCCTACCGGCAGGTGGCCAAGGCGCTGTAGGCATTGAGTGCCGTACAGATGATGCTGAACTGCATGAACTTCTTAAGCCTCTACACGACACCGAAACAGCTTGGCGTGTAACGGCAGAGCGCGCAATGAACAAGCGCCTTGAAGGCGGTTGTCAGGTACCGATCGCCTGCTACGCGACACTGAACGATGACAACTCCGAACTATATCTACGCGGCCTAGTTGCAAAACCAGACGGCACTTTGATTCTGCGCGACGAACAACGCGGCGCTCCAGTTGATGCCGAAGCCATTGGTGTGGAACTGGCTGATCGCCTGTTAGCTGCAGGTGCTAAAGAGATTTTGGACGCTGTATATAACAAAGCAGATGCCTAACTCTTTAACCAACCTTAGGGTACTGGTGACACGTCCCGAGCATCAGGCCCAAAAGCTTACCGAACAACTCCGCGCCCTTGGCGCGGAACCAATCCCCTTTCCGCTACTCAAAATCCAACCTATCTCTGAAACTGATGAGAATTTTCATCCGCTGAAACAACATATTTTAGATCTCGATCTCTTTCAGCATGTTATTTTTATCAGCCCTAATGCGGTAGAGATTGGTTATGAGTGGATCAACTTATACTGGCCACAACTGCCACTTGGCGTACAATGGCTAGCCATCGGAAAGCAGAGTGCGGCACTATTAAACAACTATGGTATAGATGCCTATCACAGCCCTCTAGGGTACGATTCAGAAGCGCTATTAGCATCACCTGCGCTGCAACAGATAACTGGCGACAAGATTTTAATTATGCGAGGCCAGGGTGGACGGGAAAAATTAGCCACTGAACTTCGTGCACGGGGAGCAGAGGTTAGCTATGCTGAACTCTACCGCCGTGAATGTCCTGCATATTCCGACGCTGATATTGCCGATGCCCTTTTTAATCGGCCATTAGATGCCATATTTATCAGCAGCGGCGCAGGACTCGACAATCTACTGGACTTGATACAGCGCCCTGTTGGGAAATTCAGCACTGATTTACTATTACGCTGTCATCTTGTTGTGCCCAGTGAACGTATTAAAAAAGCTGCCCTAGCAGCTGGATTCAACAGAGTAACCACGGCATCGGGGCCAGACGATCAAGCAATGATCGACACCCTGAAGCAGTCACTGACTTTTGCGGAAATCGACAGATGAGCAACAAAAAGAAACAATCGCAGGAAGATAAGAAAACCACTCAAGATGTACCTGCAACAGATGTTGTTGAAGAGGTGGTTGAAGAGACTACAGAAGCAGTCGCTGAACAAGATAAAAATACAGCTGCAGAAGAAACAAAAAAAGCAGCAGAAGAGACAACAACTGAATCAGATAATGTTGCTGCATCAGAACAATCTGCTACTGAACCAAAAGCAGAGAAAGAGAAGAAGCCAGCAACATGGCCCGGCAAGCTAGCACTGCCTATCTCCATCATCGCTTTAGGTGCTGCAGGTTACCTGTATTGGCTATCGCTACAACAAAGCAACAGCGTTGCTCAAAATAACGCTGCAATTGAAGCTCAGGTTAGCGCCTCTCTAAGCGACGCTCGTGGCTCAATCGATCAAGCATTAGCTGGAATGAACCAAACATTGGGCCAACTTAAATCTCAAAGCCAAGCAGATAAGAACAACATTGATGAGCTACAAGCACGTCTAACCAAAAGTATCCAACAGGTGACAGCTAACCAGAAAACCAATCGCAAAGATTGGCTGCTGGCTGAAGTGGAATATCTATTACGCCTAGCAAACCAGCGTGTACTGATGGAACAAACATCAGCAGGCGCACTGAAACTACTGAAATCTGCTGACAAGATCCTTAAAGAGACCGATGACGTTTCTATTTACGATGTACGTAAAGCTTTAGCAGCTGATATTGCTGCATTAGAAGCGGTTCCTGTATTGGATACAGAAGGCGTATTTCTACAGCTTGGCGCTTTAAACAATCAGGTACAAAACCTGCGTTTAATCCCAATTTCTAAACAGCACAAGTTACCAGATCTATTGGAAGAAGTGACGCCAGAAGTGGTAGAAGAATCTTGGACTGCAGGTCTACAAGAATCATGGAGCAAAGCAACCGACAAACTGAACAAGCTTGTAGTTATCCAGCACCGTGATGAACCAATTGAGCCATTGCTATCACCACAGCAAACGTACTACCTACAGCAAAATCTTCACCTTATGCTAGAACAAGCTCAGCTTGCTCTATTACAGCGTAAGCAGTCATCTTATGATGCTAGCCTAAACAAAGCGCACGATTGGGTTTCTACTTACTTCGAGCAAAGCGACGGTACTACGCAAAGCTTGCTGCGCGGTATTTCTGAGCTGAAGAGCGTTAAAGTAACGGCTAAGATGCCAGATATCTCTGGTTCTCTACGCAGCCTGAAGAACTACCTTGCTCATATGACAAAACTTAAGGAACAAGGGGCTTCATAATGAAAAAACTTGTCCTACTTCTACTGATCATTCTTGCAGGCGGTGCATTCGTCGGTGAGATGATGATCAAAGATTCAGGCTATGTCTTAATCGCCTATAACCAAACAACGATCGAAACCAGTCTATGGGTTCTTCTAATCGTTTTGGCCGTAGGTTTTGTCATTGGTCACTGGCTATTGAACTTAGTCACTCATACTCAGCTGCCGACCACTAAGCTAAAAGCCTGGAAAGATAACAGAAACCAGCTAATTAGCCGTCGTAAGACATTGAAAGGCTTAACCTCGCTATCTGAAGGCAACTGGGCTCAAGCACAAAAACAACTAGCACAAGCTGCTGAACGCTCTGATCTACCGCTAGTAAACTACCTAGCTGCGGCAAAAGCTGCACATGAGCAAAATAACGAAGCAGCGGCTGACGAACTTCTACAGAAAGCGCGCAACACTACGCCAGAAGCGGAAGTGACTGTTGCGATCTCACAAGCGGAGATTCAACTATCTCGTGGTCAGCTAGAGCCTTGCCTGGCAACGCTTCTACGTTTACGTACGCTAGCACCTAAAAACACATACATTATGAAGTTGCTGAAAGATGTTTACGTTCGTCTAAATGACTGGAAAGCGCTTTCACAATTAATTCCTGCACTGCGTAAACACCAAGCGCTGAAAACTGAAGAGTTATATGAGCTAAGCGCAGAGTGCTGCACTCATATCCTTGAAGACAGTGTAAGCAAACTGCCTGAAGAGACTAGCGAAGATGATCGCCTGAAAGCTTTGAGCGATGCTTGGTCTGATCTGCCGACAGAGCAAACAAAGAATGGTGAAATTGTTCAGCGTTACACCGAACTACTGGTATCTCTTGGTGCAGAAGGTCGTGCAGAACAAAATCTTCGCAGCCTGATTAAGAAAAATTGGGACGAGAAACTTGTTACCTTATACGGCCGCATCAATGGCGAGAATGCTAAGAAGCAGCTTGATAGTGCACGCAGTTGGCAGAAAGCTCACGCTGAAAGTCCTGAACTGCTATTAACTCTAGGTCGCCTATCATTACGCAATGAGCACTGGGGCCAGGCAGTTAAATACTTTGAACAAAGTCTTGAGCTAGATGCTAAATCAGAAACGCTAGGCGAGCTAACACGTTTACTACGCCACCTAGGCGAAGATAAAAAAGCCCAAGTTTTACTACAACAAAACCTAAACATCGTAGCATCAGGTTTACCTGAGCTACCAATGCCAGCAGAGCAAAAAGCTAGCGCTTAATACTCTGTTGTGTAGCTATAAAAAGGATGCTTTTAAGCATCCTTTTTTAATGTATCCACCAAAACAAATTATTGAACTTCATTCCAGATCTTGTGTCACTATTGATACCCGAAGCCCCTATTAGAATGAAAGATTGGGGCAATCACACCTAAAAAGTGCACATTTTTTAAACCCCTTTATGTGCACAAGGGGCATCATTATGAAGTTCCCTCTTATTTCCGCCATATCCACAACCCTCATACTTTCATTCCCTGCTAGCGCTGAAACTATGCCATTTGGAGATACAGAATCCGTAAACTACGCTAAGGATTTATGGTCTTTTATGGAACGAAAACATTTGGTAGGAGTCGACCCAATTATTACCCGACCTTACCAAGGGGCACCCCCACACGGAATGATTTTAGAATTACTTGAAGTTCCAGTTACTTTTAAAGGCACGAAAGGAGATTTAGTAGTAAAGCGCAACTATGGGGGTGACGGACTTTCCATAGACGATGTAATTAATAATCCACAAAAATATCTCAAGGCCGTCACGATTATGTTTAAACGAGATGATATGTATGACCCTAACAACCAGAACTGGTTCTATGTTAAATATGCCGCTAATGGAAAAATCCTTACTAATCCCAAGGGGGCTAAATTAGCAGGCCGAGTAGCCGAAGGGATGCCTACAGGATGCATTGCCTGTCATGCTTCAGCCGAAGGCAATGATTTTATTTTCAATCATGATCGCTACAAACCATAATAGCGATTCACTCTCCATCAACCAACGCCGCCATGGCTTGCTCTGCCCAATGCAAACTGTGGCGGTAGGCTACCTCAAAGAATTCTTTACCGAATGCAGATGCCTGTACCTGATCCCAATCTGCGTTTTCAAATGCGATTACTACTTCTAATAATTCACCTAACTCGCCTTCATAATCAGAGATTGCAAACTTAATTTTTTCATCCAAAGGAATTTGCCGAAGAATCTCTTCCATCTCGACATCGATTAAAATGTCTAACTGCGAGATCATTCCCACCATAAAGGCGCTGTCTTGTTGCAAAGCTTCCGATGTTTCGGCCAGCAGCTCACACATACGACCGCGCACTAGTAGATTTCTTGCGAGCTCTTCAGGCTTATCGGGATTGCTCGCCAAGGTGATCAAAGTAGCCCACTTCCGAATTTGATCGTGTCCTAAAATCACCACCGCCTGTTGCATGGAGTAAATAGATCTACTCTGTTGGTAAGCAGCTGAATTAACCACTTTGAGAATCTTAAAGCTGAGCTTAGGATCCATGACTATCAGCTCTTCAATCTCTGAAGGTGTAATGTCTGGACGCTGTAACTGCTGCAAGAGCTGCATTAAGGCTGCACTATTTCCCGGAACGTCTTTCCCTAGCACCTTAACTGGACGACTAATAAAACCTCCCTGAAAAAGCTTGAATCCAACCTTTTTACAAAACTGCAAGGTTTCAAAGTCATCAACATTTTGCGCTAAAGCAGTTTTCTTTGCCTTATTAAGCGTCGCTACTAACTTTTTGATTTTAGCCCGATGCATCAGGCTAAAATCAATTTTGATGATGTTGACTAGTTTAATCAGGGGAATTAGATGAGGCTGCATTGAAAACCCATCCAATGCTATCCGATATCCTTGTTTAGACAGCATTTTAAGATGAGATATCACCTCTTCAGTCACGGTGATATCTGGATGGACTTCAATCACGATTTCTTTTCTAGGCAGCGCGAGGGAACTCCCCTCCTGCAGCATCGAACTAGGAAAAGGCAAGAAGACAGGTACTTTATGAATATGCCCATCTTGGAAAAGGCTGGTGAAGGTATGCATAACAAGCATCGACCCTTCCGTTTCAGGGTCAAATAACGAGTCTTCAATGTATTCAGAATATTGATAGCGCAGCTGGTAAGAGATGATCTTGAGGTTTCGATCAAAGATAGGCTGCCGAACCATCAATACTTCAGAGCTTTGCCCTTCCATAGAACTCAAAAGTCCCTGAGGTAGTTATGGATTTTATACAGCTTATCCCGCTAATGGAGTTATTGCCAGCCCTAAGCATTCAAGCAAAAAAGAGGAGCTATCTGCTCCTCTTCTTTAATCTATTAGACTCGGTAAAACCTATTGATCATCGATACGAGTTACTCATTTCTCGCTTTTCGTTGGCTAACAATCTGCCACAGAAACTCAACTGCAGCTATAACCAATATTGAATAGCCCATCAGTTCAGTCCCCTCTTCTACGATATTCTTTACGACCCTAACATAGCCATCACCCATCACCGCTTCCCAGAAGGAACCCCTACCAAACAGACGCGAAAAGACCAATACAACTAAGATACCACTCAGATAGATACCTGCACTGGACAGTTTCGAAAACTCAATTAAGGAAGGTTTAACCGGGTGTTGTTGTCTAATCAAGTATAAAGTCGATGTCGCAATTAAGATACAAACCAGCGTCTGCCATGCGCCATCAAACATATTCTCATCTAAAAAGGCATCAAACTCACGAATCAGCATCATGCCACTCAGCGTCGCAACAACCACTGCCGCTGGGCGCAACGTGTCACTGTAATAAGCACCGATCAAAAACAACATACAGGTAACGAAAGCAAACGTATCATGCATCAATTCTGTCGCCGAACCTTCATCGTACTTACTCTCTGCTAATAGGGCATAACCTTCCATTGCAAAGATATTTGCTACGCCTGCCATAAATAGCAGATAAACAAGGGAACGAATCATTAAGGCAGCGAATGATTGCATCTGAATACATCCAAGTAAGTTGATAGAAACAGGTAAAACGTCTAGCTAGCGCAATTCTGGCTCGACGTTTATCGATAACCGTTCAGATAGAGATCCATAACTAAGCGATTAGGGTAAGCACGAACCGTGGATTCTAATAAAAAATGATCAGAAAAGCATTTATAAGAAGACTTTGTTACATCTGCCTAGTGTAAAACACAATTTCATGAGCGGTTAAGCAATAAAAAAGGAGCCATTGGCTCCTTTTTTGATAAAGAGATTTTTTAGCTTTTAGGTCTTGGCGCATAAGCAAATACATCAGAGTGCATATTCGCTTCTTTAAAGCCACGTGGTTCACACGCATCTAGCAACGCATAAACCATACCTGGAGAACCACTTGCGAAGATTTCTACATTTTCAAAATCGGCAAAATCTTCTAGAACAGCATCCGATAGAAGACCTGTACGACCTTTCCAACCCGGGCTATTTTCAGGCTCGCTCACAATCGGCTCAAAGTGAACATTTGGATGTTCAGCGGCCCATTGCATTGGCAACTTTTCCAAATACATATCTTCCTCTACACAAGCGCCCCAATATATATAAATTGGATTACCAAACTGATTAGCCAATAGATGCTCTACCACGCTCTTCACTTGCGCAAATCCCGTGCTCGCCGCAGCCAAAATTAAACGCGTATCAGGCTTTAATGTATGCGCTTGTAGGTAACAATCACCTTTAGGCAGTTCAATCTCTACCGTTTTTTCGCTTTTTAAATGCCCGATAATCGCATTAGACATTTCACTCTCAGGCATATGACGGATATGTAACTCTATATCACGCCCCGTATCTGGCGCAGAACCAATAGAAAATGAAGCCTGCTTACCGTCTGGCAAAAAGATATCTAAATACTGACCAGCAAAAAATTCGGCAGACAGAGAAGCCGTTGCAGGCATTTGCAGGCGGATGCGGTACACATCATGGTTTAGCTTTTCAAATGCCTTAATATCACAAAGGAGCTTTTTCACAGATAACTCTCCAGGGCTTGTTAACCCTTCAATCCTGACCCTTACATCATTTAAGGGTTTACATGTACATGCTAGTACACTTGGTGCACTACGAGTAGTTTGAACGCTATCAACAGAGAGATGCAGTTCCGGATAGCGTTGATTAATTTCGCCTTCAAGCAGCTTTACTTCGCAAATTTCACAAACACCGTTGCGACAGCTGACGCGCATTTTATACCCTGCTCGATTTAAACTTTCCAGCAGGGTTTCATCTGATTCGGAAGGAATTTTATCCCCATTATTTTCGATCAGAATATGCCTAAGCATAGATCACTCTAAAATACCCAATTCGTCCCAGATCTCGTCCACTTTGCTTTGAACTTCAGGATCCATAACGATAGGCTCACCCCATTCTCGGGTTGTTTCACCTTCCCATTTATTGGTCGCATCCATGCCCATTTTAGAGCCGAGCCCTGACACAGGCGATGCAAAGTCAAGATAATCGATCGGTGTATTATCGATCATCACAGTATCCCGCTGAGGATCCATACGCGTAGTGATCGCCCAGATCACATCATTCCAATCGCGGGCATTCACATCATCATCACAAACGATTACGAATTTGGTGTACATAAACTGTCTTAAGAACGACCAGACACCCAACATCACACGTTTTGCATGGCCCGGATACTGCTTCTTAATCGTCACTACCGCCATACGGTAGGAACAGCCTTCAGGCGGCAGATAAAAATCGACGATCTCAGGGAACTGCTTCTGCAGAATAGGTACGAACACTTCGTTTAGCGCCACACCCAAGATCGCTGGCTCATCAGGTGGACGTCCAGTATAGGTGCTGTGATAGATCGGATTACTGCGATGGGTAATTCGCTCGACCGTAAATACAGGGAAGCTATCAACCTCGTTGTAGTAACCTGTATGGTCGCCAAATGGGCCTTCATCCGCCATTTCGTCGGGATCAATATAACCCTCTAAGATGAACTCAGCGCTAGCAGGTACATGAAGATCATTGCCAATACATTGAGTAACTTCAGTCTTACCACCCCGCAGCAAGCCCGCAAACGCATACTCAGATAAGGTATCAGGAACTGGAGTCACTGCGCCTAGAATCGTTGCTGGATCAGCACCTAAAGCAACGGCAACCGGAAATTTTTCACCCGGATGCTCCTGTTTCCACTCGCGAAAATCAAGTGCACCACCACGGTGTGCTAGCCAACGCATAATCAGTTTATTTTTACCGATTAATTGCTGACGGTAGATACCTAAATTCTGTCGCTCTTTATTAGGACCGCGTGTAATCACCAAAGGCCAAGTAACCAACGGTGCTGCATCCCCCGGCCAGCAAGTTTGAATAGGAAGGGTATTTAGATCAACATCATCCCCTTCAATCACATGTTTCTGGCACGGCGCTGACTTAACCAGCTTGGGGCCCATATTGAGCACTTGCTTAAAGATAGGCAGCTTTTCCCAAGCATCCTTCATACCCTTAGGTGGTTCAGGCTCTTTTAATTGAGATAAGAGTTTACCTACATCTCTCAGCGCTTCTACAGACTCCTCTCCCATACCCATCGCTACACGTTCAGGCGTACCAAACAAGTTAGCTAACACTGGATAAGAGGAGCCTTTAGGGTTTTCAAACAGCAAAGCTGGACCGCCTGCTTTGAGAGTACGATCACTAATCTCGGTCATCTCCAGATTAGGATCTATCTCTTGCTTAATACGCTTTAACTCCCCACGCTCTTCCAGCATGTGGATAAAGTCACGCAGATCTTTATATTTGGGTGTCGCCATAATCAGACCTAGTAGATATAAAAAAGGGCAAGCAGATGCTCACCCTTTAATACGCAAACAGGTTTACTTCCGTTTCATCGAAAGGAAGAATTCGTCGTTTGTTTTAAAGTCTTTCAGTTTGTCGATTACAAACTCTGTCGCTGCAGTGTCTTCCATTGGATCTAGAAGCTTACGCAGGATCCACATACGCTGTAGCTCTTCTTCAGAAGTAAGAAGATCTTCACGACGCGTACCAGAACGACGGATGTTGATTGCTGGGAATACACGTTTCTCAGCAACTTTACGATCCAAGTGAACTTCAGAGTTACCTGTACCTTTGAATTCCTCAAAGATAACTTCGTCCATCTTAGAACCCGTATCAACCAACGCTGTTGCGATGATTGTTAAGCTACCACCCTCTTCGATGTTACGCGCAGCACCAAAGAAACGCTTAGGACGCTCTAGCGCATGGGCATCAACACCACCGGTTAGTACTTTACCGGAAGATGGAATAACTGTGTTGTAAGCACGCGCCAAACGCGTGATAGAGTCCAGAAGGATAACCACGTCTTTCTTGTGTTCAGTTAGACGCTTAGCTTTCTCGATAACCATCTCAGCCACTTGAACGTGACGTGATGGCGGCTCATCGAAGGTAGATGCAACCACTTCACCGCGAACGGTACGCTGCATCTCTGTTACTTCCTCAGGACGCTCATCGATTAGCAATACAATCAGGTGAGTTTCTGGGTTGTTGCGGGTGATGCTGTTAGCGATGTTCTGCAGCATCAAGGTCTTACCGGCTTTAGGCGGTGATACAACCAAAGCACGCTGACCTTTACCCATTGGACAAACCAGATCGATAACACGCGCAGTCAGATCTTCTGTACTGCCGTTACCAATTTCCATCCGCAAACGATCCTGCGCAAATAGAGGCGTCAGGTTTTCGAAAAGAATCTTGTTCTTCGCGTTATCTGGCTTATCGTAGTTAATCTCATTAACTTTCAATAATGCAAAATAACGCTCACCATCTTTAGGTGGACGAATCTTACCCGCAATCGTGTCACCTGTACGCAGGTTGAAACGACGAATCTGACTTGGAGATACGTAGATATCATCTGGGCCAGCTAGGTATGAGGAGTCAGCGGAACGCAGGAAACCAAAACCATCCTGCAGAATTTCTAAGACACCATTACCGTAGATGTCTTCACCGCCTTTCGCATGACGCTTAAGAATAGCGAAAATAACATCCTGTTTACGGGAACGAGCCAGATTATCCATTCCCATGCCTTTGGCAATTTCAAGTAACTCGGGAACGCTTTTTGTTTTTAGTTCGGTAAGATTCATAGTTTGAAGAAAAGAAGCACGAAGCTAATTTTTAATATGTGGATGGAATTTAAGAAGATAGTCGAACGTTGGTCAAAATGCTCTCGCATAAAATACAAAGAAGGAAAAAGATTTTAGCGAGAGGACCAAACAAGCAACACTATAGAAGGTAGGTAAGGGTCTGTCTATAGTGCAAAGGTAAGAAAGTGTAATGTTTTGAGCCTCATTACACTTTCTAGGTATCAATCTATTAAAGATTAGCTTCAATAAACGCAGAAAGCTGCGATTTAGATAGTGCGCCAACCTTAGTAGCTTCTACATTACCGCCTTTGAACAGCATCAATGTAGGGATACCACGAATACCAAATTTTGGTGGAGTTTCGCTATTTTCATCGATGTTCAGTTTACAAATTTTCAACTGGTCACCGTATTCTTTAGCGATCTCTTCCAGAACAGGGGCGATCATTTTACAAGGACCACACCACTCAGCCCAGTAATCAACTAATACTGCACTTTCAGCTTTGAGAACATCTTCCTCAAAGGAAGCATCTGTAACATTTACAATGTTTTCACTCATGGGAACTTTTCTCCGCTGCGCCCATTATTTTTCAATAAGACCGCCGATGATACCATTCTCACCACCAATTGTGTAACGCCCCCCATAGGTATTTCCTAGCATAGAGGTCAATTATTTAGCTATAAGCTTAAACCCCAAATGCTATAGAATCCCATTTCACGGGGCTACAAGGCCATATTTTCAGTAGACTATTCTTATAAATTAAAAGCCCTAACACAAAATATGAAAAGCACCTGCAGTACCGTAGGACTTTTGGTAATCTAGCTCAGCCTTACATATCGGGTCATAGGACAACAACGCATGACAGAACCTTCAACTGTTTCAGATAAACAAGATGATCAACGCCTAGCTGCCATTGATTTAGGTTCGAACAGTTTTCATATGGTCGTCGCGCAACTTGATCAAGGCGAGATACGCCCGATTGACCTGATGTCCGATAAAGTTCAGTTAGCTGCTGGGATCAATACAAAGCGCTATTTGACAGACGAAGCAAAACAACGAGGACTTGAGTGCCTCAGCCGTTTTGCTCAACGCGTTAAAGACCTTCCTAGAGATTCAGTTAGAGTCGTTGGTACCAATGCTTTACGTGAAGCGAAGAATAGCCGAAAGTTTATTGAAGAAGCCGAGGCTATCCTAGAAACCTCACTAGAGATCATTGCAGGTCGAGAAGAAGCGCGTCTGATCTACCTAGGGGTGTCACATACCCTTGCTGATGACCAAGGCCCCCGCTTAGTCATCGATATTGGTGGCGGTAGTACTGAATTTATTATTGGCGAACGTTTTGAACCCCGCACTATGGAAAGCCTCCATATGGGCTGCGTTAGCTATACCAAACGCTATTTTAAAGATGGCGTTATCTCTTCCACTAACTTTAAACGCGCCCGCACAGCCGCTCGCCAAGAACTACAATCGATTGTTCGAGAATATCGCAACCTAGGCTGGAACAGTGCGGTAGGTGCCTCAGGTACAATTAAAGCCGTTCGCAATATCTGCCAAGACTATGGCTACAGCCAAGAATCCATCACTTGGGAAGGGTTACAGCAACTTAGAGATCTCCTGCTGACCTTTAAACACAGTGACGAAATCGATATTAACGGCATTAAAGCTGAACGCAAAACAGTTCTCACTGCCGGTGTTGCCATTTTATGCGGGATATTCGAAGCCTTAAATATAGAAAAATTAAGCTTTTCCGAAGGCGCACTACGTGAAGGCGTCCTCTATGATATGGCTGGTCGCTTAAAGCATGAAGACGTACGTGATCGCAGTATCACCGCTCTTATGCAGCGCTATCATGTTGACCAAGAACAAGCTGAACGCGTCGAACAAACGGCTCTTCTTGCCTGGGCTCAACTAAAGGAAAGCTGGCAGCTATCGCCGAAAGACTACGATATGCTTTGCTGGGCAGCCCGCACTCACGAGATAGGCCTGACGATCGCGCATAGCCAGTTCCACAAGCATAGTGCCTACCTGCTCAACCATTCAGATCTGCCCGGTTTCACAACACGCGAGCAGCAACAATTAGCAGCACTCGTACGGGGACATCGCCGCAAATTCCCTAAAGACGAATTCAAAACACTGCCCAAACGGCTGCAAGAATCCTATCGACGACTCTGCGTGCTGTTAAGACTGGCAGTGGTACTTCATCGTAGCCGCTCTTCCGATCGCCTACCTGCAATCCATTTTAGCGCAGACAACAAATCGTTAACGATGACCTTCCCAGAAGACTGGCTTTCTCATCACCCTCTAACCGAAGCAGGCCTAGAACAAGAAGCCTGCTATTTGGAAAATGCCGATATCAAACTCCACTTTAACTAACAGCTTTCAATTGAGCGTTAATCTGGTTTAGAGACAATACGTTTTATCATTTGATCAATAGCTATCATCTGTGGCGCACTTCTTTTGTAGTAATGGTATGGCGGCAAGCTATTACTGCTATAACCCCAAAAATCCCAACAGCCACGCGGATTCATAGGCATAATTGATGACGGCGCCACTTGCGGGTAAAGGATAATCAGTTGGTTAGCATCCGCCGTTTCGTTATAACCGACACCCGTTACAAACCTTTCCCTTAAGAATTCAGCCCCTTGCCTGCAGCCATGCAAAGCAACATGCACTCGGCACGATTTAGTACGGCAATCCTCCGGGATATAGAGATAACCAATGTCATCTAAACTACTGTACTCGCCTGAATCAAATGGCGTTTGATCAAATTTAATCAGCTCTCCCGAAAGCACCTTAGAATCTAGTTCTAGTTCGCCATAAATATGCTCTAACAGTCGCCGCGCTTGCGAGAAGCCACAATTATTAATCCATGGTTTTTCGGTCTGGTTACAGCCGTTGTCTTCGGCCTCATCTGTAATAAACCCATGTCCAGCAGCAACCTTGTTATCGTATCGTATCGAACTCTCATCAAGCTCTAAATGTTTATAAAAAGAGGCCGTCCGATCGACTACAACCTGCTTGACCGTTTTATCTTCACGACCTGAAAAAATATATACTTTGTCATCTGAAAGATTCTCTAACGCAGCAATACTACCCCGTTCGGCTTCAGTTTTAGCTAACTCAGATAAATAACGGCTATTTGGATACAGAGAATCAGGACAGCCAAAAAAGCTGTACTTACATGGATCCATGCAGGTTGTGGTGGCACTCACAAGTTTAGGAGTTAACTCATTTTCTGGAATACTAGCGACACAATTCCACGGTCCTCCAGCAATAATCCCAGCGCCCACTAGATTCTCTGAGTAAGCGATATGAAATTGAGCAGCCATAAAACCGCCTGATGACAGGCCGGATATAGAGGTTTGATCAGGTAAGGCATTTAATGCAGGGAGAGCAACAGGCGAGGCGCTCGCGTGATTAGCTAGAGCTTGCACAATGCTTGAAAGCATCCAGCAACTTAATAACAGTAACAAACGAAACACAACCACTCCCTGATTTAATAAGCATGTTGTTGATACCTATCTTCTTTTTAACAAAACAAAGGCAAAAAAAAACCTCGTATAAATACGAGGTTTTTTTCAAATGCTAGCTAGCCACTTATAGCTTAGGGCCCGCTGCAATGATCTCTTCAGATACGCCATCGAACTTCTTGAAGTTCTCTACGAACTGACCGATCAGGTCGTTTGCAGTTGCATCGTAACCAGACTTATCAGCCCAAGTGTTACGTGGGTTAAGCAGTGTAGAGTCCACACCTTCAACCGAAACTGGTACTTCTAGGTTTAGACCTTCTAGCTTCTCAGTCTCAGCACCGTTTAGGGAACCATTCTGGATTGCAGAGATGATGCCACGGGTAGTTGGGATGCTGAAACGCTCGCCAGTACCGTAAGAACCGCCAGTCCAACCAGTGTTTACTAGGTAAACCTTAGAACCGAACTCTTCGATACGCTTCATTAGAAGCTCAGCGTAAACGTGCGCTGGACGAGGGAAGAAAGGAGCACCGAAACAAGTAGAGAAAGTAGACTTGATGCCACCGCCTGAACCCATTTCCGTAGAACCTACAAGTGCAGTGTAACCAGACAGGAAGTGGTACGCAGCCGCTTCTTTAGTCAGGATAGATACTGGTGGCAGTACGCCAGTCAGGTCACATGTTAGGAATACGATAGAATCTGGCTCTTCACCCATGTTAGATACAGTACGTTTTTCAACGTGCTGTAGCGGGTATGCGCAACGACCATTCTCAGTTAGAGACGTGTCATCGTAATCAGCTGTACGTGCATCGTTTAGAGCAACGTTCTCTACGATTGCACCAAAACGGATAGCGTCCCAGATAATTGGCTCGTTCTTCTGGCTTAAGTTGATAGTTTTAGCGTAGCAACCACCTTCCAAGTTAAATACAACGCCTTTGCCCCAACCGTGCTCATCATCACCAATTAGGTAACGAGAAGGGTCAGCAGACAGAGTTGTTTTACCTGTGCCAGATAGACCGAAGAATAGCGTTGTGCTGTTGTCATCACCAACGTTTGCAGAACAATGCATTGGCAATACGTCTTTCTCTGGTAACAGGAAGTTCTGTACAGAGAACATCGCTTTCTTCATTTCACCAGCGTAGCGCATGCCTGCTAGCAAAACTTTACGCTTAGCGAAGTTGATGATTACGCAACCATCGCTGTTTGTGCCGTCACGCTCTGGATCACATTCGAAACCAGCAACGTTTAGGATCTGCCACTCTTCTTTCGACTTCGGGTTGTATTCCGCAGGGCGAATGAAAAGGTTCTGACCAAACAGGTTCTGCCATGCAGTCTGAGTAGTCATGTTTACAGCAAGATAATGGTTTGGATCAGAACCAACGTGTACGTTTGACACGAAGTGTTCTTTATCTGCGATGAACTCTTCTACGCGAGTCCATAACGCATCAAATTTGTCTGAATCGAATGGGCGGTTGATATTACCCCAATCGATAGAATCAGCAGTACTTGGCTCTTCAACGATGAAACGATCCATCGGAGAACGACCGGTACGTTTACCTGTTGTCACTACCAATGCGCCAGTGTCAGCAAGTGTTCCTTCACCGTTGGCAATGGCTTTCTCAACCAGCTTAGCTGGGCTTAAGTTGTGGTGTGCAATGTTAACAGAATCTTTGGTCATTACTGGGTTCCCTTGGCATAGGCGCCAATAACGTTACCTAATAAGGCGTAAGGCTATGGTGTATCGTAATTATAAGGAGGCGTATTATGCACAAAAATCGCACGCTGTGCCATTGTTGAAATCAATTCGCATTTGACCTGCCGCAAAAACAGGCTTATTTGATTGATTTTACAGCAAATTCACCACCAGAATACCTAATATAAGTTCGCTTAATGTACTTGTGTGCCGCCTGAAGCGCCGTTTTCAGCAAACAATACTTCAATATCTGCAGCGTCAAAATCGTACTGTGCATTACAGAACTGGCAGTTAACAGCCACTTTGCCCTGCTCTTCTAGCACTTCTAAAAGTTCTGCTTTTTCGACAAGCTTCAAAGAAGCTTCGCTGCGCTGACGAGAACAGGTACATTTAAATCGAACCTCATCCGGTTCGTATAGACGACATTGTTCTTCATGGAAAAGTCGGTACAACAAAGTTTCGTTATCCAACTCTAATAACTCTTCACTTTTAAGCGTGGACGCTAAGTGGCTGACGCGATCCCAGTCCTCTTCACCGGCACCTTGCGCTGGCAATACCTGCAGCATCATTCCTGCTGCTTTTTCACCATCAGAAGCTAGCTGGATCTGGGTTGGCAACTGCTCAGAACTCACGAAGTAGTTTTCTAAACATTTACCTAGATTTTCTCCATCTAGCGGCACAATACCTTGATAAGGTTGTCCTTGCTCCGGCTCAATGGTCAGGACAACCTGACCTTGCGGTAATAGATCCACAAAGTTAGCTTGTTCATTTAGTTCACCTTCGTAACGAGCAATCGCGCGTAGATCACGGTCATGGTTACATTCCGCCATTAACACACGAACATTTCCTCGACCTTGAGCTTGAAGAATAAGACGACCTTTAAATTTTAGGTTCGAGCTAAGCAAGCTTACCGCTGCTAACATTTCACCCAACACCTGCTGAATCACAGCGGGATAGTCATGGCTTTCAAAACAATCGGCACAGGTTTGCTGTACGCCGGAAACAACGCCGCGAATATCCAATTCATCGAACAGGATACGCTGAATCTGATCAGGATTACTCATGAGAGGATTCTATCGAGTTATAAGTGGAAAATAAGAGGGTCCAGATAGGTACCCAAGTCAATACAGGTATTTTATCATATCTGTCTAACAATTCGGGACAGTATTTGCAGTATGAACGATATCACCGTTTTCAGGCAGACTTGGAATTTAAAAGCCCTTTTCCTAGGGCATTTATTCGCGCTTGCTTGGTTTGGCTTTTTCGTAACAGAAACAGGCTTCGCTTTCTGGCGCAGCATCGACCAGAACCTATTCTTTATCCTGAATGGCACGCTGTCTGAAGATGATGGCTGGACTCGTTTTTGGGCCTGGGCGAATGTCCGCATTATGGATCTGATCCCTCTGATCATCATGCTGGTAAGTCTGACCTTCCCGGGTTTCGGTATAAAACGTGACCGCCTGCAGCAAGCCATCATCGGATTTATCCTACTACTCGTTTTGATGTTCTTTGTCAGAGAAGGAGTGGCTAACTTTACCAAAGCTGCGGAGCTCAGTGGTAAGAGCCCAACCTTATTACTGGAGCCAGCATATCGGTTTAGTCAGATTGTTCCCGACATTCCAGCCAAAGACAGTGCAACATCTACCTTCCCTGGGGACCACGCAACAGTCGTTCTAACCTGGGCAGGCTTTATGATGCTAAATGCGCGTAGCTGGCTATCTCTATCAGCTTTGTTTTTAGCAGTGCTATTTATGCTTCCACGCGTTGTGGGTGGAGCCCATTGGGCAAGTGACAATTTAGTCGGTGGGGCATTCTCAGCAATGATTACCCTGAGCTGGGCTTTCTGCACACCAATTATGCATATAGCTACCAGCAAGGTTCATAAACTTCTGCTGCCATTAATACGGTTATTCGCAAAGATCCCTTTGCTAAATAAACTTCCGATTCTCAAGCCTTAAAAAGGCTTATCAAACCGCATTGTTCAAAAAACAAATGAGCAATGCGGTTAGTCGTTAACCTTTATCAAAGATACCACGTTCACCATCTTTAAATGACCGGATCTGACGGCGCTCTTTCTTATTCGGTCGATTGCGCGGATTCAAACTACTACCCATCGCCTTGCGCTGAGCAGCGTGCTCTTCACGCTTCTTAATGCTGGCCTCGGTCTCTTTATAGAGTTTTTGCGCTTCGGGTGCACCACGACGTTTATCTGAGAGTTCAACCACTACGATCTCTTTCTCATCGAAACCCTGACGAATTTCTAAGACAGCGCCGATCTCAACGTGTCGGCTACATTTAGTACGCTGACCGTTATAGTGCACCTTACCACCATCGATCATCTGTTTTGCAACAGCGCGGGTTTTATAAAATCGAGCGGCCCAAAGCCATTTATCAAGTCGAACTTTTACTTCTGTATCTGTCATTTCTTGGGGGTAATCTCATCAAAGTGCTCTATAGCACTATAGTCATCTATTTCTCTTTTAGGCTGCTGACTGTCAGGTTGGTAGATCGACAATAAATACTTAATACCATATTCCCGAGCACTGTTAAGTACAGCAAAGCTATCATCCACCAGCAAGGTACGGGACTTATCAAAAGGTTCTACTTGCTGCAGTCGGTCCCAGAAAGTGAGATCTTCTTTGGGCAACCCAAAGTCATGGGAGCAGATAACATCATCCACAAGATCGTTGATAGCGGTTTTTTCGATTTTAAGAGACAGGCTTCCCCAATGAGCATTCGTCACAATAACCGTGCGAATCCCCTGCGCTTTTAAGGTAGCTAGGAAGTCCTGCACATGAGGTCGAAAAGCGATTTTGTCGGCAATCTCAGACTTCAGTTCAGTAATGGGCACATTCAGTTCACGCGTCCAATAATCCAAACAATACCAATTAAGAGTTCCTTGCTGCTCTATGATACGCTCATGCAACCAACTGCGAGCTTCATCTTGATCCATTTTGTGGATCTGCGCATATCGCAGGGGTAGATGTTCTAGCCAAAAATAGGTATCAAAGTGTAGATCAAGAAGGGTGCCGTCCATATCCAGCAAGACGGTATCTATATTCTGCCAATCAAACATTTTTCAGGCCAAGTAAAGAGGAAACCTCAGTATGCCGGTTAAACCCGAGATTTTGAAGGTTACAACTGCCGCACAAACACGCTTATTTAAAGTCGAGCAGGTTGAACTTCGCTTTTCAAACGGTGCCGAACGCACTTATGAGCGCTTAGCCAATCGAGGTAACGGTGCAGTAATGATCATTCCTGTGACCGAAGACAATGAAGTACTGCTGATCAAAGAGTACGCTGCAGGTATTGAGGATTACACGCTGACGCTACCTAAAGGCCTGATTGATCCAGGTGAAGACGCTCATATCGCTGCAGACCGAGAGCTTAAAGAGGAAGCAGGATTTGGTAGCAACCAGTTAGATACGCTAAAAGTAATGACATCAGCACCCAACTATATGGGGCATAGAATTACAGCGGTCATCGCCAGAGATCTCTATCCTTGTCGTTTACAAGGCGATGAGCCAGAGGAGATGGAAGTCGTCAGTTGGCCGCTAGCCGAAATAGAGCAACTCGTAGCTAGCGAGGACTTTACCGAAGGTAGAGCCATTGCCGCGCTCTATATGGCCAGAGATTTCCTCAATCGTAAGTAGAACCATCATTCATACTGCCAACACCCAATAACAAAAAGGCCGTAAGATAATGAACCAACACGACTTAGCTTCAGCATTACTCTGTATTTGTCAGCAAGCCAGCGCTGAGATCTTAAAAGTTTATCAGCGCGATGATTTTTCGATTGCGGCTAAAGAAGACCACTCACCAGTGACGGCAGCTGATCTTGCTGCACATCAGGTGATTCGGGCAGGTCTCAGCGATCTAACTCCCGAGATCCCGCAACTGAGCGAAGAAGACACTGAATTAACCTATCAAAAGCGCAAAGTTTGGCAGCAATTTTGGTGTATCGATCCGTTGGACGGGACCAAAGAGTTTATTAACCGTAACGATGAATTCACCATCAATATTGCTCTGATCGAAAACAACCGTCCTATCTTCGGCATTATCTATGTTCCCGTTAGCGGTGTTGCCTATTGGGGAGGCAACGAGATTGGCGCTTGGAAACAGGAAGAAGGGCGAGCTCCAGCACAAATCAGAAGCAGGCCTCTGGGCAAAGACCTAATCGTCGCATCCAGCCGTAGGCATGGCCAAGAAGCCAACGAAAACCTGATGCTACCGATAGCCAAACAGTTTTCACAGATTAGCCATCGAGGAATGGGAAGCTCTTTAAAGATGTGTCTAATCGCTGAAGGTATAGCCGATTTTTACCCACGTCTTTATCCCACCAGCGAATGGGATACGGCAGCAGCCCAAGCTATTTTGGAAGCAGCCGGTGGGCGTTTAGTCAACGCCGAAACACTCGAAGGCCTCACCTATAACTTACGCGAATCTTTAGAGAACCCGTATTTCTTTGCCTGCGGTGATCCACAATTCCCGTTAGAAGTGTTAAGAAACCATCTAGCAAGCGGCTCTCAAAACGGATAGAGGTCAAAAGTAGCTGGGATAGAGTTTAACTATCCCAGCTAGTTGAGTAGATAGGTGTTATTTTTCAGCCGCACAAGACTGATTAGCACGTGCCAGAACTTCTTCCACTTTAAATTTAAAGTCCGGGTTGCTCAGTTGATTAGCACGGATCAGTTTTACTTCATTATCGCTAAAGTGCTTGTGTACATATTTAGAGAAACAGTCACAACGCTCCTCTGTAGCACCCGCCAACTTCATGCAGTCCTCTTTGAACGGCACAAACGTATCAGACGCTAAAAACTGAGTTTTAACGACCAGAATTGCCAGAGATACCACAGAGATCCAAATTAAAACTTTATACATCTTCTAACAGTCACTTTTTTATAGTTATAAAAATACAGGCCTGTCATTCTAGGGTTAAAACATGACAGTTTCAGCAAACTTTAGTCGCAGCCCTTTAAAAAATGAATTATGAACCAATATAGGTAGATAGTTCGTAACAAAAGAACATCAAATAAGCACACTTTTTGTACCATGAAATAATCACTCTTGGGTGCTATTATTTCCGTGCTTTGGATAATTAATAATTACCTGCCAATCGTGTGAGCATACGGATACGCAGGTAATCTCTGATAATAAGTCTTTACGACACACGAATAAGGTGACACTTATGAGCTTTGAACTTCCGCCGCTACCTTATGCAAAGGACGCTCTGGAACCACACATCTCTGCTGAAACGCTAGACTTCCACCACGGCAAACACCACAACACTTACGTTGTTAAGCTAAATGGTCTAGTTCCTGGTACCGAGTACGAAGGTAAAACTCTAGAAGAGATCATCACTTCTGCTCCTGCTGGCGGCGTATTCAACAACGCTGCTCAGATCTGGAACCACACGTTCTACTGGAACTGCCTATCTCCAAACGGTGGTGGTGAGCCAACTGGCGCGATTGCTGATGCAATCAACGCTAAATGGGGTTCTTTCGCAGCATTCCAAGAAGCTCTAAACGACAAAGCAGTTAACAACTTCGGTTCTAGCTGGACTTGGTTGGTTAAAAACGCTGACGGTTCTATCGATATCGTTAACACTAGCAACGCTGGTTGCCCTCTAACTGAAGGTCAGACTCCACTGCTAACTGTTGACCTATGGGAACACGCTTACTACATCGATTACCGTAACGTTCGTCCTGATTACCTAAAAGGTTTCTGGGCGCTAGTTAACTGGGAATTCGTAAACGCTAACTTTGCATAAGTTATCGTAACTTTTAAAAAGGCTGATGCGGAAACGTATCGGCCTTTTTTGTGCGTGATAGTCTTAAACGAGCGCTACGGAAGACAGCTAAGCTCGGATTACTACAATAAAGGCTCTAAATAAGGCCACATAGTATCTAGCAGATAAGGCTGACCAGCCGCACTAGGATGAATCCCATCATCCTGCATACGCTCAGGAAACAGGGCAACTTGTTCCATAAAGAAAGGCACTAAAGCCACTTCTTTGTTATCAGCTACAGTCGAAAAAATTTCGCTAAAGCGCTGGGTGTAGGCCTTACCGTAGTTTGGAGGGAGCTGCATACCTAGCAACAAAACCTTCGCTCCATTATTTTGAGCCATATCGATCAAACGCCCTAAATTTCTTTGGATCGCAACCGGCGGCGTGCCGCGTAAGCCATCATTCCCGCCTAATTCGATAACCACAATCTCTGGTTCAGTTTGTTTTAGCAGCAAGTTCAATCGTGCGATGCCATTTTGCGTTGTATCTCCACTAACACTGGCATTAATCACTTCAAGCGCATAGCCTTGTTGATCTAAACGCTGCTGTAACAAATATACCCAACCTTGTTCTAGGTCCATCTGATAGGCAGCAGATAGGCTATCTCCTAAAACAATTAGGGAACGCGCTTGAACCGGAACGGTCAGAAATACGAATAATAGAAAGGCAATCGTTTTACGCACGGAAGAACCTATGGCAATTGATACAGACACAGTCGTTAGTGCTCAGCATCTCGCAAAACAGTTTCAGACTCAAGCAGGGGCCGTTGATCTATTCAGTGATATTAATCTAGAGATCAAGCGGGGAGAAAGCGTAGCTATCGTCGGTCCTTCAGGCACAGGTAAATCGACCCTACTATCGCTGCTAGCCGGATTAGACCATCCCAGTTCTGGTCATGTGTTACTTAATAATACCGATCTCAATACTCTGAACGACCAACAACGGGCAGATTTTCGTAACCAACATATCAGCTTCGTATTTCAATCGTTTCACCTGCTACCAGACCTTACAGCCCAGCAAAATGTCATGCTGCCTCTGCAGATTCGCAATCATAAAGAAGCCGCAGAAGAAGCAGAGATTTGGCTGAGCAAAGTAGGCCTGAGTGAACGACTTAATCACAAACCCGCTGAGCTTTCCGGTGGTGAACAACAAAGGGTTGCGATCGCCCGCAGTTTTGCCACAAATCCCACCCTACTGTTTGCTGATGAGCCTACCGGCAATTTAGATGAACACACCGGTGAACAGATCATCCAGCAGCTTTTTGATCTAAACAAAGCTCAAGGCACGACGCTGATTCTGATTACCCATGACTCATTGTTAGCAGAACGCTGCAGTCGAGCATTGCGCTTGCATAATGACGAACTGCAAGAGTTATCCGCATGAACCTTACCACTCTTTTGAAAATAGCCGGGCAACATAGCTTGAGTAATGTCAAGCTAAGTGAGTGGCGATCACTACTACTGGCTCTTTTACTGGCGATTACCATTGCTAGCCTGATGGCAGTGTTAGGTGAGCGAATTGAACAAACCCTGCAACGACAAGGCAGTGCACTTTTGGGCGCTGACTTAGTATTGAGTAACAGCCGTCCATTGTCTGATAAAACACTTTCGATGGCTGAAGAGATGGCTCTGGAGCACACTTCGGTCACACAGATCGCCAGTATGGCGAACCAAGGTGATAACTTTGTTCTTGTCAGTGTAAGAGCGTTGAGTGCTCCCTACCCTCGCGGACAAATAACATTAGATCAGCCAACACAAACAGAATTACCCAAGCTGGGAGAAGCCTGGGCCGAGCAAGGCGTATTTGAACGCTTAAAACTCGAACCCGGCGATAAGCTGACCTTAGGCTCAACAGAATTTATTTTAACTCACATTGTAATTGCGTCACCCGATCGTGGCCGTGGTTTTATCAGCTTTAATCCGCAAATCATTATCAACCAGTCTGACCTACAAAGTACCGAGCTCTTAGGCCCCGGTTCACGCGTGCATTATCGTCAGCTGTTTAGTGGCGATGCCCAGCAAATCGCGCAACTAGAAACCTATCTACAAGAAAACAAACAAACCGGCGAGCAGATCACTTCACTAAAAAGCGAAGAGGGCCAGCAAAACAGCGCGTTAATGAAAGCCTCGTCTTACCTGCGTTTAGGTGCGCTATTTGCGTTGCTAATTGCTGCCATGACGATTTTCCTCAGTTTGCGCCGTTTTACGCAGAGCCAAAGTAAACGTGCTGCCTTGCTAAAAAGCTTAGGGGTCAGTAATCGCCAGCTGTTATTGATGTATCTTGCCCAACTAGGATACGCATGGCTTCTATGCAGCCTTGTAGGTATTGTTCTGGCAGTTATATTGGAAGCCTCTGGCCTACAACTTCTAAACGAACTGTTGCCTCAGCCAATACCTACGGCCGCTTTCACAACCTACCTCACAGGACCCGCGTTAGGCATTGCCATTATTGTCACCCTTGGGTTGCCTAACCTTCTGTTGCTACAGGAAAGTACACCTACACAGCTATTCCAAAACCAGCCTTCGCCTCTAAAGTGGGGTGGCAAGCTACCTTATCTTTGCGCGTTCATCGTCTTGTTGCTATTCACCAGCAGTTACTTAAATAGCCTGTGGCTTACCCTCAGTCTTACTCTGAGTTTGCTTATCTTAGGTAGTCTTCTGGGCTGGCTCGGCGCTTTTATCGCGCAATGGAGCTCAAAGAGATTATCTAAGCATCATCCGCTAGGACAGATGTTGGTCAGCCGCATGCAGCAACAACAGCGCTGGTATCGAATCCAAATTCCGGTGATCTGCCTGCTATTTGCATTGTTGAGTATTAACTTAGTTGCACTAAATGATCTGTTTAGCCGCTGGCAAGAACAGTTACCCGAAAACACGCCTGACCACTTCCTCATCAACATTCAAGATTGGGAGAAACCGGAAGTTGAAACCTTGTTAACAGCACAGCAGATCGATAATCAGCTCTGGCCGATCTATCGTGGTCGCTTAAGCAAGGTCAATGGCCAACCATTAGCGGAGGCACTGACGCCTGAACAGTTAGAGCAGCCTTCGCTAAAACGTGAGTTGAACCTAACAGCGACGGAGCAGTTCCCAGCGCATAATGAGCTTATATCTGGACAGTGGAACAGTTCTCAAAGTGTATCTATCGAACAAAAGCTCGCATCTGAACTGGGCTTAACACTCGGCGATAGCGTCACTTTTGATATCGCGGGCCGCGAAGCCAGCGCCGAGATCACCAGTATTCGTTCTGTCAGATGGGACTCTTTCCAACCTAACTTTTACTATATCTTCAGCCCCGACATTTTGGAGCCTTACTCGCCTAGCTACCTAACCAGTTTTTATCTAGGTGATAAAAGCGCAGAGGTTAGCCGCTCTCTGCTACAACAGTTCCCGACTCTAACACTGATCGATGTTCGGCAAATTCTGTCGCAGCTACAAACATTACTCAGTAAGTTGTCCCTACTCTCAAGCTTACTGATGTTGCTGACGACAGCATCAGGTTTAGTTTTACTCTATGTAACGCTGACCCAAGAGCTTGAACAACGTCGTCATGAGAACGCGCTTCTGCTTACCTTAGGCGCGAGCCAAAAGCAGTGTAAGCAACTTGATCGTTTAGAGATGGGATTGATTGGCGGGATCAGTGGTGTACTTGCGGTCATTATTTCCGAGGTAAGCTTGTGGCCTATCCACCAGCAATTGTTGAATCTGTCACCGGTTTTGCATCCGATACTCTGGTGTCTATTGCCGATACTCAGCAGCGGTCTATTTATTCTGATTGGGCACTTTAGCCATCGTCAACAGAGCTTAAGCCAAAGCTATCAAACACTAGCTTCGCGATGATGTACTGTTAACTCAGGTGCATCCAAGTGGTGGCAGCAGTTTCTACCCCCGTTTTTAGCAGCATACAGAGCTTGATCAGCCCTTGCTATCAAGCTCTCCAACTCTAATGATGGAACCGCTTCCTTGACTGATAGCCCAATACTAACCGTCACCATCTGAGCAGTATCGGACCCCTTATGCGGAATCTTTAATGCTCGGATAGCCCTTAAAATTCGTTCTGCCACTTTCACCGCACCTGATTTATCGGTGTACGGTAAAATAACAGCGAACTCCTCCCCACCATATCGACAAGCTTGATCCAAGTCCCGATCACACTGCCTATCAAGAGTTTGTGCAACCAGAGCCAAACACTCATCACCCAACTGATGCCCATAGTGATCGTTATATTGTTTAAAATGATCAATATCGATCATTAATAACGCTACGGGACTCGACGTGCGACAAGCAGCTTGCCAATACTGATTCAGAGCTAGATCAAAATGACGTCTATTAGCTATCCCAGTCAAGCTATCTGTGACATTCAGAGCTTCCAACATATCCCTCTGTTTTTTAAGTTGAATATGATTATGCACTCTCGCCTGAACGATCGCGGGGCTGAAGGGCTTAGATATATAATCCACTGCACCTAATTGAAGACCTTGAGTTTCCTCTTCAATAGTTGATTTCACAGTGATAAAAATAATCGGGATGTGACATGTGGTTTCATCGGCTTTCAAGATTGAACAGACTTCATAGCCGTTCATCTCTGGCATAACCACATCTAAGAGAATGATATCTGGAGGGTTTTCACGGGCACGTGAGATCGCTTTAACACCACTCTTAGCAACGATAACTTTATAATCATCCAGCAGGGAAACAAGTACATTACAGTTAACTGCTTCATCATCTACAACCAGTACATGCCCCTTTACGTTATCCATAAGAGACTCCTTATACTTCGCTAAGAAAACGTTTCCTTAACCGCTCGACCTCCGTTAAGGCTTGTTCAAATTCAAACTCTTCTATCGCCATTTGAACTTTTGCCAACTCTTCTTCTAAGCCTCCGGGATTAGCAGCCCTTAAATCAGCAATATAGTTAAGTGATCGACTATCACCCTCTTGCAACAACTCATTTACAACATCTAACAACTCAATAAATGACTGACCACATTTATTAGTTATAGACGGTTGTGGAGAAGTTGCCTCTTTGCGGCCGGAACTTAAAAATTCAGAAATCGCGATAATTAACTGATCAGATCGCTGTTTACACTGGGTTAACAGCCCTTCTACTTCCGTTAGTTCAGATGCTCTTAAACTGCGCTCAAGCTGTTGAGACAAACGAAATAATTCAGTACTACCTAGATTCCCAACTAACCCGGCAAATGCATGTGCCTTATCTGCAGCTTTCTCCAAATCATTAAGGGAGATAAGCTCTGCTACTTCACTGAAAGTATCATTATGCTCATCGACAAATTGCAGTAATAACCTTTCATACAATTCCATATTACCATTCAACCTAGATAGTGCTTCCCCACTATGAAGTCCATCAATCACAGGATCCGGGCCTAATGCTGACAATTGAGGTTGATGTAAATATGGAGCTACCCAATGAGTTAACGTCTGTAGTAATACCTCTGGTTGTATTGGCTTAGTAATATGCGCATCCATCCCTGCAGCTTTGCTACGTTCAATATCCTCCTGCATTGCATTAGCGGTCATAGCAATAATAGGAATATCACGGTAGGCCACCAGTTCTCTGATTTTTTCAGTCGCTTCCAAACCATCCATCACGGGCATCTGAATATCCATTAAAATCAGATCAAATAGCACATCTTTTGCCTGATTAAATGCATCTAAACCATTTTCAGCAATGGTTACATCCAACCCGAACCCCACAAGCATTTCAGTCGCTATTTGTTGATTAATTAGGTTATCTTCCACCAGTAAAATTCGTGAATCCACAAGCCCTTTAAGAGCATCCTCTTGATTTGGAACCGGCTTATGATGGCGATATTCTGAAGATACTTCCTGATGAAGCGCTTTATCAATTGCACTCAATAAAAGCGACGGGCTAACAGGTTTAAGTAGAAAACCATCAAGATCTTCCGCGTTAGCCTGATGTAAAATTCCTTCTCGATGATGCGCTGTAACCATCACTACAGCAGGTAAAGGGGAATTAACTGTCATCTCTTTTATTTTCTGCGCACATGTAAAACCATCTAAACCTGGCATATGCCAATCGATTAACAACAGATCATAATCAGGCTCATCACTTTCACTAACCCTCTGTAACTCGGCTAGCGCTTCTTCACCTGAACTTAGGGCATAACCATACATCCCAAAGTTACATATAAGTGAATTCAATACATCACGTGACGCCGAGCTATCATCCACGATCAATACTCTTACCCCTTGTAGCTTTTCGATGGAATGCGCGACCTTGGCTTCATCCTCTATCAACTCAAATTCGCTGGTAAAACTGAAACAAGAGCCCTTACCCTTCTCACTTTTAAGGGTCATTTCCCCACCCATCAGTTCTATCAACTGCTGACAGATAACCAATCCCAACCCAGATCCACCATATCTCCGAGTTGTTGAGGTATCAGCTTGACCAAACGCCTTAAAAATTCGTGTTTGTTCTTCCTCAGATAAGCCAATGCCGCTGTCTATAACACTAAATCGAAGCACCACTTTATTGTCAGTACGACAAACCTCATTTACTTGTATAGAGATCTCTCCCTGTTCTGTAAATTTAATGGCATTACCGACCAAATTGGTCAGGACCTGACCTAAACGTAAAGGGTCACCTTTTAAATTTCGTGGGAGTTCCCAAGGATGGAATAGTAGAATCTCCAACCCTTTCTCTTCAGCTTTCAGGCGCAATAAATCACACAACTGCTCGAGGACATCATCTAAAGAGAAATCTATCTGCTCAACACTCATTCTGCCGGCTTCGATCTTAGACAGGTCGAGAATGTCATTAATTACACGCAATAAATTATGACCGGCCATTTGGATTTTCTTTAAATAATCATATTGCTGCTCGGTTAATTCAGTCTGCAGAGCAAGGTGACTAAATCCCACGACGGCATTCATTGGGGTACGAATTTCATGGCTCATATTCGCTAAGAATTCAGACTTAGATTGTGTTGCGGCTTCGGCTTCAGCTTTCGCCCTTTCTAGTAAATCCTGAGTTTTCTTCTGCCCACTAATATCCACTACCCAGAATAAAATCTGCCTTTCATCCTGAAAGAAAATACGGTCCCAAGTAAGTAAGGCCCAAAACACCGAATCATCCTTACGAACCAACTCAACCTCAGTCGTGCCAACTCGACCATGTTTGCGGTATTCCCGAGCAAAATATTCTCTATCCTCAGAGTGCAGCCAACTATCATTGGGGTTGTGTTCTAACCACGATTCAATGCTATAGCCGAACATATTCGCACATGTTTGGTTGGAGTATGTAAGACGTTTTTCTTTGGGGTTATAAACACTTACGGCAATAGGACTCGTTTCTAAAATATTACGGAGGTAGTTATGGCTTTTCTTCAGTGCTTCTTCACTAATTGTTAATTCCCTCGTCCTTTCCGTAACTTTTTCCTCCAGTTGCCCTTTATATTCCCGCTCACTCTGTAGCAATTGATTACGTTCACGAAGCAAATATTTCAGTTCCACTTCGGCCTTGTTAATCTCATGAAACTGCTCAGTCAGACTTTGTTGCATCCGGTTAATTGCGTCTGAAACAATATCAAATTCATCTGGCGAGTTTGGATCAGACCTTTTAGATAGTATTAGTGGTTTGTTTTCCCCTTTAAATTCCAAATGCGTTACATACTCAGTAACTTTTCCAAGGTGACGAGTCACTCGAAGCCACATCAAAAAGATAATAAAGCCTGCAACTATCGCTGTTTTTATACCATTACTGATAAGAATAACGCTGGCTCGGTTGATCAGTCTTTCATAGACATTATCGATACTAGCCGTCACGACCAACGAGCCGAGATAAATGGGATCAGCTTGGTTAACCCGCAAAAACTCTAAAGGGTAAACGTGCTCACGAGAACTATCAGAGATCTTATCTCCAAACTCCCAGACACCGCCCTGCTCATCACTAATGACTACATGCTCTATATCGGGGAGTTGCTGTAAACCTTCAAGATGAACACCGATCTGGGCGCTATCCATTGACCACAGTCCAAGGGATAAAGGCGGTACATGCGACCTTTCAATATCGACAAACTGCTGTTCGATTCGGCTGATATCTGCGTGATAATCGAATGCTAACTGCGCACTTGTTGTGATCAATGTAAAACAGGAGCTAAATAAAATGACCTGTATCGCAAACTGTTTACCCAGACGTCCTGATATCGCTTGTTTAAGCCGCCTCATCCAGAGCCTCGCAATCAAAAGATCCTTGCATGAGTTTAGTTCAGCTACGACATTTCGTTGCGACAAAGGCGGAATTGCACGCAAATACCACACAATTCGATCAGTCTATATGCAGTTTTAAAACCGCTATTTCTTGTTTCGAGCCAACATCAAGAAGGCCAGATACAAACGACTCTTGCGATTAGGCTTCGCGACTGACCTTTTTTGTTCTGCAACAGCCACAGAGCTATCAGCCCTAAAGTAATGGCCACTTAAGCAAAAGACAGGCGGTTTTAGCCCAAAATGCCAGTCATCTAAGGCCGCTAATTGGGTAAAAATTGAAGACGGAAAAGAGAGTGGAAGTCGTGGTGGCGCGGGTTCCTTTGCACTCACTGAATAAGATACAAGCGCCAGAGCAATCCCTGCGGCACAGCCGAATAGTGGTTTTGCAAACAACATAACGACAACCTCAGCAGAAGCGAGAGTTTTTATCGTCGGCGGTCCGGCCATCCCATAGGGACCCGTGACTTTGCGTCGCCCAATTGCTTGGGGTTTGCCTTTTCGAGAGATAATCCCGCGAAAAAACAGATCCTGTTCACCCTAAGCTGTCGGCGGCTTGTGCAAAAGCTAAAGAGCCCTTTGGCTTTTTATAGTCCTAAACTTACCTGCGGTTTAAGTTTTTGTTTCAGATCCACTTTTGGATAGCAGCTAAACAGGCGCTCAATATCGATACCATCTTTCGAGAGCGCAGCTTTCACAACATCGCTACGATCCTGGGCTAACTGCTGCAGCTTTGGTGTCACTTCTGCCTGAATTTCTTCCTCTGGTAGAGGCTTCTTGCGCTTAGCATTTTCAGCCAAGATCTGTTGCCATATAACTGGCTGATCTTCAGCAACAGCAAGGCCACAGATATTCATCCGCATGCCCTTACGTTCTTGCATCATCTGGGTCAGTTTCGACAGATAAGCTGATGATTCAGAGTTAAGGGTGGCACCCGCCACGTCAAAGTAGACCGGTTGCAGGGTAATGAACGAGCCTTTCTCTTGCGCATCCATCACCATCTTACCGATCGAAATTAGGGTTCCGAAAGGCTGTAGTGCTTTAGTTAGATAACCCATTGCAGCACTCTTTAAGCCTTTACCTGCCAACTTATTAATCACGGTCTGATAGCCAAATTGAGGATCATCCAAAGACCCATCAATTGGGATCTCTAAATCAATATTGTCATCGTTATCCTGTAGGATCATCAATGCTGTTCCTAGAGGCATAGATACCTTCTGATCAAACTCGCCACTACGCTCACTGTTTCGCGCTTCAACATCGAGCTTGTTCAAACGTATATCGGTGTCACCATTGAGCTTACGACCTTTAATGGTGCCTTTTGTGGTTAAGCTAAGCTGACCACTTTGTAAGTAATAACCAGTATATTCAAGCGAGTAAGGACTTACTTGCGGAAGTTCTAAGCCTTTAATTTTGGCATCCCAATGACCGCCAAAATTACCGCTGAATAACTCAATAGCACCCTTAGCATTAATGGTAGATAGCTTGTTTTTAGCCTTCAGATCAAACGTGGTTTTACCTTTGGAACCGGTATCTAGATTACTTAAAGCGAGGCTCTGAATAGTAAGATTCGTTTTAAAAGCAGGTTTAACGCCGCCATCAACAATCTGGATAGGATTGCTGCCACTAACACGCAGTTTGTTCAGCTTAACTCTGATTGGCTTGCTTGCTTGTTTCTCGGCTTCTTTCGCTGATGGGGCAGCCTTTTTCTCACTGCTAGATAGCTGAGCTAATAACCAATCCAGATCGGTCAGCTGACGCTTAGATGACAACAACATCCGCGTTTTACTATCACTCAACTGCACGGAGTTAATACTCAGTTCGCTTTGCTGTTTAAACTTAATATCATCGGCGGTGATTGCTCCCCACTGGGTAAACACTCCGCCATTACCTTGAACTTTGAGCTTCTCGGTTTCCAGCTTATCTAGACTGATATCGTTAACGTCTCGTAGTTGCGCCTGAGTTAAGCGCAAGGTAGCAAGGCTCATCAGCTCTTGCGATCCCTTAGATAAGATAACGTTTTGCAGAGCGGCTGTAGGAATATTAACTTGCCATTTTTTCATATCAGCAGTCTGCACAGCACCATGTGCCAACACGCCGTTGATATTAATATTCAGCCCTGCTTGCTTAAGCGCAATACCTTCCGCTTTTAAAATCAAATCCTTAAGGGTCAGTTTTTGCAATCCTTCCATCTCGATGACAGATACGAAGTCAGCCGCATTTACATTGACCGCTTGTGTGCCCTGATCAAGCTGCAAACCCGCTACTTTGATTTGGCCTGCAGTTTTTAGCCCTTTTAGTTCACCTGCCAAAACACCGATATCAACATCACCTTTCCAGACTAATGAGTTTTGCTTAAGCACCATATCCTCTTGGCGAAACTTTAATCCACGTAACTTAACGCTACCTTTTTGTTTTACCTGTAAAAGCTGATTGCTAAGGTTAGTGCGTACATTTAGATCGAGATCCATATCCAGATGACCACGAAGTTCAGGCATAAATACAGCAGTGACACTATGGATGGGAAAGTTATTTAACTTAACTTTGATCTCAGAACTCTTCTCTTCAGGAAGAGGTTTGGACTGGGACTGCAATACGATTGGCGCACCGTTTAAAGAGCCATCAAGATCCAAAGCAACCGGCTGATCCTGATCCCACAAGTAAAAATCAGCGATGCGCCCAGTTTTCAATTGCAGCTTATGTGTCTGGCCATCTAACTCAGCCTGCCAGTTGATCGCTTGAAGATTTAGCTGCGCTAAACCAAAACTCCAATTTGAAGGGGCCTCTTCTGACTTTTCTTCAACCGCGGCGTCTTCGGATTTAAATTGATTCAGATCGATTGGACCTAACCAAAGCGCCTGCTCTTTCTGACGAACGCCTAAATTAATGCCAGAAAGGCTCAAATCGGTGATTAAGATACGTTCTTGCTGTAGCTGCTCATAATCCAGATCAACCGAGAGGTTATCTACCTGCAAAGGCGGTTTATCCGCAGCTTCCGCTTTAAGACCTTTAATATTGATACGGCCTTCAAACCACTCTACTTCTAAAGCTGACAACTGAGCTTTATCCGCACCATTGTTCAGTAACCACAGCACCACCTGATCTCGCACCAATAAAGGCAGGTTATGCAGTAACAGAGCAACTAAAACGATAACAACCAGAAGAAAACGCAACATAGTCCCTTTTCGCCAGACGAGCTAATAACCTCTCTATCATAATCCAGTTTCATGAATAGAAAGCGAATCTTTACGATAGAAACGAAAAAAACAGGCTAAGTTGAGTGAAAATTTGAAACCGACCGAAAAGTCCCTACAGTTTGTAATGATACCTTGACGCTATTACAGTCCCTAAGGACGATTTATTCTGGCTATTAAAAACGTCCCACTCTTGATAAAATCACCCACGTTTTTGAAGCCTTAGCGCTTCCGACAAGACAGTTCTATGCACATAAACTTTTGCGAGATTTAAATCGATTGCACTAAACCTGGAACCAGAAGCTCTTAAGAGCTCATTAGCAGGTGAAGTCAAATGCTGTGACTTCAATGATCGATCAAAATCCGCATGCCTGACATTAGGGTGACTTCGATGGCAGATCATGACGAAAACTTCCGCGATTCTTCAGGTTTCTCCTGGATCATCATTAACTTGATCGCTCTGGCGTGGATCACTATGCCTGCTAGCATCGCACTGAGCCGCGTTACTCTGTAATCGCCTCAGCCTGTTTGAGCTGTTTCGGTTGCTGTGTTAAACAGGAACTATGAAACAGCTCAAAATTGGACAAGTCGCAAAACAATCCGGCATCAGCGTAGAAACCGTTCGTTATTACGAACAGCGCGGCCTTATCTCTGAACCCGACCGTCTTCCTTCCGGTTACCGGGTCTATCCCGAAACGATCCTGCAACGTCTGCACTTTATCCATCGCTGCAAAGACCTTGGCTTTTCACTGCAAGAAATAAGCGAGCTCCTGTCATTACAGACCGACCCAACCACCAGCTCAGCACTGGTAAAACAACAGGTCGAACATAAGATCGCTTTAGTCAAAACCAAGATTAGCGAACTACAAAAGATCGAGCACTCATTGGAACAACTCTCCAATAGTTGCTGCGGTGAAGGGACTGTCTCGGACTGCCCAATTATCGACTTTTTGAAGCACTAGAAATAGCCATCACAACGGATACTTGCGAGTAAGGCAAAAAATCCCCAAGATTAGTCTTCAATAAGATCTACACAACACAGATGAATTCGACACCATGAACAAACCTAGCTCCAAGAACAACTTCGCCGCAGAACAAGCAGAACGACTTTTAAGTAGCTTCGAACGCCTAACTGGCAAGTCACTGATTCCGTCTGACACCAGCAGTAATCAACGCCCTGAAGCTCTATATAACGCAGCTCACCCAGTTCTTTCTCACAACGCAAATGAAGACCCCCTACTGAACTATTCCAACGCAAAAGGGATGGAGCAGTTTGAAATTCAGTGGGAAGAGCTAGTCAAACTACCATCACGCTATACCGCTGAATCGCAAACCCAAGAAGAGCGAAACCGCTTGCTTAAAGCCGTCACCGACAATGGCTTTATTGATGATTACCAAGGCGTGCGTATCTCAGCCAAAGGTAACCGTTTTATGGTTGAAGACGCGATTGTTTGGAATGTGATCGACGAGGATGGTGTTTACTGGGGACAAGGTGCGGTTTTGTATAAGTGCCGAGCTTTGGCGGAGTAACTCTTTAGTTTCTTCCGATATCGTAAATCACTTAGCGATATTTAGATGTTGGAACGGTGGGAAACTCTGGGTGGTAGAGAACTAAGGGGAGCAGAAAGATAAGCCTCTAAAACTCTATAAGCACAAATAACCACTCTCGAATCGGCCAAGTATTCTTCGCTTAAATTAAATCTCAATAATTTTTTGGAAAGAAAAATCGGGGCATTCAGGCAGATCAGATAAGCGTCTGCGGTAGCCCATTTGGTTGCTCACCAGCCGAAATCCGGCTCCTGACCTAAGGTCGAGATTAGCATGCGTGTGACCAAAACAAGCTAACTCAATATGATCTTTAAATAGATACTCCAAATCGCTCCAATAGCTCCCTGCAAGCTCATCGATTGGGAATTGTGGATGCTGGCACTGTTTAGATATTCCATGATGACTGAGCAATATGGTTTTTCCATTAAAAGGCTCTGCTAACTTTTCCTCTAACCATCCTCGATGCTCTTGGTGCATGGCTAGTGCATCTTCTGGCAAAAAGAAACGCCTTTTAGCTCCGTTATCCGCAGATAAATATTCAATTTTGCGATAGTCCTTAATGCGAGATTTCACGATAGCTAAATTACTCTGCTGAGCGCCATAGGCTTCAAAGTCACTCCATAAAGTACAACCCAGAAAACGAAAATCATTGTGAATATATTCATCACAATTTAAAAAAGTCACTGCGGAGCCTTTAGCAACGGCTCTTAGGCTATTATCTAACGATTTGATATCACACCCGTAATATTCATGATTGCCGGGAATATACAATCCTTTTATACCTAAGCGCTCACACTGCTCAATTGCCCAAATCAAGCCTTGCTCACCCGATGCGATATCCCCTAAGAACAGAATAATATCGGCTGAAGTTTCTGGGATCTGTAATCCGTCAGCATCAGCAATCACTTCTAGATGTATATCGGAGAGGAGTAACAGCTTCATCTATCAACCTTGCTTTGGAAAAGTTCTTGCCCTATGACCAAGCTTTGACTGCTTAATTCCATGATTGATTAGCTAATGTTAGGCTTAAACGTAGAATCAAAACCCAAAAGATATGAAAGAGATGAACAAGACAGACGCCGATGCACTGGGCTTTGAACTAGTTGGCCCCACTCCGCAATATACCCCTATTACACAAACAGAAAGCTCCGAAGCACGTATTGCACGTACAGCAATAGAAGTCGCATTGTTATATAAAGGACAGGAGGTTCATCTCCGTGAGATTCAATTAGCTGAAGACGGCACCCTGAAAGGCGAGGTTTCTGGCTTTTCTAATGTCTGCGCTAGAGAGTTTGAAGGGGTGCGTTTTGGCCAAAGCCTATCCTTTAGATTTCAGCATATACAACATGCCACGCGAAAAGACGCTTAAACAAAAAACCTGCCGAAGCAGGTTTTTTTATCTCATCTAGCAAGCACAGCGTCTAACAACTAGACACTAGTAACGGCCTTAAAGCGTGATAGTCTCTACACCTTCAGGTGTGCCCATCAATACAACATCAGCACCACGATTAGCGAACAAGCCGTTAGTTACTACACCTACAATGTTGTTTAGCTGAGTTTCTAGCTGCTTAGGGTTCATGATCTCCATATCGTGAACATCGAGGATCAGGTTACCGTTGTCGGTCGTGAAACCTTCGCGCCACTCTGGCATGCCGTCCAGTTTTACCAACTCACGCGCTACTTGAGAGCGCGCCATTGGGATGACTTCTACAGGCAGCGGGAATTCGCCAAGGATATCAACTTTCTTCGTGCTATCTACGATACAGACAAACTCTTTGGCTACCGCAGCAACAATCTTTTCGCGCGTCAGTGCACCGCCGCCACCTTTAACAAGATTCAGCCCAGAATCAAATTCATCAGCACCATCAACATACACTTCCATCTCGGCAACAGAGTTCATGTCATAAACTTCGATACCGTGACCTTTTAAGCGCTCAGCCGTAGCTTCGGAGCTCGCTACCGCACCTTCGAACAAGTGCTTAATTTCAGCTAGGGCATCGATGAAGAAGTTGGCAGTAGAACCTGTGCCCACACCCACAATACTGTCTTCATTTAGTTTAGGTTTGATGTACTCCACAGCAGCTTCAGCAACTGCTTTTTTCATCTCGTCCTGGGTCATGTTAGGCACCTGTTTTATGCATGACGGAAAACAACCGGGGTTTTCACTAAAATATGTATGAATTACGCTAAATTATACGCAGCTTTAGTGACCTATTGTAGACGTAACAGGGCGTTTCCCTTTACCATTTCCCGCTTACTTTTATTCAGACGAAACATTAGGCGAAATATCATGCCAGATAGATATATCAAAAAAATCCTCGAGGCCCGCGTTTACGACGTGGCAATCGAAACTCCACTGGATGAAGCAAAAGGTCTTTCTGAGCGTCTGAATAACCGAATTATGCTGAAGCGTGAAGATGAACAGCCAGTGTTCTCCTTCAAGCTGCGCGGCGCTTATAACAAACTATCGCAGCTAACCGATGAAGAACGCGCTTGTGGCGTTGTAGCAGCTTCCGCTGGTAACCATGCTCAAGGCCTAGCAATGTCCGCGAAACACTTAGGTGTTAAAGCGACCATCGTTATGCCAAAAACTACGCCGGACGTAAAAGTGAATAACGTCCGTCGTCTTGGCGGCAAAGTAGTACTTCACGGCGACGCTTACGACGATGCTGCGGCTCATGCCCAAAAGCTAGTTGCTGAAAAAGGGATGACTTACGTGCACCCGTTTGATGATCCCGATGTTATTGCTGGCCAAGGTACGGTTGCGATGGAGATCCTACGTCAGGAATCCGGTCCGATCGAAGCGATCTTTGTCCCTGTCGGTGGTGGCGGCCTCGTTGCTGGTATTGCTGCGTACGTAAAATACCTTCGCCCAGAAACTAAGGTGATCGGCGTAGAATCTGAAGATTCAGCCTGTCTAAAAGCGGCTTTGGATGCAGGTAAACGTGTCACTTTGGATCAGGTTGGCATCTTTGCCGACGGTGTTGCTGTGGCAATCATCGGCGAAAACACTTTTGAAGTAGCGAAGAAATACGTTGATGATGTAATCACAGTTTCGACGGATGAGATCTGCGCTGCGATCAAAGATATCTACGACGACACCCGCTCTATCTGCGAACCTGCAGGTGCACTAGGGGTTGCCGGTATGAAGAAGTATGTTGCCCGCGAAGAGATCAGCGATAAAACTCTAATCGCGATCGATTCTGGCGCTAACGTAAACTTCGACCGTTTGCGTCACATTGCTGAGCGCTCTGAACTGGGCGAACAACGTGAAGCTATTATCGCGGCACGTATCCCTGAAAAACCGGGTAGCTTTAAGAAGTTCTGCTCAGCGCTAGGCGATCGTAATATCACTGAATTTAACTACCGCTATAGCGATGATAGCAATGCTATCGTCTTTGCTGGCATTCAGCTAAAAGCCGGTGGTGATGGCCGCGACGAAGTGATCAGCGAGCTACGCGAGAAAGAATACGAAGTTGAAGACCTAAGCGAAAACGAGATCGCTAAGATCCATGTACGCTATATGGTTGGCGGTCATGCGCCGGCAACGCTGGAAAACGAAGTGATCTACCGCTTTGAATTCCCAGAGCGCCCAGGCGCACTGATGAACTTTCTGAAGAAATTGGGTGGAAAATGGAACATCTCAATGTTCCATTACCGCAACCACGGTGCCGCTTACGGTCGCGTATTGGTAGGTATGCAAGTGCCTGAAACTGAACGTGATCAAGTAGGTACGTTCTTGGCAGAGATCGGCTACAACTACTGGGAAGAAACCGATAACGCAGCTTATAAGCTGTTCTTAGGTTAAGTCCTACTCAATCCTGATGGTCACTGGTTGGCCATCAGGGTTAATTTCCACCCTTACCGCTGTCAGCATCTGATACTCAGAACCTAACTCTGCAAAATCCGCTTTTCCGAGCTGGCTTTCCAACCGTTTCAGATAATACTTCCCACCTTTGGAATAGATCTTATCGCCTATGATCGGGTGGCCAAGATGCGCTAAATGCGCCCGAATCTGGTGTTTCCTGCCGGTGATTAACTCGCACTCAATTAAGCTTTGACCCTCTTCCCTTCGCAAGACCCGAAACAAGGTTTTGCTCTGTTTAGGTTTGGGGTACAAATCTAATTCGGCTTGGTCCACCACATACATCTGACTGCGAATCGGGCTACTGATTTTTTCCGATAGGTCGCATTCGCAGCTAAGTTCATCCCATTCAGGCATACCCTCTACCCACGCGTGGTAGATCTTTTTGCTGATCAACTGATCTAATCGCGGTTTCCACTTTTTATCTGCCGCTTTGTTTTTGGCTAGCAGAATGATGCCTGCGGTCTCGGTATCCAGCCGATGCAACAGGTGCGCATCCTCATAGGCTGTCTGACGACGTACAAGGGAGATTAGCGTGTTATATAGGTTTCGAGTGGTACGGCTAACTGGCAGTAGATGGGGCTTAACTAAAGCTAAAATCTCGTCGTTTTCCCAAAGCTTGCGCCATTGAGTATCAACAGACTCTTCATAATGATCCGGTAGCGAAACCACTACCTGCTGCCCTACTGCTAAGACTTGGTTTGCAGAAGCAATTTGACCATCGACAGATATCAAACCCTCAGCGAATAGCCGAGGTAATTGTGCTTGATGAAGACTGGCTAAACGCGTGGATAAAAAACAGGAAATGGCTGGGGCAGGACAATAAACTGTGAAATATAGAACAAAGCCATCAGCCATGATTCCCTCCTAGCCACTAACAAGCGCAGCGTCTAGCAATTAGCTACTCGCGTTAAGGCATCTCTGGCGAGTGCTCAAATCCTTCGCTAAAAAACGCTTTGATTGAGAAAAGTAGTAATGAAGTTAGGCCCCAGATAAGCCCAGTCACTACGCCAAGATCAACAATGCCGCGCCAAGGCTGCTCTAACTGATGTACCAACAACACCATTGAGATGATGCCCAGCGTGAGGCAGTAGGTAACAATCATACGTTTACGAACGATAGAGAAGAATCCCATGCAAAACAGGGGTGCAAAGACAAAGCGGACCGGAGAGACATTTTGCGACAGATACAGAATACGAGCCGCCACACGCGGTGACCACGCTTGTTGAAAGCCACGATAACCTTCAGCAAAGCCCATAAAAATGACGCTAAATGCTAATGCTGCCCAGTGGTACCATGAAAGATCATAGTTAAAGGTCTGCAGACCTATATCGCTAAGACGATAGATCGCGCTGCCTATTAACAGGAAAATACCGCTGAAACCCCATAGCGCTGCAATATACCCAATCACTCTATCTGTCTCTTTTGTAACCAATGCATTAGAAGCGGCGATTATACCCTCGCCAGCCAGCTAGCCCAAATTTAAGACAAAAAAAACCACCGCAAGCGGTGGTTAAAGCACTAATCAACTGTTTAAACGGGGGAGGAGACTCCCCCCTTGAGTGAGGTTGATTCGATAAGAAATGTTTTGCTAGTTCCTTAGTAACCGTTCAGCTTATCGATATATTCCGGTAGGAATAGCGAGATCTGCGGCACGTAAGTGATCAGGATTAGGAATCCTAACAATAGGCAGAGCCACGGCAAGCAGGCCTTGATAACCCATATCATGTTCTGCCCGGTAATCCCGGCGGTCACAAAGAGGTTAAGTCCCACCGGCGGGGTGAGCATCCCGATCTCCATGTTTACAACCATGATGATACCTAGGTGAATTGGGTCGATACCTAGCTGCGTTGCGATTGGGAACAGGATCGGCGCCATGATCAATAGGATCGCTGACGGCTCCATAAAGTTACCCGCAATCAGTAGCAAAATGTTTACTACGATCAGGAAGCCCCAAGCTGGTAGACCCCAAGCTAGAATCTGTTCAGCAATCGTGTGCGGAATACGTTCTGTTGTTAGAACGTGCGCAAACAGCATTGCGTTGGCAATGATGAATAGCAGCATCATGGATACTTTAGATGCGTCTAGCAGTACTTTACGTACTTCTGGGTCATTGATTGACTTAGGTAAAGCCCAAAGCATCTGCAGTGCGTTTCGCACCGCTGCAGTCACAAAGTTCTCGCCATCTTTCTGCCACGGGATACCTTTCATCGGACCAATATCGCGATAACCCATTACCGCAATAAAGTAGCCGTATACTGCAGCTACTGCCGCCGCTTCCGTTGGAGATGCAACACCACCGTAGATAGAACCTAGTACGATGAAGATCAGCATCAAACCACCCATCGCGATTAGGCCAGACTTAGCCAACGCTCGGAAACCTGGGAACGGCTGAGATGGAAGACCTTTAACACGCGCAACGATGTAAATAGCGATCATTAGGATCAGACCCATCATTAGGCCCGGGATGAAACCCGCCATAAACATACGTGAAGCCGAAACTTCCGTCGCAGCAGCGTATACCAGCATTACGATCGAAGGTGGAATTAAGATACCCAAAGTACCCGCATTCGCAATTACACCCGCAGCGAAAGACTGTGGATAACCAGAGCGCACCATACCCGCGATACAGATAGTTCCGATCGCCGCTACAGTTGCTGGAGATGAACCAGATACCGCAGCAAATAGCATACACGCCATTACCGATGCCATCGCCAGACCGCCTCGGATATGCCCCACGGTATCAACCGCGAAGTTAATCAAACGTTTTGCTACCCCCCCGGTAGACAAGAACGCTGAGGACAGAATGAAGAACGGAATCGCTAGTAGCGTGTAATGTTCTGAAGTCGCTTCAAACAGCTTCAATGCAATCGATGCTAGCGAGTCATTTGAGAACAACAAAATAGTGGTAACAGAAGATAAGCCCAATGCGATAGCAATCGGCATACCGATGATCATGCACCCAAACAGAGTGATAAACAGTACAGCAATAGTCATTTATTTATCCTCCTGCTTTTTTTGATTCTGGCTGTCATTAGGGTCGCCTAGCGCTGTTTCTTTCAGCTCGTTAGCGATCTCCATAGATTCTTCCGCTTCATCCGCGAAGTGGAAGCCATCTGCTTTCTTAGTTACAACTTTCCAGCCCAGCTCTAAGAAACGAATGATCAATAGAACAAAACCGATCACCAAAATACTCATGGGGATCCATTTTGGTACAGGAAGATCTTCCAACTCGATACCGATCATTTTCATCTTACTGATGTAGATCCAAGAGCCGTATAAGAACAGTCCGCAGTAAACCAAGCACAGGCCAACAGCAACCAAAGTGACTAACCGATGCGTGTGTTCAGGCATCAGTTTTACAAAAACATCCACGCCGATATGGGCACCAACTTTGACACCATAAGAAGCACCAAAGAGTACAAACCATGCAGCGAGTAAAAGGGTCACTTCCTGTGCCCAATGGATACCAGCATTAAAACCAAAGCGTGCAACCACTTCTGCAAATACCAGTAATGTCATTGAAACTAGAAGCAGGGATAAAAAGCCCTCTTCCAATTTTGTTACAAGATTACGAACCATATATAGCTCCCCTAGCGACTCACGTCTTTAATAGTTTTTTTCAAAAGGAGATATTCACAGGACAACCCACGGCTAGCACCGTTAATCGTTCTCCTCTGAACATAACCGAGCAGGCAAAGCCCGCCCGATTAGGTGGCGTGATATTAGTTGCTTGCTTCAGCAGCTTTGATCAGATCAGCACCGATCTCATCTTCAAACTGCTTCCATACAGGCTTCATCGCTTCAACCCACTGAGCACGTTCTGCATCAGATAGGCTAACTACTTGAGAGCGCTTAGAATCGATGATTTTCTGCTTATCAGACGCAGCTTTTTCAGCAGCGATGCCGTTACCGTGTTTGATCGCTTCGTCTAGGGCTTTCTTAACTTCAACTTTTAGACCTGCATCAAGGCCCATCCAGAACTCAGCAGACGTTACGACTAGGTAGTCCAGTACACCGTGGTTAGATTCAGTGATGAAAGGCTGAACTTCGAAGAACTTTTTAGAGTAGATGTTTGACCAAGTGTTCTCTTGACCATCGATCGCTTTAGTCTGTAGAAGTGTAAATACTTCAGAGAAAGGCTTTTTCAGAGGAACAGCGTCTACAGCTTCAAATTGAGCCTGTAGTACGTCAGATGTCATGATACGGAATTTTTTGCCTGAAGCATCAGCTGGTACTTTAAGCTCTTGGCTTGCAGAAAGCTGCTTCATACCATTGTGTAGGTAACCTAGACCCACTAGACCTTTGCTCTGAAGAGAACCTAGTAGTTTTTGACCATCAGGACTGTTCTGGAATTTTTCTACAGCAGCCATATCTTTAAACAGGAAAGGCAGATCGAAGATCTGAAGCTTTTTAGTGAACTTCTGGAATTTAGATAGAGAAGGCGCAGCCATCTGCACATCACCTAGCAACATAGCTTCCAAAACTTTGTTATCACCAAATAGCTGAGAGTTAGGGAATACTTTAACTTCAACTTTGCCAGCTAGACGCTCATCTACTAGCTCTTTGAATTTAAGAGCCATCTGGCCTTTTGGTGTGTTTTCAGCAACCACGTGAGAAAACTTAATTTCTACTGGGGCTGCAACAGCAGCTTGTGCTCCTAGAGTTAGTGCAAGGGAAGTTACCGCAGCGGTCAGTAAACGCATTGTGCATCTCCTGTTTAATTGAATTTAATTATGCTTGTTTTGTTTGAAATTCAGCGCTTTCTGTTTTTAGCAGTCACAGAACTTTCTGAACCCATGACACTAGACAGCAAAGAAAGGGCCAATTCTTAAAATTAAATTCAATAAAGACCTGAAGGCCCTATAAGCATTGAGATAGCGGAAATTTAATCATTTTCTTAGTAGGTTTTAGATCATTTTAAAAATGGCGGATTTCCACTCATTTTTCATTTCTAAATAGGCGAATTACCATCCATCCTTGCTGTTATTTATTGAATCAGCATCCAAAAATAGCGTTTCATTGATCTACATCGAAAGAACAAAGCACCTAAGGCTTGTGTGTAATATCAGCTTCGCCTTATGATGAGTTACTGACTATGCTAACCACTATTATAAAAATGACGTCAATTATGACGGGAGCTGAAGTGTGAAATTGGATGGCCTATCAATTCAAACAAAGGTAAACATTTCTCTAGCAGTTGTGTTCCTGATTATCTTGGTTAGTTCTCTAACCGCGATATATCGTAGTGAAACTCAGTTAGTTTCTGAAGTTGTTCAACGTACAACAACCGAGACAGCTGATTCCTACTTTGACAGTATCAATATACTGATGCTGAGCGGTGCCATGTCTAACCGTGAAACCCTACAGAAAAAGATTCTTGCTAACCCTGATGTATTAGAAGCACGCATTATCCGCGCCGATAGTGTTTCCAAAGTGTACGGACCAGGTACCGAAGACTCCAAAATAATGGATGATCTAGATAAGCGAGCAATGCAAGGCGAGCAAATAATTGAAGAGATCGATGATGATAAAGGACATCGTTTAACCGTTATCACACCGATGAAAGCCCTACCTGACTACAAAGGCACTAACTGTTTACTCTGTCACCAGACTACTGAGGGCGATGTATTAGGGGCTGTGCGTGTCACATACTCTTTTGAAAACCTAGATAATACTATTCGTGCTAACTTGGTCAGCGTCGCGCTAACCGAGCTGGTTTTGTTTATCATTGGTTTAGTGCTAATCAGCCTTTTACTTGGCCATCTTGTGGTACGCCCAGTTAAGCGCATGGGTAAAACCATCAACACCATCCATAAGAACTCTGACCTGAAACTGCGTATAGACGTGAATTCAAGCGATGAGATTGGCACAATGTCTACTTCATTGAATACCATGCTTGCGGACTTTCACTCCAGTTTGAGTAAAGTAAGCTCTACTGTTCATCAGCTAAGCTCATCAAGTACATCAATCAATGATATTGCTGATATGGCGAATAGCGCTGTGAACAATCAGCAGATTCAAACCAGTGCTGTCGCATCTGCTATGGAACAAATGGAAGCGGCAACTAAAAGTGTTGAAGCCAGCGCTGAAAATACCGTATCTGCATCTGACCTAGCCCTTGAGCAAAGTCAGGAAGGTACTCATATTACTCAACAGGCAATCAATGCCATTGATTCCCTGAAGAGTAATATTGACCGAGCTCTGAATGTTATCAACAAGCTAGATGAACAAAGTCAGAGTGTTGGAACCGTACTAGAAGTAATTCAAAAAATTGCTGAGCAAACTAACTTACTGGCGCTTAACGCTGCAATCGAAGCCGCACGTGCCGGTGAACAAGGCCGGGGCTTTGCTGTGGTAGCGGACGAAGTACGCACCCTAGCAAGTAAAACGCGCAACTCGACTGAAGAGATCAACGCGATTATTGAAGAGCTTCAAAACGATGCCCGTGATGCTGTATCCGTTATGGATCAAGCGCACGCGAGTGCAGAAGCTGGCGTAGAGAAAGTTCAGGAAACCTCTGATGCACTGATAAAAATTGCCGAAGAAGTTCGTGCGATTAACGATATGAACCATATGGTTTCATCATCTGTTAAAGAGCAAACAGAGATGGCTAGTAGCGTTGAATCCAGTGTGCATGAGATCGCTCAAACAGCTGAGCACACTTCATCTCGTGCTGGTCAACTGAACCAAGTTGCTCATGAGCTGAATACGCTAGCTGGACAGCTAGAAATGATGGTACAGAAATTCAAACTGTAACCTTCTAAACAAAATAAAGAAGCCGCCAATATGGCGGCTTCTTTTTTAATAGAACGTGAAGGGAATCGCTCTATTATTTCACCCGTCACTACTCGGGCAGCTGAGGACACAGCTTTAGAAGTTCGCTGTAGCAGTAAGCCACAGTTTGCTCTTATCCGCGCCAGTATCACCTGCGTCATAGTCAGCATACTTCAGGCTTAAGCCGTAGTTTTTGCCAAACTTTTTAGCCGCAACAAAACCCCATTCCGAGCCTAAATCAGCGCCCGTTTCTTCAGCTTCATAGTCGTGATAAACCGCAAGCAATTTAACACCTGCCAACTTAGTACCGACACTGACATAAAGATCCTCAATACCGTCTGCAGGTGTCGCTAAGAACTTATCCGTCCAACCTTGAAATTTATGCTTAGTTGCTAACGGCGTGTTAAACGCCGCACCATCATCGGACCCTAGTACTTCGTAGCCCAGCTTGGTCGTTACACCAGAGAAAACCACGCCACCCTCTAATAGATAGTAGTCAGGATCAGTCGAACCATTATCCTGTGTAGCGTACTCAACTGTGTATAGCAGCTTTGTATCACCCGCATCTTGAGAACCGCTAAAACGTAGGCCGTAGGTCTCTAGATCATAACCACCAACTTTATCTTCCTCAAAATTGTAGTAGTAACCCGTTAAAGCACCAAAAGGCAGACCTTTATATTTAACGTTGAATAGGTGTGTATCGTGTTTGCTGTCCGAACCTGTAATGCCGTGGACATCATTGATATATGCGTAGAAAACCTCTATATCAGCCAAAGAGCTGTTCTTAACCGATAGCGAATCGTAAGTCTGCTCGTTCTGACGGAAGCCTACGCCACCAACAAAGCGTTGGTTGTCTAGAAGGATACGCTGACGACCAACCTTTACAGTGGTATCAGGCAGACCTGTAAATGCTAAATACGCCTGGTTTACTTCTGTGCCTTCAGGGTCAACTATTTTGGTTTTCGTTCCCATGCCATTGACGCCGTCGTTGTACTCAACATCATCCAGTTCAGTTACATCATCTACTTCAACCAAAGCTGATACAAATTTAAATTCATCTGTTTTAAAGGTTAAGCGAGACTTTAAAGTCAAAGCATTCGCATCTTCAGCAGCAGAATCGTCTTCAACGTCTTCATAACGTAGACGGAAGCTAACGGAGGTTCCACCGTTCTGAAACGCTTCGGCAATAGACTCAGCGGCATAGGCTGATGGGGTCGATATAGCTGCGATAGCCGTGGCTAACAACAACTTAGAGGGTAGTTGTTTCATTATTTACTCCTAACTCACAAAATGATTGCTAGTGCTGGAGCAATGCCTATGCCAATAAGCGTAATTTGAGTAAATTCGGCTCAAAAGCCGACAAAAATGTTTAATCTGCACATCTTTAAAACACCTAAATTAGCACCTGCTTTATCACGGTGCAGCAAATAAGAGAAACCTAACACCGAGTTAGTGCAAAACCGTCCAGAATTGATCCGACATTTTGAAAGGGCATTTACTCCAAAATTATTACAACCTCATCCATAAGGTCTGTTTTTGAATGCTTGATAATTAATGAACCTATTTTTCTCAAATAGGTCTCTCTTAAGGAAACGGAACCCATTTTGGAGAATAGCGGTGTATATACGCGCAACCGTAGCTTGCTTTGCGATCTTATTGACCTCTCACACTAAGGCTGCAACATTGGATATTACTGTTCTAAACCCCGATAAATCAGGGGTAAATTCCATCGTCCTCTATGCTGAACCATTAGATCAGCCTGCACCAAAAATCGAACGTAAGAAAATCGAGATCACACAAAAAGATCGCGCATTTGCACCGCATATCACCGTGATGCAACGCCAAAATGAGGTACAGTTCAGCAATAAAGATGACTTTACCCACCACATCTATTCGATTTCCGGACCAAACCGTTTTTCCTTTAAATTAAAATCTGGTGAATCAAAAGTCCTAAAGGCGTTTGAGCCCGACTCGTCCACTGAGACAGTCGCTATGGGCTGTAACATCCATGATTGGATGAGTGGTTTTATCCTGATTGTTGATACGCCTTATTTTGCCAAAACCACTAAAACTGGCTCAGCTTCGTTCGATCTTCACCACTTGGGAAGATATCGCCTAACCTTATGGCATCCGCAGTTAAAAGCGGAAAACAATCGATTAACGCAGATAGTGGATATTAGCCAAGACCAAAAACTGACCTGGCAATTGAGCGAAACCTTCTACGAAGTGCAGCCAAAGGCTGACGAAGAAGACTTCGAGTTTCTGGATGTATACTGATTATTGGATGAACTGAACATGGGCAGTTTAAAAACCAAAATATTTATATTCTTTGTTGCCCTACTGATGGTGGCGCAAGCCGCATCTTTGTGGATGGTCTACGACGCCAACAATAAGCAAGGTGATGTCCAGATCCAATCGCGGCTAAATGCCGCTGTCTCCGTTTTTGACACCCTCTATCAACAACGAAATTACTATCTTCAAGCCTTCGCCGAAACAGCCGCTAAAGACTTCGGTTTGAAAGAGGTATTTGGTGCTGACCAACGTAGTTTCCTCATTGCATTGAATAACCATCGCAAACGTATTGATGCCGATATTGCAATCGCTGTAGACCAAGAGTTCTCGATAATCGGCCAGTTGATACGCCGCAATCCAAATGAAAAAATCCGTTTAGGCCCCGAACAAGGCCAATCATTCCCTTCGCCACAATGGTTTGATGTAGATGGCACCTTCACCAATCTTTACCAGCAAGAAAAGGAGTTATACCAACTCAGTTTTGCACCGTTAAAAAGTGGGCAACAGATTGTCGGCTGGATCGGCTATGGCTATCAGATTAATACCACCCTGGCGCAAAACTTTGCCGATATTACTGGGCTAAGTATCGAATTCATGTTGCAGCAGGAAGACAGCCAATGGCGTGCAATTGCTGCTGCGATCCCGACAAGCCATTCTCAAGCACCGAGCCAGCAAGGCTTAGCTGTTATTGAAAATCGGGTACCGGACCACCTTTTCGCAACCCAGATTGAAGTAGGTATGGTCAGCAAAAGTCCTCTGCAAGTAACAATCTTTGGCTCTCGCTCAAACTTACTGGAAACCCTGCAAGAGAACTGGTGGCACCTATTAGCGCTTGAAGGCGGTATGGTGACAATAACCATGCTGGCAGCCTATCTCCTAGCAGGCAGTATTACCCAACCGGTCAGAAAGCTAGTACGCCAAGCCCAGTATATTGCGCGAGGAAACTATGACAGCAGCGTAGATATCAGTGAAAAGAACGAGATGGGGCAGCTTGCAAAAGAGTTTAATCAGATGCAGCAAGCAGTCTTAGTTCGAGAGCAAAAGATCAGCCACCAGCTAAAGCATAATAGCCTGACCAACCTCCCTAACCGTTTCTCCCTACTCGAGACTTTAGATACTCTGCTGCAGCAAAAAGATACGTTTTTCAGCCTCCTTCATCTGGATATTCGCCGCACACGAACCGTCAACGATACGCTTGGCTATCAGATTGGCGACATGATGATTAAGGAAGTAGGTAAACGCCTGTTAAAGCTCAACGGTGCCAGCCAGACCTTCCATTTAGATGGTGACGAATTCGCCATGCTGATCGAGTGTTCGACACTTAACGAGCTGGTTCAATGGCAGCAAAAGATTGAGCAAGTGATGGATGACCCTCTGTGTGGTGAGGACACACTGCTCCACTTACAGCTACAGGTTGGCTTTGCCCGTGTGCCTGAAGATGCCGATGATCCACTAACTCTTCTGCAAAAAGCTGATACAGCGCTTAGCCATGGTAAGAAAGCACAGCAGAGCTTCCAGCAATATCTGCCAGAAATGGATGCCGATGCCAACCGCCGCTTAAGCTTAGTAAATGACCTTAAGGTTGCTATAGCTGAAGACCAGCTATGTTTGTTCTATCAACCTAAGCTCGATCTAAAAACCGGAAAAATCCATCAACTGGAAGCATTAGTTCGCTGGCAGCACCCGATTCAGGGCATGATCCCACCCGATTCATTTATCTCTATCGCTGAGCAAACAGGCCAGATCGATGCCCTCAGCTATTGGGTAATGAATGAAGCCGCTCGACAATATCAAGCTTGGGCAGAAATAGGGCTACATCTGTCTATCGCGGTGAACATCTCTGCGGAAAACCTAAAAAACCAACAGCTGATCAATTCCCTCAAAGGGATTTGGAAAACACATCAACTGCCGCAAAACTCACTTTCCCTGGAAGTAACGGAAAGTGCCGTCGTAAGTGACCCAGAGAGCGCAATTAAAATGCTCTTCGAAATAAAAGGTCAAGGGATCAAACTGTCGATTGATGACTACGGTACAGGTTACTCATCACTAGCTCAGCTGAAACAGATGCCGGTTTCCGAGCTAAAAATCGACCGTTCATTTGTCGATAAAGTTCACATGAGCAGCGACGACCAGATCATTGTTAGATCCACCATCCGTATGGCTCATGATATGGGACTAACTGTTGTCGCTGAGGGAATCGAAGATCAAGAAACTCTGACATGGTTAGAACAACATGACTGTGATTTAGCACAAGGCTATTTCATCAGCCGACCTCAACCAGCAAGCGAACTTAATAGTTGGCTGCTAGAATCGGAGTACAACCCGTCTTCGATCACAAAGGTTTTACATGGATAGTCGCTGGCTTACAGCATTGACGCTTTTATCTCTGCCTGTACATGCAATTGATGTAGATTTGAAAGGACTCGTTGATATCCGAGCCAGCCACTCTTCTGGTGAACAGAGCTATGTCAGTGGTCAATTCGGCAAGCTCCAAAACTCTCCCGGCGGCGACCTATCTCTAGGGCAGCTAGGCCTCAACTTAAAGCTAGGTTTGAGTGACCAGCTCAGTTTTGTTGTCGTAGGGAACAGCTTTGTCGATGATGAAAAAAGCGAAGTTGGGCTGACTGAGGTTTTCTTCAAATACTCAAGCCTTCCCAGTGACAGTGGGATTCGACACAGTGCCCGCATCGGTACTTTTTACCCACCTATATCATTAGAGAACAGAGCCACTGCTTGGTCACCTGCTAATACACTGACTCCTTCAACGATGAACAGTTGGATTGGTGAGGAGGTGCGCACCACCGGCATAGAGTACACGGCAGAGTGGTTGGGAAAGTTTAGAGAGGTCGATTACGATCTAAAGCTCAACACAGGTTTATTTGGTTTTAACGATACCGCTGGTGCGATGCTGTCTTGGCATGGTTGGACGCTTAGCAGTCGCCAATCCGTTATCGGCGAAGGTCTCCCCGTCCCGCAAACACCTGCGCAAACGACTCTGCTTACAGATCAAGCAAAAGAGTCAGACCCTTTTAATGAAGGGGATGACCACCTTGGCTACTTTTTAAATGCCGAATATAAGCTGAAAAAGAAACTCCTCCTGCAAGCGGGCTACTACGATAATAACGCCACCCCTTATATGATTGAGGATGGACAATATGGTTGGGAGACTCGGTTTGCCTATACCGGTTTCCGCTGGCAGATCGATAAACAGTGGAGCCTTATGGGTCAGTTGATTCAGGGCTCAACCCTGATGCAATCGCCGCAACGCGAGAATGTAGTCGATAACGATTACCGTAGCGCCTATCTAACCTTAAGCTGGCGAAACGGCCCTCATCGAGCATCTACTCGCCTGGAAGAGTTTTCCGTTACAGATCTAGATCAAACGGTTGGCGACAACAATGATGAATACGGTAAAGCCTTTACCCTCAGCTACCGTTACCGCCTCAACCGCCAGTGGTTTCTATTGAATGAATTTAATTGGATAAATAGCACCCGAGCCGCGAGAGCATACAACCAAGATGATCAAAAGCAGCTAGAACGCCAACTCCAAGTAGCGCTCCGTTACTATTTTTAAATAAAGATTTACAATTTTTTTGCTGTTCAAAGCGTCTTTTTAAAACCTGTTACGTCTAGTTATGTACAACATAACTAAACAGAGTAAAAAGATGCTTAAAGTTGTCAGTTTTAAAATTTGTCCATTCGTACAACGCGTTACCGCTTTACTAGAAGCAAAACAGATTCCTTATGAGATTGAATATATCCGCCTAAAGGAAAAGCCAGAGTGGTTTCTCGAAGTTTCACCTCATGGGCAAGTCCCTCTTGTTATTACTGATTCAGGCCAAGCTCTCTTCGAATCAGAAGCGCTTATTGAATATATCGAAGAGGTTTACCCGACTTTAAATTCAGACCGTTCAGCAGAAGAGAAAGCTATCGACCGTGCTTGGAGCTACCTCGCGTCTAAGCTATATCTTGTTCAATGCAGCGTTCAAAGAAGCCCTGATAAAAACACCCTAGAACAACGGTCTGAGAGTTTAAACAAAGCCTTTGCCAAAATTGAAAAGGTTCTAGAAAACCAGTCTTTCTTTAACAGCTCAACTATTGGTTTGGTAGATATTGCATGGCTACCACTTTTACACCGTGCCGACATTATTTATCGCTGTAGCGGTTACGACTTTCTAGATCGCTACCCTAAAATGAAACAGTGGCAACAGAACCTGTTAGCAACCGGCATAGCTGAACAATCAGTGGCAGGGGATTTTGACTCTCGTTTTTGTGATTTTTATCTATCAAACGAAACTTACATTGGGCAAACATGTTCTGCGAACAAAAGCAGTAGTAACTCAGCATGTGTAAGTCAAAGCTGCTGTTAACTTAAATACACCTCTGCTTTCTCTCAGCCTAGAGAAAGCAGAAATTCATATCCGCCAGTGGAGTTTTCGATTGAATATAGAAAGTATTTGGCAGCAATGCAGCCATCATTTAAGAAAGTTTTTACTAACAAAAATATCCAACCCCGATGATGTTGAGGATTTGTTGCAAGACATCTTGTTGAAAACCCATCAACAAATCAGTTCACTTAAAGCACAGGATAAGCTTAAGCCATGGCTATTTAAAATGGCGACTAACAGGGTTATTGATTTCTATCGCCAACAAGGCCGTGCGCTCCCTGAGGACGTCATCGAACAATGGTATACAGATGAACAACATACAGAACACGAACTCAGTGCCTGCATACTGCCCTTTATCAACGCACTTCCCCCTAAGGAAGCTGATTTATTGAAAGTTATTGATATCGAAGGCCAATCACAAAAGGACCATGCAACCCAATTAGGTGTTAATTACTCGGCGTTAAAATCTAGAGTACAACGCGCACGCGTTCAGTTACGCCAACTATTTGAAGAGTGCTGCACTCTGGAATTTGATCGTCATGGCAAGGTGATTACATTTGAACCGAAGCATCAAGCCTGCAAACAATGTAAACCCAAAGGAAGTAGAGGCTAATAGCTAGCCCCTATTTAAAGTCTTTCTTATCCAACCCGTACTTCTTCATTTTGTCGTAAAGAGTTTTTCGAGGTAAACCAAGGCTAGTTAATGTCTCTTTGATGGAACCCGCGCAACGCGCAAGCTCAGCCTGAATCAACATGCTTTCAAATTGCTCGACCTTATCCGGCAGGCTCATGTTGCTGTAGCCATCGCTTTCAGTGATCGGTTTATTCTCAAAGTCGAATGTACAACTTTCACCCAGAAGCACATATCGCTCAGCCAGATTGCGAAGTTCACGGACATTGCCCGGCCAATCATGGGTCATCAAACTGTGCATACGTTCAGCCGATAACAGCGGCACCTCTCGCCCATATTGGGAGGAAGCAATCAATGAGAAGTGCTGAAAGAGCAGGCTTATATCTTCACGGCGTTCACGTAGCGGCGGGATATCCACTCGCACAACATTCAGACGGTAGTAGAGGTCTTCTCGGAAACTCCCTTGCTCGGCTGCCTCGCGCAGATCCACCTTTGTAGCAGCAATCACGCGAAGATCGAGCGGTATAACCTCGTTAGCACCAAGGCGTTCAATTGCCCGCTCTTCCAAGACTCGCAGTAACTTAATCTGCAGAGTCATCGGCATGCTTTCGATCTCATCTAAAAACAGCGTACCGCCATTCGCATGTTCAAATTTACCAATTCGACGTGCTTTGGCATCGGTAAACGCACCCTTTTCGTGACCAAAGAGTTCAGATTCGATCAGATTTTCAGGTACAGCACCGCAGTTAATCGCGACAAAATTCTGATCGCGGCGGTGGCTGTGTTCATGGATATAACGGGCCATCAGGTCTTTACCTGTACCGGTTTCACCCAAGATCAGAATATCAGCAGGGGTATCCGCAATCGCATGCACTAGACCACGCACTTGGGCGATCATGGAGGTATTCCCGATAATACGTGGGCCCGGCGCGCTCTGCGCTTCCAACTCTAATTTAAGACGGCGGTTTTCGATGACCAGATTACGCTTCTCAATCGCTCGGCGCACCACGTCTAACATCAGGTCTGAAGAGAAAGGCTTTTCGATAAAGTCGTAGGCACCATCTCGCATAGCACCCACCGCCATAGTGATATCACCATGGCCGGTAATCAGGATCACCGGCAAAGTGGCATCGAGATTAACCACCTGCTTCATCAGCTCAAGGCCATCCATACCGGGCAGATTGATGTCGGTAATTAAAATGCCTGGCCAATCGCCCTGAATAATGGCGAAAGCTTGCTCAGCCGTTTCAACGGCGGTCACTTCGTAGCCCGCTAATTCAAGGGCCTGTCCAGCCGCTAACCGAATATGCTCTTCATCATCCACTAAAAGAATGGGCAATAACCTATTCTCACTCATGCGGCTTTCCATTTTTTAATCAACCAATCGTGTTATTAAGGTTATCAGGCTGATCGGCTTTAGGTAAGCAAATACGGAATACCGCTCCACCCTGAGCATGATTGGAGACAGCCAGTTCCCCGCCCATACTTTCGATAATACGGTGTGAGATCGACAAACCCAGTCCTAAGCCCTGACCCGCTTTTTTGGTGGTGTAGAAAGGTTCAAAAACGCGATTGAGTTCCTGCGACGGTATACCTGGGCCAAAGTCACGCACATTAAGGCTGATCTGTTGGTCTTGTTCAGACAAGCTAATATCCACCACCGGTTTGGTCTGATTTTCCATCGCTTGTAGCGCATTACTGATCAGATTGACCAACACCTGCTCCAAACGCACTGTATCACCAAGCACATAGATCCGTTCCAGACCAGAGGGCCAATTTACCTCTGCATCCGCTTTGCTTAAACGGCCGTACATGATCGACATCGCACCATCATGCACATTTTTAAGGCAGACCGGCTCCACGCCACCTGTCGTTTTGCGCGAGAACTCTTTTAGCGGATGAATGATCTTCGCCATTCGCTCGGTCAGGCCACTAATTTCACTTAGGTTTTTCGCTACCGGTTCAGTTTTACCTAATTCCATAAAGGCTTTGGCATTATCAGCATAAGTACGGATAGCCGTTAGCGGTTGATTCAGCTCGTGGTTGATGCCCGCAGACATCTGACCAAGCACTGCCAACTTCGCCGTTTGAATCAGCTCATTTTGGGTGTTCTCGTGCTTAGCGACTTCGTCACGAAGTTTAAGGTTGGCATTGGTAAGATCTTCGGTACGTGCTGCAACCCTATGCTCTAGCAACTCTCGCGCACGTTTTAACTCTTCTTCGTACTGCTTACGCTGAGTAATATCGTGAATGGTGACGATAAAGCGTTTCACCACGCCATAATCCATATGACCGATAATCAATTCAATTGGGAACTCAGAACCATCTTTGCGCAGCCCTTGTGCCTCTGTATATAGCTCTTGCTGGCGATCACTATCTGGCGCCGTTAAATGTTGCCAACAGAGTGCTCGATCGTTCTGGGAGAGGAATTTACTAAAATACTTACTCCTCACCTCCTGTTCGTCATAACCAAACAGTTTTTCCGCCATCAAGTTTAAACTTTCAATCCGACCCTGATCATCCAACGTGATCAGACCCGCTTGAGTGTTATCAATAATGGCACGTACACGCTGCTCGCTCGCTTCCAAAGCTTGGGTTTCTTTCAGCTTAAAACGTGCGCGCTCTCGAGTAATACGCTGTCGTGTCAGTAACACTAACACCAACAAGATTAACGCGAGAAAGATAAAACCTGCGGTCAAAGCGGTATAGAACATCCGCACTTTAACCGCCTTAGTGCTGGCTAAGACCACTACAGTTAAACCGCTATCTGGAAGCTCTCTACTTTGCAGAAGAAATTCACGTGGTCGGATACCATCGAGGGCTTGGTTTTTAATCCGCTCACCATCCACCAGCGTAATCAAAGTCGCACCATTATCTTGCGGTGCTCGCGAAATAATCTCGAGGGCCGTTAAAGCATGATCACCATAGCGCAGGCTCTCAGATATGCGTTGGATATCAGCTTTGATCAGTGGGTGTAGGGTTCTGAATTTCCAATCTTCCCGAGTCGAGATAAAGATAACGCCATCTTCGTCGGTCACTAGAATATCCAGATCAGGATCGGTCCAATCTGATTCAATTTCGTTGAGATCAATCTTTACAACCACGACCCCAATAATCTGACTGCGCTGATAAACAGGGTATGAGAAATAGTAGCCACGTCGGTTTGATACGGAGCCCAAAGCGAAATAGCGGCCAGGTTTACCTTTAATAGCATCTTGAAAGTAGGGGCGGTAAGCGTAATTTTTCCCCATAAAAGAGTAGGCTTCAGCCCAGTTACTCGAGGCAATAGCCGTTCCATCCTTGTCCATCAGATACACATCAGTCGCATTAATCGAATTATTCACTGATTCTAAATAGACACTGGCCTGACCTGAGAGGAACGCATCTTCAGGGTTAGCCAAAGCTTCAACCAATGTGGAGTGTGATGAAAGTAGCGCAGGCAGGTCTTTATATCGATCTAGTTTCTGCTGCAGGCTCAACAGGTAACGATTGAGATCGGCACCGGAGCGTTGCTGCAAGGTTTGATAACCTTGGGACTGACTAAGAAATGTAATTTGCCCAACCACTAATAGGAATGCAAAAGCCAAAACGACAAAGAATAGCAGCCGATACTGACGCCAGCGAAGTGATTGAGTCTGTGGCATAAAACCTAGCCTGTCTGTGCAAAAAGGGCTTTTATTAACGTAACTGCAAAAGAAATACTTAATTTCGTTAACATAACCGCTCTATACTAAGGTATATATTCTTTAACGCCAAACATGGCGAAGAGTATTAATACATAACTATATTATTTGCGTAACCTGAAGAAGGGACTATTAACTCTTATGCTGAAACGAACCAAAATTGTAGCAACCTTGGGTCCATCCACCGATGAGCCTGGTGTTTTGGAAGATATTTTAAGAAACGGCGTAAACACTGTTCGCCTAAATTTCTCCCACGGTAGCGCGGATGACCATCGCCGTCGTGCCAGTGAGGTCCGTAAAGCAGCACGTAAACTGGGTTTATCTATCGCAATTTTAGGCGACCTACAGGGCCCTAAAATTCGTATCGCACGATTTAAAGACACCAAGATCCAACTAGAAACAGGCGATACCTTTGTTCTGGATTCAGAACTGGGTAATGAAGATGGCGACCAAACCCAAGTCGGTATCGATTACAAAGCACTACCAGAAGATAGCCAAGCCGGCGATATCCTTTTACTCGATGATGGCCGCGTTCAGTTGAAAGTCATTGCGGTCAACGACTCCCGTATCGAAACCGAAGTAATCATCGGCGGTCCACTTTCCAACAACAAAGGTATCAACCGCCAAGGTGGTGGTTTATCCGCAGCAGCTCTGACAGAAAAAGACCGTCGTGATATCAAAGTTGCTGGCGATATCGATATGGATTATATCGCCGTCTCTTTCCCGCGTAGCGCAGCTGATCTACACGAAGCACGCGAACTACTAGATCACGCGGGAAGCCGAGCAGAGATTATCGCTAAGGTAGAACGTGCCGAAACTGTAGCTAGCAACGAAGCGCTGGATGAGATCATCTTAGCCTGCGATGGGATTATGGTAGCCCGTGGTGACCTAGGCGTAGAGATTGGCGATGCCGAGCTAATTGGCGTGCAGAAACACCTGATCAAACGCTCTCGTGAACTCAATCGTTTTGTGATCACTGCGACACAGATGATGGAAACCATGATCGAAAACTCTATGCCAACCCGTGCTGAAGTCTTCGACGTTGCTAATGCGATTTTAGATGGTACCGATGCGGTGATGTTATCTGCTGAAACAGCGGCGGGTAAGCACCCTGTGGAAGTGGTTAAGTCGATGACTTCTATCTGCCAAGGCGCTGAGAAACATCAGTTGTCTCGTCCTGCTCCAACCAACATCACGCAAAAGCTGGAACGTTTCGATGAAACAATTGCACGTTCAGCAATGTATACGGCCAATAACTTGTTGGGTGTTAAAGCAATCATCTGCTTAACCGAGTCAGGCTCCACTCCGCTGTGGATGTCACGTATCCGTTCAGGTCTGCCGATCTTTGCAGTAACACGCAATGAACGTACTATGCGCCGTACTGCACTGTACCGTGGTGTAGAACCGATTTTCTTCGATGCCACTCAGATCGAAAAAGAGAAGCTAAACCAAGAGATTCTGGCGGGCCTTAAAGCTCGTAACCTTTTAGAAACTGGCGATCTTGTTATCCTCACCCGCGGGGCATCCCTCGGTGAAGATGGTGGCACTAACTCTATGCAGGTTTTAGCGGTTCAATAAGCCATGATGAGGGGAAGCATTTGCTTCCCCTCAAACTTTTTTGAATGTAAAAAAGTGTATATACAGTTGCAGTTACCCAGCAATTGATTTTAATTTATCAGTTGCACACTTTTTGAGTGAGAGTAACTGTCACATGTTCCCCACCCCACTGCGGACTTTTTCCAGAAACAAGGCTGCTTCAGCCCTGTTAACTATTCTATTTTTAATCCCGACGTTGGCGCATGCCAAAGCGATGCCCGTTCGTGTTGAAACTGCTATAGCAGAGCCTTTTGAAGAGACGCTAACGCTGCACGGTACTCTGAAAGCAGAGCTATCAGCGAATCTATCCTTAGCCGCTGAAGGAATCGTCAAAAATCTAAGCGTGGATATTGGCAGTCAGGTCAAAAAAGATGATCTGATTCTAAACCTAGATGATGAAATAACCCGCCAGAACTTGCTCAAATCCAAAGCGCAGACGACATCAGCTCAAACTCAGCTAAATGAAGCTTACCGTCAGTTGAAAGAGGGTGAGCTTCTTCGAAAGAAAAAGCATATTGCACAAAATAAGCTGATCTCTCTACGAGTAGCCCGCGATGTCGCTCGATCAAACCTTTCCGCTGCTAAAGCTGAACAAGAACGTTTCCAGCATGAGTTAGGCCAGCACCAACTGCTCGCGCCATTTGCCGGCATCATCATCGCTAAGCAAACAGAGAAAGGGGAATGGCTCAGTAGCGGCAATCCAGCAGTGACTCTGGTCTCTTTAGACAATATTCTATTGGATGTGCAGATCCCTCAAGCCTATTTCAGTCGCATGCAGGAGATCACGACCATCACTATCTATCCCGATACTGCCCCTAATACTGCGATTGAAGGTTTGGTAAAAACAGTGGTGCCAGTGGGCTCGCAGCAGAGCAGAACATTCCTGACTCGCTTTGAACCCGTTCAAGCGAACTCTCTATTATTACCGGGCACATCGGCCAAGCTGGAATTGAACTTTTCCAAAGAGCAAAACGTAGTGATGGTGTCACGCGATGCCATTTTGCATCATGCCGATGACGGTAACAGTGTATTTATCGTGGTAGACGGTAAAGCTGAACGTAGGCCGGTGGAATTAGGCAAGATCAAAGGCGATAAGATCCAGATCATTAAAGGGATCAATGCCAATGATCAGGTTGTTATACGCGGTAACGAGCTATTACGCGAAGGCGCAGAAGTCACGCTGCAACCTTAAGGTTTTCACAAGATTCTATAGAGGAATAAGTTGCCCATGCTAGGAGCAATTATTCAACAAGGACGCCTTTTGGCCGTTCTGGTATTGATGCTTTGTTTATTAGGCGTAGTAGCGAGCCTAAAGATGCCGGTGCAGATGATCCCTGATCTAGACGCACAAGTGATTGAGATTGAGACCCGCTGGTCCGGGGCAACGCCTAGAGATATAGAACAAGAGATCTTGTTAGAGCAGGAACGTCATCTACGCACCTTGCCAAACCTCGCCTTTATGGAATCGGTCGCGTCCACGGGTAAAGCCGAGATCATTTTAGAGTTCCCACCTAAAACCAACCTTGATCAGGCGATGATCAAGGTCACCAACGCGCTTAATCAAGTGGCGGGCTACCCTGACAATGTCGATCAACCTAGCGTAAGAATCAGCTCCTTTTCTGCTAATCCCTTCCTGTATTTCTCGGTGGTGCCTGAAGCGGGCAATCCATTTAACCTCGATATGGACATGACCAGCGATTTTATTGATCGTCAGGTACGTCCAGTGATGGAAAGGGTTCCGGGGGTATCTCAAGTTTCTATGCGCGGAAAAACAGAGCGTCAGATCCAGATCCATATTGAACCGGACCAACTTGCCCAACGCGGGCTAAGCATGGCGGATGTTAAAAGTGCGATCCAAACACGTAATAGAGATATTTCTGCTGGCGATATCGAAGAGGGTAAACGCCGCTATTTACTGCGTACACAAGGTCGCTTCAATGACTTAGAGGAACTGAGCAACCTTATTATTCGCCACGAAAATGGCGTTAGTACTTACCTAAAAGATGTTGCCGACATCAAACTCGATCATTATGAAACTAACGGCGTCGCTTATGTTGCAGGTGAGCGAGCGATCACTTTAGGGGTTCGTAGAGAACCCAGTGCCAACGTTATTCAAATCAAACAAGACATGCTGCAAGCAGTCGAACAACTGCGCCGCGATGTTCTTAAACCCAACGGCATGCGTATAGAGCTGATCGGAGATGATGTTCGCTATGTAGAAGCCTCTATCAAAAGCGTGGTGCTAAACCTTTGCTTAGGTGCGTTACTGGCGAGCCTTGTTCTATACGTATTTATGCGCTCTGGCCGCGCAACGCTCTTCTGCCTGCTTGGACTCCCTGTTTGTACCATCGCCGCGTTTATCGGCTTAATGATGTTTGGTCGCAGTATCAACGTCATCTCCTTAGCCGGGATTACGTTTGCGATTGGTATGACTCTTGATAACAGTATCGTAGTGCTCGAAAGCATCGAGCAGAAACTACGCCAAGGCATGGATCGGATTGAATCAGCCATTGCTGGAGTAAAAGAGGTGTGGACTGCCGTCATCGCCTCCAGTGCCACGACCGTTCTAGTGTTTACGCCGATCTTTTTTGTCGAGCAGGAAGCTGGGCAACTCTATTCCGATATCGCAATTACCGTCTCCGCTTCCATTTTAGCTTCTATGCTGTTTGCGCTGTTTGTCGTGCCTTCTGCCTGCGCATTTTTTGGTTTATCGACTAAATCGGACGATAAGCAATATCAACAGGGCAAAATCATGCAGCTGATCACTTGGCTAAATGATGGTTTCAAACGCCGGATAACGGTCATCGCGCTGAGCACCTTCGCAACCTTAGGGTTAGCTATTGCGTTTATGCCAGCAGCGGAATACCTACCCGAAGGTGAAGAGCCAAAGTCATTTTCGATGATGTTTGCCCCTGCCGGTTATAGCTACAAAGAGATGTCCCTGATTGGCGCAGAGGTGAAAGAAAAAGTCGATCTAGCCGTGCAACAGCAACCGGAAGACTACATACCCGAACAAGGGATGATTCCGGCGTTACGTTATTACCTGCTCTATATCGGCTCAGGTTCCGTGTGGTTGCTGAGTGAGCCTAAAGACTATGACCATCAAGAGCCGATGATGAAAGAGATCACCCAGTTCTTTACCAGCTATCCGGGTATGCGCGCCTTTTCATCGCGAGGTTCAATTATCTCAAGTAACCAAGGCGGTACCCGTACTGTAGTGCTTAATGTTTCTGGTGCTGATCAACAAGCCCTCTTCACCACCGCGCAAAATGTGATGACTCGCGCAAAAGAGATGTTTGATAACCCTCGTTTGGATTCAGAACCCAAATCCCTCTCTTTAGATCAACCTCTGATACAGATCTTGCCGAAGTGGCAAAGACTGGCTGAATTAGGGATCAAAGCGGAAGATTTCGGTATCGCAGTGGCCGCATTCAGTGATGGCGCTTATGTCGGTGAATTTATCGATGGCGATAAGAAAGTCGATATGCTGCTCTACAGCCAACTCAATGCAGCAAAAAGCATTGAGCTACTCAGCCAAACACCGATTTCTGTTCCGGGTGGCGGTGTTCTACCTTTATCAGCACTGGCCGAGATAAAAGAGACCGTCGCCAGTGAAGATATTCGTCGTATCGAAGGTCGTCGTACCGTCTCCGTTTACATCCTGCCACCGCCAACCGTGGCACTAGAAACGGCGGTCGAGAAAGTAAGAACCGAATTAATCCCGTTGATGAAATCTGAGGGCGAAATTCTACCGAAAGTCAGCATCAGTATTTCCGGTGCAGCGGACCAACTGGATGCGACCCAAACCGCCCTGTTTAATAACTTTATCGTCGCGGCATTACTGATCTACCTACTACTGGTCGTAATTTTGTCCCACTGGAGTTATCCCAGCCTCATTCTCACCACTGTGCCTTTAGGCATCGCAGGTGGCGTTGTCGGTTTAGTCGCTGCCAATATGCTCGGTGAACTTCTGCAACAAACCGGCTTGCCGGGCTTCTATCAAGCCTTCGATATGATCACTATGCTAGGTTTTGTAATCCTTCTCGGGACCGTGGTGAACAACCCAATCCTGATCGTCTGCCAAGCACGGGATAACCTACACTTAGGCAAAACCTCTATCGTAGACGCGGTAAACCAAGCCGTCGCCAAGCGACTCAAACCGATTCTGATGTCCACAGTCACAACCGTATTTGGATTGGCACCTTTGGTCTTTATTCCGGGCGCAGGCACCGAGCTTTATCGAGGTGTCGGTATCGTGGTTATGATGGGAATCCTGTTCTCTGTGATCATCACCCTGGGCTTCCTACCCTGCCTACTCATCTGCTGGTTCCAACTACAGCAACGTTTTGGCAAGCAGAAAACAGAAGAAGCCGCATAATCAGAGGGGCCAATAATGGCCCTTTATCTGATAAATTAGCACGTCAGATTGAATTAATTGAGGCAGTTTAGGTCGAAAGCGCAAACTAACTGTTTCGATGCAGCAATTTAATATTCCCTCAATTATAATGTTGCCCCTCAACGAGTGACTTAAAGGATCGACTTTTGTCTTCAGCACTAGAACAAAAGCTAGATTGGCTTAACCAAGCAGGCCATTCTGGACTGCTAACCCAGCTACAACACGGTATAGAGAAGGAAGGCTTACGTGTTGATGATCAACGCAGATTAGCTCAAACCTCTCATCCGCAAGCTCTTGGTTCAGCGCTCACTCACGCTCATATCACCACTGATTATTCGGAAGCGTTACTGGAATTTATTACGCCCGTTTTCGAAAAGTCCTCTGATGCCCTGAATTTCCTTGCAGATCTTCATCGCTATACCTATCAGAAACTCGATAAAGAGCAGATCTGGCCAGCCAGCATGCCATGCTTGTTGCCGCCAGAGAAAGAGATCCCTATCGCTCGTTACGGCTCATCAAACGTCGGCCAGATGAAATACATCTACCGCGTAGGTTTAGAGCATCGCTACGGTAAAGTGATGCAGACCATTGCTGGCATTCATTACAACTTCTCACTCCCTGAAGCATTCTGGCCGCTTTACCATAGGTTTTCAGGCAGTGAACTATCACTACAAGATTTCCGATCCGCTGCGTATTTCGGCCTGATCAGAAATTTCCGTCGTTATTCTTGGCTACTAATCTATCTCTTTGGTGCATCTCCGGCTTTATGTAGCTCTTTCCTAAAGGGTAAGAAGCACAACCTAGAAGAGATGGGCAAAGGTACGTTGTATCTGCCTTATGCGACTTCATTGCGTATGAGCGACCTTGGCTACTCCAATAAAGCTCAAGCTAGCCTAAATATCTGCTTTAATCATCTAGATACTTACGCCAAATCTCTGGAGAGTGCGATCCGTACGCCTTACCAGCAATACGAAGAGATCGGCGTCAAAGTAGACGGTGAATATCGACAGCTAAACACCAATGTTTTACAGATTGAAAACGAATACTACAGCGATATTCGCCCTAAACGCGTCACAGAATCCGGTGAAAAACCGATTCATGCGTTGATGTCTAAGGGCGTGGAATATATCGAAGTCCGTAATACCGATATCAATCCATTCCTACCTTTGGGTATCGATCAGACCCAAGCTGATTTCTTAGACCTGTTCTTAGTCACCTGCCTGCTGATGGACGATAGCGAAATTAGCACTGCTGAGTGTGAGCAGATTCAAGATAACCACCAGCAGGTGGTCACTCGCGGCCGTGAACCAGGTTTGACACTAATCAACAACGATCAGACGGTTACCTTGAAGGATTGGGGCATCGAGCTCCTCGCAGAAATGGAGAAAACGGCAGCGCTGTTTGATCAAGCACACAATAGCGGTCAATTTAGCGCAGCAATTAAAGCCCAAAAAGCTAAGTTGCTAGATCCTGAGCTAACGCCATCAGCACAAGTACTGAAAGAGATGCAGGATCAGAATTTCGACCACGGTGACTTTGTGATGCAACAAGCACTGCGCCATAAAGAAGCTCTTCTATCCGAAGAACCTTCGACAGAGATGGCAGCGATGTTGGAAGAACTCAGCCAAAGCTCCCTTGTGGAACAACAGCAAATTGAAGCTGCGGAGCAGTCAGACTTTGACGTCTACTTAGCGGACTATATGGCAAACTAATTAGCCACCCTATATTGCACCCGTAAAAAAAGCAGGACACCGAAGTGGCCTGCTTTTTTTGTTTTCGGTTAGTAACTACTGCACTACGAAACTCGTAAAGAACAGGTCAGATACGAAACCTTCACCCTCTTCTTCTACCAAGATATTTTGTACTTTCTTCAGTGCTTTCTTCGCTAGCTCTTGCTGTAGCTCGACTGTACCAACCGTGTCATCAGTCTGAGCACTTAGCAGAAACACAATATCATTACGGATATGCGCCATATGATGGTTTACCGCATGATGTGCCGCTTCACTTGATACCTGAATCGTTACTTCACATTTCAGGAAGCGCGTTTTACCTACACCACCAAAATTGGTTACAAACGCTTTTAATTCGATGTAATTAACATAGTCATCGGCGGTCTTCTGTTCGTCACCTTCTGCCCAAGTCAGTTGTACAGAGAAAGCCAAAAAAATAAATAAAACCAGTCGCTTAAGCATTGTTCGCCTCAGTCATTCGTCTTCAATAGCAGCAGTATAGCGCGCTATTTCCGGCCCCAACAGGGGCTGATGGACAAAAAATTAACTGTGTTTGACCCTGTTCTATATCAAAGCGGTCGAAAAAACTATTTTTTACTATAGGGACGGTTGCACCCTGAATCGGCTTAGGAATATGATGAGCGAAAGGGTACTACAAAATAGAAATGGTAAATCACCTTTCAATTGAATTTACCAACCCTGTCTACATGGTAGGAAAGGAGCGCAAGATGTTAGAGAAATGCAAAAATGCTAAAGAGCGCTGGGGCGGTGTAAGCGAGATCATCGATTCTTGGCTTGAAGAACGTCAGATGCTGATCAGCCAATTTGTCCATCTGCCTGAACATCACATCAACGAAGAGCTAAACCAAAAAGTACAAGGGTTTTGTCAAACGTTGATGGATTACCTGTCATCAGGTCATTTTGAAGTCTATGAGCAACTTCTATTGGAAGGCAGCGATTTTGATGACGGAAGCTTAGAAGAGGGTCAATCCCTACTTCCTAAAATCCAAGTCAGCACCGATATTGCGCTAGATTTTAACGACGACTTTAACAATCTTCTTGATCCTACAGTGCAGCAGATCCGTGAATTTTCCGAGCGTTTATCTAAACTTGGAGAAGCACTGGAAGAACGTTTCGAACTCGAAGATAAAATGATTGCCGTGCTTCATACCTCCCACAGAGAAGCGGTAGAAGGATAAAAATTAATGCGCTATGGGTTTTACAAACTGCTACTGGCTGGCAGTATCCTCGGATTAACTGGCTGCGGTGGCGGTGATGACCCAAGTTTGTGGAAGGAATATGCACTTACCGGCGCATATTCCGCTGCCTTATCCGAAAATGGCTCCCATAGCGTTATAGGTTCTTTCAACCATGGAGGGAGCCTTTGGCAGAGCAGCAATCACGAGCGCCTGTTTAATTGGAATCATAAACAGGGTGATTTCTCCATTATCGCAGCCACTGCTTTCTCTCCTGAAGGAACCTATGCTGCAACGGCCAATCAGCAAGATCTTGTCCTATGGGATGTCAAAACCGGCAAACCTGAATGGTTCTGGAGCTCACCTGCTGAAATCATGCAGATGGACCTATCCCCGAATGGTGATTTTGCACTGCTTGGCCTAGCCGATCACACGGCTGTGTATTTTGATGTCAAAAACGGCGGTGTCCAACGTACCCTTCGCCATAATGCACGCGTTCGCAGTGTTGATCTAAGTGATGATGGTACCCTTGCGCTAACCGGTTCTGATGCCTACAAAGCTAAGCTATGGAGCATGCAAACCGGCGAGATGCTACGCGAACTAGAGTTCGGCAATGTCGTTGATACAGTCGCGATCTCTCCCAATGCGCAGTTCGCCTTCAGTGCTGGCAGCTTAGATAAAGCAGTTATTTGGGATGTGAATAGCGGCAAAGAGCTACACGTACTAAGCAACATTAAAGATCTTCTGCAAAAACGCGTAAGCTATCTGAGCGCGCGTTTTTCTCCAGATAACTCTAAGCTATTAACCGGCACAGCAGCGGGCTTAGTACAGCTGTGGGATGTTAAAACTGGGGCAGAGCTTCGCACATGGCGAATTCATAAACGCGACCCATACGGTCCGGTACATGCCGGTGTATATGCTGTAGCATTTGGTCAAGGTAAATATTATGCCATTGGCTCTAACGGCATCATGAATGAGCTGAAATAAGCATAATAAGCCTATTTCAGGACGGGACTATTCCCACAAAAATCCAACAAAAAATCTAACAAAAAGGCCGATGCTTAATAGCATCGGCCTTTTTAATTCAAATCACGCTAAGAAGTGATTACTTCTTCTCAGCTTCAGCAGCTTCTTCCGCACCTGGGTTAATTTCCAGAAGCTCTACTTCAAAAATCAGAGTTTCGTTTGGACCAATTGCATTGCCCATACCACCTGGACCGTACGCTAGATCAGCCGGGATAACCAAACGCGCTTTACCGCCTTCTTTGATCATCTGTAGACCTTCAGTCCAACCTGGAATTACACCGTTCAACGGGAACGATACAGGTTCGTTACGAGAGAACGAGCTATCAAATTCTTCACCGTTAATAAGCGTACCACGGTAGTGTACTTTTACTGTGTCTGCAGCTGTTGGAGACTTACCTTTACCAGCTGTTAGCTCTTCGTACTGAAGGCCAGATTCAGTTGTTGTCACGCCTTTCTTCTTACCATTTTCAGCTAGGTATTTTTTACCTGCTTCAAGGTTGTCAGAACTTAATTGATCGTGTTTTTTCTTCTGCTCTTCCATCTGTTTTTTCTGGAAAGCAGTCATCACTTCGCGTACCTGATCAGGTGACAGCTTTGGCTCTTTATCGCCATAAGTTGTTTTAGCAGCTTCAAGGAACGCATCAAAATCAACATTAGGGATCGTCTTAAGCTGTTCACCAACCATCAGACCAACACTGTAGCTAACTTTCTGCTCTTCAGTTTTCAGTTCCACTGCGGAAACCATTGGAGATACCATCGCGGCACCTAGAGCAACCGCCAGCAAAGTTTGTTTCATGCTAAATATCCTTGTTTGTAATTCTTTGGAATCAGCGCGCCTTTTGCGGCAGCTATCCTATCAATTGAGATAAACCTACAATTTACAACAGGCCTTATTAGTCCCTGATTAAACAGCAAAGTTCAGCGGGGCACCACCTATTCCTTATGATTCGTGCTTAAGTAGGTGTTAGCCGCCTGTAACAGGGGATTCAATGCGCCTAATATCTCTTTATCTATAGGCACTTTTTTAGATTTCAAATAGCTATGCAGGTTTTCTTCAATTATTTCTGAAGATGGTCGTGTTTGCTTTGCCTTTTGGCCCTGTTGATAGAGCAAAGCGAGCTCGATCTGCTCACAAGCCAATTCAGCCTGACGCAGCTTCTGATAACAAGCCTCATATTCCGATTCTAGCTGCTTACGTTCGCGCACTTTATAACGAACACCACGCAGTGGATAGGTCATCTCCTGCTGCCAGTGATCCGCTTCATCACAAGTAATCGATTCGAGCACATAGCCCTGTATCCCGCCCCAACAGGCAAAGATCAGACGGTTAATGCTCAACCCAAACTCGTTCTGTAACTCTAAACAGCTCTGCTCTATGCCCGGCTGTTGATAAAAGTTGAGCGCAAAGTCCCAAAGGTCATTTTTCAATTGCATCTCTATGTTAAAATCCGCCGCCATGATTCAATTTCAGCAAGTTAGCTTACAACGTGGCCACAACATATTGCTAGAACAAGCCGATCTGACCCTGCATTCGGGGTGGAAAGTCGGTTTAGTTGGTGCAAATGGTGCGGGTAAATCCTCTCTGTTTAAACTGTTACTCGGGGAGCTTCACTGTGATAACGGAGACTTCGAGCTACCGGGGGGACTGCGTATCTCTCATATGGCGCAGGAGGTTCCAACCTCAGATCGCTCAGCACTCGATTACGTCTTAGACGGTGATTACAAGCTCCGCTCTATCCAGCAAGAGCTTGCGAAAGCAGAAGCCGATCATGATATGAATCGCTTAGGCGAGCTGCATGCCGAGCTAGATAACCACAACGGTTATAGCGCTGAGTCTCGTGCAGCCCAGCTTCTAGCCGGTTTAGGCTTTAGCCATAACGATATCACCCGTTCAGTCAAAGAGTTCTCTGGCGGCTGGAGAATCCGTCTGAACCTAGCTCAAGCGCTGATGTGCCCATCTGACCTGTTACTTCTGGATGAGCCAACCAACCACTTGGATCTGGATGCAACGATCTGGCTGGAACAATGGCTGCGCCAATACCCGGGCATGTTGATTCTGATATCCCATGACCGTGATTTCCTCGATAACGTGGTAAGCCATATCACTCATATCGAGCGTAACAAGCTGAATCTATACAAAGGCGGTTACTCAGCGTTCGAAATTCAGCGGGCGGATCGTCTGGCACAGCAACAATCTGCGTTTGAGAAACAGCAGCAGCGTATTGGTGAAATTGAAAACTTTGTCCGCCGTTTCCGTGCAAAAGCCACTAAGGCGAAACAAGCGCAAAGCCGTATCAAAGAGCTGGAGCGCATGGAGAAAATTGCGCCTGCGCACATTGATAGTCCGTTCAGCTTTAAATTTTGCTCTGCAGACAAGATGTCATCGCCATTGCTAACCTTGTACGATGCACAGTGCGGCTATGACGATAGCGTTATTCTGGATAAAACTTCTTTGACCCTGACGCCCGGTGCGCGTATCGGCCTTCTCGGCCCAAACGGCGCTGGTAAATCAACACTAGTTAAGTCACTCGTGGGTGATTTGGAACTCTGCAATGGCGAACGCCACGAAAGTGACAACTTGCAGATCGGTTATTTTGCTCAACATCAGCTTGAAGCACTCGATATGGCGGCTTCACCGCTTTTACATATCAAGCGCATTAGTCCAAATGCCTCTGAACAAGAGATCCGTGATTTCTTGGGTTCCTTCGGTTTTATCGGTGATCGTGCATTAGAGCCTGTGGATAACTTTTCTGGTGGTGAAAAAGCCCGCGTTGCGCTGTCTATGATCGCTTGGCAGAAACCAAATCTGCTATTGATGGACGAACCGACCAACCACTTGGATCTGGAAGTACGTCACGCACTGACCCTTGCTCTGCAATCGTTCGAAGGCGTATTGATTCTAGTCTCCCACGACCGTCACCTGCTACGTAATACTGTCGATGAATTCCTACTGGTTGCAAACGGTAAAGTTGAAGAGTTTAAAGGTGATCTAGATGACTACCAGAACTGGTTGTTAGAACAGAAGCGCCTAGAACAAAAAGCCGAAGCTGAAGCGTTCGCCCCTGCAGCAACAGAAGAGAAAAAGACTCTCTCTGCAGCAGAACGTAAGGAACAGAAACGCTTAGCAGCCGAACGTCGTAACCAGCTACGTCCACTGAAAAAGCAGTTGGAAAAGCTAGAAAAAGCGATGGAGAAGCAGCACGAACAGCTAGATGAGATCGAAACAGCCCTGAGTGATAGTTCGATCTACGAAGAACAAAACAAGGACCAGCTAAAAACCTTGCTGCAGCAACAAGCCGAGTTGAAACAGCAAGCAGAGCAAACCGAAGAAGAGTGGATGGAGCAGCAAGAAGCTCTGGAAGCCCTTGAGGAAGAACTGGGTGACGTTTAGTCACCCAGTAACGCTGTTAACTCTTTAATATCTTCGTCATTACGCATTAGACGGCGTAACATTTTCGCTACATCTGGCTCTTTTAAACCTAGTTCTTCATACATATCTTCTGGAACTTCTTCCAAAGGACCGTCACTTAAACCCTGCTGACGCAGCAGACGGTTTGCCATATAGAGCACTTTGACATAGTTACTATGTTCACCTGCATAATCAGGTTCATTCTGATGACGAATCGCAATAGTCACCTCTTCTGGCAACTCCCAGCTAGATAACAACCAACTACCAATCTGCTCGCGCGTAACACTCAATACCTGTTGTTCTACCGAATCTAAAGCAAAATGTGGGTTCGCCTCGATATAACGGGATAACAAAGTGAAATGCGGCGGGAATAAGTGTGCCAGCACGAGATAGCCAAAGTTATGTAACAAAGAAGACAGGTAGATCAAACCAGGTTTAGGCTGATCATCATTCTCTGGCATCGCACGGCATAACTGCTCAGCAAACGCGGCATTATAAACCGACTGCAGCCAGTAAGGTGTTGCCCCACGCGGACCGTCTTCTGGTACACGCAACATTTCACCCATCGCCGTACCTAGCGCCATATTGATCACGAGATCAAAGCCGAGTACGCGGATAACTGCATCATCAATCGAGCTTACTTTACCCGGCGCAGCATAATACGGAGAGGCAGCCCAGCTCATCACCTGAGCAGACAAACTCGGGTCAACTCGAACGACAGGTACAAGCTCACTCACACCTGCTTCAGGATCAGAACGCAGTTCGATGATTTTCTTAATCGTTGGTGAAAGAGAAGGAAGACCTAATGTGTCTTCAAGGCGCTGCTTAATTCGCAACTCAGTAAAGCGCTCAACCGCCTGAGTGATAACAACGCGGTCATCCCCTTTCGGCTGTACAGCTTCGATCTGCTCTGTAGTAAGCGCTAAATTACAGCTAGTGGCTTTTTCAATCTGTTTAGCGCTAATTCTAAAGCGCAAATCAGCGTGCGGTTCGATCAATTCAACTTGATTGAGCTGCAAAATGTCAGGTGAAACCAATAGGTTGAGAGATAAAAGTTTTTTCTGCCCTTCAGGATGCCTTAAGGCATCTTGGCTAAAATAACGTTTCGCATCTTCGCCACGAACAGGCTGTAGTTGTCGACCTGTCTCTTTCCAGACAGATACTAAATTGAGTAATGACGCAGCAGGAAGCAGAGCTAGCACCTTACCTTCAGCATCATGCAATAACACCAAGCGAAACTGCGGTAATTCGCCACTGTTTTCCAGAACTCGTACACCGACTGACAATTTACTCTCTCCAAACCTAGTCTTGGTTTAATCTAAAGGGTAGATTATTAGCAACAATTCGGGAAAGCAAAGTTCTTGGTCAAAAATTAACGATTTAAATCAGTTTAAATGAGAAAAATGTCGAAAATTCTCCAAATTAGCAAAGCATTGCTGATCATATTTTCACTTCTCGGTCTTTCCGCTCACGCAGTGGAAGAGGATCTTGCTCCCGAATCATCTACCGGGCTCTATCAAAGCGAAGCGATCGCCACCCAACAATCCTTAGTCGTAACCGCACACCCTCTTGCTACTCAGGCAGGCCTAAGCATTCTGCAACAAGGCGGTACAGCAGCAGATGCTGCCGTAGCCATTCAAGCCATGCTGACCTTAGTTGAGCCACAATCCTCTGGTATTGGTGGCGGCTCGTTTATGCTCTATTGGGATCAGGAGCAACAAACGCTGAAAGCTTATGATGGCCGCGAGACTGCACCGACGAAAGCAGACTACCGATTGTTCCAAAAAAATAAAAAGCCGATGCCATGGGTAGAGGCGATGATCGGTGGCCGTTCTGTTGGCACTCCCGGTGTTTTAAAAATGCTGGAGGTCGCGCAGGAAAAGCACGGCAAACTCGCTTGGCAAGATCTGTTTGACGATGCCATTCGACAATCTAGAGAAGGCTTTCCTATAGGCCCACGCTTACATAAGTTGATCGCCAGTGGTATCAACCCGGGATTGAACCGTTATAAAGAAACGAGAGACTATTTTTATAACCCTGATGGTTCCCCTCTGCCGGTCGGTTTTATTAGAAATAACCCCGAATTAGCCGACAGTTTGCAGTTAATTGCTGATAACGGCACCCAAGCGTTTTATCTAGGCCCTATTGCAACCTCAATCGCGGATAAGGTGCAATCCATTAAGGACAGTCCGGGTTTACTCGATAAAAATGACCTAGCTAGCTACCAAGCTAAAGAACGCGATCCGATCTGCCTACCCTATAAAGAATATCGTGTATGTGGCTTCCCGCCGCCAACTTCTGGCGGTATCACTGTACTGCAGATACTAAAACTGCTTGAGCAACATGATTTAGCAACCTTTGCCCCAGAGAGCTTGGAGTTTAACCATCTCTTCACCCAGGCATCACGCCTCGCTTTTGCAGATCGTGGCCGTTATCTAGCCGATAGTGACTTTGTCGATGTGCCTGTACAAGGCTTACTCGATTCAAATTACCTAAAGGAACGTTCCAGACTGATTTCAGTAGATAAAGACTTAGGCCACGCTAAGGCAGGAAAACCTCCACATGCGATGGCTAACCTAGTTGATGCCCAATCCCCAGAACGCCCCTCCACTACTCACTTTGTGGTGGTAGACCGTTGGGGTAATGCGGTGTCGATGACCAGCAGTATCGAGATGGCGTTTGGCTCAACGCTGATGACAGGCGGTTTCCTGCTGAACAATCAGCTAACGGACTTCTCCTTTAAAGGTATCAGCAAAGGACAAATTGTTGCCAACCGTGTGCAACCGGGTAAACGTCCACGCAGCTCGATGTCGCCGTTTATGGTATTCGACGCAGATGGAAATTTGCATGCAGCCATTGGTTCTCCTGGCGGAAGCCGAATCATCAACTATGTAGCGCAAAGTCTGCTGCTGATGTTCAACTCTGACCTCAGTATGCAGGAGATCGTCAATCAGCCGCATATAAGCAACCGCAATGGATTAACCGAGCTTGAGGCTGGCACACCTATTGATCAGCTGCAGCAGCCGTTAGAGGCGATGGGGCATCAAATTAAGGTAAGAGATCTGAATAGTGGCCTACACGGATTCCGCCGGCTGCCATCAAACAAATGGGAAAGTGCAGTAGATAATCGAAGGGAAGGTTTAGCACTAGGGAAATAACTAGTGTTAACTTTTGCGTAAAACGACATTAGTCGCGGGTAATACGGTTCACACTCTTCAAGCGACGCAGCTTTTTCATCACGCGCGCCAAGTGAATACGGTCAGTCACTGTCACCTCCATATGGACATTCGCTAACTGGCCTTCATGCTCACTAATATCAATCGCAACAACATCCGCACCTATGCTCGAAGCTGTAGTAGCAAGTTCGGCAATAATGCCGCGATGGGACTCAACCTGAACGGTCAAATTAACGCTGAACTCTTCGTCCAAGTTGTCTGACCATTCCAGATAGATACATTTCTCAGGATCATCACGTAGATAACCAATATTACGGCATTCGGTCTGATGGATAACTAAACCACGGCCAGTACTGATATGACCAATAATCGAGTCACCCGGGATAGGTAAACAGCACTTCGCATACTGCAGTACCATACCCTCGGTACCTTTAATCGACATCGGTTTCTGGCGGCGGTTTGTTTCACTATCATCCCCCGACTGAACACCCTCTTCCGGACGCAGCCTGCGCGCAACCACATACGCCATACGATTGCCCAAGCCGATATCTTCTAGCAAGTCTTCCATGCTGCCCAATTCAGCTTCTTGAAGGAGCTCACGCAGCTTAAACGGATCGATATCGTTTAAGGTCGCGCCATAATTGGCGAGGAACTGATTTAACAAGCGCTGACCAAGCTCCACAGACTCGTGACGCTGTTGATTCTTCAGGTAGTGGCGAATCGCTGTACGCGCTTTACCTGTGACAACAAAGTTGAGCCATGCCATATTCGGCTGGGCGCTTGGCGTTGTAATAATTTCAACGGTTTGGCCGTTTTCTAGCGGCTGAGATAACGGCGCCAATCGGCGGTTTATACGGCAAGAAACACAAGAGTTACCCACATCGGTATGAACGGCATAAGCAAAGTCTACCGCTGTCGCACCACTTGGTAGCTCCATAATTTTACCCAACGGCGTAAAGACGTAAACCTCATCTGGGAACAGATCGGTCTTAACACTGTCGATAAACTCCATGGAGTTTCCGGCGCGCTGATGCATCTCTAACAGGCCCTGCACCCATTTACGAGCACGCTTATAACTACCTAATGCGCTATCAGAGGCATCTAACTCTTCTTCGTTTTTATAGTGGCTATGCTCAGCAATACCCTGATTGGCTACTGCATCCATCTCATGGGTACGAATCTGGACCTCGATGGTGATGTCTCTAGCACCGAACAGATCAGTGTGTAATGACTGATAGCCATTGGCTTTAGGGATCGCGATATAGTCTTTAAAACGGTCGTGCACCGGTTTATACAAGTTATGCACGGCACCAAGTGTACGGTAACAGTCATCAACTGAGTCGGTTACGATACGGAAAGCAAATACGTCCATGATTTCAGAGAAGGACTTACGCTGCGCCTTCATCTTGGAGTAGATGCTGTAAAGGTGCTTCTCCCGACCAGTCACTGTGCCGCTCAACCCCTCTTTCTGGAGGCGTTTTTCGATCGTTTCCTGAATCGAGCTAATCACATCTTTACGCTGACCACGCGCTTGAACTACTGCTCGACGGATATATTTAGCACGCATTGGGTAATGCGCCTGGAACGCTAGATCTTCCAACTCCACCTGAACATCGCGCATACCTAAACGCGCGGCAATCGGTGCGTAGATATCCAGAGTTTCACGAGCGATACGTCGCTGCTTATGTCCAGGCATCGCACCCAAGGTACGCATATTGTGAAGACGGTCAGCCAGCTTCACCAGAATCACGCGGATATCTTCCGCCATCGCCAACACCATCTTCTGGAAGTTGCTGGCTTGAGCTTCGGCTTTGGTTTCAAACTCTAGGTGGGTCAGTTTGGAGACACCGTCGACGATATCGGCAACGGCTTTACCAAACTGGGATTCGATCCCCTCGTAGGCGATCTCGGTATCTTCGATAACATCGTGCAGCATGGCTGCCATCAGGCTCTGATGGTCCATACGAAGTTCTGCAAGAATATTTGCCGCGGCAAGAGGGTGTGTTACATAAGGTTCACCACTTTTACGCTTCTGGCCATCATGGGCCTGCTCGGCATAAAAATAGGAACGACGCACCTGCTGAATCTGTTCCAGATCCAGGTAATCATTCAGGCGTTGAGAAAGTGCGTCAATGGTCGGCATTACCCCTCCAGTGCTACAAACAAATAAATGCACATTACATCTGATGATGCCGCATTCATTCTGCTAGGAAAAGACCTAAACAAGGAATTACTAACGAATTTACCAACAAGTATAAACACAAACGCCCCGCATAATAGCGAGGCGTCTGATAAAGCAGTGTACTTAGGGCTTAGTCTTGCTCGACTTCGTCCAGAACAGTACGGTCAGTGTGACCTTCTGCAATTTCACGTAGAGCGACAACGGTTGGCTTGTCGTTTTCCCACTCTACTTTTGGTTCTTTACCGCCAGTAGCAAGCTGACGTGCGCGCTTAGCGGCAACCATAACCAACTGAAAACGGTTATCTACGTTTTCTAGGCAATCTTCAACGGTAACTCGTGCCATGGGGGTAACCTCAGAATTCGGTACATTAAAAAGACCGCGCAGTTTACCTGCATATTTGGCTTATGACAATAGAGAACTCAACAGATCACGGCAACGTTCTTGCTGCTGGGCGATCTGCATACGCTGCGACAGGAATACGCCGTGTAGTTCACGCAGTGCCTGATCAAAATCATCGTTGATCACAAGGTAATCGTACTCGCCGTAATGACTCATTTCGCTCGCCGCTTCAGACATACGTAGGTTGATCACCTCGTCACTGTCCTGACCACGGTTAGTCAGACGCTCTTGAAGCGCTTCACGGGACGGCGGAAGAATGAAAATAGACAGGCATTCAGGCATCAAACGACGAATCTGCTGAGCACCCTGCCAATCGATCTCTAGAATCACATCTTTACCCTGCTCTAGCTGATCCTCAACCCAACGCTGAGAGGTGCCGTATTTATTGGTAAATACTTCAGCAAACTCTAGGAAACCAGATGCTTCAATCATCTGATTGAACTCATCCATAGACACGAAATTGTAGTCCACACCGTTTGTTTCCCCAGGACGCATGTCCCGCGTGGTGTGGGATACTGATACGACAATATCATTATCCTGTTTTAGCATCGCCTTAACGAGACTGGTTTTACCCGCTCCCGAAGGAGCCGAAACAACATATAACGTGCCTTTAGCCATGTGAATTCTCATACTCAAATTGAAGCAGCAAACCGTCTTGCTGCAGGGCTATTATAAGATCTTTCCCCTTTTTCACCATGAAAACAGGCTAAATAAGCGATTTAAAACTACGAATCGTGAGGAAATACGGGCCTTTCAGCGATAAATGCTATATGATCGAAAGTACATATGACTCAAACTTTGTACGACGGTTTACTTTGATGCGCTGGATTTCAGCCTCAGCAGCTTTTGTAACAGCTTTACCTAAGCGCCACCAGCGCGCACTTATAGCCTTAGCAGCAATGCTTCTAGTGGCTGCTTTTCTACCCTCTGGCGATCGCCCTCATTCGTCCACACCTTTATCCCTAGAACACCTTGTGGACACCGATGCGCCGATCTTTGAGCAACCGAAATTTAGCATTCGTCAGCTAAAAGCCCCTTGGACTTTTGACAGCGTACCCGCCGCAGAAACCCTGCTAGTGCCAGATACAGGCACTAATGGTTACCAATACATCGTTCGTAAAGGGGATACCTTAGGTAAAATCTTTGAGCGCTTACACCTGCCTCAAAAAACCATGTATCAGCTACTTGAAACTGACGTAAACGTCCTAGCATTGGATAATCTAATGCCGGGGCATACTTTAGTTTTTGAAAAGCAAAATCAAAAATTACAGCGCCTTGAACTGCAATTTAGCCTTGCCCATAAAGTTGTATATAAGCGAAAAGCAGACAGTTTTGAGTTTGAAGAGATTCGTATCGAAGGTGATTGGCAAGATAAGCTAATCCAAGGCGAGATCCAATACAGCTTTACCGGCTCGGGCAAAAAAGCCGGTCTAACTCAAGCTGAGGCGCAATCGATTACCCAAGTACTCAAGCAGCGCGTGGACTTCCGCCGCGATATCCAACGGGGTGATAAGTTTGAAGTCCTCGTTTCTCGCCAATATGTTGATGGCGAAGCAACCGGCAACACCAAAGTTGAGGCAATCCGAATTAAGAACCGCCACAACATCAGCGCTTTCCTATTTGAAGATAACTACTACGACGAGAAAGGCCGTAACTTAGAGAAAGCCTTCCAGCGCTATCCATTTAACGGTAAATACCGCCTATCTTCACACTTTAATCCACGCCGTAAACACCCTGTAACCGGCCTGATTCGCCCACACAACGGTACCGACTTCGCCATGCGCATCGGCACCCCGGTGGTATCAACCGGTGATGGTGTTGTAACCCGAGTAGTTCGCCACAAATACGCTGGCCTCTATATCGAGATAAAACACGGCCAGAGCTACAAAACCCGTTACCTCCACCTACATAGATCCTATGTAGTGAAAGGCCAACGCGTAAAACGCGGTCAAAAGATCGCCCTGTCCGGCAACTCAGGCCGCTCAACCGGCGCTCACCTGCACTTCGAACTACATAAAAACGGCCGCCCTGTGAACGCAATGAAAGCTAAAATTCCAATTGCAGTATCACTCACAGGTAAGAAGAAAAACGCGTTCCAACGCCAACTTAAAGACTATATTGCTCGCTTAGATCAGCCGAAGAATGAGCAACAACTGGCTTTAAGTAATAAAGGCGAGAAAAGCGCACAGAGTACGCTTTAGAAAAACGAGTTACTTTACCGCCACGTTTCCTTGATTTTATCTGCTTCCTTTTTAAGCTCAGGCGAAAGCCTTTCATATTCCTCACAAACATCACAGAACAGTGAAAGTTCTTGTTCCGAAAGTTGAGAATTACGAGATAGGTATAGGTTTATACTGTCACCAAAGAAAATTGAAATGAACGCTATAGCACCTACAAATTGGATCGTATAAAAAGCTGTATCAGACATTTGCCGTTCGAAGAAAATCGATAGTAAAACAGCACAGATAAATACAGTTAACTGAGTTGCCTGAACCGATGAACGTAGCTTAGAAGATTCTTTTTCAGCTTCAACTTTTATCTTGTGATGTTGAATAACCAATTGTTCAAAGGCTTCGATCGAAGAATGCCTCATACTCTACCTCCTTGTATGAATGAACAATTAAAAGGGCAAACCACCAATATCTAATAGCCTGCCCATACGCCCACACTCACTCTATATTCTGGATCTGCTCACGCATCTGTTCGATCAGTACTTTCAGCTCCACTGCACACTGTGTTGTGCTCGCTACAATCGATTTTGAAGACAGCGTATTAGCTTCGCGGTTTAGTTCCTGCATTAGGAAGTCTAAGCGACGGCCGATTGGGCCTTTTTGTTTTAGAACACGGCGTACTTCTTGTACGTGTGTATCTAGACGATCCATCTCTTCATCGACGTCGGCTTTTTGAGCTAGCAGTGCAATTTCTTGTTCAACACGGCCTTCATCTAGTTCTACTTTTAGTTCTGCTAAACGCTGATGCAGGTTATCGCGCTGATTTTGCAGAATCTGCGGCATCTTTTCGCGAACTTCCTTCACGATTTCGCTGATCGCATCTAGACGCTGGTTGATCAATGTAGCGAGCTCAACACCTTCGCGGCCGCGGCCTTCTATTAGGTCTTTAAGTGCTGCACCGAAAAGATCTTTGGCGGATTTTTTGACTAGATCCATATCTAATTTGGTGTCTTGCAGTACACCTGGCCAGCGCAGCAGTTCCAGTGGATCAAGCGCTTGGTGCTCTTTCAGCATGCCTTGGATTTGCTCTGCTGCTTGTACAACTTCTTGTGCGTAAGCAGGGTTTACCACCAGCTGCTGTACTTTGGCTTCTGGATTAAAGCGCAGGGTACATTCCACTTTACCGCGACTTAAATTTTTACGTAGCTGCTCGCGTAGAAAACCTTCGAGCTCTTTTAGGTTTTCCGGTAAACGCAGGTGAGGTTCCAGATAACGATGGTTAACGGAACGGATCTCCCAACTTAGAGATCCCCATTCGTGCTCGGCTTCCTGTCGAGCAAAAGCTGTCATGCTACGTGTCATATTGTTCATTCTCGATTAAAATGCATCATTAATTCGCATTGTAACAGCCTAGCTCGGCAGTGCCACGCTATGGCAGACCAGAATATTGATAAAGGACAGGCATGAGTTCATCTATTTCAGAACAGCTGCAAACTCTTGGTATTAAGAAACACCGCCCAAGCGGACGTGAAAATGATCAGATGCGTGAAGTTAAGATCACACGTAACTTTACTATGCACGCTGAAGGCTCCGTTTTAGTTGAGTTTGGTAATACAAAGGTGCTTTGTACTGCAACTGTAGAACGTGGTGTGCCTCGCTTCCTACGCGGGTCAGGTCAAGGTTGGGTTACCGCTGAGTACGGTATGCTACCGCGCTCTACCACCTCTCGTAACGGCCGTGAAGCAGCTAAAGGTAAGCAAGGTGGTCGTACTGTAGAGATCCAACGCCTGATCGGCCGCTCTCTTCGTGCTGCACTTAGTCTTAAAAAGCTAGGTGAAAACACGATTACTCTAGACTGTGACGTGTTACAGGCTGATGGTGGTACACGTACAGCGGCTATCACGGGTGCTTACGTTGCCCTTCAGGACGCAATTAACGTGCTGAAACAGGATAAGAACGGCGCGATGAAAGGTGACCCAATGGCCCAAAAGGTCGCAGCAGTGTCTGTTGGTATCTATGAAGGTGAGCCTGTTCTAGATTTAGATTTCGCTGAGGATAGCAAAGCTGAAACCGATATGAACGTGATCATGACTGGCAGCGGTGGCTTTATCGAAGTACAAGGTACAGCCGAAGGTGCACCTTATACTCAGGAAGAGCTGAACGCGATGTTGGATCTAGCACGTAAAGGTATTTCTGAGCTGATCGATCTACAGCAAAAAGCTTTGGCTGAATAAACCTTCAGCTCATTAAAAAAGGAGCCTATTGGCTCCTTTTTTTGTTTTCTCTATCAACTTAATCAAAATCGTAATCGATAATGATTGGTGCGTGTTCACTGAACATCTGATCACGATAGATCTGCGCATTTTTAACCGTCTTACGCAGGCTTGCTGAGGTGATCTGGTAATCCAAGCGTGCGCCTTCGTTCAGCTTGCGGGCACGGTTGTAATCAGGCCACCAGCTAAATTGACGTTCTGCTTTGTTGATCTGACGGAAAGCATCAATATAGCCCATCTCGTCAAAGATCTCGGCCATCCACTCACGCTCTTGCGGCAGGAAGCCAGAAACCGTTTGGTTAGCGTACCAGTTACTTAGATCTATCGGCTTATGCGCAATGTTGGTCGTGCCACAGAATATAAACTCTCTGCGCTTGCGTAGAGTTTTATTTAGGTGACCGATAAAGTCGACCATAAAGGCTTCTTTCTGCTGCTGCGCTTCATCACCTTTCAAACCAGAAGGTAAGCAGAATGAGCCAACACTAACATCATCAAAGTCCGCTTGGATAAAACGACCGTGCTGATCACACAACTCGAAGCCCAAACCAGTCATGATCGCTTTAGGAATAGTACGGCTGTATATAGCTACACCACTATAACCATCTTCCCAAGCATCGAAGAAGTATGAGTGATAACCTTCAGGGTGGTAGCGTTCGTCATCAAGTTGATATTCTTTCGCCCGCAGATCCTGCAAGCAAACAACATCAGCATCTTGACGGACCATCCAGTCAAAAAAACCGTTTTCAGTAGCTTGTTCAATACCTTGAGCATTGAATGTGATGACGCGCATAGAAGGTGTTCCTGTCCATTATCAGACTTATCTATTATTTTTAGCGATTGGTCGAATTGTATAGGGAAGTTAAGCAAATTGAAATTTTTTGAGTGTTCGTTGAACAATGGAGACTAAAGGCTTCCGCTGGTAGAATAGCCGCAAAATTTTTACCCCTTTCCCAGCGGAGTTTGCCATGCAGGATTACCAGCGCGAGTTTATTGAGTTTGCTATCGAACAGAACGTACTACGTTTTGGCGAGTTCACGCTTAAATCTGGCCGTACTAGCCCTTACTTTTTCAATGCCGGCCTTTTCAACACAGGTACTGCGTTAGCTAAGCTTGGCCGCTTTTACGCTCAGGCGATCAAAGATTCTGGCGTTAACTATGATGTACTGCTTGGCCCTGCGTACAAAGGTATCCCACTAGCTGCAACAACTGCAGTAGCGTTATCTGATCAGCACGATGATGACGTTCCTTACGTATTCAACCGTAAAGAAGCAAAAACTCACGGTGAAGGCGGTAGCCTTGTAGGTGCACCTCTAGAAGGCGGCGTGATGATCATCGATGATGTAATCACAGCGGGCACTGCGATTCGTGAAGTAATGGAGATTATCGATCAAGCGGGTGCAAAACCTGCTGGCGTTGTGATTGCCCTTAACCGTCAAGAGAAAGGTAAAGGCGAGCTATCTGCAATTCAGGAAGTAGAGCGCGACTACAACATGCCTGTTATCAGCATCGTTAGCCTAGGTGATCTGATTGATTACTTAACTGAAAAAGGTGATATGGCGACAGAACTTGAAGCAATCCGTAAATACCGCGACGAATACGGTATCTAAGTTTTGCTTTACCGGAGCTGCTCTTTACTGGGCAGCTCTGATGATTACCTTCCTCGAAGCCCCATCCAAGCCACTACCACCGCAGTAGCCTGTGCTATCAATCGTCCAGAAATCACCTTCTGACGATGTCACGGTTCGATAAAACACTTCCGATCGGCATCCTTGCAACCCATCGATATTGAATGTATCGCTAACGGTGGGTCCCGGCCAGTAGTCTACTTGCGCTGGAGGGCTCCCGACAGCAGCCGAAGCAACACAGCCAGATGCGCCATTGCCTAGACAGGTTAATTCGAGCTCTATACCTGTTTGCGCAGCTGTAATCGCCCTAGCACCAAGAAACTCTTGTGCGGTTACATCTTGGCTGAGTGCAAAGAAACGGCTCATACCGGCAATGATCACCGCTAACACAGTAATCACGAAGATAGCCGAGATCAGGCCCAGTCCCCGCTGCTTGGATCTCAACACGCCTACAGGCAGTTTATGGGACATTTCTCACCTGCACCTCAAATTGAACTCGGATACTTTCCTGCGTTGTATCCCTGCTGGTTAGTACCTGATCCTCTATAAATAGATCAAACAGAACAATGCCGTTACGTAACAATGTCGCTTCACTGTAGGTAAAGACATCGTTATCCGCAGGGCTTACAACATCACTGGCTAACAACGCTTCCTGTGGCTCTGATAGATTGGCAAATAAAGTAGCACCTATCGGCTGGTTAATCGCATAAGTGTATGCGCTGCCGCTTACCCCCTGAAAACGATAGAGGTCACTCCCTACGACACAAAAGCTCACAGGCTCATCGACGATAAAGTAACGTTTTGAAGGTGAGTCTGCGGGGAAACGATGGGTAGAGGTTAATAAAACATCCACCGTACCTGATCCTGATGCCAATGCACTGCTGGCACTGATCATAGGAGAGATGATCGACCAGCTATCCAGATCGTAGATTGGGTTTTGCCCTGCAGGTCTGCCCGGCTCATCCACGGTATTAGTATCTATAGGGTATACAGCCACGCGGCTTAGATCAGGCGATGTAGCAAACGGCACGGAACTAAATGCTGACGATGCAGAAACAGCCGTTAGCGGCACAGAGATATATCGGGATGCAGCCAAGGCGGGGATAAACTCAAGGCAATTCCCTGAATCACCGACGCGGATACTATTAGGCAGGGCGTTTCTGATCTCACGTGCCATACGCTCGACTGCCACACGTGCCGCAGATGAAAGCTGATCACGCCTCGTTAGATCCGCATAGCCTTGCATGGTTGAAGTAATAAAGCCTACGGTTACCAGAGAGATGATCCCCAACAAGGTAATAACAACGATTAATTCAACCAGTGTAAAACCGCTTTGACGACGCATCAGTAGTTACCCCTCAAAGCACTAAACACCACAGGGCTCTGCCCCGTATTGGCTGGAGGCGTAACGGTAACAATCACTTGTTTGACTAACTCAGAGTCAGAACCTGAGAAATAGCTGCTTCCGACATAAGTCACCTGAACGGAGACTTCATAACCTTCGTAAGATTGAATACCACCCGTTGTTACAAGCGCATTGAATAAACCAACCGCGCTCTCTGTTAAGCCATGATAGTCATCGACATCATCAAACTCTTCCCGAGATTCACCATCTTTACTGATAATTGGCGCACCGGCATTTACGCCAAATTGCGCTTCGGGTGTACAAGGATCACAAGGGGGGCTACCACCTAAAGGGGTAAGCTCATCGTATCGGCGTGACAAAATCTCTTCGAGGTAAGCCTGCCCAAGATAGGACACTTTGGTTTGCCACATGACATCAGCACTATGGCGGGCAATGGTGCCCCAACCTGCTATCGCTGCTGTAAGAGCGATAGCAATAATCACAATAGTGATGACTACTTCAACTAACGAGAAGCCTCGTTCAGCGACAGGTCGTTTCATAGGTATACCCTGTCAGTGAGAGGCAATAATCGCCATTGTCATCGGTAAATTGCAGACTGCTATCAACCTCTTGGCTGTCGTCAGGAAAACTAGCAGCCGAATTCAAAACAACATTGTTATCAACACGGATTATATCGCCCAGTTGGTTATACATCACCACTAGGTTTTGCCCAGATGACAAACTGCCTGATTCTGAGCCCGATACAAGGGACACGGTGTAGGATAAGACAGTATCCGCCGCGATCTCAGCATTGAGCTGAGGAGGGGTAATACTCGTAGGCGGCGTTGCATCTGAAGTGTCAGCGTCAATCAGCAAAGATATCTGCCATTTCGTATCAGAAGAGCGTTCTAGTACCCAATACACAGAGGAAGCATGCTGCGCTAAAGCAGCCTTTTGCGCTAAACGTAACGAACCCATAATGGCGCTGCGAAGCGCGAGCTCATCATATTTAGCAACATTACCAATTCGCGGGATAGCAACAGCTGAGAGAATACCCAGTAGGATGATAACAACGATAATCTCGACCAGCGTAAAACCACGCTGGCGAGATTTAGAGCAGCATTGACTAAATAGATCAGAAGCTATGCTGCCCATAGAGAATAACTATTTACTCGTCAGTACCAGTAACACTAACGCTACCGTTGCTAGAATCGTAAGTTATTACACGATCCTCTGCTGGGCTAACGGCATTGTTCTGACTTTTGTAAACGAAGTCACACGAAGCACCATTACCTTGCGCTTCATAGTCCACACCGTTAGAAGATGTAGGTTCCGCCGAAGAAGCTACTGGGCGGGTGCCCTGTAGAACGCCATCCCAAACTTCAACGCAGTCTGCATCTTGAAGGTCAGCTAGGTTAGTTGGTGCTGAACCATCTGCACCAACTGGATAACCTGTACCATTTACAACAACACTGACAGAACCATCCAATTGAACAGATGCTCCAGAGGCTGCATTCTCTACAACAGCTTTGGCTTTAGCTAAAGCTACACCTGCTGCAAAACCACCAGCAGTCCCTTTTACCGCTGCATTGTGCGCATCACCTGTTACATTGATAAAACGAGGCAATGCAACCGCTGCCAAAATGCCCAATAGAGCAATCACTACGACTAATTCAATGATTGTAAAACCAGTTTGCTTTCTCATAGAACTCTGTGACCTTGGGTTAAATTTACAATTATTTGATTTTTAACAAATTAACTTACTGTTGTATAGCTAATCTGCTTGCCAATAAAATTCATATAGAGGCTTTAGCTTCGCTTCTATAGCTAAACCTTTGTCAGCATTACTATCCTGCAAACCCACCTCAACCCTATAAGGAATTAAATCAGCCTGCATAAATTCATTTTTTAAATTGTTCGTACGTTTAGCCTTATAGACCCACCAACGTTTATCAGTCACAAAATACCAATGTTCACCTGCCACATTTCGTAACTCACTAAAAGCTAGCTCTCCAGCGTAATTCAATGGCTTGTGCTGTATCAAATCTACCGGATTTTGCTTCGCTATTTCATCTGGCGAAACGACCTGTTGTTCCGCAAACCAGTAAGCAACCTTCAACGTTATCTGCGCCTGAATATTATCGCGACTACCTTCAAAGGAAACACGCTCAACATCTTCGATCAGTAGCTCCAAACGTTGCAGAGCAAATGCCATCAGCACTGTGATGATAAAAATTGAAACCGTTAGTTCCAATAGTGAAAAACCACTACATCTCCGTTGCAATTTTTATCCTCCCTAGCCATTAATGGTAGTACTTAACTCCCACAATGGCAGGAATACACCTAAGGCCAGTACCAACACCATAGCCCCTATTGCGATAATCAAAATAGGTTCAATCGCACTGGTTAAGTTCTTAAGATCGTACTCTACTTCCTGCTCGTAAAAACCGGCGGCCTCTTCCAACATCTGATCTACTCGACCGGTTTCTTCACCGACCGCTAACATCTGCATCACTAGAGGACTGAACATCTTCGTCTGATGAGCAGTTTGAGTAAACGACTCACCCCGTTCGATACCCTGCCGCATACCCGCAACTTTCTTACCTATATAGCGATTACCAACCGCGTTAGCAACAATCGATAATCCTTGCTCAATGGGCACACCCGCTTTCAAAACGATACTGAAAGTACGCGAGAACCGTCCTAAAATCACTCTGTAGAATATTGGCCCCACAATCGGCAGCTTCAATTTTCTCTGATCCCAAGTCATGTGACCTTTTTCTGTTCTTTTCCACCGATGGAAAGCAAACGCACTTAAAACTATGCCAATCAAAATGGCATACCACCAATTCACAGTGAAATCAGAGATTGTGATTAAGACTTGTGTTTGCCAAGGAATCTCACCGCCGAAACTATCAAAAACCGATTTAAAAGCAGGAATAACAAAGATATTAATAATGGCTATAGCAGCGGAGATCGCGATCAATACAAACAACGGATAGCGTGTTGCTTGTTTAATATTTTTTACGGTCTGCCTCTCTAACTCAAGATAAGCAGCCATCTGCCTAAATGCATCATCCAACTGACCAGTGTTTTCACCTACGTGGATCATGCTGATATACAGCTCATTAAAAACCTTAGGATGTTTTGCTAAAGCCGAAGACAGCGCATGACCCTTCTCAAGATCATCAGCTAAGTGTGAAAGCGTCTCTGTAAGCAAGGGATTCGTTACTGTATTAGCCAAGCCACGCATAGCTCGAGTAATCGGCACACCAGCTTTGGTTAAGCTGTACATCTGGCGGCTAAACATGATCAATTCATCCAGGCTAATCTTCTGGAACAATTTGATCTTAACTTCTTTACTGCCTTTAGTTTCAACAACCTTTTCAGCGACTTGAATCGTTATTGGGATAATGCCATCGGCACTTAACTGTGACGCTGCCATGGCCGACGTGCCCGCTTCGAGCTGGCCATTCACTTCAACGCCTTCACGGTTTCGTCCCCGATAACTGTAGATCGCCATAGGTTTATCTCGTTCTTTTATTCTAGCTCAAAGCCAGAAGTATGTTGCACAGGCGCTTCATCCACAGATGGGGCATCAAGATACATCGATTCATCCAGCTGTTCGGTAACGCGGAATACCTCCTCTAAGGAAGTAATACCCGCTATAGCCAGATCTAATGCACTGTATACAAGCGGCTTATAATGAGGATCAGTTTTTGCTGCGATAGTGAAATTAGCACTATCATCACGTCGTAACGCATCGGCCATAGCATCATTAATTTCTAAAAGCTCAAAAATACCTGTTCGGCCTTTGTAACCTGTATTATTACAGTATGTACAACCACGCCCTTTTTTCAGTTCGATATCATCTAAACCCAGCTCTTCCTGACGTTCATTCAGCCAAAGTTGCTCTTGACCGGTTGGATGGTATTGCTGACTGCAGTTTTCGCAGATTTTTCGCACCAGACGCTGAGCTAGGATGCCATTGAGTGCAGAAGCTGCTAGATAGCCCTCTATCCCGATATCAATCAAACGCATAGCACTAGATACGGCATCATTAGTGTGCAAAGTCGACAGTACAAAGTGACCTGTCATCGCAGCACGCAATGCAATCTCTGCGGTTTCTTTATCTCGAATCTCACCGACTAAAAGAATATCAGGGTCCTGCCGCAAAGTTGCTCGCAATACAGTTGAGAAATCTAGACCTATATTAGGATGTACTTGTACCTGATTAATACGCGGTAAACGGTACTCGACTGGATCTTCTACAGTAATAATCTTTTTCTGATGACTGTTAAGTTCATTTAATGCACCATACAGCGTGGTTGTCTTACCACTACCGGTAGGACCTGTTACCAATAAAATACCATGAGGTTCATGAATCATTTTACGTAACCGAGGCAACATATAATCAGGCAAGCCAACCTTATCTAAACCGATAATACCGTCTGATTGATCAAGTAAACGCATTACCACCGACTCACCGAACTGAATCGGCAACGTCGATATACGAACATCAACGCTATGACCAGATACGTTGATGTTAAAACGACCATCTTGAGGCAGCCGCTTCTCCGAAATATTCAGAGAAGCCATCAGTTTTAATTTGAGTACTAATGCAGAAGCGATACGCTTCTCTTTCATTACGTGTTCATGTAAAACTCCATCAACACGCTGGCGGATACGCAATACATTTTCATCTGGCTCTATATGTATATCGGAAGCGCCAACCTGAACCGCATCTTCAAATAAACTTTTTAATAGTTTAACAACTGGAACATCAACTTCATCAGTCGCTGTCAGTGCAGCAAGATCAAAAGCGTCTTCCGCGATCTCTTCATTTAGCTGGTCAGCCAAATCTTCAATATCGCTTGTTTTACGATAAAGCAGATCCATGGATTGAAGTAACTGGGCCTCAGATACCACCGCCTGCTCAATCGGCTTAGGCAGAGCTCTTTGCAACTCGTCAAACGCGAAGATGTCCATAGGGTCGGACATACCCACTAAAAAATGATCAACGTCCTCTTTCAAGACTAGAGCTCTGAATCGACGTGCCTGCGTTTCCGGCAGACGCAAAACATCGTCCTGATTAAAGGAGTAATGAGTTAGATCAACCAGAGGAATATTAAGCTGCTGCGATAAAAACTCCAGAAACTGCTGTTCTTGAACATATCCCATGGTAACAAGCGTTTTACCCAACTTTTGGCGCGTTTCTTTTTGGCGGCCTAAAGCTTCCATCAACTGCGGTTCGGTAATAACACCATTCTGAACTAGCAAGTCACCAATTCGGATTTTCATTTTAGGTGCAGCCATGCAGCCCCTTCCTCCTAACGCCCAGACAGCGCTTGAACACGCTGTTGTGCATATTGTTTCAAACTACTGTCGATCGACGGAATCTTCGCTGCGCTTCGATACGCATTAAGCGCATCGTGGAAACGCTGTGACTGCTCAAACGCATAACCTAGCCCAACCCACCAACGAGGAACCTGATTATTCAATTGCAAAAGCTGATAATAGTTTTGAGCTGATTTTGTATAGTTACCACTCTGTTGGTACGCACTCGCCAATAACTCATAAAACTCTGTATCTTGCTTCATTGCAGGCTTATCTTTTTCCAGTAAGGAAACCGCTTGAATCTGCTGACCTGAGGTTAGCCAAATACGAGCCTGTAGCTTGCGTAAAGCAGCATCCGATGGGAATAACGCTAAGCTATCAGACAATAGGCGCTCGGCTTTGGATTGATTACTGGTCGACAAATACAGCGTCGCTAATAAACGCCTCGATGCTAGAGATTTGGTTGACTCCCCCGCTATGCTTTTCAGCAATAAGGTTTCTGCATCAACCAACTTACCTTGATTTATCAGGCGCCTAGCCCGATCAGCGGCCTGCTGATCCGACAGTTTTGCCGTTGCTTTAGTTACGGGTTTACTTGGTCGAGCCTTTTCAACCATCGCATCGTTTGGATGCGCAACTTGTAACTCTTCTCCGGACTTAATCGTATTAGGCTTTTTGACAACCTCTTTTACTTGTTCAGGTATTTCAGGTTGCTCTACCGAAGAGCTATTTTCAGAAACCGCTGAAGTCAAAGTAACCTTTTCCATAGGGTTAACACTTGGTTCTTTAGCCATCACACCCAAAACAAGTGTTGTTGGTGATTGTTGGACACGGAAGGCAAACTGACTTTCCCTTTGGGTTGTAACGGCCAGTAGAGCACGATCAGATTCGGTATTAAGGTCGACACGCTTCACTAAGCCGTTACTGATACGAGGTACTACTGTCTGCAAGATCGCATCGTCAAAAGCGATGACGATTACATTTTCATTTTGACTGATTACTTGGACATCAGCAGCACCATCTAGGCGAACGATAAGATCGCCATCCTGCTCTGTTCCAGCCCACTTTATCTCTGTAATAACAGCTCGACTTGACTCAACAGCTTCCACTTTAGGCTCTGCAACAACAGTCACAGCTGGAGTTGGTGCAACCTCTGCCGTTCCTTTAGAAGATAGAACCGATTGATCCTCTTTATCTACCCAAGCAGGCGCGGAAGACTGATCTTGCCACAGAAGCCAAGCAGTCATGAATAAAGCACTGAGTCCGATTAACCACAATACAAATCGAGGTAGGTTGTTGGACTTATCAGCCTGCACATATTGAGCAGCTTTAATACTCGACTGATTTCCATCAATGCTTATTGGGCGCTCATTGCGCTGCTCCAAATCTCTGAGCATGTCATTGACCAGACTCACTTGTGGATACCTAAATAGACAAAGATGATTGTTAAAGTGAACAGCAAGCCTATACTTCCCCAAATTAACGGCAGTGGGTTGCTTGGAATGGAAATCCCCTCGGTATCCTCAATCGCCCTGAAAACATGGCCTCCATCTACTTTAAGGTCACCTTTTCCATAAGCAGCCATTAATGCTTTATGGCTTAATATATTGATCAACCTAGGCGTACCACCCGAGGCTTGGGCGATTTTTCGAGCTGCGTCACGTTTAAATAACGACATCCCTTGAAAGCCTGCACGCTGAATACGTTGATGTATATAATGTTCAACGGCCTCATTATCTAGATGACTCAGTTGATAGCTGAAAGTAATACGTTGCAACAGTTGCCTCAAGGACTTCTTACTGAGCAATTCATCCAACTCAGGCTGCCCGAATAGGACAACTTGGAATAGCTTAGCCGATTCCGTTTCTAAATTGGTTAGCAATCTCAGAGCTTCGACTGTCTCTTCTGGAATTGCTTGAGCTTCGTCCACCAATAAAACAACTTTAAGTTTCGCTTGTGCTAACTCAATCAGTTTGTGGTTAATCGCATCTAATAACTCGAAGTGTTCTAAATCTGCGACCTCAAGGCCTATCTCTTTAGCAAAACTCTTACGAAATTCATCAGGGCTCAGATAAGGGTTTGGAATATAAGCTGTGACATACTCGTCACCTTCTAACGCATTCAGAAGCTTGCGACACAGCAGGGTTTTACCAGTACCAACTTCGCCAACCACTTTTACAAAGCCATCGCCCCCGGCAAGGGCGACCATAATTAGGTTCAACGCTTCGTGATGCGTTGGCATATTTAAAAAGAAATGTGTGTTTGGCGTCAGAGTGAAAGGCAGTTCACTCAGACCAAAATGTTCAGTGTACATCCAGCACTCCTATTACATTGCTGGTGTAGATTGCAGGCTCTGGAAAGATCGCAAACTGCGTTTTAGCTCATTCTGCAAATTATCGTGGTTTGCTAATACAGGCCGTAACATAATCACAAGTTCAGTTTTACTACCTGCTTGGCGTTTTTGCTTAAACAAGTTACCAACACCTGGGAGATCACCTAAACCAGGCGTTTTAGCACGTAAATCACTATCTGTGGACTTCATCAAACCGCCAATTACGATCACTTGACCACTCTCTGCACGGACAATACTGTCCGACTCACGAATAGAGCTTAGAGCCAATGGGATATTGAAATCATCAGTACCCACGCTGATCTGCTTCTGCTGATCTACCACTTCCGAAACAGTTGGGTGAATATGCAAAACTATATCGCCACTGGCACTGATCTGCGGGGTTACATCCAACGCAATACCAGAGAAGAAAGGCGTCAGCTCAATACTCGGTGACGATGTTGTACTCGTACCTGTCGTAGTCGTATTTTCAACTTCAGTCACAAAGAATTCATCAGTACCGACTTTGATCACAGCTTTCTGATTGTTGACGGTTGATACACGCGGACTCGACAGCACCTGTACATCACCCTGACTACCCAATAACTCAATTACAGCAGTAAAATCACCAATACTCAGATCAGCTTTGAAGATACCGCCGATTCCATCATCATTATTCAAACCAACTGAAGACTGACTAAACAGGGCAGTATTACCTTGCCCCGGTTTACCTAAAACGGACCAGTTAACGCCCGCTTGGAAACCATTATTCAACGTTACTTCTAATATTTTCGCTTCAATTACTACCTGACGATGCAAAATCAATTCGGCCTGAGCTAGATATTCACGCACAGTGGAAAGTTCGCTTGGTAGTGCACGTACTACAACAACACCTGTCTGCGGGGTTACAACCACTTTGCGTCCTTCACCAGCAACAATAGTCTCTAGCGTGCTTTTTAAGTTACCCCAGAAATTAGTCGATGTTTTCGTGCTGATCCGCGTGCCAATTACCTCATCAGTGCTCGAGTTATCACCTGCAGTACTGACTGAACCCGCGCTGACTTGTGTATCAGAGGTGCCATCACGTTGAATATCTAAATAGTTAATCTGGAACAATTCGGTTTGTAAGGAAGCAGGAAGTACTTGATATAGATTACCCGTACGTTCGAATTCATAACCGTATACACGCTGAACTGCTTGCATAACTTCAGCGACACTTACGTTTTTTAATTCAAGCGAGATGCTACCGCCGACCGCTTCATGAACGATCATGTTATATGGTGTATCTTGTACCAACCCCATGAAGAAATCTTTGGCAGGCAATGCTTCCGCCGTAATATCAAACCGCTCTTCGCTAGAAGCCTGACTATTTTGTAAGTTAAGTGGCGGTATAAGCGCAGGAACAAGAGATGGTGGCGGAGGTGCAGCAGTAACCGCTTTTTTATTCTCTTCAATTGCTTCTTCAATTGCGGATTCACCCACCTGTTTAGTGGTCGTGCCAGCAACAGGCGGAAGCGTCTGGCAGCCACTTAAGACAAGAACACTGCCCATCGCAAGAGTACTGAAAATACGTTTCATCATTATTTCTAGCCTATTTCCCACTCTTAACTTTACTAAAACCTTTTCGTTCAGCTAAAGAGATCATCTGATATTCACTTCCAGTGTTCAACTTAACTCCTGTACGGTTGATTTCGACCACTTCGGCACCATCAACCAGATCACCCTGCTGCACACGCTGACCATTAATAATCGCAGAGGGAGTTCGCTTTCGAACAATCAAAGAACTAAGCACATATCCTTGCTCAGGCTTTTTGATGCCACCTCTAGCCACATAAAAAGCCAACGGCTTTGTAGGATCGGCAGGTAGGCGCTCGGCATAAATCGAACTACTGCCAAGTAATGTAATTAACAAAATGACTAATTTAGGCACCTAACCACCCCGCTTCAGAGCTTAAGGTATGAACCTTGATCTTCACCTTTGCAGCAGGATACTCGTCAACTTTGTATTCCAAAGTATCCCAAAAGAAAACACCATCAAGCTGTTCTATTTTCTGCAAATAGTCATATAAACCCTGATAAGTCCCTTTCAGCTCTAATTCAAATGGATGAATAAAAATTACAGCTTGCGGACCCATAGGCTTGGTATCTTTATCAGCGTCAACGGGCTTGTCATTTAACTGTTTAGCTACAACAGGTAGGCTTTTGGCACTCACAAGCGCAATGCCTTGTTCGTTGGCTAATACTGATCTTAACAAAGTCAGCATCTGATCAGGCGAAACGAGGTTTGTAGCAGCACGCTTAATATCCTGATTAGCCTCAGATAACTGAGTACGCAAACGTTTTAGCTCAGCTCTTGCCTCGACGTTAGGGTCTTTCGGTTGCTGACTCTTAAGCAGTTGTAAAACGCGATCTTGAGCATCGATGCTGGTTTGCATAGCTTCAATTTTACTTGGCACCTTTTGTAATACGATCATTGCAGGCTCGATTAAGAACACAAAGATCAATGCTAAAGGGGCTACTAAGCCAACTACAAGCAACATGATACGTTCACGTGCCGTTAGCTCATTCCATTTACTGTCCCACTCCTGCCAGCGTTTATTCATAACTGCGCAACTCCGCTAAAGCATCAAAGCGCACACCACTACCTTCAGCATTTACAGTTAGCGTATTAACGTTCATACCTTGGAATTCTTCAGTACTAGTAATCGATTCAATCATGGAAGCAACTGACGGGCCATCGACAGCACCACCACCCAAAGCAAAACTACGGTTATTATTATCAAGTACGAACTGACTTAACCAACTTTCCGTTAATGAAGCATCAGCTAGGGCATAGAGATAAGACGAGAAATTAACACTCTGAGCTGGTTGCACTTTATGCAATAAGCTTTGTAACGCTTTCCGTGCAGCAATCTCATCTTTTAAACGTTGCTGTTCAGCCAAAATTTCTGGCTGTACTTGAAGATTACTAAAGCGCGCTTGCTCTGTAGCGACTGCTTCATCGATCTTAACTTTGTCCTGTTGCAGTTTAGCGAACGTGCTTTCCTGTTCAGATGCATACCACTTCAAACCGAGTCCACATAACAGAACAACCGCAATGGCTGCTACAGCAACTGTGACGCCACCCTGCAGGCTTAAGAGTTCAAATTTCTTTTTTGATTTGTGAGGGTTATAGAGGTTAATTCGTTGTTTCACTTAACCACCTCAGTTATAGCAAATTCAGTGCGTAACGCCGCAGCAATAGCGACAGTAGCCTGATTTTGGAGAGACTCAGTAAGGTCTATCTCGGATGAAATAAGGTTATTGAGATCTAATGAGTGAATATCAAGCGCTAGGCTATATCGTAATTCGTTCATTAGCGGCGATTCATCCGCTTGCATGGGCATCACAAGTAAGCGCACACAAGGTGGTTTACCTACTTGGCTTTCGTAATAATCAAGAGAACGCTGAAGCTCAAGCACAGCAGATGAAGCGTTTTCAGGGGCTGACGTATGGCTGTAGCTAAGATTACGAGTGAAATATAAAGCGCTATCAGAGAGAAGGTTAATCGAACTGCCCTCTTCACCGATATTGAATACAGCTAAACCAGATTCACTATCAGCAAGGTCTTCCGTTAAGTTAAGCAAAGCCAACTCAGGCACATCGACTGCAGTAATATCCAAACCTATTTCCCTGCACCAATCAACCCATAGATCTACCTTGGTCTGTTCGGCAGCTACTGCATAAACCATGCGACTGCGGCTTCGATAGGCGTCTTCTGGTAGGTCAATATAGTCAATTACGGCTTGTTCGACATCGAAGGTAATCAAATCTTTGAGTCGCCAACGTAAAGCTTCAGCAAGCTCTTCGTCTGGCACTTCAGGGCGCTCGACAAGATGGATCTGATAGCTAAATTCCGGTAAAACTAATGAAGTTTTCGTACCCAGAAGGTTATTTGCTTCTATCAAATCCCTGAAACGTTTGGGCTCAACTAAAGGGTTAGTCGATGCGCTGTACTCACAGCAGACGAGTTCTGGCTGAGTATTACCATCTCGAACATGTGCAAAAGAAACGCCTCCCTTATTGATAACGAGGGAAGTTAAACCGTTTACCGCAGACTTTTTCTTAAGAAATGAAAGCAAGCGTTAACTCCTGCACTATTCGCTTAATTCTCTAACAACAAATCTACCGAGCTTAAACAATCGTTTCAATCGAAAAACCCAAGATTAATGATTAAGTAAACATTCAGTAACCGTGTCGGCCATGTAAGGAATAACTTAACAGAATCTATATGAATAAGCTGCCCTACAACCTTGTTTTATCAGATATAAGAGAGAAAAGAGTTACTTTATAACACCCTGGTTTATTGATCATTCATTCATCAATAAAACTAAAGCCATAAAGAAGAAGCTCCGTCTAGCTACACATGTAGGCACAGCTAGACGGAATAAGATCAACCTACAATACAAACACCGTGGTCAACGTAATGGATTTGGCCCGTTACACCCTCAGAGAGCGGTGACATAAAGTAGAGGCAAGAGTTACCCACTTCTTCAATTGTCGGTAATTTACCATCACAAGCCATCTCTTCATTGTGCTGTAGCATGGCATCAAAGTCTTTGATTCCTCCGGCAGCACGCGTCGCTATAGTTCCTGGTGAAATAGAGTTAACACGAATCCCCTGAGGACCAAGGTCACGTGCTAAATAACGAGTTGCTGCCTCTAAAGCCGCTTTAGCACAACCCATAATGTTGTAATCACCTGTAGCCAATGCACTACCGAGGTAAGAGAAGTTAATTAGCGAACCACCATTTTTCATAAGCCGTTTAGCACGCGCTGCCATATCAATAAATGAATAGCAGGAAATGTCCATAGCCTGTAAGAAACCGGTACGTGAACATTCAGAAATAGGGGCATGTAGATCCTCTAACGGACAGAAAGCTAAAGAGTGAATCACACCGTCTAACTCACCCCATCTAGACTCTAACTCGGAGAACACAGCATCCATCTGTTCAGGTACGGAAACATCTAGAGGCATAAAAATATCCGCCTCAAGCTCTTCTGCTAAAGGGCGCACAAAGCGCTCAGCTTTATCATTAAGATAAGTAATGGCCAACTCCGCACCCTGGGCTTTCAAAACCTTCGCGCAGCCATAAGCGATACTTTTATCATTAGCGATACCAACAACAAGTACTTTTTTCCCAGCCATTAACAAGTTAGACATTCCATAAACCCTTATAAATAATCAAAACTGATTCCTATTTTACGCATACGCACAATACAAATATATGACCGCACCGGTAAAGGGGTCGGTAAGAAATAAGATGTTGATCTAAGGCAATGAAGGACAGCGAAGGACAACTAAGGACAACTAAGGACAACTAAGGACAACTAAGGACAACTAAGGACAACTAAGGACAACTAAGGACAACTAAGGACAACTAAGGACTGCGTATCAGTGTGCGTTCTTCGCTAAAGCATGACCAGCCTTTAGATTACCCGCCCACATTTGATATTTGCTCTGCTTGCCTAGCTGCACTATAAACACGGTTGTAAACGAAAAAACCCCGATCACATCGTGACCGGGGTTTTCTCTTAATTAAATGCTTGGCGATGACCTACTCTCACATGGGGAAGCCCCACACTACCATCGGCGATGTTGCGTTTCACGTCTGAGTTCGGGATGGATTCAGGTGGTTCCACAACTCTATGGTCGCCAAGCAAAACTGTTACAACTTAGATCTGATTCTTCTTTTATTTGATCTAGATAGTTCTTCGACTGTAGCTTAACTACGCGCTAATTCGTTACTCTCTATCGTCTTACATATCTTACAAGTCACTTGCCAAACGCCTTGGGCGTTATATGGTCAAGCCTCACGGGCAATTAGTATTGGTTAGCTCAACGCCTCACAGCGCTTCCACACCCAACCTATCAACGTCGTAGTCTTCAACGGCCCTTTAGGGGAATCAAGTTCCCAGTGAGATCTCATCTTGAAGGAGGCTTCCCGCTTAGATGCTTTCAGCGGTTATCCCGTCCGAACGTAGCTACCCGGCAATGCAATTGGCATCACAACCGGTACACCAGAGGTTCGTTCACTCCGGTCCTCTCGTACTAGGAGCAACTCTTCTCAAATCTCAAACGCCCACGGCAGATAGGGACCGAACTGTCTCACGACGTTCTAAACCCAGCTCGCGTACCACTTTAAATGGCGAACAGCCATACCCTTGGGACCGGCTTCAGCCCCAGGATGTGATGAGCCGACATCGAGGTGCCAAACACCGCCGTCGATGTGAACTCTTGGGCGGTATCAGCCTGTTATCCCCGGAGTACCTTTTATCCGTTGAGCGATGGCCCTTCCATACAGAACCACCGGATCACTAGAACCTACTTTCGTACCTGCTCGACGTGTCTGTCTCGCAGTCAAGCACCCTTCTACTCTTGCGCTCATTGCATGATTTCCGACCATGCTGAGGGTACCTTCGTGCTCCTCCGTTACTCTTTGGGAGGAGACCGCCCCAGTCAAACTACCCACCACACAATGTCCCCGATCCCGCTTAGGGAACTGGGTTAGAACCTCAACATTACCAGGCTGGTATTTCAAAGGTGGCTCCACCCTATCTGGCGACAGGGTTTCAAAGCCTCCCAGCTATTCTACACAAGTAATGTCAAAGTCCACTGTGAAGCTGTAGTAAAGGTTCACGGGGTCTTTCCGTCTAGCCGCGGGTAAACTGCATCTTAACAGCTATTTCAATTTCACTGAGTCTCGGGTGGAGACAGTGTGGCCATCGTTACGCCATTCGTGCAGGTCGGAACTTACCCGACAAGGAATTTCGCTACCTTAGGACCGTTATAGTTACGGCCGCCGTTTACCGGGGCTTCGATCAAGAGCTTCGCGCAAGCGCTAACCCCATCAATTAACCTTCCGGCACCGGGCAGGCGTCACACCCTATACGTCCTCTTTCGAGTTTGCAGAGTGCTATGTTTTTAATAAACAGTCGCAGCCACCTGGTATCTTCGACCGGCCTCAGCTTAGGGAGCAAGTCCCATCACCAAAACCGGCGCACCTTCTCCCGAAGTTACGGTGCCATTTTGCCTAGTTCCTTCACCCGAGTTTTCTCATACGCCTTAGTATTCTCTACCTGACCACCTGTGTCGGTTTAGGGTACGGTTAGTCATAACCTGAAGCTTAGAGGATTTTCCTGGAAGCATGGCATCAACTACTTCAGTCCATAAAGGACCTCGTCATCGATTCTCGGTCTTAAAAGAGCCCGGATTTACCTAAGCTCTAAACCTACTATCTTAAACGCGGACAACCAACGCCGCGCTAGCCTAGCCTTCTCCGTCCCCCCATCGCAGTTATGAGCAGTACAGGAATATTAACCTGTTTCCCATCGGATACGCTCTTCAGCCTCTCCTTAGGGGCCGACTCACCCTACCTCGAATAGCGTTGGATAGGAACCCTTGGTCTTCCGGCGGGGAGGGTTTTCACCTCCCTTATCGTTACTCATGTCAGCATTCGCACTTCTGATACCTCCACGGTGCCTTACAGCTTCCGCTTCAACAGCTTACAGAACGCTCCTCTACCATGCACAAAGTGCATCCGTAGCTTCGGTGTTATGCTTAGCCCCGTTATATCTTCCGCGCGGGCCGACTCGACTAGTGAGCTATTACGCTTTCTTTAAAGGGTGGCTGCTTCTAAGCCAACCTCCTAGCTGTCTAAGCCTTCCCACATCGTTTCCCACTTAGCATAAACTTTGGGACCTTAGCTGACGGTCTGGGTTGTTTCCCTTTCCACGACGGACGTTAGCACCCGCCGTGTGTCTCCCGTGATTGAACTCATGGGTATTCGGAGTTTGCATCGGGTTGGTAAGTCGGGATGACCCCCTAGCCGAAACAGTGCTCTACCCCCATGGTTAGACACGAGGCACTACCTAAATAGTTTTCGAGGAGAACCAGCTATCTCCGAGTTTGATTAGCCTTTCACTCCTATCCACAAGTCATCCGCTGGCTTTTCAACGACAGTCGGTTCGGTCCTCCAATGCATGTTACTGCATCTTCAACCTGCCCATGGATAGATCACTCGGTTTCGGGTCTACTCCTAGCGACTGGACGCCCTATTAAGACTCGGTTTCCCTACGGCTCCGCAAATGCTTAACCTTGCCACTAAAAGTAAGTCGCTGACCCATTATACAAAAGGTACGCAGTCACCGTCCGAAAACGGCTCCCACTGCTTGTACGTACACGGTTTCAGGGTCTATTTCACTCCCCTCACAGGGGTTCTTTTCGCCTTTCCCTCACGGTACTGGTTCACTATCGGTCAGTCAGGAGTATTTAGCCTTGGAGGATGGTCCCCCCATATTCAGACAGCGTTTCACGTGTGCCGTCCTACTCGATTTCACTTTAAAAGACCTTTCACATACGGGGCTATCACCCACTATGGCCACACTTTCCAGAGTGTTCTGTTAAATCTAATAAAGCTTAAGGGCTGGTCCCCGTTCGCTCGCCGCTACTTAGGGAATCTCGGTTGATTTCTTTTCCTCTGGGTACTTAGATGTTTCAGTTCCCCAGGTTCGCCTCTAATAACCTATGTATTCAGTTAAAAGATACCTATAAATAGGTGGGTTTCCCCATTCGGAAATGTCCGGATCAAAGGTTGTTTACCACCTCCCCGAACCTTATCGCAGGTTACAACGTCCTTCATCGCCTCTGACTGCCAAGGCATCCACCGTGCACGCTTAGTCACTTGACCATATAACCCGAAGGCGTCTGGAATCACAGTAACTTGTATTGCTAGTAACGATAGATTTCGCCGAATTGGCGCATGCAGTAAAACTACATGTCTTAAATCTAAATCAAATGAATCAAATCCAAATTGTTAAAGAGCGTTTAAAGCAAAAAAGCTTTAAAAGATAATGTCAAAACCGACAATATGTTTTAAAACTCTTCCTTTCTCATCCACAAGGATGATGGTGGAGCTATGCGGGATCGAACCGCAGACCTCCTGCGTGCAAAGCAGGCGCTCTCCCAGCTGAGCTATAGCCCCAAGAAAAACAGTAAGGCTATTGATTGGTAGGCCTGAGTGGACTTGAACCACCGACCTCACCCTTATCAGGGGTGCGCTCTAACCAGCTGAGCTACAAGCCTACACCGTTGCTCTTAACTTCTCTGATCAGATAATTCGTGTGAACGCTTGCCGAGAATCGGCTTTCGTTTAAGGAGGTGATCCAGCCCCAGGTTCCCCTAGGGCTACCTTGTTACGACTTCACCCCAGTCATGAACCACACCGTGGTAACCGCCCTCCCGAAGGTTAAGCTAGCTACTTCTGGTGCAATCCACTCCCATGGTGTGACGGGCGGTGTGTACAAGGCCCGGGAACGTATTCACCGCGACATTCTGATTCGCGATTACTAGCGATTCCGACTTCATGGAGTCGAGTTGCAGACTCCAATCCGGACTACGACCGGTTTTCTGAGATTAGCTTACCCTCGCAGGTTCGCGGCCCTCTGTACCGGCCATTGTAGCACGTGTGTAGCCCAACTCGTAAGGGCCATGATGACTTGACGTCGTCCCCACCTTCCTCCGGTTTGTCACCGGCAGTCTCCTTAGAGTTCCCACCCGAAGTGCTGGCAAATAAGGACAAGGGTTGCGCTCGTTACGGGACTTAACCCAACATTTCACAACACGAGCTGACGACAGCCATGCAGCACCTGTCTCAGAGTTCCCGAAGGCACGAAACTATCTCTAGTAACTTCTCTGGATGTCAAGAGTTGGTAAGGTTCTTCGCGTTGCGTCGAATTAAACCACATGCTCCACCGCTTGTGCGGGCCCCCGTCAATTCATTTGAGTTTTAACCTTGCGGCCGTACTCCCCAGGCGGTCTACTTATCGCGTTAGCTGCGCCACTAAAAGATCAAGTCTCCCAACGGCTAGTAGACATCGTTTACGGCGTGGACTACCAGGGTATCTAATCCTGTTTGCTCCCCACGCTTTCGCACCTCAGTGTCAGTATCGGTCCAGGTAGTCGCCTTCGCCACTGGTGTTCCTTCCTATATCTACGCATTTCACCGCTACACAGGAAATTCCACTACCCTCTACCGTACTCTAGATTGGCAGTATCAGGTGCAGTTCCAAGGTTGAGCCCTGGGCTTTCACATCTGACTGACCAATCCACCTACGCGCGCTTTACGCCCAGTAATTCCGATTAACGCTCGCACCCTCCGTATTACCGCGGCTGCTGGCACGGAGTTAGCCGGTGCTTCTTCTGCAGTTAACGTCACAGCTAGCAGGTATTAACTACTAACCTTTCCTCACTGCTGAAAGTGCTTTACAACCCTAGGGCCTTCTTCACACACGCGGCATGGCTGCATCAGGCTTGCGCCCATTGTGCAATATTCCCCACTGCTGCCTCCCGTAGGAGTCTGGACCGTGTCTCAGTTCCAGTGTGGCTGATCATCCTCTCAGACCAGCTAGAGATCGTCGCCTTGGTGAGCCATTACCTCACCAACTAGCTAATCTCACGCAGGCTCATCCAATAGTGCAAGGTCCGAAGATCCCCTGCTTTCCCCCGTAGGGCGTATGCGGTATTAGACCAAATTTCTCTGGCTTATCCCCCGCTACTGGGTAGATTCCTACGCGTTACTCACCCGTCCGCCACTCGTCATCAACTAGCAAGCTAGTCATGTTACCGTTCGACTTGCATGTGTTAGGCCTGCCGCCAGCGTTCAATCTGAGCCATGATCAAACTCTTCAGTTTAAATCATTTGTGTTACCAGGAATGTGGTAACGGGCTCTAGTACTAAACAACCGGATAACATTCTTAAGAACGTTAAACCTTTGTAAATCGCTTTAAATGAATTCACTTGGTTGCTTGTCTAGAAAAAGTTTGCTTCTTCTCAACAAGCGCCCACACGAATTATCTGATCAAATTGTTAAAGAGCGTTGCTTTTTTGACGCTCAACACCACGTGCTGTTCGTCTCAAGCGAGGCGCATATTCTACTGCGCGCTCATTCAAAGTCAACCGTTTATTTTGCAATTTTGTAAAAAGTTTTTACTCAGCAACCGGACTTTGAATCCTACTCCGTAAGCAATCTTAAAAACCAATGTTTTCAACCACTTACCAAGCACCTCACTCAGCTCTGCAGCCCCTTAAAAAGCGGCCTCCCTAAGCAAGGACGGCGAATTCTACAGACATCTGAAAAAGGGTCAACACCCAATCTTTTAAAAAGCGAAAAAAAGTGAATAAATATTCAACTTTGTTTACTAGTTATACAGAATTGGCTGATTTCTGTTCTGCGGGCATCAAAAACGGCGTTTATCTCTCAATAAACACCGTTTCTAATTCAGCTATTAGCTTTTAACCACTACTTAGTATTCTCTTCTTGCTCTTCTTCTGCCGCAACGAACTCATCAGAAAGTTCTTCATCATCTGTTTGCTTTCTTACAAAGATAACACCCAAGATAATTCCTGTTTCAAATAACAGCCACATTGGAAGCGCTAATAAGCTTTGTGAAATTACATCCGGTGGTGTTAACAACATACCTAATACGAAACAACCAACGATTACATATGCACGCTTCTGTCTCAGACCAGCCACAGTTGCAGCACCCGACCATATCAGTAACAAAGTAGCTATCGGTATTTCAAATACGATACCAAAAGCAAAGAACAGCTTTAACACGAAGTTCAGGTAACTGCTGATATCCGTCATTACCGCTACATTTTCCGGCCCAACACTTGTAAAGAAACCAAATATCAGTGGAAATACGACAAAGTAAGCAAATGCAATTCCGGCATAAAACAGAAAGATACTCGATATTAACAAGGGTATCGCAAAACGTTTCTCATGCTTATATAAGCCTGGCGCGATAAATCCCCATATCTGGTGCAATACAAACGGCATCGCTAGAAAGATTGCAGCAACAAGCGTTAGCTTAAAGGGCGCAAAGAATGGAGAGGTAACATCAGTCGCGATCATGCTTGTGCCTGTTGGCAGCAACGCAGTTAATGGCGATGATAGATAGGTATACAGATCATTGGCGAAGTAAAATAAGCCAAGAAAGAAACCTAAAATAATAAGTAGGATAAACATTAGTCTCTGGCGCAATTCAACCAGATGGCTAATTAGTGGCTGTTCCTGATCGTGTTCAGGCTGCTGATTGCTCATGATTTTCCTGTACTGCTATTGTCATCAGCCTTAGTAGGCTCATTCGCAGATTGAGGCTTTTCTTCTGTTGCTTCTGGGGGAACAATCTTAGAGCTAACTGGAACTTCTTCTTTTAATGCATCATTAAATGGCTGACGCATCTCATTAAGTTCTTTTTCTAACTCGTGTTTCTGAATAGCCGTCGTACGTTTTAATTCTTCTACTCTTAGCTCTTCGCTAATTTCTGTCTGTATAGAAGAGACAGTACGCTTTATACGCCCCATCCACATTCCGACAGTTCTTACAGCAGTTGGTAATTTATCTGGTCCAAGTACAACCAACGCAACTACTGCAACAATGAGTAGCTCGGCAAAACCGATATCAAACATAGTTAAAGCCTGTTACTTGTCAGACTTCTGCTCAGCTTTTACGTCGTCAGCTTTTTTAGCCTCTGTAAAGTCAGCATCTTCCTGTTTGATCTGTTTGTTTTCAGCTTCTTCTTTGGCCTTTTCTTCTTCTGTCATGGCCTTTTTGAAGCCCTTAACAGCACCGCCTAGATCACTGCCGATATTTTTGAATTTTTTAGTACCAAAAATCAGAATAATAATGGCCAAAATAATCAATAGCTGCCAAATACTGATACCACCTAAACCCATTTTTACTCTCCGCTATCACATAGCAGCTCTTTTAACTGCCATCATAAAAATCTGTTGGAATGATCCACGTTACACGTTTTTATTAACGCCTTAGGATCTGTATTTATTTTTTAGTGCGTGACGCTTTTTCTTCCAAGCCCGACAAATCAAATCTGCGAGCTAATTCATCTAAGACGGCCTGTGGTTCTTCACCTAGGTGCGATAATGCAACCAAACTGTGGAACCAAAGATCGGCTGTTTCATAAATGACATCTTTATTGTCACCGCTGGTCTGCGCGTCTTTAGCTGCCAGAATAGTTTCTGTTGCTTCTTCGCCGACCTTTTCTAAGATCTTATTCAAGCCCTTAGCATGTAAGCTAGAGACATATGAACTGTCTGGGGCTGCTGATTTACGCTGTTCCAGAACTTGACCCAGTTGAGTTAATACGTCATTCATTTATTCACTCACTTTCAATTAAGACTAACTTACGTGCGGAAGCATACCCGATCAATATTGCTTCCACCATCCCCTCCTAAAGGAGGATCACGAACGTTTCAACAATAGTACTACACCCAGCCCCGCTAAAATCCAACTACTAGGAGGCAAGTCGCATAACCATTCCATCACATCTGGATTAGCAACAGCTATAGCTCCTACAATCAGAAGCAGACCCAGATTGCGCCTCGTCGATGCTTTACTTTCTAGTGCTTCCTTCGCTTGCTGATAAGCTCTTATATCACGCTGGCGTGCACTATCTAAATTCCTAATCTGGCTCAGCGAATCAAAAATCAGCTGTGGCATATGTGGCATTTTCTCTAGCCAATCAGGCGCTTGCTGTTTAATAGAACGGAAAACACCTTTTGGCCCCATGCGCTCTTTCATCCAGTTCTCTAGAAACGGTTTGCCCGTTTCCCATAGATCAAGATCAGGATAAAGCTGTCGACCTAAGCCTTCTATATTCAGTAGCGTTTTCTGAAGTAATACAAGCTGAGGCTGCACTTCCATATTGAAACGACGTGCCGTTTGAAACAAACCTAAAAGCACTTGTCCGAAGGAGATATCTTTTAACGGCTTCTCAAAGATCGGCTCACACACACTGCGGATTGCAGTTTCAAATGCATCGACATTAGTGTCCGCAGGAACCCAACCAGAATCAACGTGCAGTTGCGCCACCATACGGTAATCTCGCTTAAAGAAAGCAAGGAAGTTGCGTGCTAAATAGCTTTGATCCTCTGGGGTAAGCGAACCAATGATCCCAAAGTCCACCGCGATGTATTGCGGTGAACTTGGATTATTACGAGAAACAAAGATATTACCCGGGTGCATGTCCGCATGGAAAAAACTGTCCCGAAAGACCTGAGTAAAGAATATCTCTACGCCACGTTCAGCCAACGCTTTCATATCGGTATTCTGTTCATTTAACTGATCAACTTCAGCCACAGGAATACCGTGAATGCGCTCCATCACCAATACATTTGAGCGTGTGTAATCCCAGTAAATTTCAGGAATATAAAGAATATCGCTGTTTTCAAAGTTACGTCTTAGCTGTGAGCCATTTGCCGCTTCTTTGCGAAGATCTAACTCATCGAAGATAGTTTGCTCATACTCAGCTACCACTTCTACAGGGCGCAGGCGACGTCCTTCTTCCCAAACCACGTGAACCAGACGAGCTAAACTGAAGAGAAGATCTACGTCTTTACGAATTGTTTTACCAATTCCCGGACGGATAACTTTGACTACAACTTCACTACCATCAAGCATGGTTGCTTTGTGGACCTGAGCAACCGATGCGGACGCCATTGGATCTACTTCGAACTCAGCAAATAGCTCTGAAACAGGCTTTTCTAAGGCTTTTTCAATCAACCCTTGTGCTTGCGGGCCAGAGAATGGAGGTACACGATCTTGTAGTTTTTTTAGTTCTTCTGCCAGATCATCAGGCAATAAATCACGGCGCGTTGATAGCATTTGACCAAATTTAACAAAAACAGGCCCCAAAGCCTCTAGCGCTAATCGAACGCGTACCGCCTGCGTTTGTTTTGCAGGAATAAATAAACGCCAAGGCAATAACCAAAACAGGCATCGCATATACCAAGGAAGGGCTAAACCCAAAAATAGAGTATCCAATCGATACCGAGCAAAAACCTGAACAATCTTCAGAATTCGCGATAGACGTTTCACAGCAGGGAAACCTTGTTGCTAAATATTAATAGGTAAGTAGTGGCTTTACTTAGTTCTGACTAAGTTACGGCCATCTTCTTTGGCTTGATATAATGCTTCATCAGCACGGGCAAATATATCATCAAGGGAATCACCCTCTTTGATTTCTGTTACACCGAACGACATTGTAATCCCCACGGGCTTTCCATGGAAATTAAATGGGCTACTAGCTAAAGATTCCCGCAATTTTTCCATTGCCTGCGAAGCTTCTTCTGCACCAGTAGAGGGAAGGATAATAATAAACTCTTCACCGCCATAACGACCAACAAAGTCCGTTACGCGAATGTTCTTAGTGATAACTTTAGCCACCAAACGCAGCACTTTATCACCAGCCAAATGACCATAGGTGTCGTTGATCTTCTTAAAGAAATCTAGATCTCCGACAACTATAGAGAAAGTCGTGCGATATCGAGACCAGCGCTCATATTCCTGGTCAATATGCTCATCGTAAGCTGCACGGTTTGGCAAGCCAGTAAGAGGGTCTGTACGTGCACGAAGGCGTTCCTCTTCCATGTGAGCTTTAACCTTACGTGTTTCCTGCTCCATCAATTCAACTTTATCGATCAGATCTTCATAACGACCTTGCAACCGCTGCTCACGCTCTTCCTCTTTCTTTTTAAAACTATCCATAGCGCGAACAAGACCCGAAAGTTGCAGTGAAACCGCTTTCTTCAGATCTGTAATGTCGTTGGTATTTTTAACCGTGTGATGCAGCTTTTTAACGTCACGTCGAACTTGAATATCCAGCTCACGCTGATTCTGACCAATTTCTTGCTGCTCTTGGCGACTATCAACCACAAAGGTTTGGACCTCAGTTAAACGCGTACTGAGTTCCAATAAATAATTTTCAAAGTCTTCACTGGTATTGCTGGTTGATTTGATAACCAGCTGCACTACTTGATGAACGATCTCGGGTAGATGAGGTAATTCAAAACCCTCTTCGATACGTTTTACCAGCTGACGTGCATTTGGGTTTTCCTCTTTAGGCACATATAAGCCGCTGATAAGTTCTAATAGTTCAGCACCAATACGTTTTAAGAGTAATTTAACTTCATCACCCAGCGCATCTGTTGAAGCTGTAGTATCTAAAGAGAAATCGCTATCACTGATCTCTGCACTATCTTCTGTACCTGTTTCAATATGGCTTTGCAGCTCAATCAGGTCCCCTAGAACAGCAGGTAAATCGTAAGCTTTCTCTTCAACCTCGTTACTCCGACGTTCAAGGGAATCCAGTAGATTTTGTGATCCGCTATTTTGCACTTGAGTGCGCAGCATACGAATCCATTTTAAAAGCGCTGCAACGGTTTGCTTTGCAGTTTTGCCGCGAAGATCTTCTCGATGTTGGACTTGCTTTTCAATGCGACGACTGATTTTTTTCAAAAAGCCGAGATGCTCCCCACACTCTTCTTGGAGTAATGGTTTTAATGCTGTTAGTTCAGCATCAAATTGAGGGTTATCACCTTCCAAGCCGATAGAAAGATAACCGGCTAAATGACGCAACTGCTGTTCAACATCAGCCGTTTTACGCTCATATTTCTCAAAATCCTGAGAAAGCTCCCGGTATTTTTTCTTCCAATCTACCTGTTCTTCTGCCACACCACGTCCTCGGAGTACACAACATCAACATCAGTCAGACTTCATGTTAGTCGAACTCTGTTCTTCGCACTAGGTCTGATATCAATCAGATATAAAAAAACGCCCTCTAGGGGGCGTTTTTGATTGTATTTTTTATTTACTTGGCAGCCAAGCGTTCTTTCTCAACAAGGAAGTCAACGACTTCAAGCATCTTCTTATGGCCTCCAGCCATACCTGCAGTCACATGATACTTACCATTCACAACCATCGCAGGCACACCTTTAATACCGTATTTAGATAGCTGCTGGCGACCCTGACGGATCTTAGTTTCAACCGCAAATGAGTTGAACAAGCTTTGGAACTTACCTGTATCAACACCTAGATTGCCGTAGTAATCTGCAAAATCTTCTTTACCTCTAAAACGACGACGCTCAACGTGAATCGCATGGAAAGTCGCTTCATGAGTTTTATCCAACGTTTTCATAAATTCTGACGCATAAAAAGCACGCGCCATAAGTTCCCAGCTCGGATTCCAAGCGACGGGCGTACGTACAAAATTTACATCTTCGTTTTTATTCTTTTCCCAGTGTTTAATCAGTGGCTCAAAGTTATTACAGTGCGGGCACGGGTATCCGAACATTTCAATCACTTCAATTTTGCTTTTATCAGACCTTAAACCCACTTCAGGAACTTTTGCGTAATGCACGCCTTCTTTAAACGTTTCCGCCTGCGCCATAAACGGCAGAAGTAACACCACTAACATCAACCCAAACTTTTTCATTATTCTTTGCTCCGAAAACAATAGGACCCGGTGGTAGACAATAAAATAAAACCTAAGTTCCTACCACGTACAAAAAAGGCAGCCTAAGCTGCCTTATTTGAATCCAAGCTGAACTTACTTGCCCAAGCCTTGAATGTAGCTAGAAACCGCTTTGATTTCGTCATCACTTAGCTTAGCCGCAATATCCTGCATCATCTGCTGTGGATCATTGTTACGCGCGCCTTTAGCAAAATCTTTTAGCTGCTTTTCAGTGTATGCAGCGTGCTGGCCACCGATACCTGGGAAGCCTGCTTGGCTGTTACCTTCACCTGTTGGTGCGTGACAAGCTGTACAAGCAGCAACGCCTTTATCTGCGATACCTGCACGGTAGATTTTCTGACCCTGTTCAACAAGATCTTTAGCAGCGTGGCCTACAGTACCGGTCTGCTTAGCAAAGTAAGCAGAGATATCAGCAATGTCTTGGTCGCTGTAAGAGTTTAGAAGACCAGTCATTTCTACAACTGTACGCTTACCAGATTTGATATCTTGTAGCTGTTTGATCAGATATTTTTCGTTCTGACCTGCTAGCTTAGGGAAGTTTGCGATTGCACTGTTACCGTCAGCACCGTGACAAGCAGCACACATTGCAGTCATTCCTTTACCTTTAGCAGCATCACCCGCTGCGTGAGCTACACCAGTGATACCAACGGTCACCAGCAAGCTAATCAGTAGTTTATTCATCGATGAACCCAGACTCTTGCTATTAAAATTAGACGGCCATAGGCGTAATGATGAGTCATTAAGCGTTGACCGATGTTATCCTCACTTCCCTGCAGACTAGAGCTTAGGCCTGTTCGCAGGTAAAATTGGAGCAATTATAAACCAATATCCACACAAACTGGAACGGCAATCTCTGTTCCTTTAGTAGCGATTTCTTAAAAAGCGACTTAAAAATATGTCTTCAGATAAAAAAACCGTTCACTACAACACCGCAAAATTTAATAAGAGTGCGGCAAAATTACACCAGTGTCCGGCGGATATAGGCGCAGAAGTCGCTTTCGCAGGCCGCTCAAACGCAGGTAAATCGAGCGCGATTAACACGCTGACCAATAACAACAAATTGGCACGTACATCGAAAACGCCAGGCCGCACTCAATTGATTAACTTCTTCGATCTAAATATCGAAGGTGTTCGTATTGTCGATCTACCAGGTTATGGTTACGCCAAAGTACCTGTCGCGATGAAGCAGCATTGGCAGCAGCACTTGGAAGAGTACCTACAAAAGCGCCAATGCTTACAAGGCGTTGTGCTTGTAATGGATATTCGTCATCCAATGAAAGAGTTTGATCAGATGATGGTTGATTGGTGCCTAAGTACTGAGATGCCTCTACATGTACTGTTAACCAAATCCGACAAGCTGAAAAAAGGCCCAGCTCAGTCGACTATGTTGAAGATTCGCAAGGAACTAACTGCCGTTCTAGGTGATCTGGTAACTGTGCAAACCTTCTCCGCGTTGAAGAAACAGAATGTCGATCAGCTAAGACAGCGTTTGGATCTATGGTTACTGCCGGAAGATGATTTCGAAGAGGAATTTGAAGGCGAATAACAAAAGAAAGCCCTGGGAAACTTAGGAAGGGGAACTGTCAATTTCTCAGGGCTTTAACGCATGCTTGTTGTAAAGAGCCACAGCCATGGCACGATGAATGTGTAAGTGACTCTTAAGGCTGTTGACTCTCTATATTTGAAAAAGTTCCCTTTTGTTCAAAAAATACTCAAAAATATTTTATGAACTTAGTGCGCCTGTTCCCAGTTATCACCTACACCGGCTTCAACTAGCAACGGTACATCTAGATCGGCTGCTCCTGCCATTTGATCTTTCACTTCAGCAACAAAGGCATCTACCTGATCTTCACGTACTTCAAAGACCAATTCATCGTGTACTTGCATGATCATGCGGACATCTAAATCGGATTCAGCTAACCAAGCATCTACCGTCACCATCGCGCGTTTAATGATATCTGCGGCAGTACCCTGCATTGGCGCATTGATCGCGGTACGTTCAGCAGCCTGACGGCGCATCGCGTTTTTCGCTTTAATCTCTGGCAAGTACAAACGGCGACCAAACAGAGTTTCAACGTAACCCTGCTCCTGCGCTTTGGTGCGGATATCATCCATATAGTGCTGCACACCTGGATAAGTCTCAAAATAGTGTTCGATATACTGCGCCGCATCTTTACGGGCGATACCTAATTGTTTCGCTAAACCAAACGCAGACATACCGTAGATCAAACCGAAGTTGATCGCTTTAGCACTACGGCGCTGATCATCAGAGACCTGATCGAGTTCAACTTTGAATACTTCCGCTGCAGTTGCACGGTGAATATCGGCACCTTTAGAGAAAGCATCCAGCAAACCTTGATCTTGAGACAGGTGCGCCATAATACGCAGTTCGATCTGCGAGTAATCGGCAGCTACAACCTTGTAGCCTTCTGGAGCGATGAAGGCGTGACGAATACGGCGGCCTTCCTGAGTACGTACCGGAATGTTCTGCAGGTTCGGATCTGTTGACGACAGTCGTCCTGTCGCTGTTACCGCTTGATGGTAAGAGGTATGAATGCGCCCAGTACTTGGGCTGATCATTAGCGGAAGCTTATCGGTGTAAGTCGATTTAAGCTTGCTCAGGCTACGGTGTTCAAGAATCAATTTCGGCAGAGGATATTCAAGAGCTAACTCCTGAAGCACTTCCTCGGCAGTCGATGGTGCACCTTTTGGTGTCTTCTTAATCACCGGGATATTTAGCTCTTCAAACAGAATCTGCTGCAACTGCTTTGGTGACGCCAGATTAAACTCTTTACCGGCGATATCGTAAGCTTCACGCTCTAGCTCCACCATACGTGCAGCCAGTTCGATACTTTGCTCACCGAGCATCGAAGCATCAACCAAAGCACCGTTACGCTCGATACGTGACAGTACTGGAATCAGCGGTTTTTCGATCTCATTAAAGACTTTGCTTAGCGCTTCATCTTGGCCTAATTGACTATCAATCGCTTGATGTAGACGCAGGGTGATATCAGCATCTTCCGCCGCATAAGGCGCTGCTTGTTCTAGCTCGATCTGGTTGAACGTCAGCTGCTTTTTACCTTTACCGGCAATCTCTTCGAACTTAACGGTTTTCACACCCAGGTAAAGATCAGCCAAGCTATCCATATCGTGACGCGTTGCCGTGGAGTTCAACACGTAGGATTCCAGCATGGTATCGAACGCCACACCTTTTAGATCGATATTGTAACGAGCCAACACATTCATATCGTATTTAATATGCTGACCAATCTTTTTGTGATCTTCACTTTCTAATAGTGGTTTCAGCTTAGTCAAAAGAACATCACGACTAATCTGCTCTGGCGCGCCCATGTAATCATGTGCAACCGGTACATAAGCGGCCTTTCCCGGTTCTACCGCAAAAGAAACACCCACCAGCTCAGCTTCCATATAGTTCAAGCTAGTAGTTTCTGCATCAAAGGCAAAAAGTTCAGCTGTGGATAACTTTTCAATCCAACTATCTAGATCAGCTTCTGTAAGCACTGTTGTGTATTCAACATCTTTAGGTGCTTCTGGAGTAGATGGTTCTGACGGATCAGCGGCTACTGCGGCACCGCTCTCACCAGATTCCAACTCACGCACCCATGTCTTGAATTCAAATTCTTTGTATAACTCGATTAACTGCTCTTTGTTTGGCTCGGGCTTAACGATCTCTTCGACTTTTTCATGCAGCTCAACGTCGGTTTTAATCGTTGCCAGTAGGTAAGATAGATCCGCTTCTTCGCGGTTATCTTCTAGTTTCTTCGCCATAGTTTTCGAACCACGGAAACCGAGATCAGCAATTTTATCTAGATTTTGGTAAAGATCTTTAATACCGCCGAGACCTTGCAGCAAAGCCAATGCCGTCTTTTCACCCACGCCCGGAACACCTGGGATGTTATCGACTTTATCGCCCATCAATGCCAAGTAATCGATGATCAACTCTGGCGGAATACCAAACTTCTCTTTCACACCTTCAATATCCATGATGGTGTCTGTCATAGTGTTGATCAGCGTTACATGTTGATCCACCAGCTGCGCCATATCCTTATCGCCTGTAGAGATCAGGGTATCGATACCTTGAGCGCTGGCTTCGCGCGCCATCGTACCGATCACATCATCTGCCTCTACACCCGGTTCTACGATTAGCGGCATACCCAACGCTTTAACGATGTTGTGGATCGGCTCCACCTGACTACGCAGATCATCCGGCATCGGTGGGCGCTGGGCTTTATAATCGCTGTAGATCTCATCACGGAATGTTTTACCTTTGGCATCAAAGATCACCGCTATTGGGCTTTGCGGGTACTGTTTGATCAAGCTTTTCAGCATTGAAGTAACAACTCGGATCGCCCCTGTTGGGATTCCCGCAGAATTTCTCAGGTCAGCCTGTTGTGAAGCAAAAAAAGCACGGTATAAATAAGAGGAACCGTCGACTAAAATTAAAGGAGAGGAGTTGGCTTGCTGCTGTTCGCTCATCAGGAAATCCGGGTTGGTTATTCTTCAAAAACCCGATCATAGTCGATATGCTCATTTGCCAAAAGAAATCTTGCCATGAAAGAGGAAAGAATAATGAAAAAGCTACTATTAGCAGTACTACTTGTAGTGACACCTGTAGCTTATGCCGAAGTTCCACCGCTGGTTGATGAAAATGAACCGCAGATCACAATCTTCCATGAACAAGATAAAACCTATTACGAATACCGCGTAAATGGTCAGCTTCAGGAGATTAAGGTCGTGCCTAAAAACGGCAAAGAATACTATCTGGTTCCGGCACCAGGTGACGGCGCATTTATTCGTCATGAAGAGTCACAAATGCTGATCCCTAAATGGGTGCTGTTCCGCTGGTAAGTCAGCTGGAACAAACGAATTCAATTTTACGAAGTGAGTAAAGCGCTTGGCTGTATATACGCAACTTAATGACACTGACCTAACAGCATTTCTTAAAGATTATGATCTGGGAGAGTTAGTCAGTTACAAAGGTATTGATGGTGGTATCGAAAATACCAATTACTTTGTCACCCTTATAAATGATGAGGTTAAGACGGAGTATGTACTCACTTTGTTTGAAGAGCTTAGCTACGAAGAGTTACCTTACTTTGTCGAACTATGCCAATGGCTATCGCAGCGAAATATCGCTGTACCTTTTGCCATTCAAGATCGAAACGGTATTGGCCTTAAACAGCTGAAAAAGAAACCTGCTGCGCTACAACCAAGATTCTTTGGTGAGCATGTAGGTCAGCAAGAACTCACACCTGAGCACTGTGCTGCCATTGGTAAAGTCTTAGGCGAGTTCCACGTTGCAACAGAAGACTTCTATCTTGATCGCCAAGCGCACCGCGGTGTTTTCTGGTGGCGCAGAGAAAGCGAACTCATTCGTAGTAAGTTGCCTGAAGACGATCAAGCTATTCTGCAAGAAGAAGTAGCGCGTTTTGATCAACTTCGCGAGCAACCGGGTGATATTAAAGTGGGCACGATTCATGGCGATCTGTTCCACGACAATGTGCTATTCCAAGAAGCTGAAGTCAGCGCGGTACTAGACCTTTATAACGCCGCTACTGCTTATCTTCTATTTGATCTGGCGATCGTGGCTAATGATTGGTGCTGCCGCCCTGATGGCTCGATTGATAGCGAACGAGAACAAGCATTGCTAAAAGCCTACGCAAAAGCGCGCCCTTTCACTCAGGATGAATACAAAGCTTGGCCAGTGCTGACGTGTACTGCCGCGATGCGTTTCTGGCTATCACGCTTAATCCCGTGGTTGGACGAAAACAGCGAGCAGAAGCTGAAAGACCCTGAAGAGCTAAAACAGATCCTGATCTATCGCCGTAACAACCCTAGTCAGCTGCCTTAATCACTGATTCCCGATACGAAGACCCAAGACTTGGGGTCTTCGTAAATCAACACTGCCCTCTTTTGCTAACACCCGCTATAATCTGCCACTGATTATTTATACAGTGAACAGAAAGCCGCTATGGACGTAACTCACATTATCGATTCTCTGAACGATGCCCAACGCAATGCTGTAACCGCTCCGGTACAAAACTTACTAGTTTTAGCCGGCGCAGGCTCTGGTAAAACCCGCGTATTGGTACACCGAATTGCTTGGCTGATTCAGACAGAAGGAATGTCGCCCTACTCTATTATGGCGGTTACGTTCACCAACAAAGCTGCAAAAGAGATGCGTGGCCGTATTGAGGAGCTATTAGGTATCAATCCTCAAGGCATGTGGGTCGGCACTTTCCACGGTTTGGCCCACCGTATACTGCGCGCTCATTGGCAGGATGCTGGCTTACCTGAAAACTTCCAGATTATGGACAGCGATGATCAGCTTCGTCTGATTAAACGTTTAGCCAAAGAGATGAATCTGGACGATAAGCGCTGGCCTGCTCGCCAATTCCAGTGGTACATCAACGATAAGAAAGATAATGGCCTACGCGCTAAACATATCGAACCACGCCATGATCTGAATGATCGTCAGATGCTGGCAGTGTACGAAGCTTACGAGCAAGCCTGCGAACGTGGCGGCATGATCGACTTTGGCGAGCTTTTACTACGCTCCCTTGAACTGTTCCGCGATAAGAACCCAGCTCTACTGGAGCACTATCAAGAGCGTTTCCGCTACATTCTGGTGGACGAGTTCCAAGATACCAACACTATTCAGTACGGCTGGCTGCAGCTGCTATGCGGTGGTCAGAAGAAATTGATGGCGGTGGGCGATGATGACCAGTCTATCTACGGCTGGCGTGGAGCGAAGATCGAAAATATCCAGAACCTACCGGTTCACTTCCCAGGTACAGAAACGATCAAACTAGAGCAAAACTACCGCTCTACTGAGACGATTCTGCGCGCTGCCAACGAAGTCATCCGCAACAACCAAGGCCGTTTAGGTAAAGAGCTACATACTGAATCGGGCGAAGGTGAGCCGATCTCACTATATGCTGCGTTTAATGAACAAGATGAAGCGCGTTTTATCGTCGATCAAATCGGTAAATGGGTACAAGAAGGCAACCTCCGTAAAGAATGTGCGATTCTGTACCGCTCCAACGCCCAGTCCCGAGTGCTCGAGGAAGCCTTGATTCGCAGCGGTGTGCCTTACCGTATTTACGGTGGCCAACGCTTCTATGAGCGCCTTGAGATCAAAAATGCGCTTTCCTATATGCGCCTGCTGAGCAACCGCGACGATGACACCTCGATGGAGCGTGTAATCAATGTACCAACACGCGGTATAGGCACACGTACCATCGAAATTATCCGTGAGCATGCCCGCAGCCAAGTAATCTCTATGTGGCGCGCGTCCAACGAAATTGTAGAACTGAAAAAGCTACCAGCGCGTGCGTCTAATGCCCTGCAGGCTTTCTTAGATCTGATCAATCAGATGGCTCAAGATACCGAAGACACCCTGCTACACGAACAGACTGAACATGTTATCCAACACTCAGGTCTGATCGAACATCACAAAAAAGAGAAAGGCGAGAAAGCTCAATCCCGTATCGAAAACTTGGAAGAGCTGGTCACTGCAGCTAAGCAGTTCAACAGCCAGTGGGATGAATTTCTGGATGAGGAGTTTAACTCCCCGCTTGCGGCATTTTTAGACCAAGCTGCGCTGGACGCTGGTGATGCGCAAGCGGATGATTATCAAGACAGCGTGCAGCTAATGACCCTTCACTCCGCTAAAGGCCTGGAGTTCCCGCAGGTATTCTTAGCCGGTGTTGAAGAAGGTTTGTTCCCGCATAAAATGTCCGTAGAAGAGCCGGGCCGTTTAGAGGAGGAGCGTCGCCTCTGCTATGTAGGTATCACCCGTGCAATGCAGAAGCTGTTTATCACTTACGCTGAATCCCGTCGTTTGCATGGACAAGATAACTACAACCGACCTTCCCGCTTCATTGGTGAAATTCCAAACGACTTGATGGAAGAGGTTCGCCTTAACGCTAGCGTTAGCCGCCCCATGACCAGCCGCCATAACGATAACCAAGGCAGTAGCTTATTTGGTAGTAGCTCTCTTAGCAGCAGCGATGTACCAGAAACCAACCTTGCCCTGGGTCAACGTGTTATGCACAGCAAATTTGGTGATGGCACTGTACTTAACTTTGAAGGTTCGGGGCCTAAGGCCAGAGTACAGGTTAATTTCGATTACGAAGGTAGTAAGTGGCTGGTGGTTGGCTTTGCCAATCTAACGCTGTTATAAGCACCAATGATTTCCAAGCCTATTTCCTAGGCAAAGAAGGCCAATTCCCAAAAGTCACCTTATACTTAAACCGTTCAGATTTTTAAGGTGACGGAGGGGATATGTATAAACTCTGGAGTGTCTTCGCTGCCCTAATCATATCTTGCACCTTTGCTAAAGCAGCTGAAGTAATCACGGTGCCTATCTATGATCAGGATCGTTCACCCTTATCAATCATCAAGAATGGCCAAGCCCACGGAATATATCCTGACCTATTCAGAGAAATACTAATAGGGGCAGGTCTCAAACCTCTGCTATTGCCAGTACCTCCTATGCGACGCCGCATAGGTTTTGAAAATCAGCTCTATCATTTAGCTTGCTGTGCAAACCCCGCTTGGCGTGCACGCCCGAGAGAGCAAGAGGTCCAAGTTTTTAGTAAACAATTTTACTGGACCAAAGACATGTTTATTTTTCCTAAAGGCAAGTCCTTTGAGATAAACAAGCTTTCGCAGCTATCCGATAAACTTATCGCCACTGTCCGAGGCTTCGATTATCGAGGATCTGAACATTTTGGAGAAAAGGTCAACTTTCAGAATGAAGCAACCTTGATGCGCGCCCTGGCTTTAGGCCGAGCTGACGTTGGTCATAGTTAACGAGGATATTTTTAATGCCTCAGCGCAAAAAAAATACTTAGAAGCAGGCCCTATACATGATGAAGCGAGTTTACACATCCGTATACATCGTGCTCGTATAGACTTGGTAAAACCAATCAATAAATCGATTGATAATCTGATTAGTAGTGGCCGCCGTGATCAAATTGTGAAGAAATATTTAAACCAACATAACGCTATTAGCACCGCAGTTCCGAACGCCGCTCCCTGAATAATTGCGGCGTAACGCCGACCATGCGGCGAAAGAATTTTACAAAGTTAGTAGCTTCACTAAAGCCTAACCAGTAACCTACCTCTGCAACAGAAGCTGAGCTATGCGCCAACATACGTTTGGCTTCCAGTGCGACACGGCGATCAATCACCACCTTAGCGCTGTTCCCTTCAACCTGAATGCAGGCGCGGCTCAACGTACTCTGAGCGTAACCGAGCTTTTCAGCGTAGTAACGCAGGCTATGCTCAGTCCGATACTCTTGCTCCAATAGATCGATAAACAACTGGTAGGTTTTACGGGAGCGACTTGTCACCTTATCCGCAACTCGAACTTTCTGCTGCCAGCGTGCTACCCTCAACAGTAGATTCAACAGTTCATTCCGTAGTAAGGAGATATCTAATTCTGAACCATCGAAGTCTTCAAAATCGCGCTTTAAGCGTGAAATCGATTGCAGAATATCCTGCTGTAAAAGTTCAGTCAGAAACGTGCTATTTTGCCAATCTTGCAGAGCGAGCAGATCCACACCTTTAGATTTCACCAATTCATCATTCGGTAATGCAGTAGGATCAATCAGCACAACTTCCGCCCGCACGTTACGGTAATCCTTCCACTCTTGTACCTGCCCCGGTCGTACAAACAACAAATTGCCCGGCCTAAGGTCGTAATCGATAAAATCGACGCAATGCAAACCCTGTCCTTTGGTCACCAGAATCAGCATGTAAAACTCTAAGCGCTCAGGCACAGTCGGCAGCTTTTGATAAAGATCCGAGAACGAAATCGGTTCTACCCCTAGAGACGCCAGGCGTTTATTCTCAAAAAAGGTGTGTTTAATCTTTTGCATCTACACCAGCCTATAATATCCACCGGCCATCGAATTTAAGTACGGACCGCTAGCTTAACAATTCCCATACAACAAAAGTATTGGTCACTTTTCACCATGTAGTATTCAGCTAATACCTATCCCAATCCAAGCCCTGTTACTTTGATAAGTATTGAGCAGCCATTCAAATAAAAAAGCCCAAACAAGGGAGCCCAATACAATGCAAAGCAAAAAGATTCTAATGATTACCGGTGATTTCACCGAAGATTATGAAACGATGGTGCCGTTCCAAACCCTATTAACGGTTGGCCACCATGTAGATGCAGTATGCCCAGAAAAAGTAAGCGGCGATACCATTGCAACGGCGATTCATGACTTCGAAGGCGATCAAACTTACACAGAAAAACGCGGGCACAACTTCACCCTAAACGCGACGTTTGCAGATATTAATGTTGAAGATTATGACGCACTGGTAATCCCAGGTGGTCGAGCACCAGAATATCTACGTTTAAACCAAGAAGTGATCGAGATGGTGCGCCACTTCTTTAAAGAGAACAAACCTGTAGCAGCGATCTGCCATGGCGCGCAATTGCTATCTGCTGCGGGCGTTCTAGAAGGTAAATCTTGCTCTGCATACCCTGCGTGTGCCCCGGAGATCAATCAATCTGGTGGCACATACACTGATATTCCTCTGGATGCAGCCGTGACTGATGGCAATCTAGTCACAGCGCCTGCATGGCCGGCACATCCTGCTTGGTTAGCACAGTTTATGGTTTTACTAACTATGTAATAGAATTAGCGCAAGCTGCTTTCTCCCCAAACCTGAACCCGAAAGCAGTTTGTCGCTACCTATACAGTCAAATCAGTGGAGAGAGCTATGTGCAAACTGTTTATTAATGCCGAACCAGAACTTTGGAAAAGCAGCACCCGCTCAATCCGTATTGACGGAATGGTTACCAGCGTACGTCTGGAAAACTATTTTTGGACGACCCTGACAGCGATAGCAGAACGGGATGATCTAAATATTCCGCAGATGCTGACCCGCCTTTATCACGAATCGATCGATGCCGGTCACGACTTAGGCAACTTCACTTCATTCTTAAGAGTTTGCTGTATGCGTTACCTGGCGTTGCAACTGTCGGGCGATATCCCAACGAATGAAACTGTGGCGATCAGCTCCCTCGATGCTGATGCGATTTTAAGTAACGAAATCGAAAAGCGTCACTAAACCTCTATGACTGTCGGACTCGGCGCTCAAGGGTTTGAGATCGCGATCTATATTGCCAATCGACCACCGATTGAACCCTACCCTGCTCTCGATCATCTGCGCCCACTTACCTCGGGTGAGATCAAACACATTGCGGACCAAACAGGTAATCACTGGCGTAAGATTTTTAATGTCAGCGCTAAGTTTCTGTTTGAGCTACAAAACGACGTAGAGTTTAAGACTTGGCAGGCGCTGCGCAATCAGTCGCTGTATCAGGCAGAAAGCCCAATGGCCTTGCTGTTTTCAAAGCCAGATCTAACAGAGTCAAACCGCATTCATATCATTGCCGGTAAAACCTATGCCCAAGAACTCGGCCTAGAAAACTTGCTCTGGTTAGATCCGTACTTTGCGATAAATAAAGACAACAAAGTGATCGTCTGCCCTTATTTAGATTATCGTCAGTTGAGCAACGCAAGAATCAGTCAGTTGGTTGGGTTGGTAAAAAACCTAAGTCCTTAAAACGATCAAAAGTATTTAAAACGATCAAAGCCCTGTGTATTCAGGGCTTATTATCTCGCAGAACTAAGACATTACTCAATTCAGAGTCGGATTCTGAATCTTTTCCCAGTTCATATTAAATGTTTGCTGATTAGCTCCCGCAGCGGTTGGGTTATCTTCAGTCATACGATTGATCTCAGCTGCTTGTAGCAATGATGGTGGCAAAATTACGGTATCAATTACATGGATAATGCCGTTGCTGGCATCCACATCAGCAGCGACTACAGTCGCCTGATTAATCATCACATTACCACCAGCTAAGCTGATCGCGATGTTTTCACCTTGTAGAGAAGGTGCTGCAGTTAACCCCATCGCAGTTTTTGCATCCACTTTTCCAGCTACTACATGGTAGGTAAGTACCGCTTGTAGATCTTTTTTGTTCTCAGGCTTTAACAGGTCAGCCAAAGTTTCTTCTGGCAGCTTGGCGAACGCGTCATTGGTTGGCGCAAACACCGTATAGGGGCCATCGCCTTGTAGGGCACCGACTAAGTCAGCAGCTTTCAGCGCCGTTACTAAGGTAGAGAAACTCTCATTACCCGCAGCGACATCGACAATATCTTTCTTCATTGAATAGGAATCTGCGGTCGCCATTAATGGTACAGCTAGTAGAAAGCAGGCCAGTGTTTTTATAATTTTCATTGTTCTTCTCCTCGCGTTTATTCCTTAAGCAGGCCCTCTACTGCCTCAATGAGATTTTGCTTAAGTGCATCGTAATCAGTGCTACGGAGGTTTTAGAAAGGCAGATCAAAAAACGTACAACAAAATTTTCTTTTTCTGTTTTTATGCCTGTGAATAGAATATTCTTATTTTTAATGGCTCCACTTAACTCCCTGATATTGCGATAAATTTAAAAAGGTTTTTATGCTTCATCGCATCTGGCTAAGTTTTTTTCTAATCGCCTTTAGCGCGGCCCTCTATCAGTGGCTTTGGCTAGATGATTCTGCAGTATTTCAACGTTTGGTGCAGTCCACCTTTGATATGTCGAAGCTCTCGGTGGAGTTATCCATAGGCTTGATCGGTACCCTCGCTTTTTGGCTGGGCATAATGAAATTGGCAGAAAGCTCTGGTCTTGTGGATAAGTTTGCACGGGGAATAAGTCCACTTTTCAGCCGTTTGATGCCAGAAGTGCCAAAAGGTCATCCAGCTATGGGCTCTATGACAATGAACCTCTCGGCCAATGTTCTAGGTTTAGATAACGCAGCCACGCCTTTAGGTTTGAAGGCGATGCGTGATCTACAGAGTTTAAACCCACATAAAGATACCGCAACTAATGCCCAGATTTTGTTTCTGGTACTGAACACCTCCTCGGTAACGCTATTCCCGATCACCGTGTTTCTCTATAGAGCGCAACAAGGTGCCAGTGACCCTACGTCGGTCTTTATCCCTATTCTAATTGCAACCTGTTGCTCGACACTTGCTGGCTTATTAGCGGTGAGTTTTGTACAGAAAATCCGTTTATGGGAAAGAGTTACTCTGCTCTATATCGGCGGATTTGTTGCACTATTACTCGCTTTTATCGGCTATTTCACGACACTAACGATCGACGAGTTACAACGGCAATCATCGCTAGTGGGTAATTTAATGATTTTCTCAGCGATTATTGGCTTTCTCTGTATCGCCCACTTTAAAGGGGTGAATATCTACGAAACCTTTATTGATGGCGCCAAAGAGGGATTTGAAGTCGCGATTAAAATTATCCCTTATCTGCTCGCCATGCTGGTGGCGATTGGCGTACTCAGGGAAAGTGGCGCGTTAGAGGGGTTTATCTGGTTACTACGTGAAGGCTTTGCCAGCTTTGGCGCCGATACCCGCTTTGTTGATGCACTGCCCACTGCGATTATGAAGCCATTTTCCGGCTCTGGCGCCCGGGCAATGATGCTGGAAACCATGAATACCCATGGTGTCGATTCTTTCGCAGCTTACCTAGCCTCGGTTGTCCAAGGCTCAACTGAAACCACCTTCTATGTACTGGCAGTATATTTTGGTGCGGTTGGCATCAGGCACACCCGCCATGCCATTGCTTGCGGCTTAACCGCCGATTTGGCAGGAATCATCGCTGCAATCACTGTGGGTTACTGGTTCTTTGGCTAATAAATAAACCAACCTACAAAGAAGCACCATCAATCAGTTCGTAAGGTAGTGCCAACACATCCACACCATCGACACAGCCTAGATGCACGCGGTAATGACCGGGTTTACGCAAGGTTTGATGGAAAGTATAGATACCGCATTGCTTACAGAAATGATGTTTGGCGATATGGGTCGCGAACTCATAAGTTGCCAAGGAATCATCCGATACCTGAATATCGATATCGCTAGGGTCGACTACAAAGTTACCCATCATTGCGCCTTTCTTCTGGCAGATAGAGCAGTTACAACGCACACCTTCGACAATCTCTGGGGCATGAAAACTGAATCTAACGTTGCCGCAATGACAACTGCCTTGATACACCGGCATAGCACTCGCCTCCACTTGGTTTAAGCAAAGGTCGGAAACAATGCTAGCTCTCGTCTATTAAAAGGCTACCATCCGGTTCTGTCTGACCTATGCCGTTATAAATGACATCATGGCTCATGGTATCAATATCAAAGGCTTGCAAGGTTGCCGGTGCAGAAGTACCTGCATACCCGACCGCTTCAGCAGCAACTGTTTCACCAAACACTAAAGATAAAACGGTAAAGCCAAAGGCCTGTTTTTCTGAGGCCGACAGTTGCGGCCAAGCGCTGTAATAAGCCTGCCAAATGGCTGGCGCCTGACTTAAACCTTGCTGGGTACCCAACGAAAACTCCGCGAAGTGTCGAGCGATATAGCGCTCAACTGCGTGCATCGAGTCCTCATCTAATAAGTTGGGTAAGTGCAACTCTGCTAAGCAGAATTTTAACGCCGCTTCATACGCGTCTAAGCAAGATCGGCGAAAGGCAAAGTCATTTGCCTGCACAATCACACTGTCAGTTTCAGATAGTTGTTCGTATATAGGTAACGGATCTGCATGAGCCATATTAAACATCCTTGTTGTTATGGTTGATCTTAGAAGTAACTATAGCCGCTTATATGGCAACCGCCAGATCGCGGATATGTCCATGGCCATCAATGGCAACTTGCACACATTCGGTTTCGGTCACTTTTCTTAGTTCGCTGCCATCAGGGCAACAACCCCAAGCTTCAACGTGGATTCGCAAAGAGCTGCGGCCACTTTCAATCAATTGAGTGTAGAAGGACATAATAGTTCCCTCTAGTACTGGAGATAAAAACTCCATCTGGCCAACCGATACTGTAGAGACACGGCCCTTAGATAATTTAGCCGCATAAATTTCGGCAGCCTGTACAATTTTAGCGGATACCCAACCACCATAAACATCGCCAAACATGTTGGTAGCATCGCTTGAAGCCGGCAGAAGTAGGCTTAATTCACCTGCTGGCTGATGGCTATTTTCCTCGACATGCTCCATGGGACTACCCCTCCTTTACTGCCATCCCCACTCCTTAGGGTAATGATAGAAACTGTGAATTTTGTATTTATTAGTCAGCTTACTCTAATACAAAAGGCTAATACCCTGAATATGTACAACGTAAAAATTCTTTTCTAAGTGTCACACTTTTGTCATTTAAGAAAATTATAGTGTTCGCATCTTAACTCATATATCTAATTTTAAGACTCTTTGGAGCCTATACATGAAACCTATGAAAAAGCTGCTTGCTGCTGTTGCTATCTCTGCAACTTGTGTAGCTGCAAACGCATCTGACCTGCTAGACAAGAACCTACCAGTTTACTCTAAGGCTTCTGGTGTTTCTGGTAACCTTTCTTCTGTAGGTTCCGACACACTAGCTAACCTAATGACGCTTTGGGCTGAAGAGTTCAAGCGTAACTACCCGAACGTTAACATTCAGATTCAAGCGGCTGGTTCTTCTACTGCGCCACCAGCGCTAACTGAAGGTACTTCTAACATCGGTCCTATGTCTCGTAAGATGAAGGACAAAGAGATCGCTGCATTCGAGAAGAAGTTTGGTTACAAGCCAACGCCTGTTGCTGTAGCAATCGATGCGCTAGCAGTATTCGTACACAAAGATAACCCAGTTGAAGGTCTATCTATCAGCCAGGTTGACGCGATCTTCTCTTCTACTCGTAAGTGTGGCGCTGTTGCAGACGCTAAAACTTGGGGTGATGTTGGTGTAGCAGGTTCCCTATCTGATAAGAGCATCCAGTTGTTCGGTCGTAACTCAGTATCTGGTACTTACGGCTACTTCAAGAAGAAAGCTCTATGTAAAGGCGACTTCAAGAACAACGTAAACGAGCAGCCAGGTTCTGCATCTGTAGTACAGTCTGTATCTACTTCTCTTAATGCACTAGGTTACTCTGGTATCGGTTACAAAACTGCATCTGTACGTGCACTACCTCTTACTAAGAAAGATGGCGGCGCATTCGTAGAAGCAACTCCTGAAAACGCGCTAAACGGCAAGTACCCACTAGCTCGTTCTCTATACGTATACGTAAACAAGAAACCAGGTCAGCCTCTAGCTCCTCTAGAGAAAGAGTTCCTGAAAATGGTTATGTCTAAAGTAGGTCAGGAAGTAGTAGTTAAAGACGGCTACATCCCACTACCAGCGGCAGTTGTAGAGAAGCAGATGAAAGCGCTAGGCATGTAATATGTCTTGATCATATGATCTTAGGAAAAAGGGGGCCATTTTGGCCCCCTTTTTTCGTTTATGACAGTCACTGTAATACAGATGTAACAAACTTTTCATATTGTATGCGCCGTCTTCTTAGTAAACTTCCGAGACCTATGTGCCATGAGTACAGAAAACACTGCAACGTCCGACCTGGATTTTAATACCGCGTCGGCCAAGCGACACAGAAACATACGTGCGTTGAAGGATAAACTTGCTTCAGGTGGTATCGCATTTGGTGGTATCAGCGTTATTGTTGCAATCCTTCTGATCTTCTTTTATCTACTTTATGAAGTAGCACCGCTGTTCGAATCTGCCAGCATCGAACCTTGGCAGAAAAATGGACAGGAAATTGCTCCTTACACTGTTCCCGGTGACGGCAAGACACTTTATCTGACAATGGAAGAACAAACAGAGATCGCTCTGCGTGTTACAGATCTTGGTCAGTTGGTGTTTTTTAACAGCCGCAACGGTAACGTAATCAAAACAGAAACTGCCAATATTCCAGAAGGTGCAACAGTTAGCAGCTTTGCTCTAGCTTCTGAATATAGCGGTATTTTCGCTTTGGGTTACAGCAACGGTCAGGCGCAGGTCTTCAAACACAAATACCGTTCTACTTACCCTGATGGCGTACGTGTTATCACGCCAGAAGTGGAATACCCACTAGGTTCTGAACTGATTCAGGTAAGCGATTCACCACTTGAGCTACTTGCAATCAATGGTGAAGAGGAAGAATGGACGCTAATCGGTGGTCAGGCAGCAAACATCGCTGCGACTGAAGTTTCCCTAACCGAGAACCTGATTACTGAGGAAGTAGAAGCGGACACTAACCGCATTACGCTTCCAAATATGAACATCCCAGCTGAGAAACTACTGCTGATGCCAGATCGTCGTTGGATGATGATCTCTGGTGAAGGCGGCAAGTTGGGCATCGTTGATATGCAAGCAGACGGTGGCCCTAAAGTTACTCAGCTAATCGAGACGACCAAAAATAAGATCACCTCTTTTGAGCTACTGATTGGTGGTAACTCCCTACTTATCTCTGACGATAAAGGCGTGACCTCACAGTGGTTCTTGGTTCGTAACGAGAAAGGCGAATGGCTAATGCGCCAGATTCGCAGCTTCGAAAACGGTACTTCACCAATCAGCAGCATCTCTATTGAGCACCGCCGCAAAGGTTTTGTAACGGTTTCGGACCAAGGAGTTATCGATTTCTACAGCACAACAGCATCACGTAACTCACTTACAGCTGCCGTTGCTCAAGGCAATGTAGATATGATCGCTCTATCACCTCGTTCTAACGCACTATTGGTTGAACAGGATGGTAAGTTAGCGCTTTGGGCGGTTCACAACGAACACCCAGAGATCTCTTGGAGCGCACTGTGGGAGAAAGTTTGGTACGAAGGTTACCAAGAGCCTGAGTTCACTTGGCAGTCTTCCGCTTCTACCAACGACTTCGAGCCAAAATACAGCTTAATGCCATTAGCATTCGGCACCTTAAAAGCAGCGTTCTACGCCATGCTTCTAGGTACGCCGCTAGCGATCTGTGGTGCGATCTACACAGCTTACTTCATGGTGCCGTCAATGCGCCGTAAGGTAAAACCTTTCATCGAATTGATGGAAGCACTGCCTACGGTAATTTTGGGCTTCCTAGCAGGTCTATGGTTAGCGCCATTTATGGAGGTAAACCTAGCGGGGATCTTTGTCACCCTACTGGTCGTACCTGCGGCTATTATCGCGTTCGCTTATGCATGGGCATGTGCACCTAAAACACTACGCTACTTAGTGCCAGATGGCTGGGACGCAGCGCTACTGATCCCTGTTGTAATCATCGCAACAATGTTCAGCTTCTGGGTCGCTCCAGGATTAGAGCAAGCGTTGTTCGGTACTGAGATGCGTTACTGGGTAACTCAAGAGCTAGGCATTCCTTACGACCAGCGTAACGCGCTAGTAGTAGGTATCGCGATGGGCTTTGCGGTTATCCCAACGATCTTCTCTATCACTGAAGATGCGATCTTCGCCGTACCAAAACACCTGTCTTACGGTTCCTTAGCACTGGGGGCTACACCATGGCAAACACTGGTACGCGTAGTAATGCCAACAGCGAGTCCAGGTATTTTCTCTGCAGTGATGATCGGTATGGGCCGTGCTGTAGGTGAAACTATGATCGTACTGATGGCAACTGGTAACACGCCAATCATGGACGTGAATATCTTTGAGGGTATGCGAACTCTGGCTGCAAACATTGCAGTAGAGATGCCGGAATCTGAAGTTGGTAGTACCCACTTCCGTATTCTATTCCTGGCAGCGTTCGTACTGTTCTTGTTCACTTTCTTCGTAAACACCGTGGCGGAAGTTGTACGTCAGCGTTTACGTAAGAAGTACGGCTCTCTGTAATTTGTGCCTGATTGAGGAAATATAGTAATGCGACAGTCTTTTACTGAATGGTCAAAATCCGGCGCACCTTGGGTATGGCTTAATGCCGGTGCCGTAGCGATCTGTTTGATCATGGTTGTAGGTCTACTGACTCTTATCGCAATTCGCGGTTTGGGTCACTTCTGGCCTGCAGATGTTATCCAAGCGACTTATGTTGATAAGGGAAACAGCGTTACCCTGATCGGTGAAAAAGTCCAAACTGAAGATGTGCCTGCAGCTCAACTACGCGATAGTGGCGTAGCGGTACCGGAAGGTGTTGAGAGCATGAAGCGCAACCTGATGAAAGTAGGTAACCGTGACCACGGTGGTACTGACTTCATCTGGGTTCTGGAAGACTTCATTAAAGATCCGTCTAAACCAGAAATGCTATTCACTGCTGAGCGTCGTGAATGGGGTAACTTCTACGGTTACCTACGTGGCATCAAAGAAGATGGCAAACTGGTTTCTAGCTACGAAGGCTACGAAAAAACTGACGAGTACCTAGCTCTTTGGGCAGTACTTGAAAGTCGTATCGAACGAGCACTAGATATCCACAGTGATATCGAAGATATCGAGAAAGACCGTATTGGCTCGATCAACTACAAGTTGGAGCGTCTGCGTCTGCAAGAGCGTTCTCTACAGCTGAAAAATGTAACTGACCCAGCTCAGTACAAAGAGATTGAAGAGAAACGTGCGGCACTAGACGCAGAATACGAAGGTCTTCAAGGTGATCTACTCGCACTTTACGAGAAATTTAACCGTGACACTGTGGTTGCTGAGATCGCAAACGGCAAAATCGTAGAGTTCAAAGTTGCACACGTTGTACGTGCTTTCCTACCTAACGATATGGGTCTAGGCGGAAAAATCCTTCACTACTTCTCTAAGATCTGGGAATTCGTAAGTACAGATCCACGTGAAGCAAACACTGAAGGCGGTATCTTCCCAGCAATCTTCGGTACAGTACTGATGGTTATCATCATGTCTGTGATCGTAACGCCATTCGGTGTTGTTGCTGCGGTTTACCTACGTGAATACGCGAAACAGGGTTTTGTAACGCGCGTTATCCGTATCGCTGTAAACAACTTGGCGGGTGTACCGTCAATCGTATACGGTGTATTCGGTCTAGGTTTCTTCGTTTACTTCTTGGGTGGTCACATAGATGACGCGTTCTTCCCAGAAGCGAAACCAGCACCAACCTTTGGTACGCCAGGTCTAATGTGGGCCTCTATCACACTTGCACTACTAACAGTTCCAGTTGTGATTGTAGCGACAGAGGAAGGCCTAACACGTATCCCACGTGCGGTTCGTGAAGGTTCTTTGGCGCTAGGTGCGACAAAGTTCGAAACCCTAATGAAGATTGTAATCCCAATGGCTAGTCCAGCGATTATGACCGGTGTAATCCTTGCGATTGCCCGTGCGGCAGGTGAAGTAGCACCGCTGATGCTGGTAGGTGTAGTTAAGCTAGCACCAAGTCTGCCATTGGATATGAACTACCCGTTCCTACACTTGGATCAGAAATTTATGCACTTGGGCTTCCACATCTACGATGTTGGTTTCCAAAGCCCTAACGTTGAAGCGGCACGTCCGCTGGTATACGCAACAGCGTTTTTGTTGGTGGCAGTAATCGCGGCACTTAACTTGTCTGCAATCGCGATTCGTAACCACCTACGTGAAAAATACAAAGCGCTTGAAATGTAATAGAATTTTTAAAGGTTGCTACAATGACTAGCGAAGCTAAAACACACGCAATTGATATCTCTACAATGCAACGAGATAACCGTATTTTGAACCTTGAAGAAGAAACAATGGCTCTTGAGGTTAAAGACCTTAAATTGAGCTACGGCGATAACGAAGCGCTTCACGGTATCGATATGCACATCCCTAAGAACCGCGTTACTGCGTTTATCGGTCCTTCTGGTTGTGGTAAATCAACACTTCTACGCTGCTTCAACCGTATGAACGATCTAGTAGATGATTGCAGCATCACAGGTGAGATCCTGCTGGATGATAACAACATCTACGACCGCAGCGTTGATATCGCAGAACTACGTCGTCGCGTGGGTATGGTATTCCAGAAGCCAAACCCATTCCCGAAATCTATCTACGAAAACGTTGCTTACGGCCTGCGTATTCAGGGTGTAACTAAAAAGCGCGTTATCGATGAAACAGTTGAGTGGGCACTTAAATCTGCTGCACTTTGGGACGAAGTTAAAGACCGTCTACACGAGAGTGCACTTGGCATGTCCGGTGGTCAGCAGCAGCGTTTGGTTATCGCTCGTACGATTGCGGTAAAACCAGAAGTTCTACTGTTGGACGAACCAGCATCTGCACTTGACCCAATCTCTACATTGAAGATTGAAGAACTGATCCACGAACTGAAGAAAGACTTCACGATCGTGATCGTAACCCACAACATGCAACAGGCTGCGCGTGTATCTGATTACACTGCCTTTATGTATATGGGTGATCTTATCGAGTTTGGTGTAACAGATACGTTGTTCACTAACCCGGCTAAGAAACAAACTGAAGACTACATTACTGGCCGTTACGGTTAATGGGGAAGGAATCAGATCATGGAACTAAATACTGAAAATTATTCCACGCATATCTCAGCTCGGTTTAATGAAGAACTAGAGCAAATTAGAACCCATTTGCTAACCATGGGTGGTGTTGTAGAGCGTCAAGTACACGACTGTATCGATGCCCTACTTAACAGCGATGCAGAACTAGCGGAACAGTCTCGCAAAGTTGATAAGCAGACTAACGACATGGAAGTGATGATCGATGAACAATGCACTAAGATCATTGCACTGCGCCAGCCTGCTGCAAGTGACCTGCGTCTAATTATCGCCGTATCCAAAGCGGTATCTGACTTAGAAGGTATGGGTGATGAAGCTGCACGTATCTGCCGCCATGCGATTGAATTAGTGGAAGAAGGCGAATCACCACGCGGCTATCAGGAAGTACGTCACATCGGTAATCTTGTTCGCCAGATGGTTAAAGACGTATTAACAGCATTTGCCCGCAACGATACAGATCTTGCTTACCGCGTTGCGAAAATGGACAAATCTGTAGACCAGGAATACCGCTCTGCAATGCGTTCTCTAGCAACGTTCATGATGGAAGATCCACGTTCTATCTCTAGTGTGATGAACGTAATCTGGGTTCTACGTAGCCTTGAGCGTATCTCTGAACATGCACGTGCGATGGCTGCTCACCTGATCTACCTAGTGAGCGGTACTGATGTTCGTCACGGTAGCCTTAAGCAGATTAAAAAAGCCGTTAAACCAGGCGACGAAGATTAATCTAAGCTCCTGTTTAATAAGCTTTATCACTATAAAAAGCAGCCTCATTAGGCTGCTTTTTTTGTATTTATAGCCAAAGTTATTCGAATATTGGTCGATACTTATATGACTCATATATCAACTAGGGCTCCCATGCTGCAATACACTGTATACGCCGACCTCAACTGCCCCTTCTGCTATGCATTACATGAGCAGTTGCATCAGTTTGGTCTTTTGCAGCAAGTAGATTGGCGCTTAGTTGAGCACGCACCTGATATCGCGATTTTTAATAAAACAGCTGAAAGTCAGGCCGAACTCGCCAGTGAAGTATTCGTTGTTCGAAGCCGTGTCCCTAATATCGAAGTCGCGCTGCCTAAAGCACGAAGTGACAGTCACTTTGCCAGCCTTTGTGTAATCGAAGCGGCTGAGCATGATGTTGAAAAATCGATCCATCTTCGTCGCCTACTCTACCGTGCTCTTTGGTTCGAAGGTAAAGATATAGCGGATGTTTCTGTTATCTACGACTGCTTGATGGAAGCAGGCTTGCCGACCGAGCTGGATATCGAAGAGCCACAGGAAAACAAACTGATCGAGTGGCAAATTGCGTGGGAACAAGGTGATTTTAATCTGCGTATCCCAGTGATCTGTGCTGATGATGGTCGTATCTCGCTAGGGTTACCTAGCCCTGAAGACTTGAAAGCCTTCTTTAAAGGCAAAGAGATCGATTCTCAGGATCAACATAGGGAGAGCTGCCCGCGAGCAGAACAACAAACTATCGCAATCTACTGCGATCACAGTATCGAGATCGTCTGGCCGGTGATTGCCATTTTGCGTAACGATTACAATATATTGTTACCGGCAAACCTAACCGAGCTGAAAAACTTACTGCAGGAAGATGCTCCCGATCTGCTGCTCCTCGGTACAGAGAATCAGTGGTCGGATATGTTTGCTCTCTGTGAAGAGGTAAACAAAAACAAAGATGAGTTCCCGCTACCGATTGCGTTTCTTAGCCAACAGGTCGAAGACCAGTTAGAGCTGGACGCTTATCAAGCCGGGGCCGCAGACTTTCTTGCGCTGAACCGCTCACCTGCGGTGATTCAATCACGCATTAAAATTCTGATGCAGCTTAAACAATCGCAGGATCAGTTGGCCCGCTCCGCACGTGTTGATGGCCTAACACAGGTCAATAATCGCCGTGAGTTTGAACGCAATATAGAAACTGAATGGCGACGTGCACAGCGCTCTAAGCGTAACTTGTCGCTGATAATGCTCGATATAGACCATTTCAAACCATTTAATGATGGTTATGGTCATCTGGCCGGTGATGGCTGCCTACGCACCATCGCACAAACCATTAAAGCTTCCATTCAACGGGCACAAGATATGGTCTGCCGTTATGGTGGGGAAGAGTTTGCCGTGATTCTGCCCGAAACAGATATTGATGGCGCACAGCTGATTGCAGAAAGAATCCGTTCTGCCGTTGCTGATCTTAAGATCGAACATAAGTTTTCTAGCAGCGGCGATACCGCCACGGTCAGTGCGGGCGTCGCCTCGATTAATCCTTCTAAAGGAGGCTCGCCGCATGAACTGATCGAGCTAGCCGACCAAGCCCTCTATCAATCCAAAGAGAATGGCCGTAACAAAGTCACTCTAAGTTAGAAATACTCTAGGCCAGACATCGGAATAAAACCTGGCAGCGCTTTAATGCGATCGATCCACTGACCAATCTGTGGATAATCTTCCAACTTAATTCCACCTTCCCATGCTAAACCTACATAAGGCATCACCGCACAATCGGCAATCGTCGGACGATCTAGTGCTAACCAGTCGTTATTAGAAAGATGGGATTCCAGAAGTCCTAAAATTCTATCAGCCACCACCAACGTCGCGTCTTTATTCAGTTCATAACCAAATTTATCAACGAGTCGTGCTGCACCCGGACCATTTTGTATTTCATTTGCCGAAGTAGATAACCATTGCTGAATCTCAGCTTGCTCCTCTGGGGAGTTTCCATACCACTCTGGTGTTGCGTACTTCTGCGCTAGATACACCAAAATTGCATGGGAATCGCGTAGTACCGTTTCACCATCCTCTAACACCGGCACTTGCCCCCACGGATTCAAGTCGATCACCGGTGATTGCTTATGCATCCCCGCCAAGAAGTCCACAGCCACCAGCTCTAGCGGAATGTTGGTCAGCGATGCAAACAATCTTGCTTTGTAACAGTTACCTGATGGTTCCAAATCATACAGTTTCATTCTTATGCTCCTTAAATTGCTTCCCGTGCCCACTCAGTTTCTGTGAACCTAGGGGTAATATGCTTGGAACAATTCCAGTCAAACGCTTCCAGTTTAATATGAATAAACGATTCCGCTTTGGCCGAACTTTCCATCTGATCTGCATAGAGTTTTAAATGTTCTTCAACCGAGAGTAGCTTGACCCGGCCTAAGATCTTTAAACGCCGACGATGGGGGTAGTCCATCAAAAATAGCGCTACTTTATCGTTCTTGGAGAAATGACCTAAGCTCTGATACTGACCATTACCGCTGAAGTTGCCAAAAGCCAAGGTATTTTCATCCAGTACCTTTAGAAAGCCTTCTTCACCACCACGATGTTGAATATAGGGCCAGCTATCTTCTCCTACTGACGCCATATAAAAGCTATCCCGTGCCTGAATAAAGTCAGCTTCACGCTCAGTAAAACGTTCAAAATCAGGCATTCGCTGGCGTACTACAGCAGACTTTTCATAACTGCCGAAACGCTGCTGCATAGCCAGTACAGACTCGGTAAAGGTTATGTCGCTAAAACGATGGGCCATGAGAACACCTTGCTTAAAGATTGATCATGTCATTCATTATGTGAAAAACAGATAACGCAATAAATAGAGCAAACTGGATTTCAATAATGCACTTTATGCATTAATCTGCAGAGATGAATAAACTCAAAGCAATGGCGGTATTTGTCAAAATCGTCGACTGCGGCAGTCTTAGTGCAGCAGCAGAAAAGTTATCCATGTCACAATCCTCGGTGGTCCGAACGCTGGCGGCACTGGAGAAAGAGCTCGGTGCTCAGTTACTCTATCGCACCACCCGTAGTCTCAGCCTAACCGAGGAAGGCGATGACTACTGTCAGCGCTGCCGACAGATATTGTTGGAGGTGGAAGATGCAGAAAATGCCCTCAGCCAGCAGCAAACGATCCCTAAAGGGGTGATTCGGATCACGGCGCCACAAACCTTTGGCCGCCTACATCTCAGCCCTGTGATTAATGAGTTTTTAGAGACCTATCCGGAAATGGAGGTAGAACTACTGCTGTTGGATCGCGTAGTGGACCTGATCGAGGAAGGGATGGATATCGCCCTGCGTATCGGCCCCCTTCCCGACTCTACCCTGATCGCGAAACAGGTCGGTAAGGTCAAATACAAAGTCTGTGCAAGCCCAGCCCATATTGCAAAATACGGGGTACCGAAGCACCCAGATGAGTTAGAGCAGCTCGACTGTATTCACCTCACCGCGCTTAGATCTCACGCCACTTGGGGCTTCACTGAGGCTAACCAGCAATACAGAATCAATGTGCAGGGCAGCTTTAAAACTAACCATGTAGAAACTGCCGTGGATGCTTGTCGAGAGGGTCGTGGTTTCGGTCAGTTCTTAAGTTATCAGGTGAATCCGCATATCAGAACGGGTCAGCTGACCCCAGTCCTAGAGCAGTTTGAAAGCCCATCGATTCCGGTCAATCTGGTCTATCCACACTCGCGCCGACTATCTTCAAGAAGCCGTGCCTTTATTGAGTGGGCTCGACCACGATTGCAGCAACGCTTAGAGAACGATTAGGAATCTGCAGGCCAGTATTGAGCAAGGGGTGGGAAGCGCTCGATTAAGCCTGTACGTCCCATAGTTTCCATCAACGCCATATTACGTTCAGGAATCTCATCTGGGTTTTTATAGTGCACCAGCACACGGCTCATCTGCCCTTCACGAATAATGTGAATGGTTGGGAACGGCGCACGGTTGGTCCAATTAGTAATATCATCCGCTTCAACCCCAGAGAAACAGTAATCAGGGTGGAAGCTCGCCAGTTGGAATACACCGGCAAGGCCCGCACGCTCAAGCATAGTTTGGCAAAGATCTAGCAGATCCAGAAACGACTCAAAATCCACCGCCGTCTCGGTAAACGCAACTAAGGTTGTGGATAACTCTTCTTCGGGCGAGTCCTGAATTTTCGCAAGCTCAGCTAGGAAATCCTGCGCTGCATCGGTCATCACACTGGCATGAGATACCGCGTAACGGATGCTCTGATTGCGCACTTCAGGTGCCGCAAAGGGACATAGATTTAGGCCAACCACAATCGCCTCAACCCATTGTTGAGTTAACTGTTCAGCCTGCGTTGCTGGAAAAGAGAATTTATCAGTCGTCATAGGGAATCATTTTACCCCAGCTTCCCCGTCAATGCTCTAATTTGGTGCCTATGATGCTGACCGCCCTTTCTGCTAAGATAGCGCCACTCATCATTAGGAAGCTAAGTACCCCAGTGCCTATCAAGTCTGCTCTTACCACACAAAGTTTTGATACCCGTTGGTTGAAACTACGTCGACCACTCAAGACTGCGGTGCCTCACGAATGGCAAAGCTGGTTGCTAGATAGCGGCTCGCTAACCCAGCGCTTGCTAAAACGCAGTCAGGGAAACTTCCGTGTTGAGGTGGTAAGACAAGGATGGATGCGCCCAACTCGCTCTGAGGCCAATGCCTTAGGCATAGATCAGCGCCAATGCGCACTTGTCCGAGAGGTTCAGTTGATCGGTAACGACGTACCTTGGGTGTTTGCTCGTTCGATTATCCCCGCGCAAACCCTAACCGGCCGCGAGCGCCAACTGCGTATGTTAGGTAACCGCTCTTTGGGGAGCCTGCTATTTACCGATCCAACCATGCGCCGCGATCCTATCGAGATCAGTCGTCTGCAACTAAAAGATAAAACCGAGATCTGGGCGCGCCGCTCAGTGTTCTTCCTTTCCAATAAACCCTTGCTAGTTTCTGAAGCATTTTTGCCTGAGTTGTTGGAAAAATAGCTTTTCCAAACTTAAGTACAAAAATATTTAGAGTTGAATAACTACTCGACTATTTTCGACACAACTCAGACATTATGAGTATAAATTCTTAATTCCTTTATTAGAAAATAACCTTCCCTTTTGATTTGCATCACAATACAGACTGATAGGTCAGTCAAAATCTAATTCTATTCCTATACTCAAAATGTGTGAATTCAGAAGTATCGTGCCATGTTTGATAATAAATACACTGCCTGTGGGAAGTGCTTAAAGAGTGCTGTTGAAATTCAATTAGGGGTGAGTGAAAAAGATTGGAGTGATCTAGGCAAAGTTGGTCCACTATGTACGCCATGTTTGCAATCAATTTTGGAACACTTTAACGCAACTTCTGAAGAGAAGCAGATTAAAGTAAAAACTGTTTCATGATGATAAAACCTAACAAACCGCTATTTTCGAATTTAGACGGCAAGGGTTTCCAACTTCTTACCATCATGTCTCCTCTAGGTGAACCCGTCCTCTAGCACAGTGACTTTGTTTTTCCTCTGACTGCGTAATGGCGTCCTTGCCTACCCATCCTAAATCACCAACTGTAACAACATTCGCAAGCCGGTAATTAACAACACCACCGCGAACACTTTCTTCAGTTTGCCCGCATCCAATTTCGACGCGATGGATACGCCAATCGGAGCGAATAAAACTGTCAGTGGCACGATGCAGAGGAAACCGATCAAGTTTACTAAACCAAATGTGCCCGCTGGGGCATCGGTTGGCGTACTGCCCAGCAGCAACATAGTTACGGCACCCGGTAGGGATATGATTAGCCCAATGGCAGCAGCCGTACCCACCGCCTTATGCGCAGGATAGTTATATAGAGTCAGTAGTGGCACCGAGATTGTTCCACCGCCGATACCTACCATCGAGCTGAAAAAGCCAATGGATGTGCCCATCGCCGTTTGCCCTGCTTTGCCCGGTAGTTGTTGGAACAGTGCAGATTTACCGGTTCTAAATAGCATGTTCAGTGCAGATAGCGTCGCGATCACGCCAAATAGCGCAGTGAGCCAAGTCCCCTCGACCCGTGTTACTAGCCAACTGCCAATCAAAACACCGACAAAGATAAAGACGGCCCAACGTTTTAGTAGATCAAAGTCGACATTACCTTTTTGGTGGTGGGAGCGAATCGAGCTGATCGAGGTGGGAACGATGGTCGCCAATGAAGTTGCTGTCGCCACGACCATGGCAGATTCTGGTGATACACCAAAACTCTGAAATAGGAAAAACAGCACCGGTACGATTACGATGCCGCCACCAACACCGAGCAAGCCCGCTAGGATGCCAGCGAAAGCACCTGTTGCTAGTAGCGCTAAAAAGGTAGGGATATTGTTGATAAATAATTCAGTGATATTCATTGAGGGTCTATCTATACAGTGGCTTTACCCTGAGGTATATAGCCATAAAAGCGATGGGGCCATAAGCCCCCAATTTTTTTAGTAGTGTCGAGCTGCTTTGCTATGACAGTATTAAGCTGCCAGCTCTTTTCTAACCAGTTCTGCGCCCGCGCGCAGGGCATTCAACTTGCCACGTGCGATCTCGCGTGATAGGGGTGCCATACCGCAGTTGGTGCAAGGGTAGAGTTTGTCGGCATCAACATACTTGAGCGCGCCACGCAGTGTTTCGGCCACCTCATCCGGCGTCTCGATGGTCTCCGTTGCGACATCAATCGCACCTACCATCACTTTCTTACCGCGGATCAACTCAAGCACCTCAAGCGGTACACGGCCGTTGTGGCACTCCAAAGAGATGATATCGATATTGGATTTCTGTAGAGATGGGAACGTCTCTTCGTATTGACGCCATTCCGAGCCCAGCGTTTTTTTCCAATCGGTGTTGGCTTTAATGCCATAGCCGTAGCAGATATGCACGGCTGTTTCGCATTTAAGTCCTTCAATCGCGCGCTCAAGGCAGGCAATGCCCCATTCATTTACTTCTTCAAAGAAGACGTTAAATGCCGGCTCATCAAACTGGATAATATCCACGCCAGCCGCTTCTAGTTCTTTCGCTTCTTCGTTTAGCGCTTTAGCGAATTCCCACGCCAGATCTTTACGGCTCTTGTAGTGATCATCGTAAAGGGTATCAACCATAGTCATTGGCCCTGGTAGCGCCCATTTAATCGGCTGATCCGTTTGTTTGCGCAGGAACTTAGCGTCTTCCACAAACACAGGCTTTTGACGACTCACCGGACCAACAACAGTCGGTACGCTGGCATCATAGCGGTTACGAATTCGAACGGTTTTGCGCTTTTCAAAATCAACACCGCTCAGGTTCTCGATAAAGGTGGTCACAAAGTGCTGGCGTGTTTGCTCGCCATCGCTAACGATATCAATGCCGGCATTTTCTTGCTCTTGCAGGGTCACACGCAGTGCATCTTGCTTGCCGAACTCGAGTTCTTCACCTTCTAGTTTCCAAGGTGACCAAAGCTTCTTCGGTTCTGCTAGCCAAGAGGGTTTAGGTAAACTTCCAGCAGTTGAAGTAGGTAGTAAGTTTTTCATAATTTATACAGCTCTATATCTTGGCTTACGCGTAGTTAGCAGACCATTTTTCAAGAATTTCACCATAGGGCTTAATAAAGTGCTCTTCCGCCCATTTACCTTGCTCAACCGCTAAACGGCTGCGCTCTTCTCGGTCATACACAACTTGCGTTAGTGAATAATCTTGGTGCTTCAAACTTGGTTTAAACACTTCACCGGCAAAAGCATTGGCGTTATAAATCTCTGGGCGATAGATCTTTTGGAACGTCTCCATCGTGCTAAGGGTGCTGATCAACTCAAGGTTGGTGTAATCGTTGAGTAGATCCCCGTAGAAATAAAACGCATACGGCGCCACGCTGTTTGGCGGCATGAAGTAACGCACTTCCATGCCCATCTTTTTGAAGTACTGTTCGGTCAATGAAGGTTCATTTGGCTCGTATTCCGTACCTAATACCGGGTGGGTATTCGCCGTTTTATAATATGTTTTGTTATCCGACACACTCAGGCAGATCACCGGCAGTTTGTTGAAGTTCTGCTTGTAGACCTCTGAGTTCACAAAGTCTTTAAACATGTTGCCATGCAGCTCGCCGTAGTTATCCGGCACGCTAAATTGCTCTGCATCTTTGTTGTGATTCAATAGCAGCACGCTGAAATCATAATCACGCACGTAAGAGGAGAAGTTGTTGCCAACAATACCTTCGATACGGCGCTCAGTTTTGTGATCAAGGATGTACGTTTTTAAGATCTCAATCGTTGGGAAGTTATCGCCATTCCCTTGGACATCAATATCAACATGGATGATCTCAAGCTCTATCGAGTAACGATCATTGTTAGGGTTATCCCAAGTCGCCAGCGTATTAAAGCTGTTATCAATCATCTTGATCGCACGGCTCAAATTTTCCTTACGCTGTTCGCCACGCGCTAAGTTGGCAAAGTTAGTTGTTAGGCGAGTATTGCCTGATGGCTCATAGTTTTCGTCGAAACTAATGCGCTCAATGCTGTATTCGAAACCGTTGCTCATAATCTGTATTCCGTAGAAATTAAGTCTGACTTTTCATCGCTCTTGGGACTGTTCACCTGCCTTAAATAACCATGGGCCGATATTAGGAGCAGTCGTACTTAAGAAGCTAAGTGCACTTTTTACAGGGGCAGTTTTATGAAAAAAATTGATTAAATTTTATGGTTTGATGACCTTTACTCATGAATTGATTGAAGCAACATTTTGAAGAGGCACTACGAGGTATATTTTTGCTGGATAAGCGCCCATTTTACGCAGGCTGCATCGTCATCGGTAATGCTCAGGATCTAGTGCTAGGCAAGCGCACTGCATAGACATGTATGAGGGAAACTAATTGATCAGTGAAAATTAACCATTTCTACTCATGCAATAAGCTCCTTAAGCTGCTTGGCAATCAGTCACGAAAACAGAATATTTAGGTTTGTTTATGAGTAACGTTGCCACAACCTACCCAGTCGCTTCTTACCCTTGTCAGGTTGTTAAGTTTGCCCCTTTGAGTAATGGCTCTTTTGATACAGATACATTTGATATTGAGCTGCAATCGCCAGCAGGTACAGAGCTTAACTATCATGCAGGACAGTATCTGCAGCTCGATTTAGATGTGAATGGCGATGGTCAGCTACAAACGCTCTCTTACACCATTGCCAGTAGCCCTGATTCAGAAAACCCTCGCTGCCTAAAACTGTTTATCCATAACGGTAGTGAGTTTGCAGATAAGGTTTTGAACTGCCTATCTCAACATGCAGAAAGCCAAACTCCCCTGAATGTAACGCTGGCAATGGGGAAAGCCTTTTTACAGACTGACCTTGCTTTGCCTCACCTATTAATCGCAGCAGGCTCAGGCATATCGAAAATCAAAAGCATCACCGAAGAGATACTAAGACGTAAACCCGATGCTGAAGTGAATATTTACTGGTCGAACAAACAGATCGAAGAGTTCTATCTGCTAGAGCAGTTCCAAGCTTGGGCGGATCAGAATGCGAACCTCAGCTTCACACCAATTCTCGAATCGCCAAACGATAACTGGAACGGCCGCGCTGGCTTTATCTACGAAGTAGTAAGCAAAGATTGTGATGCTCTTGAAGGAACTCAAACCTACCTTTGCGGCTCTCCCAATATGGTTTACAGCACAATCGATCAGCTGGAGTCCAAAGGACTTAAGGAAGAGCATTGCTACTCAGATGCATTTGAGTTTGCGCCAAGGGGGCAGAAGGCTGCTATTTGAAGCGCTAATTAAGTAAAGGAAAAAGTGTAATAGCTTTCCTATTACACTGCTTAAGCATTTCTGACAAACTGGAACAGTTCTTCCTCTGGGAGAGGCTTACTGAATAGGTAACCCTGGCCGTAATCGCAGCCGAGATCTTTAAGTAGCTGGCGCTGTTCTTCTGTTTCAACACCTTCAGCTATAGTTTTCAAACCAAGGTTTTTAGCCATCTGAATAATGGTTTTAACCAGAATATAATCCTCACCCTGCTCTTTCATATCTCTAACAAAAGACTGGTCGATCTTCAGATAATCAAAAGGATAATGCTTCAGATAACCCAAAGATGAAAAACCAGTGCCAAAATCATCAAGCGCCAATGAGAACCCCTGATTCTTGATGTGATTAAGCTGCTCCAGTGCCTCATCAGGTGACTCAATCATCAGGCTTTCGGTTATTTCGATACAGACCAAATCAGGGCTCAAATCGTATTTGGTTACGATATCTCCGGTCGAAGCCCGCTCTCCTTTGCTGAAGTTGAACTCACCCGGCGAGCGATTAACCGTGACGCCTACAGGGTTCTTTTGCTCGCGACTCAATTCAGAATTCAACTGAGCAAAAATCTGAACAGAGCGGTTGAATATCAATTCACCTAACTTCTGTATAAGCCCAGTTGATTCTGCTATTGGAATAAATTCGGCTGGGGAAACCTGACCTAACTGCTCATCAGTCCAGCGAGCCAATGCTTCACAGTGATGAACTGACATATCTTTCAGATTAATGATCGGCTGGAAATACGGCTCAATCATCCCTTCAGAGATCGCTTTATACAGTCTATTTTCTACCCTGTCGTGGCGACGGGCCTGCTCTTCAAACTCCTGACTATAAAAACTATAACCACCACGGTAATGCTGTTTCGCAAAACGTAGTGCTTTGTGGGCATTACGCATTAGAGACTCAAGATCGTCGGCGTCTTCACCCAAGATACTAATACCCACAGAACAGGAAGGAGAGATATCACCTAATTCAGTGTGAATATTCTCCGTAAATAACTGTAAAGTACGTTTAATTTGTTTTTCCAGACGATGGAAGCTGTCGTAACCCGCCAGCAATGCAAAGTCATCACCGCCGAGGCGGGCCAGTAGATCACTGTCACGGGTCTGGCCTTTGAGTTTCTCACCAATGGTCTTAACAACCATATCTCCAACGATATGCCCGTATGAAGAGTTCACCATATTCAGGTTATCGATATTCATGCGAATCAGGGCAATATGCTGGCTCGCCCTTTTAGCCACTGCGATCGCTTTATTGGCATGATCGTGGAATTCAAAGCTATTACTCAGCCCAGTCAAGTAGTCATGGGTAGCCTGGTGATAAAGCTGCTCCTGTAACTCTTTCTCAGAACTGATATCCCTAAAACTGGAGATAAAGTTGGATATTCCACCCTGATCATTTTTAACCAGAGTAATTGAACTCCAGACCGGATAAGTTTCACCATTTTTACGCCGATTCCACAACTCACCCTGCCATATGCCTTTTGTGTAGAGATCCTGCCACATCCCATTGTAGAAAGATTTCGGTTGTAGCCCTGAACTTAACATACTTGGGTTATTACCGATCAGCTCTTCCCGACTGTAACCACACGTCCTTTCAAAAGCAGTGTTTACTTCAAGAATATTGTTGTTTTCATCAGAGACCAGAAGTCCCTCATTGGTATGTTCAAACACTCGATGAGAAAGATCTAACTGCTGATTTTTCTTTTGCAAAAGAGAGATCTGCTTCTGCAGTTCCCGCTCCCAGAGGCTACGTTCCAATTCAGCAGAAGCACGAATGGCGAAAAGATCAAAAATGCCCAGAATATCATCACTGGCCTGATCCTTTTGCTTAAACATCGCAATCAATAAACCTATAGGTTGTCCCTCAGCACTTTTCAGACTTTTGCCGACATAACCTTCCAAACCAAAGTCATCCAGCATTTTGTCGCCAGGGAAAAGAGTTGCAATATCACGGGGATAAACACATATGCCGCCACTGTAAACTTTATCGCAAGGTGTCCCCTCTAAATCATAAGAGAGTTTGTCACCTAACTGTCCTTCGCACCATAAGGAGACAGTATTTGCTTGGTGAGACACAAGATCCAGCTCACCAATCAGAACATAATCAGCATCAATCAATTGGGCGAGACTGGTGACCAAGACATCAAAATACTGATGACCACTATGTTCATTTACCAGCTTCAACGCGGCATCAATAGATTGATCAAGTTTTAAACTCATACTTCGGATATTCTCACTTAACTGAGTTTGTCCCTGAGTACTTTAAATTGCCCCATTCGTCCTGATTGATGGCTTTGCTATATCAAGGATAGCCTTTTATAAAATAACCGACGAATTAATGCTCGCTTCTGGCTGGTTGAAGAAAGAAAGCAAACTCTTACTCTAGGCTAAGCGACGTTCTGACACAAAAAAAGCAGCCTAAAGGCTGCTTTCGCTCAATAAATCCGTTGTTTACCGCACTACTTCCCCAACATCCCATTAAGTTCAGGGATACAGGAGCCGCAGTTCGTACCGCACTTCAGCTTATTTCCTAGTGCATCGAGTGAGTTACAGCCCTGTTGGATCGCATCTTCGATCGCGTGGCTACCTACTTGGTAACAGCTACAGATGATCTCGCCCGGATCTTCCAGTTCGCAGCCGGTTACGCTAAGTAGGAAACGACGTTGATCCATATTCACTTCGGTTTCGGCAAAGAGTTGCTCCAACCACAAGGTCGATGGGATCTGGCCATAAGGCATACGGAAGAAGGCCCACTCAAGCTGCTCGCCATTTAGACCCGCTGCACGGAAGCTCTTCTGGTTGGCATCTTCCAACCAAATATCGATTTCACCAAACTGTTGCTGACACCAGCTACGCATATCTTCGATTTTGATGCTGTCTGCCAGATAGTAGAGCGATGCACTCTCTTTGGGCACGCGAGACCAGTATTCAACCGGTAACGCATCATCAAGGGGCTTGCGGGTAATCAGCCAACCTTCCCAAGCGGGGTTATACGGCTCGACATTTACCACGGCGTGTTTACCTTCTGGCTGACCCGAGAACGGGTCGACCGCCGGTTGAACAAGAGCACCCATACGCGCCTTGGCACTGAACTGTTTGTTCCAGTGCATAGGGACAAAGATTTCACCACGGCGCTGATCGGTATCGACGATACGGGCACGACCTATATATTCCGCCTGTATGTTTTTAAGTTTAACGAGCTCAGATTCTTTGATATTCAGTTTTTCCGCGTCCTCTCTGTTGAGCTCAACAAAGGGTTCTTCGCGGTGTTGAAAAAGGCGGCTGGTACGCCCTGTATGGGTCATTGTGTGCCACTGGTCACGAATACGGCCGGTATTCATAACAAAAGGCATTGCGTCACAAGGCTGCTGTAGCGGGTCGTGTGGATCGACCGTAATAAACTGCGCCTTCCCCGATGGCGTAAAGAACTTACCGTCAGCAAATAGACGCGCGGTGCCATATGGCGCAGCATCGGTTACCGGCCATTGCTGTGGTTTTAAGGCATCATAGCTTTTCAGATCCAGATCTTGCAGCTGGCTTATATCAAAGGCGCGGCTGCCGTTGTTTTCAAAACCCGATAACTCAGCATGCTCTTTAAAGATCTCGTATGGGTGGTCGTAGTTGAAGGCCTGCTCATAGCCCATACGTTTTGCGACTTCGCTGATAATCCACCAGTCCGGTTTAGCTTCACCTGATGGCGGAAGTAAGCTGCGCTGACGGGAGATACGACGCTCGGAGTTAGTTACAGTACCGTTTTTCTCACTCCAGCCCGTCGCTGGTAAACATACATTGGCAAGGGCAACCGTATCGGTATGCGCCATACAGTCAGATACCACCACCAGCGGACATTGCTTCAGGCTTCGTACCACTTGATCAGCATTTGGCAAACTTACCGCAGGGTTGGTACCCATAATCCAGATCGCTTTTACTTTGCCCGCTTCAATCGCTTCGAACAGATCCACCGCTTTATAACCGGCGCTGGTCGCAACATTATCACTGCCCCAAAATCGTCCTACACAGTCGACCGCCTCTGGCGAGTTTAGCTCCATATGTGCTGCAAGCTGATTCGCTAGGCCACCGACTTCGCGGCCACCCATTGCGTTTGGCTGTCCAGTAATAGAGAACGGTCCTGCACCCTCTTTACCCAAGCGACCCGTCGCAAGGTGACAGTTAATAATGGCATTGGAGTTATCGGTTCCGCTGGCGGACTGGTTCACCCCTTGCGAGTAGAAGGTCACAACTTTTTCAGTTTTGGCGTACCACTCAAAGAAAGTGCGCAATTGCATGATAGGTAGATCGCAAGCTTTAGCCACGCTATCCACATCTGGGAAAGTAAACTCAGCATTAGCACGGGCATCAGCGAAGCCTTCAGTGAAGTTGGCGATATATTCGTAATCAAGATGATCATGACGCGCTAAGTAAGAAAGCAAACCAGTAAACAGAGAGCTATCGGTTTCGGCTTTGAGCTGAATATGCAGATCGGCGATATCACAAGTCGCGGTGCGACGTGGGTCCACCACTACAATTTTCAGATTAGGATTCTTAGCTTTTGCCGCTTTCATGCGTTGGAAAAGGATTGGATGGTTCCACGCAGCATTTGAACCGGTGATGATGATCAGCTCGGCAAGTTCTAGGTCTTCATAGCAGCAAGGCACAGCATCGGCACCAAAAGCGCGCTTATAACCCGCCACGGCTGATGACATACACAGGCGCGAGTTGGTATCGACATTGGCGGTGCCGACAAAGCCTTTCATCAGTTTGTTGGCAATATAGTAATCTTCGGTAAGGAGCTGACCGGAGAGATAAAAGGCCACAGAATCGGGACCGTGCTCCATTATTGTGCGTTTAAAACCTTCAGCGACTGTTTCCAGAGCACTGTCCCATTCAACAATTTCGTCATCGACGACTGGGTTAAGTAAGCGCCCTTCGGCCCCTAATACCTCGTTTAAAGAGGAGCCTTTTACGCATAAACGGCCAAAATTAGCGGGGTGTTCTTCGTTACCCTTTACTGCAACTACGCAATCGTCAGCAATTTCAGCCTTTACCCCGCAGCCCACGCCGCAGTAAGGACAGGTCGTTGTCGTTTGCATCTTTACCTCCAATAAAACTATCCAAGAGCAACGTAAATGTTTGGCTTACTGGTCAGTTTTTTTGGAATGCAGGCACCTGCATACCCTAAACTGAAGAAAGAGTAAGCACGCACCGTTGCGCATCAAAATGTATTGCTCCTAGTACAGCAAAGCGCGTGCCACAAAGCTCTAAAATAACCATGGAACAAATATTGCTTTATGACAGGCTATCCAATTCCGGAACTGGATTAATGAGTAAAGTAAACTGTTTAAACGTGCTGTTGATCGATGACGAGCCCATTCGTGTGAATGCGCTTGAGAAGGCGTTAAATACGCTGGGGCACCATGTTGTCTGTCATCTACCTAACACCACTGATCTAAATAAGCATGTCGAGGAGAACCACCCCGACATAGTCATTATAGATATGGATTCACCCAACCGTGACACGTTGGAAAGTATGGCGACGATGAGCCAGAACAATCCACGCCCGATCGTTTTCTTTGCGGAACAACAGAACGACCGCAGGACGATGGCCGAAGCAATTAACGCCGGTGTCAGCGCTTATATAGCCGACGGTCTACAACCCGACCGCGTAAAAGCGATTATGGATACGGCGATCGCTCATTTCGATGCTCACAGTTTATTACGTGAAGAGTTGGAGAAAACCAGAAACCAACTGGCAGAACGCAAAACCATAGAGAAAGCCAAAGGCATGCTGATGAAGCATCAAGGCTGCGATGAAGAACAGGCATATCAAACCCTGCGTAAGCTTGCGATGGACCGAGGCCAGAAAATTCCCGATGTGGCACGAAATGTGATTGAAGTTTTACAACTGGCGAACGGCCTGAGTAAGTAAAAGAGATAGGAGCTGATATGTCAGATGCACTGACACTAGAAAAAACTGACCTGAAACTAGGTTTTGTGGCACTGCTCGATTGTACCCCTTTGGTTGTTGCGCGCGAGAAAGGCTTTTTTAAGAAACATGGTTTGAATGTCATCCTGAGTAAAGAGTCCTCTTGGGCCTCTATTCGCGACAAAGTAAGTTTTGGATTATTTGATGCGGCACACATGCTGGCACCGATGCCGCTGGCTGCAACATTGGGCTTAAACGGTAACCCGACACCGATGATGACGGCGTTATCCCTAAGCCAGAACGGTACGGCGATTACTCTATCGCAAGAATTGTATATGGCGCTGTCCAATAAGATCTCTGATTGGGATGACAGCGAACAGGTCGGCCAACAGTTTAAAGAGCTGATCCAGCAAAGCGGACGAAAACCGGTTATCGCTACCGTTTACCCCTACTCAAACCATCACTACCAACTACGCTTCTGGTTAAACCAGAACAACATCAATACCGAAGAGGATGTTCAGCTGGTCGCGGTACCACCGACCAAAATGCTCGATAACCTTTCCACCGGTTTGATCGATGGTTACTGCGTAGGTGAACCTTGGAATAGCTTAGCTTTAGTGCAACAGATTGGTGGTCTTGTGAGTACCGGCCATAAGATTTGGGGCTCCCATATGGAAAAAGTACTGGGCGTCACGCAGCAGTGGGCCGATGAACACCCAAATACCCACCGCGCATTGATTACAGCGATCCACGAAGCCTGTCTGTGGGCGGAGGAACCAAGCAATCAGGCTGAGATTTTGAAACTCCTCGCACTGCCACCTTATTTAGATCAAGCAGCAGAGCAGTTATCTAAGTTCACACCACCTTATTCGATGGAGCAGCATTTCTCCGGTGAGAATGTGAACTGCCCAGATCCTGACCATGGGCTGTTCTTAATCGATCAGATGCGTAAATGCGGCCAGATTGGCAAGCAGGAATTTGATCAAGATGAGATCGTTCATAACGTCTATCGCAAAGATCTATATCAAAACTGGATTGGCGCTTAACTAAGCTCAACAATCAGCACTTAAAACAAGCTCAGTTTTAATAACTGAGCTTTTTTTTTCGGCAAATTTTCCCGACAAAAAACACCCTACCTTTCTAACAAACCCTTCTCCTTTTAAAGCCCCTTTTCTGACCAGACGCCCCAAAACATTTTTCGTTTGCCCTATTTTTGCCCCCTCACTTTTGCACCAACTTAATGAACCAAAGCCCCATTGTGCACCGCAACAAAACACAACAAAAATTCCAAAAAACAAACAAATTAATCGTAACCAATTGTTTTTTATGGATTTTCAAAACTCTGGCACAGCACCTGCTCTATTAGATAGCAAATGAGGACACCAATGGCGGTGCACTCTAATAGTTAGAAACGACCCAGAAGGTCACAAAATTTGAAACTAGGCAAAGGCGCCTCGGCTGATCACATTGATGTGATCATGTTCGGCGCCTTTTTGTTTTTAAGATTGGGAGAACGATCCATGCTTAAGAAGAAAAAGGCTCTACTAAGTAAAGTTATCAGCGGTGCAGTTTTAGCTGCTTCATTAATTACCGTGCCTGCATGGGCAGCAATTGGTGAGCCTGAAAAAGAAGATCTGAAGTTTGGTTTTATCAAACTGACAGATATGGCTCCTCTAGCGGTTGCGTACGAAAAAGGCTTCTTTGAAGATGAAGGCCTCTACGTAACCCTAGAAGCGCAAGCAAACTGGAAAGTTCTTCTCGACCGTGTCATTGACGGTCAGCTAGATGGCGCGCACATGCTTGCCGGCCAGCCGTTAGGAGCAACTATCGGTTTCGGTACGCAGTCTCATATCATCACTGCATTCTCTATGGACCTTAACGGTAACGCGATCACTGTATCTAACGATATCTGGGATCAGATGAAAGAGTATGTGCCTAAACAAGCTGATGGCAAACCAGTTCACCCGATCAAAGCCGATGCGCTAAAACCTGTTGTTGAGAAATATAAAGACGAAGGTAAGCCATTTAACATGGGTATGGTATTCCCAGTATCTACCCACAACTATGAGCTACGTTACTGGCTAGCGGCGGGTGGTATCCACCCAGGTTACTACGCACCTCATAACGGTGATACGTCCGGTACGATCGATGCCGATGCCCTACTGTCTGTAACACCTCCACCACAGATGCCAGCAACAATGGAAGCAGGCACGATCTACGGTTACTGCGTAGGGGAACCATGGAACCAGCAGGCTGTATTTAAAGGTATTGGTGTACCTGTAGTCACTGACTACGAGATCTGGAAAAACAACCCAGAGAAAGTATTTGGTGTATCTAAAGCATGGGCTGACGAAAACCCGAATACTCACCTTCGTGTCGTTAAAGCGATGATCCGTGCAGCGAAATGGCTGGACGATAACAACAACGCTAACCGCCCAGAGGCAGTAAAAATCTTGTCTCAGCCTAACTATGTAGGTGCGGACTACGACGTTATTGCTAACTCAATGACAGGTACATTTGAGTACGAAAAAGGCGATAAGCGTGAAGTGCCAGACTTCAACGTATTCTTCCGTTACAACGCGACTTACCCGTACTACTCCGATGCGATCTGGTACCTAACTCAGATGCGTCGTTGGGGTCAGATCTCTGAACCTAAGTCTGACCAGTGGTTCATGGATATCGCGAAGAAAGTTTACCGTCCTGATATCTACGCTACAGCAGCTAAAGAGTTGATCGAAGAAGGTAAGATGACGCCGGACATGTTCCCAGACTTCAACACTGAAGATGGTTTCCGTGCTCCGCAGACTCACTTTATCGACAACATCACTTACGACGGTAAGAAGCCAAACGATTACCTGAAGAAGTTCAACATTGGTCTGAAACCAGAACAGAAAATCTAATCTGACTGGTTCAGCATATTCCTCCCCCTAGGTATTGGGGGAGGAATTCAGGTCAACGAGGGAGTAGCAAGTTATGAGTAATACATCCGCACTATCAGGCATCAGTGCCTTTTTTGAAAACCCGAAAGACAATCTACAGAAGTTCAGCAAAACCCTTCTGGTACCTCTGGTTGGTCTACTAATTTTCCTTTTCGTGTGGGAGATCGGCGCGAAAAGCATTAATACATCCTTGGGTGCTTTCCCTGGCCCTATGGCAGTGTATGAACAAACCATCAATCTGGTAAACGATCACCAGAATGAACGTAATAAAGAGGCTGCTTTCTACGAGCGCCAAGAGAAGCGTAACGCTAAGAAGCTAGAAAAAGACCCGAACGCTAAAGTAAAAATCCGTCCTTACACAGGCAACCCGACGTTCTTTGATCAGATCGGTACGAGCCTAGTAACGGTATTGTCAGGCTTTATTCTGGCATCCCTGATCGCTATCCCTGCGGGTATCGTGATCGGCTTAAACAATACTCTTTACTCTGCACTGAACCCGTTGGTTCAGTTGTTTAAACCGGTATCGCCACTGGCATGGTTGCCACTGGTTACTATGGTTGTCAGTGCGGTTTATGTCAGCAAGGACCCAATGTTTGCTAAGTCCTTTGTGACATCTCTAATCACTGTATCTCTATGTAGTTTGTGGCCAACACTGCTTAACACAGCGGTAGGTGTATCTAGCATCAGTAAAGATCTGCAGAACGTATCTCAGGTACTACGTCTGAGCTGGTTCGCACATGTCAGCAAAATTGTACTGCCATCCTCTATCCCGATGATCTTCACAGGTTTGCGTCTATCACTGGGTATCGCGTGGATGGTATTGATCGCCGCAGAGATGCTGGCGCAAAACCCTGGTCTAGGTAAGTTCGTATGGGATGAGTTCCAGAACGGTAGCTCCAGCTCCCTAGGCCGCATCATGGTAGCCGTGCTTGTGATTGGTCTGATCGGCTTCATGCTAGACCGCGTTATGTTGTTCCTGCAGAAGAAAGTGTCTTGGGATAAGACTGCGGTACTTAGATAAGTAAGGCGCTATAAAGCAAAACGTTACATAGGACGTTAACAGAATTTAAAGCCTGAGAGGCCAAGCCTCTCAGCAGGAGAATTATCATGACTCAGCCTCCAAAGCATTTAGAACTAACAAAAGTAGATATTGATTTCCCAACCCCTAACGGCCCATTCAAAGCGCTACAGGATGTGAACTTAACCATCAATAAAGGTGAGTTTGTCTCGCTAATCGGTCACTCCGGTTGTGGTAAATCGACTGTACTGAATATCGTTGCAGGCCTTTATCAAGCGACTAAAGGTGGCTGCCTACTTGATGGTAAAGAGGTCAATGCACCGGGCCCTGAACGTGCAGTGGTTTTCCAGAACCACTCCCTATTGCCATGGTTAAGCGCTTACGAAAACGTTGAGCTAGCCGTGAAACAGGTTTTCGGTAAGCAGAAATCAAAAGCAGAGATGCGCGAGTGGATTGAGCACAACCTATCGCTAGTACACATGGATCACGCGATGGACAAACGTCCGGATGAGATCTCAGGCGGTATGAAGCAGCGTGTAGGTATCGCCCGTGCACTTGCAATGGAGCCGACCGTAATGCTGATGGATGAGCCATTCGGTGCATTGGATGCCCTCACCCGCGCTCACCTGCAGGACTCTCTGATGGAGATCCAAAAAGATCTCAACAACACCGTGATTATGATTACCCACGATGTCGATGAAGCAGTACTGCTATCTGACCGAATCGTGATGATGACCAATGGCCCAGCTGCGACTGTTGGTGAAATTCTAGATATTGACCTGCCGCGTCCACGTGACCGTATCGCATTGGCGGATGACCCACAGTACAACCACTATCGTCATGAAGTGCTGACCTTCCTATATGAGAAGCAACGCAAGCCTGACAGTGCTGAATCCGCACCAAAAGAGGATAAAAAGCAAGATCTGGCACAGGATGTGCAAGATGATAAAGCAGAAAGCGAGGAAAAAGCTGCTTAAGCGCTGAAACCCTACATTTCAACGGTGAATTCTAGGATTTGGTCAGACTAAAGCAGTGCATAGCTAAGAAAGCGCACCAACAAAGCGCACCTTATTAGCTAGTCTGAATGCTCCAACGGTGGAGCGATAAATCCTCGCATAGAATCGAACAAAGGCGTTCAAACCTCTCTCCCTAACCTACCACCCAAGGTTAAGGACAGGGGTCTGAACGCCTTTTTTATTGCTTTTAAAACCTTACGAGGGCCCTAATTATGAACGACTCAGGAAAGCTAAATATTTTTGCTTTCAGCGGCAAAATGAAAATTTTGCACATGAGCTGGATGGCATTCTTTATTACGTTTTTTGTCTGGTTCAACCATGCTCCACTACTGGGTGCGATTGCCCAATCACTGAGCCTAACGCCAGCTGAAGTAAAAACACTTCTTATTCTTAACGTTGCGCTAACCATTCCTGCGCGCATCATCATCGGTATGCTGACCGATAAATACGGCCCTCGTATCACTTACGCTGCGCTACTGTTTATCGCCAGTATTCCATGTTTCCTATTTGCCCTATCGACTGACTTTGCTCAGGCAGCAATTTCACGTTTCCTTCTAGGCTTTATCGGTGCGGGCTTCGTCATCGGTATCCGTATGGTAAGTGAGTGGTTCCCTGCAAATGAGTTGGGTACTGCAGAAGGTATCTACGGCGGTTGGGGTAACTTCGGTTCCGCTGCTGCCGCAATGTTGTTACCAACACTCGCTTTGATATTCGGTGGTGACGACGGCTGGCGTTATGCTGTAGGTCTTACTGGTTTAATGAGTCTTGGATTCAGCTTTATTTGGTACAAAAACGTATCCGATACACCAAAAGGTTCTACTTACTTCAAACCGAAGAAAATTGGCGGTATGGAAGTCACCAGCAAAGGTGACTTCGTCTTCATGCTGATTATGAAAATTCCAATGTACGCTGCTCTTTCTCTGCTAACGTGGAAGCTTTCTCCAGCAGGCGTATCGATCCTTTCTGATATGGCTGCCGTTGCGATCTACGTGAGCTTAGGTGCGATCCTTGTGTACGATTGCGTAAGTGCCTACAACGTTAACAAAGAGATCTTTGAGAAGCCGGTTCCTGAAGTTGAGCAGTACAAATTCAAACAGGTTGCGGTACTAAACGTTCTTTACTTCGCGACGTTCGGTTCTGAACTAGCGGTTGTGTCTATGCTGCCACTGTTCTTCTCTGAAGTATTCGAACTAGATATGGTTTACGCAGGTCTTCTAGCCTCTGCTTACGCATTCATGAACCTAATGTCCCGCCCAGGTGGTGGTTGGATCAGTGACCGTTTTGGTCGTAAGAAAACACTATTGATCCTAACGGCTGGTTTGGCTGCAGGTTATGCAACTATGTCTATGATTGATAGCACATGGCCATTATTCCTAGCCGTTGCTGCTGCGATGGCGTGCTCTTTCTTTGTACAAGCGGGTGAAGGTGCTGTATTCGCGGTTGTACCACTGATCAAGCGTCGTCTGACGGGTCAGATTGCAGGTATGACAGGTGCTTACGGTAACGTCGGTGCAGTGTTCTATCTAACTGTACTATCTATGGTTGATTACTCTACTTTCTTCACAGTGATCGCAGTAACTGCTGTACTTGGTTTCTTGGCTCTACTACTGCTAGAAGAACCAAAAGGTCACATGGCGGAAGTAAATGAAGACGGTACAGTGGAACTAATTAAAGTTTCATAAACTGTACTCTTTATTGCCCATAGAAAAGGCAAGCGACTTAAATAAAAGAGCTCGTAGCAATTTTGCCTTTAAGAGAGAGGCAAAACTTACGCAGCCCAATCTGATTGGGCTGCTTTTCTGATTCTGCGATAGGCATGAATATGAGTAATAAAACGTTATCTATACGCTTTGGCGGTAAATCAATTGCGGGGATAAAACCCGTCAATCAGGATGCGTTTGCAGCTCATATTCCAGACAATGCAGATCGGGAGTTTAAAGGGGCTGCGGCAGTTATCGCCGATGGTGTCAGTAGCTGCGCAAATTCCCATATCGCCAGCCAAACCAGTGTCACCAGTTTTATGCAGGACTATTTCAGTACCCCCCACAGTTGGAGTGTACGAAACTCTGTATCCCGCGTAATGACAGCCTTAAACCGCTGGTTACACAAAGAGAATAACCTTAGCCATCACGAGCAGGACAATATGCTTTGTACCTTCTCTGCCTTGGTGATTAAGTCCAACACCCTACACATGTTCCATGTGGGAGATTCACGCATCTATCACTTCCAGCAAGGAGAGCTGGAACAGTTGAGTCAGGATCATGTGCGAAAATCGGGTGGGCATAGTTACTTAGCTAGGGCTTTAGGGGGCGACCGCCATTTAGAAGTCGATTATTCCACTCGACCACTCAATGATGGCGACCTCTTATTGATGACCACCGATGGGGTGCACGATTTTTTGACCCGCGCCGAGATGAAAAAGATTCTCGCGAATGCCTTTTCTGATCCGGAAAAAGCCGCAGATACACTGATTAGTAGTGCTTTAGCTAAAGGCAGTGACGATAACCTCACAGCGCTGATCGTCTGTGTCGATGAACTGCCCGTCAAATCGCTGGAAGAGAGTCATCAACAACTGACTCAATTGCCTATTCCCCCAGTGATGAAAGTAGGCAATCAGATCGATGGCTATGAAGTACTCGACCTAATTTTTAGTGGCACGCGAAGCCATATGTATCTGGTGAAAGACAGAGAAACTCACCAGCAATACGTACTCAAAGCACCATCAACTAATTTTTCTGATGATTCCTTATATCTGGATGGCTTTATCCGCGAAGAGTGGGTGGGGCAACGGATCGATCATCACCATGTGATGAAAACCTATCCGTGCCGACAGCAAAAGCTGTTTCTCTATTATGTCGGTGAGCACATTCAGGGGATGAACCTGCGCGAGTGGATGAACGACAATCCCAATCCACCGCTAGACGAGGTACGCAAACTCGCTAAGCAAATCATTCAAGGGCTAAGAGCGTTCCAACGCGCGGATATGGTGCATCAGGATCTGAAACCCGAAAACATCATGATCAATCAGGATGGGCGAGTAAAAATTATCGACTTCGGTACCGCGAAAATAGCCGGTATCGAGGAGATGAGTTCACCTCTGGATAAAGCGATTCCACAAGGTTCGGTTGATTACATCGCACCTGAATATCTGATGGGAGAATCCGGCAGTTTTAAGTCGGATCTATTCTCTTTTGCTGTCATCATTTACGAGATGATCACCGGTAAACTGCCCTACAAGGAGATGTCATCCTCTTCGGCAGAGATCGGTAACTACGCCGAGCTGGAATATATTCCGGCTCTGCACCATCGCAAAGATCTACCGCTTTGGGTCGAAGGCTGTTTACGCAAAGCGCTGCAACCTAATCCGCGTTTCCGCTATGACGCATTCTCGGAATTCGAAAAAGATTTCACCCGTCCGAATCATGCACTGGAAGCCAAGATTCAGCACCAACCGTTATTGGAGAAAAACCCTGTATTGGTTTGGAAGCTTATAGCCGGAGTGTTGCTGATCTCTAATCTGGTGCTATTAAGCCTGCTGGAATGATCCACTCCCTATTGCGGCGCACCATAATGGTTCATCTAAGCTAATTTGTGCTTCATCTTTAAACTTAAGTAACATAAGCAGGAAAGCACAAAACACCCAAAATGTTGTTTTTTAACAACTTTATTAACTTGGCACACCCCCTGCTATATCTATTGCGTAACAAATATCTGTTGGGGTGATAATTCTGCAGTTTTAGTTACAAAAATCGGGCTAAGAGAACAAAGGCGTTCTCCATCAGTACTTTCCTGAAGTACTGAATGGATAACGCCTTTTTTTATTTTTTGACGTTGGGTTTGAGATGAAAAAACGACTAATCATTATTGGCAACGGCATGGCGACAGGCCGACTACTGCAATGCCTGAGCGAATCGGCGGCAGGCCAGTTTGATATTACTGTTTTTGGTGAAGAACCCGGCGGCAGCTATAACCGCGTTTTGTTATCTCACCTACTAAGCGGTGAAGCGCCACTGGAAAATATTATTACGCTGACACAGGAGTGGTATGCGGAACAGGGGATCCAGTTACACAGTGGCGATCCAGTAGAAGTTATTGATCGTGAGAACAAAAAAGTTATTAGCCAATCAGGTATCGAAGTTGAGTATGACCAGTTGGTGATGGCTACAGGCTCTTACCCGACTCGCGTACCTCTTCCGGGCCTAGATCTAGATGGCGTGATGAATTTCCGCACCCTGAAAGATGTAGATCGCATGAAAGAGATGGCGGAAAACCATAAGCATGCGGTTGTGATCGGCGGTGGTTTCTTAGGTCTAGAAGCCGCAGAAGGTCTTCGAGTTTTGGGTATGGATGTCACTGTACTGCAACGTGCACCTTACCTACTAAACAACCAGCTAGATAGCACAGCGGCCGCGATGCTATTGAACTCTCTGGAAGAGCGCGGCCTTAAATTCCGCCTAGATGCGATTACCGATGCCATCGTTGGCGACGGACATGTGCAAGCAGTTCATATGTCTGACGGCGAGAAACTCAAAGCTGATCTGGTTATTACTGCGATCGGCGTAACGCCTAACAAAGCACTCGCTGAACAGAGCGGCTTAGCCTGTGAGCGTGGCATCTGTGTCGATAACCAGATGCGCACCAGTGATAGCGACATCTTTGCACTAGGTGAGTGCTGCCAGTTTGATCAATTTACTTACGGTCTGGTCGCACCGATTTGGCATCAAGCCGAAATTCTGACCGCAACCCTATTAGAGCAGTCAGCGCAGTATGTTGAAGAAGCGGTTGCTACTCAGCTGAAAATAAGTGGAGTGGAACTGTTCTCCTGCGGTGACTTAAGCGACGAAGAAAACACCGAAACCTTGGTTTATCACGATCTGAAGCTGAACCACTATCGAAAGCTTTGGTTACAAGACAATCGCCTGAAAGGTGCCGTTTTGTATGGCGATGTACGTGAAGGCCAATGGTATTTCGACCAATTAAAGAACAACACAGATTTGAGCGCCTGCAGATCGCAGCTGCTATTTGGCAGCCCTCTTTGCGACGAGGTTATCGAAGAACAAAATATAGGTAATTCCGCTATGACAAACAGCCCTAAAAAACAGTTAGTCGTTATTGGTAACGGCATGGTAGGACACCACTTTGTCGAAAACTTTGTGACAGGAGAGAGCGCGAATGAATATGACGTTCACATCCTGGCTGAAGAAGATCGCGCAGCGTATGACCGTGTCCATCTTTCTGAATATTTCGGCGGTTCCACGTATCAGGATCTGTGTCTGGTAGAAGATAACTTTTATGAAAGTCATAGCGTAAACCTTCATTTGAGTGAAGGTGCTACGCAAATCGATCGCGATGCAAAGCAGGTCATCACAGAACAAGGTACATATCCCTACGACACCTTGGTCTTGGCGACCGGATCTTACCCATTTGTCCCCCCGATTCCGGGTAATGATGGTGATGCCTGCTTTGTTTATCGCACTTTAGAAGATCTAGATAAGATCCAAGCATGTGCGAAATCGGCCAAAGTTGGCGTTGTAGTGGGTGGTGGTCTATTGGGCCTAGAAGCGGCGAATGCCCTGAAGTCTCTGGGCCTTAAAGCTCACGTAGTTGAATTCGCACCCCGCCTAATGCCAGTGCAGTTAGACGAAGATGGCGGCGAGCTACTGAAAAATAAAATTGAAGATCTGGATGTAGATGTTCATTGCAACAAAGCGACAACTGAGATCGTTGCTGGTGAAGAACATACCTACCGCATGAACTTCAGCGACGGTACACACCTAGAAACTGATCTGATCCTCTTCTCTGCGGGTATCCGTCCACAAGATACGTTAGCACGTTCAAGTGACCTAGAGATTGGCGAACGTGGCGGCATCATGGTTAACGATCAGTGCCGGACTTCTGATGAAAACATCTACGCGATTGGTGAGTGTGCACTTTGGAACAACCAGATCTTTGGTTTGGTAGCTCCGGGTTACACTATGGCTAAAACAGCTGTGGCTGCAATTGCGGGCGATGGCAGCGCCTTTACTGGCGCTGATATGAGTACCAAACTGAAGCTTCTAGGTGTAGATGTAGGCTCTATCGGTGATGCTCACGGTCAGACACCGGGCAGCATCAGCTACCGCTACTCTGATGAAGACGAGCAGGTTTACTACCGTATCGTTGTCTCTGAAGATCGCACTAAGCTTCTAGGTGCAGTACTGGTAGGTGATAACAGTAAATATGATACTTTGCTGCAATATGCGCTTAACGGTATCGATCTACCAGAAAAGCCACAAAGTCTAATCCTGCCATCGTTGGATGGTTCGGCTGCACCGGCACTAGGTCCAGATGCGCTACCAGACGAAGCGACAATCTGTTCTTGCCTAAACGTAACTAAAGGCCAGATCTGCTGCTCTATCGATGAAGGCGCAACCTCGGTTGCAGACGTAAAAGATGCCACTAAAGCCGCTTCGGGTTGTGGTGGTTGTGCAGCGATGCTGAAGAGCGTTGTGGATTGCGAACTAGAAAAACGCGGTGTTGAGGTAAATACCGACCTTTGCGAGCACTTTGCGTACACCCGTGAAGAGCTTTATCACATCATCCGTGTTGAAGGCATCCGCTCTTTCTCTGAACTACTAGAGAAACACGGTAAAGGCCTAGGTTGTGAGATCTGTAAGCCAACGGCTGGTTCTATTTTGGCGTCTTGCTGGAATGAGCACATCATGGAAGAGCCATTGGTATCTCTACAGGATACTAACGATACCTTTATGGCGAACATGCAGAAGAACGGTACTTACTCCATCGTTCCACGTGTTGCTGGCGGTGAGATCACGCCAGACAAACTGATCGTGCTAGGTCAGGTTGCGAAGAAATATAACCTTTACACCAAAATCACCGGTGGTCAGCGTGTCGATCTATTCGGCGCTCAGCTACACGAACTACCGTTGATCTGGAAAGAACTCGTCGATGCTGGCTTCGAAACAGGTCACGCCTACGGTAAGTCCCTACGTACTGTGAAATCTTGTGTAGGTAGCACTTGGTGCCGCTACGGTGTCAATGACAGTGCTGGTATGGCGATCAAACTTGAGAACCGTTACAAAGGCCTGCGCTCACCGCACAAAATCAAATTTGCTGTATCAGGCTGTACTCGTGAATGTGCAGAAGCACAGAGTAAAGATATAGGTGTAATCGCGACCGAAAACGGTTGGAACCTCTATGTTTGCGGTAACGGTGGTATGAAGCCTCGTCACGCCGATCTATTTGCGACCGATCTAGATGACGAAACACTGGTTCGCTACATCGACCGTGTCCTAATGTTCTATGTAAAAACAGCGGACCGTCTACAGCGTACTTCGGTATGGATGGATAACTTAGAAGGTGGCCTAGATTACCTTCGCGAAGTGGTAATCGATGACAAACTAGAGATTGCCGCAGAACTCGAATCACAAATGAGCCATGTAGTAGAGACCTATCAGTGTGAGTGGAAGTCGACCCTAGAAGACGAAGAGAAACTAAAACGTTTCCGTACTTTCGTGAACACTGAAGAACAGGCTGATCCGCAGATCGTTCATATCATGGAACGTGATCAGATCCGTCCTGCATAACTAACCATTAAGCGATTAGGAGATATTTATTATGACGACTATTAATAGCAGCGCTGAATGGATCGATCTATGCAGCAAAAACGACCTCATCCCTCATTCTGGCGTAGCCGCTATGCATGAGGGCCAGCAGATCGCACTGTTCTATATCCCAGAGTATGAAAACGAGATCTTTGCTGTAGGTAACAACGACCCGTTTAGCGGTTCTAACGTGCTATCTCGCGGTTTAATCGGCGATCTACAAGGCGAACCGATGGTGGCATCGCCTTTATACAAACAACACTTTTCACTTAGCTCAGGCGCCTGCATCGAAGAACCCGATGTCAGCGTACCTGTGTGGCCTGCTCGTGTTGTCGATGATCAGGTTCAAATCATGCTGTAATAACCGGTAGCTATAGATACAAGATGGAACGGTTGCACAGGGAAGTCAGTTTTTCCTCTCGACAGAGGAGAAAACTAGAGGGTAACCGCTCTCATCGCGAGTTAAGATTAACTCAGCGTTTCCAGCGACCAGCTGGAGAGGTAGAATGACCGAAACCTTGTTAAGCAGAGCTTGATCATGGCTTCACCGAGCACCTCAACACCGATTTCGACCAAAGAAAAACTGATTGGTTACAGCCGCCTTATGCGCGTAGAAAAGCCAATTGGGATCTATCTACTGCTTTGGCCGGCCTACTGGGCACTTTGGATTGCTGCCGAAGGTGTTCCAAGCTATGACATCCTTATTATCTTTACTCTTGGGGTTTTCCTCACCCGCTCTGCCGGTTGTGTAATCAATGACTTTGCTGACCGTAAAATTGATGGTCATGTAAAACGTACCGCACAACGCCCTATTCCAGCAGGCATAGTGACCGCCAAAGAAGCCTTAGTGCTGTTTGCCGGATTGATGCTGATCGCGTTTATTGCCGTACTCTTTACCAATCTCACCACTATCCTGTTATCCGGTGGCGGCCTCTTACTCGCAGCTTGCTATCCGTTTATGAAGCGCTATACCCACCTACCACAGGTGGTACTGGGCGCTGCGTTTGCCTGGTCGGTCCCTATGGCTTTTACCGCCGTAAATGAAACCGTTCCCTCCTACGCATGGCTGATCTATATAGCAACGCTGCTGTGGACTGTAGCCTACGATACTATGTATGCCATGGTGGATCGCGATGACGACCTTAAGATCGGGGTGAAATCCACCGCTATTCTGTTTGGCGATGCTGATAAAGTGATTATTGGCGTGCTTCAGGCCTCTACCCTACTTACATTTGTACTACTGGGCATGAAGTTACAACTGGGCTGGATCTACTATGTGGGTCTTGTTGTGGCAGGCGGGCTATTTGTTTATCAGCAACTATTGATTAGAGATCGCGAGCGCGATGCCTGTTTTAAGGCTTTCTTAAATAATCATTACGCGGGTTTAGCGATTTTTATTGGCCTTGCAGGTCATTATGCAGCCTTAGATTTACTGTAAAACACCTTAAAATCAGCTACTTTTTAACTGTTTATGGCGAATTGTTACCGCTTGTCATATTTGTGTAACACTATTGTCTTCTAATATTGGCGTCGATAAATTGAGTTGAAAAGGGCAATTACGCATGTCTCTATCCAAACGCGTCCTGATTGTTGATGATGAGGCGCCAATTCGCGAAATGATCGCTGTTGCGCTAGAAATGGCTGGCTACGACTGCTTTGAAGCAAGCAATGCCACAGAAGCACACGGCCTGATCGTGGATGACAAGCCAGATATGGTCTTGTTGGACTGGATGATGCCAGGCATGAGTGGAATCGAATTTGCGCGCCGTCTGCGTAAAGATGAAACCACTGCCGATATCCCTATTATTATGCTCACGGCTAAAACCGATGAAGATAATAAAATTAAAGGCTTAGAAACCGGTGTAGACGACTACATCACTAAGCCCTTTTCGCCACGCGAACTCGTAGCTCGTCTAAAAACTGTACTGCGCCGTACAACGCCTAAAGGTATTGAAGAGCCAGTCACAGTGGACGGTCTAACCCTAGATCCTATTTCGCATCGCGTCACCTCTGATCAGTCACCAATCGAACTTGGCCCGACTGAATTTCGCCTACTGCAATTCTTTATGACACACCAAGATCGTGCTTACTCGCGCGGCCAACTACTGGATATGGTGTGGGGTGGTAACGTCTACGTTGAAGAACGCACTGTTGATGTTCATATCCGTCGTTTACGAAAAGCACTTGGCGAGCGTCATGACTATCTGGTACAAACTGTCAGAGGAACGGGTTACCGCTTCTCTGCCGATGTAGCCTGATTAGTTAGCAAGGAAAAGCCATGCACAAAAACCGCCACTCGATGTTTACCAGCTTATTGCTGGTGAGTGGATGCTCCTTTGCTTTGGGGCTATTAATTGGTTACCCAAGTTGGGCATTAGCGTTAAGCCTATTTGTATGGGCCATCTTTCAGGCACGTCAATTCAATCGTTTGATGCAGTGGTTCCAATCCGAAGTGGAACAGGAACCACCAGAGTGCACAGGCCATTGGGGTGAGCTTTTTGATGAACTTTCACGCCTACAGCGTGGTCGTCAAAAGCGCGAAGATCGCTTAAAAAGTATTATCTCGCGCTTTCAGGACTCTACTTCCGCTCTCTCCGATGCGATTATCATCATCGATAGACACCACAACTTAGAGTGGTGGAATGAGTCTGCTAACCATCTACTAGGGCTTAATCAGGAATCGGACCGCGGTATGCCGGTCATGAACCTACTGCGTGATCCGCGTTTTGTTCGCTATTACAAACGCGGTCAGTACAACGACTCTATTACTCTACCGTCACCTGCACACAATGATATTCAGATTCAGTTCCATATCACACGTTTTGGTGATGAAGACCGTCTGTTAGTCGCTCGTGATGTCTCTCGTCTGATGCGTCTGGAACAAACACGACAAGACTTCGTTGCTAACGCCTCTCATGAGCTGCGTACGCCGCTTACAGTAATTAGGGGGTACTTGGAGACCTTCTTGGACCAAGCCCTGCCAAAACCGTTACTGCGCGGTCTTAGCTCTATGCAAAACCAAGCGCGTCGAATGGAAAACTTGGTTTCAGACCTGTTGCTGCTATCGCGCTTAGAAGCCAGTAACCAAGCATCGGACGAACACCCGATCCAGATCCTCAGCGTCCTGACTCATATTGTTGAAGATGCGGAGCAACTGGCGAAAACACTCGATAAAGATCATCAGATCACGCTCGATATCGACAACGCTTTTGACCTTAACGGCCAAGAAATTGAGCTACACAGTGCTTTTTCCAATCTGGTATTTAACGCCGTGCGTTACACCCCGGCGAACGGCAAGATTGAAGTTCGTTGGTGGACCGACGAACAAGGCGGTCACTTCTCGGTGACAGACACAGGTCCAGGCATTGAAGCGATGCACCTGCCACGCCTAACCGAGCGTTTCTATCGTGTGGATGAGAGTCGTTCTTCTGCCAGTGGCGGCACCGGCCTTGGCTTAGCCATTGTGAAGCACGTGCTGGCGCGTCACGGTGGCCAGCTAACGATTAAGAGTAAGCTAGGGAAAGGCAGCACCTTTGCCTGCCATTTCCCAACAGAGATGATCGCACCGTCTCATGTGGAAGATGAACACTCCGCTTAAACTTATTTTGAAGAGATATAACAAAACGGCCTGTTCAAAGCAGGCCGTTTTTTATTTACGATTCCAGACGTTTTTGGTCCAGATCGATCTCAGTTGTTGAATGGGCCTCGACCCAGTAGATGGTTGCACCAACTACCGCAGCAGGCATAAGGATCAAGTTCAATAATGGCACCAACATGCCAAGTTGAATCAAGCCACCAAAACCGATTGACGTTAGGCGATCAGATTTCAACATCAGCTTCATATTCTTGAAGCTAACTTTGTTGTTATCCATCGGATAGTCGCAGTACTGAATCGCCATCATCCAAGCGCCGAACAAGATCCACAAGAAAGGCGAGATCAGGTTGATCACTGGAATAAACGACAGAACCAACAGAAAAAGAACACGAGGAAGGTAATAGGCCAACTTAGAAAGCTCGCGACCAATCGCTCTTGGGATCAGCGCGATAACCTCTTTCCAACCGTCATCAGTGACGACATCACCACGTAGGCGCTTCTCTACTTTCTCAGATAAGAAACCATTAAACGGCGCAGCAATGATATTGGCGACTATAGAGAAGCCGTAATAAACAAATACGATAACTAACAAGGCCATCACTGGCCATAAAACGTAGTGCAGGAACTGCAACCACTCCCAATCAGGTAGAAACGTTGTAATTAAGCTATCGACCCAAGCGCCAAAGTTACTAAACAATAACCAAATCGCCGTTACAAACAGCACAATATTGGTTAGTAGTGGAACAAGTACAAAGGGACGAATTTCTGGGTCTGGCAACATCTGCAAGCCCCGTAAAACATAGCTTCCACCTCTTACTGGATTTCCTTTCATAAATACCTTTTAGTAAGTTAAAAATACAATTAATTTAATCGCAACGGCACCTATCATCATCATAAGACCCACACGATTTACGTTAAATTCCCGCTTTGTCATATCCATGGTAGGTTTCCAAAATTCCACCAGCGACTTAAAGTCTTTGGTGCGTCCAGCGTACATCGCTAGAGAAACCAAAAATACTAGCAAACCACCCCAAAATAAAAATTGCTCTAATATTGCCAGATACATCACATTCGCCTTTACTTATTGCCAGTAGAAAGTAACCCGTTTTATGCTTATGGCTCATTGATCAGATGACCTTTGAACCAAAAACGGTTCCCTAGCGTACCAAAAAACAATGTAGTCGGCTGCACTGCCTTGGTTGAGCAACTTATTTTTCCACCAGACCATAGCGCAGATTAACGACGCTAGTATTACGCAGCTGCTGGAGTAGTAAATGAAAGCGATACAAATTTCACAGTTTGGTTCCAACGACGTCTTAAAATATACCGAACTGGATAAACCTGAACTGAATTCAGGTGAAGTCCTTGTCAAAAACAAAGCCGCAGGCGTAAACCCGATCGATTGGAAAACTTGTTCGGGTGGTGGTGCTGCGCCGTTTATTGGCGAGTTACCTTTTGTTCCAGGTTGGGAGTTTGCGGGCACGATTGAAGCCGTTGCCGATGATGTCACTGAATTTAGTGTCGGTGATGAAGTCTTCGGTTTAATCCGCTTCCCTGAAGCAGCAGGTTGCTTTGCTGAGTATATTGCAGCTCCAGCAGATCAGATTAGCCTTCGCCCTGAAGGTCTACCAGTTGAAGCGGCAGCAGGTTTAGGTTTAGCAGGTCTAACTGCATGGCAGGCGCTATTTGATAAAGGCCACCTACAGGCATCCCAGCAAGTGGTGATTCTGGCAGGTGCTGGCGGTGTCGGTCACTTAGCGATTCAACTAGCGAAATGGATGGGCGCGCGCGTTGCAACGACTGCATCGGCTAAAAACCATGAGTTCTTGAAATCACTCGGTGCGGACCTAGTGATCGATTACCACAACGACAAAATCACCGATCATATCGATAACGTCGATCTGGTTATTGATGGTATGGGTGGCGAGATCGGTATCGAAGCCCTTAATTGCGTTAAACCCGGCGGTACTCTGGTAACCCTGCCATCAGTAACCAAAGACGAGGTTATTGCAGCAGGCAAAGCGATGAAGGTGAAAGTTGAACCCATCCGCGTGGAAGCGAATAGCGAACAACTAGATCGCTTAGCAGGCCTTTATGCCGACCGTAAGTTAGCGCTGCAACTAGCGGACACTTATCCAATAGAAAAAGTCGGCGATGCTTTTGATGCCAGCAGATCTGGCAGAACACAGGGCAAGCTAGTTCTGACTGTCTAATAACACATAACAGTGGTGCAATAGATTTCGCTATTGCACCCTGCTTTTTCCCAAATTAACGGACTAATTCGACAAAAATGCTTAGACCATCTTTGCTTCTATCCCTATTGATTTTCACACACTACACTTACGCCTCTTCCCTACAAGACGCAGATAAATTATTAGCCTCTGGAAACTGTAAAGAAGCAGTCAAAATCTACAAAGCAGGTTCTGAAAAAGGTATTCCTTATGCGAATTTTAAACTTGGTCTACTTCATTCTTCGGATAGCTGCGTGAACTTAGACTTTCTTGTGGCAGAGAAATATTACCAAGCAGCAGCTCAGAAAGGATTCAAATATGCTTATGCAAACCTAGGTAGCTTGTACTTCGGGGATGATGCCCCATTACCCGATAACGAAAAAGCCTATAAAGCCTGGGCCAAAGCTAAAGAATTAGGTATTGATACTCGATACAATTTATCCATTCTTCTTTACTTAGGTGATGGTGTTGAACCAGCTCCCTTGTTAGCTGAAGAATATTTATTAGACCTAATCAAAAACAACAGTAGTGATGCACTGCTAGCCAAAAGCTTATTAATAGATTTCTACTCTGAAGAAAATGGCCCGCTGTATTCAGAAGAGAAATTAGAACAGCTTAAGGCTTCACAGTAGTTAAGCCGCTAAATAGCTAAATAAGCTTTAAAAGCTCAAGCCCTGATACACATACATCGCAGTGACTTTATCCATACTGGTAGTGATCTTTTCTGCAGATCTCACCACTAGGGCTAAACGGCCTTTATCCGACGCTGAATCTGATAGGCCCTTAAAGCGTTTGAAGTCCCGTTGGATTTTGTTCAATTCAGCTTTGATCTGAGCATTATTAAGCGGGTCGCCTTCCAATTCTGACCTGTTCTGTTCAAATAGCTGCAGCGAGCTAATAAAGGCTTCGCTGTACTCATCTTGGAACCCCCATGCACGAAGCGCGTAGTGGCTAGTCACTCGTTGCGCCAACATGCGGACAAAACCAGCTGTACTGATGAGCTTACCGAAGCGGCTATCGTTATTTTCAACAATCTCCATAGTGACCGCACTCCACTGTTGTAGCAGCAGTTCGGTTGCTTGTCGTACTTCAGTTGCCTTCTCCCGTGTTGGCTTGGCAAGATAAAGCGGCTTAATCACTTCCCATTGTTCAACTGCACGCTTTAAAGCTTGTTTCTCAGCATCCGTTTTGGCGTAATCCAAAATCAGTTTTTGAGCTTCTTCATAATCTTTGATCGATTCAGCTAACTCTTGCTCTGCCTTGCGGCCACGCACAGACAAGCCGATCAGCATATAGTCCTTCAGCATCTGCTGAGTCAACATACTCTGGTGAGAAGCTGTATTTATGGCATGCTCAATCGAGGTTATCTCAGCAGCACTATGGCCACTGATAAAAAGAAAACTCATCAAAACATAACGAATCAAACGCATCAGATACTCCTCTTTAGACGCAAGCTTCAGCTAATAAGCTCTCCACCTGATCTAACAAATGGTTTTCTGACCATGGCTTGGTCAGATACACATCGACTCCTGCATCCGTTGCCTCTAATCTATGTTTATCCGTCGATCGTGAGGTGATCATTATCACTGGGATATGAGCCGTTTCTTCACGGTTTTTCAAGATGGTCGATAATTCAACGCCTCCCATTCGAGGCATCTCCATATCGGTTAGAATCAAATCAGGCTGGCGCTTGCGCACCTGATTCAACGCATCCAAACCGTCTATTGCCGTCATCACTTCATAGCCTGTGTCTTTCAACAGAGTTTCAAGGGATTTCCGAGCACTCAAAGAATCATCCACCACCAGAAGACGTGGAAGCTCTAAATCGATATCGTTGTCTAGCAGCATCGGCTGATCAGACAAGGTCGTTCGTTGATGACGAATACGGGCCGGTAAGTCGACGATTGGCGCCGCTTCACCCTTGGCAAGAATAGTCAGGCCCGGAATACCCGGCAGATCCGGTACATATTCGCCCATCTGTTTAAAGGCCAGTTCTCGGTGAGCGATAATCTCTTTCACCAAAACAGCCACCCGCTCACCTTGGGCCATATTAACGATCAATACAGGGTGCACAGCACCCGGCTCAAGATAGAGGTGTTTGCGTTGATGTAGAAGGTTTTCCAGCATAAACACTGGGTAGCTCTCACCCTCGTGGATAAAGCACAGTTCCTCTTCGGTTTCTTGGAACTTACCATCCAACGAAATTAAGCTTTGCTCAACACCATGCCCTGCCAATGCAAATACCTGCTTACCGCAGCGAACCAACAAGGTTTTAACCATCAATGAGCTGGCCGGCATCGCCAAGGTAAAGGAGGTACCTTCGCCTACGGAGGATTGAATATCTAGGGTACCCTGTAGACGTAGGATCTGCTGATACACCACATCCATACCAATGCCACGACCGGACAATTGGCTGATTTGATCGCGGGTGGAGAAACCTGGAATCAGGATAAGTCGGTGAACGTCATCCGAACTCAGTGGTAGATCTGGTTCGATCAATTTCTTCTCGTGAGCCATCGCCAATACCCGTTGGGTATTGATGCCATCTCCATCATCTTGACAGCTTACTTCGATCTGACCGTCATGAAGACTGAAGTTGAGGGTAATCGTACCCTGCTCCGGCTTACCTCGTTGACGCCTTAATCCTGTACTTTCTAAGCCATGATCGACCGCATTACGAATAATATGCATCAGCGGGTCAGCTAGCTGGTTCAAGATATTGCTATCCACCAGCGTATCTTCACCCTGAATAACTAAACGCGCCTCTTTGCCGGTAGAACGGCACACCTGGCGCAGGATACGTTGTAAACGTGAAGAGATCGTACTGACTTCGACTTGTCGTGTACTTAAGACATTATCGAGGGTCTCTTTCTGCAAGCTGGATTGCGCGATATGCAGTGTACTCAAGCTATGGATATGTCCTTCCATCTCCTGAGTAACCTCACGCACGTCTGCTACAGCCTCTTGCACACGTGAGATAGTCGTGTGCATTTCGTTATAGCGATCCATCTCGAGTGGATCGAAGTCATCCGCGTTTTCATCCAGATGAGGCTGTAGATTCATCTGTTCGCTGAACTGTTGTTCCAATTCAAAGAGAACACGCTGCAAGTTACGGTGACGCTCACGGTTAGTTCGAGTAAAGCCGCGTAACTGTGTTACCTCTTCATCAAGCTGGGCGTTCAACGTGCTTGATTCACCCGCCAAACGGAATAGTGTATCCAATACGGTACGCGGCACTCGGAAGACCTGATTTTCTTCTCGAGAAGTCTCTGCAGTAGGAGCCTCTGCTTCACTCGCTTGTGTGTTTTCAGCCTGAACGGCAGAATCATCAACACTTGCAACCGCCGATTCAACAGCGATACGTTCTTGTGCTTTATCAAGGGCATCCACACCTTCTGTTTTAAGACGGTAATCCCAATCCATCATCAACTGCAGGGTCGAAAACGCATTATCAGGCGCATTTCCGCCCGCGGTGATAGCCTCTGCCATCGCCGCTAAACAATCAGACGCCTCAAACAGATCATCCTTCAAACTACCGGTAGGTAGCTGATCCTGATCCGCTAAGAATTCCAGCACATCCTCTAGCCGGTGAGCCAAGTTAGCCAAGCCCTTGATACCTGCCATATTGGCCAGGCCTTTCAAGGTATGCACCGCACGTTGGGCACTACGCAAGGCTGGTTTGTGTTCTTGATCCAACAGCTGCTGAATACTGTTTAAGTATTCATCGGAGAGCGTTGGCAGTTCATTGTGCAGCATATCCGATAACTGAGGATCAATTTCCCCGGATTCATGCAACTCAACGTCTTCCTGTTTTGCTTCCTCACGTACCAGATCTTCGCTGGTCTGCAGCGACGCTAGCGCGAATAGATCGGTAATGTATTTTGTTTCGTCAGCCGTAGGCCTGCAAGGTAGGGATTCATGACTGAAAGCTGTTAACAGTGCTTGTTGATGCTCTGCAGCTCCGAGATCAGAGAAGTAATCCAGTAAGCAGTTAAGGGCGTTATAAACTGCGTTAATTTTATCTTCTAGTAGCGGAATCTGATGCTGCTGTAGATAACTTAAGTTCGCAATTAAACCTTCAACCAGAACTTTTGCGCCGTTGAGGTTAATAGTCTGGAGCGCACGAATAACTGTTTCCAGACCATCGATGCTCTCTTCGAGCGTTGATCGCTCTATCTCCGTCTGCAGCCACTGATCGGATAGCTGCTGGACTGATTGCGACAGCATTGTGACTACCGCAGGGTCCACTTGAGCATTCCCCTGCTCCAACACGGTCTGGTCAATCTCGCAGAAAGTCGGTGGTTCAGGCAGAATCGCAATGCTTGGTTCATTGTCAGAAACCAGCACTTCAACAGTGTCAGCTAGCTCATCCGATGAGTCGTTTGCGTTAATATCTGAGCGTAATCGCTCTACATCTTGCGCCAGTAATGGTTTTAAGAACTCTGTATCTTCAGCCAATACAGGCTCTGACCAGCTCGACTCAACCATCAAACGCAATACAGGTTCAATCTGTTGATCATCAGCAGACTGCAATAGATTCTCTATCGCTTGATGTAGCTGCTCTGCTATCGCCTGCTCTGATAATTCGGGAACTTGCAGTAATAGCTCACCGTACAGCGCCAGCATGTCGGTAATACCGGTCCAATCTGCCTCAGAGTAATCATCAATTAACTCGTAGTATTGATCAGAGTGCAGCTCTTCAAAGCGATCAAGGTCTTCACCCATCTGCTGTAGTAAGGGAAGCAATTCGGGTAATTGATGAGTGATATTGCTTTGCTGAACGGTCTCCGGAAGCGGTGGGAGATCAACTTCGATAGGCTGCTCAAGCAATTCGCTTTGTACGTCTTGATCCGAAGACGAACTTAGCTTCTGACAATCATTCAACAACAGATCGCAAAGGAAACTGCCGTCCTCTTCAGGTACCGGTTCAATCCAAGCGGTGTCGCTCATAAGCGCCAGTAGTGAATCGATATTCTGCTCACACGGCTGCTCTAACAGACGAATAATAGCGCTATTTAGCTTGGTCGCAATTTGAGTGCCATCGAGTTCTTCGAGTTGCTGTAATAGTTCGCCATATAGGGCCAACATATCAGCGATACCGGTCCAATCCTCTTCGGAATAGCGATCGATTAGGTCGTAGAATTGATCGGTATATTTGTCCTCAAACAGGGTGATATCCGCCGCCATTTGACGTAGCAATGGCACAAGTTCTGGTAGAGATTGCTCAGCAGATTCTATTTGATCATTCGATACTTCATATTCTGCTGCGACCTCTTCAATTTCAGCAGAGATAGACGGTGCTGTATCACCCGCTAAGGCTTTACAATCACTCTGTAACAGATCGATTAGGAAACTCGTATCTTCATCAGCCACTGGTTCGACCCAAGCCGGATCTGTCCTCAATGCCAGTGCTGGCTCGATCTGCTGAGAATCAAGGCTCTGTAGAAGGCTTATCAGTGCTGTGCTTAACTGCGAAGCAATCTTGGTTTCTTCCAGTTCGTCCAATTGCTGAAGTAGCTCGCCATAAAGCGCCAGCATGTCAGCCAGACCGGTTAAATCATCTTCGGAGCAGCGATCAATCAGATCATAGAGGTGGTCAGATTGCTGCTCGGAGAAATCGGGTAGTGCAGCAGCTATAGTCCCTAGAAGCTCAACCGACTCAACGGCGATCGGGTGACTAGATGATGTAATATCAGCCTCAGAAGCATTCAAACCATCAACTTCTGCAGTCACCTCAACCTGTTCAACATCACTTAACTGCGGTTGTGGTTGCAGTTGGCGACTGTCATCTTGTAAAAGTTCGAGTAGGAATTCAGCATCTTCTGCAGCCACAGGCTCTGGCCAATAGTCACTTTGCAATAACGTCACTAAGCCTTGCGAGACTTCCTCTGGCGGCTGAGAAAACAAGCCCTGTAGTTTGTCAGACATCTCTGACATCACCATTTCGGTTTGCTTCAGTTGAGCCTCATCTAAAGACTCTAACAGCTCAGCATACAACGCTAGAAAGTCAGATAGCCCGGTAAGGTTATGCTCACTAAACTGGTCGACATACTCATACAGCTCGACCACCAGTTCCGTTAGAGGCAGCTCCATTTTCAGACAAAGCTTCTGCTTCGCTGTCAGCCACTCGATGGCTAGTTTAGGATCAAACATTGATCTCTATCCCACCTATTCTCAGGATGAAGCGAGTTTAAATACACTAACTGATTTCTGAAGCTCATCGGCCGCATCTACCAACTCATCAGATAGCTGAGCCTGCTGCTTCATTTCGGCGTTGGTCGCTTGAGTGGTTTCGTTAATGCTGTTGGCACGGGTACGTAGCTCTTCCGCTACTTTCGCCTGTTTCACCGAGCTGTGTGCGATACGTACTACGGAATCTACCAGCGTTTGAGTTGTGGCACGGGTTTCGTCCATACGCTCACCCGCTTCTTCCGCTAGGCGCGTGCCCTCGACTACGTCGGTGATTACGTTGTTGATTACATTAATCGTATCCGATGTCTCAAGCTGGATATTGTTTACTAGGGATTCAATCTCAGAGGTTGCTTCACGGGAGTTCTCCGCAAGACGTTGTACCTCATCTACTACCACCATCAAACCACGACCCGCTTCACCGGCTGATGCCGCGTGCATACTCGCGTTAAGGGATAGTACGTGGGTACGTTCCGAGATGTTGTTGATCAGGTTGACGATACCACCGATCTCTTGGGAACGTTCGCCCAATCGTTTAATACGTTTTTCTGCCTCATGGATGGTCTGGCGGATTTTGTTGATACTGTCGATAGTCTGAGATACTGAGTCCATCGCCGTTTCAGATGTTTTGATCGCTTTCTGAGATGCGTTGTTCGACAATACGGCTAGTTTAGAGATCAATTCCATTGCCCGGATTGCAGAGTCCAAACCGTTCAATGTTTCACTGATCTCCTCTTTCTCTCGTTCCGCATAGCTCAATACCGTTTCAGACTGAGATTTCACCTGAACCGATGCATCATTTACACGGGTGGATACGCTGTTTACTTCCTGCAATACCGACTCGATCGACTCTACCAACTGGTTGATGGAGTCAGATACCGCACCGGTAACATCTTCTGCTACAGGTACGCGTACCGTTAGGTCTCGCTGGGAGATCTGGAATACGTTCTGGATCAAGGTAATGATCGAGCTGTTAAGACGTTGGTTCTCTTGTTCCTTAACTTGAAGGGCGCTCTCTTTCTCATCAAGCATGTTATCCAATACGCTCGATAGCTGACCCAATTCGTCTTGCGTGTCCAAGCCGCTTCGTGCTTCTACATCGCCTTCACGTACTTTATCTACCGCTGACTGGATAGTTTTCAGTGGATCGATTACGCCATATTTGATGATGGATAGAGAGATAGCCATCGCCACAATCATCAAACCGATAGAGATCAAGAAGTAAGTCGCCATCTCAGTGGTATCGTCAGCAATCAACAGGTCGTTTTGTACTTTGTAGTTAGCCGCTAGCTCGGTTACTTCATCGATCTTTGGAGATAGTTTGTCGATGATCTCTTGCAGGCTGGCAAACTGAGTTTGTTTACGCTCAATTGCTTCTGCTAATTCTGCTACCAATAATTCAATCTGTTCGATATTACTTGAAGCGGACGCACGGCTATCGGATAGAGATTTAACCTTGCTGGAATCTAGATGAGCCGTTTGGATCTGTCTTCTGATGGTATACAGATCTGTTTGAATAATATCCAGGTCAACTTCTCGACCATCAGTAGCGATATATTTATCAAGATCGGTTTGCACAACCGATAATTGATCACGAACCCAGTTACGGTTGATCCATAGAACTAGAGGTTCAGTTTGTGAAATAAGGGTACGGATCTCTGCTGATAGGCCTTCATTCTTATTTACACCGATCTGGATTGCCGTTTCAGAAGCGTCATAGAATACGTCCTGATACTGATCCATAATGACTTGGAACTGCTCTACCAGCTGTTTGTCTTTGTCTGTTCGAAGGTAGGCTTTAAGGCTCAGGATATCTTTATCCAGCTTCGCCATTACATCGTTATAGATGGATAGGCGATCCATCTCCTTCGATACTTGGAAACTCTTCTCTTGGAAACGGGCCTCGGCCACACTTTCCTGGATATCTCGTACAAGTAGCAAGAAGCTATTTAGGTTTTGAGAGCGTTGTTTTGCTTCCTCTTGCAGAACGATTGTCTGGTAGTAGGACGCACTCATAAAGAACAGACCGGCACAGAGCAATCCTAATACGATTGCGAACTTAATCGGTATCCTGATGTTCTTAAATTCCCAAAACGACTGCATAGCTCACTCCGTACTTTTAAAACTGTTTCTTCAAGGCTAGGAACAACCGGTGATGATCAATTTCGACCCAGTGCCGATCTTGATGCTCGTATACCTGTCCCGCTGCCTGACGGATAACATCAGGCAGATCCCCACATGCTTGATCCAGTAAAACTGGGTCCGTGATACTTTGAGGTGGTTGGGTCAATAAGACACCAACAGTCTTCGGATGATCATCGATCAGCAATACCCAAGATTGTGGGGCTGTTTTGCCATCTAAGATTTCTAGGTACCTATTCAGATCATAAACAGGCACCATTTCGCCACGGTGATTCATAAATCCGGCGAACCAGTCAGGTGTAGATGGGGTCAAACAAATTGAGGGAGCTTTCACCACCTCAGCCCGGGTTAATTCCGAGATAAGTAGCTGGTAACTACCGATTTCAAAACCGTGCCGAATCTGGTGAATGCTAGGCTGATCATCCGCTTTTATATTTATTGTTAGCTGAGCATCCATCGCGTATGTCTCAAGTTAACGCAGAAATTTGCGCCATTAGTTCTGCATCAGTAAACGGCTTAGAGACCATGGCTGTTGCACCTTGTAACTGTGCCCAAACCTTATCGGCCTCTTCGTTTTTACTCGATACAATCACGACTGGAATATGTTTTGTTGCTTCGTCAGAAGTTATCTGACGACAGGCTGAGTAACCATCCATTTCAGGCATGACGATATCCATAAAAATCAGATCTGGATTTTCCGTCTTTGCCTTTTCAAGACCCTGCTTGCCATCGTTGGCAGCGACTACTTCAACACCGCAAGAAGCCAATACTGTACAAATATGCTTCTGCTGAACTAGGTCATCTTCAACAACCAATACTTTTTTCACTGGATAGCTCCATTTACTTACGCTTTCTGAAATTCATCAACCCAATTGGATACTCGGCCGATCACCTTCTGAAACTCTTCATGCACGATTGGCTTGGTCAGATAAGTGGAACAGCCCGACATAATTCCTTTCACCTCATCCATAGGTGAAGTCTTAGAGGTCAGCATTATGATTGGGGTTTTCTTTAGTTCTGGACGTTTACGCATCTCTGTACAGGCTTCAAACCCGTCCATTCCAGGCATAACCACATCCAGAAAAATAAAGTCATAACTATGATCTGTTACATTCGCGAGTGCTTCTTCGCCAGAACCAGCAAAGTGCACATTAACCGGTAGCGGTAACTGCTGTAACTCGGCATTTAATGCCTGCTGCATTACATCGTTATCATCCACTACCAATACTTGATAACTGGTTCGACCACTTTCAACTGCGGCACTTTCCGTAGGCTCAGGTGCAGTGTATTTACTGAAAGTATCTTCTTTTGGCTCCTGTTTAGCGGACTCTAAATCCATCTCTTCGTTTTCGCGCGTCATCTTATCTAAGGCACGTAAAACTCGAGAAGAAACCAGAGGGTAACCAAGACGAGCATGTTCCTCGCTTTCAGGCTTACCACGACCGACCAAAATGATGCGGGCATGATAACTTTGAGGAATATCCGCTAATTCAGGGTATAGAGAGAGGTCAAATCCAAATACGAGCAGCAGGTCAGGAAGCTCAGAAAAATCGGGAGTTACCAACGTATAACGGGTCTGTTTAGACAGCTTGAAAATCTTTTCTAGCTTAGCCCGTTGATCGTTAGGAAAACCTATTGAACCTATCAACATATCAGCCCCATACCCTTACAGATGAAATGGGATATGCTAAAAGTCGAGGGGGAATAAGATGATGAATATCACCCAAATTATTACAACTGCCCTGAGCTACCCCAGACGAATGCGGGATAATACATGGCGCTTTTTTCATTAATGTTGCAGCATCACAACCAACTCGCTGTGAACTACCATTGCAGTAACACATGACTTCCATAAGCTAGCACTAGCAACCCACAGCATAAAAATGCGGTTACCAGTCTCCATCTCTACTCTAGAATTTATTATTTTTATTAGTGACGTCTAAAAAACGTCCGTCTCTATACACTACCGATTTTATTAAATGAATAAAACCTCTTGTGCACTAACTGAGAGTGGTCTTATGTTAGAACTTTTTAAATTAATATAGCAACTAAAAAAAACGGACCTTTAGGTCCGTTTCATTACTTTTCGCTGCAAAATAGCTGCTGTTGCCGCATCAGGAGGCGACAACCTTCACCTCGAACATCCCGACTCCAGCAGGCGTGACGCGCCCATGATTTATCATCTTCAGTACGCTCTTCTCTGAATTCAGGAACGTCCTTACAGAAGTTTTCACTCGGCGATGCATTGTTTAGACAGGCTTTTAAGAATTTTCCATGCTTAATCGTGCAACTAAATCCTGAGCATTGATTAAAGCTACTTAGCGCTTCCTCAAGACAAGTTAGCTGATCAGATTGTTGTCCTAGCTCCAATCCTTTTTGCTGAAATTCGCTATTCTGATCAGCAAGTTCCTGATTCCAACCTGGTAACCACTTATCTTGTGTTAACCAAGCCAAAAAAACACCCGCTGCAAGCAGTAACAAAATTCCCCAAATAATCTTTTTAACCATCAGGCTTCCTTACGTGGACGCCAAAGCAGTCCTTTCATACACATAAATACACCCACAACTGACAGCAACATGCCGCCATTCACCACCAATGGGTGCCTAACTAATAAAGGTTTAAATGGGTGTTCCTGCTCAAGATCACATTCAGCCAGATCATAGTTATATGAACCGCCCTGATCTAAGCACGCATCAACGGCGCTTTGATCAACATAGAAAAGAACCATCAAAGCAATTGATGGCAAAACCAGAAGTATTAAACCAATTCGTAGCATGAACTATTCGCTATCACTTATGCCTAGGTTACTGTAACCGTCGTTATGCGCTAGTTCACGTAGCTCTTGCAAAGCATCACGGCGTGGGAGGTCATCTTGAATGATCTCTAGGATATCCGCTTGGAAATCATCTTCTTGCAACATCAGGTCGTGTGTATTGATGAATTTAACCAGCTCATCATCAGAGATCTGATCATCCGCATTTAGCTCAATAAACCCTGCCACAGACTCACGAGACATATTTGCTACAGCAACAACTTCGCTGGCATCTGCGGCGATTACGGTGTTAAGTGTAGAGAACAATGCGACAACAGCATCCAAAGCTGGTGATGCACCATACATATCAAAATCATCTAGATCAGGCATATTTTCTTCCACCTTATCCAGCTGAACTTCGAAGTTCATTTTTGCACCGGTATTGTTCAGATGATCCCAAACTGCATCCAGAATTTGACGCATTTTGCTGACATCACCAAACTCCATCAAACGAGCAAACAGAGCAAAATTAGGGAACATGCGTTCTGAGACTGCAGCGCAGTAGGCCGCTAACTGCCAATCTTTAAGATCGTAAAACTCTTTGTCAAAGCGCTGATCAGACATCTCATTCACCTGAACTATTGGAAAGTGTTTATTGTACCGGTTTTACGGCTAATTGCAGTGAAATCTGTAGCTATTCTCGCGCGAGCATATAAGCCCGCTCCGAGACATCGTGCCAAGCCATCGCCTGCTGTCTAAAGTTCTCAAATGATTCGTATATTTTCACCGCTCTGGGATCTTTTTCTAACTCTTGTTGAATTACTTCATGAGATGCCACACGTAGTTGCTCCAACACCTCATCAGGAAACGGGCGTAACTCAACCTTATGCACCTTTAACAACACTTCTAAGGCACGGTGATTTTTTGCAGTAAGTTCCGCTAGCATCTCTTGGTTAGCCACTTTCATGGCATTAGTCACGATCAATTGCAGATCTTTCGGCAACTGGTTCATCGCTTGTTTATTGACGATGCATTCAATGGTTGTACCAGGCTCATGCCAACCGGGGTAGTAGTAATATTTAGCAACTTTATAAAGGCCCAGCGCGACATCGTTGTATGGAGCAGCCCACTCTGCAGCCTCAATCTCCCCCTGTTCAAGCGCTCGAAAGATTTCATCTCCCGATAACAATACCGGTTCCGCACCTAGACGTTTCACCACCTCCCCGCCTAAGCCGGGAATACGCATTTTTAGACCTTTAAAATCCTCAATGCTGTTAATTTCGCGGTTAAACCAGCCACCCATTTGCACGCCGGTATTACCACACGCAGCTGGAATCAAATCATATTCTGCGTAGAGTTCCTGCCAAAGTTCGAGGCCACGCCCTTGATACAACCAAGCATTCATCTCTTGCGCAGTCATGCCAAAAGGTACCGCCGCAAAAAACTGCGCAGCCCTGACTTTATCTTGCCAATAAAATGCAGCGCCATGCCCCATTTCAGCTTTGCCTTGAGAGACTGTATCAAAGACTTCTGAAGGCGCAACTTTCTCATGGGCACCATAAACAGATATCTGGATACGGCCGCCGCTCATCTCATTGATTAAGTTGGCGAGAAAATTAGCCCCCATGCCAAACCCCGGGAAGTTTTTAGGCCAAGTCGTGACCATAGTCCAACGAAATTCAGGAATAAGTGCTGCATTACCAACTTGAGGAGCCGTCGCTAAAGCGGCGGCAATGGGCAGAGAACCTGCTTGCTGAATAAACTTACGACGTTTCACAAATGGAAACCTTATTTATTTTTTTAACGAAAATAACATGCGATTTTTCACTCCGCAATTTACAACAAATGATGATCTGAGCGTCAGAAGGTTGTTATACTTAAAACTGTAGTATTAATTTATAAGTGCTAAGTGAGGTGTAGGGTTGAACTCGTTCAATCTGCTTAAGTCGATTGCGCAAGCGCGTGAGAACTTAAGGAAGTCAGAGCAAAAAGTTGCGGATTATGTTTTAGCTCACGCTAATGAAGTGATCCATATGCGTATTGTTGATCTAGCATCTGAAGCAAATGTCAGTGAGCCTACCGTGGTTCGTTTCTGTCGTGCCCTTAGCTACGATGGCTTCCAAGATTTCAAACTCACCTTAGCTCAAGGTTTAGCCAGTAATAATCACTTCGAGCAATTTTCTTTAAACTCAAAAGACACTGTGACTGAGTTTAAAGAAAAGATCTTCGATTCCATGATTGGTAACTTGCTCAATATCAAAGAGCAATTAGATACCACTACAGTTGAGCGTGCGATCGCTGCTCTAGCTAAGGCTCGCCGTGTCGAGTTCTATGGCTTTGGTGCATCGGCTCCAGTTTGTACTGACGCCGCGCATAAATTCCACCGTTTAAAAGTATCCAGCACCTCTTATTCCGATCCGCATATGCAAGCTATCTCAGCTGTATCGCTTGATGATCGTGATGTCGTAGTGGCTATCTCTCAAACAGGTCGTACCAAAGATCTTTTACATACAGTCAAGCTGGTAAAAGAAACCGGCACAACCGTTATCTCACTCTGCCCAAGTGATACTCCTCTAGCTGATCTTGCGAGCATTCCGATCCATATTGATCTGGAAGAAGATAAAGATCTAAGCACCCTTATGTCTTCTCGCGTACTTCATCTGGTTGTTATTGATGTACTCGCTGTTGGTGTAGCGATGAAGCTAGGGCCAGGGCTGGTTGATCATCTAAAAACTATCAAACGTAGCCTCAGATCTTTACGTCAAAATGACAAGCGCCCAAGCGCTCGTCATGCCGATGAAATGGACGAAGATTAAGCGATTTCTGTCACATTTGTGACATCTCTTCTTCACCCTTTTGCAACATAGGCTTTTTAATATTCCTCTCGGAATTCGCCGAAAATTGTTTGATATTTGTTCAGAGCTATTATAAAACAGGGATAAGGCTGTATTAAAAAGAGTGTTTGATAGAAATCTTTCTATTAAGCAACTTCACCAGAGCCCCTCATCGAGGAGCGAAGGGTTTATGCCTTAACAAGCATAATCAGTTACTGCTTCGCTCGATGGGCCTTCTGACCGTTAAGATAAGATCAGGAGCTTACTATGCTGCATAAAACTGAAGAGCTTAACGAAACCCAGGTTGAAGTATTCGATCTGTTAGTGGGTTTTGAAGAAGAAGAAAAACTTTCCCGCAAAAAACTCGCAACGCGCCGCGCGCTTAGAGCTCGCCGAGCCATCGAACAACGCCAAGAAGAAAAAGAACTCGCCTCTCACATCGACGAATGTTGGTTTGATGAGTAACGTAAAATCACCCGCTATGATTACTTACAAATAAAAACGCCAGTCCTAATGACTGGCGTTTTTGCTTGGGTTGTTTACTAATACTCTGGATAGAGAATATTCAGTGGTATAGATCGACTGCCTTCCACCACGATTGCACAATGCTTGCGCTTAAGCTGACGCGGCTCGGTTACACCACAAGAGTGGGCGATCATCTCCACCTCATGTACCAAATGATTGTGATAGTTAGCGACACGATCTGCTTTAACCATCGGTACTAAACCGCGCTGAAGATCGGGATCATGGGTAGTGATACCGGTCGGACAGGTATTTTTATTACACTGCAATGCCTGAATACAACCCAGAGCAAACATAAAGCCACGACCCGTTACAGTGAAATCAGCCCCCATACAAAGGGCAGCACCAACATCAGTAGGGTTAATCAATTTACCTGAGGCAATAACTCGGACACGCTCACGCAGGTTGTGAGCCATAAGTTTGTTTACCAAAATAGGTAAGCTCTCCCGCAGCGGAAGACCTACGCTGTCCATTAACGGCATTGGTGCAGCACCAGTGCCACCGTCACAGCTGTCTAACGTAATAAAGTCTGGAGCACTCTCTACGCCACGCTTGTTAACCGACTCACAAAATTCATCCAACCACTCAGCATCGCCCAATACCATTTTGAAACCACATGGTTTACCGGTGATACGACGTACCTTTTCAATCATATCAAGCAGGTCATCAATAGAAGCTATATCTGGATGACGGTTTGGGCTTAAAGAGTCTTGGCCTACAGGGATACCACGTACCGCTGCAATCTCTGGTGTTACCTTCTCACCCGGCAAGATACCACCTTTACCCGGTTTAGCACCCTGACTCAGTTTGATCTCGAACATCTTAACTTGAGGAAGATCACCTTTCTCTTTTAGCTTTTCCTCAGAGAACTTTCCGTTTTCATCACGCAAACCATATTTTGCAGTGCCAATCTGATAAACAATGTCACAGCCGGATTCAAGATGGAAAGGCGATACCCCACCTTCACCTGTGTTCATCCAGCAACCTGCTTTCTTAGCCCCCTGAGATAAGGCCTCGATTGCAGGCCGGGATAGCGCACCATAACTCATGCCAGAAATATTAAAAAAAGAAGCTGCATCGTAAGGTGTCTTACAATAAGGGCCTATACGTAAACTCTGCGTTGTTACCGCATCTTCCTTTAAGGTCGGGAAAGGACAATTTAGAAAATAATAGGTACCAGGAATACGTAGATCACGTGACGAACCAAAGGCAATAGTGCTATCTACATTCTTGGCTGCGCGATAAACCCAAGAGCGTTGCACACGGTTAAATGGCATCTCCTCACGGTCCATTGCAAAGAAGTACTGACGGAAAAATTCACCAGCATGTTCAAAAAGATAGCGAAAGCGACCAATCAGAGGGTAGTTACGACGGATAGTTTGCGCTGTTTGATGTTTATCGATTTGGTATAAAACTACCGCCACAACGATTGCGACAACAAACAGTACCAAGAACGCAATCCCAACAAACGCGATAAAATTTATAGCAAAGCTCGACATTGAATCATTCATGCTATGGACCTCCTATAGACATAGCACCGCCTCTTAACGAGGTTTTTTCTTTGTTTGTATGCTGTATCGGCTTCTGTGTAAATAGATAAATCAAAATATCCTATAGTTATTAATAGGCTAGCATCCATTATTAACCTTATAAGCGAAAATCCCGCTGAAACATTAAAACTCTCTAACATTTCAAAAGGCATACAAAAGCAAGGTATTTAAACGAAAAAGGCAGATTTTATGCCCCAAAAAGCGACTTTTTTTATATGATATTTGCCAACCCCCTTTATCAAGAGGTATGGTACGTCGCTCTTCTATTTTTTAGACTTTCAGCCTAAGGAATAGTACTTTTTTATAGGTCATATTTACGAATTGAGCCTAACCCTGATTCATTTTTGAACAGGCGCTTGTTTTTTCGTTATACGCCCCTATTTAACTAGGTATTGTTTAACGTAAGCCTATTTTTCTATACGTAAGAGCTTACGGATTCAGATTTTGATAACTACCGAATTGGAAGACCTGCTTCATGACCAACTTGCCTGACGTTACCAGCCATCAAAATCCTGAGATTCACGGCTCTCTGGACTGGGTGGGCATGAATGGAATCACCGTCCCTCTGCAATTTGACGATAGTAAACTAGGTGTAAACAGCATCGGAGCACGTGTTAATACCTACGTTAATCTGGTAAACCCAAAGGTTAAAGGCATTCATATGTCGCGCCTTTACCTTGCGCTAAGTAACTTTTTTGAAAATCAAACGCTGAATGTTCCTGCGTTAACAGATTTCTTATCCCACCTATTGGATAGCCATCACGATATCTCAACTCAGGTTTTCCTAAACTTTGATTTTGATTTCCTAATCAAGCGCGATGCTCTAAAAAGCGATAATAGCGGTTGGAAAAGCTACTCCACGACGCTACGTGCAACTCTGAAAGATGGCGAAGTAGTTCTGGAACTAGCAACACGCGTTCCGTACTCATCCACTTGCCCGTGTTCAGCAGCATTATCACGTCAGCTATTAGCTCAAGCATTCACTGATGACTTTGCTAACAAAGGCAGCATTAACGTTGAAGACGTAGAGAACTGGTTGAAGTCTGAAAAGGGCTCATTCGCTACGCCCCATAGCCAACGTAGCCAAGCAACAGCTTGGGTTAAACTGGATAAAGACATGGGCGCATTCCCATTAACAGATCTAATTGATCTTGTTGAAGATGCCCTAAAGACACCAGTACAAACTGCAGTAAAACGTGCTGACGAACAAGAGTTTGCTCGCTTGAACGGTCACAACCTAATGTTCTGTGAAGACGCAGCTCGACGCGTTAAACAAGCACTACTTAGCCAAGAGCAGTACGCTGACTTCTGGTTGAAGGTAGAGCACTTCGAGAGCTTACACGCTCATGATGCAGTTGCTCTTGCGTCTAAAGGTATTGCAGGCGGTTACAGCCCAGCTGATTACAGCTAAGCTTTAAATTCGATAATAAAAAAGGCAGCTTAATAGCTGCCTTTTTTGTATCTGGAAGTTATAGCTAAAAGAACAACTATTCAGCCTCCAACAGTCTTTTCAACTGCTGATCATTTATTTGATACCAATACAGAGGCAGATCGACAATTATTCCTGACTCACCTCTTTGATTGGCCTGATTGTTACTCACTTTGTTAATCAGATAGCTATCTTCATCGCCACCCGCATCCACAAAAAATGAAAGACTGGGGCCTCCATGGTAATCATTAGGGCCGCTTCTCGCCGGGTACATTTGATAAGTGTCTTTTCCTTGCTGATCGACAAACAACGCCAATCCATTGTGGGCTGATGCGCCGAGGGAAAAGCTATGCCCCTTGGCGTAAAAGTCATCACCCATATCATCTAAAAAAACAGTCACTGACAGATCCCAAGCGGCACTGTTCGCTGCCCCGACCCAGCTTTGATAGTGGTCGTCGCCGCCTTGATCCCAGAAAGAACCCAACGCCGAATGGGAGGCAAAACCTTGGGCATAACGCGAGCCTTCATAAACATCCGATTGTTGACCAAGGTCGATTAAGGCTCCCCAGCCAAAGTAATAACCACCACCTTGCGAAAAGTTGCCGGCTTCGTATGCATCTTCACCACCATCATCCAGCAACACACCTATCCCACCAGAGGCTTGATGGCGGAGGCCAACGCCAACTCCCTGAGAAAACCCTTTGTAGATCCCAACACCATTAGAGTAACTTGATCGATAATGACCCGATGCATGATAGCGATCATCACCACCTTTTGAGATTAGAGCAGTAAAAGCACCGGGACCGGCAAAGCCCTGAGCAAAGCCCCCAGCATCAAACTCATCATTTCCACTACTATCAACAATCGCAGCAAAACCTTTCCCCAATGCGCTTGCTTGGGTAAACCGTATGCCTCGATACAGATCATCCCCACGTCGATCGATCAACAAACCTACTCCAGTCAGAGTACTACCCTGGGCAAAGGGTTGATTACTGGTATAACGATCGTTGCCAGCGTGATCATAGAGAATACCCACCCCCATAAAGCCACTGCCTTGGGCAAAGGCTTGCGCCGACTGATAGCGATCATCTCCTCCAAGATCTATTAATAGTGCTATAGGCGAGTCAGGCCGAGCAGCGGCAACAGGAACTCGGTATTGATCAGAACCACCTAGATCGATAATCACAGGGAAGTTTTCTAGATATTGGTTGTTGCCACTGCCGGCAAAGAGAATCCCTTTTTCTGAGTACCATAAGACCTCGCCTTTTATCCCTTTCACTTTTGCATAGTCTCTTTGCTGCTGCTCAAACAGACGCAGATCGCTCTCAAGCTGAGATAAATATTCAGGTTCTATTGCGACCGACATCACTTCTGCAGCCGCTACTAAGGATGCAATATCCACCTTTTTCAGTATGTTTAAAGCCTGATTATGTTGCTCTAAGCGCTGAGCATCGTCATCTAAGTAGATAAATAAACGCTCAGCAAACTGCTCAGCTAAGGTAGGCAATACTTGAGCCAGAAGCTCCCGCTCTCCAGGAGCCAGTGCAACAAACGCTTGATCAACCTGTACTTGCGCTAATGCGAGCAACTGCTCTACATAACGACCATGCTCGGCAACGTTCGCTCTTTTCAAAGGCCTAATTGGTAAGTTTGAAAGAACAGAAGGTTTAGGGAGGTCTAACTGTGATCGGGCTACACTAAACAATTGATCAAGATTAAGCAGCTTTCCTTTTTGGACCTTCCGTAAATCCGCTCCTAACGCTCGAGTAGCGAGTGAGAGTTTTAATGGATCTCTATGAAGGTAACGCACTGTATTCAGTCGAAAAGCATCATCTATCATCTGATCCTTTTCAAACCGATTCAACAACTCTTGATAACTCTGATTTAAAGCTGCTTGAGAGGGAGAAAGGCGAATAATTTTCTGTACAAAAACTTCTTCGGTAGAGCCCTCAACTGTTGCAAGATCAGGACGTAATGTCGAATTTTCCGGCAATGCCTTGTTCACTGATCCCGGTTTAGGGCTCAAAACAGTCGTAACCAACTTCTCCTGTTCTGATACTCGCCCTTCCAAAGTTACCCGCTGATTTGGATAAGCATTAAGCAAGCGTTCCCAGTGAGGAATAACGACTGAGCCTGCCAATTCCGATTGCGTTCTTTCTAAAGGCTGACCATCAACCGATAACTGATCTGAAACTGTGCGACGCTTTATTTTAAAAACGAATTCAGCACCCGCGCCAAGGTTTTGAATGCGGGATCGAAGAAAAGCAGTCACCTCTTTTCGAGGCCTTTCTAAAGGTTCGCCATCTAAAGAAACTAAAATATCACCTGACTTTAAACCGGCTAGATCTGCAGAAGAGCCGGACACTACAGCGACTACACGGACAAGTGCTTGATCTTCTTGAGCTTCGCCAATAGGCTCGGCCGCCATAATAATACCGAGATAACCAGGTAGCTCAGTTTTAGATAATGGCGCGTGCGGTAAGTCAGTAGGCGGGACTATCTGAGAGCAAGCACTCAGGGCTAGTGCAGCAAATAGCAGAAAAGCAGATTGAATATTTATTCGGGAAAGATAGGCCATGTAAGTTCCGTTTAAGGCTTAAAACCGTCTGTCTTTAACGCTTACATTAGCAGGCGATCAAGGCAGATACCATCTCACTCTATTTCAACCATGCTCATCCGAATACTGCTGCACTTAGTGCTTAAAGTAGGCGATCACTTGCCTAACTTGTAGTAACTCTGCCATTCAGATTCAGGAACCATACTACCGCCTGTCGCCCAGATGATATGGGTTGAGTTACCCAACTTACTCTGTAAATCATGATTCTGAAGATAGCTTTCACCCTGTGAGATCAGATTTACAATACCTGTTGCTCCCGCCAAAGCGGATGGTTCCAGCGCAATTTGCTCACTCTCATAAATTTCGGCCAATAATTGATAAAGTGTTTCGTCCTCTAAGGTATAAACCCCACTTAACAGTGGCTCCATCACCTTACCAACAAAACCAGAAGCCCGGCCTACTGCGAGGCCATCAGCACAAGTTTGGTTGTCGATACCTAGCTCCTGAACACTGATTTGATCATGCAAGCCGGTATACATACCCACCAACATACAGGGAGAGTGAGTTGGCTCAGCAAAGAAGCAATGAACATGATCGCCAAAGAGCAGCTTCAAACCAAAGGCAACACCACCCGGGCCGCCACCGACACCACAAGGCAGATAGACAAACAAAGGATGTTCAGCATCGACCTGAATGTTTTGCTCTGATAGCTGCTTAGCTAGGCGCTCTGCGGCAACCGCATAGCCTAAAAACAGGTCACTGGAATTTTCATCATCAACAAAGTGACAACGCTGCAGGCTGAGCGCTTGTTTGCGCCCCTCTTCTACCGCTTTACTGTAATCATCTTCATATTCAATGACCTGCACGCCTTTGCTACGTAGTAGGTCTTTCTTCCACTGCCGAGCATCTGCAGACATATGAACCGTCACCGCAAACCCTAACGCAGCCCCCATAATTCCGATACTAAGACCAAGGTTGCCAGTTGATCCCACCACGATTTGATACTGACTCAACAGTTCGCGGCAGACATCACTATTTAGCTTGCTGTAACAGCTCTCTTTGGTGATCAGGCCTGCATCTATAGCAACGGTCTCGGCATACTTGAGCACCTCATAGATACCACCACGTGCTTTTATCGAACCAGATATAGGTAGATGGCTGTCACACTTCAGCAGCAGACGGCCAGGAAGGCTTTGATTGGCTCTTTTCTCTAACTGGTGATGAAATTGGGGCACCTCCCGCAACGGCGATTCAATCATGCCTTTATTTTCAGCTGTTTCCGGAAACACTTCCGCAAGATAGGGAGCAAAACGCTTCAATCTTGCCGAGGCATCGGCAACATCAGTTTGCGCTAATGGCAGGTGCGCAGATACTGCAGAAAAGTCCGTAATTTTAGGGTTTAGCCAAAGCAACGGCTGAGTTTTCTGAAGCCGCTCCAATAAGGGAAACTCATATATCAGATCATTTATTTCCTGTGTGTTTAACCCCATAAAACCAGCTCCGATCGAATAAATTTTGTTAATTCCAATTAATAAAATTAGGATAAAACCATTAAACCAGTGCTTATAATTTACAACAAACCATAAAAAAACATCCATGGATTAAAATGGCTAATCTGAAATCCTCTCACTTGAATAGCGCCGTGCTCGCTAACCTGCAATGCTTCAGTAGCGCAGCCAAGCACCTCAGCTTTACCCTCGCAGCAGAAGAGTTAAGTCTTACTCAAGGAGCCATTAGCCAACGGATACGTAAACTGGAAGAACAGCTCGGTTTTGCCCTGTTCTTACGCTACAACCGTCGCCTACAGCTCACAGCCGAGGGCGAAAGACTCCTCATACAAACCAATAACAGCCTGACAGAACTCGATAATCTGATTCGGGATATCCATACCCAAGGGCTTGCCGGTGAATTATCACTCTCTGTACCACCCTCTTTTGCTTCACAATGGTTACTGGAAAGACTGGCAGACTTCTCTCAGCTTTACCCACAAATTTTTATCCGTATGGAGACTCATAGCCGTCTGATCGACTTTTATGCCGAACAGATCGATCTAGCGATCTATTATGGTCAGGGCGAGTACCCGGGGTTGGTTAGTTGGCCACTCATGGATGAACAACTCATTCCCGTTTGTACCAATGACTTCGCAGATAAACATGACTTAAGAGGTAAGCCAGAAAAACTAAACCACTGCCCTCTACTACATGATGCTCAAGCATGGCCTGAATCAGGCCCTTATTCAGAATGGTCCTACTGGGCCGATCAACAAGCTTTGAGCCTAGCTCTAAAACAGGGGCACTGCTTTGATAAGTCAGAACATGCAGTGAAAGCGGCTAAATCAGGTTTAGGCGTCGCTATCGGGCGTAAACTGCTAATCGAAAATGCTCTGAACAGTGAGGAATTGATAAACCCATTTGGAAAATTACAGCCAATCCAATCTCAACAAGGCTATTTTCTGGTCACCCACGAAGACAGGAAGGAACAGCCTATTATCAAGGCATTTAGGGAGTGGATTCTGGAAAGAATACAGGCCCACTGATTAGTGAGCCTGTTGCATAGACCTTAATGGCTAAAGCCGTTACTCCACTGTAACCGACTTCGCCAGATTTCGCGGCTGATCCACGTCCGTACCTTTCAAAATCGCTACATGATATGAAAGTAACTGCAGCGGGATCGTATAAACAACAGGCTGCATAACTTCATCACATGCAGGCATATTCAGTACATAAGTGCCCTCTTCTGATTGCACTTTATCAGAGCCCGCAAAGACAAACAGTTCACCACCACGAGCGCGGACTTCCTGTAGGTTTGCCTTCAGCTTATCCAACATATCGTTCTGCGGGGCTACTGCGACGACTGGCATCTCTTTATCGACCAACGCCAATGGACCGTGTTTTAGCTCACCTGCTGGGTAAGACTCCGCGTGGATATAGGAGATCTCTTTTAGCTTAAGCGCGCCCTCTTTTGCCACAGGGTACAAAGTACCGCGGCCAAGGAACAGAGAATGATTCTTTTCAGCGAAGGACTGTGCCATCTGCTCAATATCACTATCCATTGCTAGAGCTTGTTGAACCTGTTCAGGAAGCTTTTTAAGCGCAGAGATGATTGCTGCTTCAGTTTCTTCGCTTAAGCCATTACGACGGCCAAGTGCGATTGTAGTTAGCATCAACGCCACTAGCTGTGTCGTGAACGCTTTAGTCGACGCTACACCAATCTCTGGACCCGCGTTGGTCATCAAGGCCAGATCTGATTCACGCACAAGAGAGCTACCCGGTACGTTACAGATAACCAGAGACGCCAAAACACGATCCTGAATTTCACGCAGCGCAGCTAAAGTATCTGCTGTTTCGCCAGACTGAGAGATAGTCAGGAACAGTGTGCCTTCAGGAATCACTACTGAACGGTAACGGTACTCACTGGCAACCTCGACCATACATGGGATACCGACAAGATCTTCGATCCAGTACTTAGCAATCAAACCGGCGTGGAAACTCGTACCACAGGCAATAATTTGTACCTGCTTAACCTGATCAAACACTTCAGCTGCTTTCACGCCAAAGCATTGTTCCAGCAGCTTATCTTCGCTGATACGCCCTTCTAAACATGCTTTAATCACCTCTGGCTGCTCATAGGTCTCTTTAAGCATATAGTGCTTAAATTCACCTTTATCGGCAGAGCTTACACCGTGTTCAAACTGGCTAACTTCGCGCTCTACTTTTTTGCCGGAGATATCCGTTACCGTGATATCAGCCTCCGTAAGGGTCGCAACATCACCATCTTCCAGGAACATAAAGCGGTCTGTTACTTGTAAAAGCGCAAGTTGATCGGAAGCGATAAAGTTCTCGCCAATACCAACACCGATCACCAACGGGCTACCTTTACGCGCGGTAACCAACTGGGAAGGATCTGCTTTTTCGATCACACCCAACGCGTAAGCACCTTCAAGCTGGCCAATAATATTGGAAACGGCAGTATGCAAAGAGCTTGTTGATTTAAGCTCTCTTGCAAGTAAGTGTGCAATTACTTCAGTATCAGTTTCTGAGCTAAATTCATAACCATCATTTTGAAGATTGGCTTTTAGCTCTTCAAAGTTTTCGATAATACCGTTGTGCACTACGGCCAGTTGGTCACCCGAGATGTGCGGATGGGCATTCGCTTCACAAGGTACGCCATGAGTCGCCCAACGGGTATGTGCGATACCTGTTGTGCCCACTAAAGGCTGCTCTTGTAAGGCATCAGAAAGGGCTTGAACCTTGCCATTACGGCGACAACGTTGAATACCCGCTTCGGTCTGCAATGCGACGCCCGCAGAGTCATAACCGCGATATTCCAAACGACGCAAACCTTCGAGCAGGATTTCCTGAACAGGCCTAGCTGCAACAGCGCCTACAATTCCACACATGCTTAGTTTCCTTTCTTCTTAGGACGAGGCCAGTTTTTCAATTCGGTTTGTTTTGCACGAGTAATCGCAAGCGCATCATCAGATACAGGTTTAGCAATCGTTGAACCTGCGCCGACAGTCGCCATAGCGCCCACTTTAACCGGTGCGACAAGGGCGGTATTGGAACCAATAAATGCGTTGTCACCGATTTCTGTCAGGGACTTATTCACGCCGTCGTAGTTACAAGTGATCGTACCGGCGCCGATGTTTACATCTTTACCTAGTACAGCGTCGCCCACATAGGAAAGGTGATTGATCTTACTTCCTTCACCCACAATCGCTTTTTTGGTCTCTACAAAGTTTCCAACCTTAGCTTTAGCAGCAAGCTGAGTGCCTGGACGTAAACGTGCAAACGGGCCGATATCACAAGATTCCGCAATCACAGCATCTTCAATCACTGTATTTGCCTTGATACGAGTACCCGCTGCAACAGTACAGTTTTTCAGGTAACAGTTTGATTCGATTACAACATCGTTACCCAGTACAACATCACCCTCTAAAACAACGTTTACATCGATCAGAAGATCCTGACCAATAGAGACATTACCGCGCACATCAACACGCGCCGGATCAGCCAAAGTTGCACCGTTCACCATCAACCATTCAGCACGTTGCAACTGATACCAGCGTTCTAGTTCGGCCAACTGAACGCGGTTGTTAACCCCTTGGACTTCCTCTTCAGCTTCAGGCTGAATCGCGCTGATCTTCACGCCACCATTGGCAGCCATCGCGATGATATCAGTCAGATAATATTCGCCTTGCGCATTTTCAGAGGATAGCTGCGGTAACCAATCAGCAAGATACTGACTCTTAACCGCTAAAATTCCGGTATTTACTTCATTGATCAGATGCTGCTCTGGCGTAGCATCTTTATGCTCAACAATCGCCACAACTTTGTCTTCGCTATTACGTACGATGCGACCATAACCGGTAGGATCTTTTAGATTCACTGTCAGTAGTGCCAAATCACCTGTAGCGGCAATATCCACCATCTCTTGCATAGTCGCAGCTTGTGTTAGGGGTACATCGCCATAAAGCACAAGCACAACACTGTCTTCAGCCACTTCAGGCATAGCCTGAGCAACCGCATGACCTGTACCTTTTTGTTCTGCCTGCAGAGCAAAGTTAAGCGCTTGCCCCTGCAGCTCTTCACGTAATTTATCCGCGCCGTGACCGATTACAACATGCGTGTTTACCCCCTGTAGTGACGATGCAGTGTCGATTACATGTTGCACCATCGCTTTACCGCCAACCTTGTGCAGTACTTTAGGGAGTTTGGATTTCATACGGCTACCCTGACCAGCAGCCAAAATGACAACGTCTACAGACATAGTCTTACCTTTCCTTTGTAGGTTTACGCTTTATTTTAATCGCACTTTAAAGTAAAACTAAAACCATACAATCCCTTTTGTCACAAATTTTATGACAATTATGAATAACGACGTTTTTAAAATATTGGGCTTAAACCCTAGAGAAATTGAGATCTACAAAGCCTTATTGACCTTAGGGGCAAGTTCTATACGAACAATTGCTGACAAATCAGGGGTTAACCGCGGTAGTGCCTATGAAAGTCTCAAAGAGATGCAGCAAAAAGGGATTGTGACCTATCAACCTAAAGGCAAACGACGTTTATTTGCCCCTGTAGATCCAGATATTCTTTTGCAACTGGCTGAAGATCGCCGACAGAACTTAGATAAAGCGATCGACGAGCTGAAACAAAGCATTATTCCGGAGCTGCAGCACCTTAAACCTGACTTTAATACTGCCAATGTCAGTTTCTATGAAGGCGATGACGGTATAGAGCACGTACTGAAAGATATTCTGGTCACGGTGTCTAGCTCAGATGCTGATAGCTACTCAGTGTTCTCCTCTAAGCCGATCAGGAAGCACCTCTATCGCCCCTTCCCTAACTTCACTAATCAGCGCATACAGCGTGGGATTAACGTACGTGCTATTGCAATCGGTGACGGTGGTGAAGACGCTCTGCTTTCCGAACGTAAGTGGATCAAAACAGAAGGTAAAGTGGATGCTGCTTATATCGCGATCTATCCACCTAAATGCGCCATCATCTCACTCGCTTCAGAAAACTATCCAACAGCAGTAGTGATTGATTCGCCGGAAGTGGCCGGTGCGCAGAAGATCATCTTTGATACGCTATGGCGACTGCTGTAGCTCGCCCCAAAGAATAGCATTCTTGTTAAAAGCTTACCCAATCTCAATTGCTTAACCTAAGCTTGGTTATATTATAACATTACATCACATGTCATAATTGGCCAGTTTTTTAGCCACTCTCCCGAAGTACGAGACACAGAGGTATTGCAGCAATGAATAACACATTGATAAAGAACGCGATCATCATCAATGAAGGCGAACAAAGAGAAGTCGATCTAAGAATTAAAGACCAAAGAATCGATCTAATTGCTGCTGATATAGACGCTAAAGCTACCGACACGGTTATCGATGCTAAGGGATGCTGGCTGCTTCCGGGGATGATCGACGATCAGGTACATTTCCGTGAACCTGGCTTAACTCATAAAGGCAGTATTGCAACTGAATCACGTGCAGCAGTTGCCGGAGGGATCACCAGCTATATGGAGATGCCCAATGTTAACCCTTCGACGACTAATGCTGCTGCACTAGAGCATAAATACAATATTGCGGCGCAAAACTCGGCAGCGAATTATGCATTCTATCTAGGAGCGACAGAAGATAACTTAGACGATATCAAAGCCTTAGATCCGACCAAAACCTGTGGCGTAAAAGTATTTATGGGAGCCTCTACCGGTAACCTACTTGTCGAAAACCCGACAGCTTTAGAAGCGATCTTCCGTGAAAGTCCTGTCTTGATCGTTACTCATTGCGAAAGCAGTCCGGTAATCGCCAACAACCTAAAACGCGTTCAAGACACCGGACGTAAGATTACGATCCACGACCACCCTATTATTCGTGATGATGAAGCCTGTCTTGCTTCCTCATCTTACGCAGTAGAACTAGCGAAGAAATACCAAAGCAATCTTCATGTTCTACATATAACAACAGAAAAAGAGTTGAGCTTATTCCAATCTAGCCCTGTCCAAGGCAAAAAGATCACAGCAGAAGCTTGCGTACATCATCTATGGTTCAGTGCTGAAGATTACGAAACGCGCGCTAACTTAATTAAATGCAACCCAGCAATTAAATCCCTACAGGATCGCAACGCACTGCTAAATGCACTTAAAACTGGGCAGATCGATATCATCGCAACAGATCACGCTCCGCACACACTGACCGAGAAGCTGGTTGATTATTCAGATGCACCAGCAGGCCTTCCCCTTGTCCAACACGCTCTACTAACCTTGTTGGAGCTAGTTAATTTGGGTCGTATGTCGATAGAACAAGTAGTCGAGAAGGTATGCCATAACCCAGCTATCCGTTATGGTGTTTTAGGGCGTGGATTTATTCGTGAGGATTATTTTGCCGATTTAGTTCTGGTTGATCCAAAAAAATCGACATTGGTCAGCCATGCGAATAGCCTATACCACTGTGAATGGACTCCGTTTGATGGCCTAGAATTCACGGGTCAGATTAAATCAACTTGGGTAAATGGACACCTAGTATATGATGGTAAACAGACACTAGTTCAGGAAGGCATTGCTAAACCATTAGCCTTTACTGGTCTATAACAGTCTAAAGATACGCTTAACTTCTAATAAAAAATAACAAAGCCTCTTTATTTGTTAGAGGCAGCAATTAGGAGCAAAAATGCTTAGAAAGTGTCCGGCGGGCTACTACCCTGAAGTGTCAGACAAGGCCTTTATTGACCCTACTGCCATCGTTTGTGGCCGTGTGATTATCGAAGATAATGTTTTTGTTGGACCTTACGCTGTAATCAGAGCCGATGAGGTTAATGCATCAGGTGAGATGCAGCCCGTACTGATAAAACAAGGATCCAACCTTCAAGATGGCGTAGTGATTCATTCAAAAGCCGGTGCCGAGGTTGTAGTGGGTGAACGTACCTCCATCGCCCATCGCTCGATTGTACATGGCCCATGTACAGTCGGTGACGATGTATTTATCGGCTTTAACAGTGTCGTCTTCCGCTGCCATATAGGCGACGGTAGCGTGATTAGACACAATGCTGTAGTCGAAGGAGTAGATCTACCAGAACGCTCTCACGTGCCGCCTATGACTGCCATAGCCCATGAATCTGACCTAGCATCGGTCGAAAAGGTATCGTCTGAATTTTCTTCGTTTTCAGAATCTGTAGTCTCAGCCAACCACGTGCTAGTCGAAGGTTATAAAGAGCTAGGCGACGACCTCTAACAGCTTTCAATCTTTTCTATTAACAGGAACAAACAAGGCAACTCTCAGGTTGCCTTTTACTAGTGTGTTAATTCCTAGAGTGCCTATGTAGATCAGGCGTGGAGTAAATACGTCAGTCAGTATTTCTTTAGCCCAACACGAAAAAACCCCGATCACATCGTGACCGGGGTTTTCTCTTAATTAAATGCTTGGCGATGACCTACTCTCACATGGGGAAGCCCCACACTACCATCGGCGATGTTGCGTTTCACGTCTGAGTTCGGGATGGATTCAGGTGGTTCCACAACTCTATGGTCGCCAAGCAAAACTGTTACAACTTAGATCTGATTCTTCTTTTATTTGATCTAGATAGTTCTTCGACTGTAGCTTAACTACGCGCTAATTCGTTACTCTCTATCGTCTTACATATCTTACAAGTCACTTGCCAAACGCCTTGGGCGTTATATGGTCAAGCCTCACGGGCAATTAGTATTGGTTAGCTCAACGCCTCACAGCGCTTCCACACCCAACCTATCAACGTCGTAGTCTTCAACGGCCCTTTAGGGGAATCAAGTTCCCAGTGAGATCTCATCTTGAAGGAGGCTTCCCGCTTAGATGCTTTCAGCGGTTATCCCGTCCGAACGTAGCTACCCGGCAATGCAATTGGCATCACAACCGGTACACCAGAGGTTCGTTCACTCCGGTCCTCTCGTACTAGGAGCAACTCTTCTCAAATCTCAAACGCCCACGGCAGATAGGGACCGAACTGTCTCACGACGTTCTAAACCCAGCTCGCGTACCACTTTAAATGGCGAACAGCCATACCCTTGGGACCGGCTTCAGCCCCAGGATGTGATGAGCCGACATCGAGGTGCCAAACACCGCCGTCGATGTGAACTCTTGGGCGGTATCAGCCTGTTATCCCCGGAGTACCTTTTATCCGTTGAGCGATGGCCCTTCCATACAGAACCACCGGATCACTAGAACCTACTTTCGTACCTGCTCGACGTGTCTGTCTCGCAGTCAAGCACCCTTCTACTCTTGCGCTCATTGCATGATTTCCGACCATGCTGAGGGTACCTTCGTGCTCCTCCGTTACTCTTTGGGAGGAGACCGCCCCAGTCAAACTACCCACCACACAATGTCCCCGATCCCGCTTAGGGAACTGGGTTAGAACCTCAACATTACCAGGCTGGTATTTCAAAGGTGGCTCCACCCTATCTGGCGACAGGGTTTCAAAGCCTCCCAGCTATTCTACACAAGTAATGTCAAAGTCCACTGTGAAGCTGTAGTAAAGGTTCACGGGGTCTTTCCGTCTAGCCGCGGGTAAACTGCATCTTAACAGCTATTTCAATTTCACTGAGTCTCGGGTGGAGACAGTGTGGCCATCGTTACGCCATTCGTGCAGGTCGGAACTTACCCGACAAGGAATTTCGCTACCTTAGGACCGTTATAGTTACGGCCGCCGTTTACCGGGGCTTCGATCAAGAGCTTCGCGCAAGCGCTAACCCCATCAATTAACCTTCCGGCACCGGGCAGGCGTCACACCCTATACGTCCTCTTTCGAGTTTGCAGAGTGCTATGTTTTTAATAAACAGTCGCAGCCACCTGGTATCTTCGACCGGCCTCAGCTTAGGGAGCAAGTCCCATCACCAAAACCGGCGCACCTTCTCCCGAAGTTACGGTGCCATTTTGCCTAGTTCCTTCACCCGAGTTTTCTCATACGCCTTAGTATTCTCTACCTGACCACCTGTGTCGGTTTAGGGTACGGTTAGTCATAACCTGAAGCTTAGAGGATTTTCCTGGAAGCATGGCATCAACTACTTCAGTCCATAAAGGACCTCGTCATCGATTCTCGGTCTTAAAAGAGCCCGGATTTACCTAAGCTCTAAACCTACTATCTTAAACGCGGACAACCAACGCCGCGCTAGCCTAGCCTTCTCCGTCCCCCCATCGCAGTTATGAGCAGTACAGGAATATTAACCTGTTTCCCATCGGATACGCTCTTCAGCCTCTCCTTAGGGGCCGACTCACCCTACCTCGAATAGCGTTGGATAGGAACCCTTGGTCTTCCGGCGGGGAGGGTTTTCACCTCCCTTATCGTTACTCATGTCAGCATTCGCACTTCTGATACCTCCACGGTGCCTTACAGCTTCCGCTTCAACAGCTTACAGAACGCTCCTCTACCATGCACAAAGTGCATCCGTAGCTTCGGTGTTATGCTTAGCCCCGTTATATCTTCCGCGCGGGCCGACTCGACTAGTGAGCTATTACGCTTTCTTTAAAGGGTGGCTGCTTCTAAGCCAACCTCCTAGCTGTCTAAGCCTTCCCACATCGTTTCCCACTTAGCATAAACTTTGGGACCTTAGCTGACGGTCTGGGTTGTTTCCCTTTCCACGACGGACGTTAGCACCCGCCGTGTGTCTCCCGTGATTGAACTCATGGGTATTCGGAGTTTGCATCGGGTTGGTAAGTCGGGATGACCCCCTAGCCGAAACAGTGCTCTACCCCCATGGTTAGACACGAGGCACTACCTAAATAGTTTTCGAGGAGAACCAGCTATCTCCGAGTTTGATTAGCCTTTCACTCCTATCCACAAGTCATCCGCTGGCTTTTCAACGACAGTCGGTTCGGTCCTCCAATGCATGTTACTGCATCTTCAACCTGCCCATGGATAGATCACTCGGTTTCGGGTCTACTCCTAGCGACTGGACGCCCTATTAAGACTCGGTTTCCCTACGGCTCCGCAAATGCTTAACCTTGCCACTAAAAGTAAGTCGCTGACCCATTATACAAAAGGTACGCAGTCACCGTCCGAAAACGGCTCCCACTGCTTGTACGTACACGGTTTCAGGGTCTATTTCACTCCCCTCACAGGGGTTCTTTTCGCCTTTCCCTCACGGTACTGGTTCACTATCGGTCAGTCAGGAGTATTTAGCCTTGGAGGATGGTCCCCCCATATTCAGACAGCGTTTCACGTGTGCCGTCCTACTCGATTTCACTTTAAAAGACCTTTCACATACGGGGCTATCACCCACTATGGCCACACTTTCCAGAGTGTTCTGTTAAATCTAATAAAGCTTAAGGGCTGGTCCCCGTTCGCTCGCCGCTACTTAGGGAATCTCGGTTGATTTCTTTTCCTCTGGGTACTTAGATGTTTCAGTTCCCCAGGTTCGCCTCTAATAACCTATGTATTCAGTTAAAAGATACCTATAAATAGGTGGGTTTCCCCATTCGGAAATGTCCGGATCAAAGGTTGTTTACCACCTCCCCGAACCTTATCGCAGGTTACAACGTCCTTCATCGCCTCTGACTGCCAAGGCATCCACCGTGCACGCTTAGTCACTTGACCATATAACCCGAAGGCGTCTGGAATCACAGTAACTTGTATTGCTAGTAACGATAGATTTCGCCGAATTGGCGCATGCAGTAAAACTACATGTCTTAAATCTAAATCAAATGAATCAAATCCAAATTGTTAAAGAGCGTTTAAAGCAAAAAAGCTTTAAAAGATAATGTCAAAACCGACAATATGTTTTAAAACTCTTCCTTTCTCATCCACAAGGATGATGGTGGAGCTATGCGGGATCGAACCGCAGACCTCCTGCGTGCAAAGCAGGCGCTCTCCCAGCTGAGCTATAGCCCCAAGAAAAACAGTAAGGCTATTGATTGGTAGGCCTGAGTGGACTTGAACCACCGACCTCACCCTTATCAGGGGTGCGCTCTAACCAGCTGAGCTACAAGCCTACACCGTTGCTCTTAACTTCTCTGATCAGATAATTCGTGTGAACGCTTGCCGAGAATCGGCTTTCGTTTAAGGAGGTGATCCAGCCCCAGGTTCCCCTAGGGCTACCTTGTTACGACTTCACCCCAGTCATGAACCACACCGTGGTAACCGCCCTCCCGAAGGTTAAGCTAGCTACTTCTGGTGCAATCCACTCCCATGGTGTGACGGGCGGTGTGTACAAGGCCCGGGAACGTATTCACCGCGACATTCTGATTCGCGATTACTAGCGATTCCGACTTCATGGAGTCGAGTTGCAGACTCCAATCCGGACTACGACCGGTTTTCTGAGATTAGCTTACCCTCGCAGGTTCGCGGCCCTCTGTACCGGCCATTGTAGCACGTGTGTAGCCCAACTCGTAAGGGCCATGATGACTTGACGTCGTCCCCACCTTCCTCCGGTTTGTCACCGGCAGTCTCCTTAGAGTTCCCACCCGAAGTGCTGGCAAATAAGGACAAGGGTTGCGCTCGTTACGGGACTTAACCCAACATTTCACAACACGAGCTGACGACAGCCATGCAGCACCTGTCTCAGAGTTCCCGAAGGCACGAAACTATCTCTAGTAACTTCTCTGGATGTCAAGAGTTGGTAAGGTTCTTCGCGTTGCGTCGAATTAAACCACATGCTCCACCGCTTGTGCGGGCCCCCGTCAATTCATTTGAGTTTTAACCTTGCGGCCGTACTCCCCAGGCGGTCTACTTATCGCGTTAGCTGCGCCACTAAAAGATCAAGTCTCCCAACGGCTAGTAGACATCGTTTACGGCGTGGACTACCAGGGTATCTAATCCTGTTTGCTCCCCACGCTTTCGCACCTCAGTGTCAGTATCGGTCCAGGTAGTCGCCTTCGCCACTGGTGTTCCTTCCTATATCTACGCATTTCACCGCTACACAGGAAATTCCACTACCCTCTACCGTACTCTAGATTGGCAGTATCAGGTGCAGTTCCAAGGTTGAGCCCTGGGCTTTCACATCTGACTGACCAATCCACCTACGCGCGCTTTACGCCCAGTAATTCCGATTAACGCTCGCACCCTCCGTATTACCGCGGCTGCTGGCACGGAGTTAGCCGGTGCTTCTTCTGCAGTTAACGTCACAGCTAGCAGGTATTAACTACTAACCTTTCCTCACTGCTGAAAGTGCTTTACAACCCTAGGGCCTTCTTCACACACGCGGCATGGCTGCATCAGGCTTGCGCCCATTGTGCAATATTCCCCACTGCTGCCTCCCGTAGGAGTCTGGACCGTGTCTCAGTTCCAGTGTGGCTGATCATCCTCTCAGACCAGCTAGAGATCGTCGCCTTGGTGAGCCATTACCTCACCAACTAGCTAATCTCACGCAGGCTCATCCAATAGTGCAAGGTCCGAAGATCCCCTGCTTTCCCCCGTAGGGCGTATGCGGTATTAGACCAAATTTCTCTGGCTTATCCCCCGCTACTGGGTAGATTCCTACGCGTTACTCACCCGTCCGCCACTCGTCATCAACTAGCAAGCTAGTCATGTTACCGTTCGACTTGCATGTGTTAGGCCTGCCGCCAGCGTTCAATCTGAGCCATGATCAAACTCTTCAGTTTAAATCATTTGTGTTACCAGGAATGTGGTAACGGGCTCTAGTACTAAACAACCGGATAACATTCTTAAGAACGTTAAACCTTTGTAAATCGCTTTAAATGAATTCACTTGGTTGCTTGTCTAGAAAAAGTTTGCTTCTTCTCAACAAGCGCCCACACGAATTATCTGATCAAATTGTTAAAGAGCGTTGCTTTTTTGACGCTCAACACCACGTGCTGTTCGTCTCAAGCGAGGCGCATATTCTACTGCGCGCTCATTCAAAGTCAACCGTTTATTTTGCAATTTTGTAAAAAGTTTTTACTCAGCAACCGGACTTTGAATCCTACTCCGTAAGCAATCTTAAAAACCAATGTTTTCAACCACTTACCAAGCACCTCACTCAGCTCTGCAGCCCCTTAAAAAGCGGCCTCCCTAAGCAAGGACGGCGAATTCTACAGACATCTGAAAATGGGTCAACACTTAATTTAAAAAAATTGGCATCTGGTTAAGGCTGGCACCTGTAAGCTGTGCGTTTTTTCAAATGCGTAATGTTAAAAGGTGCCCTATGAAATGGGTTAACTCCATAGCTGTACCCTTGCAAATAACAAACATTGAGAACTTTTTTTGTTTCCCCCAAGCAGAAACAAAAAAGGCAACCCGAAGGCTGCCTTTTAGAACTAATGATTTGTAAGGAGCGAGTCTTAACGACCCAGTTTCTTACGAATCTGCTGTAGGGTACGAAGCTGAGCTGCAGCTTCAGCCAGCTGACTCGCTGCTTTAGAGTATTCGAACTCTGCAGTTTTGTCAGACATCGCCTGTTCAGCATGTTTCTGTGCTTCTTGAGCTTTAGCTTCATTAAGGTCCGCAGCATGCAGCGCAGTGTCTGCAAGTACAGTTACCTTATGAGGCTGAATTTCAATAAAGCCACCGGATACGTAGAAGATATCCTGTTCGCCACCCTGTTTGCGTAGCTCGACAGGGCCTGGTTTTAGTTCCGTCAGAAGCGGAGCGTGACCTGGATATACACCCAGATCACCCAGGCTACCTGTTACGGATACGAATTCGATTAGGCCAGAGAAGAGTTCTTCTTCAGCACTTACGATGTCGCAATGAACAGTCATAGCCATATTTATACCTCGTAAAGGTTAGCTAAAGGCAATTACATGCCTTTAGCTTTCTCGATCGCTTCGTCGATACCACCGACCATGTAGAACGCCTGCTCTGGCAGATCGTCGTACTGGCCTTCCAGGATGCCTTTAAAGCCGCTGATAGTTTCTTTCAGTGGCACGTATTTACCAGGAGCACCGGTGAATACTTCAGCTACGAAGAAAGGCTGAGATAGGAAACGTTGCATCTTACGAGCACGTGCTACCAGAGACTTATCTTCTTCAGACAGTTCGTCCATACCCAGGATCGCGATGATGTCTTTCAGCTCTTTATAGCGCTGTAGTACACCCTGAACGTTACGAGCGATTTCGTAGTGTTCTTGACCGATTACTAGTGGGTCTAGCTGACGAGAAGTCGAATCCAGTGGATCTACCGCAGGGTAGATACCTAGCTCTGCAATTTGACGAGACAGTACTACTGTAGCATCAAGGTGAGAGAAGGTTGTCGCTGGAGATGGGTCAGTCAAGTCATCCGCAGGTACGTATACCGCTTGGATAGACGTGATAGAACCAGTCTTAGTAGAAGTGATACGTTCCTGAAGAACGCCCATCTCTTCCGCTAGAGTTGGCTGGTAACCTACCGCAGAAGGCATACGACCTAGCAGTGCTGATACCTCAGTACCCGCTAGCGTGTAACGGTAGATGTTGTCTACGAACAACAGTACGTCACGACCTTCGTCACGGAATTTCTCAGCCATAGTCAGGCCAGTCAACGCTACACGTAGACGGTTACCTGGAGGCTCATTCATCTGACCGTATACTAGAGATACTTTATCCAATACGTTGGATTCTTTCATCTCGTAGTAGAAGTCGTTACCCTCACGAGTACGCTCACCTACACCGGCAAATACGGAGAAACCTGAGTGCTCGATCGCGATGTTACGGATCAGCTCCATCATGTTTACGGTTTTACCTACACCCGCACCACCGAACAGACCAACTTTACCACCCTTAGCGAACGGACATACAAGGTCGATTACCTTGATACCAGTTTCTAGTAGTTCGTTAGACGCAGACTGCTCGTCGTAAGAAGGCGCTTTACGGTGAATAGGCATACGCTCTTCTTCACCGATTTCGCCACATTCATCAATTGGGTTACCCAGTACGTCCATGATACGACCCAGTGTAGCTGTACCAACTGGCACAGATACTGGCGCACCAGTGTTCGCAACTTCCTGACCACGGCTTACACCTTCAGTCTGGCCCATTGCGATCGCACGAACAACACCGTCGCCCAGCTGCTGCTGAACTTCCAGCGTCAAACCGTTTTTAGTTACGGTCAGCGCGTCGTATACCTTCGGTACAGAATCACGTGGGAATTCCACGTCTACTACCGCACCGATAATCTGAACAATAGTTCCGCTACTCATGTTCGGATCCTCTAATAATTTAACCTGTGACCTGTATTAAACAGCTGCAGCACCACCAACGATCTCAGAAATTTCCTGAGTAATCGCGGCTTGACGAGCTTTGTTATAAATCATTTCAAGCTCACCAATCATATCACCAGCGTTGTCTGTTGCGTTCTTCATCGCTAGCATTCGTGCTGCCTGCTCACAGGCATTGTTCTCAACCACGGCCTGATAGACCAAGGACTCAACGTAACGAACCAGTAAGCTGTTTAACAGCTCTTTTGCATCTGGTTCATATAGGTAATCCCAATGATGGTTAAGCTTTTCTTCGTCGTCTTCCGCCTTCAGTGGAAGCACCTGATTGACTGCAGGCTGCTGGGTCATCGTATTAACAAAGTCGTTAGATACGATAAACAGTTTATCCAGTTTGCCTTCGTCATAAGCATCTAGCATGACCTTAACTGCACCGATCAGATCCGCCACTTCTGGCGCATCACCTAGGTGAGTTTTCGCTGCCACAACATTGCCACCGTAGTTCTTAAAGAACGACTGTGCTTTGCTGCCCAGTGCACAGACATCAATCTCGATGCCCTGATCATGGAACTCTTTCATGCTTTTAACAGCTGCTTTGAACGCATTCACGTTCAAACCACCACACAGGCCACGGTCGGTTGCTACAACAACAAAACCAACTCGCTTAGTCTCACGCTCCTGCATGTACAAGTGTCTGTACTCAGGGTTGGACTTGGCCAGGTGCTGAATTACACCACGGATACTCCGCGCGTACGGGCGAGAAGACTCCATGCGATCCTGTGCTTTACGCATCTTAGAAGCAGCAACCATTTCCATAGCGCTGGTAATCTTCTTAGTGCTCTGCACACTCGCAATTTTTGTCTTAATCTCTTTTCCGACTGCCATAGTTCCGCCTATTTAGCTTTGTGTTAGATCTGCATGACTAGCATGCAGATCGATCACTCAAAACGAGTTCTTACCAAGCTTGTGTAGACTTGAACTTCTCGATACCAGCCTTGAACTGAGCAGCAATCTCATCAGAGTAGTTGCCAGTTGCGTTGATGTCGTTCATCAGATCAGCGTATTCGCTGTTGAAGAACGCAATCAAAGCTGCTTCGAAGTCCAGTACTTTATCAAGTGCTACACCTTGTAGGTAACCTTCGTTAGCAGCGTACAGGCTAAGACCCATGTCAGCGATAGACATTGGAGAGTACTGTTTCTGCTTCATCAGCTCAGTTACAGACTGACCGTGCTCAAGTTGTGCACGAGTAGCGTCATCAAGGTCAGAAGCGAACTGAGCAAATGCTGCAAGTTCACGGTACTGTGCAAGTGCTAGACGAACACCGCCACCTAATTTCTTGATGATCTTAGTTTGAGCTGCACCACCTACACGGGATACGGATAGACCAGCGTTGATTGCTGGACGTACACCCGAGTTGAACAAGTCAGTTTCTAGGAAGATCTGACCGTCAGTGATGGAGATTACGTTTGTTGGTACGAATGCGGATACGTCACCACCTTGAGTTTCGATTACAGGCAGAGATGTTAGGGAACCAGTCTGGCCCTTAACTTCACCGTTTGTAAACTTCTCAACGTAGTCAGCGTTTACACGCGCAGCACGCTCAAGTAGACGAGAGTGCAAGTAGAATACGTCACCTGGGTATGCTTCACGACCTGGTGGACGACGTAGCAATAGGGAAATCTGACGATAAGCCCAAGCTTGCTTAGTTAGATCATCATAGATGATCAGAGCGTCTTCACCGCGGTCACGGAAGTATTCACCCATTGTACAACCAGAATACGGAGCCAAGAACTGCATTGCTGCAGGATCAGCGGCACCAGCAGCAACAACGATCGTGTGATCCATTGCGCCGTGCTCTTCAAGCTTACGTACAACGTTAGCGATAGTAGACTGTTTCTGGCCTACTGCAACGTAGATACATTTAACGCCTGTACCTTTCTGATTGATGATAGCGTCGATAGCAATCGCAGATTTACCAATCTGACGGTCACCGATGATCAACTCACGCTGACCACGACCGATTGGAACCATTGAGTCGATCGCTTTAAGACCAGTCTGTACAGGCTGATCTACGCCCTGACGCTCGATTACACCAGGTGCAACCTTTTCAACAGCGTCAGTTAATTTAGTTTCTACAGGGCCTTTACCATCGATCGGGTTACCCAGAGCGTCTACTACACGACCCTGCAGTTCCGGACCAATTGGTACTTCCAAGATACGGCCAGTACAACGTGCAGTAGCACCTTCTACTAGATCCTGGTAGTCACCCAGTACTACAGCACCAACGGAGTCGCGCTCAAGGTTAAGCGCCATACCATAGATACCGCCAGGGAATTCAATCATTTCCCCGTACATAACGTCAGCAAGACCGTGGATCGTAATGATACCATCGGAAACGCTCACTACAGTGCCCTCATTTCGGGCTTCTGAAGTCACATCAAGATTTTCGATGCGCTTCTTGAGAATCTCACTGATCTCAGAAGGATTCAGTTGCTGCATGCTTTTATTCCCCTAGGAATTCATCGCTTCGGCCAACTTCGCGAGTCGCGCGCGAACAGAGCCGTCGATCACCAAGTCGTCAGTGCGAACTACTACACCACCCAAAATAGACTTATCTACCTGAGAGGTTAGTGCCACATCGCGACCTAGTTTAGTTTTCAGTGCCTGAGCAAGTTTTTCTTGCTGCTCATCCTGCAGTTCAAACGCCGTAATCACTTCGATATCTAGTGACTTTTCCTGATCGGCTTTCAGTTTATTAAACTGAGCGCTGATTTCAGGCAGTATCTCTAGGCGTTTGTTCTCAGCTAAAAGCTTAAGAAAATTCTTACCCGCGTCATCTGCTTCTTCGCAGATATTGATCATCAGATCAGCTTTCTGCGTATCTGTCAGTGCTGGGTTACCCAGTACACGCACTACGTTTTCGTCTTCTGCTGCAGCAGCAGCCAGAGCTAGCGTAGCGGACCACTGATCGAGGTTACCCTTATCCATCGCGTACTCAAAAGCAGCTTTGGTATAAGGCCGAGCGACAGTGTTGACTTCAGCCATCGTTAAACCTCGCTTTAAAGCTCAGCGGCCAGTTTTTCAACAAGCTGCGCGTGTGCCTTCTCATCAATAGAAGCTTCTAGTACTTTCTCAGCACCAGCCAATGCAAGTGTAGCTACCTGAGCGCGCAAAGTTTCACGTGCTTGGTTAACTTCTTGCTCTAGTTCAGCTTCTTTAGCCGCTTTAACACGGTTAGCTTCTTCTAGAGCCTTGTCTTTAGCTTCTTCGATAATCTGGTTAGCCCGCTTGTTGGCCTGTTCAATGATGGCGGCTGCTTCTTCTTTGCCCTTACGCATATTTTCAGTGGCTTTTTCTTGAGCCAACTGCAAGTCACGCGCAGCGCGTTCAGCAGCGTCCAGACCTTCAGCAATCTTCTTTTTGCGCTCTGCTAGGGCAGCCGTAATTGGCGGCCACACGTACTTCATGCAGAAAACAACAAAGATAAAGAATGCGATTGCCTGGCCAATGATGGTGATATTGATATTCACGCCATTACCTCTCGCGGTTGTTAATTAAGTAGAACTCGATAATCGTTGCTTTTACGAGTGGCTACTTATGCAACAGCGAACATCAGGTACATGCCCAGACCTACACCGATCATAGGTACCGCATCAACAAGACCCATTACGATGAAGAACTGAGAACGTAGTAGTGGTACTAGTTCAGGTTGACGTGCAGCACCTTCCAAGAATTTACCACCTAGGTTACCGATACCTACAGCAGCACCAATAGCAGCAAGGCCCATTAGAACCGCAGCAGCCAGGAATACTAAAGCGTTAGCCATTTCCATCAGTTTTTCTCCACATTTAAGTTTAAAAGTTAAAGTTTAAATATTGTTAAATCAGGTTAAAACAGTACTTCAGTTCATGAATTACTTATTAGTGATCATCATGTGCCATCGCAAGGTATACGATAGTTAGTACCATGAAGATAAATGCCTGCAAAGTAATTACTAGAATATGGAAGATTGCCCATGGCACAGACAGTACCCACTGCGCCCAGAATGGAAGCAGAGCAATCAAAATAAAGATCATTTCACCCGCATACATGTTACCGAATAGACGTAGTGCCAAAGAGATTGGCTTAGCCAGAAGACCTACGATTTCAAGGAACAAGTTGAAAGGAATCATCCACTTACCCATTGGCTGTAGAGACAGCTCAGCTAGGAAGCCAGATACGCCTTTTTCTTTGATGCTGTAATAAACGATCAAGAAAAATACGCTGAATGCCATACCCAAAGTCGCATTCGGATCGGTCGTCGGTACAATTTTCATGTAGCCAACGCCCATTTGAGCAGCGATATATGGAACCCAATCAATTGGCACAAGGTCCATAAGGTTCATCAGGAAGATCCAGACGAAAATCGTTAGCGATAAAGGCGCAATAACAGGGTTTTTATGGTGAAAAATACCTTTTACGTTATCGTCAACAAACTCAATGATTGTTTCGATAAAGTTCTGGGTGCTTCCAGGTACACCGGACGTAACTTTTTTCGCTACGCTACGGAACAACCAAAGGAAGAAAATACCCAAGCCAACAGACCAAAGCATAGTATCCACATGGATTGCCCAAAATCCGAAATCGCCAGGCATGATACCGTTTGCAGTATCTACGAAGCGCCAGCTATCCGAAGCTTCATGATAGCCGAACGTCAGATTCGTCAAGTGGTGGGATATATACTCTGAGGATGTTACTGTGTCGCTACTAGCCATTCTCAGTTTCTCTCGTTCAAAGTTTCAGGAATCTTGTATTCAGGTTCATCTGACCAATCCAACCTAAGATCTGCATCAGAATGAACGTGCCAAATAAGGAAAATGGATTCAGGGGCTGAATCAGGATAAATACGGCAGCAAAACCTACCGCACTTAAAGCCATTTTCCATATTTGGCTCACATACATTTCGGCTAACGCTTGCTTAGCACTCTGACCTGCACTAAATCTCAATGCTCGATCAGCGAAATAGAGGGTAGGTAGAAGGTATAAAACTCCACCTAGCAGTGCCGAATATGCAGTTTCTAAGTTCACTAGTAGTAAACCAGCGCAAAGTAACAAACATATGACTGCTTGAATCAGAAAAATTCTAAATATACGACCGCGTGTTTTACGACTATGGGCTCCCTGCTTGAGGTTCCCCTTGCCCACTGACATTCCAACGCAACCTTACTTAAATTCTGTTCTGACTCTACGCCCCATTTAAGCGCACGCACCCTAAAATGCGAGCCGATTATATGAGCTTAGGGTCTCCGAAACAACAGGCAGTTTACCCATTTGCACTAATGTCGTAGCAACCCTTGCTCTGAGTCACCTTAACTTCAGTGCCAAAGTAGTAATTCAACGCTACTTATTTCAATAATTTCAAAATACTGTTTAAAGATTCAGCATCATCGTAACTGATGGTGATTTTGCCTTTTCCTTTGGCATTTTCACTAATCGCCACCTTAGTTGCGAAGCGCATAGACAACTCACCAGCCAATTCACCTAGGCGAGGGTTAGGTTCTGCTTTTGGTTTTTCTTCCGTTTTAGAACCACCGTCTTGAAGCTTTTTCACTAACGCTTCCGCTTGGCGAACAGATAGACCTTGGCCTGATACTTCCTGTGCGGCAATTAGCTGTTGCTCAGGTTCTAGTGCCAACAATGCCCGCGCATGACCCATTTCTAAGTCGCCGTACTCAAGCATTTTCTTCACTTCGTCAGTCAGTTTCATCAGGCGAAGTAAATTGGTTACCGCAGAACGCGATTTACCTACTGCATCAGCCACTTCCTGCTGAGTCAGTTCAAATTCGTCTTGCAGTCGCTGAAGAGAGATCGCTTCTTCGATCGGATTTAGGTTTTCACGCTGGATATTCTCGATAAGTGCCATAGCAATGGCCGCTTCATCCGGAACATCTTTCACGATTGCAGGGATCTCAGATAGGTCAGCCATCTGAGTGGCACGCCAACGGCGTTCACCTGCGATAATTTCATAGCGATCAGAATCAACCGGACGTACCACAATCGGCTGCATCACGCCTTGGGCACGAATAGAGTTGGAAAGTTCTTCCAAAGCTTGAGGCTCAATATCGCGACGTGGTTGATAACGTCCACGTTGAATCACACTGACAGGAAGCAACTGATAACCATCTATAGATTCAGCGCTTTGAACGGATACCTGTTCTTCTACATCAGTAACGCTGGACAATAGAGCATCCAGACCTTTGCCAAGCCCACGCTTTTTAGCCATTGATTATGCTTCCTGTGACTGTTCTTTTTCTTCAAGTTTGGTACGACGAATCAACTCACCCGCCAAAGCTAAGTAAGCAACGGCCCCTCGGGAGTTTTTATCGTAAAGTAGTGCCGGCAATCCATGGCTTGGTGCCTCAGCTAAACGGACGTTTCTCGGGATTACGGTGCGATAAACTTTATCACCAAAATACTCTACCAGATGCGTAGAAACGTCTTTGGTCAGGCTCATTCGCGGATCGAACATGGTCCGCAAGATACCTTCAATCTTCAAACTAGGGTTTAGACGGGCATTGATCTTATCGATCGTGCCGATCAATGCCGAGATACCTTCCAATGCGTAATATTCGCACTGCATTGGAATAATAACGCCTGCTGATGCTGCTAATGCGTTAACTGTTAGTAGGTTTAGCGATGGCGGATTATCGATCAAGACGTAGTCATAATCCTCATCCACTTCCATCAACGCCATTTTCAGACGAAATTCTCGACGAGGAATCTGCAATAGCTCAACTTCAGCAGCAGTTAGATCACCATTTGAACCAATGATATCGAAACCTGCCGCAGTGTCTTTAAGGATCGCCTCTTTGATATTCACTTTGTCGGTCAGAACTTCGTAGACCGTATTCTCCAAAGTGTGTTTATCAACGCCACTGCCCATGCTGGCATTGCCTTGCGGATCCAGATCCACCAGCAATACCCGTTTTTTGGTTGCAGCCAATGAAGCAGCCAGATTTACGCAGGTTGTTGTTTTACCTACGCCCCCTTTCTGGTTTGTGATCGTTAGGATCTTTGCCACGCCTAGCGTCTCCCTAAAACTAGCAGATGCCTTTCCCCTTCTGTTCCCGGTACATCAAGTGGGTAACAGGTCTTAAGTTCATAGCCATCAGGCAATGCTGATAACTCTTCCTCAGGATACAGACCTTTCATTGCAAGAAAAACACCCTCTTGATGACAAAGTTGGTGTGTCCAGTTAATCATGTCTTGCAAAGAGGCGAATGCGCGAGATATCACCTGATCAAAAGGCTCAAAATTACAGTTTTCAACACGCTCGTTGATCACCGTTAGGTTGTTAAGACCTAACTCAGTTTTAGCCTGCAGTTGAAAACGGGTTTTCTTGCCGTTGCTGTCCAAGGTAGTGACATCCAACTCTGGATGACAGATCGCCAATGGGATACCAGGTAAACCTGGGCCACTGCCAACATCGATAAGGCGATTAGCTTTGATGTAAGGCACTACGCTCAAGCTATCGATCAGATGACGATCGATCATCTCTAACGGATCGCGTACCGCGGTCAGGTTATAAGCTTTGTTCCATTTGATCAGCAAATTCAGGTAACGGAGTAACTGATCTTTTTGCTGCTCGTTGATATCCAGACCTAATTGTTGGATACCTTTGTTTAGCTTTGCTTCCAAGATCTCTTGGCTTACCTGATTCATGCGTTATCGGCCTTAATTTTAGCTTTGCTCAATTGATGTTTTTTTAGATAAACCAATAACAGCGAAATCGCAGCTGGGGTCATACCTTGAATACGAGAGGCTTGCGAGATCGTTTCTGGACGAATCTCTTCTAATTTCGCTTTCAGTTCGTTGGAAAGGCCGCCTACTTGGTCATAATCAAAGTTTTCTGGTAGCGGCGTATTTTCCTGACGGCGCATCTGCGCTATTTCGTCTTTCTGACGCTCAATGTAACCCGCATATTTGTTATGAATCTCAACCTGTTCCGCCACTTGGCTATCAGAGACAGCTTCACCTTTAAGGTGAGCGATATCGCCGTAAACCAGTTCAGGGCGTTTTAATAGATCTGCCAAATTGTATTCACGTGTCAGCGGCGTTTTAAGTTTTGGTGCTAATTCATCGGCTTCAGGTGTCTTAGGCTGAATCCAGGTAGATTTTAGGCGCTGTTGCTCTAGCTCAATCGCTTCACGTTTTTCGCAGAATGCCTGCCAACGTTCATCACCCACCAGCCCAAGTTCACGACCTTTTTCGGTCAAACGTAGGTCGGCGTTGTCTTCACGCAGAATTAGGCGATATTCAGCTCGGCTTGTGAACATACGATATGGTTCAGATGTACCTAGGGTAATCAGATCATCCACCAATACGCCGATGTAGGCTTCATCACGACGTGGATACCACTGCTCTTTATCTAATGCTCGCAGTGCTGCATTGGCACCGGCCAACAAGCCTTGAGCACCCGCCTCTTCATAACCTGTTGTGCCATTAATCTGACCGGCAAAGTACAGGCCGTTCATATATTTGGTTTCAAGGGTATGTTTTAGATCTTGCGGGTTAAAGTAATCGTACTCAATCGCATAACCTGGTCGAACAATATGCGCGTTTTCAAAACCACGGATCGATTGCACAGCAGCTAACTGAATATCAAACGGCAACGAAGTAGAGATGCCATTTGGATATAACTCATGGGTTGTCAGACCTTCGGGTTCCACAAATACCTGATGCTGATCTTTGTCAGCAAAGCGCATGATCTTATCTTCGATAGATGGGCAGTAACGTGGGCCCACACCCTCAATCACACCGGTATACATAGGCGAACGATCAAGACCGTTTCTCAAAATTTCATGGGTGCGTTCATTGGTATGAGTGATATAGCAACTGATCTGCTCAGGGTGGTCACTCAACTTGCCCATATAGGACATAACCGGCGTAGGTGTATCACCTGGTTGTTCCTGCATCACACTAAAATCAACACTACGGGCATCAATACGAGGCGGCGTACCCGTTTTTAAGCGGTCAACACGGAAAGGAAGTTCACGTAAGCGATGAGCAAGTGCGATAGATGGCGGATCCCCTGCTCGACCACCAGAGTGGTTTTCTAAGCCAATATGGATAACACCACCAAGGAAGGTACCTGCGGTTAACACAACAGATTTTGCTTTAAAGCGGATACCTGTTTGTGTCACAACACCGACAACTGTCTCGCCTTCAATAATCAGATCATCAGCAGATTGTTGGAAAATCTGTAAGTTTTCTTGGTTCTCAAGAATTGAGCGAACAGCTGCTTTGTAAAGAACACGGTCAGCTTGTGCACGTGTTGCTCTTACTGCAGGGCCTTTACGTGAGTTAAGCGTTCGAAATTGAATACCGCCTTTATCAGTAGCACGAGCCATAGCTCCATCTAGCGCATCAATCTCTTTTACAAGATGGCTTTTCCCTATTCCCCCAATAGCAGGGTTACATGACATTTGACCTAAGGTTTCGATGTTATGGGTTAGTAATAAGGTCTGTGCTCCAGTTCTTGCTGACGCGAGCGCAGCTTCAGTACCTGCATGACCACCACCGATAACAATGACGTCAAAGTGGGTAGGAAAATCCACCGTTGTATTACCTCTATGAAATAAGTTTCGATCAGTGTGCTGAGATCGATTTGAAATGGGTGCTGATTATACCCTTACCTGACCAACTTAGAAATGATCGTTTTTTATACAGCTCTGTTTTTCTTTATATATAAGTATTAAAAAAGAGAAAGAATATATGTTTTTTATTTTAATGATTATATATAGCGAGCCCTTTTTCTGGTGATAACCAATTATTTTCCTTATAAATCAGCAGATTGTGGGAATGATAAGCCTTGGTTTATCGTGCATATACTGTCTGCAAAAGGGGCGTGTAACTTGTGTATATCTAGGCGTCTTTTCCACAGACGGAATTATTCACAACTTTACCCTTAGGATAACTTAGGTTAGTTATACAGGTTATGCACACGCTTTGTGAGTAAGTATTTTAAGACAGTTGCTGTAAAAATAATAATCAGCCTTTAAATCACTTGTTGATTATTTATCCATATGATTATAAAGGATAAATTTAAGTTATCTCGATGATATAAACAAGATATCCAAAAAACAGGCTTTTTATCTACTAACAGGCTTCTGTGGAAAACCTGATAATAACATTAGATCTAATTGTTGAGATATTGAGGATTCTGAATAAATGCAAAGAGTTAGGTTTTTGCACTGGTTAGATAGTGTCCTGCCAAATTTACCCGTAAAAATGGCGGTCACTCGGATATTCGCAGAGGTTTGATTAAGCGTTCCAATCAACAAGTAAATGAAAATGATGTTATTGGGTAAACATAGGTACTTTGTGAGCTAGCACTAGACTGAGCGTCCTAGCTGATAGGAAAAGTGGAGCGATAAATAGGTGGGGAAATAAGCATGGCTGAACGTCCTTGTTCAAAACGTATTGGTTAGTGTGGATTACTTACCAATACAGAATGAGCTAAAGATGCGGCCAAGCAGATCATCAGGTGTGAACTCACCCGTGATCTCATTGAGTGCTTGTTGTGCTTGGCGTAGATCTTCCGCGAGCAGTTCCCCTGCTCCATTCATCTCTAGCTGATCGAGGCCGGTTTCCAGTAACTCATGGGCACGTTCCAACGCATCCAGATGGCGGCGGCGTGCCATAAAGCCACCTTCAGTAGTTGAGCTAAAGCCCATAGATTCTTTTAGATGATCTCGCAGCAGGTCGACACCAGTTTGTGATTTTGCCGACAAGGTAATTGTGGTGTGATCGTGCGCTTCACGAATGCTGACAGTTTCACCACTGAGGTCAGCTTTGTTGCGGATAACCGTTATACGGCTTGATTCTGGTAGCTGGTGGACGAACTCAGGCCAGATTTGCTCAGGGTCATCGGTCTCTGTACTTTGACTATCAACCATCAGCAGAACACGATCGGCTTTGTTGATCTCTTCCCAAGCGCGGTTGATACCTATACGTTCTACTTCATCAGGGGCATCACGTAGGCCCGCTGTATCGATGATATGCAGTGGCATACCATCAATATGGATATGTTCGCGCAGAACGTCTCGCGTAGTCCCAGCAATGTCGGTAACAATCGCAGTTTCACGACCAGCTAACGCGTTGAGTAGGCTCGATTTACCCGCATTAGGACGGCCTGCGATCACTACGTTCATGCCTTCACGTAAAAGACTGCCCTGCTTTGCTTCTGCCTGTACTGCGACGACTTTGCCTAATACCTCTTTTAAGTCACCAAGTACTTTGCCATCGGCAAGGAAGTCGATCTCTTCTTCTGGAAAGTCGATTGCTGCTTCCACGTAGATTCGTAGCTGTACGAGTGCTTCAACTAGCTCATGGATACGGCTGGAGAATTCACCTTGTAGGGATCGAATCGCACAGCGTGCTGCTTGTTCGGAGGAACTATCAATCAGATCGGCAATTGCTTCGGCTTGAGCCAGATCGAGTTTATCGTTCAGGAATGCTCGCTCAGAGAATTCGCCCGGTTTTGCTAGCCTTGCACCTAGCTCAATTGCGCGTTTTAGTAGCAGATCGACAATAACTGGGCCGCCGTGACCTTGTAGTTCAAGGACATCTTCACCGGTAAATGAATTTGGGCCTGGGAAATACAACGCGATGCCTTGATCAATCTCTTGATTGTTTTGATCAAAAAACGGGCCGTAGTATGCATAACGAGGTTTAAGCTCGGTTTTTAAAACAGTTTCAGAAATCGTTTTAGCCAATGGACCTGAAATACGCACTATACCTACACCACCTCGACCGGGTGGAGTTGCTTGAGCAGTAATGGTGTCGTTGTTAGCCAGGGTCATAATGAATCTCGAGCGAATATAAATTTAGTGCAAGTTTACCACTTTGCTGGGATGGGAACATAAAGCCTAGATACAAAAAAGCCGCTAACTCAGTAGCGGCTTTTTTTTGTTAGGTCCGGAGTTACTTATCCGTACCATTTTCGATCTGCTTATTGATCACGTACTGCTGTGCAATCGATAGGATGTTGTTCACAACCCAGTATAGGGTCAGACCTGCAGGGAACCACAGGAAGAAGAATGTGAACAGGATCGGTAGCATCTTCATGATCTTAGCCTGCATTGGGTCTGGAGGTGTTGGGTTCAGCATCTGCTGAATGAACATACTCGCGCCCATGATGATTGGCAGGATAAAGTAAGGATCTTTAACCGAAAGGTCAGCTAGATATAGGAACTCAGCGTGACGTAGGTCTACAGATTCCATTAGTACCCAGTAAAGAGCGATGAAGATCGGCATCTGAGCCAAGATTGGCAGACAGCCGCCCAGAGGGTTAATTTTTTCCTTCTGGTAAAGCTTCATCATCTCCTGAGACATCTTCTGGCGGTCATCACCGTAAAGATCTTTCAGGCGCGCCATCTCTGGACCGAACTTACGCATTTTAGCCATAGACTTAAATGCTTTAGCGTTCAGATGGAATAGAAGCGCTTTGACGATAACTGTTACACCGATGATCGCTAGACCCCAGTTACCTACTAGGTCGTAAACCCATTTCAGCAACATGTATAGCGGAGACGCTACCCACCATAGAACTCCATAGTCTACAGTCAGTGGTAGGTTTTCATCTGCAAGCTCCATGATCTCTTGATCTTTAGGGCCTGCGTAGAATGTCGCTGTTACGGTTTTGTTCTCGCTTGGCGAAACAGTGAAGTCTGGAGATAGGAAACCAACAATGTAGTTGCCGTTAGACTTACGCGCTTGGTAAGTGTATTCAGCACCTTTAGCAGGGATCCAAGCACTTAGGAAGTAGTGCTGAGACATTGCGATCCAGCCATCTTTACTCTTACGAGTAGCGCTTTCTTCGTCAATATCATCGAAGTCATACTTTTCGTAAGTATTCTCTTCAGTAGAGAATACTGTACCTAGGTAAGACTGCATACCCATATCAGTAGATTCTGTCGGATCAGAGCTACCGTCACGTTTGATCTGGCCAAATAGCTGAGAAGACCAAATATCAGATGACTGGTTATTTACGATAAAGCTAAGCTCAATCTCATATGAACCTTTAGTGAAGGTATAACGCTTTGTGATCTGTACGCCGCTAGCATCAGTGAAGCTCAAATCAACATTGATCTTCTCTTGATCACCTAGAGTAAATTCATTCTGAGAAACTGTGTAAGTTGGGCGGTTGCCAGAAGCATCAGGACCGTTTCTGCCGATTAAACCACTTTGAGATACATAGACGCGGCTAGTTGTCTGCTCTAGCAGAACGAATGGCAGTTCAGAACCTAGGCTTGCTTTATGTTCAGGTAGAGAGACCTGAATAATGTCGCCGCCTTTAGTGTCTAGAGTTACGTTCAGAACATCTGTTGCTACAGTCACTAGCTTCGCTGTGCCTGCAGCTTGAGTTGCTGCACCAGGAACATCGCTAGAAGCTTCAGCAGCAGGAAGATCTGTGTTGGCTGGCTGAGAATCGTATGCAGAAACAGAAGTTGTAGCCTGCTGTGCTTCAGCTGGCTGACCGTAGTCTTGGTTCCATTGCAGGACAACTAAGTAGCTGATCATGCAAAGTGCGCCAATGATACTTATACGCTTAAAATCCATGGGTTAAGGACCAATCGAGTTTACTTTAACTTTTTTGATTTATTTTTCAGTCTGGACCAGCACTTCTTCATCAGCTTGTGAACTTCCTCGTTTTCGAGTTCTCCTAAGCCCTGACGAGCAAGGATAATCATGTCCACTGCAGGTAAATTATGTTGGTTCAAACGAAAGGATTCGCGAATGATACGACGAACACGGTTACGTTTCACCGCCTGACGGATATTTTTTTTGGAAATAACAAAACCTAGCCGAGGATGGCCGAGGTCATTAGGGCGGGAAAGTATAAGGATAGGCTGGTCTGGTACTTTCAGTTGTACGTCGTCAAACACACTTTGAAAGTCCCTGCCGGTTAGCAAACGTAACCGACGGGGGAATCTGAATTCGGTCATTCAAATAAACCAGACCGTTTTGCCAGTCATTAAGCAGACAGGCGCTTACGGCCTTTAGCGCGACGACGGTTAATAACCTGACGTCCAGCTTTAGTAGCCATGCGTGCACGGAAGCCGTGAGTACGCTTACGCTTTAGTACGCTTGGTTGAAATGTTCTTTTCATCGGTCAATCCTGCCAACGCGTTTGATGAATGAAAACATGGCAGAAATGTGCCACGCCAAAAAATAGAGGGCGAATTCTATTGAATTTGTGGGGTTGGATCAATCTCTTTTTAGGATTTATTCAACTTTATTGGAATTATTTCATTAATTTCTGCTTTTTTTCGGTGCATGGACCCTATCTAGCAGGTGGTTCCATTTAATATCGACTTATATAGGTAGTGTATTTCCAAATTGGAAACCTTTAATAAAGGCCACATTTGTAGGTAAGCCTTCTATAACTGTTAACAGCTTGTATAGGTAGCTTGCTAAATGCTTTCATGAAGGGATTTGTCAGAAAAAGCACTTTTCTGTGGATAACTAAGTTATTAACCCTGTTTATAGGCCTTCCAGCAGTGTGTAACTATGGGGATAATAAGTTGGCTAGTTGTGGCTTACCTGAGAGGATGTGTTGGGTAACTCTTTTGTATCCCTCGTATTTACTAGCTTTCCTTGATTAGGTTTTTTTTGAAATTGTTCCAAAAAAAGCACTTTGCTGTGTGGATAAGTTGGTAATTAATCGTTAGAATTAGTGCTTCATATAGGTGCTATTTTTACTTTGTCCCTATATTCGGAACTAATAATCATAACTACAGGATAGAAGAAGGGTCTCCCCTCTATGTCGACGGAACTTTGGGCGCGTTGTTTACACAGCCTTCAGGAAGAGTTTCCGGCTCAGCAATACAACACTTGGATTCGACCACTGCAGGTTGCGCCTGAGAGTGCTGAACAGCTGGTATTGGTAGCGCCAAACCGTTTTGTCCGTGATTGGGTAAACGATAAGTTCCTATCGCGTATTCGTCAGGTCGTTAGCGATGTAACTGGCGATATCTCTGTAGAAGTTCTTCTAGAAGTGGCGAATAACCGTGGCGCACCACCAAGACCACGTCCTGCTGCTAACTTTACGCGTCGTCCAATGCCTGCAGCTCCGGCTCCTCAGCCTGCATTTGCTGCAGAACCTGCATTTGTACCTGAGCCTGCTCCTGCAGCTGCGCCTATTTCGGCGCCTGAGCCTGCGGCAGCGCCGATGACTGAACCTGTTCGTGAAGAGGTATTTCAGCCAGCGATGCAGGAATCTGTTCCTGCGCAA